>CAZXZS010000001.1:0-759211 GCA_964645655.1 uncultured Gammaproteobacteria bacterium
GGATAACAGGCTGATCTGGTCCAAGAGTCCACATCGACGACCAGGTTTGGCACCTCGATGTCGGCCCATCGCATCCTGGGGCTGGAGAAGGTCCCAAGGGTTAGGCTGTTCGCCTATTAAAGCGGTACGCGAGCTGGGTTCAGAACGTCGTGAGACAGTTCGGTCTCCTGTCTACTGTGCGCGTGGAATGTTGCGGGAACTGTTCTTTAGTACGAGAGGACCGAGAACAACGAACCTCTAGTGCGCCAGCTGTCCTACCAAGGGCACCGCTGGGTAGCTACGTTCGGCACGGATAAACGCTGAAAGCATCTAAGCGTGAAGCCGTTCCCAAGATTAACATTCGTTAAGGACCCTCCGAGATAAGGAGGTTGATAGGTGGTAGGTGCAAGGGCCGTGAGGCCTTCAGCCGAGCCATACTAATCGTCCAATGTTTTTCCCATCTGGATTGACGGTTCGCCGTAAAGGTGAACCTGAAGATGGAAATTTCCAAGGTGTCCTGTAATGCAAGTCGTACAAACATGCCTTGCACATATCTGGTTCTGATATAATCCGCGCTTGAGGCGCTGATCCTGCACGAATAACTCCGTTGTTCTGCGAGATCGGTGGCTCAAGCAGTGGGGTCACACCCGTTCCCATCCCGAACACGGTCGTTAAGCCCACCAGCAGCGATGGTACTTGGACCCAACCCGGTCCTGGGAGAGTAGCCTGCCGCCGGAATGTGAAGACACGCCCTAAAGGCGTGTTTTTGCGTGCAAGGCTCTTGACATTTTTGGGAAAACGCTCAAGATCCCTTTTGGAAAGGATGAACGGATGGGGATCGAGACACGGTTTCCTGTGCGGCAAACGGACGGCTCCTATCGGATTCCGGATGGGGATGAGCAAATCGCGGTTGTGGTGTGGGGGACGGCGCGTTACTGGGCTGAGCGGCTGGGCGTTCCAGGGCAGGTGTCGGCGCTCAAGTGGAGAATGGCCGACGAATTCCGGTTCCAGATCTTCGTGGACGAGGGAGGGTGCTCTTTCCTCCTGTTTCCGGAGAAGGCAGCGCGTGCGGCCTATGCGGCGCTGCAGCGGGCGCAAGCGGACGGGGAACGCCGCAAGACTTGGAAAGAGAACTGATCTGGCGCTCCTGGCGCATTTTTTGTTTTCGTGCGCCCGTCCCGTATCATGTGTTCATGTCCATTCCTGGGGCGGATCTTTCCTTTCGAGACGTCATTGGGGATTTACGTCGAAGTGATGGAAGCGTGTTGGAATATGCGGGAACGTCGGTCGGGTCGCATTTTCAGGCAGAACCGATTTTATATGGGGCGGATGGGAGGCGGTTGCGGCCGTTTTCGGATTGGGAATTGGAGGTTCATGATAACTTGAACGGGGTTGGGTCGAAGGTGACGCCGCCCCAGCATGAAGAGGACTTGCCGCGATTTTTGGCGAGAAAAGAGGCCTATGTCGATCGTTCGCGTGAGCTGGGAGACAATATGTTGCGGGTCTCGTTTGATTTTGCGCGGTTATGTCCGTCGCCGTTCGAATTTGACCGGGGGCTGATGGCGGATTACCTCAAGACACTGGCCTTGATTCGGGCACGGGGGATGGAGCCGATGGTGACGTTGCATCATTTTACGATGCCGACGTACTTGTTGGAGACTGACCGGAATGGGGATGTGCGGGATGGCGGGTGGGAGCATCCGGAGGTGGCGAGGCATTTTCGGTTTTACGTGGAGAACGTCTTCCGGTGCTTGGCGGATACGGACCAGGTGCGGGTGGCGCTGCGGGAGGCGGGATTGGATCGGCAAGGGCAGGACCGGTTTTTGGCGGAAGGGGTCGCGAAATATTTCATGAGCTTGAATGAGCCGGCGGTGACGCTGTACAATAGCTATTTGGCGGGGGTGTTTCCGCCGTATAAGCGGGGGAACGTGGTGGTGGCAAAGGAGGTGCTAGGCCGGATGGTTGAGGCCCATGACCTCGTGTTTCAGGAGGCGAAAGAGGCGCTGCGTGGACCGGGACGCGAGGCGTGGGTGGGGGTGGGATATAATTGGCAGTATTTTGATGGGGTGTTTGGTGGGATCGCCCATGAATTCGACGAATATTATACGGATAAGTTTGAGCGGAATGGGGCCTATTCCGACTTTTTGGGACTGCATTACTATTTCCGGATGACGTTGCCGTTGCTGGCGGGGAAGAGGGGGCGGGCGTATGGGGAGCATCCGGCATTTGGGGATATGCATCCGGAAGGGGTGTTCCATGTCCTGCGGCAGATGAACCGGGCGTATCCGCAAAAGGAGGTCTTTGTCTCGGAATTTGGATTTTCGGATACGCAAGACCGGAAGCGGCCGTATTGGTTGCTTGAGACGGTGCGGCATATCCTGCTCGCGAAGCGGGCGGGGGTGCCGGTGAAGGGGATGCTGCTGTGGTCGTTGGTGAATAATTTCGAGTGGGATTTGGGGATGACGCAGAAGTTTGGGTTGTTTGAGGAGAAGGAGCTGTTTCAGCCATTGAAGGGGTCGAAGGATGGGGTGCGGAGTTGGGAGGTATGGCGGGCGGCGATGGGGGTCTTATCCGATCCGGCGCCGGAGCGGCTGGAGGAGCTGGAAGCCCTGTATCGGCGGGCGCGTGAGCAGTATTTGTCTGAAATAAGGGAAAAATGAGAAAATGGGTTGCTTTCTTGACAGGGCGTGTAAATTATGAGATGATGCGCTATTGACCTGAACGGGAGGTTATGATAGTGACGCGATCGAAGCACTCAGAGAACGTGTGGCGCCGGCTGGAGAACGCGGTCGTGGCGCTCCGGCACCATCTTCAGGCTCGGCCCGGCGACCCGGAACTGCGCAGGCTCGCCTACGCGCCTCGGCCTGCTACGCAGGCGGAAGCCGAGGCGCTCTTGGAAGAGATGAGCGCCTATCTCGGCTAAATCAACCTGCCGACGCACTGACGTCGGTGCGGGCTGGGGCTGCAAGCATCCGTGCGACCTGCCGGATGTTTTTATGTCCGTTTGCGCTTTCTGGTTCGGATTTCTATGATGGTGACATATGACCTCCTTCTCCCCTCGTCTGTTCGTGGTCGCGTTGTTCTTGGGTGGGTTCGTGTTTTCGGGGTGTGGGGTGACGAGGGACGTGGCGGTGACCGAGAGTGGCGTGCGTGGCACGGATGTTCGAACTGGGGACGCGGTTGGGTTTGGTGACGATGTGCGCATCCCGGACACGTTTCCCGCGGATTTTCCGAAATATCCGGACGCCCGTACGCAAGCGTTCCTGCATAATTCCGAAGACGGGAGCTATTCCGCAAACCAGCAGACGGGGGATAGTGTGGCAGACGTGAAGGCCTGGGCGGAACAGGTCATGACGGCAAAAGGGTACGCGAAGATTTTGGACCTGACGGATCCGATGCATGCGGTCGTCTCGTTTGAGAAGGATGGGGTCAAATACCAGGTGCAGGCGACGCGAGATGAGGCGCGGAGCTTGACTTATATCATTACGGTCCGGTCTGGGAGGTAGGTAGGCGTTGTGGGCGCACCGCGTCAATGAATGCCGTGGGGAAGGGGCATGAATGAAAGGGGTAGTAATGAGAATGGCGGCCTCCGTCCAAATGAGTTCGGCGCGATTTTCTTGAGGTGAAAAAGCGTATTTCGCTTAAATTAGCCTTTTTTAATTGGAGAGCGGCCTCGCGTATCGCCATCCGACCTTGGTCGGATCCGCCCGCATCCCTTGACAGAAACCCTATTTCATGGGACGCTCGGCGCACCGTCGCCAGGTTCGGTGACGCCCGGTTTCGAAGGGGATTCGAAGGAAGAAGGACCAACTATGGGGATCATCGGCGTGGCCATTGCGGCCGTGTTCGTTCTGTTCTTCGTCTGGTGGTGGAGACGGCGCCCTGATCCGGTGCCCGCCAAGAGGGCGGGCGGGGCCGTGGACCCGTCGGTCCAGCTGACCCTCAGGGCGGCGATGCTGACGGAAGAGATCGCGCAGACCGAGCGCATGCTGGATCAGGAGATCGGCGAGCTCGCGAAGGGCAGGCTGCCCGTCGATGTCGAGAGGTCCGCCCTCTCGATCGGGCCAGCGCCCGAAGAAGACGCGACGCTGTCTGAGCTGCGGGAGTTCCTCAAGAACCCCCTGCAGGCGCGACCGATCCCGTTTCGCGCCGAGGCGGTACGGGTGCAGATGGAGAAGGTTCTCGCCAAGATCCGGCACGAGTGGACGGTCTTCGTCCGCCTGCAGCAGCGCTACGAGCAGGAGCGCCGCTCCAACGCGGCTTCGTCGGCCCTGATCCAACTGGGACTCATCGCGGACCTGCACCAGGAGCTCGCGGGCCTGCGGCAGCAGCTGGAGGTGGACGCGCTGCATGAGCTTCTCGTCCGCAACCGGGACAAGGTGCTCGTCAACCGCAAGGCGGTCCAGGAGCAGATCATGCGTTCACGGATGGATCTCGAGCGGGAGAAGGGCGTCGATCCCCACGATCTCGCGCGCGCACAGGCGGCCTTCGTCGCCCAGCTGGACCGGTTCGACCTGCAGACCGTGCGCGAGGAGGACTGGGGCGAGGCGGCGAATGCGGCCGGACGTGCCATGCAGGCCATCCGCCAGATCGCGGAGCGCACCAAGCTCCAGCCGCAGGAGCGGCGCGCGCTTCTCGCGGAGATGGCGCTGCTCGACGTGTGGGTCGCGGGCGTTCGTCGGTTCGTGGTTGAGGCGGTTGGGCAAGGGTATGTTCCCGACGCTGGGTCTGCCGATGCCGTGCTGGTGCCGTTCGAGCGCCGGTACGAGGCCTGGAAGGGGAGCTGCATGGAGCGGGTGGAGCTTTTCGGGAACGAGCGGGATGAGCTCCAGAAGCTGTTCCAGGATCTCCTTGAGCTCGGGCAACATGTCAGCATCTGGATCTTCCGGCAGGAACGGGAGGCCTATCGGGCCAAGCTTGCGGAGGGTGCCTGGAAGCTGGAAGCCTCCTGCCAGCTGCTCCGCAACCGATGGCCGAAGGAGGATCGGGGGATCGATGCCGCCCGTGAAGGCCTGCTCGAACAGGTGGCGAAGCTGCAGGTGGATATCCGGACGTACCAGCAGGCGAGCCTCTCGCGCTTCTGCGCCCGCCCGCCCCCGCCGATCGAGGCGGACCTCAGGCCGTATTTCGAGCGGTTCCGGGCGCTGATGGTGCGGCTGGAGCTGCTGCAAGAGGTCGCGCTGCGCGAAGTCGCGCGCCTGCAGCCGAGGACCGGGGTGTGCAGGGCGGCCACGGTCACCGAGATGTAGGTGCTGGCGCTTCGAGGGCTTCTCGAGGCGCTTTTTTGTTGTCGTGGTATACTGGAGAGGATTTGTATGTCGCACCATGAGCGAATGTATTTGGATCCGAACCAGGCGCGGGACTTGATCCATGCCTACGAGAAGAGGCAGAAGGACGGCTCGGCGAATGCGCCGGAGGCGGATCCGGTCTCGACGGAAGAGGTCCGTGAGACGGGGCAGCGCGCGGCACAGGCGGTGGGCGGCTTGCGTTTGGCGTACTCGGGAAGTCCTGAGCCGGAGGCGCCAGGAGCCGATCCCGACCGGACTTCCGGCGAATTTCTCGTTAAAAAAGGGGCGGATGGGAGTGTGGTGCGCGAACGCGTTAGGCCGTCGGCTCCCGATGCCCAGATGGGGCAGATGCAGGCGTTGGAAGCGCGCGCGAAGCAGGTCGGCGAGAGCTATACGCAGTCGGTCATGGACGTGAACCAAGCTGAGGAGGAAATCGCGAGGCTGCGCGCGGAGCAGCGCACGCTGGCTGATTTCGGTGACGTATACAGTGATCAGGGACTCATGCGCAAAGCCAAGCGTATCGCGGAAGATCTGGATGGGTGGATGCGGTGGCGAGAGGCGCGAAGCAAGGCGGCGGAGCGTTATGCGGCCGTATATGCGCAACAGGGAGAACGGTTGCAATCGATGCGTGAAGCTGCGCGCGCGAAAGAGCGACAGGCGCAGGTTCCGATGCTACGGCAGGAATATGTTGGCCTCCTCCGCAAGGGCGAGGCATATTCGCAGTCACTGATTGAGGTGACGACGGCCATAGATGGGTTGCGGTCCGGTCTCGCCCAGGCCATGCAGCGCGATGTGGAACGCGCTCAGGAGCTCAAGAAGGCTCCCAAGCGTGATCTCTGGTCCTTCTTCCGCCGGTTTCGCTCGGACGGAGTGGAGGAGAACCGCCCTGAATTCGGCGCCAAGGTTACGCAGCCCGGCGAAGAGGTGAAGGCCTTGCTGACGCAGATCGGAGAAATGAATCGCAAGGTTGAGGCGCTGATGGCAGCGAAAGCGGCGAATGATCGGCGCATGGACGAGCTCGCGGAACGGATCCAGGGGATCGAGCAGCCAGCGATTCGCCAGGCAGCATAGTGGGTTTGGCGTCTCGATCTTTGATACGAAAAGCCACCGAGAAGGGCTCGGGGCGAGGGGCTACAGCGGCCGGCAGGCCATGTAGCGCAGGAGCGGGCAGTCCGCCTCGTGAACGCAGCTGTTCGTGGGGATGAAGAAGGCGGGATCGTAGCCGCCGCCGTGGGGCTCATAGCAAGCCTGGGCGGGCGGCTGTTCGGTTTGCGTGCCTTCGGCCGCGACTTTCCATGCCTGGAGCTCGCCATGGAGGGCCGGAAAGCGGCCCATGGCGTCGGTCGAGACGGCGGAGAGGCGCTGGCCATCCGGGTACAGGCTCAGCAGCTCGAACAGGGGCGCATACCCAGCCGGTAGGGCCACCAGGACGCTCACGGTCCACGGCTGTGCCGCCATGGGCGCCGGCGCGTGGAGGAGTTCGCGCGTCCCGTCGAGAGTGGCGAGGTTCAGCTGGACCTGCGTGGCCCGCATGCGGGCAATCGGCAGGTCGGAGTGGGCGGGGCTGGGCGTCTTGTAGCACAAGTGCCACACGGTCATTCCGTCGTTCGCACGCAGGTACGTCGTCTCCGCGGACATGGGGAGACGGCGGCCGTGGCAGGTCGAGGGGGCGAGCAGGACGGCGAAGGGTTCGGAAGGCCGCATGGCGGCATCCGGACGGATGCTTGCCGTGTTCGTGTCGCTCGGTCGATCGGTGCCGGCATCGGTGGCGCAGACGCTGGCCCGCGGCTCGAGGGCGGCCGTGACGCTGCACATGAGCGCCGGGTTGAGCGGGCGGAAGCGGGCGCCCGGCCCATCCGACGTTGCGTCGCGTGCGTCTGCGGGGTTCGCGTCCGTGCTCGGGGGCGTTTCGGCCCAGGCGCTGTGCGGGGCGCAGCCGGGGACGAGCAGGAGGGCGATGAGGAGAGCGCTGCAGGCGAGGGCGAGACGGTGGCTGATCATGGGTCCTCCGGGGTCATGGCGAATGGGCGCCAGACCTTCCACCCCGTTCCCTAAACCAAACAGCCCTGTCAAGGCTGTTGGTTTTTTGAGCTGATATAAGCCATTTTTTCCTTAAAGTAGGCTTCCATTTGATCGTAATACTGCTGGACTTCGGGATGGGCGTTTCGTTGGGACGGGTCGGTGGCGAAGACGTGTTCCCAGCTGGCCTTGTACGCCTCGAACGCTTGTTTTTCTTGTTCGAGATGGAGGTGGTCGGGGGTGAGGGCGGGCGGGGCTGGTGGAACGGGCATCGGCGGTTCGGCTGGAGGCTCTGTTGCCAGGGGCGTGGGCGCGGAGGCTTCGGCGCTTTTGGTTGGAAGGGGGTTCGTTTCGGCAAAGGGAAACGGCGCCCGTTCTTCTTGCGAGGGCTTTTCTTGCGCCTGGGTAGGGGAAAGATCGTCTAGCGCGTCGAGGGGCGGCCGTTTACGCGGTGGGGGCAGGAGGTCCTCGTCGAGCGGATCGCGACGGCGTTCGCGGGGGGAGGGCGGACGGTCAAGGTCGTCGAACGGGCGCTCGTGCGAGGTCGGCTGTTTTGCGGCCTCGGTTTCTTGGGCTTCAAGGAGGCCCTTTTCGATGCCGTGGAGCGCTTCTTGCACGCGCATGAGCTCGCCGACGAGGGCTTTCAGGCGGATGCGGGCCGCTTCGGGGACGGTTTGGCCGTTGAGCGGGTGCTTGGCGTCGGACGGATCGAGGGTCTTTGCGATCCCTTCGAGTTTTTTTGAGAGCGCCAAGAGCTTCTGCAGGTTTTCGCCACGGAGCGGGTCTTCGGGAGGGCGCCGGGGACCGAGGGCGTCGTCGTCGAATTCTTTGAGGAGGTCGTCAAAGGGCGAAGCGGAGGCCATACGTTGCTGCCATGATACACGACTTTCCGCATGCGGGCTCGTGGGGGTGTGGTATCATGGCGTCATGTCGCAACAAGAGGCGCAGGAACAACTGAAAGAGCTTGAGGCCGCTCTCGAGGGGTTGGAGAAAGAGGCGAAAGCGGCCATCGGTTTTGCGATCGACGCCATTTCGGCGGGAGAGGTCGAGGAGATCCGGCGGAAGATTGCCGCCCTCGAGGCCTAGACGTGCCCGTGCGCGATGGGGACGCCCGGATCGCGGACCGAGAAAAGGGTGCGGAGGCTGCTTGGCGTGAGGGTCCGCGTCATGACGAGCGCGATGATATAGACCAGCCCGCTCATGAAGATGCCTACGATGAGGGGGAAGCTACTGAAATATCCGCTCGCGACCCACATCAGTAGCGTGGAGGCCATGGCCCCGACGAGAAGGCGGATGGAGGGGGCGAAACGGACGTAGCCCCAGACGGTGAGCGTCGATCCGATCAGGATCAGGGTTTCGGACGCGACCGTAAGCCAGGCGGCGGAAAGGGCGCCGAAGCGGGGAATTAGCAGCAGATATCCCGAGAGCGTAAACACGGCCGTGAAGGCGTAGAGGGGGAGCATCCGACGTTGTGCCTGGAGGGCGACGATCGCGTAGGAGAAGACGGTGTTGAAATAGATCGAGGCGACGGCGAACACGAGGACACGGGCGAGCAGGCCGGCTTCGGAAAAGTCAGGGCCGGAAATCCAAACGAGCGTGCGCTCGCCGAAGCGGCTGATCCCCACGACAAGGGGGAGCGTCAGCAGGATCATGACGTCGAGCGAGCGGGAAATGAGCTGGGACAGGTCCGTAAGGCGCCGGTCAGACCATGCTTTCGAGAGGATCGGCAAGAGCAGGCCCGCGTACAGGAAAGGGATGCTGATGAGGACCTCGAGCATGCGATACGCCGCCCCATACCAGCCGACTTCCGCCTGTGGGCGGAAATATTGGAGCACGAGCGTGTCGGCCTTGTAGTAGATGAGGTTCAGGGCGATCGAGAGGCCGATCGGCCAAGAGCGCCTGAGGACGATGAGCCAGAACCGCGGATCCCAATTCCAGGCAAGCGGCAGGAAGCGTCGCACGGACCAGGCGTTGATGGCAAAAACGACCGCGGACGAGGCAGAAATGACCCAGCATTGGGCGATCAGGCCCCATCCGAGGACGGGGGCGAGCAGGAGGCCAGCGATATTGACGAGGCGGCCGACATTCTCAGCGATGGAAGAGAAGCCTAGGCGGAGCCGTTGCTGCTGGACGCCGATCAGGATCTGTTGCAGGTTGGGGAAAACGAACGAAAGCGAAAGGGCGATGACGGCCAGTTTGATCTCCCAGGGAAAGGGCCAAGCGAGGGCGATGAGGGGCGCGACAAGAAGGAGGACGACGGCCGACATCAAGAGCCGGAGCGTAAAAATCGCTGAAAATGCCCGCTTTTGGAAGGCTTCGTCATCCGCATGCTCGCCAAGCAGGGCAGGAAACGTGACGTTGATGCCCACGTCCATGAGGAGCGAGAAGATCTGCAGGAAGGCGTTGGCGGCGGAATACGCGCCGAACCCTTCTGCGCCCAGGGTGCGGGTCATGAGGCTGATGATCACGATCCCCGTGAGCGTCGAGGCGACCTTGCCGCCAATTTGGATGACCGTATTGAGGGCGAGGGCCCGGGCGATGGACATGGGGCGAGTGTATCGGATTTGCCGGCGGTGTGCTACGCTCAAATAAATGACGCGTTCTCGCTCTTTTGCGTTCTTTCGGCGAGTCGTCCTGCTCGGGATGGCGATCCTTTTGGTCGTGCCCGTTTCCGGGGGAGGTGTCCCTACGGCGGAAGCGGCGGTGTGGCGTGGGTACGATGCGCGCGTATTAGAGGTGAAAGCGCCGTCCAGCCTAGCCCCTGGGGAACGCGCCGAAGTCAGCGTCCGCTTGCGGAATACGGGCGACAAGGCCTGGCGCAGCGACGTGCGCGATTACATTTCCCTGTATCATTGGGACCCGGTGCGGAAAGTCGAGGTGGCGTCTCCGCTGGCGGATGCCAGTTGGAATGGGGCGCATCGGCCCGTCCGGCTCTCGGGGGCTGGGATTGGGAAGGGGGGTGAGACGACCCTGCGGTTTTTCGTGAAGGCTCCGACGACCGCCGGAACCTACACGGGGGAATTCATTTTGGCGGCGGAGGATGTCGCGTGGATCAAGGAAAGCCGCTTTCAGGTGACGATTCGGGTCACGGGAGCGGGTACTGCCTCGGCGCCTGTTCCTAATGCGCCGTCCGCACCCGCAGCCACGACCCCGACCGCGTTTACGGCTTCCTATCCCGAAGATACGACCGGTCGGTTGGCGGCGCGCGTGACGAATGGGGGTGGGGTTTCGTGGAGCGTCGAGGCGGGCCAAGACATCCCCGTCCGTTTTTCCTATCAGAACACGGGGGAGGTCCCTTGGGAGGCGGGAGGGGTGGACGCGATGCGCCTGGTACCGCTCGATGCGGAGGGGAGGCTCCGTTCGAGCGGATTTTGGCATCCGCTCTGGTCTGCGCGTGATCAGGTGGCGCCGCTTTCAGGGCATATCAGCCTAGGCGGGGATGCGAACTTCGCCCTGTCCTTGCGTGCGCCGGAGACTCCAGGGTCCTACCGCGAGCGGTTTGCGTTGGTGACGGCGTCCGGGAAGCGGGTGGCCGGTTCGGTGATCGAATTGCCGATCACCGTCACGCCTGGCACGGGATTCGTCGCTACCGACGTGAGCGACTTGCAGGCGGATGCGGGAACGGCCGCCCCGACGCCAGCCCAGAACCTGCCAAGCGTTCAGCTGCCCGGGAACGATGGTTCATTGGTCGCCGTACCCTTTTTGCGCTCGGCTCAAGAGGTCAACCTGCTGGGCAACGGTCGCCAGCAGCTCACCATCGGCTGGAAGAATACGGGTCGCGACGCCTGGTCCAAGATCGGGCTCCGTCTCGTCTCGTCGGATCCTTGGGTGCGTGCCAGCTGGCTTGCGGATACGACCTGGAGCGACAGCCGTCCGCCGGAAGCCTCGATTCAGGTCAAATCAGGGGAGGTCGGATTTTATAGCTTTTATGTGAAGGCGCCGCCAAAACGGGGGACGTATAGTTTGGCGTTTCGATTGTTCGCGAATGGGCAGCCCGTGCAGGGCGGCGATATCGTGGTTGCCGTTCGCGTCACGGCGGATGGGGTGATCCCGGCCGATCCGACGCCCGTGCCGCGTCCGACGACGCCTGCCACGCCTTCGACCCCGGTCGCGCAGCCGCCGCTCGTCGCCCAGCCCTTAGGGGGTGACAGTTCCTCGTTGCCGGCCGAGCCGTCTATCCGCGTTGGGATTTATCAGCCGCCGCATGGGCGCCTGCAGGTCACGGGTCGGCAATCGGGCATGGAAGTCCGTTCCAATGGGAGCGTCGTCTGTCAGCTCGGATCTGGGCAGACCGTGACCGTTGAGTACCAGCGTTCGAGCGCGAAATATGTGTTGACGGGTCCGGAAGCCTGTAATGGGAATTCTGCGCTTCCGTATGTCGTCCGCGCCACGGATGGCTTGTCGCCGCTTGAGGTGAGCGATTTCGTGCGGCCTTCCACCTGGATCTCTAATGCGACCGACAATAAGTTCCGGACGCAGCTTGAGTTGCGCCTGTCGCGTGACGGAAACCAGCTGTGGGTCATTAACGAGTTGCCGATCGAGTGGTACCTGAAGGGGATCGCCGAGACCTCGAACAGCAGCCCGGCCGAATTCCAGCGGACGCTGCTTGTCGCCGCACGCACCTACGCGATGTATCACGTCAATCGCGGAGGGACGAAGCACGCGAATGAATATTTTACGGTCGACGCGACCTTGGATCAGCTGTACCGCGGGTACGCGATCGAGCAGCGTGCGCCGACGATCGCCGCCGCCGCCGCCGCGACCCGTGCGCAGATCGTGACCTATAACGGCCGCCTGGCGATCACGCCCTATTTCTCGCGCTCGGATGGCCGGACACGGTCTTGGGGCGAGGTATGGGCGGGCGGATCAAGCTATCCTTGGCTGGTCGGCGTACCTGTTCCGCAGGACGAGGGGCGGACCCTGTGGGGGCATGGGGTCGGCATGTCCGCGACGGGCGCGCTCGCGATGGCGAATGAGGGCAGGCGATACGACCAGATCCTGAAATACTTCTATACGGGGATCGAGATCCTGCAAGTGTACCGATAACAAAGACGGACCCTGGTGGGTCCGTCTTTGTTATCGGGTAGGCCTACTTCATCGTTCAGCTAATGACCTTATCGATCAGCCCGTACTTCTGTGCCGTGTGGGCATCCATGAAGTTGTCGCGTTCCGTGTCGTTCTCGATGGTCTTGAGGGGTTGTCCGGTGTGCTTGGCTAGCATCTTGTTGAGGCTGGCTTTCATTTGGAGGATGCGCTCGGCGTGGATTTGGATATCCGTCGCTTGGCCTTGGAAGCCGCCGAGGACCTGGTGGATCATGATTTCGGCGTTCGGCAGGGCGAACCGCTTGCCGGGCGCGCCTCCCGCGAGCAGGACGGCGCCCATCGAGGCGGCCATGCCGATGCAGATGGTCTGGACGTCCGGTTTGACATATTGCATCGCATCGTAGATCGCGAGGCCAGCCGTCACCGAGCCGCCGGGGGAATTGATGTAGATCTTGATGTCTTTTTCGCTATCCTGGCTTTCGAGAAAGAGAAGCTGCGCGACGATGACGTTCGCCATCTCGTCGTCCACGGCAGTGCCCAGCATGATGATGCGGTCCTTCAGCAGGCGCGAATAGATATCATAGGCGCGCTCGCCTTGGGTGGTTTTCTCGATGACCGTAGGGATCAGCCAATTCTTGGGGGGTTGGAGGTTGGTGAGGGAATACGGGTTCATACGGAAGCAAGCATACAAGGTGGGATGTTAGCAGTCAAACAGTGAGAGTGCTAAACGGTTCATCGCCAGAACGATACGCGAGCACAAGGTCCTACGCTTATTCGTGCTTTTCACCGTTTAAGCGCGTGGAATGGGCTGATCGTCATCACCGGCGACCCTCTATTTGGTAAGTCCTTGTAGGCCATTCAGAGTCATCGGACTCATCTTGCCTTCGATCAGGGTGCCGAACCAAAGAATGAAGAACAGGAAGGAGAAGAAGCCGGTCGTGAGAGAGCCTAGCCAAAGCTCAGAGAAGGTTCCGATGAGCGCGCGGGATGGATCATCCACGTCGTAATAAACGGGAACCGTTTCGCCGATCTTCAGGCTTGGTGGGTTAGACTTTACGGTCGTGAAGACGCGATGGGTGGACCCGGAAGGCGTTTGAAAGATGACCTGGTGGGTGTATGTGCCGACGTTCTGTATCGGGCGGCTGGGATCGTAGGGCGAGGATGAGTCGACGTACTCGGCGGACTGGACGGTGCCGGTCGTTTTCTCGAAAAAGAGATACGCCCGGATCGGCTTCCATGTTTGCCAGCAAAAGGGAATGAAGAAGGCTAAGAACGTAAAAAAGAAGATGAAGAAGCCAAGACTGAAGTTGAGCGGTGACTTGAGCATGCTGGTAGGGGTTAAGGAGCGATGATTTCCACCGAGCCATTCGTTCCGAGCTTCAGTGATCCGGGAATGGAGAAGCCAGCCGCTTTCTTATGCCCACCTCCCCCCATGGCCTGGCAGAAGGTGGAGATGTCGCGCTTGGTGCTGCGCACCGAGCCTTTGATGAGGCCATCCGCCGTCTCCTTGAGGACCATGATCGCTTCGGCGTCGCCGCAGGTGGCGTTGAGCATGTTGGAAAGGCCGTTGGTCGCCTCCTCGTCTTTGACGTTCGCGTAGTCTTCGGCGAAGAAGTAGGTCGTCGCCATATCGAGCGCATCGTCCTTCTTGAGCCGTGCCAGCGCCTTTCCCCACAGGTGGAAACTCTCGACGCTTTGGCGGGAGAGGGTCGATTGCATGATTTCCTGGTAGCGTGCGCCTTGGCGGAGAAGGTCGCTGGCCATGGCGAGGCTGTCGGCAGTCGTGCCTGAATTGCCGAAGGCGCCCGTATCCGTCAGCAAGCCCGCGAGCAGGGAGCTCGCGATGTCCGGACTGAGGCGAATCCCGTGCTCCTTGAAGCAGCGGTAGAGGACTTGCGTCGTCGCGCTCGCATCCGTCTGGACAATATTGAGGTTGCCATAGCGCGTGTTCGTCGCGTGATGGTCGATGTCCACCAGCGTGTAGCCGGTGGGCGTGTTTGGGAGGTGGTCCTTGATGCCCGCGTGCGAAAGATCGCCGGCATCGTGAAGGATGATCAGGTCCCAGGGCTCTAGGAACACGCGTGGGTCGTTTTTGACCTGGAGGATGGCGTTCAAGCAGAGAAGGGACGGGGGCGTCCGTTCCTGGCAGAAGGCGCTGAGATGCAGGTGCGGATAGTCCCGGGCGAGCCATTGGTACGTGGCCGTCGTTGAGCCGAGGCTATCGCCGTCCGGACGCCCATCAGAGACCAAAAGCACGCGTTTGGCGACGCGGAGGCGGTCAAGGAGCTGAATGAACCCGGGATCGCGCATGGCCTACATTTCGCCGTTGGCGCGCAAGTGGTTGAGGGTCTTTTCGATGTCAGCGGCGTTGGCTTCGGTGTGGTCGAACCCGAAGTGCAGGTCGGGGATGCGGCGCAGGCGAAGGGATTCGGCAAGGCCGTCCTTGAGCTCGTGGTCCATGTCCTTGAGGGTCTTGAGGACCGCTTCTTCCATGGCGGTGGGCATGACGGAGAGCGTAAACGAAGCATGGGCCGTGTTGGCGGTCATTTTGGCGCGCAGAACCGTCACGAAGGCCCCGACGGGGAATTCGATGCGTTCGGCGAAGAGGTTGGCCATGGCTTGGCGGAGGTGTTCGAAGCCGGCGTCCATGCGGAGAGACATATGCCCATATACTGCGTAAAAAGGGTTTTTTTAGCAAGGGAAACGAAAAAGATGGGGCTGGCGCCCCATGGCCCGCCTTTTCCTCGGGCGGGGCGGTCCCCGGGGCAGGGGCCTCTTTTTCCGGGCCTGAACTCGCTGCTTGTTCCGGGGATGGATGGCTCACACAGCAGGCCCGGAAAAAGAGGCCCCTGCCCCGGGGACCTAGGGGAGAAGGGAAAGGATTAAGAAAAGAAAAATAGACGAAGACTCGGACGGAGTAAGTCCTTATGGCTTGACGATTCGGGTGTTTTAGTGTATAAAACAGCACCCGTCTCAACGTAGGGTTGAGGGGCTCTGGAGGTGTGTCGTATGGACGGTCGATTCGGTTCGGGGCGGGCGGTGCGGGTTTCGTTGGCGTGTCGGGATGGGGTGGCTTCGGCGCTGTTCTATGGGGCGTTGTTCGGGGTTGCCTTCGTGGGGCTCGATGGCGGCGTGTGGCGGACCAAGGCGCTTGGCGGGCTGGAGCTGGTCCAATGCCCCCCGGATCGGCCGCCGTCGGGGATGTCGGGGTACGAGTTCGGGGTGGAAGACCCGGCCGCCGCGCGAGCACGTCTCGAGGAGCGAGGTTATGCCTTCGTCAAGGATCGGCCGAGCGTGATCCTCGATCCGGATGAGCGCGAGATCCGCCTCGTGGCAGTGCGGGTGCAGGAGGGGGCCTGACCCCTGCAGGGATGCAGGGGTGTTTTATTTGCGTCACGCCCCGTTGCCCTCCCCTCCAGAACCCGATAGCATACCCGCATGCGCCTGAAACGGCTCGAGATCCAAGGCTTCAAGACCTTCGCCCAGAGGACGGTTTTTGCCTTTGTTGAGCCAACCGATGGCTCGGGTGGGTTGACGGTCGTGGTGGGTCCGAATGGGTCGGGAAAGTCAAATGCCGCGGATGCGATCCGATGGGTGATGGGGGAGCAGAGCCTGCGGCTGTTGCGTGGGAAAGCGTCCGAGGACGTGATCTTTTCCGGTTCGGCCACGAAGCCGCGGAGCGGGCTTGCGGAAGTCCGCATCACGATCGAGAACAATGACCATCCGGACATCGCCTTTGCGGAAATCACGCTCAGCCGGCGGCTCGATCGCGATGGGCATTCGGTGTATGAGATCAACGGTGAGGCGGCAAAGCTCTCCGATGTCTTTCTCTTGTTGGCCCAAATCGGGATCGCCCAGCGGTCGTATGCGGTGATCGGGCAGGGGATGGTCGACCAGGTGCTGACGGCGAGCCCCTCGGAACGGAAGGTGTTTTTTGATGAGGCGTTCGGCTTGCGGCCGTTCCACCTGCGGCGCGAGCAGGCGTTGCGGAAGATGGGGGAGGCACGGGAAAACCTGGAGAAATCCCAATTGCTGATCCGCGAATTGGAGCCCCGGGTACAGACGTTGCGCAAGCAGGTCGAACGGTTTCGCGAAAAGGAGACGTTGCAGCAGACGCTCGTCGAGATGGAGGAGCGCTGGTATGGCGCGGAATGGCGTCGGTTGCGCCGTGAAGCGGAGCGGGCTGAGCAGGAGGTCCGGGCCGTGAGCGAGGAAGAGCGCCGCTTGGAGGCGCGTCTGCAGGCCTTGCCAACCGTTGAGACGGAAACGACGCCGGCCGAACCATTCGAAGACCCTTCTTGGGCGTTGCAAGGCGACCTTAAGGCGCTCCAGGACCAGCGGCTCGCGCTCCGTGAACGTCGCTCGAAGCTTGAGATGCAGCAGGCCGTCGCCGCCGCCAAGAGCGAACGGCCGTGGTCGCCCTTGCCGCTCTCGAAGATCGTCGAGCGCCTGCAGCAGTTGCAGCGCGAAGGGAGTCTGCTGCAAAGTGCGCTGGCGAGCATCGACCCGCAGGAGTTGGGCGCCCGTTTGCGTGGGTTTACGGAAGCCATCGGTCGGTTGCTGTTCGAACTCGAGCGTCCGGCCCCGGATCCGGTAGCTTCGGTGGCGGACCCGGCCGTCATGGCTGAACTTGATGCGATCCAGGCGTCCGAACAGGCGCTCGCCGAGCAGATCCGCCAGCTCGAAGCCGGCATCTCGGCGTATCGTCAGCAGGACTTGGCCAAGCGCCAAGCTTGGATGGACCAAGAGCGGACGCGGTCGTCCTTGGAACGTGAGCGCTTCGGCCTCGAGCGGCGGCGGAGCGAACAGGCGGTTTCCTTGGCGCGCGTCGAGGAACGGCGGGCGACCCTGCTTGAGGACGTCGATCGACTGGCACCGGCCCTACGTGACCGCCTGGACCGTCTTGCGGACCAGGCCGGTGACGCTGTCGACCCGAACCTTCCACACGCGATCCAGCGGCTCCGCTCGCAGATCGAGTGGGTGGGGGCGCTTGATCCCAGCATCATGAGCGAATATGAGGAGACGCAGGCCCGCCTGAATGGCCTCGTGGCCCAAGCCGGTGACATCGAGACAAGCTTGCGTGACCTGGATACGGTGGTCGCCGAACTGGATGCGACGATCTTTGAGAAGCGGCGGACCGCCTTCGACGCGCTCAACCAGGCCTTCGGCAAGGCGATGCACGAGCTGTTCGGAGGCGGCGAAGCCCGCCTCGTGGACGTGCGCGCGGAACCGGAGCTGGATCCCGAGACCGGCGAGGCGATCGAGCCCGAAGAGGAGATCGTCGGGATCGAGATCCAGGCCACGCCGCCGGGGAAGCGCCTGAAATCGATCTCCCTGCTCTCTGGCGGGGAGCGGGCGCTCGTCTCCATCGCTCTCATTTGCGCGATCATGGCGACGAACCCTTCGCCGTTCGTGGTCCTTGATGAGGTGGATGCGGCGCTCGACGAGTCCAATGCGCGCAAGTTCGGCGAGATGCTCGCGAAGATGGCCAAGCAGACGCAATTCGTGGTCGTCACGCACAACCGCACGACGATGATGCATGCGAACGCGATCTATGGCGTGACGATGGAAGAGGGAGTCTCGCGGGTACTGTCGATGAAGCTGGAAAAAGATCAAAGGGAAGAAGCGATCCGCTGAGGCGGGTCGTTTTGGTATGGAAACGCCCCAGCCGCGCAAGGCGCGACTGGGGCAGGGGGATCAGGCGTCCGTGGACGCCGGGACCGGCAGGGGGAGGGTGCCGAGGGTGATCACGTCCTCGTCGTCGAGGATGGTCAGGGAGCGCAGGCCCTCCTGGAACACGGCCATGAAGGTGACCGTGTGCGCGGCTCGGCACGGCGCGGGCACGCCGTCGGTCCACAGGCTGTACCAGGTCGAGAGCGTGTCGCTGATTACGACCAGGTGCTTTCCTTCGAATCGCTCGAAGAAGTCCTGCTTTTCGGGTTCGTCCCCCGTGGGATTCTCCGTTCGGTCGTCCGTGCGGAAGAGGGTGAGGGGGACGCCCAGGGCTCGCGCGAAGGCGTAGGCGAAGACGGCGGAGCGCTCGTGGCCCACCACCGCGTTCGTCGCCTTGGGGGCGATGGCGGCGAGGGCCTTGGCCAGGCGCTCGATGGCGCTCTCGTCGAGGGCCCGCTGACCCAGCAGGTCGAAGAATGCCCGAGGGAATCCGTCCCGCGTGGTCCGCACGGGGAGGCGGACCTCGAGATCGCCTGCCTGCGCCACGTATGCCGGCTCGTGGCCGTTGGTGAGGTCGATCGTCCGCTCCTTGGCCTTGGCGGCGAGGATCTCCTGCGCCCGCCGCAGGAGCGGCACGAGCGCCTCCCTGATGAGCTCCGCGCGGGACCGGCCCTTGTAGGTCGCCTGCCAGTCGTTGATGTCGAACCCATTCTCGGGCTTGAGGCGCTCCGGCCAGTCCAGGATGTCGAACTTCGGCGGGGGATGGGCCATCAGGGCCTCGCCGATGCCGAGTTTCCCTTCGGCCTTCCAGATGGCCTGCGCGACCTTGGTGGGGAGGTGGGTGATCTCCGTTCGCTCGCTCAGTTCGGTGCTGTCCGGCAGGATGACCGTGAGGACGATCAGTGCCGCCACCTGCTTGTCCGGGTGCGCGTCCCGATCTACGGAGACCCCCTCCTCGATCGCGCACGCGATCGCGTGCGGATGCGCCTGGTGCAGCTCGTTCGCGCGCCTCGTGGCCTTGGCGAAGGTTTCCTGGCCACCGATCACGACCCGCTTGCCGCCTTCGGACGGGGCGCTGGCCGTGACGGCCACGATCGGGAGTCCCGCCTCGGTTGCGCACGCGATGACCGTCAGGCGGTCGGCGTCGGCGAGGCCGCTGGTGAGAACGATCTCGTGCTTCCCGGTTTTCATCTTTTTTTTCGATCCTTTCGGGCTTGTCTGTACCCGTTGAGACAAGTAATTAAGTATAGCAAAATCTCTGTGCTTTGTCAAGAAAAGAGGCGCGTCGGAAAGTGTTTTTTATTCTAATATCAGCCATTTTTTCAAACAAAAGAGCCCCAGCCGCGCAAGGCGCGACTGGGGCAGGGGGAGGTCTCAGCCCTCCCGAGGGAGGGCGATCGGGGCGGGCAGGGCGTTGAGGGCCACGACCTGGGCAGGATCGAGATGCTTCTTCCAGGCATCCCCCTCGGTGAAGATGAAGCCGAAGGAGACGGCCATGCCGTACCCCGCCAGGAGCTGCCTGACCGCGCCCACGGTGCCGCCCGTCGAGATGACGTCGTCGAAGACCAGGACGCGGGCGCCGCGGTGCGCCTCGAGGGTCCGGACGGCGTCCGCGTCGAGGTGCAGGTTCTGGGTTTGGTCCGTGGTCACGCTCTTGTACGGGACGCGCTGCTGCGTGGGGCGCATCGGGCGGTCCTTCTTGCGCAGCATCACGCTGGGGACCCCGAGGGCGTTCGCGAGCATCGCACCGGCGATCACGCTCTTGCCCTCGGGGATGACCACGAGGGCCACGCCCTCCGGGACGTGCGGCGCCAAGGCGTGCGCCAGCAGGGCATTGGCATTGCAGGCCAGGGCCGGCACGCCGAACAGGTCGAAGAACGCGAGCTGGAGGCGCACGCCTTCGGGGGTCCTTGCCACGCCCCAGGGGAGGCGCACCATGTGGCGCCCGGCCCTGAGCTCGTGGAACGCCTCCTTGCCGTCCGTGAGGTCGATGAGGTCGGCGTCGAGACGCGCCTTGATCCGCTTGAAGACCCGGGTCAGCACGCGGGTGTGGACCTCCTCGCGGTTGACGGCATGCCCGCTCATCGGCCCGTGCGGGTCGGCGCGGTCGCTGCCGATGCGTTCGGCGAGCATGTCGCCCACCGTCGTCGTTCCGAAGCCGCGTGCGCGTGCGGCCGCGACGTCCCGCGGATCGAAGAGGATCGGCATCGACAGGTCGTCGTAGCTGAGTCCGGAGGGCGCGATGACGGTGACCGCCGTCCGGTTGACGGGCTGGTCATCGTCGTAGGCCAGGTAGTCCTCCATCCCGACGACGTACGCGTTCGGGTAGAGCTTGTGCAGGGTCATGGCACGGTTCTCCGCGCCCCGCTGGCCCATCTCGCGCCCTTCGGGCTGGGCGTCGATGTCCGAACGGGCATCGTGGCGATCGACCGTCGCGTCGAGGCCGGCGGCGTTCGTGGCCCGGACGGTGGCGTTGATCTTGATGGAGCTCTTGTTCCCCGTGGCGACGACGACGTGGATCTTGTGGCGTTGGGTCATGTGGTTCTCGCTTTCTTTCTGTGCGGAAGTCGGTGTCTTGCGCTCTCGCTACTTCGCGCCGCGGACGATCGCCCGCAGGACGAGGTCACGGATGGTGTGGACCTGGAACGGCCCCATCCCCTCGAGCTGGCGCGTCATGTTGGGGCACGTGTCGGTCACGTGGAACCGGTGGAACCCGGCCCCCATGATCTTGCGGATCACGGCGGCGCCGTGGTCGGTGACGGTCCGGTCCTTGTTCCAGCGGTCGAAGTCGGCGTGGGCGATGGCGGCCGAGACGTTCTTCGCGCCCGCGGCCTTGAGGGCGTTGAGGCACTCGATGAGGGTTCCGCCGGTGTGGGTGAGGTCGTCGACGACCAGGATGTGCTCGTACTTGCTGGGGTCGCCCTCGCGGACGGTCACGATCCGCTGGTCGCCCTCGCCGCGCACCTTGCCGCAGATGATGAAGTCGTACGGGTAGCTCCCGTCGGCCGCGCGGAACATGTTCTTGTACCGCTTGTGCGCCCCGTCGTCGGGGAAGACGATGGCCGTCGTCGCGGGGTCGTACTCGCGCTGGAACAGGTTCATCGCCGTGTCGAGCCACGGGGTCACGTGGTCGGAGGGGAAATAGTTCATCACCTGGAGCGCGTGGATGTCCATCATCCAGAGCGGCACCGGGCCGCGGACGGCCGGGATGGTGAGGAACTGCGCCGCCAGCGTCTCGGCCATGCAGACGACGTCCTCCGTGTCGCCCCGGTCCATGGTCGCGTTCTGGAGGAACGGCAGCAGGAGGGTGAGCGAGTGGGGACCGCGCTTGGCGATCCAGCGGGCGACGTTCATCTGGACGAAGATGTCCTCCTCGGTGTCGAAGTCCATGAGGAACGACACGTCCTTGTTCGCGAGCTTGTTCGCGTTGGTGATCTCGGGATGCGAGAACCCGTTGCCGAACCGCTTCCAGCTGATCTCCCCGAGCTCGATCTGGCGCCCGGTGAGCTCGAGGCTCGCGTCGCGGATGGCCCGCGCGAGCGGCTCCATCGAGGGGGCGTAGAAGAGCACGATCTGGCGCGGCTGGGAGGGCCACGCGGGCATCTCGCCCCTCGGCGGCTCGCGGCGCAGGCGCTCGTTGACGGCCGTGTCCACGGCGTCGCGGATCGACTGCCGGATCCAGGCGGTGGCCGTCTGGGCGGGCGCGGACTGGAGGAACGCGTTGAGCAGGCGGTGCATCACGGTCATGATTCGGTCTCCTTGGCGGGTGGCTTCCATTCGAGTTGTCGAGGGGCTCTTGCCGCTTCACAGCGACAAAAACAGAGTATCTTATTATACCCGAAAATGTCCGTTTTGTCAAGCGTGTTTTTGCGCCAGCGAGAGCAAAAATCCCATTACTAAGCAAGATCTCGTGATCCATAAACAACGAAAAAGATCGTTATTTATACGAAGGATTGACCGATTCAAGAAAAATTGCCCATTTCTAGCGTCGCTCCCCTTCCTGCCAGCCCCGTTTTTCTACGAAAAAACACCCCATAAGGGTGTTTTTCTCTGGCTTACGCCTGCTTCTTCTTCGCGATCTTCGCCGCGCGCTTCTTGGAGATCTGCATGAGCTTGCGCTTTTCGCCCTGGATGACGCCCTCGTTGATGAGGAGGTTGTTCACCGTGTCGGACATCTGGGCGCCCTTGCTGATCCAGTGGAGGATGCGCTCCTTTTCGAGGGTGATCTTGGCCGGGTTCACGAGCGGGTTGTACGAGCCGAGGATCTCGAGGGCCTTGCCCCAGGGGTCGCGGCCTTTTTCGCTGACGATGAAACGGTACGACGGCTGGCCTTTCTTGCCGATGCGGCTCAAACGGATGGTCAACATGGGAGGGGTGGGCGGAAAAAGCCCTAGATTTACGGATAATTTCGGACATGGAGCCTCGCGGTGTACCAGCACCCCGAAGTCCTGAGCATGCCCGGAAGGCTACCCAAGCGAGCGGTTTTTGTCAAGAACGAGCCGTTTTTTCCCACAGGGACTTGATTTTTTGCGAAAAATCTGGTATTCTGTAAGTAACCCTGATACAGGGCTAATCCTTAGCATCCTTTGATGACCCACGTCGCTATGGCCGACATCCAGCATGACCAACAGTTCTTGGAGACGGTGGTGAAAGCGATTGTTAACAAGCCGGAACTCGTGAAAGTGACCCGCGAGGTCGACGAGCTCGGCGTGTTGCTCACCCTTTACGTCGACCCATCCGACATGGGCTTCGTGATCGGCCGTCGCGGCCAAATGGCCCAAGCGCTCCGCATCCTCCTCAAGGGGGTTGGGGCGAAGGTGAACGCCCGTATCAACATGAAGATCTACGAACCGGAAGACGCCCGCCGCGCGCACCAGGAGACGAAAGCCTCCACCGGCGCCGCCGCTCCCCGCCACGGGGAAGCGGGCCTCGTCACGGATGAGGACCTGCAAGGGCTCGGGATCTAAGCAAGCGCCAGCCTCCGGGCTGGTGTTTGCGTTTGTTGTATAGTACAACCCATCCGTTATGCCAAAGCCCCTCCGTGTCGATATCCTCACCATCTTCCCCGAGCTCGTGGAGCCCTACCTCCACGCGGCCATGCTTGGGCGTGGGGAGGCGGCGGGGGCGTTGAAATTGGCGGCGCACCAGCTGCGGCAGTGGGCCCATGACCGTCACCAGAAGGTGGATGACCGCCCCTTCGGGGGCGGGCCGGGGATGGTGATGAAGGTCGGGCCGTTTTTTGAGGCGTTGCAATCGTTCGGAATTCTGACGAAAAAAGGGGTGCGGTCGAAAGCGGCGCGGAAGACGCGCGTGATCCTGATGAGCGCGAAAGGGAAACGGTTCACGCAGGCCGATGCGCACCGCTTGTGTTCATACGAGCGCCTGGTGTTTTTATGTGGGCGGTATGAGGGGGTCGACGAGCGGGTCGCCGAGCACCTGGTTGATGAGGAGTTGTCGTTAGGCGATTTCGTCCTGACGGGAGGGGAGCTCGCGGCGCTCACGATGACGGATGCCGTGGCGCGCTTGCGGCCGGGCGTGTTGGGGGATGACGCCTCGTCCGAAGACGAGTCCCATAGCGAGGAAGGGGTCTTGGAATATCCGCAATACACGCGGCCCGAGACGTTCTCGCCGACGAAGGGCGTCACATGGACGGTACCGGAAATGTTGCTGAGCGGGGACCACGCGAAGATCGCGGCGTGGCGGGCGGGGAAGAAGGGGAGGAAGTGAGGCTGGGTATAAGCTTGCCACCCGGTGTGAGGGTTGCGGAGAGCGATTTACATGTCCCTCGTCCGTTGATGGGACAGAGACGGACGGGTTCTTTTTTATGAAAAATCAGCAAATATCCCTTGACGTGAGACGAATTACGGCATAGGATCCACGCGCGTCAGGCGGTCCGCCTGCCTTCACAAGGAGATGTCCGATGGCACGGGAACAGGGTCACGTTTTCCACTTCGACCGCAATGCGGCGGGCCTGCTCCGCCTGAGCGTGCGGGCCGATCCGGATCAGGCGGCGGGCTTCTCGGTGTCCGTCAACGGGTACGGGGCCCCGCGCGATCCGCTCACGGATGGGAACCTGCGCCGCTACCTGTCGCAGGTGTTCGACTGGCTCGATCTCCACGATCGCCGCGTGCGCGAGGTCTTCCTCTGCGGCGGCTACACGAACCGCCACGACCTGAGCGAGGCCGAGGCGATGCGCGGCTGGGTCGCGGTACACCGGCCGACCTGGCTCCCGCGCGTGCGGCTCATCGACACCACGGCGTCGGTTCGCGAGAACATCGAGGCCTTCAACATGGCGATGGCGCCTGGCCTGCATCCGGTGCTGTTCTGCGAGCGGTCGCGCATCTGGACCGTGTTCTGGCTGGCACAATGCCTCTTTCCGGCCGATCGGCCGGTGACGGCGGCGGGGGTGAGGTTCGACGAGCGCTCGTTGCGGTTCGCGCACCGGTTCGCTCAGTTCTTCTTCCATGCGCCGATCGAGCGCCTGAGCCTGCTCTGGCCGTGGCTCGACCGATGGCGGGTGCGCCGGCGGCTGCGGCGGATCGGGCAGGCACGGGCGGCGTATGACGCCGAGCGCCAGCTCAAGGGCGGTGGCTCATGAACGTGCGCCTTGAGGCGATCACGGAAGATGATGCGCCGGTCGACGGGCTCTCCTCCTGCGCGTGCCACACCGCGACGCGGGTCGTGCGGACGGAGCATGGGCCGGAGGTGCGCTATGCCCATGCGCTCATCCTCACCCTCTGCGCCTGGCACCAGGGAATCCAGGAGACGTTCGAGCGGTTGGCGGGCCGGCCGCTGCCGTATCCGGTGTGGGTGCCGGATGGGAATCCGCTCACCTGCCCGCACGAAGGCTGTGGACAGCCCATCGTCGGGTTGCGGCACGAGCTTGCCTTGCCGCATCCATATCATCCGCACGATCGGTATGTCGGGGCGTGCCGGGCGCATCAGGGCGTACCCAGGGAATGGGTCCCGCTCGAAACGGTGGAACTGCCTCCTTAGGGGAGGTTTTTTGTTTATTCGCTGGCTTCGACGGGCGTGGAAACGTCTTTTTTTGAGGGAATTCCTCGTGTGCCCAACACGACGGAGGGATGGACGCTTTTACCGGAGTATGCCATCATCCGCGATGGATGCCCGTGTGAAAAAGGAGGACGCATGTTCCTGCTCAGTCGATGGTATCAGGTGCTCGCGCTCACGGCCGAGCGGTTCGAGGGGCTGCTCCAGGCGGCCCGCCTGGGGGTCGGCGACAAGCCGCTGCGGATTCGCTGCCGACCGTTCCAATTTCCGGCCGACGACCGGTCGGGGGAAGACGCCCCGACGCCGATCGGGCTGATGCTGGAGGGGCCGTGTGGCCCGCTCGCCCGTGGCCCGTTCGCGTACACGGTGTTCCGCCATCAGAAGCTCGAAGCGTTCTTCCGGAAGGGCTACGGTCCTCTGGAAGAGCGGTGGGTGACCGTGCGCCGGCTGCGCGACGTGGGGTTTCGGCTCCTGATCGCGCCGGCCGAGGGGACGGCAGGGGACCAGCTCGTCTCGTTCGTCTTCGAGCCGGACCAGCGACTCGATCGTTCCTGGCTCCGGCCGCCGCAGGATCTGGCGTTCCTCGCCCGCTCCGTCGAGGCGATCGCCCTCACGACCATGGAGCTGGTTTGGGACAACTCGCGGCGACCCTGGCCGCGCGTCCCGCACCTCGACCGTCCGGGCGTGCTCGGATTCGAGCTCGCGCCGGGGCTGTGGATCGCGCTGCCGAGCCACTGGCTGGCGATGGGGCATCACGAGAACGTCGTGCCGGCGCTCGTCTTCGATCCGGAGCGGTATGCCTGGCGCGAGGAGGTGGACCCGCGGCGGCGATTGCTCCCGCAGACTGCCTATCTCGCCGCCGACCTCTCGGGGTACGCCGACCGCGCGCACTGGGAGCGGCGCCTGCGCCAGGTCGGCGAGGATCCCGACGCGCTGCCGACGATCCGGCAGGTGGTGGCCGACCTCTGCGTCGACCGCGCGACAGGCAAGGAGCCGGCGCCGATCGCCTGTCGGCCGTTCGTCTGGACGCGCCTGGTCGATTTCTGAGGGCCTGCGAGCGCATCGCGCTCGTTTTTTCATTCCCATAGGCTTGACGGGAGTGGCGGTTTTTGCTAGCTTCACAGCCGGTACCACAAGAGGAAGGGTGACGAGAAATGATTCGTATTTCCATCGGCCATCGCGTACGCATGCTGACCGAGTCCCGGTTCGCGGAGCTTATGCAGCTCAAGGTCCGGTGCGAGGCTGGGCACCGTTCCTTCCGGTTCCGGTGCCAGCCGTTCCATACGGTTGACACGGATCCCGGCGTGGCGGTGCAGGAGGTGCCCGAGCATCTGCGTGTCCCGCCCGCGCTCGGGATCTTCCCTCTCGTCAACGAAGAGCCGATCGCGCGCGGTCCGTTCTCGTGCACGGTCTACCGCCATGAGGGCGTGGAGCGCTTCTTTCGTGCGCTCACCAGGATGGCGGATGTCGAGATCGACGTGGCGCTCGAGGCGTGCCCGACCGGATTCCGGCTCACGACCCAGGACCGTCCCGGACGGGTCAGCGTGGGCACGCGTGAGGGCACGTTCGCGTTCGCCGAGGGGGAAGACGGCGATCAGGAGTGGCTGCCCGTTCCGCGCGACCTCTCCTTTCTGCGACGCTCGGTCCCGGCCGTGCTCCAGGTGCGACGGGAGCAGGAGCTCGACCGGACCCGCCGTCCCAAGCCGCCGCTGCCGCTCCTCGATGATGACGGGGTGCTCGCGTTCGAGGTGCGGCCTGGGGCCTGGATCACGGTGCCGAACGTCATGTCCTGGGGGTTCCTCGGTGACGCGGTGCCGGCGCTCATCCTCCAGCCCGAGCGGTATCGCTGGCGGGAGGGGGTCGAGCCTCACCATGTCCTGCTGTCGCGCGAGACCTTCCTGGCGGCGAACCTGACCGCCTTTGGGGCACGGGCCGCCTGGGAGGACCGGATGGAGGCCATCTTCCGCGAGCGGCGCGACGCGCCTGCCGCATGGGAAGCGATCCGGGGCGCCTTCGATCGCCTCTGCATCGAGCGCGAACCGGGGGCGTCGGGTGGGGACTTCGCGTGCCGGGCGTTCAACTGGACGCGGTACGTCGAGCTGTAGGGCTGCGGGCCGCAAGGCTCGTTTTTTTGCGAAGAAAAGCGTTTTTATAAGCGGATCCGCGTTGGAAAAACGCGCTCCCGCCGATTGTTCGGCGACGGTTGACAAAGGGTCTTTTTCTTGGTAGCCTCCACGTCAGCTCGTTTTCTTTGGGAGGTCGACGATGTCACACGAGCCGAATTGGTATGCCGTCCTCGGGCTCGAGCCCGGGGCGTCGTCGGAGGCGATCAAGCGCGCCTACCGCGCCGTGGTCGGGCAGACGCACGAGGATCGGCTCCAGGGGCTGCCGGACGCCGAACGTGAGGAGAAGGGCCGGAAGTACCGCGAAGCGGTGCAGGCCTATCAGGTCCTCCGCGATCCGGTGGCTCGCCAGCGCTTCGACCGGCGGTTCGCGCCCGTGCGTTCGCTCCGCGACCTGCTGCTGCGTCCCTCCGGGGAGCGCGTCGGCAGCCAGCTGTTCGCGCATGGGCTCAAGGAACCGGGACGCGGCGAAGACCTGCTTTCCCTGGTCACGGTCCCGGCGGCCGACTGGCGGCCGGGCGCGCTGGTCCAGGTCAGGGTCGGAGAGGAGACGGTCCGCGTCCCGGTTCCGACCGATCTCGCGCGGCGCTGGCTGCGCTTCGAGGGGCGAGGGACGCCGGGATCCAATGGGGGATCCGCCGGCGACCTCTTCGTCCAAGTGCATCTCAAGTGAGCAGGTGAGAGGGATTTCGATGGGCAAAACAAAGAAGATGACGATCGATGCGGGACGCGCGCGCGAGTTTCAACTCGCGTTCGGGACGTACGTCCGTTCCGAGACCAGGCTGCGCGACACGACCGCGCGCCAGATGGCGGTCCTGGACCCGGCGGTGTTCGTCGCCCAGATGGGCGAGGTGCCGCAGGACGTGGCCGTGATCTTCTCGGCCGAGGTGGCCGTGGGCGACACCATCGCCTGGTCCGAGGTCCTCTCCCGCAAGGGCGAGGCGCGGGTCGCGGCGATGCGCCGGCTCCTGGCGGGCGGTCAACGGCCCTTCCGTTTCGCGACGGCCACCCATCCGGCCAAGGCGCTCTTCGAGGGGCTGCTGACGCGGGCGGACGGCATCGAGCTGTGCGCGGCCGTGAGCGGCTACCTTGCCTGGGCCGCCCAGCAGCCGTCGTACCGGACGCACCTGTTCACGGGCGATGGTGCCGCTGTGGACGCTCCTGCCGAGGCTGATGCCGGGGAAGAGGCAACGGAGGCCGAGGCGGGATCGGACCGCTCGGGCCTGCTCTTCGACGAGCGGGAGGACGATTCCGACCCCTCGGATCCGGACGAGGAACCGGCGGGCCGCGGGTCCGCCTCGAACGATGCGCTCTACGAGCGCGAGGAGAACGACGATGACGACGAATGATTCCGGTTCGAACGCGGTGCCCTCGGACGCGCTTGCGGCCGAGCGTGAAGAGCGCCAGCTCGCCTTGAGCGTCTTCGCGCACGACGATCCGAAGGCGGGGATGACGCTGGCGCGGTCGGCGCGCGGCGTCGAAGACGTCCTCGGGGCGATCACGGATCCTGCCGAGGCGCGCGTCGCATTCGAGGCGGCCCTGTCGCCGGACCGGCGCATCGACCTGCTCGAGGTGATGGGCGACCTCGACGCCGTCGCCTTCACTCTCGCGGCCCCCGCCGATGCGTTCGCGGCCGTGATCAAGGCGCTTCTCGACGGCTCGACGGGCAGGTTGGGCGGCGCCCCCGAGACGGATACGCGACCCCTGGTCGCGGCCGCCAAGGAGGACGTCCGGTCGGACCCCGACGACGAGGAGGATGGGGAGGCCACATCCGACGACGAGGACAACGACGAGGACGAACCCGACGAGGAGCCTGACGACGTCAAGCTCGACGACGAGGTCGATCCGTCCCTTCTCCTGCCCTGGGTGCGCAAGCTCCTGACCCGGGATGACTACGAGGGCCTGCTCGGCGAGGTTTTCTGCCAGCGCGCCTTTCGTGACTGGGCGCTCATCGCCCTCCTCGCGGAGGCAGACGACGACGAGACCGAGGTCTCGGCGCACGCCCTCGACGAGCTCGGCCTCGAAGTCCGCGACGCCCGTGAGCGCCTGCACCAGCTGGCGGCACGGTCCGAAGAGGACTACCGCCTCACCCGCCACGAGCTGCAGGAAGAGCTCGAGCGGTTCCGTGGCGACATGCGCGCCCCCGCCAAGACGGCGGCGCAGCAGCAGGTCGACGCGCTCAAGGACGCGATCGACCTCTGACGACACCCTGGCCCGGGGCCCGCTCACCCGAGCGGACCCCGGGCCTCTTTCCTTCTTGCTTCACACGGTCTCCGCAAGCTTGCGGGGATGGTGTGAGCCAAGAACCCTGGCTCCCGTTCTTTCCCATCAACCCCAAGGAGTCCTCGCCATGCGCAAGCGCCGTACGTTTTTCCCCATCCCCAACGAGCGCGCCCTCGCCGTCGTGCCCCCTGCCCGCGAAGAGCCGTCGAACGCAACCGCCTTTCAGCTGTTCCTAGACGCGCTCAATGCTTCGGGGGAGGGCGAGCCCATTCGCCTCGGTCTCGCGTGGGCCGACCTTCCGCTCGAGGACATCGTCCTGTTCGGCGTCTGGCCGATCTTCCAACGTCTCGCGGAACGTCTCGGCCGGCCGCTCTCGGGCCTGGCGCAGGCGACCGACGAGGTGGCACCGCGCGCCCAGCGTCTCATCGACGCGGGCCTCCTCCGGACGTACGCCTCGGCCACCGAAGCGGCGCAGGCGTTCCGCGAGACCGTGCTCGACCCGCTCGAGACGGCGCTCCAGGCCGCGGTCCGACGGGGCGAGTCCCCGTCGTTCCGTGCGCTCGCGCTGCCGCTGTCGTTCACCTTCTTCAAGAAGGTCTTCGCGGCCGGGAAAGGGTTGGCGGACGAGGTGGAGACGCTGGCTCGGCGGATCGAGCGGGAGAATTTCGGCGAGGCTGAAGTCTTCCTGGTCCCGCTTTACCTGTCGTCCACGACGTCAAGCGCGCCCCTCCGCTACCTGAACGCTCTCACGGGCGAGGCGGACGTGCCGTTTCCGCCCTCGACGGACGGTACGCCGTTCGACTGGGTGGCCGCGCGCCGCCTGCTCGAGGATGAGCCCGAGCGTCTCCACCGGATCCGGCGCCTGCAGGTGGCCCTGCGCACCCTGCCGACGCGTCTCACCTTCACTGCGGACGAGGCCTTCGAGTTCCGTTCCGCGGAGCATTCCCTCGCATCGGACTGGCTGAACACCCAACTGCTGTTGGCGGCGGCGGAGCGGGAGGATGCCGAGTACGTATGGGAGCACGAGCGGGATCTCCTCCAGGAGATCGCATATGCGCAGTCGGACGAGGTCCTTCTCGACCGCCTGCAGAAGCGGCTCCGTGCCCGTGGATGGGTCCCTTCTCCGGCTCACGAGGCTTTGGTCCTTGCGCAGGTTCGCCGGAACATGGCCCGGCATCGGGCCAACCGAGGCCGCCCGGGGTTCCGGTTCTGGGGGGCGTTCACCCGGCTCGATGTCGATGCCTACATCCGCCTGCATGGGGCCACGGATCTCGCGACCTCTCCGGACCGCTCGGACGGCAGGCTCCGACAGGCGTTCGACGCGCGAGGCATGTCCGCCGCGGATGGCATCGATTGGCCCACGCTGGAAGAGGCGGAGGTCGAGCAGCTCATCCTCGGCAAGCGCCTGCCTCTCGTCGAGATCGTGAAGCGGTTCCCTCGGCTCAGGCCGCCTGTCCGTAGGGCGTGCCTCCCGCAGCTGCGTGAGGCCGTGGGTCGCAACCGTTCGGCCTATTCCGCCCTCGTCCGCTTGGGGTACGTGCAGCTGCAGGTCCAGGAGCTGATCGAGGCGGAAGCGTTCCTCACGCGCCGTACCCTGCTTTCGGCCGTCCGCCGCGCCCTGCGCGACCGGGCGATTTCGGGGGAAGACTGGGTACGGCTCCTGCTGCTGCTGAAGCGGCGTGGGTTGCGCCGATCGTTCCGTGCCATGATCGCCCGTCCGGAGGTGAGGGTGGAAGTGGTTCGGCTCTGCACCTCCACCTGCCTGAGCGATTTGGACATCGATCCATCTCGGGCGGCGAAGCTGCGCGCCCTGTTCGGCAAGGTTCTCTGGCGACGGTACGTGTTCGCCTGTGAGGTGGCTACGCGGTTCAGGACCTTTACGGCTCCGCTTCGCTCGCGTTTCCTTCCCAAGGATGACGTGTACGACTATCGGCGCTGGCCCGAGCTTCTGTTTGGGGATGCGGAATCCAGTTTTGCATGCGTCGCCTACAGCCACATCCTGGGCGTCGCTGAAGCGGAATTCCCGCGCCTCCTCCGCGTCTACACCGAGCGGCGCAGCTTCGCCTGGCTCTACGCTGACGCGCCGGACCTCGATGCGAAGTGGCGGGCCTACGTTCGCGGCCGAAAGGCCTTCTTCCGTGTCCTCGAGGCGTCCAAGGCGCGCTTCGGTCTCGTCCGGGATCGTGAAGCCTGACCTCCCCCGATCTGTTCGGGGGATTTTTCATGCAAAAAAAGCCGAGCTTAGCTCGGTTCTGGGGATGCCGCTTCCGGCAGGTGCCCTTCCGATTCCTCCCGGCTGCAGGCGAGGCAGCGGAGGGTAAGGTTGGAGAGCTGGTCGGTGCCGCCTTGGGAAAGGGGGACGAGATGATGCACGACGGCGAGACGGGGATCGTCTTCCGGTCCCAGCACGACGGGTTCGCGGCAGCGCGTGCAGCGGCCACCGTGCTGCCGGATGAGCTGTTTCTGCTGCCAGCGCTTCTCGCGGCGGTTCAGGTAGCGGTCATGTTCGCCCGCCCGCCCTTCCTTCTGTGCGGTCTTGCGGCGTTCGGCCTGTGTCTTGATGCGGTAGAAGCCGGCCATGGGGTACCTCGTGCGGATCTTTCGTACCAGGGCGCCCATCCGACGTCAACGGGGGCATGTTTCTTGCCTTCTGCGACGCGTTTTTTCTCGATCTCGACGACCCCGTTCTCCGGATTGACAATTCGTTGGCGCCTTGTATATACTCGTTGCGCTACGGCTCCTTCGTCTAACGGTTAGGACAGCGGCTTTTCAAGCCGTTAACAGGGGTTCGATTCCCCTAGGGGCTACCATCAAAAACTCCGCATTTCAGCGGAGTTTTTGTTTTGACGGACAGGATCTTTCCCGCTTAGAGAAACAGGCTCTCGCGTGCGACTCGTACTGCCGTCCCGCTCAAGCCGTATGTCTTCGGTACGCCATCGGTTGTCCGCAAGCGCGCTTCGCCAATGGCGACGCAGGCGGGGCAGTATTCGAGGTCGACGCGCGTGTACGGCGCCGCTTTTCCTGAAAATCGAATCTCCTCGGGTGCCGGCCTACGACCAGACTCAAGCAATGCCCGGATGGCGGACTCGCTTTCGGCTGCATACGTTCCTGATGCGGAGGCGAGCTCGTGGCGGCAGCGGCTGCAGAAGCGAGCCCTGAGGGATGACGCCGCCGTCCAGAGTCCGGCAATGGCAAGCGCCGGACCGGCGATGAGCGCGCTGAGATAGATCTTGCCGGCCGTCCGCGGCCAGATGTTCAAGGTGAACAGGCCGCCGCCGACAAGAAAAAGGATAAGTCCGGCCCCGAAGGTTCGTACGCTCGGGCGCCGATACGTCGCATCCATAGGACGGCCTATTTCCCGGCCCAGTAGGGGACGACGGTACGGAAGGCGACGGCGCCTAGCGAGGTCTCATGGAAGGTCCCGTTCGTCAGGTCGAGCGATACCTGCCGCTGCGCTTTCGCATTCTTGAGATACGCGGTGAGGAATTTGCCTTGGTCGATCTCGTCGAAAAGATACGACTGTCCTTTTTCGTCAAACACCGTTACATAGACGACCTGATACGTGTCCGGGTCGGTAGGCGCATCGAACGTATTCGGATAGGTAGCATCGAGGTGGGCTTTCAGCGTTTGGAACCGGGGGTCTTGGCGAAAGGCCTGGAACTGCATCTTCCAGGCGTTCATGGCGTCGTCATTCGCCTCGACGACTTCGCCGGCGGCGCTCCAGCGGCTTTTGAGGCGCCAGGCGATATAGGCGATAAGGGCGGCAATGATGAGGATGCGGAGGATGGGGGACATAACATGCGTGAAAAAAAGCGAAGTTTATTAGAATATTGGAACCATACCAGCGGATCGAGCCGTTGCCAATTCCGTGCGGCGGCTGGCGGGTTCCTTGAGAAAGGGCGATTTTCTTGGTGCGGGAGATACCCGCTTTCAGCTACCAAGAACAATTAGCATGAATGCTGCGAGCGCTTATATTGGGCTTTTGAATGGTTGATCGGGACAATTGGGCCTTGGGCGAGCTCTGCGACGAACGGATGAGCGTGTTCCAGTCGTATTCTAGCAGGCCATTCCATTGTCGCCCGAAGGTTCGTAACGGGATGAGGGCATTGACCGAACTCATAACGACATTTCACGCATTGAAGCATTTATGCCTGAATTTTCCAACGTGAACGCGTTTGCGCCTTCAGCGCGGAATTCGGTTCGTTCCCGGTGATGAGTTTCGCGCCATTTTTGGTCAAAAAGCCGCCGTTACAGTTAGCGAATTTAGGAGTTATTCATTACAAATAAAAAAAGGGGATAGGAGCGCCCGTCCCCTCGCGTGGTTGATCGTCCTGTCGGGCATAAGAATTTTGCGGCATCGTCGCCTGCGCCACGGCGCACCACCGATGGTGAGCAGTCCTGCCCTGTGCGGTTTGGTGCGGGAGAAGATGCTAAGCCGGCGAGTCAGTTGCAGGCAGCTTCACGTTCACGAGGTATTTCCTCTCAGGGGTCTTCTCGATCCAGCCTTTCCTGACGGCGAGCTCGTATAGGTCGTCGCGAGTGGTTTCCGGTCCCAGCAGGTAGAGGTACTTTCCCCGCAGGCTTCCGATCGCGCGAAAGAGCTCTCCACGCGAATATTCGGTGCCCTCGAGCTCCTTGAACGCCTGTTCGGGGATGAAATTTCGATCCATTGGCGGCCCTCCATGGCCAAGAATAGGGTGCCGACATCGAGATGTCCAGGATGTTTATTTTTGGATAGGGAGACCTGGCCGTGTCTATCCATCCATGAGCTTGTTCCGTTGAGAATTCGACGATTTATTTGGCTGTTGCCCCCTTTTTTTATAATCTAATTGCGTTTTTCATAAGCCATCCGTCTGCGTGGTCGCGTATCCCTTTCGGCGCGCCCTACAATCTATCTGGGGTTAAGGCGTAGCGGATTTTGGGCCTATGCGGTTCACGGACATTCACTATACACGAAGCCTGCTTAGTCGGTTCCCCTTCCATGACAGCCCTCCTCCACCTAGGCAGACGCAGATTTGAGCGAGGCGAATCCAACCCCTCTCATGTTCGGAGGGAAAGGATCTTCTTTGCAAAGAAAAACCGCCCTCAGGGACGGCCCTGGGCGGTGAGGTGTGGCCGCAGGCGCGCTTGCTTGCGCAAGAGGCGGCCGCAGTCGGTGGGAAGGGTGAGCGCCGTGAACGATGGATCCTGCATCGCCGACGGTTTCAGCGGGTCGAGGAACCGGCTGAGCGCTTCCGTGAGCTGGCGGATCAGCCCCGGATCGGCGACGAGGACTCCGACGGTGTCGGCGGTTTCCAGCCGGATCAGGAACTCGATGAGCCCTGACCAGGTCTCGGGCGCGATCTTGCGCCTGATGATGCCGGATTGCGGATGCGTGGGGCCGCTCGTGCGTGGCAGGAGGCCTTCGCTGCGCAGGCGCCCCTTCTTTCGTTTGGGCTTGGCGCGCGGGCCGATCACCGGTCGAGCATCCTCGACGGGATACGTGCGGGCCCGATCGGCGATGCTCCGAGAGACGATCCCGCTCATGCCGTTCTGATCATGCGTGAGATGATGGGGAAGGAGGCCCGCTTGCTCGAGGCGGACTGCCACGAGGACGCCCCAGCTTTGGGCCATCTGCTCTTGGATGGCCGTTTCGGCCCGATGGAGGCCTTGGCTGCCCTCCCAGTAGGGGCGGTCGTCCGTGAGGTTGGGGGACTGTATGTCATGGTTGGGCACCAGGACGAGGCGCATTCCGTCCGGTCGCTTCCCTGGCTCCTGTCTCTTTTTCATGGGGCCCTCCGTCGGGGTAGCCTATCCCATCTTTTCCCTTTTGTCGAGAGGGGGATATGCTGGGGATTTTGGCTATGTTAGGATCAACGTCATATGGACCATCCCCTTTCCGATGAATTGCGCCGGGTCGCCCAAGAGGGCGGCACCGAAGCCCCGTTTTCCGGGGCCTATTGGGACCATCATGCCGACGGGTCGTACCGTTGCGCCGTCTGCGGTGCCCTCCTGTTTTCGTCTGGGGCCAAGTTCGATTCCGGGACCGGTTGGCCTAGCTTCGACGACCCGGTCGCGAAAGACGCCCTCAGCTTCATTGAGGACCGCACGCATGGGATGGTCCGGACCGAAGTCCGCTGCAAACAGTGCCAATCCCATTTGGGGCACGTCTTCGATGACGGTCCCGCAACGACGGGGAAGCGGTATTGCATCAATTCCGTCTGCCTGGCCTTCGTGCCGAAAGGCGGCCCAACGGAAAAAGAGGCCTGAGCCTCTTTTTCGGTTCGCGCTAGCGGAGGAGTCCGCCCCATTCCACCAGCGTGTAGCCCTTTCTGGCGGGCGTGACGATGGTCGGTTCAGGGATGGAGACCGGTTTCGCGAGCTTCTTCCAATCCATGAACAGGCGGATGCGGGTCTGTGGAGACGGATACACCGCGAGCGGGGCAGCGGCATCCCAACGGTCCGTGAGGAAGGAAATCTGGTAGTAGGGCGCGCCTTGCATTTCTGGGACCCAGAAATCCATGAAATCCTTCGTTTCCTGGGCGTTCAGACCGTATTTGGCGAGCGTTCGTTTCAGGAATGGCACGACTTCCTGCTGCTTGACGACGAAGCCAGTCTCTGGAACGGGGTAGTTGACGCCCGTGCCCTCCCAGAAGAGTGAGTTCCAGGTCGACTGATCGGAGCTTAGGGTCAACGTGCCTTCCGGCGTCGCGCGGACGTGCCAGCCTGCATTTGGATAGGTTGGCTCGCTCACCGTGACGTTGATGAAATCCGGGAGCTTCACGTGCACGTCCGTCGGCTGTTCCGGGTAAAGGTAGATGACGGGCTTGCCGCACTCGGCAAGCGGGAAGGCGGCGGCGTTCTTGTAGACGACCCAGCGGTCAAGCGCGTCTTTCCAGAGGAAGACGGGGACCGGGAAGCGGCGGAGGAACTGTTCGATCGGCGGCTTTTCCTGGGTCGCCGGGTCGATCTCCCACCATTCCTCGTAGGCGCTCTGGATCGGCCGGAAATAGTAGGGTTGGCGCGTGTGGAGGGGTTGGCGGAAGACGTAGATGGGTTCCCCGGTGCGCGTCTGGCCCGCGCGGACGAGGTCGCTGTCGCGGATATCCTCATCGGCCATCTTTTCCGACGTCAGGATTTCGGCGCAGGTCCAGCCACCGCATCCTCCGACGCGATGCGTGCGGAACGTGGAGGTATTGGCGTAGGCGGCGTCCCATACGAGGTCTTGCGGGCCGATTTCGGGAACGGGGGAAGAATCCGCTTGTTCTGCTGCGACGGCGCCGGAGCCCCCGATAACGGATTCGTAGACCGCGCCCTCGCCGTCTTCGCGGTAGAGGATGACGCAGCCAGGTTCAAGCGGGTCATTGAGGCCGCCGGTTCCAAACGTCCCGATGAAGCCGCCACTGAGATTCCCGGTGTATAGTCCGCGTCCATCCGCCGCTTCCCCGACGGGGAGTCGGTTCTGGCAGCGTCCGCCGGCACATAATGGATCGAATTTCGCGTTCGCTCCTGGGCCGGTGCGGCGGGTGATGGTTTTTCCGTTCTTTAGGGTCAGTTGAGCGGGGAGGGCGCTGAGGCGCAGGCTCAGGTTCGGGGCCGTGGCGACGGTTGCCCATTCGCGAAAGAGCTGTGCGCGGGTTGCGCCGAGGGCGCGCACGTTTCCGGATCCGTCGACAAGCAGGCTGATCCGGTCGAGGACCTCACCCCCATCCGGTCCGCCGATGGCGAAGCCTCGTTCCGACGTCAGCTGCGCGGAATAGATCTTTTGACCTTGGTAAGGTCCATTTTTGACGCTGCCGTGTTCGTAGAACGCGTAGGTGTAGGTGAGGATGGTCGTCGTGGCCTCGATGCCGTTTAGGGCGTCTTCTGACACGAGGACGGCCCTGGTGGCGGTATTCGCCATGATGTTGCCGCCGAAGACCATCTTCGGATCGACGACGCGGCCACTCTGCCAATCAATCTCAAGGACGGCGGCTTGCGGATCTTCCCCGTTGACGATGGTGGGTGCCATCGCCTGTGTCGAGGTGGGCGTAACGGAAGGGGTCGGTGCCGGCTGGGTCGGGACGTCTTTCCGTGAAACGACATATGCCAAGAGCACGATCACCAAGCCGAGGACGATGGCGAGGCCGATGAACAAGGCCGTTTTCGTCCGCGGGTGGCCGGCGGACGTGTCTGGGGTGGAAACCGGAGCCGGGGTGGCCGGTTGCGGGGAGGCGGGAACGGGAGAAGGTTCGTTCATACCCGCGCAGTGTATCACGGTTGAGAAGCGTTCGGCAGATGCGTTTTTGCCCAGCCGATCCAGCGCGTGACGGTATCGTCCGAAAGGGCGCTCCGCTCGCGATCGTTCAGCGGCAGCCAACCATCGCCCACCTGTTTCAAGGGGAGGACGTGCCATTCGACGCGTGCCGCCTCCTCGATGCGCGCGAAGGCGGTCGTAAAGGGGATGCTCGTGGTCGTGACATGGTCGAACCCTTGGTAAAAGCGGCCTTCCTTGCTCGTGACGGGCCGGTGTTCATCATGAACAAGCGTTACGGTTCGTCTTCGTTCTGATGCTGTTCCTGGCCCAAAACTAGCCAAAAAGTGGCTTGTTCCGAGTTCGGTTGTCTCTGCCTTCATCAGGCTTAAGGCGTTGGTGTGGGCATGGATGCGGACGTCCCCAAGGGGTGGTTGGCCTGGTACCGCCGTAAGCGCATTCAGGACCCAAAAGAGGGGGCGGCTATCGATCTCCGCCTTGTCGGCCGAGCGCGTATCCGTTGCGCGCAGCGCGTCTTCGGCGAGGAGGTCGTGGAGGTCGGCCACATATTTGGGAAGGTCATGCGAGAAGTCGATGGTGACGATGACGAGGGTCTTCTCGTCCGTGGCATGTGCCTGGATCGCCTTGACCAGGGCAAGCAGCGCTTGACTCGAAGCGTCATTCCGCACCGTCAGAGGGACGACCCGCGCTTCTGGCCAGGCGGTCGCGAGAAAGGGAAGGAGGCTGCGCACGCCATGTTCGCGGGTAAAGACGGCATCGTCTTGTTGCGCGTGCTCCCCTAACGCCCGTTCAAGGGCCTGCTGCAATGGGGGATCGGTCGGGATGCGCGTCCCCTGCCAAGAGAATGCCTGGGCGGTCAACGAGATGGCTCGCTTCCCGCGCGAAAAGTGGTCGGGGGAAAGCAGCACGACCCTTGTCGGGGTGGGTGACGAGCTGAGGAGCGAGGCGATTTCGCGTCCGGCGACGAGGTGGTGCGGCACGAGCAGGATCCGCGTTCCGGTCGCCACGTCGTAGCTTGATCGTGTGGCGAATGACGTCGAGACGAGGGAAGTCGGGATTTCCGTGAGCGCGGATACGGTTGGCACATGAATCGCTTGAGGCGCGTTCGCGGTCTTGACGCGCCACGCGACGCTTAGGCAAGACACGAGCAGGAGGATGCCGATGAGCGCCTTGCCCGCACGCGTCAAAACGGGAACCGGCATACGCTCATGCCCGCGCAATGAGGATCGCGCCGACCGTCACGAGGACACCGCCGGCCGCCAGCGGCCAGCTGAGCTTTTCGTTAAGCAGCAAGACGGAAAGCAGGATGATGAAGGGCAGGCTGAGCCGATCCAAGGCCGCGAGCTTCGAGGCGCTCGTCTGCTGCAGGCCGAGAAAATAGAACAGCCACGACAAGGCCCCAAGCGCTCCCGCCAGCGCGATCCAGCGCCAGGCCCGGCCGTCGATGGTCTGGAGGAGGGCGAACTTCTTGGTGACGAGGCTTGCGCCGACCATGAACCCGGCCATGATAAGTGCGCGTACCGTCGTCGCGAGGGTCGAGTCGACGTTTTTCAAGCCGATCTTCGCACAGATCGTCATGAGGGCGGCCGTCAGCCCGGCGAGCAAGCCATAGAGGATCCACATAGGGGGAGAGGGGAGTGCGCCCATGATACACGGGATCCGTCCTCCCTCCTATTGCAACGGCGCGAAATATCCGTACCATAGCAACGATCCTATGCCCGTCCCCCTCCGTATCCTGGGCCTCGAGACCAGTTGCGACGAGACCGCCGTCGCGCTTTTGCGCGTGGACGGGGAAGCGGTGAGGGTCGAGCGGAATCTGGTCAGCTCCCAAATCCCCATCCACCAGGCCTACGGCGGGGTCGTGCCGGAAGTGGCGGCGCGCGCGCACGTTTTGGAGACGGTCCACCTCCTGAGCGAAGCCCTGGGCGATACGTGGCAGGAATCGTTTGATGCGATCGCCGTCACGCGCGGTCCGGGCCTTTCGATGGCGCTCCTGGTCGGGTTGGAGGCGGCGAAGATGCTGGCGGTCCTATCCGGAAAACCGCTATATGGCGTGAACCACCTTGAGGGGCATCTCGCCTCTTCCTGGCTGAACGCAGAAAATCGCGCCTCTTGGCGATTCCCGCTGTTGGCGCTCTCCGTTTCCGGTGGGCATTCCGAGCTGGTCCTGGTCAAGGACGTCGGCTCGTATGAGTATCTCGCCGGCACGCGCGATGATGCGGCCGGTGAGGCATTCGACAAGTCGGCCAAGGTCATGGGGCTGCCTTATCCGGGCGGTCCGCAGATCGCGAAACTGGCTGAACGAGGGCGGACGGGCGTGTTCCCTCTGCCGCGTCCCATGCTGGATGCGGATACCCTCGATTTCAGCTTCAGCGGCCTCAAGACGGCCGTGCGCCAGCTGTGGGAACGCCATCCGGAACGGTTCCAGGACGAGCGCGCGAACGCCGATCTGGCCGCCGAAATCCAGGCGGCGATCGTCGAGGTGCTGGTCGAAAAGACGGCGCTCGCGATCGAACGGACGGGCGTCCAGGCGCTTGTCCTCGTCGGCGGCGTTTCCGCGAATGCGTCGCTGCGGAACGAGATGAAAAACATGCTGGAAACGCGGTTTCCCGGCGTCGCCTTCCTGCCTTCCGACCGCGCATACGTCACCGACAATGCCGCCATGATCGCGGCCGCAGGCGCTTGGCACTTGCAGCGCGGCGAAACCAGCGATCCGCTCACCCTCGACCTTGATCCGGAACTCGGATTCTAGTTTTTCGTATGCACATGACGTTCGACCTCCAGACGCTGGCAGATTGGGATGCGTATCTCCCAGGAATCGTCGCGCGCCTCCGCCCCGGTTCCATCCTGGCCCTTTCCGGACCGCTCGGGGCGGGCAAGACGACCTTCACCCAAACGCTCGCGGCCGCGCTCGGCGTCCAAGGACCCGTCAAAAGTCCGACGTTCGCGCTGATGCGGACGTACCCATGCGCGCACCCGGCCATCCGCCGCCTTGTCCATGTCGATGCCTACCGCCTCGAGACGGAAGCCGAGGCGCGCGTGTTGAACCTCGAGGAGGAGCTGGAGCTTCCCGGAACGGTCGTCGTCATCGAATGGCCGGAGCGGATCCCGTATTGGCTGACCGAGCGCGCGGATCTGGTGCAATGGGTCACGATCGAGCCAGGGGAAGGGGAGCGGCGGCGCGTGACGTGGGAGGCGCCGGAACGAGAAATTTCCCTGAAATAAGGGAATTTTTTTGCTGCTTCCTAAGATGGATTAGGCGCGAGCAACGCTTGACAATAGGGCAGGGATCCGCTAGAGTCCGCACGCGTCGAAAGCGTTCGACGCGTCCTGCACTGAGCGAACGAAAAGGAGAGACGCCATGGCTGATGATCTCCCGCCCCTTCCCGAACCGATCAACCTCACCCGAGACGAGATGAGGACCCTGTGCGCTGCGAGCAAGATCGTGCGTAACGCATCCTTCAAGGCATGCGTCGGCATCTTCATCTGGGCGTGCTGGTTCGCGTTGGGAGCCGCCGCCTTCATCAGCGGCTTGTCCGAGCACTCCCTGGTGCTCCTGCCCTTGAGTGGCTTGAACCTGCTCATGTGCATGCTGACCTGTCACTCGAACCTCATCCCCTTTTGCCGTACCGCGTTTGGCATCGTCGATGCGGCAGAGCGGGGCAAGCCCTTCCTCTACCGCGATCAGGAGACCCTGCGAGTCGTGGAAGCGTTCCGCGTGTACCGGTCCGTTGAGGCTTACAACGCGCTGCAGGCCGAGTACATCGCCGCTCGCGCGGCGATCCAGGACGGTACCCGCCCGCCGTTCTTCGATGACGACAGGCTGCGGACCGCCCTATACGAGCTTGGGCTCGCGTGTCTCGATGCGCACATCAAGCTGCTGCGTGCCTGCATCTCCCCGGGCCCGCTCCCGTCGCATCCCTATGTCCTGCCCCCGCTTCCCAAGCCCGTGACGCTCGCCGTCTTCGAGGCGAGGGTGTGTGACCTCAACTAGCCCCCGCCGGGGCTTTTTTCATGGTTGCCTTTTCGTAAGAAAAAATCTCGATGCGGATGCGATCGAGACTCAGCGTTCGTTTGGTTCCGACGAGTGGTGGCGCCGCTCCGAGTAGCGGGTGAGCAGGTCCCTGGCTTCTTCACCCCGGAAGCGGGCGCTGGCGATGGAGACGGAGCACTCGCCCGTCGACCCGACCTCTTGTCCACGCGCGACCTCGTTCCCTTCCGCGTCGATCCAGCTGTAGCTGCGGATCCGGACCGTGTCGTTCTCGCGCCAGTCGCGGATGTCGGTATACACCTGCCGCAGGGTGGAGAGGCGGGCGTAGGCCTCCTGGTAGGTGGGGGTGGTCTCGTCGAACGGGTCGTGTTCCCACTCGAGGCGGAACGCGCGCTCCAGCTCGATACGCTCCTCCGTCGTCAGCTCGTTGCGGAGGCCGTCGAGGATCGCCTTGGCGTGTCGCGACATGCCCCAGGAGCGCTCCCTGAATCGGTAGTACCAGTGGACCGTGCGCAGCGGCAGGGCGAGCGGGAGCGACAGGAGGGCGACGCCGATCGCGCCGGATCCCCGGCGCTCCTGGGCGAAGGCGTACCGATCGGTGTAGGTCCAGTCGATGCGTCCCGTCCGCTGGTTGACCGCGATCGTGAACGGCCTTCCGGGGCCCGTCCCGAACGCGGGCTGGATCAGGAAACGGTAGCGCTTCACCGGATCCCGCTTGGGTAGACGAATGCCGGGCCAGCGATCGGCCGCCGCGATGCGGCGTCCGAGGGGTTCGCGCTCTTCTTGTCCATGCACCGTCGTCCGGTCGACGGAGAGCCGCGCGCCCGCGAGGCGCGGCGGATTGGCCCAGATGTCGATGCCGCCGAACACGGTGAGCAGGAGGCAGTCGATGGGGCCGGGCAGGCCGTCTTCTCGGTCCATGGGGTCTCCTTTCGAAAGACGCCCCATCGTGGCACGATGAGGCGTCGTTGTCAAGGCTTATGCGGCAGATTTTTGCTCTGTTTGGGGAAGAATGGGTGGTTCATCCGTCGGTGCCCCTTCCTCCCCATCGCTCGTGCTGATGTCGGTGTTTGCGACCGCCAGCACCTCCTCGACGCTCGTGAGGCCGTCCAGGGCCTTGAGGAGCCCGTCCTGGGCCATCGTGACCATCCCTTCCTTCGCGGCCTGGTCGCCGATCTCGCTTTCTGTGGAGGTGCCTTTCAGGATCATGCCCTCGATGGTCGGCGTGATGGTGAAGATCTCGTAGATGCCGACGCGGCCCTTGTAGCCGAACCCGCCGCAACCGGAGCAGCCCTCTTTCTTTCCCGGTCCGAAGAACGCGAGCTTGTCCAGGTCGACCTTGATGCCTGCGGCGGGGGAGATGCGTTTCAGGATCGACGTGACCTGCCTACGTTGCGAAAGGCTGGGCTCGAGCGGGACCTTGCATTCCTTGCAGAGGCGGCGCACGAGCCGTTGGCCGATGACCGCGTTCAAGGCCGGTGACAGCAAGAATGGCTTCACGCCCATCGAGAGGAAGCGGGGGATCGACCCGGCGGCGCTGTTGGTGTGGATCGTCGAGACCACCAGGTGACCCGTGAGGGCGGCCTGGATGGCGATGTCAGCCGTCTCGAGGTCGCGAATTTCACCGACCATCACCACGTCCGGGTCTTGGCGCAAGATCGACCGCAGCCCAGACGCGAAATCATATCTCTTGCCATGGTCGATCTGGCTCTGGTTGATCCCTTCCAGCTTGTATTCGACAGGATCTTCGAGCGTGATGATCTTGACTTCGGGGGAATTGAGCTTTTTCAGGACCGCATACAAAGTTGTCGTCTTGCCGGATCCCGTCGGCCCCGTCGTGATGATCATGCCGTTCGGCTTCTCGATTTGCTCCATGAGCTGTTCGAGTGCCTTGCCGCGGATGCCGAGGTTGTCGAATTCGAGGGCGATCGCTTTCGGGCGCAGCAAGCGCATGACGACCGATTCGCCGAAGGCCGTCGGCAAGAAGCTGACGCGGATGTCGATCTTCTCTTGGGTGAGGTAGATGGTGATGCGGCCGTCTTGGGGCACGTCCTCGACGTTGATCTTCACGCCCGCGAGGAGCTTGAGGCGCGAGATGATCTGCTTCCAGGTCTCCCGCGGGAGGCTGGCCGCGTCACGCAACAGGCCGTCGATGCGGAAGCGGAATTTGACGTGGGCTTCCTCGGCCTCGACGTGGATGTCGGAGGCCCCCAACTTCAACGAGGCGCCGATGATGAGCGTGAGGATGTCGGTCGTGTTCACGTCCTGGATGCGCTTGCGGAGGGCTTCCAGGTTTTCGATCTCGGTGGCGAATTTCGCGAGGTCGGCCTCCTCGATGTGGTAGCCATAGGTGACCTCTTTGACTTCGGGAAGGGCATCGTAGAGCTTGTAGGCCGCGTTGAAGCTGTCTTCGGAGATGATGTAGATCTGGACGTGGACATGTTCACGCTTCTCGATCTCCTGGGCGAGCTTGTCGACGTCGGGGGTCCGTTCGAGGGCGCCGATGCGGGCCTGGTCCTTCACGCGCAAAAACACGACGGCCTTGAGGGCTTCCGCCTGGGCGCGCGGAAGCAGGCTGAGGGCTTCCGGGGCGATGGGGAACCCGCGGAGGATGATGTGCTCGAGGCCGAGGGCCGAGGCTTTCTGTTGGGCGAGCTTCTCCTGTTCGCGCAGCTTGATCGCCGTCATCGTTTCCGCGAATTCGGCGGTCGTCTTGGTCTCGGTCGGATCCGCTTTCTTGGTTTTCGTGGGCGGTCCGGAAACGGGCGGAGGCGTTGCGCCGCCGGCGGGGGCCGCGGTCTTCATCAGGTCCTCGATCGACGAGGCCTTGGGGACGGGCGTGGCGGGCATAGGTTAGGCCGTCTGCTTGGCACGACGGAACCAGCGATGGATTTTCGCATACGCCGTTCCCTGGACGAGGCGCATCCCGAGGCCTTGCCAGGCGGCATACTGGAGCGTCGTGGCAAAGCTCCCGAGCAGCAGGAACGCGAGCAGGGCGCCGCCGAAAAAGAGGATATTGAGGATCGTCGCGGCAACGGCGCTATTCAGGAGCGCCGCGGAAAGGGTCAGGACGAGGAGCGGCACGCCCGCGACCAGGTAAAGCGCGCCTAGGCCAAGGAACATGGCCACGCCCAGAAGGAAAAAGCCGACGCCGAGCTCCAGGATGACCAGCCACGCCCGTTTCGTTTGGGCGACCGCCCGGGCGAGGCTTTCGAGGACCGAATATTTTTGCAGGACCAGGCTGCTCAGCGCGAGCATGTGTACTGAGGTGAGCGTGATCACGGCCGCGATATACAGCAGATAGCTCAAGACCGATCCGGTGACGGTCCAGAATGAGGTCTGTTCAAGCGGCGTCGCGAAGGGAAGGAGGACGAGCGTGCGGAAAAACCAGAGGAGGCCCAGCGTGATCGCGTTCAGGGTCGCCGTCTTCCAAAAGAAACGTGCCCCGATGCTGAGACAGGCCGAAAGCGGGGGGACGTTGCCACGCAGGCGGATGCCGAGGCCATAGATGAGCCCGCCTTGGGCGATCACCGAGCTGCCGGCGGTGATGCCTAGCAGGACCAGGATGACGAGGAGTCCCTGGAGCCGTCCGATGGTACCCAGGACGCCGACTGCTTGGCCGATTTCCTGCATCGGCTGCAGCGCCCAAGCGAGTAACCCTTGCGTAAAGGAAGTGCCCGCCAGGCGGTACGCGGCCGCTTCCCCAAGTTGGTTGAACGAGCGCAACAGCACGTCGTAGATGCCGCCCGTATGCAACAAGGCCGCGAAAAATCCCAATGCCCACAGGCGAGGATGGTGCCACGCGGTTGAGAGCGCCTCCCGGAAGAGGGTGCGATAGAGCGGTTGGTGGGAAGGGGCGTGTCCGGGCATATGATCGCGAGGTAGCATAGCACGGATGACGGCCGTTGTCCCTTGCCGGAAAAAGCCTTCGTTCGTTCCGGGATGCGCCGGCTTGGTGGATGCGGAGCGGATCCGTCCTCGTGATCCGCCAGGATTGACACGGTGGCTTTTTCCTGATATCCATGGACGACGGAAACGGAGGACGAATCATGGATACGCATGCGCCACACGACCCACGTCTCGATGTCACCAGGTTCCGATTCCCGGCGACCTATGCCGAGGCCCTGGCCTGGCTCCCCGAGCTGATGCGCGAGGTGGTCGCGCCGACCTCGCCCTGGCTGCCCCCGACGCTGCAGAAGCTCGAGGCCCTCTGCGCGGCGCGCGAGGATCCCGCCCACAACCTCACGCACCTCATGCGCGTGTTCACCTGGACGGCCCTCCTGTGGATGGGGGAGAAAGGGCAGCCGGACCTCACGACGGCGCTCGCGGCCGCCCTCTTCCACGACGCGGTCGTGCGCCGCAAGGACGATCCCGAGCGCATCAGGGACAACGAGGAGAGCGCCCAGATCGCCGAAGCGTTCCTGCCCACCGTCGGCTTCCCGGCCGACAAGCTGGCCGAGGTCGCGCGCATCGTGCGGAACTGCTCCTACTCGCGAGGGGATCGCGCCCTCGGTTCGCCGGCAGAGGCCCTCGTGCGTGATGCGGACATGCTCGAGTGCCTGGGCGTCATCGGCGCTGCCCGCTTCCTCGAAGGCGGATCGCGGATGAACCGGCCGCTGCACCTGCTCACGCCCGACTACTTCGATCCCAGCCGCCCCATCGTTCGCAAGGAATCGACGCGCGACTGCATGATCGACCGCGGCCTCGCCGTCGAGGAGCGCTTCTACACGCGCTCCGCCAAGGCGTTTGCGAAGGAGTGCGGACTCGCCGATCGGCTCCTGGCGTTCGTCCGCCATGTGCAGGAAGAGGCCGAACCGGCCGTCCTCACCTACAACATCCTGATCGCTCCCCGCTGACGGCGCCCCCTCGAGGGCGTTTTTTCTTGTCCCTTGAACGCCCGTCTTGACGGAAGGAGCGTCTGCTGCTAGGTTCGCACGCGCAGAATCGTCTGCATCAGGAAGGAGCTGCCATGGGTACTGAAGAGATCCAGGTCACGGGGCGGGGGACCGTCGAAACCGTGTTCGACTCGGTCCGCTATACGGTTCGGGTGAGCACGTTCGCCGCGACGGGGGCCGCGGCCAAGGATGTCGCCAACCCGATCATCGACCGGGTCCGCGCCTGCCTGTTCACGTCGGGACGTGAGGCCGGGCTGAACCTGGAGATGATCCGCTCCAAGTTCGATGTCGATCACGTCAGGAAGAGCTCGTTCGAGCCCGAGTCCGGCTATCGCGCCACCTACGAGGCGATCTTCGAAGGGGACATCGTCGCTGGCGCCACGCGCTTGCACGATCAGCTGACCTCGATCGTCGGGGTCGAGTCGCCGACCCCGAACTTCCTGGTCCGCGACCTCAGCGCCCACGAGAACGCCGCGTTCAAGAAGGCGGTCGCGTGTGCCCTGGCCAAGTTCAGCGCCCAGTGCGAGGCGCTGGCGCTCAATGCACGCGAGTACGAGCCCGTCACCTGGTATGTCGAGCGTAGCCAGGGCGGCGGCAAGACCATGGCGCTCTCGGCCCCCGAGACCGCCGCCAAGCCCGTCGGCCTCGAGCCCGGGCTTGCCCTGGTCGAGCAGGTCGTCACCGTCACCTTCGCCCGCAAGGACCGCGCCCGTCCCGCACGCACGAGCGCCTGAGCCTTTCGGGCGTTTTTTGTTTGGCCGTACCTTTCGAATTTTTGCGACGCATCTTCGCTTCCGCTATGATCGGTATATGGCCGCGCTATCCACCTATCTTCGCACCTTCCTCGAACATATCGAGATCGAGAAGGGGCGTTCGCCGCTCACCATCCGGAACTACGAGTTTTATTTGCAGCGGTTCATCGATTGGGCCAAGGATCCGGACCCCGCGGCGATCACCCTGGACCTGATCCACAAGTACCGCCTGCATTTGAACCGGTTGGAGAACCGGGAGCAGGGGACGCTCCGCAAGACGACCCAAAACTACCACCTCATCGCCCTGCGGACGTTCTTGCGGTTCCTCGAGAAGCGCGATATTCCCACGTTTTCCCCAGAGAAGATCGAATTGGCGAAGCAAGGCACGCGCGAAGTCTCGTTTTTGGAAAATGAGGACCTGGACCGGCTACTGAAAGCCCCTGACGCTTCGGATGCGCGCCCGCTCATCAAGGCGCGCGACAAGGCGATCCTGGAGCTGTTCTTTTCCACGGGCATGCGCGTGTCCGAGTTGGCGGCCTTGCGACGCGATCAGATCAACCTCAAGCGCGATGAGCTCAGCATCCGGGGCAAAGGGGATAAGTTGCGGATCGTATTTCTTTCCGCCCGCGCCCGCGCCGCCATCCAGGCCTACGAGGAGCTGCGTGACGACGAGAACCCTTCGCTGTTCATCCGCCACGACCGCGCCGCGCCCGACCCCGATGCCCTCGAGGATGCCAACCGTGAGGTCGGTCCGTTGACGCCGCGTTCCGTCGAGCGGCTGGTCCGTTTTTATGCGACGGCGGCCGGCATCCCGAAAAAAGTCTCGCCGCACACGCTGCGCCACTCGTTCGCGACCGACTTGCTGATGAATGGCGCCGACATCCGCAGCGTCCAGTCGCTGCTTGGCCACACGTCCATCACGACGACGCAAATCTATACGCATATCACCAATCGGCAGCTGCGCGACGTCCATAAGGCCTTTCATGGGCTCCGCCAGGCCGATGATGAAGAGAAGACGTCCGAAAACGGGGAGGGTGCCTAATCCGCCGGATTGCGCTATACTCCCTCTATAGTATGGAACGTTCCTTATGGGAAGTCAGTCCAGCCAATCCGCCACTCGGCGCACCCGAATCATCCGGCGTACGCCCTCGTTCGCCTGAACGCGAAGCGAGCGACCGCATCGCCGAAGCCCTCTTAACCCCCTCTGAGACCTTGCGTGGGCAATTATTCGATACCCTCATTAGGGATGCGGGGCTTGAAGTCATTCCCGTGTACGATGCGGCATGCGCGGTTCGCATTCCCTATCCGGACGCTTTAAAGGAGGCGCTCATTTCCGTCTATCAGGCCTGGCTTGCGCCCTCACGGCGGAAGTTTTCGGAAGCGATCGAGGATCGCCTTCGTGTTTCTCCCTTGCGGTTGCAGGATCGAGAAGCCTTATGGGCACGCGTCGAGGGAGCCATTAAAGAGGTCTTGAGCCGTCCGAGACGACGAGCCCCGCAAGAGGACCCTTCCGGAGATCGTTGGGATGGATCCGGCGAACATGTCACGGATCCATTCGCGCTTCTGAGGTCCCAAGTCGAGGCGTTTCGAGCCATTCTGGCCCATGACGATGACTGGTTGGTGCGTGTCGACGGGCTCGCGCGCGGCTTCATGGATCAGATGGGCACCGAAGAGGCGTGGGCACAAGCCACGCATGATCGCAAATGGTTACCTGCGCTCAACGCGGCGTTGGGGTTTGCTGGCCTCGCTCCAGACGCGATGCGTCCGGACGCGCGCGCGAAACGCCACTTGGCGATCGAAGAGGGGGCGTTCGTTCCTGAAAAAACCGGGGGCTTGTCGATGCGCGTGGTTGAGCGTAACCAGGATGCGCACGCCCTGGGGCGTGACGCCAAAGCGGAATTCCTTGATGCGGCTCACCGACATGCCGAGGTCGTGCGCACGCTCGGGGTCCTGCGCCAGACGTTGAAGCGGTATGTCCGAAATTTGGAAGGTGGGCAGGACGCGTTTGACTTGCCTGACATTTTCGCTTGGCGCCAGGCGGTCCAGGGCTTTGCTGAGCGCATCAATGACATCGAGCAACGCCGTGGCGCCCTTGAGAAGATGCTCCACCACGCTCCTGAGCGCGAACCGATCGAGACACAGCAACGCATGAGTGAGGCGCATTTTGCCCTTGGGGAAGAGAAGGTGGCGCACCTGATCCGTCTCAAGAAGGTTCGTGAGGCCTACCAGCTCATCGGTCGCCAGCTCGAAACTCTGGCTGAGCAGGGGATCGTGCTTACGGCGGACAAGCCGATCGGTTTACAGGGCTTGCTTGATCGCGTCGAAGACCGCTTGCGTCAAATGGTGGTTGCCCTTCCGCAAACCGCATCAACGCAAGAACGGACGGTATAAGCTTCGCCTATGAACACCGAAGCGATCCAACGCGACGTCAAGGCCGTCCAAGAGCTCGCCGCCGCCCAACCGACCGCCAAAAAGGCGCTGCTTTGGCTAGAAATCCGCCATCTCGAGCGCGAACGCCTGCTCTGCGAGGGCATGCAGGACCTGGTGCGGGTCGAGATCTTTTCTGGGGTCCGCAGCGTCCTGTCGACGGCGTTCAGCCTGGCATTCGTGGTCCTGATCTATACGAAACTCATCGAGTTGGCGGGTTGGTTGGAGCGGGCCCGGAGCGTGACCGTCCCGTTGCCGCCGCCGATCTCGCGGAGCGTGGTGCTGGACCTCTCGGGATACGTCCCGTCGTCAACGGCGATCGGCTGGTTCGCCGACCTGCCCGTCATCGGCTGGCAGACGGCCTGGAAGTGGGTTGCCGTGATCGTCGTCATCGTCGCCGCCGAGAAGCTGGTCTCCGGCTACCAGACCTGGCGGCGCGCCCAGTCGCTACGCGAGACCGCGGAGAACCTGCAAGAAGAGATCCGCCTCCTGCGTGGCTGGCTTGAAAAAGAAGGGAAAGAACGGGCCTAGAGCGTGTCTTCGGCTTGCTTTTTTCTGCATTTTAAGCTATATTTCGGTGGTCCGTCGTTCCTGTCCCTGTAGCACAACGGATCGTGCGGCAGCCTTCTAAGCTGTTGATGATGGTTCGATTCCATCCGGGGACACCAGGAAAGTCTCCCTCGCTGCAACGAGGGGGATTTTGTTTTTTTTGCATGGTTTTCCCGGATTTGTTGCCGACGCTTGACAGAGTCTGTTTTTCTGCTATGATTAGCCCTATCTTCGCGTCCCGTGTGGCGCAAGAGAAAGGAAAAAGACCCATGCGAAGCAAGCCGATCGTCGGCCTCGCCGCCTTCTGCCTCGTAAGCCTGGCGTCCGTCGCCATGGCACAGGTGCCGCCCCCGCCCCCGGGTCGGCTCCAGACGCCGCGCGAGCGGGCCTGGGCGATCTACGAGGCGGCCCAGCTGGCCGCCCGCACGGGTGAGCCGCTGCGCGCGGCCACCTTGTTCCTCGAGGCGAACGCCCTGCAGCCGAACTGTGCGCTGGTGTTCAACGCCGCCGCCTCGTTCGAGGCCGCCCACCGCCCGCAGGAGGCACTCATCCAGTACCGCGCCTATCTCGTGGTCGCTGCGGCCTCGGGGGCGTCTCGGGCCTGTGAGGACGTGGCCCCGGCGCGTGCCAGCATCCAGCGGCTCGAGCAGGCGCTCCGCGCGCCCGCCGTTCCCGTGCCGCCGCCCGACCGTCCGCCTTCCGCGCTCGTCACGGTCACCCCGCCGCACCTCCCGCCCCCCGTCCGCTACCGTGAGGAGCGGGCCTCGCCCCGTGCCGCCTCCTACGCCCTCTGGGTTGGGGGCGGGGTCGTCGCCGGGTTCGGCATCTATTCCCTCGCCATGGGGATCCACAACACGGTCGCGGCCGATGATCCCACCAGTGCCGATCCCGACCGCCACGCCCGCGCCGCCACCAGCGCCTTCGTCAGCATGGCCGCGAGCCTCGTCCTGGGTGGGGCGGCCATCGGGGTGGGGACCTGGCTCCACCTGCGCCAGCCCCCGCGCCGCATCCCCGCCGTCGCCGTGTCAGCTGACGGCCGTTCCGTGTCCGTCTCCGCCGCCGTCTCGTTCTGAGCGGCGGTTTTTCGTTTGCAGGATCGCTTGACAAAAGCCCATGGGCTTGATCTACTCTCGGTCGTACGTCTCCACCGGAAAGGAAAGAGAACGTGACACACGCACCGCCGTTCGACATCATCCTCATGGGGCCGCCCGGATCAGGGAAGGGGACCCACGCCAAGCTCCTCGCCAAGGCCTTCGGCCTCACGCACGTCTGCATGGGCGACATCGTCCGTGCCGCCGTCAGCCCCGCCGGCGTGCCCTACGCGCACCTCGTCGCCCGGGGCGCATATGTGGCGGATGACGCCGTCAACGAGATGCTCCGCGCCCGGCTGGCCCTGCCCGATGCCGAACGCGTCATCTTCGACGGGTATCCGCGCACGCTCGCGCAGCAGGACTTCCTGCGCGAGGGACTCGACCGCGCCCGCGTCATCGTCGTCGAGCTCCAGATCGTGAACGAGCAGCTGCTCGAGGAACGGGTCGCGATCCGCGCCGGCCAAGAGGGGCGTGCGGACGACGCCCTGGGGGTCTTCCGCGAACGCCTCGGCATCTTCAAGGCGTCCACCCAGCCCGTCATCGACCGCTACCGGGCCCAGCTGCCGTACATCCTGCAGGCGGGCGAAGGGTCCGCGTTCGTCTCGGTCCCGGCGCAGGGGACGATCGATGAGGTCCAAGCGGACCTCCGTCTGGCCCTCCGCGTCCACGCCGCCTTCCGCTCCCCGGCCGGCTTGCCCGCCTGACGCCTTTCCTGGGGCGTTTTTTCTTTTTGACAAGCGATTTTCTACGGTCTACAACGGAAGCATATGATTGAGTTCCTCCTCTCGTCCGTCGTGTGGGTGGTGGCGGCCATCGTGATCGCGTCCATCCGCCAGGTGAACCAGTATGAGCGGGGCGTCCGGTTCATGTTCGGCCGGTTTACGGGCATCGCCGAGCCGGGGTGGCGCCTGGTCATTCCCGTCATCCAGTCGATGCGCAAGGTCGACATGCGTACGAAGGCCGTCGAGGTCCCGCACCAGGATGCCATCACGAAAGACAACGTCTCCTGCAAGATCAACGCCGTCATCTACTATCGCATCGTCGATGCCGGGCGTTCGGTGAACGAGGTCGAGAACGTGTGGAATGCCGCTTCCCAGCTTGCCCAGACGACCATGCGCAACGTGGTCGGCGAGCTGACGCTGGACGAGCTCCTTTCCGAGCGCGACCAGGCCGCCCAACGCATCAAGGAGCTGATTGCCGCGCATACGGCCAGCTGGGGCATCGAGGTGCAGGGGGTCGAACTGAAGGATATCGCGCTGCCAGAAGACATGCAGCGCACGATCGCCAAGCAGGCCGAGGCCGAGCGTGAGCGCCGCGCCGTCATCATCAGCTCCGAAGGCGAGATCACTGCGGCGAACAACCTGCAGAAGGCGGCCGAAATCCTGTCTTCCAGCCCAGGAGCGCTGCACTTGCGCACGTTGAACTCGATCAACGACATTTCGAGCGACCAGTCGAACACCGTGGTCTTCGCCGTCCCGTTGGAGATCTTGCGGGCGTTTGACCGGATGGCGAAAGAATAGCCCTATGAAACGCCTTTTTGTCGCCGTTGCGGCGATGGCCCTCGCAGGTTTGGGTGCCGGCTGCCAACCCATGCCAGAGACGCCGAGCGATACGCCTTCCTCGACCCTGCCCGGGACGGTCCCCACGTCGACCGACATGGGCGGCGCCTCCTCAACCCTTCCGTTCGTGCGTCATGAGGACTGGAACCTCACCGTGCTTGGCGACGTCCGCTTGTACCATCCGGGCACGTCGACGCCGCCGACGCCGGGTTCCGATGAGGCGACCCGCGGGCTTGTGGCGACCACCGATCTCGGGACCGCGGTGGAGGATCCCGGAACGCGTTCGGTTCCTCGCCGGACCATGCAGATCTGGCGCCTGTCACGGAACGATGCCGCCCTCGAGCCGTGTACGGACGCGCAGGTCGGCCAGCAGGGGATCCGTTCGGTGCGACGGGTCCAGAACCGAGACCGGCAATCGTTTTGCCTGCGATCGTCCAGCGATGCCGGCGCCGGAAACCGTTACGACACCCAGACGTATACGCTCCAGACCGCGAATGGCGGCTATTCCTTCGCCTTCACGACCCATTCCGTCGAATGCCAAAACTTCCCCCGTCCGGAGCAGCAATGCCTGCCTTTCGATGAGGCGAGGGATACGGCCCTCTTCGGGGAGATCATGGGGACCTTGCGCGTGACGGCAGGGGACTTTTAGGGGAAAACAGCCCACTTTTCGCCTGATGCCGGGAAACGATGCCGAATCTTGCCAATTCCTGGGGAAACAGGTATATTCCCCGGGCCCATGGTGACTATGGTGAAGGGGTTATCACAGCGGGTTGTGGTCCCGTTATCACCGGTTCGAATCCGGTTAGTCACCCCATCGAGAATGAACCTCCGCAAGAGCGGGGGTTTTCTCGTCTATGGAGCTATTTTTGAGGAGTTCTAACCGTCGAATATCAATTTTGATGCTTTCCAGCTCGTTAGAAATGGGGACGATCCACTCCTGCTGTTCGAGCGTTAATCTCATATTTTTCAGAACGTAGCTCGTGCCAATGGCATTGAAGATCTCCCGTTTCGTTTTCAGGTCTCCCGCCTTGAAGATTGCATACGCGTTGGTTGCAAAGTGGAATGCCCGTTCCGTAAGTTCTAACCATTGTGCTGCACTATCATGCGTCTCGTTCAGGCGTTGTTGCGTCTTGGTTAATTCTTTCTGTAACAGCTCCCGTTCTCGCGAGAAGGTTGTGTCGTCAATCAAGTCACGATAACGCATCTTAGTTAGGTTATCGAGTTGGTTTTGAGTCTCATTATAAGTGTTTTGCAACATGGTACGAGCCTGTGTTCGCATTTCGATTTCTTTGTCATTATTCCGTCGCAGCTTTGAAAGGGCAAAGTCACGGAACTCAGGGTCAATCGTAAACTTGAGCAGTTCTTTTTCGATCTGCTGTTCTATCGCCTCCTTGGTGATCGCGGGTTCGCGACATAGAAGCTTCGGTTTTCTTCGTCGTGAACAGCGGTAATAGACATAGTTGCCTGTATTTTTGGTTGTTTTATAGAACTTGTTCTTTTCTTCGGCTGTAACGAAACAGCCGCAGGTACCGCAATGGATAATGCCCGTGAAAGAGAACTCGCGAACCTGTGGCTTGGATTTGCTTTTATTACCGAGCAGAACTTGCACGCGGTCGAACTCATCAAGAGTTACCATCGGTTCATGTGCGCCTTGGTACTCCTTTCCACTGTAACAAACGATTCCGCAATAGAACTTATTATTGAACATCTTGTAGATCATACTGTCTGCCAGTGGTTTTCCACCAGAACGATGACGCTTTGCTGTCAGAAACCCCCAATCGCTGTTTGCGATCTCGATAATCTTGGTTGGATTGTAGTTTCCTGTGAGCATTAAATCCCACATCTTTCTTACCAGATGAAATCGTTCAGGATCTTTAATGATCGTTTTATTCAAGACATCGTTCAGATAACCTGTTGGAGCCCGTGCAGGAAGCCAGCCCTTTGAAACCTTGCTGTCTAATCCACGCAAAGTATTTTTGCGTAAATCAATAATGAACTGATTAGCCATCCCGCTCTCAACACTGAATAGCAATACGTTGTCAGAGGTTTGGTACTCTCGATCAACAGTACGGATGGATTTAATGATCCCATCTTGGAGCATCATCTGTAGCCGACCGCTATCAACGGGATTTCTGGATAAGCGATTGATTTGCCAGCACAGGATTCCATCCGCTTCTCCTGCCTCGATGCGCTTGAGCATCTCGTCGAATACGGGACGTGCGTTAGGCCGTTTAGCGCTTTTTGATTCGGTCAGAGTTTCAACAATGTTCAGCTTCAAAAACCCCGTGAGGTCTTTTAGGCGGTCAACTTGATCGTCGATGGATTGTACTTGGCGATCCTCGCTTTCACTGCTCTTTCTGGCGTACACAAAGTAACGGAAGTTGTTTTGGGGAGTAGTCATATAGGGTCAGGTTTGGTGTATTGATTACCATCCAAAAAGGACGGCTCTGGTTGACCCAACTCCACAAACACAAGAGTGTTGCTTTGCTGGCAGAGCCGCCCTTTTCGGGTAGCAAAAACAGTAAAACACTCTTATTATGCACGTGGATTGGGTCAACAGTGTCATATTAGCTTAATTTATTCCTTGGGGAAAGGTTGGTGTGTGAACTCGCCACCCAGTGCTTTCTCGAACTCCTTGTAATAGATTTCAAGGCGCTGCGTATTCGGCTTGATCGCCTCAGTATCTATCGCAAAACAGGTCTGGGGCACGTCCATAAAGTAGTGGCAATCGTGGAACAGGTACGCCTCGCACACGTACTTCTCTTTTAAGATGCCCAGCATGTCGTTTAGGAAGGCGAGGTTCTTGCGGATCGTTAGGACATATCCCCGCATTTTGTACGTCAGGTCGATGTCATAGACCGTGGACAGGCGTTTGAAGATGTCTTCAAAGCCAAGGAGGATGCTGTAGTGATGAATCAGCTCACCTTGCTGGATAAGTTCGTAGACGAAGCCAACAGGCACCAATGCCTCCGCCTGCTTTTTGTAGTCCTCAACAAAACCCATGTTTCCCTCCATACAGTACAGTCCCTTGCCTAACACCGCCTGCTTCTCCCTGCGGACGCCAAATACCTCATCGGCAATCGTCCGGACTTCCAGTTTCCCCTCATCCATCATTTGTTTTATCTCAAGCTCTGCCTTTGTTCTGGCCTCCAACCAGCGCTTGAAAATCTCCTTATGCGGAATGCTGGTATCCTCTCCGTTTACGGTTCCTGTCTTATCGCTCAAAAAGAGAGGTGGATACTCGTCCAATAATCCCTCATCAAGGTATCGGCGTGCGGCCTGTTTCATGAGCGTGCCAATGTCTGTGCCGGACTCTGCCGCATAGAGCATGATTGCTTCAAGGAGGAGTCGAGCGGTTGTAACTTCATCAGCTCCTTCCGAGACATTCAGTTTGTTGTAGTTGGCACATTTCTTGGCTATTTCTAACAGCGGGATGTCGGCAAAGTAGCCACGAAGGCTCCATGGATGAAGCTCCGCTGCGTTTTCTTTACCCTGTTCGCTTCTTTGCTTCGCTAACGCTGCGGCATATTCATTGTAGGCAGATTCTGCAATTAGGTCGGCGATTTGGTCCTTTGCTTCATTGCTCGGTTCAGTCTTTCCTTCCAGAAGTTCGTACAAGACGAGCTCGTTGTACAGGTAATCACTTTCCGTTTTTACGTCTGGATATAGCTTGAGCAGGTCTTGCTGCAAGGATTCGTCCATCAGCTCAAAGGCATAGCGGTAAACCATGTAGTCCCGTTGCAGGCCGCTGTTTTCCAAGACCGCTTCCAAGGCATCCTTCCCGTTCGGTCGTTTCTCGCAGTTCAGGTTGCTCCAATCGAAGAGTCGGCTGTCGCTTTTCATGACTTTCTCGTAATCCGTGTGCAGGTAATAACTGGTGGCAATACAGCCACGGAGGAAGGCGTTCTGAGCGTTCAGAAAGGTCGTCTGTGCATCAATTTCGGCGTATAGAGCCGAACGCCAAGCACCGTTATATTTGTTGTATTCACTGATCTCACGACTGTCTTTCGGCTGCCATCCCTGAACCAAAGCGTACTTATCAGCGTCACTCAAGAATCCCTTGCCTTCGAGGTCTTCTGTCACGGAGTTATGAACGACCATGAGACTACGCTCTTTGGGAGTGAGATTGCCTTTCTGTAAAAGGCTGGCGAAGTTCTTTCTCATATCAGCGGCCTTTACGCTTTTCCAAGAAACGTTCCATGATTTCAACCTTATCACTCAACTCGGCTACCTCGTATGCCTTCAAGAGCTTGTCCGTCAGGAATCCGAGGCAGTTAGCAATTTTGACATCGAGCTTCCCGCTCCGGACACCATTTATCGTCTCTTCCAAGAGAGTAATGGCGTCCTTTGCACTCGTCAGTTTCAAGGGCGGTTGGGGAGAGATAACGATAATCTGGTTCTCTTTGCCTCCCCGTGAACGGGCATCGTATTTTTCATCGTCGCTGACGGATGGATTATGGAGGTAGCAGTAATCGCTGTTCTGCATGGGTCTGGCTTGGCAGGGGCTGCCTGCTGTGGTGTTTGCTTGGCACAACATATGTTATGGGTGGCGTGTTTCCGATGAATCGGTAGTTTCGGATTTAGGCTGGTCGCAGTTGGGGCATGGTTGAGGGGGAGACAAGACGCTTTCAATTGCGTCGTATAGGAACATCCATACGTTCTCGTCGATATAGTCGATAACCTTGATTACTTCTTCGTCTGTCGCCTCGTGGTCCCATTGTCCGAGCATTTCATCTCGAATGTGCTCGACGCTCAAAGGCCGGTACTCGTCATACTCTTTGAGGGTTAGACCAAGCATTTCAGTGGTAGACTGTTCGACGTTTGTCATATAGCAGATAGAAGTTCAAGTGAACTATTTAAGATTGTCCGATGCCGTTGAGTTGACCTCGTTAGACCACCAATACAGGAATCCTTCCACGTTATCGCGAATGTTTTGTCTGATCTCGACGACATTTCCGTCACTCAACTCTTGGTGCTCCCATCGGTCGTACACATGATCCCTGATGCAGGCGAGCGCGAGCCATTTGAGCTTCCGATAGAGCTTGATGTTAATTCGTACTTTCTTGGATAATTGGCGTTTCATAGTGGTTACAGGGTCAAAATAGATTTAGTGATTACGTAAGTTCTTGCATTCGTCTGACATAAACCAGCGAAAGTCCTGTTTTAGACGGATGATTTTTTCAGGCTGGCCGATCATCCCGCCGTGTTCCGCAATGTCACAAACATTAAGGGCTTTCAGTGTTTCCATTTCTTTCAACGCCGTTGTTTTCGAGCATTGTAGAAGCGTCTCGACTTGTGTGGTTTTCAGTTCTCCACCGTTTTCAATCAGAATGCTTACGAGTTTGGCGCGTGTCGGCGGAGAGCTGTCGATAGCTAACTCGATTACGAAGCGAAGATCTTCCTCGTTGATTTGTGATCGGCCTGCAACGACGGCATGGCCGCGACAGAGGTTATAAAACAACTGGGCGATGCGGTCTGGTTTTTCGATAACAGGCGGTTGGTAATCGTATTCATCAGGGGCGTCATCTCGCTTGTTTACTTTCCATAAGCTCACGATGCCTCGTAGGTTTGCCAGCAATTTAGCGCAACGTGTGATAACAAGTAGGCAGTCACGCGGATCACTTTGGCGGTTCCATTCGATGCCTTCCTGATGGCGATGCCATAATCCGAACAGGAAGTGCTTAGTAGCAATACGACACTCACGTTCCTTATCCTTCACGGCCATAGAAACGAGCTGATCTGCCAGTTCTCCCTCGCTCTTGTTACGACCATTCATATTGAGAAAAAACAGACGCGATCCAAGGCTTCCCATTATTCGCCAGACACGTGACGAGATGGGGGTTGAAGCGGCAAGCATCATAAACAGATACTCACCAATGTACGCACGCTCTCCGTGAATGCCAGAATCTGTTTTGAATCCCTCTCCGTCGAGTACACGCGTTAGAATGCCAAGGCACTCCTGTAAATCGTCCTCGCGTTTGGAAAACAGCGTCGCCAAGTCGCGAACAAGAAACATGTGATAGCGAAGACGTGGGAGCAGGTCGATTTCCGCAAGCTTCTCACGCTTCACGTTTGATGCATTAGACACGAATGAGGCAGGGGTAAACTTATCGGATGCGTATGTAAGCCCTTCCAGACCATCAAAGAAATTGGTGGTGATTGTCTTACCGCTCGATGGAACGTCAACCAGAACGAGGGCAAATGGATTCGTGATGTCTTTAATAAGAAGCTGCGAGATGACCGCCAGCCCCGTTTCTGCCGCGAAGGCACAGTCCGGGAACTGTTGACGCACCGTTTCTTTCCATTCAGCGAAGGAGATTTCTTTTTCAACTTTTTCAATTCGCTTGATACGTGTCTTGGCGTCAAAACGACCAACAGCTTGTGCCAGCTCCGTGAATGCTTGGGGATCACCTCCGTACTTTGTGAAATAATCCGTTACATCCTTCATTCCTTCACCCATATCCAAAGGCAAACGGGTTTGAAAGAGCTTCAATGTCTCAATGCTTTTGAGAGCGTCGAGTACGCGAATTGCCCCTTTCTCACCCTCGGTATCGTTGTCATAGCAGATACAGACGGATTCGAGGCTGGAAAAATCCTTCAACCATTCCTGTTTGAATGTTCCGCATCCGCCGGTCGATGTGATGGCGGGAATGCCTTTGGACAGCAGGACCATGCAATCGAACTCGCCCTCGCAAAGCACAAGGTTTGTAGCGCCCTTGAACATACCCCAGTCGAATAGTTCATGAGCTGCTCCCATCGGCCAGACTTTCATTTTCGGGGTCTTTCCATCTTTCGTTTCCGGATCACGCCGAAGCTTCAACAGAGCGTATTCCCCGGGGATGTCTTTCTTTGGAATCGGAATGACGATCCAATTTTCTCCGTAGAAATCTCCCCATCCAATTTTGAATTGATTGATAAGGTCGTCGGAAATGCCGCGAGTATTCAAGTAGGTGCGGACGTTGGGAGGGAGCGCCTGATGACAACGTTCAACGAGTTCCGTTGTGATTTCTTCAACAGGCTTCTTAGGCTCCTTCTTTTTGCTGGAAAATGGAGGACTTTGGTCACGGTATAGCTCTCGAACCTCGCCACCCAGATGTTTGGCGAGAGTTACAAGGTTTCCTTTCTCACCGCACTTTTTGCAATCAAACTGTCCCGTCTCTTTCGAGAAATAGAGGTGTTGTTCATTCGGACGACTGTCTTCATCGCATTCGTTGAACAAGCACTTCGTGACAACTTCGCTACCCGTTTCTCGAAAGGTGATGCCTTTGGAGGAGAGGTACTCTGTCACGCTGACTTGATTTGGTTCCATAGGAATAGGTGGGTATTAGTTGGGTAATGGCTTGTTATCTGCACTGACTGCTTTGGCGATCCGTGCTTCCTCGTCCGTAAGTGGCCGATAGACGATTTCCATAAGACGGATAAGGCTGATCGCTTTGGCTTGCGCCTCATATTTGTCGATACGCTTGCCGAGCTTTCGTTCGTAGAGGTCTTGAAATTCCGACACATCCTCTTCGGTGAGCTGCATATGTCAGGATGAGTAGAGGCGGTTTTTCACGCATCGGATTGCATCAAAGTATGAACGGGCATTCAGCTTTAATTGGGTATTCCAGTAGGCTTCGATGTCACGTTCGATAGTTTTATCCCGACGGAAGATGAACTGTGCTTTGCTTGGGCTGTTGTCTTTATCGACGGCGTACAACTCGTGCTCAAGACAGAACAACGCGCTGGTGAGTCCAAGGTCGAAGGTCGAGAAGAACTCATCTTGAGAGAGATATTCAGGTTCGTTTTGCATAATTGGTGACTAAAATCATTAGATGCGGTTCTTCGACTTTGGTTGCGCAACCTCGTTTCGTTTCCGCTTATGCCAGAATAAAAAAGAACCCGTCCGACATGCTTTGGACAGGTTCCGACGGGCTCCGACAGATCTTATTCTGGTATCTGCATCAAATGGCCATTTTTTCCATCTCCCATCACCATTGTTTGTAGGATTTTTTCCACAAGATCTGGTTTTTGCGTCAGCTTTCCACTACCAACGCCTTGTACTATGCGAGTACGGAGTTTTGAGAAATAATCAGCTGGATCGGTAATTTTTTTGACGCCTGCCGCTTTCAAGGTGATCGCCAGACTTTCCACGCTTTGTGGTCTACCGGTGAGTAGAGCTTTGAGGTAGTGGTAAGCTGATTGGTTCGTCGAATACTTCCGAAGCGTTTCTCCACTGTAGCGCAAGCAACCATCTACGCTGAATGTTGGCACTCCCCAGCATTCCTCAATGCGTTCCTTGAAACGTTCAGTTTCCCATTTGATGGCTGACTTTGGAACGGTTATGAAATCTGCCGGGTTCATGGCCTTCATCCGCATCTCTCTGCCAATAGGTGCATTGATTTCACGTTGAGTACTGGAGAGAACGACGATTCGCGCATCCGAACTGAGCGCCTTAGCATTAATGATCCTCGACCATTGATCTGCGGATATGTCACTTTCCATCCAAAAAATAAATACAGTTCCCATGACGCCGTTGAGTGTACCGATAAAACGAACCGCCTCGTCAGATGTAGCGGAAGATGTTTCACGGAGGTCCATCTCCCTCTTAAAGGCGTGCTGTAGAGCTTCGAGATCAAACAAAAGTGGTTTGACCTCTTGCGGGTCGATATAGAAATAGCCCCCATCTTCCTTGATACAGACGCCCTGATAGCGGCCATCAGCTATGGGGCGTATGTCAGCTATATGCTCGAAGCAGTCAGGGCATAGGATGTTGGCGGGCATTGTTGCATCAGAAAGAAAACCAGCGGCATTGAAAGCAACCAGCACGCCTTTGTCCAAACCTACGTCTCTCAAGAAGATGCGCCGTGGAGCTTTATAACGACACACTTTGTCCAAAAAAGTGGCGAGCGCTATTCCTCGTTGCAGAGCTTCCATAGACGCAAGGCCGATTGGATAGGTTCGGCGAGGTCATTCTCTTTCATGGCGCAAGTGGCGGGCTTAGTGATGGTGACGATAACGGTGCTTTTTCTGTACTTATAACGCTGCGCCGCTAATTTTTCATTCTCAAAATCTAAAACTACTTTGATTTTGAGTTGGTCAATCTCGATGTTGGGATCGTTAAGTTTGAGGTTCATGCGTTCCAAGCGCCAGCGCATATTTTCAACCCCCTCACCTTCCTTATCCCATGCAGTGATCTGGACACTGGACTTCAGAGCCTTGTGTGAGATACGCAAGCTCATCACATCCGCACCAAGAACGCCCACCTCTGGGAGGGGCCTAAACGTAAATGACGGATCTTGCAACGGAGAGAGGTCGTACTTCACGACATCAGTGGCGCTCAGGTCCTTCCCATAGATGGTTTGGGCGAACGTTGTAGCAAGTTCAATCTTTTTTGGTAATTTTCCACGCGCTTTAATTTTGAGTTGTCCGTCATTAGGTCTGCACAGGAAAAAAACCTTGAGTGTTCCCTGATAGACGGCTGAACGGTTTAATTTACCGTCGTTGCCGAAGATCGGCTCTTTGTGGGCGTAGTCTTGTGGGTGACAAACAAGACAGATATACCCGTCTTTTTCTACAACATCTACCTCGCACAGCGTCCCACGCCACTCCTTGCTATGAAAGTAGCCTGCAATAGCTTTGGCGAGTAGGTCTTTTTTGGTAACGGTAGTTTCTTTGTCGATGTAGGGAGTGCGGAATGTAACCCAGCCTTCAACATTTTCAACTTCGAAATGAGTTGCAACGGAACGGAAAGCATTCTGTTGGTGTAAGTATGCCCAGATGGCACGATCATGCGCCGATTGATCCTCAAAGCCCTTTGGTGTTGTTACGTTTGCCTCCTGCATCTTTTGAATTAGCATTTGCGATCCTTTCTCATTTGCAAGCTCGCCGATCTCTTCGAAATCAGCTTGAACGATTTTTTGTACTTCGGCATCAAGAGCTTCAAAGCTCTTTACGAATGAGGCAATGTTTTTGTCAGCCTCACCATCCGCTTTGATATTGATGCCGAGCTTCTGCGTTGTACAGTATTCGTTCAACACCGAAGGAGTTGTGCGACGGACAAAGTCCGGCAAGTTGAGCATAAATTGTGAGTAATTTTTGGTTTAGAAAGTCTGGCGATAGTTTGAACGCTGATGTACACTTATGTCAAGTTAAAGTAAGTACAAATAAGAACCAATTTTCTGATCTTATGAACAAAAAACCCCTGCCGAACATTTTGACGTTGCAACAGGCGGCCGAAGTATTGAATTGTCACCCTAATACACTAAGACAGTGGGATAGAAAAGGTATCCTTCCCGCAATACGTTTCGGAAAAAGAAAAGACCGTCGATACAAAAAAGAAGACATTCTGCGTCTGTTGGATGGAAAAGGGTAGAGATTGTCCTTCGATCGTCAAAACTTGAACAGATCAGCCAAGTCCACACCCAAAGCCTTGGCTATTTTTGAGATGTTCACCAATGCGACATTCCTTTCTCCCCGTTCAAGCCCTCCCACGTAGGTACGATCCAAGCCAGCCTTGTTCGCCAAAGCCATTTGAGACGTGATGCCTTTCTGTAAGCGGAGCGCCTTTACGCGCTTCCCAAACTTTTTCAAAATCTCGTCATTTTTCACCCTTTTAGGGTAGAGGTGAAGATGACTATAGGGCGACGGACTATGAGTATCACTTCTTTGATGGTATATTGCGTTTCAGATAGATACTTATAGTCATCTATTGAAGATCATGAACATGAATATGGCTAAAAACACTCGAAAAGTATCGAGAGGTGGATTTTCTATTGGCTCCTTGTTTGCCGGTTGTGGCGGAATGGACCTTGGTTTCGCATTGGAAGGGTTCAGAATCAGCTGGGCTAACGATAATGACCATTGGGCTTGTGAAACGTATAAGAAAAACTTCGGAGACCACGTTATAGAAGCGGACATAGCCAAAGTAGACCTAAAAGCACTGTCACGCTGTGATGTGATGCTTGGAGGCTTTCCTTGCCAAGATTTCTCGATGATTTGGAAGAGAAAAGGTTTGGGAACGGAACGCGGAAACCTCTATAGGCACTTCGTAAGAGCTGTAAGCTTGAAGCGACCAAGGGTTTTCATTGCAGAAAACGTAAAAGGGCTTCTTACGGCAAACAAAGGCGAGGCCATCAAACAGATTGTCACAGACTTTGCGGAAGTGGGGTACAAGGTTCAAGTCCATCCAGTGAACTTTGCCAACTATGGTGCTGCACAACTGCGAGAGCGCGTTCTTATTATTGGTGTACGGAATGACATAAAGAAGGATTTTGTGATGCCGCCTCATACTCACGATAAACATTCTCATGTAGGTGCGGGGGTGGCTTTGAAGGGAGCGGAGAAGGCTCTGTATAACAACGAGCATCAGAAGATAACCGAAAGAACAAAAGAGAAGCTCAAATTGATTCCGCCGGGTGGAAACTTTACCAGTATTCCAAAGGGCTCTCCCCATTATGTAAAAGGAATGATTAGCCACGTTTATCGTCGTCTTCATCCAAACAAACCTTCAACAACGATCATTGCGGGCGGAGGCGGTGGCACATGGGGCTATCACTTTTCTGAGGACCGCCCTCTCACAAATAGAGAGCGTGCAAGATTGTTCGGGTATCCAGACGATTTTGTCTTTGAAGGTTCTATAACGGAAGTCCGCCGTCAAATTGGAAACTCCGTTCCTCCCGTTGCGATTCGTGTGATAGCGAAGGCGATAAAGAAGTTTTTGAAGAATGCTTGATATGAAGCTCGTTTATTCAAGCATCCTTCCGCTCAAACCTTCTGGTTTTTCGAGTTTTCGAGAAACATTTGAACACCAACTCGTTCCATCGAATGACATTAAAATTGCTACGGGTTACGTATCCGAAGATTCTCTCATGGAGCTGCAAGCCATTCTTTCCCACTACAGTTCCAGCTCCCAAAGAAAAACCTGTGATTTGGTGATTGGTATGCACGGGCGCGAAGGATTCACCCAACCCCAATACGAAGCCGCATGTTCGCTTGGGAAGTTCATGCGAGACAAAGAGATCGGCGAAGTCCGTGTCTGCACTTCCTTTAAGTTTCATGGAAAGATTTACTCATTTTTGAAGAACCGAGCTCCCCAAGCCTCTATCATTGGATCATCCAATCTTTCAGATATTTTGGGACTTGATACCCAATGGGAGGCAAACATCCTCCTTACAGAGTCAGTTTCGGTTAAGCAATTGATTGAGCTGCATGAAGGTCTCGCTTTGAAAGCAACGAAGCCCATACTTGAATATACAGACTACAAGATCATTCAGCGGTCCGACCTTTTAGAGGGAAGAGCCGGTGTAGAAAAAGTATCACCGGGAGAACTTGAAAAGCTTCGGGCCGGAATGACGAGTTTATCGTTCAATATTCCGCTCAAGGCAGAACAAAAAAGCAACTTAAACGTCTACTTTGGAAAAGGACGCGAGTCCAGTGCAACTAAGGCGGTCAGACCGCGTGCTTGGTACGAAGTCGAGGTCATTGTTTCAAGTGAAATAACCAAGCAAAAAGGTTATCCGAAGGCGGATATGCCTTTTACGGTCTATACCGACGACGGTTGGAGGTTCCGTTGTAAAGTGAGCGGTGATTATAGCAAGAACTTCCGTTCAGAAGACGATCTACAAACGCTCGGAAGATGGATTAAAGGCCGTATGGAGGGCAATGGAGCCTTGAAAGTAGGAGAGCTCGTCACTCCTTCCATGCTTGCGAAATACGGGAAAGACAAAATCATACTCACGGCCACGCGAGATCCCGGCGTGTGGTTTTTGGATTTCTCACCCAACCTATGAACTACTTGGAAACGTACTTGAAGAAAGCGGAGGATGCGGTTCCGAACTCATCCGTCTCCCTACGCTTGTCGGCAGAACGCTTTGCTGAAAAGCATCTTGCTGTATTCGGCTTCAACGAGCATACGTCAGGGCTCCTATTCGGGCATGTCCAAAGCGGAAAGACGGGACAGATGTTCGGAGTGGCTTCCGTGGCGGCGGATAAGGGTTTCAGATTTTTCGTGCTTGTGACGACGGATAACACAATCCTCTACCAGCAGACCTTGGAGCGTACAAAACGGTCTTTGGGAGGGTTTATGGACGGGTTCCGGGTATTGGGAGAGACGGACGATAGCGAGTTCCTAACGCCGCCCAAAACCTCCATTCCTACAGTTGTCGTTTTGAAGAAGAACGTCCGTGTCCTTAAACATTGGCTGAGCCATATTGCATCGAATCCCTACTTCAAGGAACTGCCCCTGTTTCTTTTGGACGATGAGGGAGATGCATCGAGTCTGAATACGAGGATCAATCAGTCTGAGGTGAGCGCAATTCACAACGCCTTAAACGGTCTTCGCAAGCAGGCTCCCTCAAGTTTCTACCTTCATGTCACGGCAACGCCGCAATCACTTCTTTTACAGGCCAAGGAATCGGATTGGCGTCCGTCTTTCGCGCACTACATTGCGCCCGGTGCCAAATACTTGGGAGGCGACTTCTTCTATGGAGAAGACAGTGCATGTATACGGTTGACCCCCGATAACGAAAAAGATGCACTTCTCAAAACGAGAGAGATTCCCGAGGGTTTCCGCAAAGCAACATTGTCCTTTTTAATCGCCGGGGCACATAGTCTTATTGCGAAAGAGCGAAGCGTTTGTAACTTTCTTATCCACCCGGGAGTTAAGATAAGCGAACATGAGAAGACCAAAGAAAAAGTAGAGCAGTATCTGGAAGAAATCCGCTACGACATCCTGAATAAGGCGCAAACATTTCCGCATGGCTTGCAGGATGCATGGAACGACATCCAAAGAACCAAGCCGGGGTTAAGCCCGATAGAAGAAGTAATCGCTTTTCTCAAGAGCGGTCTCCCGCAGATAAACGTCATTACTCTGAATAAAAATACCCTCGATGGCACCCGCTATGATTCCGGCCTCAATGTCCTTGTGGGAGGGAATAGCCTTAGTCGAGGAGTCACGTTTCAGGGACTTCATACGGTTTATTACTGCCGCAGCTCCAAGACCCCGCAAGCCGATACTTGTTGGCAGCACGCTCGCATCTTTGGTTATGACCGTGATGCGGGATTATGCCGTATCTTTACGCCTGAACCACTTGCAAAGCTTTTTCGTGAGTTAAATGATGCGAATAACGCTTTGTTCTCAATCCTGCAAGAGAAGGGCCCGGGAGCCGTGAGCGTGCTTGTACCTGACGGAACAAGACCGACCCGCCCAAATGTATTGAAGAGCGATGAGCTGGCTATCCTTGCGGGAGGAGTTAACTACTTCCCTTCGCTTCCAACATCTGCCAATCTCAAAAAATTGGATGAGCTGTTAGGAGAGGAGGATACAGACCGTCTTGCTTCGATGGAGGACATTCTCAACGTTCTTGAACTTGTAAAAACAGAGAAAGGTGATCCGTGGGGAGGCCACAATTTCCCGAGCTGTATCCATGCGCTCAAAGAGTCCTCCCAAAAGCCGGAGTGTCGCATCGTTGTAAGGATAGACCGCAGTATTGGGAAAAACACCGGCACCCTTCTATCTCAAGATGATCGTGAACTTGGAAAGAAGTATAATGATAAACTTGTTCTGACGCTGTATAGGGTTCGCGGAGAAGTCGAGAAAGGCTGGGATGGTTCTCCTCTATGGATACCCAATATTAAGTTTGCAGATGGGGCTTGTTTCTATCTAAGCTCAGGTTAGTTGTAGGCGTTCAGGAAAAGGGTCTGAGTATAGAGGTTTACACTTACGCAAAGGTCTATTTTGGACAGTCTCACAGTCACTCATGTGGGCTGTTCAGTTATCAGAGCGCATTTACCTGCCTACGGAACACAAGGTATTTTTCTTTCATAAGTCCAAAAAACAAGTAGCGATATTTCTGTCCAAAACATAAGTGCATTCAATCCGCTCGTGCTTGCACTTGTCCATCCAGCAGCAAAATAGAAGTTCAGGCTCATGAATGCCGCTCCAAGGAGGGATAAAATGGCTCCGTATCTTGCGACCGCTCTTAGGCTCGTATTCTTCGATAGATGACTGATGATGGCGAAGGCAAGTCCAACCCCTGCCAAGAGCTCGCCCCACTGGACGAGTTGCGCGAACAGAAACGGATGGATTTTTGCTATCCCTAACACCGAATCCACATACCATGCGTGCGGGTTGCCATCCCCAAAGCGGATGAAGGTCTTGCCGATGTTCACGACAAACTGGCTTCCATGAAGCTTTTCCCAACCGGCAGATAGCCACTCATATGCGATCACGAGTTGGATAAGAAAGACTGGGAGATATGGGTGTTTGTACAATTCTGATAATTTCATAGTATTTCATGATTAAACACGTACCTCTACACGTAGAAGCGGTTGGTTTGCGCGAATGCGCTTGGCGATCGCCTCAAGGTCAAGTCTTTGTGTTTTTTTGAGGTTAGGTTCAAGCGTCGTTTCATAACGGATCTCCTGTAGGGCATAGTTTTCCCCCTCTTTCAGCTGGGACGCGATCTCGCAGAGATCGTGTTCCGAATGAAGCGCAGAATACGTCGTCGTACGAAATTCATGCGGAATGGAAGAATCTTGGATCAGATGAAACGTCTCCTTGCAATTCTCTATCACGTTCTTTTGTTTGATGCCGATTACTTCCGAATAGCGCTCCCACGTATGCTTCAAATCCATGGCAAAGAAGTCGACTAACCGTTCTTTGATAAGCCGTTCCACCATGCGTGGCGTGAGTCCGTTCGTATCAAGCTTCACGAGCATGCCCAACTGCTTCACCTTCTTGATGAACTCCGGAAGGTCGGGGTGAACGGTAGGTTCACCCCCCGTAATACAGACCCCCTCTACGATCTTCTTGCGACGGTTCAAGCGCTCTAGCACGTCGTCTTCTTTAATGATCTTGCTCAAATCAGACGCTTGGACAGGTATGAGCTCCGGATTGTGGCAGTAGACGCAGCGAAACGGGCAGCCCTGCGTAAAGACAATCGAACAAATGATGCCCGGATAATCTAATAGGCTTAGCGGTTGAAATCCGGAAATAATCATACGGTTTCACAAATAAGTTCAGCAGCTTTTTGTTCAACCACTGGCGCAGGACCTACTCCCGCTTGCACCACGTATTCTTTCCGTTCTTTGTACTCACTCTTTTTCCCTTTGTTCCATTGATCCACCGGACGGAAGTAACCGACGATACGCGACCAAACTTCACAGACGGACTGACAAGTCGGACATTCCTGTACTTCGCCTGTGAGATAGCCGTGTTTAGGACAGATACTGAACGTAGGCGTGATGGTGAAGTATGGCAGATGGTACGATTCAGCGACTTTCTTCACGAATGTGGCACACGTTTTCCAGTCCCGTACACGTTCGCCTAAGAACAAATGAAGTACCGTTCCCCCCGTGTACTTGGTCTGCAATCCATCCTGATGATCGAGGGCGCTGAGCGGATCTTCGGTATAGCCAACGGGCAAGTGGGTTGAATTCGTATAGTACGGCGCATCACTCGTTCCCGCTTGCACGATGCCGGGATAACGCGATTGGTCTTCTTTCGCAAAGCGATAGGTCACACCTTCGGCGGGGGTCGCCTCAAGATTGTAGAGGTTTCCCGTTTCTTCTTGATACGCAACCAAACGATCGCGCATAAACTCTAGGACTTCATGCGCAAAGGCTGTTCCTTCTGCAGACGCAAGATTGGAACCGAGAAGATTCACACAAGCCTCGTTCATCCCGTTCAATCCAATCGTCGAGAAGTGATTGCGGAGCGAAGGAAGATAGCGCTTCGTGTATGGAAGCAAGCCTCGGTCGATATTGTCTTGAACCACTTTCCGTTTGATCTCAAGCGAAACTTTTGCAGTATCCATGAGTTTCCCAAGGCGTTCCACAAAGACTGCCTTCGTCTTCGAGAGGTAGGCGATGCGCGGAAGGTTGATCGTGACGACGCCGACGCTTCCTGTCATTTCTGCTGATCCAAACAAGCCACCTCCACGCGCACGCAACACACGCAGATCAAGCTGCAACCGGCAGCACATGCTTCGTACGTCGCTCGGATTCAGATCGGAATTCATGAAGTTCTGGAAGTAGGGAATTCCGTACTTCGATGTCATTTCAAACAAGAGTTTGGCGTTCTCCGTGTCCCATTTGAAATCCTTCGTGACGTTGTAGGTCGGGATCGGGAAAGTGAAGACGCGGCCTTTGCGGTCGCCTTTCGTCATGATCTCGATGAAGGCTTTATTGATGAGATCCATTTCCGGTTGGCAATCGGCATAGGTAAACGACTCTTCTTTTCCTGCGATGACCGGACGCTTGTCCTTCAAATCATCGGGAGCAACCCAATCAAGCGTGATATTTGTGAACGGCGTCTGCATGCCCCAGCGTGAAGGAACATTCAAATTGAAAACGAATTGCTGCACGCCCTGATAGATCTGTTCGTAGGTGAGCTTGTCCCGCTTGGCATAAGGCGCGAGCATCGTATCAAAGGAAGAAAACGCCTGTGCACCCGCCCATTCGTTTTGTAGCGTTCCGAGAAAGTTCACCATTTGACCAAGAGCTGTTTCAAAATGCTTCGGTGGATCGGATTCAACCTTTCCCGCGACTCCATTAAAACCTTCTTCCAAAAGTTGTCGCAGACTCCAACCAGCGCAATATCCGGAGAACATCCCGAGATCATGCAAATGAAAATCTCCCTCGACATGTGCTTCACGAACCTCCTTTGGGTAGACGTAGTTTAACCAGTAATTCGCCGTGATCTTTCCAGAGGTATTCAGAATCATCCCACCGAGCGAATAACCTTGATTTGCATTCTCATTTACCCGCCAGTCCGATTGATTCAAGTATTCGCTGATCGTTTTATCGACATCGACCACGACCTTAGCTGTTTCCCGAGCTTGGGTACGTTTTTCGCGGTAGACGATGTAGCTCTTGGCCGTCTTGAAATACCCGGATGCCATGAGGGTAAATTCAACGATATCTTGGATGTCTTCCACGGAGAGTTCCTTGCGGTTTTTGGCTTGTTTTGTAATGAAAAGGAGGATCGTTTCCGTGAGACGACGGACTTCTGGAAGTCCAAGCTCTTCTGTCGTTTCTGCCGCTAAACGGATCGCATTGTAAATGCGTTCTTTGTCGAAGGCAGCCTTCTGGCCGTCGCGCTTCAAGACATTAGGGAGCGTCATTGTTGATGTGGTCATAGAGAAGAAAAAATGAACAAAATAAAAACTCACGGTCTGTGAGCTTCGGGAGCTTCTGTGGAGGATTGAACGAATGTTATTTGGATTCTTTTTGTGAATCCCAGCTGATGCGGTTGGGACAATGTTTAATCAAGCATAGAAGTTCATTGAATTGGGTGGCATGAATCGTATTGACCTCATGGCAGTACTTGCATTTGACCTCGATTGAACCCTCGACGAGCAATCCTTTGAAAAACAGTTTATGGCAGGATTGGCAACGATACTCGGTGACACAATTTGGCATAAGACTGTTCCTTCAAGATAGCGCCGAAGAAGGTTCGGGTAAAGGGATGAGAAACAAGCCGTTATTTTTGGTTATCCACAATATGTAGTGGTCTGATTCAAAATAGAACACAAGATGTAGTAGCGAGGAAAAGAAACGCATCCGTCAGTTTCTGTCGCTTTGCGCGTTGAGAGAGATACCGGATCAGTACAGATAGGTCCTTTTATTTTTTACGTTGAATCCTATGCAAAATGAAGCAACGCGGACAAAGACGTTATATAAGATTGGTGACATCGCACCCGTACACGGCATGTATATGTGTATTCCTTGCGACTATGTACAGGAATTTCAAGCGGGCGTTTTGTTTACCACCTGCGAACTTTGTTTGGCAGGAACGGATGAAGGGCCGGAAGGATACAAAGAAGCGGAGACAGAATTTTGGGAGCTAATATCGTAGAGAAAACCTGTGTTTTTGAAACCAGTTGACATATACCCCCTAGGGGGTATATTGGTTTTATATGCACCAAGACAACCACAAGCTCATTCGGCGATTAAAAATCGTCGAGGGTCAGATCCGGGGCCTCCAAGAAATGATCGTCAAAGATGCGTATTGTATCGACGTCATCACACAGACATCAGCGGTCAAACAGGCGCTTTCCAACATAGAGGATGTGCTGTTGGAAAACCATCTTTCTCATTGCGCGCTCCATCAGATCAAGAGCGGTAACGAAAAGAAGGCGATCGGAGAAATCTTGAAGGTATACCAACTTAAACGGAAATAATATGACCAATGCCAAAACCTACAAGATTAAAGGCATGCACTGCGCTTCGTGCGCGGGCATCATTGAGAAGACGGTTAAGAAGATACCGGGGGTTGAATCTGCCAAGGTGAATTATGGTACGGAGACCGCGAGAGTTTCCTTTGATGGAGCGAAGACAAATCCCCATCACCTTTCACAAGCAATCGAGCCGCTTGGCTACTCGCTGGTGATCCCGACGGCTGAATCCATGGGTATGTCAGAAAGCGAACATGCGACGCATCTAGGTTTGAATCAATCAAAACAAGATAAGCTAAAAGAGATCGGCGACATGCGAAATAAGGTTCTGTCCGTGATTCCGCTCGCTTTGTTTAGTGCCTTTATTATGGGTTGGGACATGCTCGCTGAGTTCAATGTTTTGGCACCGCCCGTAGAGATACTCAAAGAGTTTTTTCATCATCTTCTCCCCATTTTTGCTACATATACGCTCTTCGTGGTGGGAAAGCCTTACCTGCTTGGGCTCTATCGCTTCCTTCGCTACGGCAAAGCCAACATGGATACGCTGATTGGCATCGGCACGTCGGTAGCATTTCTCTACAGCTTCATTCTTTCTGCCTTTGAGGAACCGCTCGCCCGCTTCGTAAACGTAGAACAAACCTATTACGATGTCACAATCGTTGTGATCACCTTTATTGCTCTGGGCAAATATCTTGAAGCGCAGGCAAAGCTTAAAACAGGTGATGCGATTGAGAAGCTCCTGAATCTCCAAGCAAAAACAGCTCTCGTCATACGGAACGGAAAAGAACAGGAAGTGCCAGTCGATCAGGTGCTGATTAATGATTTGATCCTCATGAAACCGGGAGCAAGCATTCCTGTGGATGGAGTGATGATGGAAGGCTCTTCCTTTGTTGATGAATCAATGGTCACGGGTGAATCCATGCCTGTGGAGAAGAAAGAAGGAGATAAGGTCATTGCTGGAACGATGAATACCTCGGGCTCCTTCACGTTTAAGGCGACAAATATTGGTTCGGAAACGCTTCTCGCAAAAATTATTAAGATGGTCGAAGAGGCTCAAGGCAGCCGTGCACCTATTCAAGCATTAGCTGACAAGATTTCCTCCGTCTTCGTGCCGATCGTCCTTGCACTTTCATTTGTCACGTTGGCCGCGTGGTTGGCTTTTGGTATTCCGTCGCTCGGATTTGCTCAAGCGCTTTCCTACGGCCTAACATCCTTCGTTGGAATTTTAGTAATCGCGTGTCCGTGCGCGCTCGGCCTTGCGACACCGACAGCCATTATCGTTGGAGTCGGGAAAGGAGCGAAGGAAGGCATTCTTATCAAGGATGCGGCAACACTTGAGAATCTACACAAGGTAGATACAGTTGTTGTTGATAAGACGGGAACGATTACCAAGGGAAAACCAGAACTGGTAAACATTGAGAAGGTCTCCAAGGATTTTTCCGAGGAAGAGATCATCTCGATTCTCGCTTCTCTTGAAGGCAAGTCCGAGCACCCGATCGCCCATGCGATAACCGAGTATGCGAAAGAGAAAAAGATTCGCTTACAAACAATTCAGAACTTCGACAGCATCAAGGGCAAGGGAGTAAAAGGAATCGTGGGGAAAAACGAATACTTTGCAGGCAATACTAAGCTCGTCACCGATCTGGGACTGCCGCTGAACCCCGAATTTATTCAGGGGGAAACAGCTCAAGGAAAAACACCCGTCATTCTCACGACAAAAGACGAGATTGTTGCCGTCGTCTTTGTGGCAGACGCGATCAAGCCCGAAGCCGTCCAAGCCGTCAAAGAGCTTCATGCCCTTGGAATCAAAACCATCATGCTCACGGGAGACATGGCAAACACGGCCAAGGCGATTGCCAAACAAGTGGGCATCGATGAAGTAGTCGCCGAAGTCATGCCCGACGACAAGCTCAATAAAATAAAAGAATTGCAGAAACAAGGCCATCTTGTTGCCATGGCGGGAGACGGGGTAAACGATGCCCCCGCTCTGGCGCAGGCAGACGTGGGCGTTGCTATGGGAACTGGAACTGACGTCGCTATCGAAACCGCTGGCATCACCCTTCTACACGGCGACATCTCAAAGCTGGTCAAAGCGATTCATCTCTCGAAGATCACGATGACGGGGATCAAACAGAATCTGTTCTGGGCGTTTATTTATAACGTGGTCGGTATTCCGCTCGCGGGAGGCCTATTCTTTCCGTTCTTTGGTTGGCTGCTAAATCCAGTCTTTGCGGGACTCGCGATGGCGTTCTCAAGCGTTTCCGTGGTCGGTAACTCCTTACGCCTTAAAGCGAAAAAGCTCTAATCTCTTCTTATGTCGCAAACCTATACCTTTCATGTAAACGGCATGCACTGCAACTCATGCGTGATTCTTACCGAAAGCGAACTGAAAGATGTCCAAGGGGTGTCACGAGCGAAGACATCACTTAACGAGAAGCATGTAGAAGTGACAGGAGACTTTGGAGACAAGTCGCAAGAACAAGTCATGAGCGAACTCAGCGAGGTATTGAAGCCCCATGGGTATTCCCTTTCTCTGGAAAAAGAACAAAAGACCGTTCGCTGGTCTGAGTTTGTCTACGCGCTCCCGATCTCCCTTCTCTTTGTTGCCGTCTTCGTCCTCTTACAGAAGCTCGGCATCGTGAATCTGGTACGTACGGGAGACGTCACCTATGGAACAGCGTTTATCGTAGGACTGGTTGCCTCTGTCTCAACCTGCATGGCAGTTGTAGGTGGGATCGTCCTATCCTTGTCCGCAAGTTACGCCAAGGAGGGCGACAAAGTACGGCCCCAAGCCATGTTCCACCTAGGTCGGCTCGTATCTTTCTTTGTTCTGGGAGGAGTTATCGGAGTTTTGGGGTCAGTCTTTCAATTTGGAGCGACCGGTATGTTGGTTCTTGGACTCGTTGTAGCGCTTGTCCTCTTCGCTCTAGGTCTTAACCTCCTTGATATATTCCCTTGGGCCAAGAAGCTGCAATTTACGTTGCCAACGAGTCTTGGAAGCCGTGTTCATGGATTGAAGAACGCCAATCATGTGCTAATGCCGCTCGTAGTGGGAGTCGTGACCTTTTTTCTTCCCTGCGGGTTTACACAGTCCATGCAAATCTACACCCTCACGACCGGTAGCTTTGTGAAGGGCGGGCTGACGATGCTGGCTTTCGCTCTTGGAACCTTGCCTGTGCTTTCGCTCTTGAGTTTCAGCTCGCTTGGGATTCATAAGAAAGCCCAGTCAGGCATCTTTTTCAAAACGGCCGGGCTGATTGTGATCTTTTTTGCGGTCTTTAATCTCATCAGTACATTAGCGGGAGCAGGTCTGATCAATCCAGTCTTTAGCTTCTAACTTCTAAATCTTTTTCTATGAACAAAGTCATCATCGGTTCCCTTGTCGTCATGATTCTCGCCATAGGCGGCATCTTCATGCTCCTTCGGGGAGGTAATACGCCCGTCGATGCTCCCGGACAGACGAACGTGAGCGTTCTGGATGGCAAACAAGTGATTGAGATTAGGGCTAAAGGCGGGTACGCTCCTCGCGTCACGACGGCCAAGGCCAATATGCCAACCGTCATTAACGTTCAAACAAACGGTACCTTTGACTGTTCTTCTGCGTTAACCGTCCCCGCCGTTGGATTTCGTGCCATGCTTCCATCTTCGGGAATAACGCCGATTGAAATTCCTCCCCAACAACCGGGGGCAACGATCAAAGGAGTTTGTTCTATGGGCATGTATAATTTTGCAGTCAATTTCAATTAGCGAACCTTGAACTGAGTCGATTAATCAAAATCGCCCTTGTATGGGAATTACTAAGGTCGATATAACGAAGTATAGGTGATTGTATGAAACAAGAGATTAAAGCCAGTGATGAAGCAAGGAGATATACAATAACCCTGCGCGAGGCGACAGAAGTGTTTGAATCTTGTGGTTGTTCTACCGAAGTAACGCTGCCGGCTCCATCGGAAGCAGTGTTGACGATCAAAGGTTGTGTGTCACTGTGTCCAATATCTATCTTTGAAGAGCACGCAGAAAAAGCAAAAGAGCTGATGCAGACCTCGCATCCCGATGTCGGGTTCCGTGTTGAAGTCGTCGAGACAGATGGATGTAGTTAATAATACAAACGCTTAATCACAAATATATTGAACGTCTGCCAGCGTTAGATGTTTTGATAATCCGGAATAAAAGAGCACGGTGGCATATTCGCTATAGCGGTGCGAACAACCTCTACGATGTGACCCCATCGAGAAATAACTTCGGCAAAAGCCGGAGTTTTCTCGTTTATGGAGCCATTTTCTGTCAGTTCTAACCGCTTGTAATCGGCTTCGATAGCCGGATAGCTATTTTTGATCGGAAGAAGCCAGTCATGAGCCTGAATAGTGACTTTTTTATCTTTTAACAAGAAGTTCCAACCAAGCGCGGCAAAGATTTCCCGCCGCTTTTCCAAACCGCCCAAAGCAAACTCCTTGCGAGCGTGCGTCACGAAGGCGAACGTGCGCTCTGTCAGTTCTAACCATTTCACGGCGCGGCTTTCCGTTTCACGCAGGTTATTTTTGAGTTTGACGATTTTTTCTTGCAGGGCATCGCGTTCCTTTACGAAGAAGACATCGTCAATAAGCTGGCGGTAACGCATACGGGAGAGCTCATCGAGCTCCTTTTGCGTTTCGACGAGTGATTTGTGCTGGTTTTCGTAGATTTTCGTGCGATCTTCAATCTCTTTGTCATTGTCCCTGTTCAGGATTTCCAAACCCCAGTGCAAAAATTGCGGATCAATGGCATAGCGTTCCAGCTCCATCTCGATTTGATCCGTAAGCTCTTTTGCGGTCATCGGTTTTTGATCGCAGATGATGCCCTTTTTCTTTTTGGTACAGTAATAGTAGGTGTAGGTTTTGAGCTCCCCAGTCTCTTTCACTATTTTTGTCTTCTCGACAGCCGTAATCATGGAACCGCAAACAGCGCAGCGCATGATGCCCGTGAATGGAAAATCGTGGCTCTTGGATCGTGGCTTGCCTTTTCTCCCCAAAATCACCTGCACGCGGTCGTATTCTTCCATCGTTATCATCGGCTTGTGGTTGCCTTGATAGTTTCGCCCCGTCCATTCAAACATGCCCGTATAGAAAATGTTGGTGAACATCTTGTAGGCGACGCTCTGCGCGAGCTCCCCACCGCCTCCACGTTTGCGTGTCGGTACACGAAAGCCCCACTCCTTGTTTGCGATCTCAAGGATCATCGGCACGGTGTAGTTTCCTGTGAGCAACATGTCCCACATTTTTCGTACCAGATCAAAGCGTTCTGGGTCTGGGTAGATTGTATGTTCCAGCTTGTCATTCAAATAGCCGAGGGGAGCGCGTGAAGGCAACCAACCGCGATCCGCTTTGCCCTCCATGCCGCGTTTGCTGTTCTTGCGAAGGTCAATGATGAACTGGTTAGCCATGCCGCTTTCCACATTGAACAGTAGCACGTTGTCGTCGGGGAGATACTGACGATCAATCGTCTGGATGGATTGCAAAATGCCTTTTTGGAGCATCCAGCTCAACTTGCCGCTATCAATCGGGTTGCGCGACAAACGGTTGATCTGCCAGCATAGGATGCCATTTGCTTCGCCTTTCTCAATCCGCTCCAACATGCGCGTGAACTCGGGACGACAATCAGGCATCTTGGCCGACTTCGCCTCCGTGATGATCTCTTTGATCTCGATTTTCAAATCTGCCGCCAAGAGTTTGAGGCGGTTGACCTGATCTTCGATAGATTGAACCTGCCGGTCTTCGCTCTCTGACGATTTACGGGCATACAGGAAGTATCGCAGGCTTGGTTGGTTTGGTTTCATCATAAATTTTGCCATCCAAAAAGGACGGCTCTGGTTGATCCTGCTCCACATACGCGAAACGCGTGATGCTTTGCTGGCAGAGCCGCCCATTTCGGGCAGCAAATACAACAAAAGCGTTTCACGTCTGGGTACAGGATCAACGCAGTCATCATAGCTCATTATGCCTCATTTGTGAACGGTCCCGAACTCGTCGCCCAAGACCTTCTCAAACTCGTCATAGTAGATTTTGAGCCTGTCTTTTGCGTGCTCGATCTCATCTGGGTCAATGACGAAATTAGCCTGTGGCACGTCCATAAAATAGTGGCAGTCATAGAGCATGTACGCCTCGCTCCCGAACTTGTCTTTGATGAACCGTAGACTGCTATTGAGCAGCTCGATGTCATGCCGGATGCTTGCGACGTAGGCATCTACCTTTTCAGTCAGATCAACGTCATAGATTTTGGAGAGACGTGTAAAAATGTCTTGAAAACCAAGCAGGTGGCCGTACTCCTCGATCAGTCCGCCGCGTTTGATGATGTCGAACAGGGTGCCGACGGGCATGAACGCCTCCGCTTGGTTTTTGTAGTCCGTGACGAACTTGAGGTCGCCTTTCATCCGATAGAGACTCTTGCCGAGGATGGTTTCGTGTTTGCGCTCAATCCCGAAAACGTTGTCAGTGATGATCCGCGTTTCCAACTCCCCAGCATCTATCATCTGTTGGATTTTCTGCTCGGCTTTTGTTTTCGCTTCGAGCCACTGCTTGAAAACTTCATTATGCGGCAACTTCGTGTTCGCATCGTTCACTGTCTCGTATTTGTCGCTCAAAAACAGAGGAGCGTGTTCTTCTAGCAGCCCTTCATCCAGCCATTTCCGCGTCGTCCGTCGTATCAAATCTCCCACGCTCGTTTTTCGCTCCTCGGCATGAGCCGTGATTTTCTCGACGAGTAATTTTTCCAACGCCACATCATCATCCTGTTTATCAGGTAGATCAATGCTCTCATGTTCCGCCCATTTCTTCGCTACTTCCAAGAGTGGGATGTCAGCGAAATAACCATGAAAGCTCCACGGTTTTATGAAATCGCTCGGCTTCTTCTCCGCGAGCGCGGCCGCGTACTTGTTGAACGCTCGTTTTGAGATCAGGTCGGCGATCTTGTCTTTCGCTTCATCGGACGCCTCGCCTGTATCGCCGAGTAACTCAAAAAGCGCGAGCTCCGACGTGAGGTAGTCGCTTTCGGTTTCGATGTCTGGGTAGAGCTTGAGCAAATCTTGCCGTAGCTCATCATTCATCAGATCGAAAGCGTAGCGATAGGTGACGTATTCGCGGATCAAGCCTGTATTTTCCAGTACGGCGTTCAGGTCATCTTTATCGCTTCGTTTTTTGGAGATTTCGCCGTCCGCCAGCATGTAATAGGTCGCGGCGACTTCTGCTCTCAAGTGCGCGTTCTGCGCCCGCAAATAGGTCGTCTGGGCATCAATCTCGGCAAGCAGAGCCGTCCGCCATGCGCCATTGTATTTGTTGTACTCTCTGATTTCGTAGTTGTCCGTCGGATGCCATCCTTCGACCAGAGCGTACTTGTCCGCATCGCTCAAAAATCCTTTTCCTTCGCGCTCCTCGGCCACGACGTTTTGCACGAACATCTGGCACCGTTCCTTCGGCGTCAGGTTGCCCTTTTGTAATAGGCTGGTGAGATTCTTCTTCATAGGGTCAGCGTCCTTTTCGTTTTTCCAAGAACAATCCCATGACCTCAACCTTGTCGCTCAATTCGACAATCTCGTAGGCTTTGAGGAGCTTGTCAGTCAAAAATCCGAGACAGTTTGCGATCTTCACGTCCATCTCCCCGCTACGCACGGCGTTGATCGTTTCTTCCAGTAGTGAAATCACGTCCTTTGGGCTCGTGAACTTGATCGGCGGGAGAGGAGTTTTGACGATGATCTGATTTTCCTTGCCTCCGCGTGAACGAGCATCTCGTTTCTCGTCTTCGCTCACGGCTGGATTGTGGAGATAGCAGTACTCCTCGCCTTGCATCGCCTGCGCTTGGCAGGGTTCTCCCGTATTTGTCATTGCTTTGCACAACATAAGTTATGGGTGGGGTGGGTTAGAAAGGCAGGGCTTCGTTTTTCTCCCCACCCTGCGTTGCACTATTTCCAGCATCCCCGCTATTTACCCCACCGTCGTTTCCACTATTGTTTGGAAGCTGGTAGAGCGAGGCGGGAAAAATCATCATCTTGCGTTTGTCGTCAGGGTCCTGTTCCTGAACGATCAGACCAGCCGTTTCGAGCATGGGGAGTATTTGCTGGCGCAGTTGGTTGCTGTCGAGCATCCGTCCGTAGACGGCAAAGTGCTTCTCCAAAACCTCTTGCCGCGAGACGCCGACCTTCGACACAGGTTCGGCCAGCATCGTGTTCAAGGTATTTTTCGCCTGCCACGCGGGGAGAATGACCTCGCGGAACAGGTTGTAGATGTAGGGTGGTAGATTCAGCTCTTGGCTCACGGCGATTTTCTCCCAGAGCTTGAACGCCGCATCAATATCCTCGTCGTTCGCTGTGATCGTGGAGCCGTTACGTTCGCGCCACCAGACGTTCAGCAGGGCGAAGGATTTGACGAGGGCAAGAAGACGCTTGATGTCACGCTGGTGGCGAGGTTTCAGCGTCTTGTTATCGCTAAAAAATCGTTGCTCGATGCGCTCGGGATGCAGAATGTTGATCTCTTGGATGTTTTCCAGCTTGATCGCGCGGATACGCTCCTTGAGCAAGGCGCGGTCTGGGTTCTCGTTCAGCCAGCCGACAAACTCCTCGCTGTTTGCCTCTTTGCGGATCGTCGCGCTGATGCCCTGCTGGATTTTCTCTTGGCTCACCTCGGGGGAGAGAAGCAGAAAACGGGTGGCCTCCTGTTCATCAATTTTCAATCCCGCCGTGCAAAAGATGACGGACGGATAGCCGCGCAAAAGAATGTTCTTCGTCTTCATTCCGAACTTCTGTGACTTGTCCGTGATCTTCAGCATGATTTCCTTTTTGTCGTGCGAGAGAAGCGGACGTAGGCGGGCAAGAAGCTCATTGTGCGGCTGGTCGAGGAAGATCAGAACCTTGTGCGACAAATCCACCAGATAGCAATTCTTGTCTTTGTTGTACTCCCCGACATCGTGGAAGAACGCCGTCGGCGAACAATAGGCAATCTCCATCACGTCGCCCTCGGGAAACAGGCGGGCGATTTCGGTCGGGATGTAGCTTTTGCCCGTCGAACTTGGCGCGTTGTAGCTGATGTTGAACTGGGAGCTCTCGGTGTAGGAGGAAAGTTCGCACAAGAAGGTTGAGAGCTTATTCTCCGCGTCGTATTTGATAGTCAGCCCCAGCGTGTCGAGAAGCTGGTCGGCGGACATGGGAGAGAATTGCGAAATATCAATCCGTTCGGGGTAGGGCTTCGCGTATTTACCAAAGAGGTCTTCGACCGTACCGCCGAACTTCACAAAGTAATCCGTGATGTCTCCGTGCTCCCCGAGCTCCGATGGAAGCGTGACCATGAATGTCTCACACGATCCACCATTTTCCACCATTTTCGCTACACGCTCCGAACCCTTACGCCCCGCGTCGTCGAGGTCAAAACAAACATAAACCTTGCCGCATTTTTGGATGCGTTCCGCCCACTGTTCTTTGAATGTCATCGCGCCATGTGTGCTCGTGACAGCTGTGACGCCTTTTGAGATAAGAGCCAGACGGTCCAGCTCGCCTTCACACACCATGAGTGACCCATTTACGTTTTCCAGCATCTCCCAGTCATAGAGCTGGGCTTCCGCGCCGCTTTTGGGATAGGTAATTTTTTCGTCGCCATCGGCAGGGTCTTGACGTAGCTTGAAATAGGAATAGTTGCCGTATGCGTCTTTGATCGGGATCGTGATCCACTGCTTACGGTAAAACTGGCCGTAGCCGAGCTTGTATTTATCAATCACCTCGTCGGTCAGCCCGCGCTTGTGCAGGTACTCGCGTATAGGCGATGGCAACGCCTCGTGGCACTTCTCGACCATGCTGGCATCAAAATGAGCTGTCTTCCTCGGCCGTGGCGCATCTTGAAACATAGGCTCGTCGCCAAAATGTTTCATCAGCGTTTTCAAATTGCCCTGCGCTCCGCACTTTTTGCAGTCGTACTGCGAAGTCTCGGGGTTGATGTACCAGTGCGCTTCCAGCCTTCGGCTGTCTTGATCGCAATCAGCGAACGGGCACTTGGCGACCAGCTCACCGCCGCTTTCGCGGAACTCGATACCTTTATCGCGCAGGTAGTCGCGGATAGAAATGTCTTGTGTGTTCATAGCTTTGTAATGTCGGGTAATGGGGGAGATAATTTTCTCCGCTCCTGAATGAAATCGAGCTCCTCTTGTGTCATGGGCTTGTAGACGGCGCGAAGCATCCGCAAAAGCGCGATGCCCTGTTCGTAGGCATCCTGCTTGTTGATTTCTTTGCCGAACCGTTCCCGATAGATTGCTTGGAACCGTTCGATGTCCGCGTCCGACAAAACCATAGACTCATTCGCTGTACAGCTTGTTTTTCAGCGCCTTGATCGTGTCGGCGTAAGCCCGCGCCTTGATCTCCAAGCGGTCTGACCAGTAGAGATCGCAAAGCTCCTCGATTCCGTCTTGCTTGCGGAAAATAAAAAGGCACTTGCGTGGGTTGTCTCTCCCCACCGATAAGAGCTCGTACCCAGCGCATAAAATCGCCGCAGCGCAATTCAAATCGTATAAAGTGAACACAAGGGACGGGTCATCGAGCGGGATGTATTGCGGCTCCCGCGAAGGCCGCTGATCTTTTCGCGTCATAGTAATGCGTGAAAAAGTGAGTAATTTGGTGGCTTGGTAGCCATCACGGGTTTGCTATTTTTCACTTTTGGAGTGTGTCAAGCGGCGCAGGTTGAGAACGAAAAAAGCCCGATTTCTCGGACTTTGCTTTTCGACTGCGCGGCGTTATCCACCGCGTTTCGTGGTTTTAGTGAATGGTCTTGTGAACGGTTACGCGCAACTCAAGCGAGGGTTGAGGCCCCATCTTTGATCGTCGTATTTGTGCAAGATTTTCTTTTCAGTCGGCAATTCATTGATGCGTTTGATCTCGTTTGAGATAGAGACTTTCGTGCTTTCCAACGCATCAGCAAGCTCTTGCAACGTCATAGCATGGTCGTCGTAGTTTCTGATCTGGTAGAGACGTTCGATGATCCTTGCGGCAAGCGGATGAATAGCGGCACTCTTTTTGAAATGACCGCCACGGATACGCCCGTGAAGTATTGCGTTATCTTGTAGCGCCATTGTGTCATCGAGCTGGGTGACGCCCTCCTTGGTCGCGTATAGGTCACGCGGAAAGTATTGCTCAAGTAACTCATGGTTAGCGATAACACAGCCATCCTTCATGTCTTTTATGGCATCTGAAAATGGCACCAAAATGACTACATCGGGGAGTGCGACATGTGGCGTGCCAGTATAAAAAACGGCGCTGTGCGGCAGTGTGGCGACGATGGAGATTTTTGATTTCTCGATTTCGTCAATGTTGCGGCAAAAAAACAGATGGTAGCTCGCTCCGTTTATCTCTTGCGTCCCGAGGTCCCATAACAGGCCACTGATGCTTTCATCAGTCTTCGGGTGTTCGATCCCGATAGCCTCTTGAAATAGTGAAAGGAGGCGTGGGGTATTGAGAGTCCACGTTTTCAGTTCTTGCGGATTGAAATGATCTCGTCCCGCCTGTTCGTCTCGTGTGCACAGGGTGCACGCTTTCGTTTCAGATATGACCCGCACTTCGAGTATCTCTGCTTCGCATGTAGGACAGAGCCGATGGCGCAGTGTAGTCGTGCGCTCAAGGATTTCGAGTGCAACGAGCGTATCAAAATCTTTGGCGCATCGAGCGGCTTCTTTTTGGTCAATAGTGGCTGGTGAAAAGTGCACCTGCCGCTTGAGCAGATCATTTATCAAAGCCACAATCGAGTTTTGATTTCTTCAGTATGACGCCTGCTTTGATATTGAACTCGTCAATCCTATTGAGGGAGCAGGTATCTTTCCAGTTGATATAAAACGTAGCCGTTCCTTTTTGTCGGTCCTTCGTTGGCGTGAACTTCATTTGAAAATCTACGCGGTTGATAAGCATGTGCTCAACTTTATCTGCGAGGTGAAGGCGACGGAGCTCCTCCCACATCGCATCTACGCCCGAGTATCCTCCATCCGTAACAGAAACCTTGATACGGGTAAGTCGGTCAGGCGTACAGAGCTCAAGCGATTTGAGCCACCACCATTCCAACCGATCTTCAGGATCGGCGACCATCTTGAAAGTTGGTTTTTTGAGAGGTGCCAAGTCGTAGGCTTGCCTGCTGTCGTCGAGCTCGAAATTGAAAACGGTTTTGGTAAAAACGCCAAGCAGATCGCGCTGTTTTTCCCACCCTCCCGACGCCTTGATCTCAAGCTCGCCGTCCTCATTCGCGTCTTTGCTGGGTCGATACAAGAAATAAACCTCAAATGTTTGGCGTCTGGTGCCCTCTCGTTTCAATCCGTCCTGTCCGTCTGGAACAAAATTGTTTTCTGCGTGTTTTGTGAGACGTGCTACGACATAGATGCGATCTTTTTTATCGTACACCTCAATGCTCCCATACTTCCCCACAGCGTCAGTGTCCTCGTAGTATTTTTGTAGAGCCTGTTTCAGCGCATCCTTCTTTTCTATCACGACAGAAATGGGACGGTTCGGCACGGGCACACGTTTCCAACCGTTGAGATCATAAAATTGTTGGATTGCATCTGCCTCGTCGAACACGACAGGATATTTATTGAAAAACCACAACGCGCGGTCGTGGGTGTTCATCTCAACGAAGGCATCAATCGGAACTTGGACGCCTTGCGCTTCGGCTTCCGCAATCAGATTTTGTGAGCCTTTCTCGTTCGCAAGGCCGTTGACGCGCTTGAAATCGCGCTCGATGTCACGCTGTACGTCATCGGGCTGGTCACGGAGCGTCTGAATGATGCGACCCACGGCCTCCTCACTATTTTGTTTCTTTTTCGTTTTCTCCTTGATGTATGAAAAACTGGCGATGCTCGGTTTGCGGTTGCGAAAATAGTCCGCGATCAGCGAGTAGTCATCAATTTCAGATAAAAAACTCCTTTCCGAGTATTCTTTCGCCATAGTAATGATAATTCGTCCACAGGATGACCTGTGAAAGGCATCTAACGTGTGGTATTGTTACCAAATGTTACACCGATCGTCAATGGAAAACGGTGCAAAAAATCAGCAAGAGCTTCCCGGGCTACTCACGCTGAAAGAGGCGAGCGAAATCCTAAAATGCCATCCAAACACCCTTCGTCAGTGGGACAAGAAGGGTATTTTGCCTGCCATCCGCATCGGGGAGAAACGGACGCGGCGATACAGAAAAGAAGACCTGTTGAAGTTTCTTGGAGAAGAAAAGAAGTGACGTTGGGGAGGATGAGAAGACGGAAAATCATTACTACTACCATTACTATGAAGAACGCGATAACAAATTCAAAAATTCAGACCGGAGATCAAGGCTTCTATTCCAAGTTAGAAAGCCTGCTGAAAACCGATCAGCGATTTTTGGATAAAGAAAACGAACTGCTGAAAGATGCTGTTATCGATGCCGCCTATAAATCCGATCTTGGCCTTATTGAGCTTTTGCTTAATCAGACCGATATAAAGAAAAAATTTTTTGTGGAGGTGAAGGGTCACTGGGTGTTTGATGTGAACACTTTTATCGCCTATATACAGGATAAGCATTTTCTTAATGATTCGTTTACAAGATTTAAGAACAAGATTGGTTTAACGGTTGGAGGAAAATTTTTGAACGAGCGCAAAGAAGTTTCTCTCGCGTGGCCGTTTAAGGATTGTGTGCTTGAGGGTGGAATGTCGAGAGAAGAAAAGGCGCGTGAGGAAATCTTTTTTAATGAGATTTTAGCGCAGGACGAGATTGATAAATTGTTCGCACCAAAGACACTCACCCGATGGAAACGCTATACCCCAAAGGGAGTAGAGACCGTCAAAAACTTGAAACGTGACGCCCTTGGGACAATTCAAGAAAATATCATCTTGAAAGGTAATAATTTACTGTCGCTGCACTCCTTGAAAGAGCAGTTTCGAGGAAAGATTAAGGTTGTATACATCGATCCACCCTATAATCCAGACAGTCCATCAAATACCTTCTGTTACAATAACAATTTCAATAACTCGACGTGGCTGACCTTCATGAAGAATAGGCTGGAAGCTGCAAAGAGTCTGCTTACAAGGGACGGTGTTTTGATTGTGGCCATTGATGCAAATGAGTTTGACTATTTGGGCGTGCTCTTGAGAGAGACGTTCCCCGACCATGAAACTCACTGCATTACTATTGTGCACAATCCAAGAGGTGTGCAGGGCGCAAACTTTTCCTACACGCATGAGTATGCATTTTTCGTTATCCCGAAGGGAGTTAAATCAATTAGTGATAAAAAGATTGAAAACGGAGACATCGATTGGTCAAACCTCCGAAATTGGGGGAGCGAGTCTTTAAGAACTGATGCAAAAAACTGTTTCTATTCCGTTATTGTTGAAAATGACAAAGTTGTTGGTTTTGGCGAAGTAATGGAATCGAAGGAGCATCCAAAGTCCCAGACCGTTAAGATTGGGAATCACTACCATGTTTATCCTATAGATGTTGAAGGGATTGAGCGCAAATGGCGATATGCCAGGCAGAGTGTTGAGGACGTGAAGCATCTGTTGCGAGCCAAGAAGACAAAAACAGGTTATGAAATAGAGATCGGAAAAGACTTTGGTGCCTATAAGACCGTCTGGGTAGACAAGAGATATGACGCGAATATATACGGCACCAAGCTCGTCAAAGAGCTTGTCCCGGGATGCAAGTTTGATTTCCCAAAATCTTTGTACAACGTTTACGACTGTCTCTACGCCGTCATTGGTAATGACAAGGATGCTATCGTGCTCGACTTTTTTGCTGGCTCTGGAACTACCGCTCATGCCGTCTTGAATTTGAACAAGGAAGACGGAGGAAATCGTAAATTTATTCTGGCCGAGCAGATGTTCTACGTTGAGGATGTAACCGTAAAACGTGTTCACAAAGTCGTTGAGATGCTCGGTAAAGAGGATTTTATTTATTGTGAGCTCATGAAATATAACGAGACCTTCCTCGAAGACATTGAGGCGGCGAAAGACACGAAGTCGCTGATGAAAGTTTGGGCGGAGATGAAAAAGAAGAGTTTTTTCAATTTCAATGTTGATTTGAAATCCTTTGAAGCGAACCTCGCGGAGTTTGAGAAGCTATCTCTCCCCGAACAAAAAGAGTTGCTGTGCTTGTTGCTTAATAAGAATCAGCTCTATGTGAATCTATCAGAAATCGACGATGCGGATTTCAAGGTCGAAAAAGAAGACATGGGGCTAAATCGTCAATTCTATCGATCGTAGCTATGGTTCGACCATTTCTTTATGAGGAGCTGGACGGAGCCAAGAGACTGGGACTCTCTATTGGCGGATCGATGCCTGATTTTGTCACTAGCAACCTCAATCCCGCCTTCGTAGTGCGCGACTATCAAAAAGAGGCTTTCGCTCGATTTTTTCATTGCTATCAGAACGCATTTGATGGCAAAGAGCTTCCTTTGCAGTTTTTATTCAATATGGCGACTGGCTCTGGAAAGACACTCGTCATGGCAGGGTTGATTTTATATCTATATGAGAAGGGTTATCGCAATTTTCTTTTCTTTGTAAACTCAACAAACATTATCGGGAAGACTCAAGACAACTTCTTAAACAGGGGTTCAGCTAAATATCTTTTTAGCAAAGAAATCGTAATCGGTGGGAAGCGTGTTGAAGTTCGTTCTGTAGAGAATTTTGAGGATGCAAATAAAAATGACATCAACATTTGTTTTACTACTATTCAGAAGTTGCACACTGATCTCCGTGACGAAAAAGAGAACGCTCTTACCTTCGAAGATTTCAAAGATAAGAAGATTGTTCTGATTTCAGACGAGGCACATCATATTCAGGCCGCGACTCGTCAAGGAACCTTGTCCGCGGAGCTCGAAAAGCCAACATGGGAAAATACGGTGTATCAAGTATTCAAAAAAAATTCTGGTAATCTGCTGCTTGAGTTTACAGCGACGGTCGACTACTCAAACAAAGAAATTGCCGATAAATACCGCAACAAGATTTTATATCGTTATGATCTGAAACAGTTTAGGAATGACGGTTTTTCAAAAGACCCACAAATTTTGCCTAGCGATACGGATAAAAAGGGAAGGATTCTTCAGGCGATTATCGTGAGCCAGTATCGTCAGGAAGTCGCCACTAAACATTCGATCTATCTCAAGCCGGTCATACTCTTTAAGGCGCAGAAGACGATAGAGCAATCGAGAGAAAATAAAGAGCTCTTTCATGCAGTCATCAATGAGCTGTCCGTAAGCGATCTTGTTGAAATAAGGAAAAAGACCAACGTACCGATCATTCTGAACGCTTTTCGTTTCTTTAAGGATCACGATATAACAGATGCCTTACTTGTACGAAAACTTAAAGACAGCTTTGCAGAAAATAAGTGTTTAAGCGTAAATGAAGACCGAGAAAAAGAGGAGTACCAGCTACTCCTAAATTCGCTTGAAGATAGAAACAATCAAATTCGAGCCATTTTTGCAGTCGAGAAGTTAAACGAGGGTTGGGATGTCCTTAATCTTTTTGATATTGTCAGGTTGTATGAAACGCGCGATGCAAAGGACAACAAGCCGGGCCAAACTACCATTAGAGAAGCGCAGTTGATCGGGCGTGGAGCAAGGTATTTCCCCTTTATCGTGAGCATCAATCAGGACAAGTATAAAAGAAAATATGACAAAGACATCGACAATGAGCTTCGTATACTGGAAGAATTGCACTACCACTGCCACCCCGGTGACAAGTCGCGGTATATAGATGAAATCAGGACAGCCCTCATACAAGAAGGTCTCCTTGATGAGCATGAGATCGAAGTGGAGCTTAAATTAAAAGAGCAATTCAAGCAGTCGCGCTTCTACAAAACGGGGCTTGTGTACGGAAACGAAAAAGTAAAAAGGAGCTACGAGGGCGTAAAATCTATTGCTGATTTTGGAGTTAGTAAGAAAAACGTTAGCTTCGACATCCATTCTGGCTTGGGTGCTGAAGAAGGTCTGCTGGATAAGCCCGCATCCAGACGACAGGCTGCACGGAGCGCAAAGGACGTATCCCTTTCTGACTTTGATCCGCATATTGTGCGAAATGCGATTGCTCGAAGTGAATTTTTTACCTTTGAGAACATCAAGCAGTTTTTTCCAGAGGTGGTTTCGGTTACAGATTTTATTGGAAACGAGAATTACCTAGCCGGATTGAGCATTACGTTCAGGGGGACTGAAAATGATCTGGCAGGGCTAGACAACGCGGTAAAGTTTACGAGCGTTGTCCATTTGCTTTCCGAGCTGGAAAAAGAAATGAAGGCCAACATTACCGAGTATCAAGGAACGGCAGACTTCCAACCGTCAAAGGTGCACACGGTTTTCATGGATAAGAAAATTAAGGTGAAAAAAGGCAGCGAGCGTGCCGATGGGGATCAATCGTTTCTCGTCGATCAAGATTGGTATGTTTACGATTCCCATTACGGGACCAGCGAGGAAAGAGAGTTTCTGGATTTGATTAGCCGACGAATTGATGAATTATCAAAAAACTTTCGAGAAATATACTTGATACGAAATGAGCGACAACTAAAAATCTTTGATTTCAAATCTGGTCAGGGATTTGAGCCAGATTATCTTTTATTCTTGATCGATAAAGATGGTAAGGGGCTAACGTATCAGCTTTTCATCGAGCCAAAGGGTCGGCATCTGCTTGAGCATGATAAATGGAAGGATGAATTTCTTGTACAAATTCAAGAGAGATTCAAAGATAAGATTCTTGAATTTGAAAAAGGGAAAAAATATAAAATCTTTGGCGTTCCATTCTACAATGCGGAAGATGAGAACATGTTTACGGAAAAACTGATGCAAATCGTTTCATAGAGGCGTGATGTAAAACCAAATGCCACGGACTAAACCCATGCAGCCATCACCCTTTTCCGAAGCGAAAGAGATGAAGGATTATGAATTTCTGACGCCAGATGAGCTAGCGGCTTTCATGAAACTCTCAAAGAGCACTGTCTATAGACTTGTTGAAAGTAGGGTGCTGCCGTTTTACCGGCTCGGTGGAAGCCTGCGTTTCCGTAAGCAAGATGTTATTGCTTACATCGAAAGCAAAAAGACACAGGCTCAAAATTGGCATCTCTGAAATAGTGAGTAGCGCGGTAGGGTTACGCTGCAACCTTTTCTCGCATGTCAGGAATGTAGATGGTAGCGTCGTTTTTGGCGGCAAACACAGTTCTCACTTCCTCTACCACGGCACCCCACCGAAAATCCGACCTCGAAATGGGTCGGATTTTTGCGTATGATCATCGCGTACGGCCATGCGTTGCCGCAGCCGCCATATGAGCAGCCAACCGCTTGAACTCTTTCGGGGAAGGGACCTGGTCATCGCCACCATGCACGGCAAGGAACGGGTCATCGCGCCGCTCGTCGAGCGCTATTTGGAAGTCCGTACGCTTCTTCCCCCAAGGTCGTTCGACTCGGACCGGTTTGGGACCTTCACGCGGGACGTGAAGCGAGCGGGGGACCAATGGGAGGCGGCCCGAATGAAGGCCCTAGTCGCGATGGATCTTGCTGGGTGTGATTTGGCGGTCGCGAGTGAAGGAGGCTTTACGCCGGATCCGTCCATTCCATTCGCGGTATCAAATCTTGAGCTCGTCCTGCTGGTCGATCGGAAGAACGGATACGAATGCGCGGGTACCTGTCGAGTGCTGAATACGAACGCCTGCGGGCAGTATGTGGAGAGCGTGCAGGAGGCGGTGGAGGTCGCCAGAGGGCTAGGTTTTCCGGCGCACGGGGTGATCGTCCGTCGGACGGAGACGAGTAACGATCTGAATAAGGACCTGGCCACGATGATCGAATTCGAGCGCGTGGTACGAAAGCTCTTCGCTCGGCCATTTACCAGGAGGATCTACCTCGAGACGGACCTGCGCGCCCATCGAAATCCAACCCGAATGGCGGTGATCGAGCAAGCGACCCGGGACCTGCTCAAAAATATCGCTTCGCTTTGTCCGGAGTGTTCCGCTCCTGGTTTCGCCCCCATCGCGAGCGAGAGCGGCCTCCGGTGTTCGCGCTGCCGTATGCCGACCCAGGCCTCTGCGCAAGAGGTGTACGCCTGTGGACGGTGCCATACGCGAGTAAAGAAAAGCTTGGCGGATGAGGGCCTGAAAGCGGACCCGGCGGCATGCGCGTATTGCAATCCCTAAATGTGAAGATCTTGGGAGAGAGAAGGCGATCGGGCTTACGTGCGGTCAATACCATTCTAAGGGGCCAGACGTTTGCTGATGGGGTGCGTGATAGGGGTTGTCGTGTCGTTTTCCGTACGTCCCGATATTCTTCTTATTAATCCCGGCACGACCAGCTCGCGCGCGAGCCGGTCTGCGTCAACGACGGGAATGCCGTGCTGCGCCAGGATCCCGGCGACCGTGCTTTTTCCGGAGGCGATGCCTCCCGTGAGGCTGAAGGCGATGGACATAGGTACGGCGATCGTATCGGATGGCCCGAGTTGAGCGTCTCCTTCGGTGCCGATCTGTCATTATTTACGACAAGTGCTTCTTCGGGAAAGAAAAAACGCCCTGAGAAGAGCGTCTGCTGTGCGCGCGGTTCCGGCTCCCTTCAGGTGGTACGCACGATCACCGGGCGGCCGTCGGGATCGGTGGTCATCCGGATCCTCGCATTCGGGTCGAGGCCCTTCTCGGCGAGGAGGAGGCTGCCGTGGAAATTCGCCGCCTGCAACCGCCAGTTGACCTCTTGGAACGTGTCGGTGATCTTGAGGGCGAATGCCTCGGCTCGCGTACGACGCGCCTCGTTCGACCGCGGGCCCGATTCCGCGCGGAATTCGATCCAGGTCCCGTCGTCGAGCGACAGGTTGTGCCCCGCGAACAGCCCCATCGCCCGATGCGGGACGAGGGCTTGATAGAACTCGTCCGTCCGGACGGGGTCCTGGCAGATCCGTTCCTGCCGTTGCCGGTGCAGGCAGACGGCTTGGCCATCCGGGTCTCGGATCGATCCGTACCCGAGCGTGCCCAGGTCTTCCCCGAGCCACTTCTCCGTGAAGAAGGTGCGGAGCGCCTGGCCCGGGTTGGGGATGGGCAGCCGGATGAATGAGGTCGGCATCCCGTCGGCCTCGATGGGCTCGTCGCCCCTGTGGCGCACGATCCCGTCCTTGTCCTGCTGAAGGCGGATGAGGCAGTCGGTGCCGTCGACCAGGCGCACGAGGGTCACGTGCGTCCGCTCGCCGATGCGTTTCCAGAACGGTCGCGTTCCCGTGGCGGCCATGAGGACGGCCTCGTAGAACGGGAAGGACTTGGTGATGTCGGAGCAACAGACGGTCTGGACCGCGAGGGTCTGTGCGCGGTCGGGGGGTTCGTTGATCATGAGGCCTCCAGTGAGCGATCCTAGCGGTTTTTGGTGGTCTTGTCAAGGGTGGAGCATCGATTTTAAAGCCTGTACGGGGCCCTCATCTTCTTGACAAAAACGCCTTATTTTGCTAGGATGGGCCGCCGTTCCCCCGTCTCACAAGGAGGTCCCCATGACATTCCGCTTCGATGATGCCTTTCGCGATTGGGAGGGCGGCCGCAAGGCGCTCGTCCTCCCGCGTTCCCAGGTCGGCCGCACGCTCGACCCGCTTGCCAGGGCGAAGACCTTCTTCGCCCTGGTCCCGTCCGCCTACGGGAACGTCCGCGACACCTACGACGAGGCGGCGACCGTCGCCTGGCCGAGCCTGGTCGTCCGCCCCTGGCTCCGGCTCAGCGGCTGTCCGCCCATCGACCAGCTGTCCGATCTCTGGAAGGAGCACGGGTACCGCCCGCTCACCTTCCACGAGGCCCTCGACTACGCCGTGGCCTACCTCGCCGCTCGGAAGCGCGGCCTGCGCTACCTCCCGATCGAGCTCTTCCTCGCCGGCATCGAGGCGGTCCTCGTGCACGAGAGGCCGGGTGGTGAGCGCCGTGTCGTTCTCCGGTTTTTCGAAACCGAATTCGGGTATAGCCTGTTGTACGAGCAGGAGGAATGGGTCTACGCGATGGACGGCGCTGCCTTCCTCCTCACGCCCCTCAACGCCCGACCGGAGGAGCTGGTTCCGCCCGAAGATGCCTGGCCTGCCGACGAGCCCTACCACCTGGCCGTCCCGCGCGCCTGGGACCCGACCCTCGGTCCCGATCCCTACGCCGTGCCCTGAGCGCGGCATTTTTGTATTGACACTTAAGCGAAATCGTGTGACATTCGCCTGGCTCGGCGCGTCGATGGACGAGGCGCATGACGCATCGAAAGGATCGGTACCCGTGTTCGACAGCGCTCTCCATGAACGCCTGTGCTGCCGCGTACGCGATGGCCGCCTCCCGCCCGACTATGGCGGGGCCTGCTTCTCCGAGATCCCGGGCGTGGTCCGGCACCTGCTGGGTCTCCAGGACGATTCGCCGCTCGCCGATGCCATGGCGAGCGCGGGTGTCACGCCGCGCGGGACGGAGAAGGTCATCGTCCTCCTCCTCGACGGGTTCGGCTACCGCCAGTGGGTCAAGTACGTCGACCGGCATCCCTTCCTCAAGCGGATCGCCGAGCGGGGGACGGTCGCTCCGCTGTGTTCGGTCTTCCCGGCGACGACCGCCGCGGCCCTGACCACCATGCACACGGGCCTCACGCCGCAACAGCACGGCCTTCTCGAGTGGATGGTCTACGACCGCGACCTCGACCGCAACATCTACACGTTGCCGTTCACCGAGATCGTCACCCACGAGTCGCTGGTCGGGAAGGCGGACCCCGACATCCTCTTCGACGGCGAGACCGTCTACGAGTGTCTCGCCAAGGCCGGCATCCCCTCCTACGCGTTCACGAACGCTTCGATTGCGTACTCCCCGTATGCCAAGCGGCTGATGCGGGGAAGTACGCCCGTGCCGTACAAGAACGCGTCGGACCTCGTGGTCAACCTGCGCCAGCTCCTCGTGCGTTCCAAGCGCGGTCCCGCCTACTTCTACGTGTACTGGGACCTGATCGACTCCATCTCGCACCTGTACGGTCCGCACAGCGAGCAGTACCTCGCCGAGCTCGACAGCTTCTTCCATCTCCTGCAGACCCAGCTGATGGAGGAACTCCCGGCCGAAGTGGGCCATCGCGTGTCGCTGCTCGTGACGGCTGACCACGGGCATATCAGCATCCGGCCGAGCGACACGGTCTTCCTCAACGATATCCCTGACGTCACCAAGCACTTCCGGCGTGCGGCCGACGGCCAGCCGATCCCGCCGTGGGGGAGCGCCCGCGACTGCTTCCTGGCCATCGAGCCCGACAAGATCGAGGAGGTCCGTCGTCTCCTCAGGGATGTCCTCGATGGGCGCGCGTCCGTCCTTTGTTCCGATGACGCCATCCGCGCCAGGCTCTTCGGCTGCGGTCCGGTGCACCCGCGCTTCCGGGCGAGGGCAGGCGACCTGCTGATCCTTCCGCACGACAGTCGCACCGTCTGGTACCAGCATGAGCCCGGCCCGCGGAAGTTCACGAAGCTCGGCCACCATGGTGGCTTGACTCCCGACGAGACCCTGGTCCCGTTCGGGTGCATCCGCCTGGCGGACCTGGTGGCGAAGTGAGGTCTGCCCAGACGGCTCGATGGATCGAGTCGCCTGGGCGCTTTTTTTTGCGTCAACGAAAAATGCAACGGTGTCGCGAACAAAAAAAATCCGCCGGACCGAGCTCGGCTCGGCGGCGGTTCAGCCGCGCTTGGGGCGGACGTGGAGGCTGTAATCGGTCACGGAAAAGGGGTAATAGGTCGTCTGGAGGAAGGCTTCGAGGTCGTTCCGCTCGCACCAGTCGACGATCAGGCGTATATCCCCCGTGAGATCGTCGCAGCGAAGCGCTCGCCTGTCTCCCGACGGGCTCGGGGTGGCCAGCGCCTGGAGACGGTTTTCATCCGTGCCTGCCACGCAGCTCGCCGTCAACCAGCTGCGGACAGCCGAGGTCGACGGCTGCTTGTTGCTGCGAGCCCTCTCGATCAGCTTGAGGATCGAGATGATGGCATCCGCGGCCAGCGCGTTGGGATCCGCTGGACGTGTTTGCGTTTCGTGTGCCTCAAGTTCCCATGCCCATGCTTTTCCAATACTCATGCGAGCCTCCTTGCGGGGCGACCGTAGCAGACCAAGGGGAGCGCGTCAACGGTCCCTCATCCCCATTCGCTTGCCTGCCTGCCCCGCGTTCCGTACGCTTTTGGCATGAGTGACTGTTTCGTCTGCGGACGTCTGGCCGAGATGCGGACTGGAACGAATCCATTTTTCGTCGCCGAGCTGGAAACGGGATATGCCGTCCTGGGTGATTTCCAATATTTTAAAGGGTATACCCTGTTCCTGGCGAAAGACCACCTCACGGAACTGCACCAATTGCCTGCCGAACGGCGCTGGCTCTTTCTGAAGGAGATGTCCCTTGTCGCGGAGGCGGTCCATGCGGCCATCCAGCCGGCCAAGATGAACTACGAGTTGTTAGGAAATAGCGAGTCGCACCTGCATTGGCACCTTTTCCCGCGCCAGAAGGACGAGCTCGCCGCCCACAAGGGGCCGATCTGGTGGGTGCCGGCCGCCGAGCGGAATGGCGAGGCCGCCCGGCCGAGCGTGGAGGGGCCTCGATTGCGGCGATCCGTGCCGCGCTCGAGCGCGTCTGTCGGGAGCAGGGATACCCGTTCGTCGGGGAAGCGGGCGGGTTCCGCGGCGGGAACGCGTCGTAGGCTTCCGCGCGCGGGAAGACGACCGGTCGCGTGCGTTTTGCATTTTTCTCTTGATTTGGGGAATATTTAACCGCCTGTCGCTCAAATATGTACTAATTTCGTACGTTTTTTGTCTTATCTCGTGACAAATTTGAAAAATGTGCTACGTTTGGCCTGCGAACAGGGGTTTCCTGCCGCACCCATCCCGTATCGGGCTGGTTGAACATCAAAGGGGTCCATCATGGACGAAACGCATACGTACGACGTGGTCCTGGTCGGTGGGGGCGTCACGGGGACCGCCCTGCTCTACGTGCTCTCGCGGTTCACGAACGCGCGGCGGACCCTCCTCATCGAGCGGCGCATCGGCGTCGCCCTGGTCAACTCGCGGACCGACAACAACTCGCAGACGATGCACAGCGGCGAGATCGAGACGAACTTCACCCTGGCCAAGGCGCTGCGCGTCCGGGCCGGGGCCGACCTGCTTGCTGCCTACATCGAGCGGCATGCGCCTGACGTCTGCCTCCGCCTGCCCAAGATGGTGATCGGGGTGGGGGACGAGGAGACCGCGGGCCTGGCCCAGCGCTACGGCACGTTCCGGCCGCATTTCCCTCACCTGCGCCTGTTGGGCCGTGAGGCGATCGCCGAGGTCGAACCCCGCGTCGTCGAAGGTCGTGATCGGGCGGTGCCGTTCAACGCCCTGTATTCCGACCACGGCTACGCGGTCGACTACCGTCGCCTCTCCGAGTCGTTCCTGACCGAGGCCAATCGCACCGGGCGCGTCGAGGCCGTCTTCGACCGCGAGGTCCTGGCGGTGACGCGCGAAGGCAGCGGGTTCCGGGTCGAGACGTCCAACGGGACGGTCACGGCCAAGGCGGTCGTCGTCGCGGCCGGGTTGAGCAGCCTGCTCTTCGCCCACGCCCTCGGGGTGGGGAAGGAGTTCGCCCTCCTGCCCGTCGCCGGCAGCTTCTACCGCTCCGGCAAGGTGCTGAACGGCAAGGTCTACACGGTCCAGCTGCCCGGCATCCCGTTCGCGGCGGTGCATGGCGATCCCGCCGTGTACGACCGTGACGAGACGCGCTTCGGGCCGACGGCCAAGCCGTTGCCGCTCATCGAGCGCGACCACTGGCGCACCTTCCTCGACTACCTGCGGACCGGCTCGCTCACGCCTTCCGGCGTCTGGGCCGTGCTGCGGGTGCTCATGACCGAGCAGTTCCTGCCCTTCGCCCTGAAGAACGTCCTCTACGACGTGCCCTGGGTCGGCAAGCGCGCGTTTCTCGCGAGCGCCCGCAAGATCGTGCCGACGCTCCAGGCCGAGGACCTGCGGCTCGACCGCGGCGCCGGCGGCTTGCGCGGCCAGCTCGTCGACATCAGCACCGGCACCTTCCCCGCGAACAGTGAGAAGATGGTTGGGGACGGGATCATCTTCAACATGGCCCCGTCACCGGGCGCGTCGTTCTGCCTCGGCAATGCGGTGACGGACACGCGGACCCTGGCCACGTTCCTCGGGAATGGGTTCCGCTTCGACGAGGCGGCCATGCGGGCCGATCTCCTCGCCCAGGCTTCCCCGGCCGTCGCCGCTGCGCTCTGAACGCGTTCCTTCCCTCGTCGGCCCCATCCGACCAAAGGTGCCTGCCTCCGCAGCCCTTCTTTTTCTACGACCGGCCTGTTGCCGGTCTGGGGCCTTTTGCCCCTGTCCCTTCCCAATGACGGAGGTCCGCCATGAACGTGTCCACGACCGAACTCGCGCGCGCCTGGTACGAGCGCTTCTCCCGCAACGCCGAAGACCTCTACCCTGGCCGCTACACGCCTGATTTCTGCCGTGAGCTCGCCGAGCTTGCGCAGGAGGTCAAGGCCCTTGCGGCCACCAAGGGCTCTCTCATTGCCGCCCACTACTACCAGTATCCCGAGCTCCAGGAGGTCGCGGATCTCGTCGGCGACTCGCTCAAGCTCGCCCTCGGGGTGCGTGACGCCAAGGCGACCCGCGTCGACTTCTCGAGCGTCCACTTCATGGGCGCCACGGCCAAGATCCTGCTCGGCGACGCGACCCGCGTGTTCGTGCAGGGGACGCCTGACGTCCACGGCTGCTCGCTCGTGAGCGGCACCGACCACCGTTGGATCGAACGCTGGAAGCGGCGCCATCCCGATGGCGTCTGCGTCACCTACGTCAACAGCGACCTCCGCACGAAGGCGCTCAGCGACTACATCTCGACCTCGCGCAACACGGCCGCCGTGATCGCCCGCGCCGCCAAGGAGCACGCGGGGCCGATCCTGGTCCTGCCCGACAAGTTCCTGGGCCATGTGATGCGGACCAAGGCCGTGCGCGAATACGGCGTCGATCCCGAGCGCGTCGAGATCTACAAGGAGCGGTACGGCGGCTTCAACGCCTGCTGCTACGTCCACGAGCGCATCGGTGATGACGCACCGGAGCGGGCCCTCGAGGCCCATGATGACGCCGAGCTCCTGCTGCATCCCGAATGCGGCTGCGCCTCGTCGTGCCTCCTCAAGCTCGACCAGGGGATCCTGCCCAAGGGGCGCGTCTACTACCTCTCCACGGAGGGGATGCTCGAGCGCGTGCGCCAGAGCCCGGCCAAGACGTTCGTCGTCGGCACCGAACTCGGCATGGTCTACCGCCTGCGCCTGGCCCTGCCAGACCGGACGTTCGTGCCGGTCTCGTCCCGTGCGGTCTGCGACTTCATGAAGCAGAACACGCTCACGAAGCTGCGCGACAGCCTCCGCGACGACCGCTACGAGATCATCCTCGACGACCGCGCCGACCCGCTCACGGAGGCCGTCGACGGCGACGTGATCCGCCTCCACCGCGCCACGGCCGACCGTGCGCGTCTCGCCGTCGAACGCATGCTCACCACGTTCTGAAAGGTCCAAGAAGGGATCGCCGCCATGAAGTTCTGCCCGCAATCTGGCCACCCGTTTCCTGACGCGACGACGTGGCCCAAGACCTGTCCCGCCTGCGGTCACCAGGCGTGGGACAACCCCAAGCCGGTCGCCATCACCCTCTGCGCGTTCGCCGGACACCTGCTGCTCATCCAACGCAACACGGGCTTCGCCGATCACGGCAAGTGGGCGCTGCCCGGAGGGTATGTGAACCCGAACGAGGCGCCGGACGTCGCGGCCGCACGCGAGCTGCGCGAGGAGACCGAGTCGCTCGATCCGGCCACGGGCGCTCTGACGTGGCCCGGCATCGAACTCCCTCCGGACGCGTTCGAGGAGTTCAAGACCATCGGGCGCCCGCCGCGCAACCAGATCCTGCTGTTCTACATCGCGCACGGGCCCGCCGTCGAAGAGGCGGTCGAACGATGGTGGCGTGACAGCGCCTCCCGCCGTCGTTCCCACCCTGCGGGCGTGCCCTGGAACGGTGAGGTCCTTGCGGTCGACCGCTTCGACCCGCGCCAGCCCGACCGTCTCGAGATCGCCTTCGAGACCCACCAGCAGATGATCGCGCGCTGGCTCGCCGGGCGAAGCGGCTGAGCGAAGACAGCGCGTCCGTCGTTCCGCTACCGATCCTTGGATCGGTTTTTTCATCGGGGAATTGACGTTTTTTCGGATATGGCTAACACGCGTTTCGAGGTGACATCCATGAGCGGCCAGAAGCCGGTGGTCCTCTCCACCGAAATCGTGTACGAGAACCGCTATTACCGCGTCCGTCGGGACCGTCTCCGCAACGCCGATGGGCACGAGCATGACTACCACGTCATCGAGGGGCCGCCGTTCGTCATCGTCCTCGCGGTTCGCGGAAGCGCGATCGCGGTCGTCCGCCAGTTTCGCCACACCGTCCAGTCCGTCACGACCGAACTCGTGAAGGGGGCCTGTGAGACGGGGGAGGCTCCCGAGGCCGCCGCGGCCCGCGAGCTGCTCGAAGAGGCGGGTTGCGTTCCCAGCCGTCCGCTGGAGTCGCTTGGCGCCATCGTCTCTGCCATCGGCCACTCCGGTCGACGCGGGCATGTCTTGCTCGCGCAAGATCCCGCCGATGGCGACGGTGCCGACCGTCGTGACAAGACCGAGGGTGACCTCGCCGTGGAGTGGCTGCCCGCTGAGGAGTTTCTTGCGATGATCCGCGCCGGCGAGATCATCGACAGCGAAACGCTCGCCGCCTGGTCCCTCTATGCCGCGTCCGGACAACGCTTGAAGCGCCCATGAGCCTACGCGGCTCTTTTTTTGTTTCGGTCGATGGCTTGCTATCCTGGTCGTGTATCCCACTCATCGATCATCTATGCAGTCTCCACCCCTCTACCAAGAAGTCTTCGATTCCCCGTACCGCCGCCTCGTGCCGTGGGGATATGCGATCGCCGCCGCGCTGGTCGCCTTCCTGCTCACGGGCTTGCTCCTCGATGCGTCCTGGGCGACCGATGGGGTCATGCGTCCGATGTTCTTTATCGCCGCCTTGCTCTTCCTGACGGGCGTCTTCATCAAGGTCGAGAAGATGGACGGTCGCGTGACGGTGACGGCGGACGCCCTGCAACTGGAGCAAGAGGGGAAGACGTGGACGTACCGTCGCCAGGATATCCGTTCCGCCACGGTCGGGCGCGCGTTCCTCGGCGGCCGTCGCCATGCGAGGATCTGGTACCTGTCCGAATCGGCCGTGGATGCGCACGGGAACCGGGCCAGGTGCTTCGTTCGTCCGCAACACGTCGCCTTCTTTGGGCCTACGCGTGGCGTCGCGGTCCATTTGACGACGGGGGAGGTCCCCCTGCTCGTTCCCGCCGCCGACCCGGAAGCCTTGCGGAAAGCTATCCAAGCTATCAAATAGCATGTCCGTTTCTCGTATGCCTAGCCATCTCCTATGACCCCAGAAATCACCACGGCGTTTCAAGAAATCATCCCCGCCCGAGCTTCCATCGCGGATGTTCGTGCGCGCGCCCTGGAGCTCGTCGATCAAGGCGATGTCCGAAACGCCCTCAACCTCACCGTTCGTTGCCTCTGTCCGGACAAGGTGAATTTCGATCTCGCGAATGCCGAATATGTTGAGGTTGACTGGGATGCGCAAGATGGAGAAGATCCGATGATCCAAGAAATCATCAACCAAGCGCTCGCATTGTCACGGATGGAGCCAGTGGAAATCAGGAAAGGGATCGTCGCTCTTCTCGCGCCACCTACCGAAGATGACGACGACATGCGGCCGCATGCGGACGTGCCCCTTTCTGGCGCGGAGGATGCGTCCTTTTCTCCTGAAGCGCATCGCGCTACGCTCATCGAGGCCCACATCACACGCAATCCGGCCCTCCCTTCGGAAGTGAAAATCTGGCTTCTGGCGCTCATTGAGCGTCGACGCGATCTGTTCACGGATCCGGCCACGGCAAGATTGCATGTCAGTTACGAACCCTATGGCGAATATGCTCCCGGCAAACGCGCTCCCGTCGTGACGATCAGCTATACGACGAGCCATGGGGACCAGCGCAGCACGTCATTCCGCGAAGCCCATTTGCAAAGCGCGTAAGCGGGCATCAAACGACTCGTCCCAGGCGACGAGTCGTTTTTTCTTTTCTTGTGACGGTGAAAAAAACATTCCCCAACCACGTGGGCTTGGGGAATGCGGAGCGGCTAGCGCTTCTTCGCGGCCTTCTTGGCCGGCTTGCGCTTGGCGGCGACCTTCTTTTTGGGAGCGGCCTTCTTCTTCGCGGCCTTCTTCTTTGCTGCCATATGGAAAGGGAAAGAGCTACGTCCCGCTAAGGTACGGAATCGATGTTCGCGTGCATGCGACCATGCGCTGCGATCATGTGACCAGTATAGCACACATATAGGGGTGTCAAGAAGATTGTCGCGCGCATCTGTGGATGAAAAATTTTTTCGTGCGAGGTGCGAACATGTTTTTGCCTGATGCAGGCGATGGTCGCGAACGAATGTTCGCACACGAAAAAAATGCAAAGAAAAAATCCTCAGCGCGTCGCTAAGGATCGAAGGTGATGAGTCCGGAGCGCGTGAGTCGCGCCATCCTGATCGCCGAGCGATCGCCGAAGAAGGGCTCGAGCTGCGCTCCGGTGAGCAGCCCGTGCTGCGCCAGCTCGAGGGCCGCGCGCACGAGGTCATGGCGGCGCCGCTCGACGAGCAGGCAGCCGATGTCGTAGCCCTGGTTGAGGATGAAACGTTCGCGCTCGGTGAGCGGTTCGCGAAACGCTTTGCCCATGTCGACCTTCCGTCGTGGTGCCGGCTTCCACGGGGTGCGCGTTTGCGGGAAAGCGTTGAGGAGCTTGCGGCAGGCAAGCTTCGCCTCGCTCAGATCCGATTGTGCCCGGCCGGATCGGAACCTTCCCAGAAGCGCCGCCTCCGCCGCGATGCCGCCGAGGCTGTAGGCGATCTCCGCCCACAGCTGCGTCTCCGTCTCTCTCGCGGGTCCGGTGAGCACGCACTCGCCGCTCGTTTCGCCGATCTTGACATGCCTGATCGAGCTCATCTCGGCGATGTGCCAGCCGATCCAGGCGTGCCCGATCTCATGGCAGGCGTACTCCCACTGGCGATCCGGCCCCGTCGCCCCGGCACGCGGAGCTTCTTCGGCCCCGTGATCGATTGGTAGGGCCTGGTCGAGATGCGCCTCGATCCGATCGAGCTGGGACGACATCCATCTGAAGGCTTGTTCAAATCGCTTCATCGTTCGCTCCTAGAGGTGGAAAGCGGCGATACGATAGCAGAAAATGGCGCGTCCGTCAATCCCGCCACTTGCCACAGGCGTGTGCAATCTTTTTGGTGTACCATTGACAATATATCAAGGCCGTGCCTATACTGCCTCACCTCTACCGCAACGTCGGGGGAGGCCCATTCCACGCATCGAAAGGACGGATCCCATGGCTGACTGCCGCACGCTCCAGAATCCGTGTCCCGAGTACCTCGTCCGCGTCGGGTGCTTCGACGCTTTCGCGGCCGGGGTCGAGAACCTCCGTGGGGACGACGCCGCGCTCTACGCACGCGCCGCCCGCCTCGATCCCGCCGTCGGTTACCTGCGGCACCCCTTCCATGGCGTGCCCAAGCTCGACACGCAGACCGGGCGCCGGATCCGTGGCGCCCTCTCGCCCGGGATGTACACCGACGACACCGAGCGCCTCATCGCCAACGCGCGGGCCCTGCTCGAGATCGGGCCCGAGCACGCCACGTCCCTCGGCTTCGCCACGGCGTACCTCGACGAGTTCCGCTTCGGCGGCAAGCGTCCCGGCTATGCCGCGCGTTACCAGGCGTTTCTCGAGCGGGTCAGGGACGCGCACCAGTTCGTCGCCGAGATGCGTCCCGATTCCTGTCGGAACGGGGCGTGCATGGGGGTCGGCGTGCTGGGCATCCAGCCCAAGGTCGGCGACGTCCTCCGCCTCGCGGCCATGCAGGCGAGCGTGACCCACAACACGCGCTGCGGCCTCTTCTCGGCCCGCACCGTCGCCCTCGCGGCACACTACGCGTTCCGCTATCCTCGTGAGGAGCGCCAGCGGCTCCGCACCTACCTGCTCGACCACCGCAAGCTCCTCTGGCAGCCCGGTGAGGAGATCGACTGCGGCCATGGTGACCTCTTCGAGCAGGTCCTCACCACGCCTTGGGATGATCGGTTGGGCGTGTGGGAAGGGAAGGGCCTGCCGCCGATCGGCCTCTCCACGGTGCAGGCGGCCCTCACGCTCGCCGTTCCCGAGGATCCCGCGCACGACTCGATGCTCGCCGCCCTCCGTCGGTTGCTCCTCATGGGCGGCGACACCGATTCGGTCGCGGCGGTGGTCGCGGCCATCATGGCCCCCTGGCATCGGGACGAGCCGTTCCCGGACTTCCTGGAACGCGACCTCGAGCTCGGAAGCCCGGATACCGGCCCCGTCCGCCTGCGTCGGCTGGGCGGCGACCTGATCCGCCGGTTTGCCTGAAAACGCCCCCTACGGCTCGTATGGGGCTCTTTTTTATTGTAGAACAAGCCTTTTTTCACCGATTGACAAAAAGCGCATTTCCTGGTATTATGGGAGTGGATAAGAACGTGCGCAGTCCTTCCAAGTCGGGAAGCGGCGTAACGCAAACGAGTATCCGTTTAAGTTCATTTTCGAAGAGTTACTCTTCGCTTCCACCACATGGCAGTCAAACTGTTTGTTGGCGGGATCCCGTACCGCATGACCGCGGACGAGCTTCGCGCCACGTTCTCGCAGGCCGGTGAGGTCACCGATGTCTTTATTCCGATGGACCGCATGACCGGTCGCCCCCGTGGCTTCGCCTTCGTTGAGATGGCGGCCCAGGAAGGTGCCGACAAGGCCATCGAGATGTTCCACGACCAGGAGGTCGGTGGTCGCCGCATCGCGGTGAACATCGCCCGTCCGCTCGAGGAGCGTCCGCCGCGCGCCCCGCGCCCGCAGATGTAATCTGCCAAAGCCACTCCCTCCGGGGAGTGGCTTTGTTTTTCCATAGGATCGACGAGAAGGATAACCAAACGCCGCCCATTTGGCGGCGTTTGGTTATTTTAACGCGTCCCGCAACACCTCTTCCGCCCGTTTCGGATCCACCCGACCCTCCGTTGCGCGCATCACCTGTCCCACGAACCATTTCAGGACCGGTTCCTTGCCGGCGCGGACCTGGTCGGCCTGGGTCGGGTTTGCGGCGATGACGTCGGTGACCGTTTTCTTGAGGGTGTCCTCGTCGCCGGATTGGCCGAGCGCGTGCTCCTCGAGGAGATGGGAGGGGTCAGCGCCGGTCTCGACCATCAGCTGGAGCAGCTTTTGGGCATTGGTGCTGTTCACGGTCCCTTCGCGGACGATCTGGAGGAATTCGGCCATGTTCTCGGCGTCGAGCCGGGCGTCCTTGAGGGCGAGGCCGCGCTCGCTGAGGATCGGGGCCAGCTTGTTGAGGAGCCAGTTGCTGAGAAGTTTTGCGGTCGCCTGCTTGTTGCGTTCCATGAGTTCGCCGCCAGAGGCCGGGCTCGTGTCGCGCGCCTCCATCCAGCTCCCGAGTTCGCCGAGGACCTGTTCGGCGAAGGTGGTCCAGCCGCGTTCCATGAGCAGAATGGCGTCTTCTGGAGCGAACCCATACTCGTCCGCAAGACGGGCGCGGGTTTCGGCGGGGAGTTCGGGGAGGCGGGCACGTTCCTGCTCGCGGATGGCGGCCAGTTCGACCGTCGGGAGGTCCGGTTCGGGGAAGTAGCGATAGTCGGCGCTGGTCTCCTTGGTGCGCTGCGAGACCGTCTCTTCGCGGACATCATCCCAGCCGCGCGTCTCCGGGACGGCCTTGCCGCCTTCGTTGTAGAGGGCGCTCTGGCGCTGGATCTCGAATTGGAGGGCCCGTTCCACCGAGCGGAACGAGTTCATGTTCTTGATCTCGACTTTCGGGTTGAATTCGGGCTGGAGCGCATGGCCTTCTTCGTCAATGGGCAGGAGGGAAATGTTTGCGTCACAGCGCATGTAGCCCTTTTCCATGTCGGCGTCGGAGGCTTGGATGGCACGAAGGAGGGCCTGAAGCTCCTGGAGAAACGCTTTCGCCTCTTGGGGCGAGCGCAGGTCGGGGTCGGTGACGATCTCAAGCAACGGCGCGCCGGCGCGGTTCAGGTCGACGAGGGTGGCGCCGGATTGGGGGTCGTGGATGTTTTTTGCGGCGTCTTCCTCAAGGTGCGCGCGGGTGATGCCGACGGTGCGGATGCCGCCTTTCGCAAGGGCGGAAGGGATGGCGAGGGCGCCTCCTTCGACGATCGGCTCGTCGAATTGGGTGATCTGGTAGCCCTTGGGGAGGTCGGGATAGAAGTAGTTCTTGCGGTCGAACGAGGCCCGGTCGCGGACGGTGCCATTGAGGGCGAGGCCGACGCGGACGCCTAGGCGGATGGCTTGCTCGTTCACGACCGGCAAGGCGCCCGGCTGGCCGCTGCAGGTGGGGCAGATGGCGCTGTTGGCGGGCGCGGTCTCGGGAACGGAAGGGCAGCGGCAAAACATCTTCGTGGCCGTCTTGAGGCGGACATGGATCTCAAGGCCGATGATCGGGATGTAGCGGTTCATGGACCTATGCTAGCAAGTGGCCTAGGAAACGGCTAGGGAAAACGGGTTCCGGAACCATCAAAACAAGCCGAGCGAAACGCGCGGCTTGTCGGTGCCAATTTCCGCTCAATTATGCGGATTTTTCTTCCTTGGCGGGGACGTAGGTGTCGCGTAGGGAGACGTAGAGGACCCCTTGGGCGATGGCGAGGAACGGGGCCGTGAAGCTGGTGAGCAGGCTGTCGCGGAGCTGGCTGAGGCTGAACCCGCGGAGGGTGTCGACCGTGACGTTGTTGTCGATGAGGAGGCTGCGGGAGAGCCGGGCCACCTCTCCCGTCATCGCGCCACCGAACACCAGGTCCAGGAGGAGCGATAGGATCATGAGGATCAGGAACGAGAGGGCAAGGAAGCTTACCCCCGCGACCAACATGCGTCCCACGACCGGCCACCAGCGGCCGCGGACCAGGGCATGCGAGCCGTAGAGGGCTTCGAGGCCGCGCTTGTTTTCGGCGACGAGGACATAAGGCGCGAGGCTGAGCGAGATCGCGAGCCAGATGCCCGGCAGCACGAAAGCGATCCCACCCGCGAGGACCGCCAGGATGCAAAGCAGGTTGACGACGAACAGCGGGAAGAACAGGTTCCAGCCGATGTGCGGGTGGGTGGCGAGATAGCCTTCTTCCTTGGGATCGTGGGCCAGGGTGAGCTTGATGAGCCGGACCGTCACCCAGGTCGAGGTGATGATGCTCAGGATACCGATGAGCACTTGGTTAAGCAGCCAGACCGTCCCCAATTCGAGGTTCACGCGCGAGGAGGTGAGCGCGAATAGGAGCGCGACCTGCAATAGTTCCGGCACCAGGAGCCAGAGCGACACTTCCAGGAAACGGCCGAGGTGTTGCGTGTACCGCTGCCAGGACAGCCCGATGAACCGGCGGACGGGAAGAAGGGGAGACATACCGGCCCATGATACCAAAGTTGCGCGCGTAAAAAAACGACCTCCCTTAGGAGGAGGTCGCTTGCGTCTGCGCCGGCAAGGCCGGGAGCTGGCGGACGGCTTCGTACAAACGGACGGAGAAGAAGATCGCCGTCGGGGTGAGCAGGAAGCTGGTCAGCAGGGCATTTACGAGCGTCGTGACGAGGGTGCCGATCATTCCGTCACCGAAGATGGCGCGAAGGATCCCGATGGCCAAGCTCATGACGAAGCTCGCGAGGAGGTACACGAGGAAGAACACGAAGAGGACGCCGAGGATCTTCCAAAAGTGACCGTCCGTGAGCTTCCAGGAAGCCTTAAGGGCTTCGACGCCACGCTTGCCTTGGTCGAGGAACGAGACGCTGCTGAATTGGAGCCGGAGGCCGAGATAGACGCCGATCACGAGCGCGGCGATGAAGCCGACGACGCCGATGAGGCCCATGCCGACGTTGAAGCCGCGAGCCTCGAGGGCGGACTCAGAGAACCCGGTCCCCAAGAGGGCGAAGAGGCTGCTGCCGGCCGTGATGAGGAGCAAGACGAGCGGGATCGCGGCGGTCGCGAGCCCTTGGAGGACGGCGACCCACGCGGCGCCCGGGACTTTTTGGAGACTGGCTTTCGGATCGACCATGCCCGTTTCCTTGCGGACGATCTTCAGGCCTTGAAGGGTGTAGTGGGTGCCGTACCAGATCGTGAGGGCGAGGGCGACGATCCCAGCGACCAAGCCAAGAAGGATGGCCGCACCGATCTTGACGAAGCTCACATCGGCGGCACCGCTGAGGGCCAAGAAGCCGATCGGCGCCAAGACAAGGGGGACTAACGCATACGAGCCGAGCGCGCCGATAAGGTTAAGCTTCCAGAGGGCTTTCGTGTTGTCCAAGGTGTCCTGGATCGCCGGACGGACGATGGACCAGGCTTTGGGAAAGGGGTGCATATGGACACCAGGATAGCACCCGTGTCTGGGGCTCACAAGGCATCGGGGTGCATAAAAAAATCCCTAGGATTAGGGAATTTAGAGGGTCCCTTCCAGCCGTCGGATGATCGCCTGGGCGATCTCCTCCGGCGTCTGGGCGGCGTTGATGATGTGGACGGATGCGCCTTGGTCCTGGAAGGGCTTGTGCAGGTCGGGCGTGAGGTACATCCCGCGCACGCGCTTTTGCAGCGCGGCGTCCGCCTCGAAGCGATCACGCGTGCGGGCGGCCATGCGGGACTGCGCGACCTCAGGATCGAGGTCGAGGATGATGAGGTCCCTCGGGGCGTGCGTGAGTTCGACCTGGTTTCCCTCGAGGGCGAGGACGGTGCCGATGGCATGTGCCACCGATTCGCACCCTTCGAGACGCGACGCCTGGTAGGCGAGCGAGGAGGCGAGGCCCCGGCTCTTGAGGACCCAGTGGTTGTCGTCAGCGGCCAGGAACGGGAGGATCAGCATCTGGTAGAGTCGGGCCCGGTCGAGCGCGTAGAGCTGCGCCTCTTCCATGACGCTGTAGCGCCGGCCGGAGCGGAGCAGGCCGTCGGGCGCGCGGATGGCGGTGCCCGTGGGTGGGGAGTGGGTGGGCTCCGCGGCGATCAGGACCTTCGCCGGGCTGATCTCGTCGAGCGTGGGGAGCCGTCCGCTGCCCTGCTCGAAGACCGTCACGTCGAACGGCTGCTCCGTGCCGAGACGTCCGCAGAGGAAGCGGGCGACCCGCTCGATGACGGTGGACTTGCCGACCCCGTCGCCCCCTTCGATATCGATGATGCGTTCTACGCCCATGGTCAGGTCTCCTTGCTGGATCGGGTGTACGTGACGAAGCGGAAGCCCTCGTGCGGCTCGATCGCTTTGGGATGCCAGTCATCGTAGGCGGGAAAGTAGGCGTCGCCGTCGATGGTCGCCTCGATCTCGGTGAGCTCGAGCCGGGTCGCGAACGGGAGGGCCTGACGGTAGATGTCCGCGCCCCCGATGACGAAGAGGTAGTAGACGGGCGCTTGTGCGAGGCGTTCGAGCGCCGTTTCTAGGGCGTTGAAGACCTCTGCGCCGGCCATCGCCGTGACGGATCGTGACAGGACGACGTTCCTTCGTCCAGGCAGGGGACGGAAGCGTGTGGGGATGGATTGCCAGGTACGATGTCCCATCAGGACGGCATGCCCCGTGGTCAGGGCGCGGAAATGGGCGAGGTCGTCGGGATGGGTCCAGACGAGAGCCCCATTCCGCCCGATGCAGCCGTTTTTTGCAACCGCGGCGATGAGGGTGATTTCCATTGGGCCTCCTTTTAAAGAAAGGCCAGGCCGCACTGGAGTGGTGAGGACTGGCTGGTGGGGTCAGATACCGTCGCCCGTCTTCCGGTCGATGATCGTCTGCGCGCCGCGTTCGAGGTAGAAACGGTCCGGCGTGCGGTCGACCGTGACGGGGAAGGGGGGGAGCTGTCCAGGCAGCTGGTCGGCGGCCGCGTGGATCTCCTGGCGGACCGTCGCGTGGACGTCGGCCTTCGAACGTAGTTCGAGGACGTACACGAACGGGCCCAGGGGGCCACGCAGCTCGTACGGGACGAGGGTCCCGAGCGCTCCGTAGGCCTGACGGAGGAAGGGGTCGCCATCCAGCCGCTGCAGGCGCTCGCGCTGTTCCCGCAGGGCCCCTTCGACGTGCGTCCGGAGGTCCGGGGTCAGCGCGTCGAGGTACCAGGGGTGGATGTTCCCCAGCGGGTTGATGCAAGGGATCGGGATCCGGCAGGACCGGTGCCGGTGCAGGTCGCGGAACGACCCGTAGTCGATCTGGCCCGTGAGGGTCACCTCGGCGATGCCGGCCAGCTCGCCGATGATCTCGGCGCGTGACGGTCGCCTGCGGAGGAGATCGAGGAAGCGGTTGAAGCGGTCGGGATCGTCATCGCGGCGCCGCACCTCGAGCCGCGTCTTCTCGCTCCCACGCACCTGGTACGGCAGCTGCTGCTGGACCTCGCGAAGCCATGTGTCCGTCTCGGGACGACCGGCATGCGAGAAGCTTGCCGGGTAGCGGTGGGCCAGCAGCGTATGCAGGTCGTGGGCCTGGGCCCGGACGAGCGCGTCGGGATGCTGGAGCTGCTGGCGCAGGTGGTCGTTCGCCTGGCGCACGTTGGTGCTCCAGGAGTAGCTCGTCGAGCAACCCAGGGCCAGGAAGCCGCGGGCGATGTCGAAGGCCCGGGCGTTGATGGCACGCATGTGCTTCTTGCGTTCGGCCTCGGCGATCTTGGAGTCCCATCCGTCCTGGACGACGAATGGGAAGGCGGCCGAAAGGGCTGTGCGCATGTCGGCGTTGACCCGCTCGTAGAGGGCGAGCCACGCGTCCTGGACCTCTGCGCCCAGGGCGCTCTCGAGCGGGTTCCAGCGGCGTCCGGCACTCATGTTGAGGTAGCGCGTGCTGCACTCCTGGCCGTTGTAGAGCGGGGAGTCCTGGATCTGCGTCGGCAGGTAGAGCGGAACGCCCTCGATGAAGAGCAGGACGTTGGCCAGGTCACCGATCGACCGATGCCCGTAGCCGACGTAGTAGTCCCGGAGGAGCTCGGCCGCCTTCGCGTCGCGCTCGTTCCCCCCGTTGACCGCGAGGTCCTCCTCGAAGGCGGCGAGGACCGCATGCAGGCTCTGGTGCGCGGGCGGGTCGAGCCGCTCCATCGCACCCGCATCGTTGAACCCGAGCAGGCGGGCGAGGCGGAGGCGGGTCTCGGGCCGAAGGGCGGCCAGCCGCTGCTCGTCGCTGCGGCGTTCGCGTTCCGCCATCTCCCGCAGGCGCGTCTCGATGCTGAGCGGACTGCGGGAGTAGAGGGCCTGGAGCCACGCGGCGGTCTCGGGCGGGGCGCCTTCGAGCAGGTAGATGTTCCAGGGCTGGGACGGATGTGTCAGCTTGAACAGACGGAGGTGCTGCGTACGGACGACGATCTGTGCGCTCATGGGATCTCCTTCGGACGTGGGAATGGGCGGGCTCGGAAATGAGCCTCACGGAGTATGGAAACCGCGCAGGCCAGGGTCAATCGAGGGGTGGGGATAGATTTAAAAAAGAGCTTTTCTTGGGGAAGAAAGGCTCTTATGGAAGGCCTTGCGTTACGCGCCCGTTGTCCCGAACCCGCCACGCGCTTCGCCTATCGCTTCGCCTTCTTGCCAGGTCGCGCGCAGGATCGGCAGAAATGCTCCTTGGGCGAGTCGCGTCCCTTTGGCGAGACGGATTTCCTGGTCGGTCGTGTTCCAGTAGTTCACGAGAACCTCATCGGTTGGTCCGCAAAAGTCCTGGTCTATCACCCCGACGCTGTTCGCAAGTAGGAGACCTGTCTTTTCAAAGGCTGACGAGCGCGCGAACAGGAACAGCCCATACCCTTCCGGGATCCTGAAGACGAGTCCTGTCCGTCCCTTGGCGGCACTCCGGGCGGGAATGACGAGGTCTTCGACGAGCGGCAGGTCGAAGGCGACCGCGCCCGCGGTCTTGTATGTCGGCAATTCCGCGTCCGGATGCACGCGGGTGATGCGGATGGGGGCGGAGCTCATGTCCGCGGCGTCAAATGGAACGATTCCAGCAGGGTCTGGGTCGATTGCAGGAATTGCTCGCGCGTCCCGTTGTTCGTGAGGCGATACTTGGCGCGATTCATGACGAAGGGGATCCCGCGCTCCGTCGGCGCCTGCTCGTCGTTGAGGAACTGCTCCCAGGTGAGGTTGGCTTCCGTCGCCTTTTCGCCGCGCTTTTTCATGCGTTCGTAGCGGAGTTCGGCATTCGCCTCGATGGCGATCAGGTGGAAGTGGGGGAGCGGCTCGAGGGCGACGACGTCTTCCGGGCGGCGGATCCCGTCGATCACGACGATCTCTTGCGGGGCCGCGAGGGCCGCCGTCTCGATGGCGTATGAGAACACGTCCTCGCCGAACGATTCGCGGAGCGCCACCGACGCCTTGATGAAGTTCTCGCGGGTCTTCTCGATCGCCAGGCGGCTTAAAATATCGCCAATCACGGCACTAAACCGGAAATACCCGGCCCCGTATTGTTGCGTGAGGATGTCTGCCAACGTTCCTTTGCCGCACCCCTGCAAGCCGACCAGTCCAAAGAGCAATTTTGGCATATGGCGACCAGTGTAGGAACCGGTCCGTCGAGCGTCGAGGCGCGCGTCAAGGGGATCGTTGGGGAAGGATTCAGGCCCTGAACCATTTCGCGAGCCGCGGCCCTTCTTGCATCTGGTAATGCGAGTTCAGATCCGAACCGTAGTGCTTTTCCGGGGCCTCCAGGAGGCGCTCGTAGGTCATGAGGCAGATCGGCTGGCCGTCGCGCAGGATGAAGGGATGGCTGTAGGCCTCGATTTCGAGCACGCCGATCGCCCCGCGCTTGCCGTCATCCGCATCCCAGCCGAATCCCGGATCAAAGAACCCGGCGAAATGCGACCTGAACTCGCCCTTGCTCGCGTCATACGCCATCATCTCGGCCGCATGCGTCGGAGGGATCAGGATCTTCTCTTTCGTGGCGAAGATGTAGAACTCGCCGGGATGGATCGAGCAGGAATGGTCCTCGGTGCGCGCGACGGGTTCAAAGAAGTCCGCGATGTCGTGGGTAAACGTCCGTGTATCCAAAACGTGCCCATGGTCTTTTTTCGCCCGCCAACCGATGTTCGCGTAGGTCGACAGGTCGATCGTCATGGTGACGCCCTTGCCCACCGTTTCCGGCTTCGCGGCGAGGGGCGCCCCATCGAGCCGGCGCAAGAGCCGGTGCTGGTCGTACGCCAGCCGGTGTTCGGTGCGATTCAGCGCCGATTCTCCGGCAAACAGGCGCAATTGGTTGATGCGGTCGCCCGGATGCGCGCGCACCGCAAACGACATGGGGATGAGCTCGATCCAGAGCGGGCCATGGTACCCGGCAGGAACCTCGTCGAAGGATGCCACGCCGTCGGCCAGCAGCCGTCCGCGAAGGTTGATGCGGCCCGACGAGCTCTTGTTGCTGCTGCGCGCGTGAAGCAGCTCGGGTAGGGCGAGCGATTCGTTGAGCCTGACCAGGTAGACGGACCCCGTCCGCAACGGTTCGGCGAGGTCATGCCGTCGGATGGCGTGTCGCGCCGCCATCGCTTCTACGCTCTCACCGCTGGCCGGCAAGGCGGAACCCCGGACCTCAACGCAGACGTCGCTGAGCGATAGGTCTACCGAGGAGGGTTGGAGGTGCTCAAGCGGTGATCCGATCAGGTATCCCGCTTCCATCGCCTGTTTCAGGAGCTGGTAGGGAAGGGCGCCAGTTTCGGGCATATGTGGGGGAGCGTAGCAACGAAGCCGTCCCATTGGCAATTCGTCGAATGATCCAAGAAAAACCGTTCCCGGCGGGTGGGTCAGGGGGGGTCGTGACCGTCCGAACAATGATCGTTTGATTTCGGGCCGTTGCATGCAAAAAACCGCCCGGAGGCGGTTTCCTTGCTTACACGAGCGCCGGATCGACCTTGATCCCCGGACCCATCGTCGAGGTCACGGTGATGCTCTTGAGGAAGACGCCCTTCGAGGAGGCCGGCTTCACTTTCTTCACGGCGTCGAGCAACGTCTGGAAGTTCTCCTGGAGCTTGGCCGCGTCGAGCGAGGCCTTGCCGATCGCCTGGTGGAGGTTGGCGGTCTGGTCGTTCTTGAAGGCGACCTTGCCCTTCTTGATGTCCTCGACCATCTTCTTGACGTTCGTGCTCACGGTGTCGGTCTTCGGGTTCGGCATGAGGCCGGCCGGACCGAGGAGTTTCGCGATCTTGGTCATCTTGGCCATCATGTCCGGCGTGGCGACGGCGACGTCGAAATCCATCTTGCCGGACTGGGCGATCTCGTTGATCAGCTCTTCGCCGCCGACGATCTCGGCACCCGCTTCACGGGCGTCCTTTTCCTTGTCGCCGCTCACGAAGGCGATGACCTTCTTCGACTTGCCGATCGAGTGGGGGAAGATGATCGTCGCGCGCACCTGCTGGTCACCCTTCTTGACGTCGATGCCAAGGTTGAGGTGGACCTCGATGGTGCTGTCGAATTTGGTGGTTGCGGTCTGCTTTGCAAGGGCGAGGGCTTCCTCGGGCTTGTAGAGCTTCTTGCGGTCGATGTTCGCCTTGAGGGCGGTATAGCGTTTGCTGTGGGCCATAGTGGTGTTGGCGGAAGGGGCTGCCTTCCTTCCACGTTAGGGAGTAATGTCTGGATGCTAGCAAAACCCTCGATTTTTGTCAATGGCGGTGGGCTCTTGTGCGGCTGTGGAATGGCTTGGACGTTCGATTGGGCTTGGTATAGGTACCAAAAAACCGCCCGGAGGCGGTTTTCCCTTACCCGACCAGCTCGATCCCCATGTTCTTGGCCGTGCCTTCGACTTGGCGCATGGCCGATTCGATGGACGTGCAGTTGAGGTCGCTGAGCTTTTTCTCGGCGATCTCGCGAACCTGGGCCTTGGTGACCTTGCCGACCTTGTCGGTGTGCGGCTTGGCGGAGCCCTTCTCGATCTTGGCGGCCTTCTTCAGCATCTCGGCGACCGGGGCCGTCTTGAGGATGAAGGTGTACGAGCGGTCCTCGTACAGGCTGATGATGACCGGAACGACCTCGCCGGCGCGGTCTTGCGTGGCGGCGTTGACCTTCTGACAGAACTCGGCGATGTTCATGCCGTGCTGACCGAGGGCCGGACCGAGCGGGGGAGCCGGGTTCGCCTTGCCACCGATGACCTGGACCTTGATGAGGGCCTTGATTTTCTTTGCCATAAGAGTGATTCAGACGTCGCGCCCATCTTGAATCAACGGACTGGGGCGAGAAGCGTGCTCGGGCGGACGAGCCTCCCCGGTCCTGATGGGGGCATTAAAGCAGAAAGCGGCGAAAAAGGCAAGGGATAGGGAAAAAGAAGACCCCGATGGTCTCGGGGTGGTCAGGTGGCCGTGGCCGCCTTGATTCGCAGGATCGCTTCCTCGGCAAGCGCGACGACGTAGGCGTCTTCGCCGAAGCGGATCGTGAGCGGGTAGAGGTTGAGGGCCTTCAGGATCGGCGATTCCTTGTTGCCGGGGGAATCGAGGGTGAGCCCGCCGGCCAGATGGGCGATGACGGATCCGTCCGGTTCGGAGCATTCGCCTTGAAGGGTGCCGCTCCACAGGATGCCGTAAGCGCTCTCGCCTTCGCAGCTGACGGCGACGAGTTCCCCCGCCACCGTGTCCCCGGGAGGGGGGTCCCCGTGCGTGTGGGAGGAAGGGTAGGACAGGGTGATCTTGCCCGAAGGGACGGCCCGTGTGGCGAAGAGGGGGCCTGTCGCCGGCTGTTGCGTGTTGCGCCCTCCGCCCTCTCGCGGGGCTTTGGCTTTGTTGCGGGTCCGGTTGCTGTCGGTGCCCTTGGGGTGAGCGTGATTGGTCATGATCCGTCCTGTCGGTTCCGAATTTGATGACGGCTGGACGGTTTTGATAATACGCGATGTGAGGAATGTCAAGTCGCGCCTTATCCGGGTGGTACATAAAAAGAAGGCCGAAGCCTTCTTTTTTCCTAGATCTTTCGCACCTGCTGGAAGTCCAGTTCCAACGGCGTCTCACGGCCGAACATGTTGACGAGGACCTTCACCTTGCCGCGTTGGGCATCGACTTCGCTGACCTTGCCCTCGTACGTCTTGAAGGGGCCTTCGACGATGGTGACGGCGACGCCTTCGCTGAGGTCGACGGTGGTCTCGGGCTTCGCCTCGGTGGACGTGACGCGCTTGAGGATGGCTTCCACCTCTTTTTCCGCGAGCGGCGTCGGGGTGGTGCCGGTGCCGATGAAGCCCGTCACGTTCGGCGTGTTGCGCACGACGTACCACGACTCGTCGTTCACGATCATGTCGACGAGGACGTATCCCGGATAGATCTTTTCCTCAATGACGCGGCGCTTGCCGTTCTTGAGGCGGACCTTTTTCTCTTTCGCCACGAGGATGCCGAACACGTAGTCTTGCATGTTCAGGGTCTCGATGCGCTGCTTGAGGTTCTCGGCCACGTTTTCTTCGTAGCCGGAGTAGGTGTGGATCGCGTACCAGCGGCGGCCGTAATTGGCGACTTGCTTAGCCATATGGGAAAGAAGGTGCGAGGGGGATTAGCGGGTGGGGGAACCCGTGATGACGTTGGTGGTCTCTGGGGCCGGGGCCGAAGGGGCGGGTTCGGTGGTGACTTCCGGCGTCACCTGGAGCGAATCCGAGGGGATGGTCACGGGCTCGTTCGTGACGGCGGCCGGGGCCTTGCGGCGGATGATGGCGCTGATGCCGCTCTGGAGGCCGCTGTCGAGCAAGGCAAAGAACACCGCTGCCACCAAGCTTACCACGACGATGAGGGCGCTGTAGCGGAAGACGTCCTGTTTGGAGGGCCAGACGACCTTTTCGAGTTCCGCCTTGGAGGAACGGAAGTAGGCGATGAGCTGCTTCGCGGGGTTCATACGAAATGAAGGGTTTTTTAAAAGGCCGGGAGGGCCTTTTGATTACCCTGGGAGGGTAGCACTTTGGTTTGGCGAAAGCAAGAAGTGTTTATGGGGCTGGCGCCCCGTACGCCCCCCCTTTCCCTTTGGGTGGGCCGGTCCCCGGCGGGCGGGCCCCTTTTTGTCGGACCTGAACTCGCTGCTTATTCCGGGGATGGATCGCTCACACAGCAGGTCCGGCAAAAAGGGGCCCGCCCGCCGGGGACCTACGGGGAGGGAAAGGGAATGAAAAAGAAGAAAAAAAGAAACTCGGACGGGAGGTCCTTGGCTCGTCTTATCTTTTGGCGGGGGTTTTTCTCATATTTCTTTCCATAGCGTTGCGCCAAAAAATCGACCCTGTTAGGCTTTGGTGACTGTATGCTTCACCTTTGGAATACCCGTTCCCGTTCGCTCGAAGAGTTCCGGCCCCTGCATCCGCCGCAGGTCGGCATGTATCTGTGTGGGCCGACGGTCTATAACCCGCTGACGTTAGGGAATTGGCGGACGTATTTGTTAGGGGACCTGGTGCATCGCGCCTTGGTGTTTTTTGGGTACGACGTGACGCATGTTTCGAATATCACGGACGTCGGGCACCTGGTTGGGGATGGGGACGTGGGGGAGGACAAGCTCGAACGGGAGGCGGCGAAGACGGGTAGGACGGCCTGGGAGATCGCCCGGCATTATGAGGCGACGTATGTCGAAGGGATGAGGGCGTTCAACATGCTGCCGCTGACGGTCATGCCGCGGGCCACGGAACATATCGCCGAGCAGATCGCGCTCGTGCAGCAGCTTGAGCGAAACGGGTTTACCTATCGGACGTCGGATGGCATCTACTTTGATACGGGCAAGTTCGCGGACTATGGCCGCCTCTCCGGCCAGAGCCTGGACGAGAAGCGGGCCGGGGCGCGTGTCGAGGAGCATCCGGAGAAGCGCCATCCCGCCGATTTCGCGCTGTGGAAGTTCGCGGCTGACGGCGTGAAGCGGCAGATGGAGTGGGACAGTCCCTGGGGCATCGGCTTTCCGGGTTGGCATATCGAATGTTCGGCGATGTCGGCCAAGTATTTGGGGCAGACGTTTGACCTGCACCTTGGCGGGATCGACCTGCTGCCGGTGCACCACGAAAACGAGATCGCGCAAAGCGAGGCGGCCTCGGGACAGCCGTTCGTGCGGCATTGGTTGCATGGCGAGTTCTTGCTCGTGGACGGCGGGCGGATGGGGAAGTCCTTGGGGAACGCGTATACGCTGCAAGATTTGGCGGAGCGTGGATTTTCGCCCATGGATTACCGGTACTTCTGCCTTGGCGCCCACTACCGCTCAAAGCTGAATTTCACCTGGGACGCGCTGGAAGCGGCGAAGCAGGCGCAGGCAAGGCTGAAGGCCGCGTTCCTGTCATGGGCGCAGGGCGAAGGCGTGTTGCCGGTCCTGGAATATGTGACCGCGTTCCGCGAGGCGTTGGAGGATGACCTGAACCTCCCGAAGGCGATGGCGGTGGTGTGGGAGACCGTCAAATCGGCCGCCTCGCCGGAGGAGAAGCGGGCCACCCTGCTCGCGATGGATGGCGTGTTGGGGCTCGGGATGGCGACGTGGACGCAAGACGTCGTCGAGGTCCCGCCGGAGATCCATGCGCTCGCGGAACGGCGCTGGTCCGCCCGTGCGGCCAAGGATTGGGCCGAATCCGATCGGTTGCGCGACGCGTTGGCCGAGGCCGGATGGGTGATGCAGGACGGGAAGGAAGGGTACGCGCTGCTTCCGCGCACGGAATAAGAAAAACGCCCGATACGGGCGTTTTTTTATGCTTCCTTGGCCGCCGCCGCTTTCCCCGCGCTCCCGAAGAGGTTCATCTTTTGCTTGGCGATCTCTTTCATGAGCGTCCTTCCGGGCTCGAAGAGCTTGCGCGGATCGAACCAGTTCGGATGTTCGGCGATCGCCTCACGCAGGCCCGCGCTGAAGCCGAGGCGGAGGTCGGTGTCGATGTTGATCTTGCAGATGCCGATCTTCACGGCGGCCGCGATGTCGGCATCGAGGATGCCGCGCATCTCGCCGAGATCGGCCCCGAACCGCTTGGCGAGGTGGACGACGTCTTCGCGAACGCCCGACGCGCCATGAAGCACCAAGGGGAGGTCGACGGCCTTGCGGATCGCCTTGAGGCGGGCTAGGTCGAGATGGCGGTCGCCCGCAAACTTATACGCGCCGTGCTTGGTGCCGATGGAGATGGCGAGGCTGTCGCATTCGCTTTCCTTCACGAAGCGGGCGGCCTCGGCGGGGTCGGTGAGGAAAGCTTCCTTGTCGAGGGTGCTGACCGTGTCTTCAGTGCCGCTGATCCGGCCGAATTCGGCTTCGACGGCGATGCCTTTTGCGCGTGCCCACTGGACGACTTGGCGGGTGCGCTTCACGTTTTCCACGAACGGGTGTTCGGAAGCGTCGATCATGACGCTCGAATAGCCCGATTCGATGGCTTTCCTGAGCAGGGCGAGGTCCTTGCCGTGGTCGAAGTGGAGGACGACGGGGAAATCGCCTTCCGCCGCGGCGCGTGCCATCGCGACAAGCATGCCGAGGCCTGCGTATTGGACCGCGCCTTCGGAGGTCTGGAGGATGACTGGCGATTCGCATTCGCGCGCCGCGTCCATCACGGCCAGGATCGTCTCGAGGTGGTTCACGTTGAAGGCGGGGATGGCATAGCCGTGCGCCTGGGCGTGCCGGAGCAGGGGAAGGGGGGAGAGGATCATAGGGGGAAGGGGCGGGCGCGGATGGCCTGGTGCTGGCGGATGGCCTTGTTAAGCCCCTCGCGGTTGAGGAGGCCTTGGTGCGGTCCCAGGAATTGGATCACGCTCGAGGCGTTCGCGGTTCCGTAGCGCATGGCTTCGGGGACCGAAAACCCCTTGTCGATGGCCCAGGTGAACGCGCTGGCATAGGAATCGCCAGCGCCCGTCCGCTCGATGCAGGGGACCGGGAAGCTCTTGCAGAACCAGGCGCGGGTCCCTTCGATGGCATACGAGCCATATTCGCCGTCGGTGATGACCGAGACGCGTGGCCCGAGGGCTTGGAGACGTGCGAGCTGCTTCTTGAGCGGCGTTTTCGCTGGCTGTTCGAGGAAGCGTTCGGCTTCCTCCTTGTTGAGGACCAGGATATCCGTCCGCCGCAAGACCTCTTTCGTGCCTGTCGCGAGGCGGCGCAGCTGGTAGGTGCCCGGTTGGAAGGTCAGCCGGGTCTTTGGCGAACGTGCGAGGTATGCGAGCAAGTCCTGCTCCATGGCCTCATGTCCCTCGCCTAAGGAGGTGTAGTAGATGCGGCGGATGAAGGGCAACGATTTTGGGAAGTGGTAGGCGTACGGGTTGTGGTGGACGAGGATGGTGCGTTCGCCGTGAAACGACAGGACGGTCGAATAGTTCGTCGTGGCCCCGCGCGGCTGCGAGACGTAGCGGAGCGAGACGCCCCCCTCTTTCCAGCGCTTGCGGATGAGCCCGCCTTCCCAATCGTCGCCGATGGTCGAGGCGATCGCCGTTTCCAGGCCTAGCCGGGCGGTCGCGAGGGCCGCGTTCGAGGCGTTGCCGGCGGCAGGGACGCGCGTCATCGCGTCGACGGGGATCTTCTCGCCGAAGACGAAAGAAATCTGGCAGCTCGTCTTGTCGGCCTGGCAATGCACGGCCGCCTCGCTGATCTCGACAAAGACGTCGAGCATGGTGTCGCCGATGGTGAGGACATCGAGGGAAGGGGCGGGGCGGGGCATACGTTGGTCGCGGACCACGACGTGTGATAGGCTGAGTGTATCATTCTTGTCGCCTGATTCCTATGTTCCATCGGCAAAGCAAGACGGGGAAGGTGAAATCGGCGGGGGCTGGCCTCGCGGCAGGTCTCGCGTTGGGCTTGGCCGCCGGGCTGTTCTTGCGCTCGAAGAAGGGCCAGGCCGTGCAAAAGGATCTGGCGGCGCAAGCGGCGTTGCTGCAGAAGCAGATCCTCAAGAAATTCTCTTCCGCCGAAGGGATGACGCAATCCGCCTACAACGATGCCATCGACGAGGTCCTCGCCGCGTATGCGAAGGGCAAGCATGCCGCCGAGAAGGAGGTCTCACAGCTGCGCGTGGAATTGCGCAAGCGTTGGCGGACCGTGAAGGCCTACGTCGATAAGCGCATCTAGCCCTATGAAGCGCCACGTCTTCACGCTCTCCCCGTTGCCGGAAGCCAAGGCGTGGACGATCCGCGTCCCGGAACTGGTCCACCAGATCGTCCGGGTTTTGCATTTGCGCACGGGCGAGGAAATCTCCCTGGTCGACGGTCAAGGGAAGGCTATCGTCGTCGAGATCGTGGCGTATTCCGACCGCACCGTCGACGTTCGGAAACGGACGGAAGAGGCGGTCCCCGCGACCCTTGCGGTTCCTGGGGAGCGGCTGTTCGTCTGTGCGGCGATCCTGAAGAAGGACCACTTCGAATGGCTCACCGAAAAATTAGCCGAAATCGGCATCACGGACCTGGTGCCGCTGTTGAGCGCGCGCACCATCAAGAAGGACCTGAGGCTCGAGCGCCTTCAGACCATCGCGCAAGAGGCGATGGAGCAGTCCGAACAGGCGCGGGTCATGACGGTCCACGCGCCGATCGACCTGATGGGGGCGTGCCAACTACTCAACCGGTCGCGGGTGGATGCCGTCGTATGCGATACGGGAAAGGGGATGCCGTCCTTGGAGGCCGTGCTGGCGGAGCGGAAGGCGCGTGCCGTGTTCGTAGGTCCGGAAGGCGGCTGGTCCGAGGAGGAGCGCGTCTTTTTTGAAAGCGAGTGCAGGTATCCGCGCGCGAGCCTCGGCACGAGCGTGCTGCGCGGGGAGACGGCGGGGATCTTGGCGGGGTTTTGCTTGGTTCGTCTGGGAAGGGATTCGAGGTAAGGGCAAAAAACGTATACAGGCGTTCCCATGTGTGGGGCGTTGAGATCGTCCCCATGCGGTCTTCTTCGTGTCCGTGGGCATCCTCGCCAGACGGCTGCCTCGCCCATTCCGAGGCATGGGATGGTGTCGAGAAAGGCGTGGGCTCCTGGGATCGTGCGGGTCTCCCGTCGAGCGCGTGTGGGAAAATCCTAAGCGACCTAACCTATTATGGTAGGCTGTTTTTGTCAATCCAACAACGCGTAAAGGACGCGTGGAGAATAAAAACAAGGTTTCCTATGGCCATGCCCGCCGCGCGCTCTATGCGCGATTGGGAAAAAAAGCGCGATGCAGGCTGCATCGCGTGGCTGTTGGCGGTCGTCCCGTGACTAGGTACCGTCGAGGAGAAGTCCGGCCGGGCACTCCCTCATGAGGGCTTCCATGAGCGCCTTCGGGGGCTTCCAGCTGGGATTGTTCTGCTGGACGTACGGGTAGTCGAAGCTGTACGGGCAGAAGATCCCGTCCCCGACCTTGTCGCTTCCGGGGTGTGCGGCCTTGCAGCGGTCTCCGTGGCCGCCGGTGTTGTGCGGGCAGTCTGTGGGCGAGACGCTCACCAGGCTCGATCCGGGGCTCCGGCACAGGTGGATGGTGACGAGCTGTTCCTGCGCGAGCACCTCCTCGCCGCGGAACCCTTTTCCCTTGCAGCCGAGCCGGACGTCGTACGCGGTCATGAGTCCTCCTTGTGGTGACGAATGGTGAAGGCGAGCCTTTGGTACTACGACCCGATAGATTTGTCAATGCCTTCCTTAGGGGCCGGAAGCCGGCAAATGGGAATGAAGCGCCCCGCAGCGAGCTGACGGGGTACCCGTGCGCTAGACCAGCGCGAACTTAGAGCGGACCAGAATCAGGCGTACTAGGCTACGGGATATTGGACCCTTTCTTGGGACATAAAATGCGCCGTGCGGAATGCGCGGCGCCTAGGTTGACGGTTCAGCTCGCCCCGTCCGTCAGCAGTCCGTCAGCCCGGCCGTCTTGATCTTGCCGATGCGTACGGCGCTGACGCAGCCGTGGTCGGGGTGGAGGGAGAGCATGAAGGGGGTTCCGCTCGCATCCTCCCCCGTGATCGGCTCCATGGTCGCGGCGCGTCCGGTGCTGCCGCTGAGCAGCCGGGCCGCTCCCTCGGGCGAGATCTTGATGGTGGCGGAGCCTCCCGCCGTCCGGACGGTGAGGTCGACGGGCGGCGATTCGTGGTAGGCCCTGTCCTCCACGAAGCAGATGGCCGCCAGCGTCCGCTGGTCCAGGCGGAGGAGGTACTGGCCGCCGTCCGCATCAGTCCCGTAGAGCCACTCCGGGTAGCAGCGGAATCCTGCCGGGTGCAGGACCTTCTCGAGGGCTGCCCGGTAGGCGGCCAGCGTGAGCCGCACCTTCTCGACGCCCGATCTGGTCAGGACGACCATCGAGCCTGTCTGCTGGCCTTTTTCGTTCTCTTCGTCCGTTTCCATGGTTCGATGCTCCTTGTTTTCGTGACGTGTGCATTTGAGTATCGCATGTTTTGCCTTCCGTGTCAAGTGTTTCGGGTGGGTGATCTGCGGCAAAAAAGACCAGGCGGTGCGGGCGGATCGCTTCGCGCTTCCTGGTTTCAGGCGGGTCTGGCTTTACGTCATCCCGTGTTCAGCTTTTCTCGAACTGTTCTTGAATTGTGCGCAAATGTGGCAGTTACATTGAAATGCGACAATCATCTCTTCCGCTGTGGTCAAACGGTTCGATTGATGCCCTCGAACATTGCCGCAGATAACGAAAAAGTCGCTGAAGTTAGCCTTTTACAGCCATTCAGCGACTTTCTCTTGCAAGGTGATTTCCTTGATGGTCGGGGTGACAGGACTTGAACCTGCGGCCTCCTGCTCCCAAAGCAGGCGCTCTAGCCAACTGAGCTACGCCCCGACGGAGCGAGGGAAAGAAACGGCCATCCGATGGCGTTTCTTTCCCGAGCGGAGGAGGCGCGTCTCGGCCGATAGGCCGACAACGCTCGCAATCCTTATTGGGCTGGAGTTTTTCTCTCCGCTCCTTCCGCATGGTCCGCACTCTATGCCACCCGACCGCCTTTGCCAAGCCCCGTGTCCCAGGCATACTGCCCGCATGCGGATCTTCGTCGATGCGCGCATGATGGGGGCGGCCACGACCGGCGGCATCGGGCGCGTGGTTTATGCGCTTATGCGGCGCCTGTTGGCGGACCCTTCGCGGGCGTGGACCGTCCTCGTTCGGCGTCAGGAGCAGCTCGACGGGTTGCCTGCGCCGACGAAGGCGATCGTCAAGGATATCCCGTGGTATGGGCTGGGTGAGCAGCTTCGGCTTCCGTTCCTGATTCGCGCCACGGGCGTGGACCTCGTCTTTTTTCCGCATTGGAACGTCCCGCTGTTCGTCGGTAGGCCGTTCGTTTGTTTTATCCACGACCTCTTGCTCTTCCGCCATCCCGAGAGCGCGCACGCATATCGGCGGAACCGTGCGTTGGCGTGGATCATGCGGGTTGGACGGCGCATCGTCCTTTGGTCGGTGGTACGTCGCGCCCGGACCATCTTCGTTCCGACGCAATTCGTCGCGGACGACCTCGCCTCATTTTTCCCCAAGGCAAGGCAAAAGACGGTGATCGTCGGGGAGGGGGTCGATCCGCCCCAACCAGATCGTGGGCGAGCCCCGTTGCCCGGGCCGTATTTCCTTGCCGTCGGTTCCGCCTATCCGCACAAGCGTCTCGGACTCATCTTGGATGCTTGGGAGGGCCTGCATTCCGCCTTTCCCGATCATGCGCTGGCGCTCGTGGGCGAGCTGGATGCGTTTCGGCGCGATCTTGTCGCCCGTGTCGAGCGGGAGGGGTTGCCGCGGGTGCATGTTCCGGGCTCCGCAAGCGATCGGGCCCTTGCCTCCTGGTATCGCCATGCCGATCTTTTGCTTTTCCCTTCCGCAGCCGAGGGGTTTGGCCTCCCGCCCCTGGAGGCGTTGTCATACGGATGCCCGGTCCTTGCGAGCGATCTGCCCGTCTTGCGCGAGGTCCTGCCGACCCACGGCGTGCGCTTCTTTCGGAACGGCGACGTCGATGATATGATGGCGGCATGGAATGAAGCCGCGCGTGACCGCTCGCGCCTCCGTGCGGAGGCGACGACGGGATTCGCTGAGGCCGCCGCCCGCCATGCGTGGGATGAGGCGGCCCGGCGCGTGCGCTCCTTCTTGTGACCTGCATGAGCGAGGCTCCTTTTCGACCGTTATCCGCGGACAAGCGTCCGGTCTCCGCGTCTCGCGCCCTCGAGGCCCAGCTTGAGATCGTTTTAGAGCGCGACGGCGTGCCGATTTCGGTTGCCCCGCCGGCACGGGTTCGTCGTCAGGCCGTCCAGGCCGCGCATCAGGCCGAGGCCGACCGGACCCGGGTCCAGATCCTGCAAGGCGCGCGTGCAAGCAAGCGTCCACGTCGCGTGACGATTTCGCATGGGGCGCACGAGCCGAGTCGGTTCACCGTCCGCATGCAGGGGGTCGTCGCCCGGCCGGAACGGGACGTGCGGGAGCCGTTCCATCGCTCGATGCACCGCTGGCAGACCCCTTTTGTCGAGGGGATCGGGTTTGAGCGCGTGCTGGTGCATGTTTCCGACCTTTGGATCGAGGCCTTGGACCCATCGTTTTTTCATGACCAGTTCACGCCCGGGGAATTCCGTGAGGCGCTTCGGGAGAGCCGTCGAGGCGTCTGGTCGCGCGTGCGCCAGCCGTTCATCCGTTGGCACGACCGGCGTCCTGACGTAGCCAGCGGGCGGGGCGTCGACGCACGGATCTTTTTCCCGGATGAGCTTGACGCGGCCACGCCTGAAGCGAACGATGGCGCGCCGCCGATCTTCTTCGCGCCGGCCGTCCAGCACGATTCCGAAGATGCCCTCGCCGTCTTGCCCGAAATTGAAGCGATGCCGGCCCCTGTCGCTGAAACGCCTGCCGCGCATCCGTCGATCCGTACGGCCTGGAAACGTTGGCGTGAGGGCGCCCGTGACGCCGTGGAAGATGCGCATGAGCACGAGAGGGAAGTCGTGCAAGAGGTTGAAGCCGCCTGGCAGGCGCCGCACCTGGAGCCGCGGATTCGCGTGACGCGGGTCCTGATCGGGTTTCTGGGCATGCTTTGTCTGGTCGCATTGCCCGCCGGGGCGGTGTCGTGGTCGCGTTCGGTGGTCCGTTCCGTCCGTTCCGTGCAAGATGGCGCGTCCGCCTTGGGCGCCTCTGGCCTCGACCTGGCCAATGGCGGGCAGCGGGTCGCTTCGTTCGGCCAGATCCAGTCCTTGGCGCAAGACTTTGAGCGCTCGCACGGGCTTGCCTTGTCGCTCGCGCAGGCCTTGCCGACGACGCGCGCGACGGCGGAAACGGTCGAGGCGCTGCTCGAGGGCGGCCAGGACGCGGCGAAGGCCGGAGCCCTGATCTCCCAGGGCCTTGATCGCGCCATGAGCGACCAGGACGGCTATCCCAGTGAACGCCTCGTTCGCCTGAAAAAATATCTTGATGAGGCCCGTCCCCATTTGGATCGGGTGTTTGCCGCTGCCGAACGGATCCATCCCGAGGCCTTGCCGGCGAACGCGCAAGGGCGTGCGACGGAAATCAAGGAGCTTCTTTTGGCGTACCGGCCGCTCCTCGCGCAGGCCGACGGCTTGCTTGCGCTCGCGTTGCCGGTCGTTGGCCATGCCGAACCGCGGACCTATCTCGTCCTCTTCCAAAATCCCAGCGAATTGAGGCCGTCTGGCGGGTTCATGGGCTCCTACGCACAGGTCGTGCTTGATCGTGGGGAGATCCGCAAGCTCGATGTCCCGGGAGGCGGGCCGTATGACCTGCGGAGCCAGCTCCTGAGCCGCTGGGAGCCGCCACAGCCGTTACAGCTGGTGGGTGCGCGCTGGGAGTTTCAGGATGCCAACTGGGATCCGGATTTCGGCAAGACCGCGGAAATCGTCCGCCGCTTCTGGAGCCGTTCCGGCCAGCCTACGCTCGACGGGATCATCGCCGTGAACGCGAGCCTGCTGCCGAAGCTGCTGACCGTCACGGGCCCGATCGAGATGCCCGCCTATGGGAAAACCGTCACGTCCGAGAACGTCTTATTTGAGACTCAAAAGGCCGTCGAATTGGAATATGATCGCGACAAGAACCAGCCGAAGGCATTCATTGGGGACTTGAATCGCGAGGTCCTACGCCGTTTGCAGGGGCTGCCGCACGACCAATGGCCGAATCTGGCCCGTATCGCCGCGGAAGCCTTGGAGACGAAAGAGATCCAGGTCCACTTGTCACGCCCGGAGGAGCAGGAGGCGATCCGCGCCTTGGGATGGACGGGAGAATGGCCGCAAGCGGACGCGTTCGACGAGCTGGCCGTGATCGGGGCGAATATCGGCGGCCAAAAGACCAACCAAGCGATCCGTGAGACCGTCCGGCAGACCATCCGCATCAACGAGCGCGGGGCGGTCGAGACGGATGTTGCGCTGGATCGGGTCCATACGGCGGCGGCCGGGGCGTTGTTCCAGGGCGCGAATAACGTCGAATACCTGCGGGTCTACGCGCCTGCGGGGGCGGCCTTGCTTCAGGCGAGCGGGTTTGAGGCGCCGGCGAGTACGCTCTTCGAGCGTCCGACGGAAACGGAAGAGCCATTCCCGGGATTGGCGACGGCGACGGTCTCTCTCGTGGTTGGTAATGAAACCGTCGATCGGCTCGAGGAGGCGGGGCGGACGGTCTTTGGGGGGTGGATCCAGCTGCGCCCCGGGCAGACGCGGACGACGACATTCCGCTACGCCCTTCCGCGGACGACGGCGGACATGGCTCGCGCCTTGGCGGACCAGGCCTCCCTTGCGTCCGCCGGTGAGGTGACCGATGCATATGTGTTGCGCCTGATGTCGCAATCCGGCGCCCCACGCGCGCAGCAGGTGACGCTACATTATCCGCCGACCTGGAAACTGATCCGGCCCTCCGCCGCGTGGCAAGTGGTCGCGCCTGGGGAATTGCGCCTTGATATCGCGGCCTTGACCCAAGACCAGTGGCTTTCGGTCCTGTTTGCCAGGCCGGACGCGCCTTGATCCGGCCTGTTTCATCTTGCGTTCCGTTGTGCTTCCGCTGCCCGTTCGCGCCTGTGTACAACCTGTGGTATACTGACAGGAGCTCATTCTATGACCGTTCGCAGCCCCCGACGATCGCCCGTCGTTCCCATCACGGCACCCACGTTTTCGCCGCCGTCCCACGCCGCATTTTATCGCAAGATCGCCTATACGTTCTTTGCGCTGACGGCGTGCATTTTGATCGGGATCCTCTGGCTGTCCTCCGTCGAGGCGACCGTGAGCGTGAAGGTGCGCCGTACGCCCGTCCGGACCGACGACCCGGTCGAGATCACCGCCCGTCCAGGCGGCGGTTCGCAGATCCCTGGGCGCGTGCTGCATCTCCCGATGCGCAAGACCCAACAATTCGACGTGCGTGGCGTCGCCGAGACGGCGCCTACGGCCGCGACGAGCTCTGCCGTCAGCGCGCAGACCATCCCTGTCGCTCCCGCGACTTCAACGTCGTCCGCTGGCGGCTCTAGCGCCGAACGGTCGTTCGCGCAGGGGCAGGTGACGGTCGTCAATAACTATTCGAAGTCCCAGACGCTCATCGAGCGTACCCGTTTCCTTACCGAAGACGGCAAGCTATACCGTCTTGACCGTCGCGTCACCATTCCCGCTGGCGGCCGGGCGACCGTTTCCGTCACCGCGGACCAACCGGGCGCCGCTTTTGCCATCGGTCCCACCAAATTCACGATCCCCGGTCTCTGGATCGACCTCCAGAAGCTGATTTATGGCGAATCATCGGCGGCATTCACGCTCCGAACCGGTTCCGCCACGACCCCGGACCCGGCCCCTGCGCCGACGCCCGTCACCCCGCCCGCCCCTACATCGACGGTTCCAGGTGAGCGGCGCCTCGTGACGCAGCAGAACATCGACGACGCCTACCAGGCCCTCACCGAACAGGTCGTCGAGCAGGCCAAGCGCACCCTCGCGGCCAGCATCACCGACCCACGCCTCAATGGGGCCGCCTACTTCGTCAATACGACGGCCAAGTCCTCGACCGTCCGTCCGGGCCAGGTCGCCGGCAATTTCACGGCCCAGGTCGACGTCGAGGTGATCGGGGTGTTCTACTCCGCGGAAGACATGCAGAACCTCATCCGCTCCCGCCTGCGCCAGCACTTGCCGGACGGCCAAGAGTTCCTCCCGTTCAATGACCAGGACTTCATCTACACGTTGGAATCGGTCGACAAGGAAGGGGAGAGCGCCCGCCTCCGCGTCATCGCCACGGCCGAATATCGCCTGACGCAAAATACGCCCGCCCTCAGCCCTGCCACGATCGCGGGCAAGTCGCGCGACGAGGCCGAGCGCCTGCTTGGCGAGGTGGATGGGGTCGAATCCGTCGACATCACCCTCCGTCCGGGCTGGATCGGCAAGATCCCGCGGCTCCAGGACCACATCAAAATGGAGGTAAAATAAGCCAAAACTTGACCGGTGGAGAATGCCTTGGCATGATGCCTAGGCATTTTTCTTGTATGTCCCTCTCCCTCGAAAGGCGCCGCCATAGCGCGGCCCATGTCCTCGCGGCCGCCGTCCAACGCCTGTTCCCGCAGGCGAAATTCGGCGTCGGCCCCGTCGTCGAACACGGGTTCTACTACGACCTTGACCTGCCCCGTCCGCTCACGACGGAGGACCTCACGACGTTGGAGAAGACGATGCTCACGATCGTGAAGGAAAATCCTGCCTTCGAGCGCGAGGAACGGCCGATTGACGAGGCGATCGCCTTGTTTGAAGGGTTGGGCCAGACCTACAAGGTCGAGCTGCTGCGCGACCTCAAGACGAAGGGCACGACCGCCGTCGCGGACCTCGATGGGGAATTCGATCCCGCCAACGTGACGACCGTTTCCCTCTACCGTACGGGCTCATTCGTCGACCTTTGCCGTGGGCCCCACGTCGAGACCGCGAACCAGATCGGCGCCGTCAAGCTCACCAAGCTCGCCGGGGCCTATTGGCGCGGCAAGGATACCAACCCGCAGCTGCAACGCGTCTACGGGCTTTGTTTCGCGACGCAGGAAGAGCTTGATGCGCATCTCAAGCTCGTCGAAGAGGCCGAGAAGCGCGACCACCGCAAGCTTGGGGCCGAACTCGACCTGTTCGCCTTTTCACCGCTCGTCGGCGCCGGCCTGCCGCTCTTCACCGCCAAAGGCGTCATCCTCCGTCAGGCCGTCACCGATTTCGTGTGGGACCTCATGAAGCCGTATGGGTATGAGCGCGTCTGGATCCCCCACATCACCAAGGCGGACCTCTACAAGACGTCCGGCCACTGGGACAAGTTCGAAGACGACCTCTTCCACGTCTCCAGCAAGAAGACTGACGAGTCGTTCGTCCTCAAGCCGATGAACTGTCCGCACCACACCCAGATCTACGCCTCAAAGCCGCGCAGCTACCGCGACCTGCCCATCCGCATGAGCGAGGTGACGACGGTGTACCGCGACGAGAATACGGGCCAAATCCAGGGCCTCACCCGCGTGCGCTCCATCACCCAAGACGACGCCCACGTCTTTTGCCGTCCCGACCAGGTGCGTGCCGAAGCCCTTGCCATCTATCGCATCGCCGAAGCCTTCTATGCCGGGTTCGGCATGTCGTTCCATCGCGTCCGCCTCAGCGTCCGCGATCCGAAGCATCCCGAAAAGTATCTTGGGAGCGACGAGGCGTGGACCTCGGCCGAAACGACGCTTGCCGAAATCATGAAAGAGGTCGGCCGTGAGGTCGAGGTGGGGGAGGGCGAGGCTGCCTTCTATGGTCCCAAGCTCGACTTCATGGCGAAAGACGCCATCGGCCGCGAATGGCAGCTCGCGACCATCCAGCTCGACTTCAACCAGCCGGAACGGTTCGGCCTCGAATATACCGACGCCGACGGGCAAAAGAAGCGCCCGGTCATGGTCCATCGCGCGATCCTCGGGTCCGTCGAGCGCTTCCTCGCGGTCCTCATCGAGCATTATGCTGGGGCGTTCCCGCTCTGGCTGGCCCCGGTCCAGGTCGGCGTCCTCTCAGTGTCGGATAAGTTCGCGGATGCCGCCCATGAGATCGCCCGCTGGCTGAAAGAGGCAGGCTTACGGGTCGAAATCGACGATTCTCCCGAATCCGTGGGCAAGAAGATCCGCGGCGCCGAAAAGGCAAAAATCCCGGTCGCTCTCGTGATCGGGGAGAAGGAGGCTTCCGGGCAGCCCTTCACGGTGCGTGTGCGTGGCGAGCAAGAGCAGCACACGTTGGACCGCGAACAGCTCCTCGCTTTCCTGCAGGAACGGATCCGGACCAAGAAATAACCAAAAGACCGCCCTTAGGCGGTCTTTTGTTCTTGCTTGGCAAAGGCGATCTCGCCGTTCTCCGCGTCGATCAGGACCTTGTCGCCCTCCGTAAGCGTCCCATCGACGATCTTCATCGCCAGGTCGTCGAGCACGAGCTCTTGGATGGTGCGCTTCAGCGGACGGGCGCCGAATTGCGGGTCGTAGCCCTTCTCGGCAAGAAGGGCCGCCGCCGCATCCGTGAAGCTGATCGTGAGGCGCTTCTCGAGCAGGCGCTTGCTGACCGAGCCGATCTGCAGGCGGACGATCTTCTCGAGATGCTCCGGACGCAGCGCGTGGAACACGATCGTCTCGTCGACGCGATTGAGGAACTCGGGGCGGAACTGTTCCCGGAGGCGCTCCATGAGCTGCTTTTCCAGGCTCGCTTGCTTGTCGGTCTCGCTCGTCTCCTCATCGCGTCGGAAGCCGATCTCACTGCGGCGCTTGCCGAGGTCGAGGATCAGGTCGGAGCCGATGTTCGACGTCATGATGATGACCGTGTGCTTGAAGTTCACGGTGCGGCCCTTGCCGTCGGTGAGGCGGCCATCGTCAAGCACCTGCAGGAGCGTATTGAAGATGTCCGGATGGGCCTTCTCGACCTCATCGAGGAGGATGACGGAATACGGCCGGCGGCGGATCTTTTCGGTGAGTTGGCCGCCCTCGTCGTACCCGACGTAGCCAGGCGGGGAGCCGATCATGCGCGAGACGGTGTGCTTATCGCCATATTCGGACATGTCGAGGCGCACGAGCGCGTTCTCGTCGTCGAAGAGGCTCTCGGCGAGCGCTTTCGCGAGCTCCGTCTTGCCTACGCCGGTCGGGCCTAGGAACAGGAATGAGCCGATGGGGCGCTTCTCCTCACCGATGCCCGCCCGCGAGCGGCGCAGGGCGTTCGCGACCGCCTTGACCGCCTCGTCCTGTCCGATGACGCGCTTGTGCAGCTCCTCCTCGAGATGGGCTAATTTCGAGGCTTCCGTCGCGAGCATGCGCTGCACGGGGATGCCGGTCCAGCGGGAGACGGCGTGGGCGATGTCCTCTTCGGTGACGGCATCCTTTAGCAGGCCACGCTTGCCTTGAAAGGCGCGCAACTTCTCTTCGGCTTCCTTGCGCGTGCGTTCGATCGCAGGGATCTTACTATACCGAATTTCGGAAGCCTTCTCGAGGTCACCGCTGCGTTCGGCGATCTCGGCTTCGCTTTTAGCCCCCTCAAGCGTCTTCTTGCTGTCGCGGAGGACCTGGATCAGCTCCTTTTCGGAGGTCCAGGTGAGCTCGAGCTCGTTCGCGCGTTCCTTCGTTTCAGCGATCTGGCGCTCGATCGTCTGGAGCCGTTCGGCCGATTCCGCGTCTTCCTCTTTCGCGAGGGCGCGTTTCTCGATGTCGAGGCGGATCAGGTCCCGCTTGAGCTTGTCGAGCTCTTCCGGCATCGAGTCGATCTGCATGCGCAGGCCGGCGGCAGCCTCGTCAACGAGGTCGACCGCCTTATCCGGGAGGAACCGGTCGGAGATATAGCGCGTCGACAGGCGGACCGCGGCCACGAGCGCCCCGTCGGTGATGCGCACGCCGTTGTGGACCTCGTACTTGTCCTTGATCCCGCGCAGGATTGCGAGCGTATCCTCTTCGGATGGCTCCTCGACGTAGACCGGCTGGAAGCGCCGGGCGAGGGCCGGGTCCTTTTCGATATGCTTTTGGTATTCCTGCAGGGTGGTGGCGCCGATGGCGCGGAGTTCGCCGCGTGCCAGTGCGGGCTTGAGCATGTTCGAGGCGTCCAGCGACCCGTCTTGCCCTGAGGCGCCCGCCCCGACGAGCGTGTGCAGCTCGTCGATGAACAGGATCACGTTCCCGGCCGATTTCTCGACCTCCTTGATCACGGACTTGAGGCGTTCTTCAAATTCGCCGCGGAATTTCGTCCCGGCGACGAGCGAGCCGACGTCGAGCGCCACGACTTCCTTGTTCTTGAGCGATTCGGGCACGTCGCCGGACGTGATCCGTTGGGCGAGCCCCTCGATGATCGCCGTCTTGCCGGTGCCCGCCTCGCCGATGAGGACCGGGTTATTCTTCGTACGCCGCAGCAGGATCTGCATGACACGCCGGATCTCCTCGTCACGGCCGACCACCGGGTCGAGCTTTTCCTCGCGGGCGAGGGCGGTCAGGTTGCGTCCGTATTTTTCGAGCGATTGGTATGACTGTTCGGGATCTGCCGATTCCACGCGCATGTTCCCGCGCACGTCCTTGAGGGCCTTCAGGACCGCCTCTTCGGTCATGCCGATGCGCTGCAGTTCCGGGCCGAGCGACGCGGTCTCAAGGAGGGACAGCAGCAGGTGTTCCGTGGAGATGAACTCGTCCTTGAACGAGCGGGCGATCTTTTCGGCGCGCTGCAGCACCCGGACGAGCTCGTTCGACAGGCCGACCTGCGCCAGGTTGCCCTGCATCTGCCGGGGCATGCGCTCGAAATTCTGGCGGACATCCTCGAGGAGGCCCGTCACGTTGATGCCGAGCTTCTTGACCAGGGTCGGGACCACGCCCTCTTCTTGGCCTAATAGCCCAAAGAGGAGGTGGAGCGCCTCCAGGGTCCCATGCCGGTATTCCACCGCCGCCTCTTGCGCCATCCGGAGCGCCTCCTGGCTTTTCACGGTCAGGTTATTCGGAATCATATGGTTAGCAGTCTAACATGGAGAGTGCTAATGGGCAAGGAGCGGAAAAAAGCTTCGTGTATGGCCCTCAGCGCACCGGCGGTTCCGCCAGGATCCCGTCATCGTCGAACCGGTCATAGCTGATCTCGATCATTCCCTGGGGGGTAACGCTTTTCATGCGCATTGGGTAGGTGTTCTTGACGCATAGCTCGATCGTCTGCGTAAACGCTTCGGGCTGGAAGAACTTCTGTTCGATGGCGTAAAGCTTGCAGCCTTCCGGATCTTCCTTGATCGAGGTCACCTTGGCGCTGTCGCGCAGCAGGACGCGTGAGGTCCCGTTCTCGTTGACCATCAGCGTCTCGGTGAGCCGGGTGCGGGCCATCTGCGCCTCGTCTTCGCCGCTCACGTCTTGCCAGGTGCTGGTGCCGTATCGGACGTATACGCGGTCATTCACGGTGAAGATCTCGGACGTCGATGCGCCGGTCTTGAGGGTCCCATGCAGCCCGCGGGTGCGCGAGAAGAGCAGCTCGGCGAGGACGTTGCCGTTGCTGAGGGGGGTGCGGATGCGGCTGCGGTAGCTCTTGGCGCGTTCGAGGTTCGCGAGCACCTGGCGCAATTCGACGATCTGCTTTTCGGGCCCTTGGTCGCCTTTTCCCTTTGGGATATACGGGGCTTCGGGGACCCGAGGCGCTTCCGGGGCGGCAAAGCCGATCCCGCCCGGACCGGTGCCGACGATCTGGTCCCGCGGCTTGCAGCCGAATCCCAACACGGACCAAGCGCAGAGGGCAAGAAGGAGCAACAGGGGCGCACGTCGCATATGCCTCCAGTATGCCAGAAAAACGGTGGGGCGAATATCGCCGCAAGATCCGCGCGTGAACGAAAACGCCGTCCCGAAGGACGGCGTTCCGTTAGCCTTCCAACGCCTCGATGATGAGGTCGAGCTTTTCGTTGATCATCCGCAGCTGTTCGCTGAGGTTGCCGTCGCCGCCAGACGGGCGGCTGAAGGACGGCTTCTCGCCGAACGAGCGGCTCGGCGGACGCGGGCTGAACGAGGCTTCCCCGTCGCCTTTCTTGAAGCAGTTGCGGCAGAGGACCGGCTTCTTGCCGTTCGGCTTGAAGGGGACCTCGCACGGCGTCCCACACTCGGCGCAGGTGGCCGGGAAGAGCTGCTTGTCGAAACCGCCCGTTTTGCCGTACCCGCCGCCGTGGCCGCGGTCCGAGAAAGGCTTTTTCCAAGGCTGTTTCGCGCCCCCAAAGGAGGGCTTTTTCCACGCGCCTCCAGAACGGGGCGGGCCAAACGACTTTTTCATCATGAGGGAAGGCAAGGGGATAATTGCTGGAGGATACAGGATTTCGGTGGAAAAGGCAAGGGTGCGGGAATGACGGAAAGAGCGGCCCTAATGCATCCGCCGGATATTTTTCGCTTAAATAGGCGATTTTAAGGATATTTGCTCGCTTTTTTAAGAAAAAGCGTTGACAAGACCGCGTTTTTCTGCTATCATGAGATATCGGCTTCTTGTGAAAATGTACGATTTCGTGAGCCTTTCCGAACGCGTTTTGGGCGGGCTCAGGCAATCGTGCCTAGGTTCGTAAAGGAGGACCCCATGTCCAAGTCTCGTAAGGTCTCGAACGTCCCCGTCCTGCCCGTCCCCGCCGGCTTTCGCTTCAAGGAGGTGGTTCCTGTCCGCGACCTCACCATCGTGATGAACCACCACATCGTGGATGTCGGCGGTGACGTCCGCTATCGCATCTGGTCGGACTCGGTTGGGCGCTACACCACGCAGCCCATGACCAGGGAGCAGTACCGGGAGTCCAGGCTCCTGAACGCCCTCCTGCGCGGCGGGTTCGGCGCCATGATCCAGGAGTTCGAGGAGGCCACGTTCCTCCAGCTGAGCGACTGGATCGGCGACGAGGGTGCGTCGTCCGACCGGCGTGCCAACCTGGTTACGTGGGACCGGCAGGGGCGTGAGCCGCTTTCCCCCCAGACGCAGCTCGAGATCACCCACCGCCTCGCCGCAGCCGCGCGCGAGGCCCTGAAGGACTCGCCCGTCTGGATCGAGATCGTTGCCACCTACGGCTGAACGAGTTCTCGCGCATCCGCGAGACGGAGGGCCATCCGCCACCGTCTCTCGGGTGCGCTCTTCTGTTTTAGAGGATTTTATCCGGCGTGTTTTTTTGAATATTCCCGTGCTTTCATGCTACAACCCTCGCATGCCCCCCACCCTCTTTCTGGTCGCGACCCCGATCGGGAACCTCGAGGACCTGACCCTTCGTGCGGCGCGCGTCTTGCGCGAGACGCCGCTTTTGCTGTGCGAGGATACGCGAGTCACGGCCAAGCTCCTGGCTTCCATCGAGGCGAAGCCCCCGATGCAGTCCGTCCACGCCCATACCACGGACGAGGCACTTGATCGTCTCCTCGAACGCGTCGTGTCCATGGGCTCGGCCTGTTACGTCTGCGATGCGGGGACACCCGGCATGAATGACCCGGGCGGTCGGCTCGTCGCGCGCGCGTCGCGGAAGGGGATCAGGATCGTCCCCGTTCCAGGCGCTTCCGCGCTGACGGCCGCGATCTCCGCCTGTGGCTTTCCGATGGAGGATTTCCTCTATATCGGCTTCATCCCACACAAGAAAGGTCGCCAGACCCTCTTCCGCTCATTGGCGGAAGAGCCGCGTTCCGTGATTTTTCTCGAGTCGACCCATCGCATGGAAAAGACCCTCGTTTCGCTCAAGGAGACGCTCGCTCCGGGGCGCCTCCTCTGGGTCGGCCGTGAGCTGACCAAGCAGTTCGAGACGTGCTACCGCGGTTCCATTGACGAAGTGATCCAGGGGTTGCAAGCTACCTCCTGGAAAGGCGAATTTATCGTTGCCTTAGCGCCATTATCGTATGCCGAATAAGTATTACCTCACGACGCCCATCTATTACGTCAACGACCGTCCGCACATCGGCCACGCCTACACGACCGTCATCGCGGACGCCTTGGCGCGCTATCATCGGCTGCGGGGGGACGAGGTTCGCTTCGTGACCGGAACCGACGAGAACAGTCAAAAGAACCTCGAAGCCATGGAAAAGGCCGGCGAAACGGACCTGGTGACCTATCTCGATCGCATGTCGGGTGCGTGGGAGGCGACCTGGCATGGCCTCGGCATTTCGTTTGATGATTTCATCCGCACCACCGAAGCGCGCCACCATCGTGGCGTCGCCCGTTTTTGGGAAGCGGTCCTCGCCGCGGGCGATTTGGAAAAACGGACCTATGAGGCCATGTATTGCGTCGGCTGTGAAGGGTTCAAGACGGAGACGGACCTGAACGCGGAGAAGCGCTGCCCGTTGCATCCCAACAAGGAGCTGCAGACGATCCAGGAGGAAAACTGGTTTTTCAAGCTGACGGAATACGTGGAGCCGCTGATCGCCCACATCGAGGCGCATCCCGAGTTCATCCAACCCGTGAGCCGGCGCAACGAGATCTTGGGGTACATCAAGGCCGTCAAAGAGCAGCATCTGGACGTTTCGGTCAGCCGCGAGGCGAAAAAGCTCGCCGTCGGCATTCCTGTCCCAAACGATCCGAACCAGCGCATCTACGTTTGGTTCGACGCGCTCCTGAACTACCTGACGGCCGTCGGATATGGGACGGATGATGGGATGTTCGAGAGGTTCTGGCCGGCCGACCTGCATTTGGTCGGGAAAGACATCATCAAGTTCCACTGTGCCCTGTGGCCGGCGATGCTCATGAGTGCGGCGAAGAACGACTCCGCCTTGAGGCATCCCGATGGCTCGGCGAAGCTTCCCAAGCATGTTTTTGCGCACGGCTTTTTCACGTTGGACGGGCTGAAGATCTCCAAGTCGCTCGGGAACGCCATCCCGCCTGCCGATGCGGCGAAAGGCGTTGGGTTCGATGCGGTGCGGTACTACTTGTTGCGCGAAATCGCGCTTGGGGAGGATGGGGATTTCTCCTTCGCGCGCCTGCACGATCGGTACCAGAATGACCTAGGGAACGCTTTGGGGAACTTGCTGCAACGGGTCGTCGCCATGAGCCGGAAGTATTTTGATGGGCGTATTCCGGCGCTTACGGACGCGGATACGGCCCAAGCCGGTTCCGAGCGGGCGCTTACGAAGTCAGGCAACGAATGGCAAGGGAGTTTTGGGCTGCAGCAGCTTAAGCGCGCGTATGACGAGTCCATGGGGGTGTCCGACCTGAACGAGGCCTTGCAGCTCATTTGGGGTGATGTCGCGAAACATGGGGCGGTTGATCTCGTTGCCGATGGGGAAGGGGTCCGTACCGGAAATTCCGGCGTGCGCATGGCAAACGGCTTTATCGAGGCGGTTGAACCCTTTAAGCTTGCGAAAACGGATCTCGCCGCGACGGCGCGCGTCCTCTATGCCCTGCTCGAAGCCCTCCGCTGGTACGCCTGGTTCCTTACGCCCGTCATGCCGGACACGTGCCGCAAGATCTTCGCCGCGCTTGGGCTGGATCCGGACGCCGAATATGCGAAAGGCTGGGACGCGGCCCTGACGTGGGGGCAATTGGAGCCCGGATCCGCCTTGCCGGAGCCGACGCCGCTCTTCCCGCGGTTAGAAATGGCGGAAAAACCTTCCTGACCCATGTCGTTTCGCTATCTAGATACCCACTGCCACGTCCATTTTTCCGCGTATGATGCCGATCGCGCGGACGTCTTGGCGCGCCTGCGCGACAGCGGGGGAGCGGCGATCCTCATCGGGACCTCGCTTGCCAACAGCCGTGCGGCCATCGCGCTCGCCGAGGCGGAACCGAATCTGTGGGCGACGGCGGGTCTGCATCCATCCTACGTCACCGATCCGCATCACGATGGGAGCGAGGGCGCGGTTGACGAGCACGATGTCTCGTTTGCGGCCTTGAAGGCGTTGGCGGAAAGCTCGCCGCGCGTGGTCGCGATCGGGGAAGCGGGGCTGGATGTCTATCGCGCGACGCCGGAGACGAAAAGTGAGGTCCTGGAGAAACAGCAGGCGGTTTTCCTGACCCACCTCGACGTCGCCGAGGCGCTTGGCTTGCCGGTCGTCATCCATTGCCGCGAGGCATTGGGCGAGCTTGCGACGCTCTTGCATGAGCGCCAAGCGAGTGGCCATCGAGACCGGTGCGTGCTCCACTCGTTTACGGGCACCTGGGCCGAAGCCGAGCCGTTATTGGAATTGGGCTGTTTCATCGCCTTGAACGGCATCGTCACCTTCCCGCCGAGAAAAGGCACGCCACCGGAAGCGTGGCTTGGGTTGGTCGCGAAGAACGTGCCAGCTGACCGTCTCCTCTTGGAGACCGACGCCCCGTATCTCGCGCCCGTCCCGCATCGTGGGGAGCGGAACGAGCCGGCCTTCGCCTTGGCGACGGCGGACCATTTGGCTCGGATGCGCGGGATGGGGGTCGAGGAGCTCTTGGCGCTGACGAAGGCGAATGCGTTGCGGCTGTTCACGCGCATCCCGGCGTAGGGGCGCGATGGGCTTGGCTTGACATGGAAGCGTCATTTTGTTAAGCCTCCAGCGCAAGGAGGCTCACGCATGAAGCAAAGAACCGGGAAAGACGATCTGGTCGACATCTTCTGGGCGTGCTGCTACCACGTCGCGGCGGGGTACATGGCGGTGAGGGGCGTGGAGAGCGTCATCGCGCACGCACACGGCTATGCCATCTTCGCGTTCGCCTGCTCGACCGTCATGGCGATCGGGGCCGCCCGCATCTACTGGCGCGACGCGATCCGGCGCGCCATCGCGGAGGCGCGGGAGTCGCCCGTTCCTCCGTCCAAGCCGGCGCCCGAGGGCTGAGGCCCGCTCCGACCCCATGGGTCGTTTTCTTTTTGCGCCCATGCCCTTGACGGCATTGATGTTTTTCGCTAGGCTCGGCCGGCCTCTTTCTGGCCGCGCATGTGCAAGGAGCGTGAGATGAGCGATTCGCCTGGTTCTCCCAATTCGTCCACCGGTACGCCGCCTGACCTCCGGCCCGTCGGAACCTGATTCCTGGTCGTTGCCTGTTGCTTCTCGCCGCCGCTGTTCGTCTTCGCACGCGACGCCTACGCCGACGCGCCGCTGCTGAGCTCCCTGCTCGCTGCGGCCGCCCTGCATTTCCTCCTCGCCGCCTTGCGGGCGTCGATCGACCTCGACGCGCGGCAGCGGGCGCGCGAGCAGAAGGCTGATTCGGTGACGAAAGAGACGGCCGCGGCCTCGATCGGCGCGTCGCCGTGACCATCTAGCGGACGCGCTGTGCAAGAGTAAGGAAAAACGGTCATGGATACCAAGAAACCGTTCGACATCCTCCGTGATCAGCTTGCCGCCGCCGTGCGGCCCAAGCGGCGCTCGGACACGGTCCGCCAAGTCCTGTACTTCCTGGCCGCCGTGGCTTGCCTCGCCAACATGGCGATGGCGGCGGCAGAGAAGAGCCTCTACAACACGGTGTGCTGGGCCGCGGCGGCGGTCTTCCTCGTCGTCTGGCTCATCCTGGATCTGGTCGACCAGCGTCTCCTGACGATGAACGAGGAGCTGCGCTACCTGCTCACCCAAACCACCCTCGTCACGCGTGACGCGCTCGAGGCGCGTACCTCGCCACGGTCTCCGGCCAAGGAGCCCGCCGAACCCAGCCAGCCCAACTGATCGTGGGCTGTTTTCTTTTAATGCAGGCGGAGAACGTTTTTCTCTTCGCGTAAAAATCCCTCCTGCACCAAGCGCTGGACCATCGCCCGCAGCCAGGCGAAATCGAGGGCGTGCTGGTAAGACGGGTCGATGGCCTTTCCGAAGGCGGCATTTAGCTTGACCGTTTTCCCCTCGCGAACCCGCTTGAGGATGCGGCCGCGATAGATGCGATCGGGATGCGGCTTGTCGCGGTGGCGGGACTCCTTCGCCTTTTTCACCATTTGTCTTGGGATGGCGTACGTGCCGGCGAGGAAGCCTTCGGCGCAGGGGCAGCTCGTGCGCAGTGGGCAGCTCGCGCAGATGGGGGATTTCGTGCAGACCGAGGTCGCGAGATCGAAGAGCGCTTGGGGGACGTCTTGGAACTGTTCCTTTGGCAGAATGGCCGCGGTTTTCGTGACGAGTGCCTCGTCATCGCTGGGTTGGGGGAAGGGCGCTCCGAGCAGGACGCGACCCAGGACGCGGCGGATGTTCGTATCGATGGGTAAAACGCGTTCGTTTAAGGAAAAACAGCCAAGTGCGGCAGCGGTGTAGGGACCGATGCCTTTTAGGGTGCGCCATCCTTCCACGGTGGTTGGGACGCCATCCTTGATGACGGCCTTGGCGATGTCGCGCAGCATCAGCGCTCGGCGGTTATAACCGAGCCCGGCCCAGGCCTCGATGACGGCGGCGTTCGTTGCGGCGGCGAGGGTCTTCCAGTCGGGAAAGCGGGCGAGCCAGCGCGGATAAAAAACCAACCCACGCGAGACTTGGGTCTGTTGGAGCATCAGTTCGCTGACGAGGATCCGGTACGGGTCGCGCGTGTGGCGCCAGGGGAGATCGCGCCCGTGCTGCCGGTACCAGTCGAGCAGGCGGCGGGCCAGGGTCATGAGCGGAGATCGAGGCTCGCAAGGGTGTCGCGGATGCGGACGTCGGTGATTTCGGACTCGGTCTGGGCCCAGATCAGGTGGGTGACATCGCCAGTTTGCGGGGAGACGACCTGGAGGACATAGGTGTGCCCGCCCGTCTGGCCGTCGCGTTGGCCGCGGAGGCCGGTCACGAGGTTGCCGGCGACGAGATACGAAACGGCTTCGGGGGAGCGCAGGCTCGATTCGAGGCGTGAGGCCTGTTCGGCGTAGTACGGGGAGATCGAGAGCCAAGGCAGGGAAGAGGTGGCCTGGTTGGCGCGCATGGCGATGAGGCCACGCTCGTCGGCGTAGGTGCGCGTGCCGGGAGGGAGGCGCAGCGAGATCCCGAGCGGTAACGAAAAGGCCTCGACCCAGAGCGCATAGTTGCGTCCGGTCGGACGCGTGAGCGGGAGGGCCTCGGCGAGGGCGGCCTGGTCGCGCTTCATGCGGGCGACGGCCTCGCGGGCCTGGGTGAGCTCCTTGGTGGCCGCTTCGACCTGCCGGTTGGCCTGGTCGGCGAGCCGGGCCTTCTCGTCCTCGTGATGGGCGACGCTCAATTCGAGGCGGCTGATGCGGTCTTCCAAGGCCACGCGCTCTTCGCGCGCGCGTTGCAGGACGAGGCCAAAGCCAACGGCCGCCGCAAGGGCGCCCAAGGACATCCAGCCTAAAAATGTCAGCTGTTTCAACCGCATAGGAGATGGGTCGATCTTAGCGGGTTTTGGCGTGGGTGTAAACCGAGGGCGTGAGACGTCTGCCCGGGTGCGGCCGCCGCGCCCGTCCTCTTATTTTGGCGAAAAAAATGGTTCGGAAATGAAAAGCCCTCCGGGTTACGAAGGGAAGGCCTTGCGGAAGGCGGCGACCGTGGGATGGGTGGGGTCCGCCTCCTTGATCGCGAAGGTGACGTGGGTGAAGGTCCCACGGAAGGAGCGGTCGAAGGTCTCGGCGAAGGCGCGCGCGACCATCGTGGGGTCGCACCCGAAGACCCCGCAGCCCCAGGCGCCAAGGACGAGCCGCTGGTAGCTGAGGTGGCGTGCCAGGGTGAGCAGGCGACCGATGCGGCGACGCAGGACGGTCTCGATGTCCTTCTCGGCTTGGCGGAGGCGGTTCCGGTTCGCCGGGAGGTAGGCCGCCGCGTTGGGCGCGGGGCAGGTGAAGATCCCGCAGGGCCAGAAAGCCTCGAGGAGCGTCCCGGTACGGTCGTCGCGGAACACGGGGACGGCGGGGGAGTGGACGAGGAAGTCCTCGTAGAGGTGCTGCGGCCCATGTCGGTTGGCGTGGGCCCGATACATCTCGCGTCCCTCGAGGCAGGCGACGAGGCCGCTCGCGTAGGCGAGGTCCTCTTCTTGTGCCTTCGCCCCTTCGTCGAAGCCACCGCCGGGGTTGCGGGCCGAGGCGAAGTTCAGGGCGCCGACGCGGTGCGTGCCCGCGTCGGTCAGCCGATGGGCGGCCTCGAGGGTCGTCTCGGTCGTCACCTCGAAGCGGGTGTTCGCCGCCGCGTCACGCGGGCTCTGGCCTGGCTCGAGCGCATCGGTGGGCAGGTACTCGCGCGTGTCACGGACGGCGTGGGCGAGCGCGTCTCCGATGAGGACGAGCTTGCCGCCGGTCTCGTAGATGCCGTCCTTGCAGATCGCGCGGGTCGCGTTGGCGACCACGCGCCAATAGGTGCGGTCCATGGGGGGCTCCTTGGAGTGGGAAACGGACGGGCGATCATAGCAAGGATGGAGCGGCTCGTCAAGAGGACATGGCGATAGGCTGGGCGTTTTTTTGGCTCATTCTTGCGTTTCTCATTGAGCGTTTCTTGACATTTTCGTGGAAATATGGGATGCTCCAGCACTTCTCTCGGGCATGAGAAAGCGAGAAGCGACCATGAAGGAAACCCAAGTGTTGTTCGTCCATCCCGACGCGGGGTGGCAGATCGTCTGTGGTCCGACCGACCGCCAGTTCCGCACCCCCGAGCTGGGCGGCCACCCCTGGATCGCGTCGCTCTGCGCGCGCGTCCCCTGGATGTACCAGATGCAGGCCGTCGGCGGCGGGCCCGTGCGGAACCTGCCGCCGGGGTACTTCGCCACCTACTACCGCTGCACGGCCCGTCGCCCGTATGAGAACCCGTACATCGAGGACCTGTACTGGCTTCACGAGATCGCGCACCTCGACACCTGGCGCCCCGGGGGTGTCCAGGATCCGCCCGCTCGGTATGGGCGGGAAGAGAGCTGGCTCGATTGGTCGGAGCGCGCCATCGATAGCGAGCTGGTGGCCGCGGTCACGAGCGAGTGCCTGCCGCACCTCATCCCCGGCGTGCGAGAGAAGGCGTTTCGCCATCCGATCTGGGTCGACCGCTACCTGCGGAACCAGGCATCCAAGCGTCGCCACGGCAACGAGGACTGGCGTGCCGCCAAGCGACGCCACGAGATCGAAGGTTCGTGGAAGAAGTGGTGCGAGCGCGCCGCACGTGACCCCGAGTCCGCCCGCGCGGTCCTCGCCGCCGAGCGTCGCCGCGTCCTCGAGGGGAACCAGAAGTTCAATGACTACGTCGAGCGCCAGGTCGGCGGCTACTACGAGACGAACCATCTCTGGACCGTCCTGATGGCCAACGAGACCGTCGGCTACGGCCCGTACGCCGACCTTCCGGCCTTCCGCTGCGTGGAGAACCACCTCCGCGACAACGACCCCGACCGCCGCAAGAACCGTGAAGCCCACCTCCAGTGGCTCGCCGACGTCACCCCCACGAAGAAGGACCTCAAGCGCCTCGGCCTCCCCGCCGAGTACCAGCTCCCGTTCGCCCTGCAGGCGAAGTCGTTCGGCGACGTCTTCAAGACGTACGCCGACCGATTCGGGAACGCCGTGTTCTTCAAGTGACGGGCCTCACCCCTCGAGAAACGCTCGGGGGAATTTTTTTTGTCCGGAGTCGGTTTTTTAAATGATCCACGTCCGAGTTTTTCTGTATTTAATTGTTTTTCATCTTCCTTTCCCTCCCGTGCAGGTCCCCGGCGGCGGCACGTCCTTTCGCAGGACCTGCTGTGTGAGCAATCCATCCCAGGATCAAGAGGCGAGTTCAGGTCCTGCGAAAGGACGTGCCGCCGCCGGGGACCGCCCCTCCCCCTGGGAAAGGGCGGGCCGTGGGGCGCCAGCCCCACCCCTCCTGGTCTTGGCAAGACCCTCCCCCAATGGTAATAATGAAAGGATCCATTATGCTGTTCGACGAACGTATCTTCAAGCGCCTTTCCAGTCCGGACGCCTTCCGCGGCGGCCGTGATCTCGCGTTGGCCCGTACCGTGCGCCAAATCACCGTCGAACGGAACCGGTTCAATGATTTTGTCGTGCATGGGACCGTGGTCGGGACGGGCAACGAACAGCGTTCCGAGCTGATCGTCGCGGCGAACAAGCAGACCGTGAAATCGCACGCGTGTTCCTGCTCGTTCGATCGGCACGGCATGTGCAAGCACGTCGTCGCGCTGGGCATGTCAGCGACCGACCCGTCGTTGCCGCAGGCGAAAGATGACCGGCAGGCGGCCCTGAAGGCGGCTCTCATGAGCGGCCGGCGCTTAGGCTCCACGCCTGTGACGACGCGCCAGACCATCGTCTCGCCCACGCGCGGCGGGGCTGGCGTGTTGCTGAACCGGAGCGCGTCCCCGGCGCCGGCACCTGAAGTCGGCGTCATTTGGCATGATCTCGAAGAGATCCGGTTTTCGTTGCGCTACGAGCTCGAGGATGACGCGTTGCTGATTACGGCCGAAGCGAAATACGGGCCGTTCGAGGTCTCTTTGTTTGCCCCGGAGGCCGCCTATGAGCGCGAAGACGAGCGCGGCCTCCACAAGCCGCTGCGTGACGTGAATGCCGAGCACGAGGCCTGCCAGTGGTTCCGCGAGCGCCTGGCCGATGGCCGCGTGGACCCGGATGGGGCGGTCCGGCTCGAGGGCGAGGAGATCTATCTTTTCATCAAGGACACGTATCCCGAAATCGAGTTCCGCTATCCCGTCAGCCTTGACCCGTCGGCGGAAGAGATCATGCGGGTCGTGCAGGAACCGATCGAGGGGGTATGGAATTCGCGCCTGTCGTCGGGCATCGACCTGTTCCAGTTCTCGGTGCGCCTGCATTGCCGCGACATGGACGTCTCGCTCGATGACGTCAAGCAGATGGTGCTGCGCGGCCGGCCGTTCTTGCGCCTCCCCGATGGCCGGTTCGTCGAGATCCAAAACCAACAGGAGCTGACGCAGATGGTCGAGGTCATCGGTCGCGCGAAACAGACGAAAGACGGCTTCACGATCCCGCTCTATGAGGCGCCCGGGTTTTTGGCGCTCTTCGAGCAGTCGCGGCGCCAGCGCCTTGGCGAGATGGATGAGCGGTTCCAGCGCTTCGTCGCCGAGACGCAGCACGGCAAGCTCTTGGCGACCCCGGAATTGCCGGCGGAACTGGCGCCGATCCTGCGCTCGTACCAGCGCGACGGCGTCGGCTGGATGCTGTTCCTCCAGAAATATGGGTTCGGCGGCGTATTGGCGGACGACATGGGCTTGGGCAAGACGTTGCAGGTCCTCACGCTGCTCGAATCGCAGCGCGAGACGCTGAAGGAGCCCGTCCTGATCGTCTGCCCGAAATCCCTGATGCAGATGTGGGCGCTTGAGGCGAAGAAGTTCACGCCCAACCTGCGCGTGCGCGTGGTGGACGGCATGATCGGGGAGCGTACCCAGGCCATCCGCGAGCGCGCGGAGGTCGACGTCCTCATCACCTCGTATTCGCTGCTGCAACGCGACCTGCCCGTGTACCACGCGGCTGGCGCCTCCTTTTCGATCATGGTGCTGGACGAGGCGCACTCGATCAAGAATGCGGGGACGAACACGGCGAAGGCGGTGAAGCTGTTGCCGGCGAAGCATCGCATCGCGCTCACGGGGACCCCGCTCGAGAACGGTGTCCATGAGCTGTGGTCAATTTTCGACTTTTTGATGCCCGGCTTCTTGGGCGATGCCGAGACGTTCCGCCGCCGGTATGGCCGCCCGATCCAGGAGCTGCAAGACCAGGACGCGCTCAAGCGCCTCCGCCAGCGCGTCGGGCCGTTCATGTTGCGGCGCACAAAGGAATCACAATTGAAGGAGCTCCCGCCGAAGATCGAGCAGGTGAGCCCGTGCTCCCTCACGGCCGAACAGCTCGTGATCTACGCCCGCGTCCTCGAGGCGACGCGCCGCCAGGTGTTCCAGGCCGTCGAGCAGAAGGGGATCGAGCGCGCCCATATCGACATCCTTGCCGCGCTCACCAAGCTCCGCCGCGTGTGCGACCACCCGACCCTCGTCGAGTCGGAACTGCCGCGCACCGAGGAGCTGTCCGGCAAGATGGGGTATGCGCTCGAGCTGATCCGCGAGGCGGTGGATGGCGGGCACAAGATCCTGCTGTTCAGCCAATTCACGTCGATGCTGGACCTGCTGCGGGAGGCGCTCGACCGCCAGGAGATCGGCCACTGCACCATCGAAGGGAAGACGCGCGACCGCCAGGCCGAGGTCGACCGGTTCCACAACGACCCAAAGACGTCGGTGTTCTTGTTGAGCTTGCGCGCCGGTGGGACGGGTCTCACGCTCACGCCGGCCGACGTCGTCATCCTGTTCGATCCCTGGTGGAACCCGATGGCCGAGCAGCAGGCCATGGACCGCGCCCACCGCATTGGCCAGACCAAGACGGTCAACGTGTACAAGCTCGTCACGCAAGGCACGATCGAGGAAAAGGTCATGGAACTCCAGGCCCGGAAGCGGCAGCTGTTCGACGCGCTGGTGTCCGAGAACGCGGAGGCGATGCGTGGGCTGTCGTGGGAGGAGGTGAAGGGGCTGTTCGCGTGAGTCGGAAAAATCCCTTATTTTAGGGATTTTTTGTGAAGATTTCCGATCTTTAGGAGTCCAGGGCGCTTGACAAACACCTTATTTTCTGCTATAATAGGACATTCCTCAAAACGCTTTTTATCGAATTCTAAGCGGGTTCTGACCTGCCTAGGCTTCGGTCAAAAGCGCCTATAGGGGGTGCCGTACGGCCGTATCCTGATGGAGGCAACATCATGTCGAGGTCAAGAGAAAACGATTCCGACGACTCCTCGAATCGCCTCGTCCGCCTCGTGATCATCATGCCGCTCATCGTCCTCGTGACGAAGCTGTTCTGGCCCGAGGTGATCCCCTTCGAGGTCTTCGCCTTCTGGAACATGCGCGGCACGTCCGAGACCTGGATCGCGGCCTGCTGGCCGGTGATCGCCTGGGGTGTCGGGGTCAACATCGTCTACCACCTGTTCCGCGAGGAGGAGACCGGCCTGGTCAAGCGGGTCATGTACCGTCTCAGCGGCGTCACGGCGTCACGGATCCTGATTCACGGTTTCAAGCAGAGCCTCCTGGCCGGTTTCTTCGAGGAGCTGCTCTATCGCTGGATCTTCTTCCTCGGGATGATCGTGACTGGCAAGGTGGTTAACTTCCTGTTCTTCGGCTTCCTGGGGTTCGGGATCCCCGAGTGGGTCCACCTCAACCTGCTGGGGCCGCTCGCCGACTGGTCCACGCTCAACGCCCTCCACTCCTCGCTGTTCCACGCGAGCGGCTGGGCGGTGGGGGCGGCCGTCCTCGGGGCAAGTGCCGCCTTCCGTAGCGGACACGCCTACCAGGGCGTGTTCGGCTGGATCAACAGCTGGTTCATGGGGATGTTCCTCTTCTGGGTGACGTTCCGCTTCGGCCTGCCGATCGCGATGGCCGTGCACTTCACCTACGACTTCGCCATCTTCATCGTGAGCGCGATCGCCTTCAAGCTCCGCCAGGGCTGAAGGGGTCGCGGCGGCGCGTTCCGCCGCGTCAGGACCCGCCCCGTTCGCCTCCTCCCGCCCCCGAGCCTGGCTCGGTGGGCGGGCCTTTTCTTTTTCCTTGCCTCCAAAAACCCGATTTGCTACGCTCGACCCACTATGAACGGCATCAATTTGTATAAGGAGGTCCCGTGCGGGACGCCGGAGGAATTCAACGTCGTGGTCGAGGTCGTGAAGGGGACCATGAACAAGATCGAATACGACGAGCAGGGCGGCTATTTCAAGCTCGACCGCGTGCTGCACCAGCCGACGTTCTACCCGTTCGACTACGGTTTCGTGCCCCAGACCCATGGCGGCGACGGCGACGCGATCGACGTCTGCCTGCTGCTCACCCAGCCTACGTTCCCGGGCTGCGTCGTGAAGGCGCGCGCCATCGGCATCATCCAGATGGAAGACCAGGACGGCGTCGACGACAAGATCATCGCCGTGCCCGTCGGCAAGGTGGACCCGCGCTTCAACGAGATCACCTCGTTCGACCAGCTCCCGGCCCACGTGCGCGAGGAATACACCATCTATTTCAAGGAATACAAGAAGCTCGAGAAGAAGAAGTACGACCTGATCAACATCAAGGGCGTCGCGGGCGCGGAAGCCGCGCGCGAGGCGATCAAGAAGGCGATGGAGGCTTATTCCGCTGACCATGCCGCTGCCTAGCGTCCTACAGATCCGCACGGCTCAGGTGACTCGCGTCCAACGCGTGACGCCTGAGCTGTTTACGTTGGCTTGCCGTTTGCCGGAGGGCGAGCCGCTTGCCTTTCTCGCTGGCCAATGGGTGTACCTGCACCTGCTCGACGAGGATGGCGAGAGCCTGGCGCGTGGGGCCTTTTCGATCGCCTCGGCGCCGGTCGAGGGGGGCGGCGAGCTGGCGTTCGGCATCAAGATCTACGGGCGCCTGACGCAGACCTTCTCGAATCTGGCCGTGGGGGACCGGATCGGCGTGCAGGGTCCGTTCGGCGTTTTCGTGGCGCCGAAAGAACCGGCTCCGCTCGTGTTCTTGGCGGCCGGCATCGGCGTGACGCCGTTCCGCAGCCTGATCCGGGAGGCGCTGAGCCAAACGAACGGTTCGTCGTTGGCGCTCATTTGGGTTTCCAGGGCATGGGATGACCTGCTCTACCATCAGGAATTCTCGGAATGGGAACGGGCTTCCGGCGGGCGTTTCCGCTATCACCCATCCCTGAGTCGCGACCCGCATCCCGATTGGACGGGTTGGCGGGGGAGGGTGGAGCCGTGGATGCTGGAGGCGTTGGCCGTGGATTGGGCGAGCGCGCATGCGTATGTTTGCGGGCCGCCGTTGTTCATGGAGCGCGCCAAGGCCTTGTTGGGGGAACGGGGCGTGAGCGGGCGCCCGAGGCTGCATGAGGAACGGTTTCAATAAAAGACCGGACGCTTAGAGAGGCGTCCGGCTGGTGAAGCGGTGGGTGCAGGCGGGTGATGCGCAGGGGCCGTGCGCTCGGCGGCGCTCGTCCCAGTAGCGGCGTTCGAGGTCCGCTTGGGTGCGAGGGTCCGTGATCTCGGCGGCGAGGCGGTCGAAATCGGCACGGTCGGAAGGGTCCATCGGCCCGTTGGGCGCGATGCGTGACGCGTCTTTCATGCGTTTTCCTTTGGTTGGGTGGCGTGTGGGTGTAGGCGGATCCGTCGTGCGAGCCGGGCGGGATAGGCCCACCAGTCTTCGGTCGGGATGCCGTTGGCGTGGGAAGGGACGTCGAACGCGCGTTCCAGCTCCGCTTCGCCCGCCTCCCCCTTGATGGTGACCCAGTTGAGGATGTTCGCGTGGATCTCCCTGTCGGCCCTGTCGAGCCAGATCCTCAAGAGGCATGCGACTCCAGGGTGTCCTTGGGCGATCTTGGCGAGGATGATCCGGAGCTGGATGGCCGCGATCCCGACTTGGCTTCGTTTCGGGTCCAAGCAGCGGACGAGGCGTGCCATCATGAGCGCCTCCTCGGGATCCTGCTGCGCACGGGGGCTGCGTTCCAGGATCAGGCGGGCGTGCGCCTCTTCGGTCGGCTCCAGGCCGTGCTTGATCTTGTTGAACGCGGCCTGAGCGCGGGCCTTGCAGAGGGCTTCGGCGTGTCGGTGGTCGTCATCCTGGTGAGTCCGGCCGAGGCCAAAGGCCGCGCGCCACTCGATATGGGCGCGGTACGCATCGGCGGCCTGCCGGAGCCGGATCCTGGTGAGCTCTTGCGGGGACAGGAGAGAGAACGGTTCGGGAACGGGTGCCATGGGGTCTCCTTGTTCCGGTAGGGTTCCGCATGTCTGCTCGCATGTCAAGGCTTTGCCCGCAAGAGGTTGTTTTATGAAAAACCCACCGGTTCAGGTGGGGTGTGGGGTGGGCCGCCGCAGGAGCTCGCCCGCGGCGTACTCGATGCGGAAGCGGACGTCCGGGTCGGCTGCCTTCGCGTAGGCGAGGTGGGCGAGGGTGGCGGCGGTCTCGAGGCGCGTCCGCGGCCCGTGGTTCCCCGCGAGCATGATGGAGGAGGTGATGAGCGCCGCGGGAACCGTGGGCATGAGCGGCTTGAGGACGGTGGAAGCCAGGAGGCTTGGCTGCGAGACCTGCTCGGCGTGCGCCCATTCGAGGCGTTCGCGTTCCGCGTGGACGGACCCACGCCAGGCCTCGAAGGTCTCGATGAGGAGCTTGTCGAGGCTACCGTCCGCCGGGCGATTGTCCGCCGACGTCGTGACGCGGACCGCCTTCTCCTGCGTGACGAGGCTGCTCCGGGTCTCCTCGTGGAACCAGGCCGTCCCGACCAGGATCTCGCCCGGCCGGTCGCCCAGGCCGCGCAGGAAGAGGCTGGGGTAGTAGAGGTTCGGGAAGCGGCGCTCGCCCAGGGTGATCGGGTGGGGATCGACGAGCATCAGGTGCGTGGCCGTCGGCGTCGTCTCGAGGCGGGCGACCCGGAGCGTCCCGGCGCGGATGTGCCGGCAACGGTGGACCTCCTGGAGGAGATCGCCCTCGAAGAAGGGTGGCCGGTTCGGATCGGCGAGGGTGCGCAGCCGATCGGCGCGCGTCGACACCGGTTCCGTCACCAGCATGCAGGGGCGTCCCGGCTCGGCGCGCAGGCGCCGGTTGGCCTCCTGGAAGGGCCAGCCGTTCGGCCCGTTTCCGCTGGGCTCGTTCGGGGACCCAGTCCAGCCGCGCGCTCCGGGATCGGCCGTGAACGCGCGTCGCAGCTCCCGGACCGCCCAGGGGGCGAGGGACAGCTGCTGGCTGCCCACGAAGGCCGTCCGTGCGTCGTGGAAGTGCAGCTGCGCCAGCGTCGCCGTCGTGAAGCGCAGCCGCTTCGGCCGCAGGTCGGCCACCGTCGGCAGCCGCTCCACGAACGACCGGGGCACCTCGTCGATTCTCATTGGAAGGTTCATCGTCCGCTCCGTCCCCGGGGAGGAAAGCCGGACCGAAAGGGTCCGGGTTCCTCGCAGGGGGTGAGGGGACGATGGGTGGGGGTATTATGGGGGGAATGGGGGCTTTGTCAAGGGGTTTGGCTAAAATTAATGACGGGGCGGGATCCTTCCGTGCCATTAGCCGTGCTAACGGCGTATCGGTGGCTTCGTGCCCCTGATCGAGCTTAGGCTTTTTCTTCGCTGGCGGTTTCTCGAATGGGTTGGGGCGTATATCGGCTCCCGTGATGGGTGAATCAGCGGATAGCCTCCTCAAGCTCTCGCCACTCTGCCTTGGTCAGCGGCTCGACGCCGCGAAGGTACTCGACCGGAATACCGTTCGGGCATTCGATGATGACCTCATGATCTTCATCCCCGGATGCGCGGCTGACGTCGCGGGTCGAAAAGCGCTTTAGGAGATCTTCGGAGAGGCCGATGACGACTCCCTTACGGGTGAGCGCCGCGCGAACGGCCGCTTTTATCTCTTGAACGGCCTTTCCGGTCTCCTGGCTGAATTTGCGGCAGGCTTCCTCATCGAATAGGGGGCCATTTGTCGTGCGCAGGAATAGGTCGCCGAACCCGTGGGCGAAAGCAAACCGTTTTGAGATCCGGATTTGGAGGGTTCGCAAGAAAAAATGCTCTTCACCAATGGTTTGTGCGTAGCCTTTCGCGCCATCCGCCAGGTGGGCTTCAAAATCCTCGTCGGAGGCGTGCGCCTCCTGTCGAGCCTGGGGAGAGCGGAGCGAGTAGGCCGAAAAGACGGGCACTCCTTTCGTTACGACGGTCCGTGCCGTTTCGCCTTGCGTCGAGCCTACGAACAGGCCTGTGCGCAAGGCTTCAAGGACCGTCTCTAAGGACGTCCCATGGAGGACCGCGATTTCCCGGTCTTCATTTTCCAGGCCACGTTCCAAGGCGGTGCGCACGATCCGCTTACGGCTTTCTAGGGTGCGCTCCGTTTCCGGGGCGGGCCCGTTGGGGGATTCGAACGGGTTCTTCATACGACCCAGTATGTCATCGGTTGCCTCCGACGTGCAACGGGAATGGAGCGGACGTCGCTTATTAGGTTCGTTGCAAACGATCGATCCACCACGCAAAAACTCGCTGGGTAAGCGAGTTCTTGCGTGGTGGGCGTGGATGGAGTCGAATCGGAAAAGACGTTGCCGGCTCGAACTGGCCTGAGCCCGCTCGAACCCTAGAACATGCCCGATTCTGGCTGCGCCCCGCGTCGGGATGCCCGCCTGAGTCGACTTGAATTTACTCTCCGGTGTCAACCTGCCGTCAACCCGGACTGATCGAGAAACCCACCTATTAGGTGGGTTTTTTTGCGGGTGCTGACGGCTCTTGGCTAGTGTCTTGGTTTGAGCCAAATACGCCCTCCGTCACTTGGTTGAGGCATAAACCAACAGATCGAAGCGCCCGCGCGCCCCGAACAGGCTTGCCAGGGTCCAAGTCGTCTCCACAAGAAGGAATCAGATGGCCAAAAAGGCAGCCGCGGCTCGCTGGAAATAGCGAAGCATACGCGCAAGGACGGGCTTGACGGACATTATGCCTGCAATATATTATGCACGCATAACCATGTCTTCAATTTTATATGGATCAAAACATCCAAGAAAACTCGCATGTGCCCGCAAGGGCGGCAGGAGGTAAGGCACGAGCCGCAGGCATGACACCTGAAGAGCGTAAGGAATCGGCCAAGCAGGCGGCACTGGCGCGATGGGATTCGCCCGAACGAGTGCACAAAGTCGCATACGGCTCTCCTGACAAGCCGCTGGTCATTGCCGGGGTAGAGATCCCAGCCTACGTGCTGGACGACGGAACGCGCGTCCTGGCGCAGCGAGGCATGCTGAAGGCGCTCGGCATGTCACCAAGCGGCAGCACGGACCCGGGCACGCAGCGACTGGCCCAATTTGTGTCAGGTAAAGCCATAAAGCGCTATGTTTCAGAGGAATTACTGGCACGCAGCGCATCGCCTATCCGGTTCAAGCTGGCCAGCGGCTTTGAAGTCACGGGATACGAGGGGACGCTGTTGGTGGACATCTGCAATGCCGTCCTGGAAGCGCGCGCCCAGAGCGCCCTCCAGGACCAGCAGATGCACATCGCCAAGCAATGCGAGATACTGGTTAGAGGGTTCGCGACCCTAGGCATCATTGCCCTTATCGATGAAGCCACCGGTTATCAGGAAATCCGAGACAGAAACGCGCTCCAGGTGATCTTGGAGAAATACATCACGAACGAATGGGCCAAATGGACAAAGGCGTTCCCGGACGAATACTACAAGCAGCTCTTCAGGCTCAATAACATGCAGTATCCGACCGCTTCGAAGAACAAGCCAAGCTTCATCGGCCATTGGACGAACGACGTGGTGTACGATCGGCTCGCGCCTGGCATCTTGGACGCGCTTAAGGCTACGAACCCCAAGCTCCCGTCCGGCAACCGCTCACGCAAGCACCACCAGCATCTCACCCCCGACGTGGGCAACCCGGAGTTGAAGAGGCATCTCGAAAACGTAATATTTTTGATGCGGACATGCAGCACCTGGAAGGAATTCAAGGCGCGCCTCGATATGGCGTCGCCCAAGTTCGGGAATACCATCCAGATGTCCCTGCCCCCAGGAAAGGGCTAAACGAGAGGGTAACGGGTATGCGCCCAACCCTTCAGCAAAAGACCTTTCGCGAGCATTTTATTCTATTAATAGAAAGCCGCTGCAAGAAAGGGCTGAAAGCCTCATGCCGCCCATTGAAGGGAATAGCCTCGTGTCAGCGGTCCAGATCGCCGGGGCCTCAATCAGTACCGTCACCCGACTCCTCGAAGAGGTCGGCGAAGCCTGAGCTGACCATGAGGACCGGCGTCTCAGCGATCCAAAGTGCCGGCGTATCCAGCTGGATGAGATCTGGTCGTTCGAATTCTCGAAAGACGCTCCCGCGACGCCTGTCTTAGAGCGGTTTTCGTTTGTTCCTTCCGCCCCTTGAGTCTCTCCAGCACCGGAAGGAGCGAATGAGTTCGTTCCCTAGAAAGGTGGTGAGTAGTCTGTCAAAGTCCAAGATCGGTCGCGACTCCAAGACGGGGACCTTCATCCGCGTAAAGGAGGCGCTCCGCCGTCCGACGACGACCACGGTTGAAACGATCGTGCGTCCGACCAAAAAGACCCGTTAAGGGCCTTTAATCCCGCCAAAGCTTTCCAGGTCTAGGCGGGGTTTTGTTTATCGCATTTCATTGCGTTCATCAAGTGTATCATGGCGCAGGCTACAAGCGCGAGCCGCGCGTGGACGACCGCGAACCGACTCGCTCGTTTGAATGTTCTTCGCCTCTATCGCTTTGACGGCAGTCATGGGCGGTCGCACCATTGAAGGTGCTAACCCATATCGCATCAGAACCCATATGCCCATACGGCTGGTCCGCAGGTCGTGGAGCGTGGACTTCCAGTTCGGCGGGGAGCGCTGCCGCAGGCGCAGCCCCCTCAACACCAGGGAGGGGGCCATCGCATACGAGATGTTCCTCAAGAAGGAGGCGGGCCTGCACGGCTCCGTCACGGCGGCACTCCGGGCGAACCTGCCCGCATACGGCCGGCCGTGCCCGACGCTCGCCGAGTTCGCATCCAGGTGGGTCCGGGGGTACGTCGTGGTGAACAACCGCCCCCAGGAGCAGCGGAAGAAGGCCCACCTCCTCAAGAACCACCTGATCCCGTTCTTCGGCGCCTTCCGCCTGTGCGACATCGGGCCTGAGGAGATCGAGCAGTACAAGGGCCTGAAGCGCGAGGCGGCCATCGGGCACAAGACCATCAACGACCACCTCGCCGTCCTGCACAAGTGCCTGGTCTGCGCGAAGGAGTGGAAGGTCCTCCGCACGGAGGTCCCGCGCATGCCGCTCCTGCGCTTCACTGAGCCCGCCTTCCGCTTCCTGGGCGTCGACGAGTGCCGCCGGCTCCTTGCGGCGGCCGCGCCCCTCATCCGGGCGATGGTCACGGTGGGGCTCCAGACGGGGATGCGCTTCTGCGAGCTGGTGGCCCTCCGCTGGCAGGACGTGGACCTTGAGCGGGGGATCGTCACCGTCGCCCAGTCGCGCGTCGGGAGGGAGGTCTCGCCGCCGAAGAACGGCCGCGTCCGGCACGTGCCCCTCACGCGGGAGCTCACGCGGCTGTTCGGCTCCCTCCCGAAGGGGGCGGGGACCGTCTTCCTGCGTGACGGCGTGCCCATGACGTACAGCTCCGCCTGGAAGGGCCTACGCAAGGCGTCGAGGGATGCCGGCATCGAGGACGTGAGCTGGCATGACCTGAGGCACACCTTCGCGAGCCAGCTCGTGAGCCTCGGCGCCTCGCTCCTCTCCGTGCAGCACCTCCTCGGCCACGCCTCGATCCAGGTGACCATGCGATACTCGCATCTCGGGAGGGACGCCCTTCGCGACTCGGTGCGGCTGCTGGACGCCGTAGAGTATTGAATTCGTTGGGTTTTCTGGGGTTTCCGTCAACAACCGTCATTTCGGAACCATCCACGCCGTTTCAGCAACCGAAAAACCCGCATGGTTACGGGTCTTTCGTGTGGTGGGCGTGGATGGAGTCGAACCATCGACCTTTACATTATCAGTGTAACGCTCTAACCAACTGAGCTACACGCCCGTCCGTTTGCTTGGTGGATGCGAGCGTTATCCTAGCGAATCGGTCGGAAGAAGGCAAGATCTGGGGAAGCGGGGAGGGAAAAAGGCGTTTTTTCGCTCAGGTAAGGGAAGAAGGGGGGTGTTTGCGTACAGATTGGAAGTCAGCTCCAGAAGCCTGCGCGTAGGTTGACTTTTTACCTTAACTGGGGTAAAAACCCGTTACAGGAGGTACGCATGGCCAACAGGATGCCCACGCCACCCGCCGACCTGAGCGAAGCGGGGCGGCAGCGATACCGGAAGGAGTGGCTCGCGGCTTCGCGCGTCAAGGATCGAACGGCTCGGTACGGGCTCGCGGTCGCCATCGCCCGGGCGGCGGATCCCGTGCTGTTCGCCAAGGCACGCGCAGAAGACGATGCGCTGTTCGAGAAGATGAGCCTCGCCCATGACCGGCTCGTGCGGAGGTCCTCGGCGGCCCTCCGGGTGCGGGTTTGGTGAAACGCGCGATCTAAAAGCCTACACCGGGCTTAGATGTCGCCCCATTTCCGAACGCTTGGCCCGGAGAGTTCCGGGCTTTTTTCGTTGCATGAAGGACGTGTGTGACGGCAGCGTTCGTTGAAATGCCACGCGGAGGTCGACATTCGTCTCTTCGGCGGCGTTTTTCTGCGCGGGGCTAGGGCGGAAGGCCGTCTCCCATTCCCTCGACCGGTTGCGTTTCTGCTATACTCCTTCCCATATGGCCTTTTTCCCGGGTTCACCGAGCCCTCTCGACAAGCCGCCCGCCCCATTTGAGGGATTACCAAAGGAGGGGCCGATTCCCGAAGCCGAAGCCGACGCCGATCGCCTCACGTCCGTGGAGGCCGACCGGGAAGCCCTGGCCGTCCTGCAGGCGGAACAGGCGAAGGCGGCTGCGTCAGACGCGCATTTCTTGGAGCCGGCCGCCGGGGAGGCGGTCCAGGATCCGCTCCTGCTGAAGACGGAGGGGATCTTGGAAGCGGGCCTCGACGGTCTCCTCAACGACCTGAAGGAAGACCAGCGCGCCGCGTTTACGGCCGCAGGGAAGGAATTGGCGCAGAAGCTGTTTCTTGCGCACCGGAACCTGAAGGGGGAGGATGTGGTAAACTTGGTCCAACGTTGGCTGCATGTGTTGCCGGGCGTCAGCAAGCCGTATCTTGGGCAGGAAGCGCTCCTCAAGACCATGGCCCTCCTGCAGATGTTCAAGCAAGAACCTTCCTCGTCATGATCCTCCCGCTCCTTCAAGTCGACCTCTATTTCCCGTCGGAGACGGCGTCTTTGCCGAATCCGGCGGACCTGTTGGCGTCGGTTTGGGTGGGGCGGATCCTGTTGGCGCTGTTGGCGTTCGTGGTCGCTTCGATCTTGCTTTTCGCCGCCCGTTGGCTGGTGCGGCAACGGAAGCAATATCTCGGCACGTTCGGCTCGAAGATTTTATTGATCAAGGTCCCTAAGGAATTGCGGAAAGAGGATGCGGCCCAGGACAAGTCGCAACAACAGATCCAGGAACTGATCGGCCGCATGGAGACCGTCTTTTCGACGTTCGGCTCGCTGAAGCCGGAATCCGGGTTCAAGGCCTGGTTCGTCGGCCGCTCCGACCAGGTGGGGTTCGAGATCGCGTTCTGCCAGGACAAGATCCTCTTTTATGTGGTCACGCCTGCGAAATGGCAGGCCTTCCTGGAGGAGCAGATCCATGCGCAGTTCCCGTTCGCGAGCATCGACGAGGTCACGGATTACAACGTCTTTTCGCCGAAAGGGGTGTCGCTCGCGAGCTACCTGGTCTTGCGCCGTCCCAGCTGCTTTGCCCTGAAGACCTATCGGAAGATGGAGACGGACCCCATGAACGCGCTCACGAACGCGTTGTCGAAGATCGAGGAGGGCGATGGGGCGTCGATCCAGTTCTTGTTGCGTCCGGCGGATGGCGATTGGCGGAAGACGGGGACGCGCATCGCGCGCGAGATGCAGCAAGGCAAGAAGCTCTCGGACGTGCAAAAAGGCAGCGTCTGGAAGGAGCTTTGGAAATTCGCGAAGTCGCTCACGAAAGGGCCAAAAGACCCGAACAAGCCGAAGGATTCGTATACGCTGAGCCCGTTGGAGCAGGAAATGGTGAAGGGGTTGGAGGAGAAGGCCTCAAAAGCCGGGTTGGAGGCGTGCGTTCGCCTGGTCGTGTCTGGCAAGACGCCCGAAAAGGCCCAGCGCTACCTCAACGACCTGTTGGGCGCGTTCGGGCAATACAACATTTACGAATACGGGAACAGCCTCAAAAAGGAGCTGCCGCGTTGGCAGTCCAGCATCCTCCACCGCTTCATCTATCGCCAGTTCAACGAGGACAAGCGGATGGTCCTCAATACGGAAGAGTTGGCCAGCTTCTTCCATTTCCCGTTGCCGAGCACTGAGACGCCGAAGATCGCCTGGCTCATGAGCCGCAAGGCCGCGCCGCCGCAAAACCTGCCGACCGATGGGATCGAGCTGGGGATCGCGCAGTACCGCGGGCAGAAATATACGGTCCGCATGAAGCAACAGGACCGCCGCCGCCACTCGTACATCATCGGGAAATCCGGGTCCGGGAAGACGGAGTTCATGAAGGCGCTCATCAAGCAGGACATCGAGGCCGGCCGTGGGGTCTGTCTCATCGATCCGCATGGTGACTTCGCCTTGGAGTGCCTGGACCTGGTGCCGAAGCATCGTGCCGAAGACGTGATCCTGTTCGACCCGGCCGATTTCAACCGGCCGATGGGGCTCAATATGCTCGAGTTCGATCCGCGCTACCCGCACCTGCGGACGTTCGTGATCAACGAGATGCTCAAGATCTTCGACAAGCTCTACGACCTCAAGACCACGGGCGGGCCGATGTTCGAGACCTACATGCGTAATGCGATCCTGCTGCTCATGGACCATCCGGAATCGGGCATGACGCTCATGGACATCCCGCGCGTGCTGGCCGACGAGACCTACCGGAACATGAAGCTGGGTTATTGCACGTCGCAGGAAGTGAAGGATTTCTGGACCAAGGAGGCCCTCAAGGCCGGTGGCGAGGCGAGCCTGCAGAACATGGTGCCGTACATCACGTCGAAGCTCGCGTCGTTCATCTACAACGACTACATGCGGCCGATCGTGGGGCAGCAGAAGAGCGCCTTCAACATGTTCGACGCGATGAACGAGCAGAAGATCATCCTGATGAAGCTGTCGAAGGGGAAGATCGGCGACCTGAACGCGTACCTGTTGGGCATGATCATGGTCGGGAAGATCCTGGACGGCGCCCTCAAGCGCGGGGACATGGACCCGAAGGAGCGCAAGGACTTTTACCTCTACATCGACGAGTTCCAGAACTTCCTGACCGACTCGATCAGCGTGATCCTGTCGGAGGCGCGCAAATACGGCCTGAACCTGCAGATCGCGCACCAGTTCATCGGCCAGCTGACCGGAGCTGGTGGGGATACGAAGATCCGTGATTCGATTTTCGGGAACGTCGGTTCCATGTTCGCGTTCCGCGTCGGGCCGGACGATGCCGAATTCCTGGAGAAGGAGTTCGCGCCCGTGTTTGCGGCCTATGACCTCGTCAACGTGGAGGCGTTCACCTGCAACGCGAAGATCCTGATCGACAACACGGCCTCGCGTCCGTTCAATTTCGCGCCGCAGATGGTGCCCAAGGGGAAAAAGACGGGATTGGCGGAACTGATCCGTGAGCTTTCGAGCAAGAAATACGGCCGTCCGCGGGCGATCGTGGAAGCGGAGATCGCGGAGCGGCGCGGATTAGGCGGGGGAGACGCCCCACCCGAGCCCGAGAAGGGGCCGCCGGGACTGTTCTAGTGATTTTTCGGTTGATATTCCCCATTTTTGAGGAGGGGAGACGGGTTCTCGCCAGAATCCAGTCGGATAGACGCGTCTCTCCTCCCTTGCTACAACCAAGAGCGTATGCCGTCCCTCAGCCAGATCCATCGTCCGCGCCGGTTCGCCGACGTCACCGGCCAGCAGCATGTCACCGAGACCTTGCGGGCCGAGGTGGCCAGCGGGTCGCTCGGCCACGCGTTTTTGTTCTCCGGACCGCGTGGGGTCGGCAAGACGACGTGCGCGCGCATCCTGGCGAAGGCTTTAGGCTGTGCCCAGCCCCAAGAAGGGGAGCCGTGTGGGGCCTGTGCCTCCTGCGTGGCCTTTCACGAGGGGAAGGTCTTCGACGTGATCGAGATCGATGCGGCCACGCATACGGGGGTCGACCTGATCCGCGAGGCGATCATCGAGCATGTGCGGTTCGCCCCGGCCGGAAAACGGAAGGTCTATATCCTGGACGAGGCACACATGCTTTCGACCGCGTCCTGGAATGCCTTGCTCAAGACGCTCGAAGAGCCCCCTGCCTACGCGTTTTTCATCTTCGCGACCACCGAGTGGCACAAGGTCCCGCCGACCATCATTTCGCGTTGCCAGCGGTTCGAGTTCCGGCGCATCCGCGAGACCGACATCGTTATGCGCCTGCAGGGCTTGGCGAAGGCCGAGGGGTGGCGCATCGAGGAGCCCGTCTTTCCACTGATCGCCTCGCGTGCCGAAGGGTGCTTGCGCGACGCCGAGACCTTGCTTGGCCAGATCGGCTCGTTGGCCGATGAGGGGGCGGTCTCGCTTGCGACCGCGGGGCTCGTCATCCCTTTTTCGGCCTATGACCAGGCGCTTTCTTGGCTCGAATACGTCCGCGACCAGAAGGCGGCCGAGGCAGCGACCGCATTCCAGTCTTGGTACGACGCGGGCATCTCGTTTCCGACCTTGCTTGATGACGTCTTGCATCTCCTCAAGCGCCTCTTGCTCGGTCTCGCCAATCCGGCGGAGGTCGCGCATTGGCCCGCGGGAAGCGAGGAGGAACGTCGGTTGGCGGCCTTATTGCCCGCCTGGAAGGCCCAGCAGCTGCAAGCGCTCGCCCTGACCCTCCTGGACCGTCGCCGTGACCTGCGGGCGGGCCTGGATCCGGTATTCGTCTTGTTGTTGGCGTTTACGGCTGCCTTGGCCGCTCGGGAGGGGAGTGTTTCCGCGCCCGTATCCGCGCCTACGGTACCCAGTGCCGCTGCCCCCAAGCCCATTCCTGCGCCTGCGAAGACAGTGGCTCCCGCCGCGAGCGCCGCTTCTACGCCCCCGCCGGTTGCTCCAGCTCTTCAACCTGTGGCGACGCCAGCTCCGGAGCCTGTTTCCGTGCCCGCCGTTAAGCCGGTCGAGGTCCCGGTGACGTCCTCACCGAATCCGAGTGCGATCGAATCTACGGCTCCGGCTGTTCCCGCTCCGGTCACGCCTCCGGCTTCGGCGTTGGACCTGATCCGGGTGCGCCAGCTTTGGAATGCCTTCATCCGCGCCGTCGAAGAGCAAAACCATTCGCTGCCGTTCATCCTCAAGATCAGCAAGCCGGAACGGGTCGATGGGTCCGTGTTGGTGATCCGGTTCCCGTATCCGTTCCATCGCGACAAGGTGATCGGCGATTCGAAGCACCTCCGCCTGGTCGAAGCCTGCGCGCAGCAGGTGTTTGGGGTGCCCGACCTGCATCTGGATGGGATCGTGCTGGGACCCGAAGAGGCGGCGGCCCCCGAGCATTCGTCGCAAGACGTGGTGGGGAACCTGCTGAAGGCGTTTGGCGGGTCCGTCGTCGATGCGGCCTGATATGCGTCAAGCGCTGCGCTCGGCCATGCGCCAGACGCGGGTGCGGACCATCGCGGGGTTGCCGGTGGGTTGGTTGCATGATGTCGAGATCGATCTGCCCTCGGGGCAGGTTTCGAGCATCGCGGTCGTCATGACCCGCTGGTGGCGGTTCCGTCCCGTTTGGATCCCGCGTGTCCAGATCGTGCGCTGGGAGCCCGGCCTCGTGACCGTCACCGATGCCTGGGCACAGCCTGAACGTGCCCGTCCGGAACCGGTCGTCGCGCCTGTTCGTATCCCGTCCTGCTATGCCGACCGTTCCTGAGGCGGCCGTCTTGCGGACCGTGGCCTGGTTCATGGCGATCGGATATCCGCCGTTGGAAGAAGAAGTGCTGGCCGATCTGGACGTGGGCCCGGGAATGGAGGGCATTTCCCGGGTGGAAGCCCTGGCGGCGATCGAGGCGTTGGTGGCGGCGGGTCAGGTGCGACGGATATCCGCGCGCCTGGTCCTTCCGCCGTACGTGGCGCTGATCGCCGAGCGGGAACGCCGCGAGCGGTTCTTCCCGCGAAAATGGGCACGCATCCAGCGCCTGGGGCGGTGGCTCCGTTGGGTGCCGACCGTCCGGTTTTTGGCCGTGTGCAATACCACCGCGTTGGGGGCGGCCCGCGATGAGGCCGACATCGACCTCTTTCTCGTGGCCAGACGCGGTTCTCTGTGGCTTACGCGCGCGTTCTTGCTTATGTGTACCGCCCTCTTCGCTCGCCGTCCCGGCCAATGGCGCGGGGAACGTGATGCCTGGTGTTTTTCTTTCCTGATCGATGACGCGGACCTGCGTCTTGAGCCGTTTGCGGAGCGGCCCGATGATCCGTACCTGCGCTTTTGGGCGCGTCGCCTGTTGCCGATCCTGGATGACGGTTGTGGGCGAGAGCTCTGGGAGGCGCAGGCCTGGGCCCGTGTGCGGCATCCGTCCGCATCGAGCTGGCTCGCGTGGCGATCCTTGCCGGCCCGTTCCCGGCCGATGCCTGCCGTTTTCGCCTGTTTGGAGCGGTGTGCCTTTCGGGCCCAATGGCGGTTCGCGCCGCGTGGGTTGCGTAAGATGGCGGCCGAGCCGACGACGGCGGTCGTCCTCACGCCCCACGTCTGCAAGACCCATCTTGATGACCGCCGCACCGCCTTTCGCCTTGCCTATGAAACCCTTTGCCGCGATCTGGACGTCGCTCCGTGAATGGCCATGGTCGGGGCGGCTCTTGCGCCTCGCGATTTTGTTATTGCCTTGGCAGACGCGCGCGTTCCTCCCCTCGCCGAACATGGGCGGATGGCCCTGGGAGCAGGGAAGGTGGTCGCTCTATGCGACGATGCTCGTGATCCTGGCCGCCGCCGTGTCTCGAGGGATTGAATATTCGAGAAAAGACCTGCCATTCGTAAGAAAATGGCGATCCCTGTGGCCGCTTGCGCTTCTTGTCGCGTTCTGCCTTTTTCCGACGCTCTCATGGGTCGCGACCGGCCAGTGGCTGCTACAGGTCGCGCTCCTCACCCTCTTTGCCGCGCTCGTCTACACCGATGCGGATCTCCATGCGTCGTTTGGCCGGTGGATGCTGTGGGCGCTCGTTCCTGTCGCGGTTCTGGCCCTGTTCCAGACGGCTACCCAGGCCGTCTTCGCCTCCAAGTGGTTGGGGTTGGCGTCCCAGTACCCCCTCGATCGCGGCGTGAGCGTGATCGAGACGGCGGGGGTGCGGTTCCTGCGGGCATATGGGTCGTTCCCGCATCCGAACCTGTTAGGGGGATGGATGGGGCTGGGGATCGTATTGGCGGTTCGGGAATCGCTGCAGGCCGTCCGTTGGCGATCCGCGCTGGGTCTTGTTGGCCTGTTTTCCGCGGCCGCCTATGTGAGCTTTTCCCGTTCTGCCTGGATCGCGCTGGCGATGGGGTTGGGGGCGCTGCTTCTGCTTGTGGCGGGACGATCGCGTGCACGCGGACGCGTCGTCCTCTTTGGCGCCGTCTGCGTGGCGGTGTTTTGCGGTGCTTTTCTCTGGCGGCCCGAACTCGTGCGTACGCGCCTCGTCTCGCGTGACCGCTTGGAGACGCGTTCGCTGAACGAGCGACGGGAGGGGCTTCGGCAGGCGATCGCCGTCGTGCTGCCGACGTATCCGTGGGGGACGGGCCTGGGGGCGTATCGGGTTGGCCTGGACCGGGCCTGTGGAGAGGCGTCTTGCCAGGTCCCGGCCGAGCCGCCGCACTTCGTTCCGCTGCTCGCGCTTGCGGAGCTCGGGTTCGTGCGCTTTCTGGCGGCTGGCGGCGCGCTCGCGGGGATGGTGTGGCGTGCCCGTCGGCGGTTTGACAGCCTAAGCGCCGGTTGCTTTGGAGGGGCATTGCTCGTCCTGCTGGCGCTTGACCACTACCTTTGGTCCATCTGGGCCGGACAGGCGCTGCTCGCCGTTGCCGTCCTGCTGGTCCTGAAGCCGAAAACCGTTACGGTACGGGTTCTCGAGACGGCTCCGGGAAGGGTCTGAAAAACGGAATGGCCGCATGCCTTGACAGCCCGTTTCCGCTGACGCATCCTTGCCCTCGAGGGGTCTAGCAGTCGAACTCGTCGTCTGCTAAATCACGCCCCGCTTTTCCCTAAAACTGCTTATGAACCTACGTCCATTACACGACCGCCTGATCGTGAAGCCGGTTTCGAAAGAGGAAGTGACCGCCCTCGGGATCATCATCCCGGATACGGCCGGTGGCCAACAGCGCCCCGACCAGGGCGAGGTCATCGCCGCAGGTCCCGGCAAGTTGCTGGAGAACGGCGCGCGCCAAGCCATGACGGTGAAGGTCGGTGACAAGGTCGTATTCAAGAAATATGCCTCCGACGAGGTCAAGATCGGCGAGGAGACGTTCCTCGTGATCGCCGAGACCGACGTCGTGGCCGTGATTGAAGCCTAACCTGATTTCCTATGGCAAAAACCATCCTGTTTTCGGAAGACGCCCGCCAAGCGATGAAGCGTGGCGTGGATAAGCTCGCGAACGCCGTGAAGGCGACGCTCGGGCCGAAGGGGCGCACGGTCGTCATCGACCATGGCTACGGCTCGCCGACCATCACGAAAGACGGCGTGACCGTCGCGAAGGAGATTGATTTGGAGGACAAGATCGAGAACGTCGGTGCCCAGCTCGTGCAGCAGGTCGCCTCGCAGACGAACGACGCCGCCGGTGACGGCACCACCACCGCCACGGTGCTCGCCCAGGCCATGATCGCCGAGGGGCTCAAGAACATCACGGCCGGTGCCAACCCGCTCGCCGTCAAGCGTGGCATGGAGAAGGCACTTGCCCTCGTCGTCGAGGAATTGCGCACCAAGGTGGCGCAGAAGATCACGGGCGACAAGATCGAGCACGTCGCCTCGATCAGCGCCAACGACCGCGAGATCGGCAAGACGATCGCCGAGATGGTCGCGGAGATGGGCCAGGACGGCGTCATCACCGTCGAGGAATCGCAGACCTTCGGGGTCGAGAAGGACGTCGTCAAGGGCATGCGCATCGACAAGGGCTACGCCTCGCCGTACATGGTGACGAACCAGGAGCGGATGGAAGCCGAGTACGCCGAGCCGTACATCCTCGTCACGGACAAGAAGATCACCTCGATCCAGGACATCCTCCCGTTGCTCGAGAAAGTGCTCAAGTCAGGGAAAAAGGACCTTATTTTGATCGCGGACGATATTGAAGGCGAGGCCCTTACCACCCTCATCGTCAACCGTCTCCGCGGGGTGTTCAACGCCCTCGCCATCAAGGCGCCGGGGTTCGGGGACCGTCGCAAGGAGATGCTCCAGGACATCGCCGTCCTCACGGGCGCGGCCTACATCAGCGAGGACCTCGGCCGCAAGCTCGACACGGTCGAGCTCACGGATCTTGGCTCGGCGCGCAAGGTCGTGGCCAGCAAGGACCACACGACGTTCGTCGACGGGAAGGGCGACAAGGCCCTGATCGAGGCCCGGGCCCAGGCCATCAAGGCCCAGCTCGAGAAGACCGACTCGTCGTTTGACCGCGAGAAGCTCCAGGAGCGCCACGCCAAGCTCATGGGGGGCATCGGCGTCATCCGCGTGGGTGCGGCGACCGAAGTCGAAATGAAGGAGAAGAAGCATCGCATCGAGGACGCCATCGCGGCCACCAAGGCGGCCGTGGAGGAGGGGATCGTCCCCGGCGGAGGGGTGGCGCTCTTGCGGGCCATGAAAGCCCTTGAAGCCGCCGCTTTGGAAGGCGAAGAGGCCGTCGGCGTGCGCATCATCCGCAAGGCGATGGAAGAGCCGCTCCGCACGATCGCCGCGAACGCCGGGAAAGACGGGTCCGTCATCGTCGAAGAGGTGAAGAAGCAGACGGGCAGCATGGGCTACAACGCCGAAGCTGACCGGTACGAGGACCTGCTCGCGGCGGGGATCGTCGATCCGGCGAAGGTGACGCGCTCCGCGCTGCAGAACGCCACGAGCGTGGCCGCGCTGTTCCTCACGACGGAATGCGTGATCACGGAATTGCCGAAGAAAGAGGAGCCCGCTCCGGCCGCGGGGCACGGGCATGGTGGGGGGATGGGGTTTTAGTCCGATTTGACGGGCCGCGTCTACGCGGCTCGTCTTTTTATTGGCGGCTCGATCATCGTATTCGCTGCTCGATCGCGTTCGAAAGGCGATAGTGATCGACGGTTGCATCTGCTACTATGGGTGGCGTATGTTATCAAGCCGTCTTGGTCCGGATCCCGGTGAGATGGGCCTGCGCTACGTAACGCCTGAGCATGATCGGCACGCGGAGATTGCCCGTACCTTACGCGCATGGTCCGAGGCCGACCGTTCTGCACCGGCCATTGAAGAAAGCCTGGCTACGCTTCACCTGGACGAGGGCGATGTGGGTGCGCTGCTTTCTGACCCTGAATTGATGGGGTTTCGTAGAGCGCTTGCCCGTCGCTTGGGGCCGCGGCTCTTCTCTCGCTCCCAGTCGGTCACGCAGGATGAATATCCTCAAGGTGGGCAGACGGGACGTTCCTTGATTCATTTTCCCTCATATTTCGAACGGTTTTTTCCGAAGTCGCTCCTGAGCGCGCTCGCTGAGCATGAAGCGGTCCGGTATTTCATCTATTCGCTTGCCCACCATGATGGGGAAGGTTGCCGTGATCCCTTTCGCGTTCTACGGGCGCTTGATGCGAATGGTTCAGGGGATTTGTTGCGCAACTCGGTAGCGCGCTGCATTTTGCTGTATGCACGCGGTCTGGAGGCGTTGGGACAGGGTGTCATCGTATCCCTTAGCCAAGATCAGAAAGCGAATTTTTTCGTCCTTTTGCAAGAGGCTTCCGGGGTCGATCGGGTGGCGTTTACCGAAGCCTGTGTCATGGCGATCGAAGGCGTTTTCGCATTTCCGGAATACGCCTTCGATCTTGAGCGGTCATCGTGCGTAGGAGGGAAGGGGTTCGTGCCAAGATACCAGTTTGAGCGCATGGCGCAGGCGTGCGGATACGCAACAGAAGATGCTTTTTTCGCTTCATTAACCCCTGACGCGAGACGAGTCATGCAGGCTTCGTATGTCCGCGAATGCGCGACCGCGCGCCTAGACGGGGATCGGTTACTCTATCTGCTGGAAAACCTTCCGAGTTGGGCGCTTGAGATTCGGGATCAGGCCGTTCAAGCCATTCACGACCGCGTTGTCACCAAGCTTCTGACCGACCCTGCCCATGCGGACGATATAGCGCAGGCCGCGTCATGGCATTCCGTGATCTCGCGCTACTTCGCGGAAGACGATGCCGCTTCTTTTTGTCGTCGATATGCGCGTTTGGGGGAATCGATCGAGGCGACGAGCCCTTCTTCTGTCCATGGGTATGCCAGACTTGCTGTCCAGATGGATCGATGTGGGTATTCCCTGGAGGACATCCAATTTGTCTTGCGGCAAACGATGGAAGCGTATCCCGAGGATTCGGGTGCGGCAGACGAGCATTCTGAGGTCCTTCGGGCGGTCTGTGCAAGATTCGGTCGTCCTGGGGAGGCCTTAGATTATGTCCAGGCCGATAAGGCCATGGCGCATATCGGATACACCTACACAGACGCCTATGACGTTAATTTTCGTTCCGGTGAGAAAGCGCGCGTCAGCGTGTGGATAGCGGTGAGCCAGCGGAGAGAGGGTGACGGTCCCGACGCCGCTTGAATAGTGCAAGATCAATATCTGGGAATGACGGCAGCCTAGCGGGCGTCCGTTGGCACCTGGATATTGATGGCTACGCTTTGCCATAATGCGGCTACATGAATGCGATCGTGAGCTCTTTTTCCCCTATTTTGTGCGGCTCTGTAGGGGCTTGACAGTCTCCATCGGATTCCTTAAGATCCAGCCAACATTTCGGCATTTAAGCCGGCTTGATTTCTCACTAGAAAGGAGCGTGATCGTATGGCAGAAGTAAAACGGAAGAAGAGCGAATCGTTTGACTCGTTGCTCGGGCGCTTCAAGCGCCGGTGCCAGGACCGTTGCCTGACCCAGGAAGTCCGCCGTCGCCAACGTCATGCTCACAAGCCGAACCGCAACAAGCGCCGTGACGGCGCCTTGCGTCGCGTGACCCTGACCCAGCACTACGCCTACCTGATGAAGACGGGCCAGCTCAAGGACGAGAAACCGAACCGCAACGGCCGCCGTTCCGCGTAATGCGGCGGCGGTTTTGCTTCTTGGGACCCGGGCGATCCGCGCCTGTCTTTCCGATGGGGATTGATCTATCATAAGAGCTGTCTTGCATATGACCCTTACCGAACGCATTGACCAAGAATTCAAGGAAGCGATGAAGGCCAAGGACGAGGTCCGCCTGTCGACGCTCCGCTTGCTGCGCACGGCGCTGAAGAACCGCCAGATCGAGACGCAAGCGCCCCTGGCGGATGCCGACGTCCAGGCCGTCATCAAGACGACCATCAAGCAGTACCAGGATGCCCTCAGCGATTTCCTCAACGCGGGCCGCACCGACCTGGCCGACCGCCAGCAGCGCGAGCTCTCCATCCTCAACGAGTACCTGCCGCCAGCCTTGCCTGCGGAGGAACTTGAAGCGTTGGTGAAGAACGCGCTACAATCATCGGGGGTCACGGATGTCGGCAAGGCCATGGGCGTCGCCATGAAGGCGGTCGCCGGGCGAGCCGACGGCAATGAGGTCCGGAAGATCGTCGAGCGCCTGCTCGGCTGATCGCGCGCCCTTTGAATCTTTGTTCTAGAATCTTTCTCCCATGCTTTGGAAAGGTTCGGTAGCCACAACCGCTTTTGCCCGCGCCCGGAAGCTTTTCCTGGCGGGGACCTTTGCGGTTGTGTTTGCGTTTCCGGCGCTCCCGGCGTTCGCCCAGACGGCCCAGCCGTTCAATAATGCGGCCGTGAATACGGTGGCGACCCAGGCGGGCATCAATGCCGGGACCGATTTGTTTGCGATCATCGGGAACCTGATCAATATCGTGTTCGGGTTCATGGGGGTTTTGCTGCTGTGCTATCTCGTGTACGCCGGTTACCTATGGATGACGGCGCCCGGTCCGGAACAGGTGGAGAAGGCGAAAGGGTACATCAAGAACGCGATCATCGGCCTGCTCATCATGGTGTCCTCGTTTGCCGTGAGCCGGTTCATTTTGGACCTGATCGCCGGTGATGGGGGTGCGGGCGGGGCTGGCGGTGGCGCCGGCGTGGCGGGTGGGGTGCGCCCGGGATCCGGCTTTCCGGGTTCGGCTGGAGCGCTCGGCGGCGGCGTGATCGAATACCATATCCCGGAACGGGATGCGACAGCCGTGGCACGCAACACGTCGATCATCATCGCGTTTAAGGAGGCGGTCGATCCGGCTTCGGCCATCGTCGGCTATTCAGAGGCCGCGAGCACGACGGCGCGCGACCTGAACGCGGATGCGATCCGTATCTTCCGCACGGGCCAGGAGGCGACGACGGCATTGCGCAGCGCGGATGTCGAGGTGTTTTTCACGGAAGACCATAAGACGATGGTGTTGCGGCCGCGGGCGCTGCTGGGAAGCCCGAGCGCCAACACCGATTATTCGGTCCGGCTGCTTGGCGGGGAGCGGGGCTTGCGCGTGGAAGCGCCGGGAGGGGGCGGTCCGTCGATTTTCGCGGTCGGAAACGGCCTCGTTTCTGCGGAACGCGAATATAGCTGGCGATTCGAGGTGTCGACGGTGGTGGATAATACCCCGCCCAAGATCCTGTCCGTCGTGCCCTATGCCGATGGGCGGTACGCGCCGAACATCGTGGTGCAGATGAACTTCGACAAGCCGCTGAACCCGATCTCCGCGTCTGGCCTGGTGCGCTCCGGCGTTGGCTTCGAGAACGTGGAAATCGTGTCTTCACCCGTGGCGGGTGGGGGCGCGACGCGGCCGGATGGGCAATTCACGCTGTCGAACCAGTTCCGGACCATCGAGTTCGTGTCGACCGTATCGTGCGGCGTCAACTCGTGCGGCCGTCAGGTGTACTGCCTGCCGTTCAGCTCGAACATCGCGGTCCGTATCCGTGCGGCGTCGCTGTCGGAGGCGCCCCCGCAGGCGCGGATCATCCGTTCGGGCGGCGCTTCGCTCTTTGACGGGATCGTGGATGCGGCCGGGAACTCGTTCGACGGCAACGGCAATGGGACGGCGCAAGGCCCTGGGGAGATCCCGGCCTTCGACGACTACCAGTGGCGGTTCCAGACCGAGGCGCGGCCGAACCTGGCCCCACCGCAGATCCGCTCGGTGGCGCCCGGGGTGCGTGCGAGCGGAGTGGCGGTCGATGCGCCCGTGACGTCAGATTTCGATAGCGTGTTGCAGGCGTCGACGGTGACGACGGAGGGCGTGCGCCTGGAGACGAACGAGCCGGAAGAGCTGGCCGACACCTTTTGGTGGACGGTCGAGGCTCTCGGCTTGCGCGCCGATGGTGGGGTGCTGCGTTCCGGCGAGCGGGCTTCGACGACGCGCCTTCAGGTGGATCACCGGCCGTTCCTGGCTTCCCAGCGGACTCCGGAGGGGCTGGTTTCGCCCGAATATGTGCCCCGCATCGGTTCGGAAGTCCAGAATATTTATCAGAACTGCTTCAATCCGGCGTCCTCGGCCCGGTGTGCCGGAAGCCCGTATTGTTGTGATGACCGTCCGTCCCGGACCGCTTGTGCGGCCCCGTCGCCGTTGGCTCCTTTGCCCTTACGACCATGAAACGCTTCTCCTTTCGCGCCCTCACGGCGCTTTTCGGCCTCCTGACGGCGCTCACGCTTGGCGTGACCCTCTTGCCTGAGTCGGCTTCAGCCCAGCAGCCGGCCGGGATTGACGTCGGCCTGCAAGCCGTCGGCAACACGACCAAGCTTTCGGCCGAAGACCCGCGGACGATCATCGTCCGGATCATTAACATTTCCTTGGGATTCATCGGGATCATCCTGGTTTCGATCATCGTGTACGCGGGATTCCTATGGATGACCTCGGGCGGCGACAAGGAGAAGATCGATCGGGCGCAACGCTATATCCGTAACGCCATCATCGGCGTCCTGATCATCGTGAGCGCGTGGGCGATCACCCGGTTCGTCATTTCCTCGCTCTTGGGGGCCACGGGAGGGGGAGGGGGTGGCCGCTCGTCGCAGGAATCGTCGGGGGCTGGGTCGGGTGGATCCTTCGGGTCGGCCGGCATTTCCGGGGGCTTTTACCTGTTGGGCATCGAGCCTGCCGGGTCCGTGCCGATTCGGAACGTCGAGGTACGGTTCCTGTTTTCTCAAGACGTGGCGGCCGCGCAAGTGAACGAGCGCGTGCGCGTCACGAAGGCGAGCGGGGAGACCGTCGCCGGGCGCTTTGTCGTGGAAGGCTCGCTTGCGACCTTCATTCCGGCGCAGGCGTGTCCGTCGCCGCAGGCGGACCGGTTCTGTTTCGATGCGAACGCCGAATATGTCGCCAAGGTGGATGGGACGATGCGGTCCGCGAGTGGCCAGGCGATCGCCTGTGGTGGATTGGGGGCGGTCTGTGAAGGGCGGTTCCGGACGGGCGACCGGATCGACGCTTCCGGGCCTTCGGTGAGCCTGTTGCAGCCGTATGAGGGGCAATCCGTGTCCCAGAACCGCTCCATCGAGCTGATCGGGAGCGCGTCCGACGAGAATGGGGTCTCCCTGATCCAGTTTAGCGTCGATGGGCGGGTCGTCGGCCGGGCCACGCCGGCGGAGCGGGTGACGCCCCCCTCGTTCGAAGGGCGGGCCCTATGGAATACCGCGGGCGTCTCGCTGGGGGCGCACCGCTTGCAGGCGTTCGCGTCGGACATGGATTCAAATTCCGCTAGCTCCAGCCCTATTTCGGTCATGGTGCGGGCGGAGAGCTGTTTCAATGACGTCCAAGATGGCGATGAGACGGGGCCAGATTGCGGAGGCGGGTGTGGGGCATGTACGGGTGGCGCGTGCCGTGAGGCGGGAGAGTGCGCGAGCGGCGTCTGCGCGGAAGGGCGTTGCGTCGAACGGCCCGTGATCACGGCCATCACGCCGAATAACGGGCGGGTCGGGACATTGGTGACGATCTCCGGTTCCAACTTCGGTGGGGCGGGGGAGGTGACCTTTACGGGTGGGGCACGAGCGACCCTGCCGGCGCGTTGCAGCGAGATCGGGGATGGGTGGACCGATACGGCGGTCGTCGTCGAGGTGCCGGTCGGTGCCCAAACGGGTCCCGTGACCGTGCGGAACGCGACCTCCGGCCTCACGGACGGTTCCGATGATGCGACCGGGCCGCGGGTTGGCGCGTACACCGTGAACGATGTCGCCCGTCCGGGACTTTGTCTGGTGACTCCGGAACGTGGTCCGATCGGGACGGCGGCGCGATTGGTGGGGAGCGGATTTGGTGCCGCGTCGGATCGCGTGCAGGTCGGCGATACGTTGGTGAGCAGCGTGCGCGGATGGAGCGATGGCGAAATTTCCTTGAATATCCCCACGATCTCGCCGGGAGCTGCCTCCGTGCGCGTGCGCGTGGGGGCCGCGTCCTCGAACCCGGTGCCTTTCGTCGTCGAGGCGGCGCGCCTGAGCGAGCCCCCGGTGATCGAGAGCGCGAACCCCGTGTCGGGGCCGATCGGGCAATACGTCACCTTGCGTGGGCGTAATTTTGGCGATTTGGCGGGCATGATCCAATTCGTGGCGGCGGATGGCGGGCAGGGTCCGGGCGACACGGATTTCCCGGCCTCGTGTGATCTGGGGACGCGGTATTGGTCGGATACGGCCGTGACCGTCAAGGTCCCCGCGACCATACGGACGAGCGGGTTGGGCGGGGCGGCATCCGTGCAGCCAGGAACCTACCAGATTTATTTGCAACGTCGTGACGGCTCCGCCCCGAGCAACCGCCTCTCGTTTACGGTCGCCTCCGGTCAGCCGGGCCCCGGGTTGTGCGCCTTGGATCCGGATACCGGCCCCATCGGGACGGAGGTTCGGTTTACCGGCGAACGGTTTGGTTCGGAACAGGGTGGGGTGCGGTTCCAGGGCGCTTCTGGGCCTGTCGACGCGATGTCGATCTTGGAGTGGACGGACCAGTCGGTACGAGCCGTCGTGCCGCCGGGTGCGCGGACGGGTTCGGCGAGCGTGCGGGTGCGGAGCGAGGATTCCAACGCCTTGCCATATACCGTGAAGAACTGTGCGGAGGATGCCGGCATCTGTTCGGCGACGGAGCGGTGCTGTGAAGGGTCGGGGGTCTGCGTGGCGCGTGCGGGGGGCGTGTGTCCGGCCGTCGATACGAGCGCGCACTACGCGTGGCGCCTGTCGACGGGCGAATTGGCGATCTATCCGGAAGTCGTGAACGAATGCAACCCAGCATCGCGGCGTTTGGCTTCGCCGAGCCCGTGGAATGGGCGTCCGGGCGGGACCAATGCCTGCGTGAACGCGGATGTCGTGATCCGGTTTTCGACCCGGCTGGATGCCGGGCAGGTCAACGGGTCGAGCGTGGTCGTGCGCCAGTGCGCGTCGGGTGAAGGTGACTGTGCTGGTGGGACCATCGTGCCGGCAGCCGTCGGGTTCCCGCGCGTCGAGGCCGCGGATGCGGAGACGAGCCTGATCCGGTTCCGCCCTGGGGGGAGTCCCGAGCGGTGGTCTGCCGCGAGCCATTATCAGGTCGCGCTGACGACAGCCATCCGTTCCGAGCGCGGCGTAGCCATGCCCGAACGGGCGGAAGACTGTGGAGAGGGGAACGCGTATTGCTTCCGCTTCTCGACGCGCTCTTCCTCAGAGCTGTGCGCGGTGGGATCGGTCCTCGTGAACCCGGCGACCTATCGTTTTGAAGATATCGATGCGGAAACGGACATCCATGCCAACCCATTGGCGGCGGACGATGTGTGTTTGCAATTGAATCCGGATACCTATGCATGGAGCTGGTCGGTGCGCGATCGGGCCGGCCGGTCGGATGCCCGCGTCACCGTGACGACACTTCCGGGGGTGGCGGGACAGAGCGCGGACCAGACGGCGACGGCCCGTGCCGAGGTGGCCGAGACGGAGCCTTCCTTGGCGACGGCTTCGGTCGTGAGCGGGCGGACGACGGTCTCGGGGAATAACGAGATGTCGGTCGCGTTGCAGCCGTTCTTAGTCGATTCCTACGGCCCAAACTGTTCGGCGGCCTGCGTGAACGCGGCGGTATGGGCGCAATTCACGGCCCCAGTGAACCCGGCGACGATCATCCCTTCCAATATCGAGTTCCGCCGGTGTGCCGATGCGGAATGCCGGACCATGGACGAGCCGTTCACGTTGCCCGCCTCGGCGTTGCGCGTGACGGCGATCCCGGGCGCCCCGGCCGAAGACCGTTTGGCTTTGAACCGGTTCCTGTTGGTGCGGCCGACGCCGTTGTTGCGCTCCGGTCAGGTGTACCGGGTCCTGTTGCGAAGCGGCGCATCTGGCGGCATCGCTTCTGCCCGTGGGCAGGCCCTGGCTTCGTTGAGCGAGGAGCGCGGATTCGCGTGGAAATTTCAAGTGAAGACCGAAAATGAGGGGCGCTGCACCGTCGATCGCGTCACGCTGGCCCCGGAAGAGAAGATCGAGGCCGTCATCGGCGCGCGCCAACGGTTTACCGCCGTGCCGGTGAGCCCTCCGGATGCCTGTTCTGAGACGGGGCAATTGTTGGTGAGCGAAAATCCGTACAGCTGGTCGGTCGTGAACGATGCCGGCGCCGCCGACGCTTCCGTTGCCCGCCTGATCGAACGGACCGACGCCGCGAGCGCGGAAACGCCTGACGCTGAAGCCCCGATCCGGCCGGCCGCGTCACGGACGGACCAACAGTTAGCAGAAATCATCGCCACCCGCGATCCGGGGACGGGTGAGACCCGGTTGACGACCAATATTCAAGCGACCTACGAAGAGCGGTCCGGTCGGGCGGTCTACGGCTTGCAATGCGGCCAACGTTCGGAGTCCTTGTGTCCCGCGGGTTCGGGTCTCACGGATGGCGGCTGTTGTGCGCCGCGGCCGCGGATCACGTCGCGTTACCCCGCGTTGGGCAGAACGGGGATCTGTCGCAATACGGCCATCTTTGCCGACTTCCAGGTTCCGGTCGATATCGGTTCGGCGACGGCGACCGTCATTTTGGCTAAAAACACCCCTGGAGTGACCTGTCCGGCGGGCGCGCGTCCGCTCACGAGCGTCATCGCGAACCTCCCGGATCCGGCCTGGTACGTCCGTGCCTGGACGCGGATCGTGGCATTCTTCCGGCCGACCGATGTCTCTGCGGAGGTGTGGTGCGTCGGTTCCGTGCCCGGAACGTTGGAAGTCGTCCCGCAGGGGACCGGCTCGCGCGTCAGCTATACGATTCAAGGCGCGTTGGATCCGAACAGTGAATACCGCATCTATGTACGTGGGGCCCGTGACTTGGCAGCCGTGACGCCGACCACGACCGCGATCCGCAGCGACCGCGGTGTCGTGATGGAGCAGGAGAGCGCCGATTGGACGTTCCGGACGGGTACCGGCATCTGCGAGGCGCGCCAAGTGGAGATCGACGATACCTCGGCGGAAAGCCCGTACCTCTACACGCGCCATCCGGAAACGCATGCCTGGCGTGCGACGGCTCAGGCCTTGTCGCCGGAAGGGGTCGAGGTGCCGATCGTGCCGGTTTCTGAGTACGGATGGAATTGGGGTCCCTGGCTGTCTTCCGAAACGAACGTCCTCTCGACGGCCCGTGTTTCGGATGCTCCGGCGGGCGATCGGGCGGATGTGGCGACCAACAACCGGAATGGGCATGCCTTCATCTCCGCGCGTCTCGAGATCACGCGGGATTCCTTGAATACCCCGTCGACGAGCGGGACGGTCCTTGAGGCGTCGAAGCACGCGACCGTGCAGCTCTGTGAGCGTCCGTGGCCGGGCCGTGCCTTGGGGCCGTTTACCGATGATGCCGACTCCGCCTCGTTGCGCGCTTTGGCGCCGATGTTCGCAAGCGGCCCGTTCTACCATTTCTCGACGGGATACTGTCTTGATGCGGGCGCGACCACGACCCAGGACGACTTGCCGGCCCTCCGCCTGAATCCGGTCCCGTTGCGTCCCGCCGATACCGACCAGGGCATCCTACGTCAGTACCTGTTCACGTTTGAGGAGCCTGCCTTGCGCTCGGATGGCATTGGCATTCGCATCGCCTCGAACCCGCTGCACCTGAGCGCGGCGCGATGGTATGCCGCAAAGGGCTTCAGCGGCTCGCCGCAGGCCCTGACGGTGGACGGGTATGACGCGGTGCGGGACGGTTCGACGGTCTACGTGTCCGCCAGCGACCTGGCGACGGATGGCCGGACCGTGTCTTCCTTCATCTATATCCTGTCGCGGAATCCGGACGCCAAGGAGCAGACCACCCGCATCTTCGACCAGCTCCTGCAGAATTTCGCGCTGAACGTCAACTTGCGCCAGAACACGGGGAACGTGTGCGTCCAGCTGAGCGACCGTGGGGACGCCCGTGTCCATTTGGCGGGCGGTCGACCGGTGAGCTGTTCGGCGGATTGGGAATGCGCTGCCGTGCAGACGAGCTTGGTCTGCGCGAGCGACAAGGCGAAGCTGCAGCGTGACCGTGTCCGCATCGGCGATGTCCAGGCCGTGAACGCGTCGCTGGAGACCGCACGTGGGGCCGCTGGCCGCTATCCGGCCTTGGCCTCGGGCTCCTTCATCCCGGGCCTCAGCACCAGCCGTTGGCCGAGCTGGGAGGCGACGCTCGCCTCCAGCCTCGGTGGGCCGCCGCCGCGCGATCCGATCAACCGGTTCACGAGCTGTGGGCGGTGTCAGGCGGGCAATGGGACGCTGGGCAAGATCTGTTCTGAAAACGGCGAATGTGGCACCGGGCAGACCTGCGTCGCCATGACGGGGGAAGATGCGGCCCGCAACGGCTTTGATCCGGCGACCTGCTGGAACCCGGGGATCCAACGCTACCTGTGCCCTGCCATTCAGGAAGGAACGCGTACCCTGCAGACGTCCCACGTCTACCAATACCGCTCGGTCGATAACGGGAACCGCTACGAGTTCTCCGTGAACTTGGAGGCGATCCCGTCGTCGGCCTATCGTCCGGCCCTCGTCACCGAGATCCGTCGCTGTACCAACGGCGGCCAACTCTGTGCGGCGGACCAGGATTGCGTCGTTCGCGATCCGGCTGGCACGGTCCGTTCGACCGGGTCCTGTCGGGCCACGGGTGGGACCTGGCGTTATGGCGGAATCTGCAACAATACCGAATATTCCGCGGCTTCTGCCTGTTCGGCGGTGGCGACCGGCCCTGAGCAGGTCTGCCGCCTCGGCCAGACACAGACGGTTGCCTGTACGATCAATGGCCAAGTTGGGACCAAGGTCCAGGTCTGTAGCGACTGCCGTGAGTTCACGGACGGCCCCGCCACGGTCTGCACCCCGAACGTCCAATGCGGCAACGGACGGACGGATCCGGGTGAGCAATGTGATGATGGGGCCCGCAACGGGCAATACGGGTTCTGTTCCCGGACGTGCCAGGCGGCCGTTGGAAGCTGTGGCGACGGCGTCTTGGCTTCCGGGGAGACCTGCGATAACGGCTCCATCTCTGGAACTGCGGTCCCGGGCGCGCCGGGGGTGAATGGCGCGTACTGTGGTGAAGGATGTGACGTCGCCCGTTCGTGTAGCCTTGATTGTCGCGCGACGGCCCCGCATTGCGGGGACGGGACGGTCGACGCGTCCGAACAGTGCGATGGGAACACCCTGCAGACCCAGAAAGCGCTCTGTACGCGCGAAGGCATGCTCCCGACCCAATTCTGTGATACGAATGCCGATTGCGCGGCAGGCTGGACCTGTGGCGGCACGCCTGCGACCAACGCCTGCGCGCCCGTCACGACGCGCATGTGCGCAGGGGGGACCGCCAACGGGAGCCCTTGCGCGACGGATGCGACCTGCGGCGGTGGCCGCTGCGTCGCCAACACCTATCCGACGTTCCATGTGCGCTCGTGCCGTGCCCCTGGGCTGGCACGCCAATGCCAATTCAACACCTGGTCGGGTTGCCGCATCCTCTCGAGTTGTGGGGACGGGACGGTCGATACGGCCGCTGGCGAAGAATGTGACGATGGGATCTCCGGGAATGCCGGAACCGGTCGTTGCACGCCCCAATGCCGCCTAAACCGCTGCGGCGACGGGTTCGTCCAGGCGGAACGTGAAGACTGTGACTTCGGGGGCCGCAACGGCGTCCGCCCGTCCGCCATCGAGTACGGGTCCATCGGCACGATGTGTACGAATGAGTGCCGTATCGCATCCGTCTCCGGTGGTTTCTGCGGCAACAATGTCCTTGACGCGGGCGAGGTCTGTGATGGGGAAAACATTCCGGTCGACGCCAGCTGTCGCGCCCTCGGGCTCGATTATGCCGCAACGCAAGTCGCCGGACGCGACGCGCTGACCTGCAGCGCGACCTGCTCGATCGCCGGCTGCCTGTCCTGCTCCGCCCGCTTGCCGGAAACGGCGGAAAATACGATCACGGGCATCGTCCGTGACGCGATCCTGCCTAGCCAAGCCGTGCCGCAGGCGCGCGTCACCCTCCGTTACAACGGTTCGGTGGTCGCGGAAACCGTAAGCGAGGCCGATGGGCGGTTCCGCTTCTCCGGCCTACATGCGAACACCGCGTGCGGAAGCTATACCCTCGGCATCACGCTTCAAGGTTGGAAGATGGACTACCAGTCCCGCCGCTTGGTCCGGACCACGGATCCGGGCGACGGATATACGCCGCTCTTGACTGCCACATTCTCGCTCTCGACCTATCGCACCCGCGTCGGGACCACGAGCGGTGCCGACCAGATCATCCTTTTGGCCCCTCGGCCAGGGGATGCCGAAACGATCGTCACGCGCGAATGGAATGCCGTGCAAGGTGGCCGCTTTACCGGTCAGATGATCGATCCGCAGCTCGCCTTGCCGCGTGAGATGGGTTACCTGCCGGCAACCGGGGGTGCGTTCACGCGTTGCGCGTACGGGGTGGTCGACGGTTGTCTGCGGACGATCAATTGGGACGGCCACCTCGGATCCATGGACCTGACCCGGATCCCGAACGCCGCCCTGACTTGCTACAATGCCAGCGGTGGGAACGATTGCTCAAGTCGCGACACGATCGCCGAGACCGTCTTGTATCGTCGAACTCGGCCTGTCGCGGGTGGGGTATATCGGTATTTCCTCGTCGATTACGATCTCCGTGACGCCGATACCGATGGAGCCATTGATACCCCTTCGCTCGGCAACAAGATCCGCATCCTGTGGCGCGATGCCGGCGGGGTCGAGCAGTATCGCGAAATCAGCCCGTCCGCCGCGACCGCGCGTGCCACCGAAACGTGTAAGAAATATTGGCATGTCTTCGACCAGGACGCGGTGACGGGAAACGTCACGATCGTCAACCGCTTCATGTGCGATCCTGGTCGTGGCGATACGGATGACGTCAGCTTCCAGTCGATCCTTGATGACGGCCTCAGAATCCCTACGTCCATGAACGGGTTCCTGATGTCCCGAGGGCTCTGATCCTTTCTTCTCCGTGAAATATGTTCATCACCCCAACCAGCCCGTCCGCAACGCCTACAGCCGTCCCCCGTCGACGGGCCTGGTTGGTGATGGGGGTGGGTGGCCTCGTCCTTTTGGTGGGCCTGGTCCTGTGGTTACGGCAACGCGGATCGACGGACGGGCCCATCGTCGTGCGAACGATGCCTGCCGATCAGGCCCGTCCGTCGGTCGCTCCGGCGGCAGACCCGTCTCTCGAAGCCGTTCCCGCGGGCGTTCCACCGGCTGACGCGGACGGCGATGGCGTTTCTGATGCGACGGAGCGTCAAAAGGGGACGAACCTACAAAATCCTGATACCGACGGAGACGGCTTTAATGATTTCGAAGAGCTCTTTTCTCGAAAGACCAATCCGTTACAGGCCGATCCGCCCGCCCAATATCCTGGCGCTCCCGCGGGACCGGTGGGTACCTCCGGCTTGTGATATACTGCCTTCAACCGTATGCCTGACGCTCCTTCGAACCTTCCCTTTGAGCCTTTGCCGCCCACGCCGGCCCCACCGTCGCCGCCCGCGGCTCCCGTGCAGCCCCCGCCGCCCGTTCCGGTGATGCCGCCGTTGCCGGTAACGCCGCCACCCGTGCCTGCGGCCCCCATGCCGCCGCTTGCCCCGCCTTTGCGTCCGGCTGCGCCTGTTCCTAGTCCGGCGAATCTTCCGGCCCAGGATTTGTTTGCCGATGTCGAGCCCGTCACGCCGCCGGTACGCACGATGCCGCCTGTTTCCGAGCAGCCATCTGTTTCTTTGCCGTCCCCGTCGGGGAACGGGGGACACGGAAAATCCTTGGCGATCGTTGCGGTCGTCCTTTTCCTGCTGGTCGTCGCCGGGGGAGCGGCGCGGTGGGGATATGGGGCATGGAAGGCACGTCAGGTGGTTCCGCGGGCAGAAGTCCCGCCCGTGCCGACCTCCTCCCTTCCTGTTTTGCCGCCGCCCGCGCAGGTCCCTTCCGGTTTCGATGATCCTGTCCCAATGCCGAGCGACGTGCCTGTTGAGGTCGTTCCCTTGCCGACGCCTGTCACGACCCCGCCAACCAATTCCAACGTCCCACCGCCGATGGCCATTCAACCCGATGCGCCGCCCGTCCCCACCTCGCCGTCTGCCGGCATGGTAGAACCAACGGTTCCTACGCCGGCCCCCACGACATCGAGCGAGCCCACCCCTGCCGTCGAATTTGATACGGATGGCGACGGCCTCACGGATTCCCGTGAACGCGAACTCGGCACGAACGAACTCAAGACCGATACCGATGGCGACACCGTGAACGACGGTCTTGAAGTGCAGTCGTACGGGACGAATCCGCTCAATGCCGACACCGATGCGGACGCGTTCCCGGACGGGGTCGAGATCCGGAACGGGTACAATCCCCGTGGAACTGGCCGGTGTAGCCGCTCCGATTGTCGGATTTAAGCTCCTTTCTTTCCTATGCCCGACCCGTCCCCCGTCAAGCCTGTCGCGCCGCCCTCTCCGGGTGCGGCGCCCGTTTCGGGCGGGCGCGAAAGCAAGATCGTGGTGATTCCTGATCCGTACTATGGGGTCGCGGTCAACATGCAGCCCCCGTTCGTGACGGATGAGCCTGTCGCCAGCGCGCCGCCTGTGGCGCCTGCCGCCCCCGTTCCGCCGCCTCCTACGCCCGCTCCGGCCGTTCCGCCTCCGCCCCCTGTCGCGCACCATTCGAGGCTGTGGTTGGTTGGATTGGTGTTTCTTGTCCTGCTCATCGCCGGTGGGGGATGGGTCGCTTGGAATCGTGAAGCCTTGTTCGGTCAAAAAATGGTCCCTGCGGCCGTTCCCGAGGTTCCCGTCGCCCCGAATGCGCCAATGACGCTCACGGCCGTGAGTCCTGCCTCCGCCAGCGTGCGTCTCGAATGGGAAGACCGTTCTGAGACGGAAGATGGTTTCCGCATCGAACGCAAGACGGGTGCGGAGCTGTCGTTCGTCGCGATTCAGACCCTGCCCGCCAATAGCCGCACGTTCCTGGATCCGACCGCTCCCGCCGGAGCTCGCGTCAGCTATCAGGTGGTCGCCTTTAATCCGGGTGGTGACTCGTTGCCGGCGGGCCCTGTTGAAATCGACGTTACCCCGCTCCCGCCACCCGCCCCGCCAGCGCCGACCCTCCCTCCAGACGGTCTGGACCTCGATTCCGACGGCCTCACGGATACCGAAGAAGCTTTATATGGCTCGAATAGCCAGCTCCCAGATACCGATGCGGACGGCTATCTCGACGGGAACGAGGTCTTCAACCTGTATACGCCGACCGTTAAGGCTCCGGCTGCCCTGTCCTCGTTCGCAATGATGCAGGCGGCCAGCAGCACCGTCGGCTGGCAGACCCTGATTCCGCGCGCCTGGGTCATCGAGCCCGTCGCGGGGACGAATGATGTCCGTTTCCAAGTCCCATCCGGCGAGGTGTTCGTGCTGCGCGTGGAAAATAATCCGGAAAGGCAGGACATGCGTTCTTGGCTAGGCGTCCAAAAAGGATTCCGTGCCGATCAGGTGACCGAACTTTCGAGCAACAAGTACCGGTTGCCGTTTTTCCTCGGACCCGACCGGCTGACGGCCTATTTCCCTTGGGAGGATAAGGTCCTTGTCGTCTCCTATCAGCTTGGTACGCAGGCGTTCGTGAATTACCGCACGAGTTTCGGCATGCTCCTGAATGCCTTGCGATTCGCCGGATCGCCCCGCTTGCCGGACCTAAGCCAGCCGCAGCCGATCCCGGCCGCCTTCCAGATGGGTGTCCCGACCTCATCGGCAGCCGCCCCCGTTCCGACCTCGACCGTCCAGATGCCGGTACCCGCATCTTCGGTGGTCACTTCTACGGCCCCATGATCACCTACGCGTTTCCTTCCGCGCCGACGCTCTTTCCGACGTCCGTCTGGCGTGCCCTTGGCCATGAACTGGCTCGCGTTTTGCGCTACCGCCGGCCGCGTTCGGTCGGCCTGGCCTGGGTGAGCCTCGCCGAGATGCGCCGCCTCAATCGCCAATATCGCCAAAAAGACCGTCCGACCGACGTTTTGTCGTTTGAGGCGGAAGCTCCCGAAGAGAAGAAGGAAGGATATCTTGGGGACCTGGTGGTCTGCATGCCGTATGCGGCCGCCGAAGCGAAGCGGCGCGGCCTCCATCCGCACGAGGAGCTGCTTCGCTTAGTCATCCACGGCACCCTGCATCTTGCCGGCTACGACCATGCGACCCTTGCGGATGAGGCGCGCATGTTCGCCCTCCAAGAGCGTTCGCTTGCCCGTATCATCGCCGTATGCCGACTCCCGTATTGAGATCGCTCCGTCGAGCCGCCCGCGGCATCCTGCTGGCGTTCCGTACCGAGCCTAACATGCGTCGCCATACGGTCGCCGCCCTCTTCGTGCTCGCATTGGTCTTGGTGTCGCCGCTCGCCACCTGGCAGATCGTGGCCGTGCTCATTGTGACCGCGCTCGTCTTCGTGGTAGAATTGGTCAACACCGCGCTTGAACAGCTGGTTGACCTCGTCAAACCCCAATTCCACGAGGCGGCCCGCGACGTGAAAGACGTGGCGGCGGGTGCCGTGCTGCTCATGGCCTGCACGGCCGCCCTGGTTGGCTTGCTCATCTTTGGACCTTACGCGCTCTCCCTGATCCGCCACGTATGAAAGAACGATTGATCGCCGGCCTCGACCTGGGCAGCTCTGCCGTCCGTCTTGTCGCAGGACAAATCCTGGTGGGGCAAGACAAGCGTGAGACGCTGCAGATCGTCGGTGCGACCGAGGTCGCATCCCAAGGCATCTCCAAAGGGCTGATCAATTCGTTGGAAGAGGCCGTCACGGCCGTGTCGACCTGCCTCGAACAGGCCGAACGCCAAATCGGCTTGCCCGTTTCCGATGCCTACGTCGGGATCTGCGGTACCTACATGACCGACCAGATCCAGCGTGGCGTCATTGGCGTCTCCCGTCCCGATGGGGAGATCCGCGACGAGGACGTCCAGCGTGCCATGGATTCGGTCCGGGCCCTCATCAACCCGTCCAACTACGAGATTTTGCATATCCTGCCGCGTGGCTTCACCGTCGACGGCCAAACCGGCATCAAGGACCCTGTCGGCATGCAGGGGATCCGCCTCGAGGTCGATGCCCACGTCATCCAAGGGGTCGCGAGCCATGTGCGTAACGTGACCAAGGCCGTTTTACGCACGGGGATCGACATGACGGAACTCGTATATGCCCCGCTTTGCCTCGCGGACGTGCTTACCACGAGCCGCCAAAAGGATGTCGGCGTCGCCATCGTCAACATGGGGGCCTCGACGACCTCCCTGACGGTCTATGAGGAAGGGGAATTGCTCCATTCCGCCGTCATCCCCATCGGTTCCGACCATGTCACTTCCGACATCGCCATCGGCCTCCGCACGTCCCTCGAGATCGCCGACGTCCTCAAGCGCCAATACGTCAACGCGGCTGCCCAGCACGTCAACAAGTTTCAAGACATCGATCTCCAGGGACTCGGCGCCCCCCAGCCGGAAGTCGTCTCCCTGCGCTTCGTTTCCGATATCGCCCAGGCCCGTGTCGAAGAGATCTTCGAACGCGTCGAACAGGAGCTCAAGAAAATCGACCGTTCGGGCATGTTGCCTGCTGGCGTGCTCCTCACGGGCGGCGGCGTCAAGCTTGAAGGGGTTCCCGAAGTCGCCAAGCAGATCCTCCGCTTGCCGGCGGTGGTCGCCCAAGTCCAGGTCCCGCCCACGGCCCTCGAGGATGTGCTCCAGGACCCGGCGTTTTCTACGGCCCTCGGCCTTGTCCGCTGGGGATTTGAGGGGGAGCGCGGGCGGGATGACGGCCAGCGCCATCGCGGTGGCGGGAAGGGTGGGGAGCTGATCAAGAAATTCGGCTCGCCCATCAAGCGTCTCTTCAAGTCCTTTATTCCGTAGTCCCTTGACCCTAAGCCTGCCCGTTAGTATTGTGCGAGAAGACCTGTATCTATGGCTGAAATAAAACCCCAAATCGAGACCTTCGCAAAGATCAAGGTGGTTGGCGTGGGCGGCTCCGGCGGCTCGTCGACCAACCGCATGATCGCCTCGAAAATCCGTGGCGTGGAGTTTATTGCCATGAATACCGATGTCCAGGCCCTGCACGCCTCCCAGGCACAGCAGAAGCTGCACATCGGCAAGTCCGTCACCCGGGGGTTGGGGGCGGGCATGGACCCCGAAATCGGCCACAAAGCCGCCGAAGAGTCCCAAAACGAGATCCGTGAGATGCTGAAAGGGGCCGACATGGTGTTCGTCACCTGCGGTTTGGGCGGCGGCACGGGTTCTGGCGCGTCGCCGTTCATCGCGAGCGTCGCCAAGGAAATGGGGGCATTAACGGTCGCCGTGGTGACGAAGCCGTTTTCTTTTGAAGGCGCCGCCCGCCGCAATATCGCCGAGGCAGCCTACGAAAAGCTTGCCGCCAACGTCGATACGATCATCACCATCCCCAACGATCGCGTGCTCCAGATGATCGATAAGAAGACCTCCTTGCTGGAGGCCTTCGAGATGGTCGATGACGTCCTCCGCCAGGGCGTCCAAGGGATTTCCGAACTCATTACCCAGCACGGGAACATCAACGTCGACTTTGCGGACGTGCGTGCCATCATGGCAAACCGCGGTTCGGCCCTCATGGGGATCGGCCACGGGCACGGCGACAACCGTGCGGCCGACGCCGCCAAGGCCGCGATCGCCTCGCCGCTCCTCGAGGTCTCGATCGATGGCGCCAAGGGCATTTTGTTTACTATTACGGGCGGTTCCAACCTGGGCCTGTACGAACTCAACGAGGCCGCGAAGATCATTACGCAGACCGCCGATCCCAACGCGAAGGTCATTTTTGGTGCGGTCATCGACGAATCCCTCAAGGACGACATCAAGATCACCGTCATCGCGACCGGCTTCGACCAGCGCGTCGTCACGCCCAAGCCGAAGACGATCTTCGCGTCCGGGTCCATGCCGCCGGCCTCCGTCCAGCCCCCGGCGCCAGCCCCTGTTCCGTACCAGCACGCCGCGCCGGCCCGACCGGCCCCGATCCCGCATGTGCCGCCTCCGGCTCCCGCCCCCGCTCATGAGCCGGCCCCGGTTGAGCCGCTAGAGCGTTTTCCGTTTGCGGCGGCCCGCGTCCCGTATCCGCCCCCAGTTTCGAGCTATCCTCAACCCGCCCCTGCTGCCGCCCACGCGCCAACCCCCGTCCCTGCGCCCGTTCCGGCGCCTGTCATGCCGGAAGAGGAGGATGAGCCGGTAGAGCTGATTCCCGCTCCCGCTCCAGCTCCCGCTCCAGCTCCAGCCGTGCGTACAACCGTTTCCCCGCGCCAGGCCGCTGAAGCCGTCAAGCCTGTCGCTCCGGCTCCCGCCCCGGTTGCGCGCCGGACCCCTTCCGCTCCCGCGACGCCTGAAGAGCCCGATCTCGAGATCCCTGCCTTCATTCGCAAGAAGATGCTTTAGGGTATGCGCTGTCCCGTGTGCGGCCATAGCGATACCAAGGTCGTCGACTCGCGCCTGACGGCCGATGAGGCGACGGTCCGCCGCCGGCGCGAATGCGACCAGTGCCAATTCCGCTTTTCCACGCTTGAGACCATCGACTTGCTGGGCCTCACGGTCGTCAAGCGTGACGGCCGACGCGAGAGCTATGTCCGAGAGAAGCTCGAGCGCGGCTTGCGCCGGGCCTTGGAAAAACGCTCGTATACCGATGCCGCTTTCCGGGCCCTCCTGCAGAGCATCGAGCTCGATATCCAGCGTGAGCGTGCCAGCGAGCTCACGTCCGCGCGCATCGGCGAGATCGTGATGCAGCGATTGAAGGGATTCGATAAGGTGGCCTATATCCGTTTCGCTTCCGTCTACCGTTCCTTTGAGGACGTCAAGACGTTTCAGGATGAGCTTGCGCAGCTCACGGCCAAGCGCCAACGCCAGAAAAAGCCAACCCTTCCAACGGGTGATGCGAAGCTCTTACCATAAGGGCTTCTTATCGCTTGTGGCGGGGTGAGGCTCCGAGGTATACTCGAGGCGTCGACCTTTTTTCTATGCAGCAATACGTTTCCCGCCACGTCTTTCTGGTCTCCGTCTTTTCGGCCGTTTTGGCTGGGGCGGTCACCGCCACGGTCGTCACTCTCGTCCGTCCCTATGTTTCGGATGCCTTGCCGGCCGCCGTCCATGGTCCGTCCGCGTCCGAATTCGTGATCTCACAGAACGAAGAGCAGGAGGTCGTCCGGGTCGTCAAGCGGGTTTCGCCCGCGGTCGTTGCCGTCAACGTCACGCGGGCCGTCCCGGTGCCCCGTGGCAACGCGTCTTCGACCGTGCAAGCGCCCGCCAGTCCGCTCCTGCCGCTGCCCGGAGGCCGTCGCCTGGGGGCCGGCTCAGGGTTTTTCGTCTCTGCCGATGGCCTCATCGTCACGAATCGTCATGTGGTTGACAATGTCAATGCGGAGTATGTCGTGACGCTTCAAGATGGCAAGCGTGTCCCCGCAAAGGTGCTTGGCGTCGATCCCTCGCTTGATCTGGCGATCCTGAAGGTTGAGATGACCAATGCCCCGAGCCTTGAGTTGGGGGACAGCGACACGCTCGAAGTCGGCCAAACGGTCCTGGCGATCGGGAACGCGCTTGCCCAGTTTCAGAATAGCCTCACGAAAGGGGTTATTTCAGGGAAGAATCGCCGGTTGATCGCGGATGGGGTGGGCGGGGCGGAGATCCTGGAGGAGGCGATTCAGACCGACGCGGCCATCAATCCGGGCAATTCCGGCGGTCCGCTCCTCAACCTGCGCGGCCAGGTGATCGGGGTTACGACCGCCGTTTCCGAAGGTGGGCAATCACTCGGCTTCGCGATTCCCGTGAACGCCGTCAAGCAGGCCGTCGAAAGCGTCAAGCGGACGGGTCGCATCATCCGCCCCTGGCTGGGCGTCCGCTACTTCATGATCGATGAGGAGCTGTCACGTCGCGATCGGCTGCCGGTGAGTGCCGGGGCCCTCATTTCGCGTGGCGCCTCACCCCGCGACCTCGCCATCGTGCCCGGATCGCCGGCCGACAAGGCGGGCATGAAGGAGAATGACATCATCATCGAGATCGGCGGGAAGGCCTTGAGCGACGATCGGAGCCTGGCCACGGCCCTCAGCCGCTTCGCGCCGGGCGATGAGGTCCAGGTGAAGGTCCTCCGCCAAGGCGAAGAAAAGACGCTTACGCTCAAGCTCGACGAACGCGCCCCCGAGGACCGCTAGCCGTCCTCGGGTTTTCGGTCTATCCTCTTTGGTACATGAAAAACGACCCCATGAAGCGGACGAAGGTGGTGTGCACGATCGGCCCCGCCTGCGCCAACGAGAAGCGCCTTGAAGCGATGGTGAAGGCCGGCATGAACGTGTGCCGACTCAACTTTTCGCACGGGACCCACGAGAACCATGCCGACCTGATCGCGCTCATCCGGCGCGTTGCCAAGAAGACGGGCGAGCCGCTTGCCATCCTGCAAGACCTCCAAGGCCCCAAAATCCGTGTCGGTGAGCTGCCAAAGGAGGGGATCACCGTTCCGACCGGTTCGGAGATCACCTTCACCTCGGGGAAGATGCGTCTCCCATATGTCATTTCGGTGAGCTATCCCACGCTGGCCCGTGATGTGGAGGTTGGGCAGCGCCTGCTGCTCGACGACGGCTTGCTCCTGGCGCGCGTCAAGCGCATCAAGGGGGAGGAGGTGCTGTGCGAGATGGAATTCGGCGGGACCTTGTTTTCCCATAAGGGGCTGAACCTGCCGGATACCGACACGTCGATTTCCGCCATGAGCGACAAGGACAAGGCCGACCTGGCCTTCGGGATCAGGCAAGGGGTCGATTTCGTCGCCCTCTCCTTCGTGCGCAAGGCGGACGATATCCGTGAATTGCGTCGCCTGATGGGAAAGAAAGGCGAGAAGATCCGCATCATCGCGAAGATCGAGAAGCCCGAGGCCCTCACCGCCCTCGACGAGATCATGGAGGTGACCGACGGCATCATGGTCGCGCGCGGCGACTTGGGGATCGAGATCCCCGCCGAAAAGGTGCCGCTCGCCCAGAAGGACCTGATCCGCCGCTGCCTCGACGCCGCCAAGCCCGTGATCGTGGCGACCCAGATGCTCGATTCGATGATCCGCCAGCCCCGCGCCACGCGCGCCGAGATCTCCGACATCGCCAACGCGGCCATCGACCATACGGACGCCACCATGCTGTCGGGTGAATCGGCGACGGGCGCGTTCCCGCTCGAATCCGTCGAGACCATGGCGAAGACGTTGCGTGAGGTCGAGCTCAGCACGCTCGATGACGTGCCGCCGCACCTGCGCCTGAACCCTGGCGAGCCGGAAGCGGCCATGACGAACGTGGCGACGATCCTCTCGCACGCCCTTGGGGCTCGGGCGATCGTGTGCCTCACCGAATCCGGCGCCGCTGCGCGGCTGCTCTCGCGCCACCGGCCGCCGATGCCGATCTTCGCCTGCACCGAGGACCCGTGCATCGCGCGCCAGACGAACCTCTCGTGGGGCGTCACCCCGTGCCTGTTTCCCAAATGGAAAAACAAGGATAAGTGGGACCTGGAGGCGCTGGCCTGGCTGAAGAAGCAAAAATACGTCAAAACGGGCGATGACCTGATCTTCGTGGGGGGTGAGCCGTTGGGCAAGACGGGGCAGGTGCCTTGGATCGAGGTGCGGAAGGTTTAGGAAGGGGAGGCGGGTCCGCGTGGCCCGCTTTTCATATCGGAAAAGAGTACAGAGACCCTGTTTTTCTGGTTTTAGAAAAAGCCTGTTTTTTCCCTATATGTAGCGAAATAGGGTCAACCCCTTGACAGCCTGATTTTAGTGTGTTAAAAATACACTATCCGAAAGAACGGATGCGTTGCCCGCGCGCACGGTCGGGTCGCTCACCAGGAGGTGACGTCATGGAACGGAACAACAACGGCATCGGTTCGCTCGCGGGCGCTTTCCAGGCTCTGGCCAAGGCGCGCGCTACCCTCCACATCGCGGATGGCGTGTACACGCGTGTCACTCGCCCCAGCGGTCGCGACGCGGCCGTCGTCATCGGCGCCTTCGGGCGCACCCTGCAGGCCATCCGCCTCGTGGGGTCGCGGAAGCATCTCAACCTGTCCGTCCTCTGCGGCCAGGAGACCAGCGTGGTCGAGGGCTCCGCCAAGCGTCCCGTCGCGGTCCCGCGCCTGATCAACTTCGTGCGGGGTGGGGAGGCCTGCTTCGACAAGATCGTGGCCACCATCCCCAGCGCCGCGGCCTTCCGCGCCCTCCGCGCCGCCGGCTGCCTGCCTGCCGGGGCCGAGCACGACCCCGCGCTGCCGCTCACGCTCAAGATCGACCACCTGCCGCTCGTCGACCCGCGCTGGGCCGAGCCTGCCCGGCTCGCCCGATTCCTCCGCCAGGAGGCCAATCTCATGGCCGAGCAGAAGGCGTTCAAGGACGCCGGCATCGAGCCCGCCCCCGCCAAGGGGACCGGCTTCACCGAGGCGTCGGGCCGGCCCTTCTACAAGGAAGACCGTACCAAGTCCCCGCTGCCCGCCCCCGTCGAAGCGCCGCCCACGCGCGTCGAATTCGGCCTGGTCGATTACGTCCCGGCCTTCAAGGGGCCCGAGCGCCTCACGCCCGTCAAGGCGTCCGAGCGGCTCCGCGACATCGAGCGGGCTCTGGTCAGCGTGCGCCTGTCGATCTCGCTGGTCGCCATCGCGTTCGAGCGCAAGCCCGGGTCCCTCGCCTGGACCGATCCCAAGCCCTTCGGCAAGTCGGGCAAGGCCTTCTCGCAGGAGGTCTCCATCGGCAAGCTCGTGGTCCGGTGCGTGCGTACCGTTCCCATCCCGACGGCTGCCGCGGCCGCCTGAGCTTCTCCCCTGATCGAGCGATCAGGGTCTTTTTTATGCCGTTCCCGCATCCGTTTTCTTTTTTGCCCGGTCCCTGCTACGGTGGATCCCTATGCTCGCTCTCTTGCTTGCCTCGCTCCCATGGATCGCGCTTGTGCTCGGCCTGGTCGCCTCCTATTTCTTTTTCGTCGGTCTCTTTTTTTGGAGAACGGGTGTGGTCTACGCGTACGGTCGGGTCGTGGAAAACCGCGAGGATCCCGAGGGATGGACCCCGATCATCGCTTTCCAGGAGAAGGGGAAAGAATACCGTTTCCCTGTCGCCATCCGTGGCGGCGGGACGCCTTGGCCGATTGGGTCTGAACGCATCGTCCGTTTCCCTTCCTACGATCCGACGAAGGCGGCGGTCGACGACTCTCTCCATCGTTGGCGGTCAGCGGCACTGTTCGCCCTGCCGGCTTCGTCGCTCTTCCTGATTTGGATCATCTTGCGGCTGCTGCTCCCGATTCTTTAGGGCGGTGGGCTCCTTAGCGGTCTAAAAACCGGCTCAGCGTCGTGCTGAGCCGGTTTTTTTTCATGAGGGACGAACCCTAGAAACGACCGCCCCGACCGCCCTGTCCGCGGAAGCCGCCCCGACCGCCGCGTGGGCCTCCCTGGCCCATCATGCCCATGTCGCCACGGGCCTCCGGAAGGCGGAAGAACCCGTCCGGGATGCCGTTGGACGTCGCCCAGGCCTTCCAGGTTGCGACCTGAGCCGTGACGGCCGCCGCACGTTCCGCAGGCGTCTTGTCTTTCAGGCCGTCAAGGAAGGTCTTGATCTCCGCCTGTTTCGCGGTGATCAGGTCGGCTTGCGCTTGGGTCAGCTTGCCATCGGTGACGGCTTGCGTGAGGAGCTCCTTGGGATCGCGCATGCCGCCGCGTCCCGGTCCGCCTGGACCCCCGTGGCCGAAGCCGGGGTTGAGGTATTCATGCGGGATATTGTTGCTCGCCGCCCAGGTCTTGAGGTTGTCCATGGCGGTCTTGCGGGCTGCCTCGGCTTCCTCGCGGGTTTTGCCCTTCAGGCTTTCCATGACCGTTTTGAGCTCTTGCTGTTTCGCGACGATCTGGTCGGCTTGGGCTTGCGTGAGTTTGCCGTCCTTGACCGCCTGTTCAAGCCGCGCTTTGGCTTCTTGGAGCCGATTCGCTTCCATGGCCTGGCGGTTCTCGTCGAAGACGGCCTGGATGTCGGTGGCATTCAAATTGAATTTTTTGGCTAACGCTTGGACGAGCGTGGCCATGCGGGTGTCGCCGGGGTGTGGATTCGCGGCCGCTTGCGTCAGGCTGACGCCCGCGCCAGTGAGGCCGACCGCGCCGACGGCGGCGATGAGGAACCGTTTCGCTTGATTCATATCTTGAAGGAAGATGACGAATAAAGCTCTTTCGCTGGGATCGGGAGGGCGCGCGGCACGGGTGGGCATGACGCGGGGCCGTGGCGACCCCAGCAAGCAGAGGGCTGATCGGAGGCCTCGTTTCGCGGGCGTGGCCCAGGCGCAAGACGCGTCCAGGTCGGCTCGGGAGCGGAGGGGGAGGCAGGACGCCTCCCGTTTCCTCGATCATGTTCCTACGTTAGCAAAGGGGTCGTGAAGCAATCATGAAGCCGGTACGAACGGGATGCTCAGGGTGATGGTCGTGCCAACGTCGATGGCGCTATCGATCTTGAGCGTGCCGCGCAGCCGCTCAAGCGAGGCACGGGTGATCGCGAGGCCGAGGCCGCTGCCGCCGGTCTGGCGTGAGCGGCTCGCGTCCACGCGATAGAAGCGGTCGAAGATGCGTTCGAGATCTTCTGCGGCGATGCCGATGCCGGTGTCCTTGATCGTGAGGATCGCCTCGCGGCCGTCCTGATCGAGCGCGACGGTGACGCTTCCGCCGGGGCGGTTATAGAGGATCGCGTTTTTCGTCACGTTCTCGAAGGCTTGGCGGAAGGGCTCTTCGGGCACGAGCCAAGTGGCGGCGATTTCCGTTGGGGAAGCGAATGAGAGCGTCACGTTTTGGGTCTCGGCGAGACGGCTCAGGCGTTCCACGGAAGCTTGCATGAGGCGGTGCATGTCTGTCATTTTTTCGGCTTGGTTGAGGGAAGATTCCTCGTCCAGGCGAGATAGGCGCAGCAGGTCGCGGACGAGGTGGGACATGCGGCCTACCTCTTCGAGATGGCTGTCGATCTGTTCGCGCTGTGCCGACGTGGCTCCGTTCCGGGCGTTTTCCAGGTCGGTCTGCAGGATGGCGAGCGGCGTACGGAGCTCGTGCGAGGCATCGCCGAGGAAGCGGCGTTGCCGTTCATACGCGGCCTGGATGGGCGCGAGCGTGAGGCCCGCCAACCAATAGCTGAGGACGCCCGCCACGGCGAGCAGGAAGCCGTTCACGATGAGAAGCGCATTGATGAGGTCGGCCCGCACCTCTTCCGCGCGCGGCGTGAGAAGCTCTTGGGGGATCGCGGCCGGTGGGCGTGGCGGGAAACGGGCAAAACGGCGCTCGAGACGGCTGGAAAAGGCGGAATAGGTGATGCTGCTCGAGATGAGGAGGATGCAGGCGAGAAGGGCCGTATAGATGAGCGTCAACCGGCCTTGGGCGCCGCGGAACCGACCGCTAAGCAAGGCGATACCCTTTTCCCCAGACGGTCTTAAGACGACGGGCATAGGCGGGCGGGAGTTTCTTACGGAGGTTCTTTAGGTGGACGTCGACGACGTTGCTGAACGAGTCGAAGAACTGGTCCCAGACGTGGTCGAGCAGGTCTTGGCGGGTGACGACGGCCCCTTTCTTGCGCAGGAAGTATTCCAGGATGCCGTATTCGCGTAAGGTCAAGGGAATTTCCTTGCCGCCGACCGTGACCTGTTGGGACGTTGGGTCGAGCTTGAGCTCGTCGAGGGCGAGGATCGGGGTGATGCCCGTCGGTGGGCGACGGAGCAGGGTACGAAGGCGTGCGGCCAGCTCATCGAAGGAAAACGGTTTCACGAGATAGTCGTCGGCGCCAAGATCGAGGCCTTGGACCGTGTCTTCGGTGCTGTCTTTCGCGGTGAGGAAGAGGACCGGGGTTTGGATGCCGCCCTGGCGGAGCCGGCGGCACACGTCGAAGCCGTCCCGTTTGGGGAGCATCACGTCCAGGATCACCACGTCATACCCGTTCAACCGGGCCATGGTCTCGCCCGTTTCGCCGTCAAAGGCGAAATCTACGGCATAGCCGCGCTGTTGGAGGCCCGTGACCAGGCCCTTGTTGAGTTTCGGCTCGTCCTCGACGACCAGGAGTTTCATATGGATACGGTAGGATGATAGCGCGAAAAGATGAAGGGGGTGTGAAGATGGGGCCTTGTGGTTCCGTCCTGGGCTGGACCGTTCGCCCGATCTTTGCTACCGTCGCCCCTGGAGGTTTTCTGATGGGTTCCACACGCCAAGGTTCTGAAAAGGCCCTGATCATCGGCGGGACGCGTGGTCTCGGCTATTGCCTCGCGGAGCTCCTGTTCGAGCGGGGGATCGTGTCGGTCCTCGTGGGCCGGCCGCGCGCGGACGCCGAGCCGCTCATGCTCGGCCGCGGCTCGGTGCGACGGACGGTCCAGCCGCTCCGGATGACCTTCGCGACGCCCATCGGCGCCGCGGACCTGATCCGTCGGGCCGCCGACGGGCACCCCGACCGTCTCACCCACCTGATCTACGCCGCTGGGCAGCACGGCGTCTCGCCGCTCCGGACGCAGCCGTCCAAGACCATCCGTGACCTGGTCGACGGCGGCCTCAACGGGCTCATCTACATCCTGCAGGCGCTCCTCGCCGCCCGTTCGCCCGATCTGCCCCTGCGCATCACCCTCATCGCCGGCCCGGCGACGAACATCATCGGTCGCCAGCCGGTGTTCGACGCCGTCAAGGCGGCCCAGGTCGAGCTCCTGCGCTCGCTGTTCCCGACACTGCCCGATGGTTCCACGGTCCTGATCGTCCATCCCGACCCCATGGATACGGCCTTCTGGGAGGGGAGCGGGGTCAACACGAAAGGGTTCGTCGCTCCGGGACCGGTCGCCAGCCAGGTCTGGGGTGAGCTGGAAGCGCAACGCAAGGGACGGGTCCCCGCGTTCCACCAGGTCCACATCCACGCCGAAGACCCGGGGCGTGAGCGGCTCGACATCCGCATCCTGGAGGTGACCCGTACGCGAGGTCGACACGGTCTGACGTCCGGCTGAGAAGCCGGGCTTTTCTTTTGGGGAACATGGATCGCTTTTCGTGAGGGGGGGCTTTCTGGCCATCAGAAGACGGCCTTGGCTGCGCGATCCCACGCGTCCGTCGCGTGGACGCCGTTTCTTTCCTGCTCCTCAATCGCATGAAACCCGATCCGATCCGGCGCCTCCTGGTCGAGCCCGATCATCTGGCCGCGGATGACGGCGCCGCGCCCGTATTTTTCTTGGATCTGGTCGAGGGCTTGCGTGAGCCGCTGCTTGCGTTCCGTCGCTGGGAGCTGGAAGAGGGGTCCCCCTAGGCGGGCGGCCTGTTCCAGGGCTCCGAGCGGGCCAAACGTCACGTCCAGGAAGGAGATGGGGGTTTCGCCGTCCCACGCTTCGTCGAACGCGCGCAAGGCCTCATCGGTTAGGCTGAACCGGTCCCAGAGGGGTTCAGGGAAGGTCCGATACGCGCTTTGCATGTTCTGCTGTCGCCAGCGTTTCGTTTTTTGAGAGGGGGTGTTTTCCGCATATGTCCCGATGCTGACGCGGACCCCGTGCGCCTGCCGTCCGGCCTGCCGGATCCGCCAGCTCGCCTTCTCGACCAGCTTCAGGAAGACGGCTAGCGTCCGGCCGCGCGCGTACACGTCGCGCGGGACGCAATAGGAATGCCCGATCGATTGGGGCGGGGAAGCCACGTCTTCGATCGTCGAGCCCGTGCAGCCTTGCAGCTCGGCTTGCAGGAGCGCGAGCGGCTTGCCGTGCAGGCGAAGCAGGTTTTCCGTCGGGTAATCGACGAACTCCAGGAGGGTGAAGATGCCGAGGCGGTTCAGCAGCCGGGCGTGGCGCGTACCGATGCCCGCGACGTCGGTGAGGGCGTGGAGGGCGAGGAAGTCACGGGCCGAGGCCCGCGAGACCATGGTGAACCCATTCGGCTTCTCGTGGTCCGACGCGAGCTTGGCGAGGGCTTTCGTGGGCGCGACCCCGATCGAGCAGGTGAGGACGGGGCCGATCTCCTGGCGGATCCGTTCTTTCACGCGTAGGAGCGGGTCGATGAGGGCGAGCTCATCGGCGTACCAGTCCGTGAAATCCACGAAGGCCTCGTCGATGGAATACGGTTCGACGCGATCGCTCAGCTCGCGCAGGAGGGCGAACACGCGTCCCGAGACCGAGCGGTATTTCACGGGATCGGCCTGGAGGAAGCGCATCTCGGGGACCCGTTGTTTCGCCATCTCGATGGTCATGCCCGTCCGCACGCCCAGCCGTTTCGCGGTGACCGAAGCGGCCAGGATGCAGCTGTGCTTGCCGAGATAGCTGCACACCCCGAGCGGCCGGTCGCGTAGGGTGCGGTTGGCCTGCTGCTCGACGCTCGCGAAGAAGGTGTTCATGTCGAGGTGGGCGATCAGGCGCCGCGAGGGCAGGAGGGTCATAGCAGGAGCTCTTCGGTCTCGACGAACCACTGGAGGGTGTCGGAGACGTACGACAGGCGGAAGCTATTCGTGCCGTCGTGGACCGAAAAATAGTGGATCTTGCTGCGGCCCTTCCATTCGGAATAGGTCAGGTCGACGGCCTTCACCTGGTAGGTCCGGTTGCCCCAGAGGAATTGCACGGGTTTTGCCCGCCCCATCTTGAAGGCGACGAGGGCGGTGACGGGTTCGCGGGAGAGGATGGCCATAGGGAAACGGATATAGAACAAAAATAGAACAGATGGTTTTCGGTTGTCAAATGGGCCGCAGGAACGAAAAAACACCCACGGTCGGGTGTTTTTTTCTGGCTAGTGATGCATGTGCTCGCCCATGCCTGTCTCCGTCGCGGGGCTCCCGGCGGCCACGTCGACCGTGATCGGGAAGGTCCGCACCGTCCCCTCGGCATTGAATTGCGCGAACAGGGTATACCGTCCGGCGCTTGGGAACGTCGTACCGAAGCGCACTTCACCGTTGGTGGGTGCCGCCGTCGTGATCGGATGGACGTGCAGGAACTGTGTCGGGTCGTCGTGCTTGAGGATGACGACGTGGCCGAAGGCGCCGAGGTACGGATCGATGCGCGTCAGCGGGGCGCCGTCTTTGGTGAGGCGGAAGGTGAGCTCGCTCGAGGCGCCTGCTTGGAGGGCGGGGTTCGGTGCGAGGTTCGCGCGGATCCCCTGGGCGGTCGCTTCTAGGAATGCGTTCGGGGTGGGGAAGGCCGGATCGCTGCCGCCGGTTCCGATGCGGACCGGCAGGCGCAGCACGACCGGCGGTTCGTCCACGGGAGCGATGTCCGCATAGAGCTGGTATGTCCCGGGTTGCGTGACCGTGGTCTGCGTGGCCCATTTCCCGTCGCGGAATTCCGGGTGCAGGTGCTGGAACTGCGAGAGGTCATCGCGGACGAGCAACAGGTGGAACCGTTTTTCGTGGACGACCTTCAGCGCGTCTTCCGCGAGCGGCCGTCCGTTCGCGCCGAAAAGGGTGAGGCGGAGCGTCACGTCGCCCGGGGAAAGGTCGTTGGCCCCGTCGAGCTTGAGCCGATCGCCCGCGTCGACAGCGGCACCCATGGTCGTTGGCGACATGGGCATGGCGTGGCCTGCGTGCGGATCGGTCGAAGAGGTGGTTGAGGGCGGCTTCTGGACCGGCGCATCGATCGGGAGTGCGTCGCAGCCGCCGCCAAGGGCCGAGACGGCCAAGAGCCCGGTGAGCAAGAGAGGGAGTCGTTTCATAGAAAGGGGATGTGGACCCGCATGATCATGAGTGAAGCCTGGGCGGGCCCTTCCCCAGTGTGCGCGGATAGGGGAAAAACGTCCATTCGGCCAAAATCGCCTTCCCTTGACAAAACTCCTTTCTTTGTTAGGCTCTCCTGGCCAAAGGAGGTCACATGGCCGAGATCCTCAAGTTCCTCACGGACAACATGTTCCTCATCATCCTGTTCTTCGTCCTGTGCGGGGGAGGTATCGCCGCCTTCTTCCAGCGGATCCTGGAGCGGCGACACCTCGTCCAGCGCGAGCAGGCCATGCGGGACCACGAGTACCGGGTGCTCGTCGAGCGCCGCAAGCTCGCGGAGAGCCTGGAGAAGCTCGTCGATGCCGTGCTCGTCGACAAGGTCCTGGCCGATGACTTCGACCGACGCTTCCATGCGCGGCAGGAGGACAAGGGAGCCGTCCCCCCGACGCGTGTCCGCGTCGAGCCGGCGGCTGCTCCCGACGCATCGGAACCGGACGCGCCCCTGGAGCGCAAGGGAGCCGCGGCTCGGGGCCCGCGTCGCCGCAATGACGGTTGAGCCCGCTGCCTGCTAGGTTGTCCAAGCCTGGCAGGCGTTTTCTTTTTGACGTGGATTCCAAAAACTGTTATATTTATTTACAAATATGCCACGTCCCGCTTCTCACAAAAGCGCCCTCCCTTCAGCTGCCGCCCTGCGCACGTCCGGCCTCCCGGAACGTGAGGCGGCCGTTTGGTATGCCCTGACGGCAGACGGTCCGGCGAATGTCACCGACCTGGCGCGTCGCACCGGCCTGCATCGTCCGGCCGTATATGCGCAACTCGGGGCGCTCAGCAAGAAAGGACTGGTGGAGGCCGCCAAGGGCCCGGGTCGCCGGCGCTACCAATCGACGGGGGTCGCCCGCTTGGCTGCCTGGACGGCCGAACAGGGCGGCCAGCTTGCCGATCCGCTTGTCCGCCTGAAAAAGGCCGAGGCGCACGCGCTCCCCGAAGAGATCCGCATCTATCGCGGCAAGGAGCTCCGTCGGGTGTGGGAAGAGCTCGCCAAAAGCCCCAAGCGGACCGTCTTCTACCGATATGATGGGTATCCGGGGGATATCCACGTCAGCAAATACGTCCCGGACGAATATATCGAGAGCCTGAAATCGCACGGACTCGAGCGGTTCGTGATCACGAACCAGGCCTTGCGCCGGCGGGCCTTCGTGAAACGCGTCGAATGCGCGTCCCGCATGCTGCCGGGATCGTTTGATGCGTTTGAGGACGGTATCACGCAGTTCGTGTATGGCGACACCATGGCCCTCGTCGACCTCAAGAAGGAGATCGCGTTCGTGATCAAGAACGAGGCGTTGGCGTCTTTCCATCGCAAGCTGTTCCGGTATTTGTACCGGTCGTTGGCGGAGTAGGGGTTAGGGACCGTAAAAATAGGGTCCGTAGGTATCCGCGAGGATCCGGAAGCTGCGTTCGAAGGCGGCCGTTTTCCAGGTCGCGCTCGGCACGAATCCGGACGGGTCTTCGAGCGTCTCGAGGTCCGTGAAGAGCAGCGGGAGGCCGCGCAGGACCTGCTCCCCGTCTTTGTGGAAGCGGAGGCCTCGTTCCGTGAACCGTCCCGACACGTTTGGGGCGTATTCGGCTTCGCTAAAGCAGGCTGGTCGGCAGAGAAGGCCGTCCAGCCGTTCGCTGAGGAAGCCGGCCATCCGTTGGGCGTGTCCGTACGCGCCCGGGTAGAGGGTGAAGATCTTGCCTTGCCGCGCGTCTCCGCCGGAAAGGTACTTGTGGGGTAGCCCGAGCTCTTGCAGGGTGGCGGCGATCAGGTGCACGTCTCTCGGGAGGGCGTTCAGGTGAAGCTTGTGCCCGATGTCGGCGTTGTCGGGAACGGCGTAGCGTGACCAGCGTCGATCCGCTTCATCGCTCCTATATCCGCGCAGCGTTCGTTCGTATTGGCGCTGGGCGTCCGGCCGGTTGAGGAGCGGATTGGTCGGGCCATCGCTGTGCGGAAAGAGCGGGGATGCCTCTTGAATCGCGCGGAGGCGTTGGCGGAATCGCTCGTGCGCCGAGGTCTGCTCGATGGGTCGGAAATCGTGGGGAGGGCGGAGCATATCTTCCCTTAGTATGATGATGCGGTCGCGCCGAAGAAAATGGAGAAGGACGCACGCATGGAAGCGGTTGCCGGCATGGGGTGACGCGCCTACATGCGCGTAAGGAGCTCGTGCAATTGTTCGAGGTCGCCCGGCCGTTGCGCGACGAGGCGCACGAATGAGACGAGCGGGGCAATCCCGTCTAGGTGCCTGCGTTTGCTGTATCCGGATCCGGCTTTTTCTTCGCCGAGGAACACGTCCATCAGCCACTCGATGGTCTCCTCATCTTTTTTTTCCAAGAGATCTAGAACGCGGACGATGAGTCGGCGCCTTTGCTCTGGCGCGTCGGCCGTTTCCTGTTGGGATTGTCTATGAACATCAGATCTCGGTGATGCCTGCGTCGGCCTCGAGACGGGCGCCCCTTCCCATCCGGCAGTCGCGCCCCAACCAGAGCGCATCTGCTGGAACCGCTTGTACGCCGCTCCGCGCGGCGGCTCCAGAAGCGAGTTGATCGCCGCGAGCAGCTCATTCCAAGAAATCCCTTCCCGTTCGCAAAGCTCAGGAATGCGTTTTATCGTCTCGATAAGGGGCTTCGATGGGGGAGGAAGCCTTCGTTCGTCAAGGTTGAGTCGATAGATGAGCTCCGTCAGTTGCGCCTCGCTCAGAAGATACAGCTTTTCTATGGCTTGCTCGCGAAAGGAGGGAGGCATTTCTCCGCGATAGATGTTCATACGCGTGGAAAAGTGAAATGGATTGGGGTGATTCGACTCGAATGCGATCATGATAGACGATCCTCGTCTGGCTGACCATAAAAGATGCCGCTTTTTCTCGCCCATGAAAAAAGACCCATTCTTGGGTCCCAGATGGCTACCCTCGCCATTCGCGCGCGATGGTGAGGCCGTAGCCGGAGCGCAGCAGGTGCTTGACGCGGAAAACCTCGCGCGCGTCAGGGATCTGGACCTGTTGCGTGCCGTCGTCTTCGCGGATGGGGGTGCCGTCCCGTTGGCGCAGGCTCGCGCGCGTTCCGAGCGCTTCCAGCTGGGCGTTGAGGCCGTCGTAGTCGGGCTCGGTCGCGGTCATGGGTCGGACGTACAGGATGTGCATCGGTCCTCCGTTGGGGGCGTGTCAGTCAAGGGGCTTCGGCAGCAGGCTGGCGGTCGGGTCACCCCTAAGGCAGCGACCGCTTTTGACGCAGAAGATCCACTTGTGGCGCGGGCAGGTGAGGTGCCCGTCCGCACCGATCGGCGCCTGGTCGAGATCCTCGCCCTCGTGCGGGCAGTGGCGCAGGATCACGCGTTCCTGGCCGCCGACCGTGCGCTTCAGGGTCGCCTGGCTTGAGATGCGCCGTTGGGCGTGGGTCCAGTCGATGAGCGCCTGGGCCGCGCTCGCATCATCGCCGAAGCGGAGCAGGTTGTGGAGGGTGCCATCGAAGACGTCCGGGAGCCGAGCGAAACGGGCCCGGCCGGACAGGAGCAGCCCATCGAGATCCGTCTCGCCACGCAGGAACGCGTCGAGGATGTTGGGCGTGGCGATGATCTGCAGGTGGGGCGGGCGTGGCCGTTCGGTGCCCGCGAGGCGGCGCCAGCGGGGCTTCGGCGGGTTGAGTGAGAGCTCGTCGTGCCAGAGGAACGTCTCTCCCTCGAGCCCGTCCACCGACGGGACGGCACTCAGGATGAGGGTCTGCCGCAGCTTCTTGCCCAGCCGCCCGAGCAAGGCGCTCCGATCTTGGAGGAACGCCTCGAGACACGCGGCATACGGGATGCCGGTCGTCACGCGCGGATCGAGCCAGCGGTCCTCTTGGGCGGGTGGCGGTTCGGTGCCTGCGGTGAGCAGGGGATCCCACGCCTGCAGCCGTTCCCAGCGCGGAGGGGTCGCCTCGGCGAGCGTGAGGGCCGATTCCGGGGCCGGCCAGTCCACCGTGCCTTCCGTCTGCAGTTCGTTGACCATCCGTCGCCAGTCGCGCGCTTCCGGATGCGCGTTGAGGTGCGTGTTCACGTGGTCCGCGAAGGTCACGGGCCCGGCGAAGGCGATGGACCGTTCGGGGCGCAGCGTCCGCATCGCGGTCCGGAAGCTTTCGACCACCTGGTCGCGGGTCTGTTGCAGCCGGTCGGCCAGGTCGGGGTCTTGTGCGCGCAGGTAGGGGAACGGGTAGCCGTTCGCCAGGAAGTTGAGCGTGTACAGGAAGGCGGACACCGGTCCCCGTTCCGCGATCGTCCGCAGCAGGCCCGTATCGAGCCCGCAGTCGTTCGCGTTCACGATCCGCCCTTCCGGCGTGCGCACCTCGAGGATCGAGTTGGTGCGGAAGGCGGGCTGTTCGGTGTGGATGCGGAGCGTGAACCCGGGTTCCAGGCTCCACGCGATGCCGGAATGCAGCACCATGAGCCGGTGCCTCGGCGTGAGGGCCTGCAGGGCCGCCTGGAAGCGGTGGTTGCGGAAGGCGCCGACGACCAGGGTCTTGCGCGACAGGCGACCCAGGAAGGCCGGATCGAAATGGTCCTCGTGCGCGTGCGAGAGATAGACGTGCGTCGCGGCGTCGGCGAGCGCCTCGAGACGGGCGCGTTCGTCCGGCGTCGGCTCCGGGAAGGGGATCCAGCCGCTGAGATGTGCCCGACCCGAGAACCAGGGGTCGCAGAGCAGGCGGACCGCGCCGCGGCAGATCAGGACGCAGGCCTGGCCGAGGAACGTGATCGTGGTTTGCATCGAGGGTCTCCGAGGTGTTTGGGGAAGGGTCGTCGTCCGAGGTGGCGCCTGCGCTTTGTGAGGCGGACGCGGTCAAGATTGGTCCAATGAGCGCGGAATGCACGGTAGCGCGGTCTTTGGTATCTGGCAAGCCTCGCGAATCGCCTCCGTCAGCACCGTAGCCGTGCATGCGCCGCGTCCGCGGTATCATAAAACCGGCTCCTTCGTCGATGGGAGCCGGCCTATCGTCTGCGCCTAATCGTGCTTCTCAAGCAGGCTCTTGTACTGCGCCCGCTCCTTCCAGAGGAAGGCGAGGTTCAGGAGCAGCAGGACGTTGCCCATGACCGCCCCGCCCGTAAGGAGGCCGCCGTCCAGGAACGCATGGAACCCGACGATGTTGAGGCTGATCGGCAGCAGGAGCAGCGCGGCGAGGGCCGTGCGGCGGGTCCAGAGGCAGGCGATCGCGATCACGAACACGATCGCCTCCATCCAGATGACGTACCCGCTCTTCATGAGCAGGTCGATGAATTGGAAGGATTGGTCGGTGCTATAGAGATCGCGCGTCGGGGCGGGGAAGACGCCCAGGATGCCGAGGATCGGCGAAACGAGCAGGAGCGTCAGCAGGATCTTGCCGACGATGGTGAGGAGGTTCGTTTTCATGCCGAGATCGTACCGCGGCTTGGGAAAATGGGCAACGGCGGGCGTGTGGCTATGGTATACTCGCGGCATGTGGACGCATTGGAAAAGTCCCGTCAGGATGCTCTTTTTTGCTCTCCTGTGCGCATGCGCATGTTTTTTGCCGGCTCGAGCGGTCCAGGCGGCCGGGGAGTTCGTGACCACCTGGAAGACGGATAACCCGGGCATCACGGCGTCCGACCAGATCAATATCCCGATCGCCGACGGCTTCACCTATCTTTACAACGTCGGTTGGGGCGACGGGACGTACAGCTCCGGAATCACGACCAGCTCCACGCATACCTACGGCGCCCCGGGGACCTATACCGTGAGCGTCACCGGGACGTTCCCTGGGATCGCGTTCGTGTTGGCGGGCGATCGCCAAAAGATCCTGTCCGTGGACCAATGGGGATCGAACCGCTGGGCATTCATGGGCGGATCCTTCTTCGGGTGCACCAACCTGGAGATATTGGCTGACGACACGCCCGACCTTTCGGACGTGACGGACCTGACGTACGCGTTCCGTTCGTCGGGCGTGAACGGGGGGTTCGAGCGCTGGGACGTCAGCTCGGTCCGCACGTTCCTTGGGATGTTCCAGGATACCCTATTTAATGGGGCGATCGGCGGTTGGGACCTGTCTTCCGCGACGAACATCAGCGCACTCTTTTACGGGAACCCTGTCTTTAACCAGGATATCGGCGCTTGGGACGTCTCGGGCGTGACGAGCCTGAACGGCCTGTTTTATGGGAATACGGCCTTCAACCAGGATTTGAGCGCGTGGGACACGTCCAACGTGACCGACATGGACAACGCCTTTTATGGGGCGACCGCGTTTGACCAGGACATAAGCGCCTGGGACGTGGGGCGCGTGACGACGATGGTGGGGATGTTCGGAGGCGGGGCGCGGCTTTCAAATGCGCATTACGGGCAACTCCTGGCTTCGTGGTCTGCGCAGGCGGTGCAGCCGTCCGTCACGCTTGACGCTGGGCTGAGCACCTATTGCGCGGCAACGGCCCGGGCGCGCCTCACCGGCTCGCCAAACGGGTGGACCATCCGTGATGGCGGACATGTTTGCCTGACGGAGGCTTCGCCGCTCCCTGAGCGCGTGACGATCGCGGATGCGACCTATTCCTTTCGCGCGACGGAACTGGTCGATGCGATGCACGGCGCCGCCTCCGGAACCTATTCCATGGATGCGCCAGGCTGTCGGTCCTGCACCGCGACGCTTGATCCCCTTCGCCATACCGTCACCTTCACGGGCCTTCGCGTGGGTGACGTGCTGGATTTTCTGGTCCGCTTCACCGACGCCAACCAGCTGCGTGTCGGCCCAAGCCTCGTGATCGACCCGCCGGGCGCGGGCGCGGTGGGGTTCCAGCCAGCCACCCCCGTGGCGGCCGTTTCGCGTGAGGGTGTTCCCATTTCGCCTGGGTTCATTCTGAACGGGGGAGCCGCAACCGCCACGCAGCCCCGCGTATCCCTTGAGCTTCAGGTTGATCCGGCGACCGCGCGAGGATATGTCATTTCCTTGGATCCGGCCTTCGCGAAGGACGGGATCGAACCGCTTCCCTTGCGGGCGCCGCCGGCCTTCTCGCTTCCCGCGCGTTCCGGCACGTATCGCGTGTTCCTCAAGTACTACGCCCTTGATGGAACCCCGTCGGGCTTGCTCTTTCGCGATATCGTTCTCCAGACGCCGCCTGTCGGACCTGCACCTTCCCGTCCAGGGACGTGTGCCGCGTTCGGCATCCTACGTCCCGGCGACGTCGGGGATCGTGTCCGTGCCCTGCAGAGGGCGCTCGCGGCGCAAGGGGCCGCGATCTACCCCGAGGCCCGCGTGACCGGTTTTTTTGGCCCCGCCACGCGTCGTGCGGTCATCCGCTTTCAGGAGCGGCATGCGGACCAGGTGCTGGCCCCGTTCGGGTTGACGCGGGGGACAGGGGTCGTATTGAAGGCGACGGAGGCCGCGCTGTGCCGTGCGCGAGCCGGCTGAGCGCCCGCTCGCTTTTCTTGCCGCCTTTTGGTTTCACGGGTAAGGTCTGCCTGTCCGCGAAATCGTGTTCGTCAGAGAATCGCTAGGAGGGCCCATGTTCGATGTCAAGAAGGCATTCAAGGCTTTGCAAGGGCAGACCTATTCGGGAGGCGCTTTCTGGGACAGGGTGGTCCGGATGCGCGCGGACAACCTGAAGGACGTTCCTGCGGAAGTCGACGTGAATGATCTCATCATGTTCGCCCGATCTCGCGGCTGGCTGCAGGAAGACGCCTGCGGCAACGTCAACGTCGTGATTCCCTGAGGGCCTGACCCCAACCGCCCATGCCAAGGGGTATTTTTTTGATTTTTATGGAATCATGCCAAACAGGATGATCAAAAATGCCCCTTGGCTTACCAAGAGGCAAAAAAACGGATTTAATGCTCGCTTTGATTAGCGGAAAAACAAGAAGTACAGCACCACCGCCAAGATCACCCCACCGCCCAAGATCCATGAGAGGAACGATGCCTTGAGAAAATCTCCGATACCAGCCATAGGAGGATGCGGTTAGAGAATGAGGTTACCCCTTTGAGCATACTCCGTTGCGTAGAAAAAAGCTACTTGCGATCGCGCGCCGCGCGGTCGGTTGGGCCACCATGGCCCCGCATGCACGCGACGTTTTTTTCTGGTATCATTCCCGTCAGTCATCGCCCTTTCCCATGTCGTTCCGCGTTCCCCGTTGGTTGGTCGCCGGCTTGCCCCTGTGGGCCTATGTGCTCCTCTTTAAGGCAGGGGCCTCCTTGTATTACACCGCCCTTTCTCCGCTCGGCGAACGCGTCCTTCCGCTATGGGCCGTGGGCTTGCTGATCGGCGGGGCTTCGCTGCTGCAGCTCGTGTTGGACGTACCGGCGGGATTCCTGTTGGACCGGTATGGGTATCGGCCGTTCCTCAAGGCCTCAAGCCTGATTTTGGCCGCAGGAGGCGCCTTGCTCGTCGTGTTTGGATTGCAGCCATGGGTGTATATCCTTCTTATCATCTTGAGCGGATTCGGCTGGCTGTTCTTTGGTCCGGGCGTCGATGCGTACGTCCTTTCGACCGCACCTATGTCCGCCGCGGGAAGGTACATGGGGATGCGACGGTCGGTGAGCTCGTTGGGGATGGTTGTCGCGATGGGATTCTTTGCCCTCTTGGTTGCGCGACCGGATGCGCTCTTGGGAGCGGTCATCGCGGTCAACCTCGTGGGCTCGTTCGTTGCCGCCCTGTTCCTCAAGAAGGAGCCCGCTTCCGCACATGCCGTCGTCAAGGTCGAGACCCACCACTATTACATCCGTCGCGTCTATTTGCGTGAGACGCTGAAGGCGATTCGCCGACTGAATCCCGCGAGCTCGATGCTCGCCTGTTCGCGGTTCTGCGCCGCGACGTTCTTTGGCGTATTATGGTTGGTTTTGCCGCTCTACCTGAGCGGCCTCGCGCAGCCCGGGGCGTTGGGTTTCGGCCTGAGCGTGTTCGACGTGACGACCGTCCTGAGTGGCGGGCTGTTCGGTCGGATTGCGGACACCGACCGGAAACGCCTGGCGATTTTCTTTGGCCTGCTCCTGTTCGCGACCTGCGCTGTCCTGCTTGGGTTCCACTTGAACGGGTGGTTCCTCGTTTTCGGCTTCCTTGCCGCGACGGGTGACGACCTCTCGAACGTTTCCCTTTGGGCCTGGATGAACCGGCTCAGCCGCACCCATGCCCACGACGGCGTCATCGCCGCGCTGGTGACGTTCTTTGAGGACCTGGGCTGGGTCGTCGGGCCGATCCTTGGCGGGCTGCTTTATGAGACGGTGGGGATCTCCTGGGCCATCGTCATCGGGTCCGGATTCGTCTGCGTAAGCTGGGCCGTCGGAAGCGTCCTCCTATACCGACATCGGGCGCGCCATTCCCATGGCGTGGAGCGGCCATCGGTCCCGCCGCGGTGGTTGGCGCATAAGGAGTGAGCCTGGCCGTCGAGAGGCGATGAGGCTTGAGGCTTCGACAATCGCCAAACGCGTCCTGTACGCTCTCACTGAAGGAGGCGTACGCACGACGTTTCCTCATCTCATCATGGAACCCATACGCATGCTCGTGCACCAGGCCATCAACCGGAAAACGTTGATCGAGCTCTTTCGCTACGCCGTCGTCACGGTCGTCAGCTACCTTTTTATCGTTGGCCTGATCTTTGTGCTTACCGGCTATGTCGGCATGAGCGACAACCTTGCCTACCTGATTGCCCTCACCCTCGCCTACGTCGGTGTCTACATCAGCTTTAACCGCTATGTCTTCCGGACGACGCACAGTAAAAAGCTGCTCTTTCGTTTTTTGCTTGTCCTGGGGCTTTCGTGGATCGGTAATAATCTTCTCTTTACCCTCTGGGCGGATGCCTTCTCTATCGCCTACCCCCTCGCCACGGCGCTAAACACGGTTGTCCTTGGGGCGTTCCGCTTTTTGGCGCAAAAATTCTATGTCCGCGGCGACTCAAGCGTCGGCATGGACCTGTGAAGCGGATCGTGGGTGCCCGCTACAGTTTCCTCGATTTTAGCGATCGATGAGGGCTTGAACGCCGTTTCCAGCGCTTTGGGGATCCTTCGAACGGGGGGAACGGCGATCGGTTGGGCGTCCAGGAGGCGCTTTGCTTCCGCATTCGTTTATTTGGAGAGAGGTTCCGTATTCCAGTCGTGGGGATTCATTTGAGCTGGATTTATAGCCTCGGGTTAGGCAAAGGCCGATGTCTCGAGGTCATCATTACGGCGAAGATGCCATGAGTGGTCTGATCCAGCCTATTGACAAAACCACTAAATGCGTATATTACGTAATTCGTCCTTCCATGGCCTGAGCGATCTCTTATAGGACGAATGCAAGACGTCTGAACATATTCAGATTTCCTGTGTCTGCCGTATCGACCTCTCGGAAAAAACCTCAACAATTCGTAGGAAAGAGGCTGTCATGTATGAGCTCAATCCGAAGCCGTTTCAGGCTCCGATCGTCGACCGCATCTGCGCGGCCCTCAATGAAAACGGTCGCGCCCTCGTCGTGATGGCGACGGGAACGGGCAAGACCCTGACCGTCGGCTTCGCCCTCCGGCGCCGCCTGGGCGCGCCCTCCAAGAACAGGCGCGTCCTGGTCCTCGCCCACATGAACGCGATCCTCGGCCACGTGGAGAAGGAGTTCGAGAAACTCTTTCCCGCCCGTTCGGTGGACCGCCTGTACGACGGCCAGAGCGTCGATAGCCGAGCGGACATCGTCTACGCGAACTTCGGCACCATCCGCAACCGTATCCGGGAGGGGGCGTTCAGCGCCCGTGACTTCGAGGCGGTCGTCGTGGATGAGGGGCATCACGCCCAGGCAGACGCGTTCCGTGACGTGATCCGGTTCTTCACGCCGAAGGACCTGATCGCCATGACGGCGACCCCGGACCGGATGGACGGCAAGGACATCACCAAGCTCTTTGGCGAGCCGGTCGTGAGCCTGACGCTCGCCCGCGCGATGGCGAACGGGCACGTCACCAAGGTCAAGTACAAGCTCATGTCCGGCGAGGGCCTGGCGGAAGAGATCGAGGCGATCAAGAAAGACCTCGCGAGCGGCATGCCTCTGACGAAAAAGCAGGTCGAGCGCCGCCTGTTCCGTGTCGCAAGCGACCACGGGTTCCTCGAGCTGATGAAAGAGCTTGACCCGAAGGCGAAGGTCATCGTGTTCGCGGATTCCATCGCGCGCGCAAACCACCTCGTTTCGCAGGTGAGCGATGCCCGCACCTACCATTCAGGGGATGATGGCGCTACGCGAGCCGGTCTCCTCGAGCGTTTTCGAGAGGGGAGCGTCCGTCGCCTCATTTCCGTCGACGCGCTGAACGAAGGGGTCGACGTCCCGGATGCGGACGTCATCATCTTCCTGCGTGCCACGGAATCGCTCACCGTCTTCCTCCAGCAGCTCGGTCGGGGCCTGCGCCTCGCTCCGGGAAAGGAATGGGTCACGGTCTACGACTTCGTGGGCACCGTCCGGCGCCTCACGATGCTCCACGACTTCCTGCAAGAGGTGAAGCGGAGCGCGGCGGAGGATGCGGCGGAAGGCGCGGAAGGAAAACCCGTTTCCGATGGTCCCGATCGTGATCCCACTTCTGACGACGAACGAGATGTCCCCGTCTTCGACCTGGGCGATATCGATTCGGTGAAGGTAGACTTCAGCCAGGAACTCGTGGACATCCTCGGTCTCCTTGAGGGGTTCGATAAGGATTTCTACCCCACCCTTGCCGAGGCTTCGGCGGCCGCGCAGAGGTTGGGGATCAAAACGCAAAAAGAATACATGGGGACCGCAGGCCGAGAAGGGCGCTACAAAGAGGATATGAAGCTGTATAGCGCCCCGTACGCCTTTTACTCCGACTGGGTGTGCTGGGCTGCGTTCCTGGGCACCGGCTACTATCCCACCCTCGCCGAGGCTTCCGCGGCTGTGCAGAGGCTGGGGATCAAGACGTACAAGGAATACCAGGGCGAGAAGGGGCGAGAAGGTCGTTACAAGGAAGATACGAGACTGCCTTACAAACCAAGCCGCATTTACCCTGACTGGGCAGGCTGGGCCGCGTTCTTGGGCCTGGATCCAGGTCCCGGCTTCTATCCTACCCTCGCCGAAGCTTCCGTAGCCGCCCAGAGGCTTGGGATCAAAAGGCAAGCCGAATACATGGGGACCAGGGAGCGAGAAGGTCGCTACAAAGAAGACTCTAGGCTGCGTAGCAATCCAGCTCCCTATTACCCTGACTGGGTAGACTGGCCCACGTTCCTGGGGACCAAGGTTCTTTAAGCCCGGGTCACCTCGTATCCGCTCCTGTCGGCTGACGAGCATTTCGGCCCCGTTTGTCTCCAAGTTCTCTGACCGTTTATTTCCTGATCCGTTCCTGATGAGGAAACCCTATCAGCTCAAAAGGCTGATTTTTTCATTCGTGCGTCACTGACGATCGATAAGGATGTTCCTTCTTCACCACTTGGCCGCACCACGTGAATTCGCCCTGGGTAAGGAATGCCTCGTAAAGAGCCCGAGCGCTCCACGAGGCACATAAAAACCCGCTTGGAAAAGCGAGTTTTTACATGGCGGGTCAGAAGGGATTCGAATCACGCCGGTATCGGTCGATCTCCGGTGATCCGGCGCCTCCATTTCCGCTCAGACGAGTGCAATTCTCCAGCCCCGGCATTGATCCATTCGAATCTTGAAAGACCTCTAATTCCCTGTTCCAAGGCACCGGGCCGTCAACCGGGACTGATCGAGCGAACCCACCCATGAGGTGGGTTTTCTCGTGGCCATGCGCGCGTCGCTTGACGGTGCCCGCGGCGTGCGGGGAAATGACGAGACCATTCCTAACTGATACCCATATGCCTGCAAGACAGATACACGGCTCGTGGACCGTCGACTTCCACTTCGGCGGCGAGCGCTGCCGCCGGCGGAGCCCCCTCGATAGCCGGGAAGGGGCCCTCGCGTACGAGATGTTCCTCAGGAAGGAGTGTGCCCTGTGGGGTTCCGTCGGCGCCGCGATCCGCGCTAACGCTCCCGCCGGCCTTGCGCCGTGCCCGACCCTCGCCGAGTTCGCCGCGCGCTGGTTCGAGGCCCACGTCGCGGTCAACAATCGCCCGAAGGAGCAAGCCCTGAAGCGGATCATGTTCAGGAAGCACCTCCTCCCGGAGTTCGGCTCCCTGCGCCTTTGCGACATCGGCCTGGAGGAGATCGAGCGGTACAAGGGCAGGCGCAAGCAGGAGGGGTTCGCCGCCAAGACGATCAACAACCATCTTGCCGTGCTCCATAAGTGCCTCGTGTCCGCGAAGGAGTGGAAGGCGATGAGGACCGAGGTCCCGCGCGTCCCCATTCTACGTTCGGTGGAGCCGGCGTTCCGCTTCCTCTCGGCCGACGAGTGCGATAGGCTCCTCTCCGTTGCCGCCCTGTCCCCGCGCCATGGCGACATGGTCCTCGCCGGGCTGGAGACCGGGATGCGTTTCTGCGAGCTCTCCGCCCTCCTTTGGGATGACGTGGATCTCGCCGGGGCGCTCGTGACCGTCCGCCGTTCCGCCCTCGGCGGGCACGTCTCCGCCCCGAAGAACGGCCGCATCCGCCACATCCCCCTCACGTCCGGCCTCCGCGCCGCGCTCGTGGCCGTGCCGCGCACCGCGGCCCTCGTCTTCCCGAACGCCGCCGGCGGGCTGATGGGGTACCGCGGCGCCTGGAAGGCCCTCGCCCGCATGAGTGCGGCCGCCGGTATCGAGCGCGTGAGCTGGCATGACCTCCGGCACACCTTCGCGAGCCGCCTCGTAGCGCTCGGCGCCTCACTGCTCTCGGTGCAGAAGCTCCTCGGCCATTCGAGCATCGAGATGACGATGCGGTATTCGCATCTGGGGAAAGACGCGCTCAGGGACGCGATCGGGCTGCTGGACGGCGAAGGTGCCGGGCCCTCGCGCTCGCATGTGGCGAGTCTGGTGCACCGCATGGGGCCATGTTAGAAGGGAACGCATGAGAGACCCATACCATCCGCTCCTTCTCCAGCTCGCGCGGGAAAGCGGGGAGCCCATTCCTTCCGCCCTGCAGCGGCGCAGCGCGTACTTCACGCACGCCATCGGTTTCAATTTGGACAACGTGGCGGGTCCTACGGCGGCCGGCAGCCGCAAGGGCCCAACCCTGGGCCGCTTCTTCGACGGCATGAAGCCTTCCCCGGAGGGGATTTACCGCTTCGAGATCGGGACCCGCGTCCCCTACTTCCTGCCACGCCTCGAGGGCGACGCCGAATACGTGCTCATGGTCGATGGCCGCAGCTTCGTCGTGTGCCTTCGCCTGAACTACTGCTACGGCGTCCCCAAGGGCTCCCCGTACGTGGCCCAGCAGTACCTCCTCGCCCACTCCGTGGCGCTGCCGCAACTCTCGGCGGAGGCGTTCGAGTCTGTGCACACGATCCCTTTCGGGACCTACGTCTCCTCCGTGTTCGAGGGGAAGGGGAAGGATGCCGAGGACGCGCTTGAGGGCGGCTTCATCGCGTGGTCCTCCCAGCTGTCGGCGGCGGTCGGCCGCATCGTAGGCGCGATCCGCACCGCCGACAGGGACATCGGCGTGAGCCTCCCGGTCGACACCTCATTCGTCGCGCTCCCGCATTATTGGGTCACGCCCCTGGAAGCTGAAGGGGAGCCGCATCCTGATGCCCATCCGCTCGTGTTCGCGGCGACCATCCTCACGGCGACGCACAAGGCGATCGACAACCTCGCTGGCGAAGGGGCGTCGGCGTTGAGGGCGCGCCTGTCCAGCGGGGCTTCGGGCCCCGTACACGCGGAGTCCCTGGCCCTCGCCCGGGCCTTCCTGCACCACGGCATGACGGAGCAGTCCATCCTCTCGATGGCGGTCGCGGCGGAGGCGTTCCTCTCGGAGAGGTACCTGTCGTTCCTCGCCGCGCGCGGGGCGAGCAAGACGAAGATCGGCCAGGCGAAGAAGGACATCACGTTCTCGCAGCTGCTCAACCTCCACACGTTCGCGATGCTGGACCCGGCCCGGTGGCCTGACTTCAGCGAGGTCGTCGGGCGCGTGGACACGCTGCGTGACTGGCGCAACCAGGTGGCGCACGAGGGGCGCCTGAAGCGCAAGCTGTCCCTAAAGGAAGTCGAGGGCGCCTTCGAGGCGGTCGAGCGGCTCATCGGGTACTTCGACGTGCCTAGGCGCGAACCCGGCGCACCGGCGCCCGAGCCGCCTACGCCGCCATCAGCCGGATGACGCGGCCCGTGGAGGAGACGAACGGCCTCCGTTCCCCGGCGACGGCGGCGAACCAGAAGCGGAAGGCGAACGTGCAGGCCGGCACCGGCCCGATGCGGAACGCCCACGGCGCGGGGACCGGGCCGAGGACGGAGTGGTGGAACGGCTGGATCGGCCGGGCGCCCTCCCAGGTGGCGGGGAGCTGTTCGGGCCAACCGAAGCCCGGGCTGCAGGCCCATATGTCCATGAGGAGGTGGTCCGTCGGGGCGTATCGCTCGTCAGGGTTCGCCGAGATGATCGCTATCCCGCCCTCATACCTGGCCTGCTGCCTCACGGACGACGCCCCGGGTACGCCCCCGACGGTCGCAAGATGAACGGCCAGCCCGTCCAGCCGCCCATCCTGCAGGAGGGGGCAGGGGAGGAGCGTGTGCGGCTTCGCCTTGCGCCCCTGGAGGTGGACCATTAGGTTGTCGTGAATGGTGAGGTGGTCTTGGTCCCGCACGTCGTGGAACGCGGCGCCATCCCACCGCGCGGATCCGGCTTCCAGTGGCACCACCAGCGAATTGATGGCCGCCTTGATCTCGACCACCGACGCGCGCGTCGAGCCGATCGAGCCGCCCGGCGGAAGGACAATGATCGCCCCGGGCAGGCCGGGATTCGGGTTTCCAGTCATGCGCGGACGCTACCACTTCCAGACATGCATCGGCAACGCCACGCCCGGCATATGTAGGAGTTCGGTGGCGCCGTGGCGCCGCAACGGGCTGCACGAACCGTAGCATCCGTGGGCATCCATGGGCACTGTGAAGTGCGTCACGCCCTTCACACAACCAAAACGCCGCTCTGTTGAGCGACGTTCTCGTGGCGGGTCAGAAGGGATTCGAACCCTCGGTCTTCTCCGTGACAGGGAGACGTGTTAACCGGGCTACACCACTGACCCAAAACGTTGGTTGTACGGGCGGGAGGATCCTAGCAAACGGCGAAATCTTTGGCAAGCGGGCGGATCGGCTCGCCAGGCAAGGGGGTCCGTGCTATAACCGGAGGCATGTCATGGCTTGTCGTCGTCGAACACTGGATGGTGGGTTTGGCGGCCCATGTGCCGCTGCCGGCCTTTCTTGCGATTGGAGAGGTGGTCGAGGAGGTGATCTCGCCGATCCCGTCCCAGGCGGTGCTGATCACGGCCGGGACCATCGCCCAGGCCCAGAGGCTGCCCCTGGTTGGGCTGATCCTGCTCGCGGTCCTGGCGGCGGTCGTGAAGACCGCGGCGACCACCCTCTATTTTTTGCTCGCCGGGGTCGTCGAGGACAAGCTGATCTTCCGCTTTGGAAAGTACCTGGGCATTACCCAGGGCGGCGTCGAGGCCATCAGCCGGCGCCTCAACCGCAGCCGGGCCAAGGAATTCGTTTCGCTGTTCGCCATCCGCTGCCTGCCCATCCTGCCGAGCGTCCCCGTGTCCGTGATGTGCGGCATCTTGAAGGTCAATCGGCGCGTGTTCATCCTTGCGACCTTGGCGGGGAACCTCATCCGCGGGCTGATGGTCCTGTTGACGGGGTACCTTGGGTTCGATGTCCTGGAATCCTTTGCCCAGGGGGCATTGAGCGGCCGGACGTTTCTCATTCTCGGCATCCTCGCCCTCCTGGTGGGATTTTTCGGCTGGGGGTACTGGAAGCGCTATAAGCAGCCGCCGGAATTGGCGTAAAGGGGCCGTCCAGGGCTTGACAAAAGGCGAAAATTGTAACAGAATCAGGTAATTCGTCCCGACCGATGGGGACGAGCGTTCCGTATCCGAAAAAACGGCCAATTTTGGCCAAAAATGAGGCGTTCGCCTCAGGGAGTCCGTGTCATGCGTCTTCCGTCCCTGGGCCTTGCGGCCCTGTGCCTCACCTTCGCGGCCTGCCTCTTCGAGCAGAACCAGGTCGGCCCGCCGCCGCTCCGTGACCCGGGGCGGCCCGCGGTCGGCTCGCGGTGCGGGCCCGAAACCGAGCCGATCGTCCCCAACGCGGGGTGCCGGTTCTGCCGGGAGTCCTTCCTGGCCTGTGTCGCCGGCATCTGGGATTGCGTCGATCCGGTCGGCGGGGCCGCCTGCACTCCGCTGCCGCCGACCGACGCGGCCTCGGAGGCGGGGGTCGATGCCGTCGTGCCCGATGCGCCGGCCGATGCCGCCTCTGAGCCCACCCCCGACGCGCCGGCCGACCGCGTCGCCGACGCCGTCCCCGCCGTGGACGCCGCGCCCGTGGCCGACCGTCCGGGGGACGCGGCGACGCCGGACGTGAGCGTCTCGCCCTATGCCTGCCCTACGGACACACATCCGGAGGGCTCGCCCTGCCGCAACTACGCCGGCGTCTGTGGCCGCGACGGGACCTGGCGCTGCGACGCCGTCACGGGCCAACGGCGCTGCGTGTCGCTGCCCGCGGGCCAGCCGACGCCCGAAGTCTGCGACGGCCTCGACAACGACTGCAACGGGCTCATCGACGATGCCATCACGCCCGCCGCCTGCTACAGCGGCCCGCCCAGCACGAGCGTGCGGGGCACCTGTCGCCTCGGGGTCCGCCGCTGCCTGGCGGGTCGCCTCAGCGACTGCGAGGGGGAGGTCCTGCCGCGCGGGTTCGAGACCTGCGGCGACGGCCTCGACAACGACTGCGATGGGCAGGTCGACCAGGGGTGTTGCGGGACCCTGGGCTTCGCGCCTGACTCGTGCGGTTCCGGCAACGGCGTCTGTCGTCGGATCGGGACGCTGACCTGCGTCAACCGGCAGATCCGGTGCTCCGCCGTCCCGGTCTCGCCTACCAGCCCGGAGATCTGCGCCAACGGCGCCGACGACAACTGCAACGGGATCACCGACGAAGACACCTGCGTCGTCGTGCCCCCGCCCTGACCGCCTTCACGGCCGTTCCGCTTCATGCGGGACCGCCGTTCTTCTTTTTTTGCGTGCATGATACGCTATCGCCATGTTGCGGCGTCCGGCCGTCCTGTTTCTGCTCCTTCTGGGTGCGCTCATCGGCGTGGGTTTGGCGTTGGGGATGCTGCCTTTGCTGAGCTTGGTTCTTGGGGGGTTCCTGCTTGTGGCGGTGTGTTGGCGGTTGCCCTTGGTCGTGGGGACGGCGGCGCTCGCGTGCGCGCCCCTGATCGGTTGGCTGTTCTCGTTCCGCCTCGATCCGGGCGGGTTTGCCGAGCGGGCGTTCGGCGGATCGATCGACGTGCCGCTCGCGGACCTGGCGGCTTTCGTGGGGATGGTGTCGGTGGGGACGTGGGTCGTCCGCCATCAGGCCTGGAAGGACGTCTGGCGGCGCTTGCCGTTCGCACGAAGCTATCTCGCCCTCGTGGCGGCGCATCTCGCGAGCGCCCTGTCGAGCGCGCGGCCAGATCCGGTGGGGGTCTTGAAATTCGCGCTCCGGCCCGTCGCGTTTTCTTACCTCGCCTTCGTCGCGATGCCGGTGCTGCTGTTGCGGCGGTGGCAGGATGTCCGTCGCTCGTATGGGCTCTTCGTCTTTGTCGCGGGGCTGTTTGCCCTCCAGGGGCTCTTCTCGTTGTTCGTGGATGCCGGATTTTCGATCCTTTCGCTGCAGCGGGCGCGGCCGTTGCCGGTCTTCGGCGCCTATCCGATCGGGATGAACCATAACGTGCTGGCGGAATGGCTGGTCGTCGCCGCACCGTTCGCATTAGCCTTGGGCTCTTGGACGCATCAGGCACGCGTGCGGCGCTGGTGCTGGGCCGTGGCAGGGCTCTGTCTGGCGGTCGCCTTGCTGACGTTTGCGCGGTCGGCCTGGATCGTCGTCTGTTTGCAGGTCCTGGTGGCGAGCGCGACCGTCTGGCGTTCGCGTTTGGCGAAGGCTTGGGCGTGGTTCGCGCGGCTTGGTTGGGCGCTCCTGCTGCCGCTTGCGGGATATATGGCCTGGTTCTCCTTGCGGGCCGAGGTCGCGACCTCGACCGATGCGCGCGCGATGCTCACGGGAATCGCCTGGCGGGCCTTTTTGGACCATCCGCTGGTCGGCATCGGGGCCGGGACGTTCACGGGCCAGGTCTGGGAGACGTGGGGATACCGGTTGCTGTTCGGCGGGGCGATGGATGCGCACGGCGTGTTCCAGAAGGTCCTCGCGGAAACGGGCCTAGTCGGGACGGCTGCCTATCTCCTGGTCTCGGCGACCGTCTTCAGCCTCGTCTGGCAAGCCGTCCGCCGGATCGGCTGGGGGCACCGGATCGGCCGAGGCCTCGCCTATGCGGCCCTGGGCGTCTTGGGGGCGTGGACGTACCAGCTGTTTAATACGACGTACTGGTCGGCGAAACTATGGTTGCCGATCGGCCTGTTCTTTGCCGCCGCGGCGTTGTGCCGCCGCTCCCGATATGTCTAGGCATGTCGTGTTGGCGTTGTGGGACTTGGGGCGTGGGGGAGCCGAGCGGATGGTCGTCGACCTGGCGCGCCGCCTCCCGAAACGGGGATTCATCCCGCGGATCGTCGCGCTCGGTGGCGGTGGCTCCCTGGAAGAGGAGATCCGCGCCCTTGGCATCGAGCTCGAGATCGGCCCGGAGACCGCCGACCGTCGGGAGACGCGGGCATTCGCACAGCGGGTGCTGGCCTCGCTGCCGAGCGATACGATCGTCCATACCCATTTGGGGGCGGACCATTGGCTGGGGTGGCCGGCAAAGCGGCGCGGCTTCGCGTGGGTGTCGACGTGCCACAACGACGACCGTGACGACCCGTGGTGGAAGCGCCGCCTGCACGTCTGGACGTGGAATCGCGCCCACGCCGTCGCCTGCGTCTCGGAGACGGTGAAGGGGTTCTGGATGGCGCACGGGTTGTCGCCTGAGCGTGTCCGAACGATCCCGAACGGCATCGATCTTGCCCGTTTCACGCCCAAGACCCGCCTGACGTATGGCGATGTCCCCCTGCTCGTGACCGTCGGAAGGCTGGCGCCACAAAAACGGCAGGAGTGGCTGTTGCGGGCGTTGGCGCCGATCCACCTGCCGTGGCGGCTGGAATTGGTGGGCGATGGGCCTCTGCGTGGGTCGCTGGAGGCGCTCGCCGATACGCTCGGCATCCGTGGGCGCGTCTCGTTCCGTGGGGCGGTGGCGGACGTGCGTCCGTTCCTGCAGCGTGCCGACCTATTCGCATTTCCGTCAGCATGGGAGGGGCAGGGGATCGCGGTCCTTGAGGCGGCCGCCTCGGGGGTGCCGCTGCTCTTGAGCGACCGGCCCGCCTTTCGCGAGTGGCTCGACGAGGATGCCGCGACCTTCATTGCCGATGACCTGTCCGCCTGGACCGAGGCCCTTGAGCGTGCCCTCCATGCCCCGGAGGCGATGCGGCTCCAAGGCTGGAAGGCCTACGAAGCCGTCTGCCGCGTCGGGTCGTTGGAACGGATGATCGACGCGTACGTCTCCTGTTACGAATCTGCCGTCACCTATGCGCATTCTGCACGTCAATAAGTTCTTCGATCTCCATGGCGGGGCCGAAGTCTATCTCCACCAGCTGATGGACCGCCAACGCCAACAGGGCCACGAGGTCCACGTGTTCGCGACCAAGAAGCCAGGCACGCGCCCGCATCCCGATGACGCCTGGTCGCCGACGTACCACGCCTATGACAAGTTCGACGGCGTCGGGGCAGAAATCGCGAAAGGATCCCTGCTTACGGACGCGTCGAAGGCCCTTTCCTTCCTTTGGAACCGCGAGGCCCGTCGCCAGTTCGCCGCCATGGTCGAGGCGGTGCGGCCGGACGTCGTGCATCTGCATAACCTGTACCATCACCTGTCGTCCTCGATCCTCGCCGAGATCCGTGCGCGGAAGCTCCCATGCGTCCAGACGTTGCATGACTACAAGCTCGCCTGCCCGAACTACAAGATGTTCACCCAGGGCTCGCCCTGCGAGCGGTGCCAGACCGGCGACTACACGCAAGCCATCCGCAACCGGTGCTTCGGTGCCAAGTTCGCCCCGAACGTGCTTGGCGCCCTCGAGATGCAGTTCACGAAAATGACGGCGGCCTACGAGCGCACGGTCCACACCTTCCTCTGCCCATCCAAATTCATGCAGGAAAAGATGGTCGCTTGGGGGGAACCGGCAGGAAAGCTGGCGTGCGTCCCGAATCCGACAGCCGTCCCGGCCGAGCCCGCGATCCGCGGTGGCGGGTATGTGCTCTATGCGGGACGCCTGTCGGAGGAGAAGGGGCTCGAGGTCTTCTTGCGCGGCGCCGCGCGCGCGCCGGACGTTCCCGTCTGGATCGTGGGGAAGGGGCCTCAGGAAATGGCCCTGAAACGGCTCGTCGCGGAGCTGGGCGCGTCCCACGTCCAGTTTTTGCCTTTCAAGTCTCCTCCAGAATTGGCTGAGATCCGTGCCAGGGCCGAAGCGGTCGTGTTGCCGACGCGCATGTACGAGAACGCTTCAGGCGTGCTCCTGGAAGGGCTTGCGGCAGGGTTGCCGTGCCTCGCCTCGAACATCGGCGGCAATCCTGAGCTCGTCGAAGACGGGCGGAGCGGCTGGCTTGTCGATCCGAACGATCCCGAAGCCTGGATGCGTGCCCTCATCGCCTTCAAACAGGCCTCGCCAACGCGGCGGGCGGAGATGGGGCGGCACGGGCGGGCCTTCATCCAACGCGAACGGACGTGGCCTGGTCACTTGGAAAGGGTTCATTCCGTTTACGCCGAAGCGATGGAGTGATGCGGATGGCATTCCCTTACGGAATCGCCTGAGCGCAGGCCCCCTGTTTCCATCCGGACGTTTTTCCATGCGTTTTTTGTGGTCGGTTGACCGTGCCGTTTCCATATAAAAATTCCCCTGAAGCTCTCAGGGGTCGGGTTCCTCTTCGGCTCGTTCCGGGCGTTCCGTCTCGGGTGGTTGGATTGCCTGGAGCCGTTCCCTGGCCTTTGCGAACGCGAGCGTCGGGAGCCTGAGCCCGCAGACCGTCGCCGTTGGGCCGTGGGGCGTGAACAGGACCCACCATGCCGCCCCGCGGGTGACCAGGAGTTCGCACCGGGCGAGCGTCCGCGCGAATCCGGGAGGATGGGCCGCGCTGGGGAGGCGGTGTCCCTTGCGGCCGGCGAGAAAGTAGACGCCTTCCGGAAGTTCCTGCTGGAGCCGTTCGAGATCGGTCGCGTCGAGATCGCCGCGACCGACGCGCTCGCCATATGCGTTGTACCAGTCGGCCTTGTGCAAGCGATGGGGGCCGACCCGTTTTTGTTCGGGCGCGAGGCCGTAGGGGAGAGGGGGCTCCGGCGTGGCCGGGCGCTTGTACCAGCAGCCTGCCGGGATTTGCGGTTCAGATGGCATCCATGCCTCCTTTTCGGACTCTGCGGCAAGACGGGCGGGCTGTCAATCGGCAGGATGAAACAAAAAGACCCGGGAGCGGTTCCGGGTCAGGCCTGTTCGGGGTCAGTGGCCTTCCGCTGCAGGGGAAGGAGGCGGTCACGGGCCTCCTGGTACGAGAGGCTCCCGAACTCCATGCCTCGGGTCGCGTGGATGCTGACGCGGGGGAACGGCAGCAGCCACCAGCCTTGCCCATGCGTGAGCAGGAGCTCGGCGTGGGTGATCACGGTCTGGATGCCGGGCCTCGTCGCGGGTGGCTGCATGCCATGGTTCTCGGCCGCGATGAGGAGATAGCAGCCCTCCTCGATCTCGGCCATGATCCTCTGGATGTCCCGTTCGCTCAGGTCGCCGAAGCCGACCTGTTCGCCGTAGGCGTTGTACCAGACGGCGTTGTGGAAGCGCCGTTCGCCCATCGGGCGCATCTGCCCATGCGCGAGGCCGAAGAGAACCGGCGCGTCGGGATTGGGGCAGCGATCGCCCCAGAGCCCGGCAGGAAGCTGCTTGACGTGTTGGCTCATGTGTTTTTTGAGCCTCCTTTCGCATGCGAAGGATCGAGGAAGGTGGCCCACCTGTCAATACTCGAGCGGCCCCCATGCCTTTCCTTGGCTAAAAAAAGACCCGACCGGGTGGTCGGGGGAGGTCCTTCGTAGGGAGGTGGCTGGGACAAGTGCTCAGGGCTCAACGCTGAAGTCTCAGGACTGATCGCTTAGGGCTCAGGGGGCTGAACGCTTGCGACTGACAGGCCAGGGATCGGAGCCAGGGACTTGAGCAGCTCCACACGAGTTCTCGTGCGGATGGGCTCGCTTCATCGGGTAGATGAATAGGGCTGTTGCCGGAAGCCGTCGTCAGGCGCCGAAGCGCCATCGGAAGACCCGGCGACAGGGAGCCGACCTCGCCATGCGACGGGCCCGCGCGCCCTTCCTGCTCGCCGAGGCGCTCAGGAAGGGCCGCAGACAGGGTGCCCCGGAGGGCGTGGACGGGAGCTCACTCCACGAGGAGCTCGACCGTCACGGACGACCGCGCGTTGACGCGGTTGATCGCCGTCGCGAGCGACCGACGCTGCGTCGAGAGGGTCTCGACGCGGTCGGTACGCTGCCGTTCGGTGAGGCGCGAGCGGTGCTTGGTCACCGTCTCCACGTCCTCGTACCCGTCGGGCACCCGCTTGTGGCGGGTTTGCGCCTCATCGCGCTCGCTGATCGACAGGTTGCGGAGCCGGGCGAGTTCGCTCTCGAGCTCCTTCTGCCGGATCACGGCCTCGGTCAGCGAGAGCTTGCGGCCCTCCCACATGACCTGACGGCGCGCATTGGCGACGGCCAACGCCGTCTTGAGGCGGATGATGTTCTCGCAGGCGCGCTGGGCGGCGCGGTCCTCCGAGTCGAAGGTGAAGGCCGGGTTGATGGCCTCCTTTCCTTCGACATACATCACGGTCGCCGCGGCCCGGCACGTGTGCAGGTGGTACCGCCCCTTCCAGTCCTTGAGCTCGGCCAGGGCCTCGCTGTGGGTGAAGGTGACGGCGCGGGTGGCGGGGGTGACGGACGGGGCGGTGGTCGTCATGGTCGTTCTCCTATGTCCTCTTGGCTTGGGAAAGAAGGTGAGTGCTGGCGGCCCCTCAAGGGGGAACGGTCGGTCGGGGGCCTCACGCACTCCGATCTCACGGCAACACGGACAAGCACGTCGCCTTGCCGGGAGATCGGAGCGCGTGATACGGCGCTCCTCGTTATGAAGGTCCAGACGGGTCGAGCGGACAAGCGATTTCTCCGTTCGAGGGTCTGGCGGAGCGATGGGGCTCCGCCACGTTCCGGAGGATCCGGGACGCAGAGAGGGGAGAGTTATCTTGCAGAGCGCCTAATCGAGAGACTCTCTTAAGCGTGTTATCCATGGGGCGACCCGACCCGTCCTCGCGGCAGAAGCCAGTCCGAAAACGCCGCAGGAGTTCCCCTTGGCGCACGTGCGTGCGCCTCCCGTCGCCTGGCAGCGACGGATCCGGACCGCTTCGGCAGCGGGCCGTGTGCGCGTCGCCCTGTGGATTCAGGGGCCACGGTTTGCGGAGGGACGGATCCCCCCGACGCGCGCGAGGCAAAGGCGAGGACGCGCCTTGGCACCGCTGTTTCCTTTCGGGGAGGGGTGGAGACGCCGGGAATCGAACCCGGGTCCGGGAGGGCGTCGGCGGATCATCTACGTGCGTAGCGGCGATGGTTTGGCTCGCCACAGGGCCTAGCGCGTCTTTCCGCGCGGCAACCGGGCTCACCAGGCCCGTCGGTTCCCCTCGTTACCGTGATGGGGCGACGTTCCCGCAAGGCGGTGTCACGACGGAGATAAGGCAGTCTCTCCGCCATCAAGCCGTATTTACGTCCGGTCCCTGCCTGGCGAACAGGGGAGACGTCCGGTCAAGGACCGGAAGAACTGTCAGGCCGCAGTTCGATGGCGCCTGTATTTACGTGGCCTCAGGCTCCACGGCACGCAGACCCGCCTTCGCGATCCCCCGTCGAAACCTGTCGTCCCCGGATCGGCGATCCGTCTCTGATATTCACCGGGGTGAATATCGTTGACGGGTGGCCGATGCGGCGTGGTTCGACGGGCGTGAAGTCTATCCGATCGGGCTCCGGACGGCCTCGGTACGAAGGGGGTTGAGGCCTTCTGACGGGGGCTGGGGGAGGGCGTCCGCGCGGCGACCAGAATAAGGGCAACAAAAAACGAGGAAGTCCTCGCATCTCTGCGCACACTTCACGAGCCTTCTCCGAAGAGAAGGGGTATCACGGACGGCGCCGAGGCAAGCTCGGCGGGCGCGCCTTTGACGAGCCGAGCTGGGCTCGGGTCATCACGAGAGGTACCCTAACAAAGGCCGAATAGTTTGTCAAGCATGTATTTACATAAATAAATAATTTCTCTATAAATAAATAAAAATAAAGTATTTTATAGAAAAATAAAAAGCATCCAGCGCTGGATCGTTCAAGCGGCCCGTATCGTCATTTGGGCCTCTGCAGGGATCTCCGTGAGGAGTTCAAGCAGGTCCGTCCGCGCCAACGCCACGCAACCGGCCGTCGGCGGATAGCCGGGACGGGCGACATGGAGGAAGATGGCGCTTCCCTTGCCGGGAACGACGGGATCGTCGTTGTAGCCTAACGGAACGATCAGGTCGTAGGTCTCGTCTTCACGCCAAAGCGTCTCGTGGCTCGCGGGGAACGGGAGGCGGACGTGCCGATTGTAAGTTGGGTGCCCCGGATCGTCGCACCAGCCGTCGTCCTGTCGGATCTGACGGGTCACAAGCGCGCACATGGGCCGCTCCAGACGATCGGCGCGATACCAGCATTCGCGGAGCATGTACGTCCCCGCGGGAGTGGCGCCATCACCTTCTTTTTTCCGCGAGGATTGGATGACCCCGCTTCTGCCCAAGGCACAAGCGTATGCCTTGTCGCCAAAATTGAGCGTGCCGATGGTTGGGGAATCGGTCGAGGGAATGACGAGGAGGTTAGGCATCCTCATACGATACACATCGCGTCCCCGAACGAATAGAACCGGTACCCTGTCGCGATCGCGTGCGCGTAGGCCTTCCTGATCGGGTCCAGCCCCGCGAACGCGCTCACGAGCACGATCAGCGTGGATTTGGGGAGATGGAAGTTGGTGATGAGCCCGGTGATGGCGCGAAACGTGTAGCCTGGCGTGATGAAGAGCGACGTGAACCCGCTCCAGGGTTGGAGGCTTCCGGAAGCGGCCGCCGACTCGAGGGCGCGGGTCGCCGTCGTGCCCACGGCGATCACCCGGCCGCCGGCCGCCTTTGCCGCCGCGATCGCCTCGACGGTCTCGGTGGGGACGTGGCCCCATTCCTCGTGCATGACATGTTCGCCGAGGGTCTCGCCTTGCATGGGGCGGAACGTGCCGATGCCGACGTGCAGGGTCACGAAGGTGCGCCTGATGCCTCGCGCGTCCAGGCGGGCAAGCAGCTCTTCCGTAAAATGAAAGCCAGCGGTCGGCGCGGCCACGGAGCCGGTCGTCTTGGCGTACACCGTTTGGTAGCCCTGCTTCGCCGCGTCATTCGCCGCGACATACGGCGGGATGGGCACGTCGCCATGAAGGTCGCTGTAGGCAAAAAAATGCTCGGGCCCGGCTGGCAGCGCCAGAATGACGGTCCCATGGGCAGTGCGCTTTTCGATCACCTCCGCCTCCCAGCCGCCTGCCAGCCGAACGCGATCGCCGGGATGCAGGCGCTTGCCGGGACGCGCCAAGACTTCCCAGCGCGTTTCTTCGAGCGGGCGATGAAAAAAGATTTCCATCTTCGCGCCGCTGGGAAGATGTACCGCCGCGAAGCGCGCCTTGAAGACCCTGCTGTCGTTGAAGACCAGCAAGTCGCCCGGTTCGAGCAGGTCGGGGAGGTCGAAGACGTGATAGTCCGCGAGCGCTCCTGTCGCCCGGTCCACGCGCAAGAGCCGCGCATGGTCGCGGGGCTCCACCGAGGCCTGGGCGATGCGGTCCTTAGGCAGGTCGTAGTCGAAGAGGCGGGTTTCCATGGGGGCGATCCTAGCCCAAGCGGCCCTTCCGAACAAGGGGCGGCCGACTTGACCAGGCGCCGCAGATTTCCTATTATTCATACCAATCATACTTCATGCCTATGCCGCCAAAACCTCGTCGAAAACGGCCTTCGGAGGCCGCCATGCCGACCGACCAGCTGATGGGGGCCACCGTCGTCGGGGAGCGTGGCCAGGTCGTCATCCCGAAAGAGATCCGCGACCGGTTGGGCCTGCTTCCCGGCACCCGCCTCATCGTCTTGCAGCAGGGGGACAGTCCGGTGATGTTCCTGCCCGTCGAACGGATGCAGAAGATGGCCCGCCAGATGTCTGACTATGTCGATGGCCTGTCCCGGCCGCGCCGCTCCAAATAACGCTAACCTATCCCTATGAACCTATCTTTCCTGAAAAAGAAATCCACCCTGGTCGGTCTCGCGATCGTCGTCCTGATCGGTGGCGGCATCTTCCTGAACAGCCGCGCGGACAAGGGCCCGTTCTATGAGACGCAACCCGTCGAGCGCGGGCTCCTCAAGCAGACCGTCGACGTGACCGGCGAAGCGAAGCCGCAAACGCGCGTCGACCTGTCGTTCAAGACCGGCGGCAAGCTCGAGAACCTGCTCGTGACCGTCGGCCAGACCGTCAAGATGAACGATGTCCTCGCGACCCTGGACGCCCAAGACGCGAACTTCGCGCTCCGTCGCGCCGCGGCTAGCCTCGCGCAGGCCCAGGCCAACCTCGCCGCCCGCCAGGCGCAAGACAGCCCGCAAGCCATCCAGATCGCCGAAGCGCAGCGTGACCAGGCGCGCGCGAGCCTCGAGAAGGCCCAGTCCGACCTCGTCCAGATCCGCTCCAATTCGGCCGAGCAGGTCCGGCAAGCGCAGATCGCCCTCGATACGGCCCAGCAGAACCTCGCCAACTCCGGCCAAGGGGTCGATCTTGGCGTGCAGACGAGCCTCACCTCGCTCCGGTCCTCCCTGGTTTCCGCGACGGCCGTCCTCTCGTCGGCGCTCACGGAGGCAGATGCCATCCTCGGCGTCGAGAACTCGGCGGCGAACGACCTCTACGAATCCGTCCTCAGCATCTACGACCGCAACGCGCTGACGCGTGCGCAGGGGGTCTTCTTCACGGCGCGCGTTTCCCAGCGCCAGGCCGAAGGCTCGGTGCGGGTCCTTGGGACCACGCCGTCTGCCGCGGACCTGGTCTCCGCCGGCCAGCTCACGGTCGATGCCTTGCAGCAGGCCCAGACGCTGCTCGATGAGACCCAAAAGGTCCTCACGAATTCCGGTACCAATACCGCGCTTTCGTCGGCCGAACTCGCCGCGAAACGCTCGTCCGTCCAGACGCTGCGCGCGTCCGTCGCCACCCAATACACGAGCCTCTCCGGTTCGGTGCAGGCGCTCCGCACGTCCGAGAACACGCGCACGACCACGCGTGCCCAGCTCGAGAACGCCCTCCGGACGGCCCAATCCAACCTCACGATCGCCGTCTCCAACGAGCGCAGCCAGGTGAAGTCGGCCGAAACGGCCATCGAGGTCCAGCGGGCCGCCCTGTCTTCTGCCGAAGCGACCTTGTCGCAGCGCCGCTCACCCGCGCGTGCGGTCGACCTTCAGGTGCTCCGGGCCCAGGTCCAGGACGTCCAGGTGGCCTATGAGGAGGCGGCACAGCGTGTCCGCGACACCGAATTGCGCGCGCCGGTCGCCGGCGTCATTTCGGAGATCCTCCCGGCCCGCGGCGAGCAGCTTGCCCCGAACGGCAAGGTGATGGGCCTGGTCGTGACCGAGAACTACACGGTCGAGGCGTCGGTCCCCGAAGCGGATATCGCGAAGGTCTCGGTCGGACAGGCGGCCGTCGTCACCTTGGACGCGTTCGGCGATGACGTCCCGTTCCCGGCCAAGGTCCTGAGCGTCGAGCCGGACCGCATCAAGATCCAGGACGCCGTCTTCTACAAGGTCGCCGTCGCCATCGATCCGACCGAACGGCCCATCAAGCCGGGCATGACCGCCAACATCACGATCACCACGGGGGAGGCCGCCGATGCCCTCATCATCCCGCTGCGCGGCATCCGCACGGAGAATGGCGTCCGCCGCGTCCGCGTGCTGCAGGCCGACGGGACGGCGAAGGAAGTCGAGATCACGCTCGGGCTCCGTGGCGATGAAGGCCGCGTGCAGGCCCTCACCGGCGTGCAGGAAGGCGACCAGGTCATCGTCGCCGAACTCACGGCGGACGCCTACGCCAAGCTCCAGGCGGAAAAAGCCAAATAACCTATGACAAAGCCCATCATCCGCATCCAGGACCTCACGAAGGTCTATGCCAACGACGGGGTCGAGACGCCCGTGCTGCATGGGATCTCGTTCGATATTCCGGAAGGCCAGTTCATCTCCATCATGGGCCCGTCCGGTTCCGGAAAATCTACGCTGATGCAGATCCTGGGATTCCTCGATGTCCTGTCGACCGGGAAGTACCTGTTCGAGGGGCGTGACGTGTCGGGCCTTTCGGAGGACGAGCTCGCCCGCGCCCGCGGCGAGAAGGTCGGCTTCATCTTCCAGGCGTTCAACCTGCTGCCGAAGACGTCCGTCCTCGAGAACGTCAAGCTCCCGCTGTTGTATTCCGACGTGCCGCTCTCGAAGCGTGATGCCATGGCGAAAGAGGCGATCGAGATCGTGGGGCTGGGCCATCGGATGCATAACCTTTCCAACCAGCTCTCCGGTGGCGAGCGCCAGCGCGTCGCGATCGCCCGCGCCCTCATCCGCAAGCCGCCGGTGATCTTCGCCGACGAGCCGACAGGGAACCTCGACTCGAAATCGGGCGCGCAGGTCATGCGCATCCTGCAGGAGCTCAACCTGAAGCAAAAGCATACCGTCATCCTGGTCACGCACGAGACGTATACCTCCGAGCACGCCGAGCGGATCATCCGCCTCAAGGACGGCCTCATCCAGTCCGACGCCCCCGTCGCGCACCGTCGCTTCGCGGCCGATGCGGAACTGAAAAAGTGAGTATGCGGTTCGCAGACCTCATCCAAAGCTCGGTGGACAGCCTTCGGCGCACCAAGGGGCGGTCGTTCTTGACGATGATCGGCATCGTGATCGGGATCCTCTCGGTGATCCTCATGCTCTCGATCGGCCAGGCGGCCCAGCGCTACATCCTGGCGCAGATTTCGGCGTTGGGTTCGGATATCGTGTTCATCAATAACGGGTCAAAGGCGCAAGGGGACCTGCCGACGCTGTTCATCAAGCCGTCCCTCGTCGAGAAGGATGTCCGCAAGCTGCGCCTGCAGCCTTGGGTCACGCAGGTGGTCGGTCGCGTCTCGCAATCCGACGCGATCACGGGCGAAGGCATCCAACTCTCGGCGACCGTCGTGGGGACTTCTCCCGACGAGCAGGTCGTCAGCGACATCCGCCCGCGCCTCGGGGCCTTTTTCTCGCAAGCCGCCGTCGACAGCCGCTCGCGCGAGGCGGTCTTGGGATATGAGCTCGCGGACAAGCTGTATGGCTTCAATGACCCGCTCGGCAAGGCCATCAAGATCAACAACGTCAGCTATCGCGTCATCGGCGTGATGGAAAAGGAGGGATCCAAGAACTTCCAGAACATCGACCGCCAGGTGTATGTGCCCTACACCGCCGCGCTCGACACCTTCAATCGGCACAACCTCTCGTCGATCGCCGTCAAGACGACCCTCACGACCAATGAGGCGAAGCGCCGGCTGAAGGACCTCATCCGCGACAGCCACAACATCGAAAACCCCGGGGATGAGGACAAGAAAGACGATTTCAACATCACCACGCAAGAGGACGCGGTCGCGAGCGCGAGCCAGATCACCCAGATCCTGCAGATCCTGCTCATCTCGATCGCGGCCATCTCGCTCCTCGTGGGTGGCATCGGCATCATGAACATCATGTACGTCTCGGTGACCGAACGCATCCGTGAGATCGGATTGCGCAAGTCGTTGGGCGCGCGCGAGCGGGACATCCGGAACCAGTTCCTCTTCGAGGCCGTCGCGCAGACCACGCTTGGCGGGGTGTTGGGGATCCTGCTCGGGATCGGGCTCTCGTGGGTCGCGATCCTCGGCATCAACCAGTTCCAGCCAGGCTGGACGTTCGCGGTCTCCTGGGGATCGGTCGCCCTCAGCTTGGGGGTGTCCGGCCTCATCGGTGTAATCTTCGGGTATTTTCCGGCCCGCAAGGCCGCCCGCCTCCATCCCATCGAGGCCTTACGCTTCGAATAGTATGAATACCCTCGACATGGCCCGCCTCTCCTGGCGCGCGCTCCTCATCAACAAGGCCCGTTCGGTCCTCACCATGCTCGGCATCATCATCGGGATCGGCTCCGTGATCCTGATGCTTGGGGTCGGCCAGGCGGCACAGCAATACCTCATCTCCCAAGTCGCTTCGTTCGGGAGCGACTTGGTGTTCATCGGTAACGGGCGTGGCGACGAGACCCGTGGCGGCCCGCCGAGCGCCGAAATCAAGGAGTCGCTGACCGAACGTGACTACCAGGATCTTGCCGCCTTGCCTTGGGTGACCGAAAGTGACGCTTCCGTCGCCTCCGTCGACCTCATTTCCTATGGTGGGGCCGACCGGTTCACCCAGGTATCCGGCGTCACGCCGGGCCAGGCCCGCATCTTCAACCTTGAGGTCGCCGACGGGCGCTTCCTCCTCGACAGCGACGTCGAGACGCGGGGCCGCGTGGTGGTGCTTGGGCGGGATGTCGCGAACGGCATGTTCGGCCAGGACCAGCCCATCGGCAAGGTCATCCGCATCAACCGCAAGCCCTTCCGCGTCATTGGCGTGCTTGCGCCCGCCGGCACGCGCTTCTTCTCGAACATGGACGACCAGGTCTTCTTGCCGTACACCGCCTTTTTTGACGCATACAACAAGAACCGCCTGAACTTCATCTCGGTCAAGGTGGGGGACGTCCGTCCGGAAGAGGCGAAGCGCCGCATCCGGGAGACGCTCCGCGAGAACCATGACATCGATCCGGTGAGTGATGATCTCAGCAAGGACGACTTCCGCGTGTCATCTCAGGAGGACACCGTGAAGAGCGTCGATACGATCGGCTCGATCCTGCAGATCCTGTTGGGGTCGATCGCGTCCATCTCGCTCGTCGTCGCCGGCGTCGGCATCATGAACATCATGTATGTCACCGTGACGGAGCGTACGCGTGAGATCGGCCTGCGGAAGGCGTTGGGGGCCCGCCAGCGCGATATCTTGGGGCAGTTCCTTGCCGAGGCCGTGATCCTGACGGTCCTCGCCGGGTTGGTCGGGATCGTCTTCGGGACGACCCTCACCTGGCTCGCCATCCAGATCATCAATCGCCTCCAGCCGGGCTGGTCCTTCGTGCTGCCGGTCAACGGCATGGTCGTCGGCTTTGTCGTCGCGACCGCGATCGGGGTCGTCTTCGGGTATTTCCCGGCGCGCAAGGCGGCACGGCTAAGCCCGATCGAGGCGCTGCGGTACGAGTAGGGGGCGCAAGAGGATGGGTCAACCAGCGATCGTGACGTGCCGTGCCGCGATGGCTGGTTTATTTTAGGCTTGTGCGTAATCAGGCGGTGTGCGGTGAACGTTAGGGTGTCTGCAGGCAAAATGAGGCACGGGCCTGAGCCCGTGCCTAACCAACGATCTCTTCCGCAATGATGTCTTTCGCTTGTGTGTATAAGGCGGTGTCATCCTGCCCCTCGCCAAGGGCGAGCCGCGCGAGTTTCGGACGCAACCGTTCGAGGCCTGCTTCCGAAAGGGTCGCGTCCCATTCCGCTTCGACCGTGGGGATGAGGCGCAGCAATTCGCGATAGCGGGTGGGCGCCTCTGGGCTAGTGCGGAGCAGGGTGGCGGCTTCCGTAAGGATCGGCTTCAGGCGCGTCGCCTCGCCGACGATCCCGCGGAGACGCTCCACGTTGTCGCTGGTCCGTGCCTCATCGAGGGCGGCCTTCACCGATCCGAGGCGTTGCATGATCTGCCCGCGTAATCTCTCCTGTTGTTTTTCGAGGGAGGTTGGGGACTTCCCTTGGGCGGGCTTCGGGACCCACTCCGGTCGGGTGAGGAGCTCCTTCAGGACGGCGGTCGCGCCGTGCAGGTCTTGCAAGAACCCGTTTCGGAGGAAATCCGTCATGGTCTCGGCCCGATGCTCGATCTGATCCGTGACGCGAGGCTGTGGAGCGATTGGGGCTTGGGCGGGAGTCGCCTTCGCCTTTCTGTTCAGCAGGTCGGCGAAGCTTGCTGACGTGGTTACGCTAGGTTTCGCGGCAGCGCTTGCCGTTCCGTCCCCGTTTCGTCGGGAGGAGGACGGGAAGAGGCGTTCCGCATAATCGCCTTCGATCGTCCGTATCGGTTCCCAATGGATCCCATCTTCCGCAGGCCGTACCTCGATGGCCTTGTGCGCGTCGCGTGGGAAAACGAATATCCCATCAGGGAGGGAGTATCCGATCGCGCCATCGCCGCCCCAACTCGTCACCACGCGATTACCGTGGACAAGGAGTGTCCGTCCCGACTTGCCGATAGGGATCTCCGAGGGGGATTGCTGTTCGGCAGGCGAATGGGCCTCGGTAGGGGCAAAGGCCTTGGCTACCCGTCCATTCTTCACGACGATAAGCCGAGCATAATGCCGATCCCTGCCCTCGAGGATATCCGCCAACTCGCGACGTAGCTCAAGGTCCTTGGGTTGGCGGAGGTCGGCAAGGCGCCTTTCGAGATCGGTGATGAGGCGTTCTACGCGTTCCGGATCCGGAAGCGGGGCCAATTGCCAGGTTCCTGCCGGAAGCCGCGTTTGGGCGGCGTATCGGATGTCTTGCCAGAGCGTTCGGAAGGCGTCTTCCTGGGCGCGCGTCAGGCCGAATTCAGCATACGCCCGCGAACCTGAACCGAAGGAGGTCTCCATGGTCTCTCGTAAGGCTTCTATGCGCGGTTGTAGGCTCTCCATTTGGACAAGGTCTCGCCGACGCGCTTCGGCGCGCTCGTCAAGGAACGCCTCGATGCCTCCCAACGCATCGAGGGCCGCCCGTGGATCCGCATCCTCCTGCCAGTCGCCGTTGAGCCGCTCTTGATAGGACGGCTTATGAAGGGCTCGGAACGCTTCCCGGTAGGCAGCCTCAATGCGTTTTGCGTCTTCTGGGGCTAGCCAGGCGGCGTAGGCGGCTTGGACGCGCTCGGCATCGTACCCTTCGATGAGGCCCGCGATGCGTGTGCGGACGCGCGTCAGCTGGACGATGGCCGTCTCCAGCAGCGTCTCGCCGTTCTCCTGGACCGTCTCGCGGTCCTTGGCGCGTTGCTCTTTCGCGATGACCATCCGTTCATGCGCGTCCGTCTTTTCTTGGTCTGCCGCTGCCGCTTCTGCGGACGGGTGGTACCGGAGCTGGAAGACGGCGCGTAGGCCGTTCGCGCGATAATCCCACTCGTTATGCAGGTGGACGGATGGGTACGCGTACACGGACTCGCCGTTCGGTTTCTTGGCGTAGGCGACCGGCCCAAGCCCAAGGTCCGCAAGGTGGGGGACTTGTCCCGCTTGCGACGGCAGGCTTTGTGGGCGTAAGGCTTCAAAGGCGTGTTTTAGGTAGGCGTCCTCGACCAGCCGTTGCAGGTCGCCAAGATTTTTTGTGGCATATTCGGTCCAGGTGGGGACCTTCACCCTCCAGGCGAGCGTATCGTCCTGTCCCAGGCATCTGATGGCGCGGCGAACGTCCGCTTCCGCATCTTCCGGCGAAAGGCGGGCCAGGCGGAGATAGGTCTTTTCCAGCGTCTCTTCCCCGAGTTCGATCGTCACCTCCTGATGGTCTTGCCGATCGGTCTCCCGCCAAGCGTTCGGACTGCCTTCGACGAACGCATATTCGATCGGACAGGGACGTCCGTCGAGGTCGATCCGATCGGGCGCTTCCTGGTGGATCGCGGCGCGCGTTTCATCATCACAAATATCCTCGAGACGGAGGCGGTAATCCGTATCCAGGGCAAGCGCTTCTTCTAGGCTGATCGCGTCGCCGAGCCGGGATTCGTACCAGGCTCCCAGTCCCTTCCAGGGGATCCGTCCTTTTGCTCGTGCGCGCAGGCGGTCGAGCTCTTCCGCGATGGCCCGATTCGCGTTCCCGTGCAAGCGGGGATCCTGGGCAAGCGCGTGCGTCCCGCTCGCCAGCTCTTCGCCAAGTGCGCGCGTGGCTTCCGGTGACCGTTCACGGATCGTCCCGTCACCCAAGTGCAGCCATCGGCCGTCTTTCGCGCGAAAGGAGACCCCGACGGTCGTCCGTATCTCGCCGCGTTCCGTGAGCGAGAAACGGGGCTGCCCTTCCCGTCGGGTGAGCTGCGGGATCGCCAAGAGCAGGTCGCCCGCATCGATCGGGTGGACCCCGATGGCGTAGCGGAATTTTACCTTTTCTGCCGCTCCGCGCTTTCCGGCCATCGTGCCCCAGCCCTCCTGCAGGTCGAGGCAGACCCCTATCGGCGGAAGCTTGTCTTGGGCAAGGGAGGATCCGTTGATACGTACTTGGCGATCGCCGTTATCGAGCCGTTCGTATTCGTAGCCTCGTCGAGACCCGGTCGAGCGGATGAGGTGGTCCGGGGCGTAGCCCGCCAGGATGGCGTGGGTCAGGTGCTCGCCCGTGGCGTCCGACGGCCCGCTTTGAACGATCCCGCGCAAGTCTTTCAGGACACGGTAGTAGCCGCGTTCGGCGCGTTGGAGGACGGCAAAATCCAAGCCGTGTTCGGCGCAAAATCGCTCGCGCGTGCCGTTCGGTTCCTTGCGGAAGAGGGTGAAGATCCTGTGGTAGAGCAGCCAGTCCGAGGTGAGGCCTTCGCGCAAGGGGGCTTGCCGCTCCCGTAGCGTTTCTTGCGCCGTCCGGCGGACATTCTCTTCACGGATTCCCAGTTCTTCCATTGAGTAGCGTTCCTGGATCGGCTGGCCATTAGGTGCCGCCAGCGGCTTACGGGCTTCTGCCCGACCGGAAGCCGTCGGCGCATTCGTTTCGTCAAGGAACCCTTTGTTCCGCAGCTCCGCCAAGGCTTGCGCGACTTCGTGTTCCTGAAGCCGGTAGCCAAGCCGTGTCTGGCTGAGGTCCGTTTCTCCCATGGCGACGAGACGCAAGATGACCGCTTCGGCGGCGGTGAGCCGCGCTTCCGCACTGGCGCCGTATCCCGGGATCGTTTCCAGGTACGCCCACCGCTTCTTTTCCCTGCTTCCGCGCTCGATCAGCTGGCTACGGGCAATCGATTCGTCTTCGCGGCTGACGCGCCGCAAGGCATTCCCTTCCTCGATCAGCTGGGCGATGCCGACGGCTTCATTCACGCACCCGAGCGCTTCGGCGGCGGCAACCACCCGTCCGAGCCGCGGTTCGAGCGGCAGCTCGGCCATCCGCTTCCCGACCCGTGTCAGCGCCCGATCTTCGGTGATCGCGCCCAGGTCGTGCAGCGTCTGGATCGCCACCGCGAGGTGTTCCGCCGGTGGCGGATCGACGAAGGGGAACGTTTCGAGGTCGCGGATCCCCATGCCGATCAAGCGTAGCGCCATGTGTGCGAGGTTGAGGCGCTTGATCTCCGCCTCCGGATGGTCCGGAAGGTCCGCGAATTCGGCGTCCGTCACGAGGCGGTGTACGGTCCCCTTGGCCAAGCGTCCGGCCCGTCCCGCCCGCTGGATGCATTCCGCCTTGCTCGCCTCGACCTCGGTCAGCACTTCCAGGCCGGTCTTTGGATCAAACCGGACCTCCTTCTTCCGGCAGCTGTCGATGACGTGGGTGATCCCCGGCACCGTGAGCGACGTTTCCGCGATGTTCGTCGAGATGATCACGCGTCGCCGCCGGTCGCCGGCGCGCTTGCCTTGGAGGACGTACGCGCGTTCCGCGTGGCTGTTTTCCCCGTGGAGCGTCATCGTTTCCACCGTGTCGCCCAATCGGCTTCTTGCGAGCAGGTCGTTCAGCGTGTCGCGGGTCGCCAGGATCTCGTTTTTTCCAGGCATGAATATCAGGATGTCCCCGCCCTGTCCCTGGCGGATGATGTCCAGCGCCTGTTCGGCGGCGAGCGTTGGATAGGGACGCGCGCGTTCCCGACCGGTTGCCTTGTCCACTTCATATTTCTTCCGCGGCTCGATATGGCCGACGGTCACCTCATGCATCTTTCCGCGTGACTGGATCACGGCGACGTCTGGGATGCCGAAAAACCCCTGGAGCTTCTTTTGCTCCATCGTGGCGCTGGCGACGATGATCTTGATGGGCTTCCGGCCTTGTTTGCGGCGGAGCTCATTTGCCCGCTTGAGCAGGCCGACCGTGAGGTCGATGTCGAGGCTCCGTTCATGGGCCTCGTCCACGATGACCGCATCGTACCGCTCTAGGAGCGGGTCTTTTTGCAGCTGGTTCAGGAGGATCCCGCTGGTCTGGATCTGGATCTCCGTCTCCGGCCGGTTCCCGTGAAACTCCGACGTCGAGTAGCAGATTTCCGGTCCAAATTCGAGCTCGTGGCGGGCGGCCGTGGCGATGCACACGTTCTCCGCCGCATCGCGCCGCGGCTGCGTCATCCCGACGATCGCCCCGCGTCCGAGCGCGTTCCGTACCAAGACGGCGACGTCAATCGATTTTCCCGCGCCGGGAGGCGCCTCGATCGAGACGGCGTCATGCATCTGGATGGCATAGGTGATGGCCGCATGCTTTTCCGTGATCGGGAGATGCCTCCGCCGCAGTTCGCCGTCATTCGCCCGCGCCAACTCGGCGATCGCGCGCTGCGTCCGTTCCCGGATCGCCACTTCTGCGGGCAGTTCGCGCCCGCCCCGTCGTTCGTGGTTCATAGGGGGTCTCTGGGATCAAAGGGTGATATGGAAATCGCCCACGGCATAGCGCGCCTTCCGTGCCCAGCCGCGTCGGAGGGCATAGGCGACGATCGCGGTTGCCGTATCGGCATCTCCCGTGAAGACGAGGTGGTCCGTTTCGATCCGCTCGTGCAGGAGAGGCGCAATGCTCCGCCGCAGGTCAGTTGGGTCAAGTGGGGCAATCCGTCCCAAGTCCAGGATCATTTCTGTCCGTGGGGTCGCTTCCCGGGGTGTCGGTCCGCTCTGTACAATTTCCTCTAGGAAATGTGTCTGTTGAGGGCGCTCGCACGCATCTTCCATGAAGGTGGTATGCGTCACGAGCGCGCATCCTTCCGTGATCTCGACGGACGTCTCGGGGACGCGCGCATGCAGCTCGCGAAAGACTAATAGCGAAAACCAGGCAGGCTGGTCCTGCTGCGGGATGTGCACGGGTGCGCCGCTCAGTCGCTCTGCCTGTTCGCGGATCCAAGCCGTGACAGGGATCAGGTCGCGCATCGACACCGACGGCGCATCCAGGATGGGGAAGGGTTCGTAGGCAAGAAGGGGAGGAAGGGGCATAGGATCCGATCGTGGCCGCGGAATGCGTTTGAAGGAGGCGGACGCCACGATTCCTGCACGAGTATACCGTCTGCTCGCATCGGGTGAAAGGTTCCCCTCGTCGTGGTTCTTCCCCATGTGCGTTGCCGTTCGGGAGAAGGCCGATCCGCCATATGTGCACATCCGGACGCTCGCTGAACGCCTTCTGGCATGTGGCAGGTGATATCCTGGCCACGATATTTTGTGCGTGAATCGCACATACGCAAAAACTCGCCTTGAGGGCGAGTGTTTGCGTGGTGGGTGGAGAAGGATTCGAACCTTCGAAGGCGCAGGGCCAACAGATTTACAGTCTGTCCCGTTTGACCGCTTCGGTATCCACCCGTCCGTGTCGTGGAAAGAGACTACCGATTCGGCCGGGGCTTGGCAAGGGAGGGGTTCGGATATGAAAAATCGCGACCGATCCCAGGACGGGACGTTGTGGTCGCGAGACGGTTCTTGCGAGCGCCAGGCTCTCCGTCGGTCAGGCCGCGGAGGGGGGGGTGGGCGGCCTACGGGTAAGCGGGCGGTGGGGCGGGGGAGGCATGTTCGCCCGGTCTAGGTCTTGCCAGCCGCTGAGCGCAGCCGGAGAGGTCCTTCCGGGTCGATTTCCTGATCCCGTGTGTCAGCCCGCTGCCGTTGGGCCGCGGGGCACGGCGCGCATTTGTCTCTCGGGCCCGGGCGTCACGCGACGTAGCCGGGCGCGAGATCGGTCGTTCGCGCCGCTGCCGGTTGGGGGCTCCGCTTGCGCTGCCATTCCGGGCGATCGAGCAAGATCCGTAGGACGAGACTAGCCAAATCCGGGATGCCTGTCAAGGGGGGACGTATGTCCAGGCCTGTCCATGAAAAAATCCCCTAAGAGGGGATTGTTTCATGGAGCCGTTGACCGGGATTGAACCGGTGACCTCTTCCTTACCATGGAAGTGCTCTACCAGCTGAGCTACAACGGCAAAATGGGTTTTTTCGCGGAGCGCGAGGACTTTATCAAAAGAGGGGGGTCGCGTCAAACGCAAGGGAGCGGCCTGCCCGGCAGGGGTGTGGGGCCGGCGCCCACGAAGGCCGCCCTTTTGCCTCGGGCGGGCCGGTCCACGGCGGGCAGGCGAGACAATCCTCCTCCGGGTACGCATCATTTTCTGCTGAAAATGTGCTCACGCTCGCGCCGGTCGCGCTCCGCGGGCCCCTCCGGAGGACGTCTCGCCCGCCCCGCCGGGGACCTAGAGGGGGAGGAAAAGGATGATATGTACAAAAAAGAGTGGACGAAGGAGAAAGAAAAAGACGAACGCGGGGCGTTCGTCAGCGGTTTTGGTCGGGGAACCAGCGCTTGTCGGTGGCGGTGGGGCCGTAGGAGGTGGCGAGGAGGGGGAGGGGGAACTTCTCCGTGATGAAGCCGACGGGATCCTGCATGGGCTGCAGGATGGGCTTGGCGCGGAGGAGGCGGGCGGTGAGGCGCGCGCGACCGGGGAAGTGGTGCGGATTGAGGTCGTGGACGATCTCGTCGATGCGCTCCTCGTAGGACAGATCGTACGCGACGCAGGCCTGGGCCGGAATGCCCGCGAGCTGGTCGAGGCCGGTGATGGCGAGGCAGTCCACGGGGCAGTGCTTGAGTGCGTAGCGGGTGGCGACGGCGTCGAAGTGCCCGTGGCGGAAGGCACCTTGCCAGGCGTCGTGGGCGTTGTGGGCCTCGTGCAGCCGCGCGCCGAGATGGGGATCCTCACTGACGAACGGGCCGGGGCCGTGCCGCACGGCGTAGGCCCGCAGGACGCCAACGCGTTCGCGGTGACCCTGGTACCGGGCGTCGTCGAGGAACTTGAGGGCGTTGCGCGTGGTGCAGTGGCTACGCGTGACGTAGGGGAAGAACCCCACGTCCTCGTCGATGAGGACGCCCTGCGCCCCCTCGAAGATGACGGTCCCGTCGAGGGCGAGGCGCTCCCGGAGAGCGTGGTCGTTCACGATGTTCGCTTGGGCCGCGAAGCTTTGCAGCCCGAGGAGGACGAGGTCGGCGGAGCCTGCCCCCTCGAGAAAGCGTCGGTCAACCTGCGCTTCGGGGCGGCCGTGGAGCTCGCCGAGCTCGTCGCGCAGTTCCATCCGCAGGACGTTCTGGGCGCGCTGGAGGAGCTGTCGGAGCGCTTCCGGGTGGCTGCCGCGGAGGTCCTTGGCGCGGAGGGCGAGCTCGGGGTGGGCCACGGCCATGCGCGCCGCTTCGCCCACGCCCACGCCCACGCTGCCATGGCGGTTCTTGCCGCGCGCGAGCTCGCGCAGGCGGGTGGCGGTCCGGTGGAAGGGCGTGACGATGAGGGCCTGCTCGCTGATGAGCGTGCGGGCGAAAGCGTCAGGGACGCCCTTGGCGGCGAGGGTGCCCGCTTCGAGCAGCATCGTGTCCGGACTGATGAGGACGTCGCGCGTATGGCAGGTCACCGTCCCTTCGACGAACATCCCGGACCCGAACTGCGAGAAGCAGTGGTGCCGGCCGTCCGGCGTCACGACGTTGTGGCCCGCCTGGCCACCGCCGTTGAAGCGGAAGATGGTGTGGGCCCCGTGGCGGCGCGTGAGGGCGTCGGTGAGGGTCCCCTTGCCGGCGTCACCGTTGCCGAGGTCGACGACGATGTAGGCTTGTCTGGTCATGTTCGCGTGCTCCTTCCGGAGGGAGATGATGGCACGGATCTGTCATCCTGTCAACCCGTTTTGGACCGGATCGGCATGAAGGATGCGGAAGGCGGGCGTAGGACGGGACATGCTTGACACTCGATATAAAAGAATCCCATACGAGGGATTCAGGGCAGCCACCCTTCCGTTGGAGGATCCGTAGAGGGGGAGCGCGGGGGACGGTTGGCGAGGGCGTCGCGCCAGTCACTGAAAAGCTGGTGGCGGGGGATGGTGAAGAGGGACCAGCCGCCGTTCTCGGGCTTGAAGACGAGCCAGGAGAGCGGGGTCGTGACGACCCGGACGGGTTTGCCGCTGGGCTCGAGGGTGCCGGGTTCGCTGGCGGCCTCAAGCTCCTCCTTGGTCAGGAGGGCCTGCGGCACCTTCGCGCGACGGTAGGCGAGACGTTGGCCCGGTTGCGACGGATCGGCGCCGACCGATAGCGCTGCGTGCAGCCGCTGCATCTGGATCGACTGCTCGTGCAGTTTGCGGCTGCGTTGCAGGCGCGTCTCTTGCGCTCCCCGGTCTTCCGGACGAACGTGGAGGACCACCCAGATGCCGGCACCGGATGGATGCCCTTGCGGAGCTTGCGGGGACGGTGGGGTCCGGATCGTGTCTTCGAGGGTCCGGATGGCGTCGGAGACGCGTTTCGCTTGGGCGGTGGCCCGACGTTTGAGCAGGTCCAGGATCACGGCGAGTCCTTTCTTCGCCGGGGGAGTATAGGATAAAAACGTGGCGCCTTCAAGCGTCACGTCTTTTTATCGCTTTCTTAGCCGCTTTTACGACCTGTTCGGCGGTGAGGCCGTATTTTTCCAGGAGTTGCTTCGGCTCGCCCGATTCGCCGAAGCAATCGGGCATGGCGACGGGTTCGAGGGGGACCGGGAGGAAGAGCCCCGTGATCTCCGCGACCGCGCCGAAGAGGCCGCCGTGGACCTGGTGTTCCTCGACCGTCACGGCGCAGCCGGTCTTCTTGAGGCTCTTGAGGAGCGTCTTCTCGTCGAATGGTTTCAGGGTCGAGGCGTTGATGACTTCGGCGCTGATCCCTTGCTTTTCCAGGGTACGTGCCGCGACGAGAGCCTCGTAGACGAGGGGGCCGCAGGCGACGAGAGTGACGTCCTTGCCGGGACGGAGGACCGTGTGCGTCCCGATCTTGAAAGGGGTCTGTTCGCTGGTGAGGAGGGGGGTCTTCTCGCGGCTGAAGCGGACGTACATCGGGCCTTCGGTGGCGGCCATGGCGAGCGTTGCCTTTTTCGTCTCGTGGTAGTCGCAGGGGACGATCACGGTGAGGTTAGGGAGGACGCGCGTCATGGCGAGGTCTTCGAGGGCCTGGTGCGTGGCGCCGTCCGGGCCGACGGAGAGGCCTGCGTGGGCGCCCGCGATCTTGACGTTCGCGTTGGTATAGCAGACCGAGACGCGCAGCTGGTCCCAGGCTCGGCCCGGAACGAATACGGCATACGAACTCGCGAACGGGATCTTGCCGGAGAGGGCGAGGCCCGCCGCCATGCCGACCATGTTCTGTTCGGAGACGCCGGCTTCGACGAAGCGCTCAGGATGGGCGTCGCGGAACAGGTGGACGCGCGTCGATTCGGCCAGGTCGGCCGTGAGCACGACGACGCGGTCGTCGGTTTTTCCCAATTCAAGCAACGCATCGCCATATCCGTTGCGGGTGGGGATGAGCTGTTGCCGTTCGGTGAAGAGGTCAGGGTGCAGCATAGGGCTATTCGTGTTCCGATTCGATCGCGCCGGCGAGGGTACGCAATTCGTGGATGGCCCGGCGGGCCTCGTCTTGGTTCGGCGGTTTCCCGTGCCAGGCGAAATCGGCCTCCATGAAGCTCACGCCCTTGCCGGGGACGGTATGTGCGAGGATCACGCTGGGCTTCTCGTAGACGGCCTGCGCTTCCTCGAGACTGTCGATGATGCGGCGCAGGTTGTGGCCGTCGGTATCGATGACGTGCCAGCCGAAGGCCTCGAACTTGTCGCGCAACGGTTCCAGCGGCATCACATGTTCGGTGTAGCCGTCGATCTGGATGTTGTTGCGGTCGACGATGACGGTGAGCTGGTGGAGCTTCTCGCGGCTGGCCAGGAGGAACGCTTCCCAGCACTGGCCCTCGTTGAGTTCGCCGTCGCCCATGAGGCAGTAGGTGCGCCAGCGGGCCCGGTCCATGCGGGCGCTGAGGGCCATGCCGACGGCTTGCGAGATCCCTTGGCCGAGCGGTCCGCCGCAGGTCTCGATGCCGATGCCGAAATGGGTGTTGGAATGGCCCTGGAACGGCGAGCCGAGCGCACGGAGGGAGGCATGGAATTCCTCGACGGAGCAAAAGCCGCGGCGGGCGAGCGTCGCATACAAGACGGGGCAGATGTGCGCGTTCGACAGCACGAGCCGATCGCGTTCCGGCAGGTCGGGGTGCTTCGGATCAATGTGGAGGACGTGGAAATAGAGGGCCGTAAAGACGTCGGCCATCCCCAACGGCCCCGCCGAGTGGCCGCTGCCGGCGCGCACGAGGGCCTTGATGACGTCCTGGCGGATGGTGTTCGCCATCAGTTCCAGTTCCTGGATCGAGAAGGTGCGCATGCGAGGAGTATAGCAGAGATGCGCGGAAACGCCTCGAGCCGCATCGGAGATGAAAAAACGACCTTGCTGGTCGGTAGGTGAAGACCCCATGCGTTTGTCGGGTTCATCGATCGCCCGATCGTTGTTCGCGAGCGCCTCTCAGGGCGGGAGCGGGCGAGTCGTGTTGAGGATGAGCTGGGTATACCCCGCGGACCCGTTCGAAGAGGTTCGGTGGATCATGACGGAGTACGTGTCGTTGGGATAGAAGGTGACGATGGACGTGTACCCGGGCGTGTCGAGTCCCTGGATGAACGTCCCGTCGGGGATGTACACCGGATGGTTCACGCAGTAGACGTAGATCCGCCCGGCGTTGTCGCGCGTCCCGCCGGCGACCGTCTGGTGGTAGTAGTCGGTGGCGATCTGGTACGTCACCTGGGCGGTGTCCCAGTTTGGGGAGACGTGCATCCCCATCACGAGCGGGGCCGGACGGGCGGCGACCGGGGAACCGGCCTGGAAGTAGCCGCAGGTCAGGGAAACCGTCTCTTCGTACGGCTCGACCCCGACGTGGCTGATCGTCCAGGTGTGGATCTCGGTCCACTGGTCGCAGGCGACCATCAGCAGGACGGCCAGGGAGAGGAATCGCAATCGTCGCATGGCGTTTGTGCCTTCTGACGCGGTGGGGAAAGGGGCTCACGCGTCTTTTGCCCCTTCGAAAGGGGTATTCGCTCTACCGAAGGCGAAAAACAAGCGCTGTAGGAATAGGTACTAGCACGCCCTGAAGGATGTGTCAATGATCTGGGTTGGCCCTGGTAGCATGGAGCTCGACGGGCCACATCGTGGCTCCTTCCGCCACCGGAACGAAAAACCGGCCAACGGAGGTGGCCGGTTTCCCTTTTCTGACTTTATTACGGCACCACGTTGATCGTCCCTTGCATGCTCGGATGGATCGAGCAGGCATAGTCGAACGAGCCGCTGGTCGTGAACGTGCGCGAGTAGGTCGCGTTCGGGGCGATGATCCCCGAGTTCCAGCCGGAGCCCGTGACGGTGTGGTTGGTGGTGTCGCGGTTCGTCCAGGTGACGGTCGTGCCGCGCTTGACGGTGATCGTGGCCGGAACAAAGCTCGTTTCCATGTCGCCAATCGTGATGTTGGCGATCTCAGGCGTCATCTGCTTGTCTTGGGCGATGGTCGTCGTCTGCGTCATCACGTTCTGCGGGTTGAAGTCGCGCGTCGACTGGATGGCGGTGCCGAGGCGGTAGTTGGTGAAGAACGCGTCCGGGATGTCCTCGATCTGCCCCTTCCAGCTGATGGAATATAGACTTTGCGCGAGCTGTTCCGTCTCGACGTGGCGCAGGACGCCGCCCTGGTCGACCACATAGACGCGCGGGTCGGTGGTGATCTTCACCATTTTGCGGCCGGGGCGATAGGTGACGTTGCCGCCAAGCGGGATCGCCGACAGGCTGCGCGCCGGGATGGTCTTCACGCCGGAGAAGTCGGCGTACCAGGTGAAGTAGGTCTTGTCGTTCGGGAACACGTAGCGCTTGCCGTCGGCGGCGAAGTAGTAGACGGCCGCGTTGCTCGGGCTCTTGATGAGTTCGCCGGCGTTGAAGGTGCTACGTTCGGCGGCAAACGCGGGCAGGAGCGGTGCGGCTAAGAGCGAGAGGGTGAGCGCGCCCGAAACCAAGGACTTGTTCATATCTTCGCAAGGGTTAGGGAAGAATTAACGAACGGTCGGCAGGACGAGAATCGGATCAAGCGTCACCTCCCGCCCGGCCCCGAGGAGGTCTTGCGCGACCACGCGGAACGTGTGCGTCCCGGCGGTCATTTGGGGGGCGGTCGTGAGGGTGCAGCTGGTCCGTTCGCAGCGGGCCTGACGTGTATTGTTTTCCCAAATCTCGATAAAGGCAATGGCGTTGGCATCCGAGGCCTCGACGTTGACGGTGATCGCCTCGCCCGTGAACAGCACGGCCGCATTCGTGCCCACGGTCAACGTCGGCCGATCGTTCTCGACGATCGTGATGGTATACGCGTTCGTGACCCAGCGGTTGCCGGCCGTATCTTCGGCGATGGCCCGAACCTCGAGGTGCGAGCCGACCGCGCCCATCACGCCATACGACGCGCGGCAGGTCGTGACGTTGAAGCAGACCCGCTGGTCCTCCCCGTTCACCGTGAGCGTGATCGACCGGGCGCCGATGAGGGTATCGGTCCATTCGGCTTCGAGGTCGATGTTGCCGGGCGAGCGGGTCTCGTCTTGCGTGAGGTTGAGCCGCAATGCGCCGCCTTGCGGATCCCGGACAGGGATGGTGATGGATTGCGTGCGGGCGGTGCCGTCCGCGAGGGTCGCGTCCACCTGGACTTGGTACGCGGTGACGCTCGATTGGGTCGGATGGGTAAAGGAGTACGAGCACGCGGCGATTTCCTGGCAGGTTCGGGCGAGCGCCCCGTTCACGCGGATCGCCACCTGCCGCGGGATCGTCCCTTGGCCGAACGCGTCCACGCGCACCGATTCGTTGACGCGGACGCCGTTCGGCAGGCTCGAACGGACGACGATGCCCTGCGGAGCGCTTGGAGCCTCTGGCGTCGTGCTGGTCGGTACGGTCGGCACCGTCGATGTGGCCAGGTCCGGATTCCGGATCAGGCCCTGATTCAGCCCGATGGCCAACAGCGACCCCCCCGAACCGGAGGCCGGCAACGTGACGGTCGCCGCATTCGCGATGGATGAGCCGAACGTGTATGCGGCGAAAAACGCATCCGGGATGTCCTCGACCTGGCGTGCCCAGGCGTCGCCGAACAGGGCGCGTGCCACGGCCTCCGTCTCGACCCAGCGCAGCATCCCATTTTCCGTGACGAGATAGACCTTCGGGTCGGTCTCGATCTTGATGAGCCGTCCTGGGCGGTACACGATGGCGCCTGCCAAGCGCAATTGCGCCAATGCGTTGGCAGGAATCGTCTCGACGGCGTCAAACGAGACGCCCCAGCTGCGGAAAATACGCTCATTTGGGAACGTGTAGCGCGTATCGTCGCTCGGCGAATAGTAGACCGCCGGCTGCTCGGGGCTGCGGACCAGGCGTCCAGGCGCCATCGTGCGCGCCGAGGCCGTCTGTGCCGCGAGGAGGGAAGCCGCGACCAGCCCGACGATGGAAAAGAAGTGTTTCATACGGATTGAGCATGCACGAGGTGGGTAAGATGCCGCAAGGCTTGCTGCGTCGAGCCTTCCTTCGGCGCGAAGAGCGCCGAACCGAGATAGAAATGGCTGGCGCCCAGCTCCGTCAGTTTTGGGATGAGCGCTTCCGTCACGCCCCCGTCGACGCCGATGGCGAGGTCCGGAACCCGTGCGCGTACGGCCGTGATTTTCGCGAACGTCGTCGGCAGGAACGGTTGCCCGCTCCAGCCCGGGTGCACGCTGAGCAGCAGGACGAGGTCTAGGCCGCCTGCGAGCGCGGCGAGCCGTTCGGGCCCCGTCTCCGGATTCAGCGCGATCCCGCATTCCAGCTGCCGTTCTCGGCACCAGGCGATCAGCTCCTCGTGGTGGACCGGCGCCTCCGCATGCCATACGGCCCGACGAAAGAGCGGGTGTTTTTCCCAGGCCCGCATCACCGCGAGCGGCTGCTGGCACATCAGGTGGAGCTCAATGCCGGGCCCCTGCGTCGGCCACGTCTCGGGTGAAAAATAGCTTGTATTTGGGACAAAATGACCATCAAGGCAATCGACTTGTACGCATTCCGCCTCAAGGACCTGCTGCCAGCGCGCGTGCGCCTCTTCCGCGGTCGCGACAAGCAGGGCGGGGATGATTTCGGGGACGAGGTGCGTCATACGTCGGCGTCGAGCTGGTGGATGCGACGCACATGGCGCTGCGCATGCGAGCCAAGCGTTTCCATCCACGTCTTCAGGATCTGGTCCGCTTGGCTCGGGGTCGTGAACTCGGACCCCAACACCAACACGTTCGCATGGTTATGCTCGCGCGCCAAGCGGGCTTCGGCCGCCGAGCGGATCACCGCTGCCCGTACGCCCCGAAACCGGTTCGCCGCCATGTCCATCCCGAACCCGCTGCGGCAGACGAGCAAGCCCACGGCCTCCCGCGCCTGCGTCAGGTGCTTGGCGACGCGTTGGGCGGCCGGCGGATAATCGTCCCCCTCGACGACCTCGGGCGACAGGTCCTCGTAGGGCAAGCCAAGACGGTCGAGCGTCTTGCGGAGATGTTCCTTGAGGGCGAATCCCCCATGGTCCGCCCCCAATAAAAACGTAGGCATAGACCCGCGAAGTGTACCACGCCCGAAAAGAAAAGACCCACGCCGTCAGGGCGTGGGCAGGACGCGGATCTCCTGCCAGGGAAGATCCGCGAAGGCGGGGGTTCGCTTCAGGAGGCGGTAGAGCTCCTCCGGGGTCCAGTCGAGCATGTTCCTCTGGGTCCGTCGGCGCGACTGCACCAGCCAGCGGCTGAGCAGGTGGTTGCGCAGGTCCTCCGGCGGTCCCATGCGGGCCTTGGCGTGCGTGTACGCGTGTTCCCCGATCGTCCGTTCGATGAACGGGAGCAGATCCTGCGGGCGTTTCGGCAGGCGTTTACACGCATCCTTCCAGAGCCATTCCCAGATTCGTCGGGCCGTATCCATGTTGGCGTGTCCCATGCGGCCGCCGACCTCGAAGTGCCGCTGGTCATCGTACCCGAGCGCGTGCGCCATGCCGAGGTAGTAGACGAGCCCGTGCTGCCGGCGGAAGGTCTCGCGGAGGAGCCCGTTCGTCATGACGGCGGCGAGGAGCCAGCCCGTGCGCCAGTTCGCCTCGTCGTTCGGGAAGGGGGCGGACACGTACTGCACGCGTTCCATGCTCGGTCCTCCGGTCACGGGGACGACGAGGTCCGTGCTCAGGCCGCGGTCCATGAAGGGGGCCGAAGCGATCCGTACGTGCGCCGCGCCGCGATCGTGCGCCTCCGGCCTCGCCTCGAACCAGCGCAGCAGGGGTTCGACGTGCCCGAACCCGTGCACGATCACGACCGCGTTGTCGGGGAAGTACGTCCGCTCGTAGGTCTTGACCAGGTCCTCCACGGTCAGCCGTTCGATATCCTCGACCGTGCCGTCGATCGGATGCCGCATCCGCTCGAAGGTGGGATAGGCGGCCGCGCTGACGGCGAGGGCGATGCGTTCGTTCTCGCTCCGCTCGCGGAGCGACTCTTCGATGATCGCCGGCTGCTCCCGCTTCCAGCGTCGGTGGTCGATGAACGGGTGCGCCCGGAAGACCAGCTTCAGCAGCCCGTCGAGCAGGGCACGCCAGCTCCGGAATGGGGTCAGCGCCCAGTAGCAGGTCAGCTCGCCACGCGTGAACGCGTTCGTGCGCAGCCCCGTCCCGATGAGCGGCTGGAGCGCCGGGTGGACGCCCGGCTGCAGGACGTCCTTGCAGACGAGGTGCTCGAGCGCGTGCGCCGTCCCGGGCTTCTCCTCATGGTACGCGCCTTGCCGAATGGCGACGGCGGCGCTGACGATCGGGAGCCGCTTGAGCGGCGCCATCACCTGGAGTCCGCTCGGAAGGAAGATCCAGGCGAACGACTGGATCTTCCCCTCCACCATCCGGACGACCGGCTTGCCGGTCCGTTGCGCCCGGGCGTCCTCGGGGTTGAAGCGCAGGGGCGGGGAGTGTCCACGAAGGTTCATGCGGCCTCCTTTTCGTCGTGTCGGGCCAGGCTCGTTCGTACCCCATTTTTTCCGCTCCGTCAAGCCATTCTTGACGCCTGCGCCGCCCCCAGCCAAGATATCCCCACATATGGCCGACCATCCCTCGCCCGCGCCCGCCTCGCCGCAAAACGGCGAACCGCGGACCTCCCCGTTCCCTCGCCTCGAAGAAGAGGTCCTTTCCTATTGGAAGGCCCAAGGCATTTTCGAGCGGACCCTCAAGGAACGTTCCCCGCGCAAGACGTTCGTCTTTTACGATGGGCCGCCCTTCGCGACCGGCCTCCCGCACTACGGCCACCTGCTCCAGTCCGTCCTCAAGGACGCCGTGCCCCGCTACTGGACCATGAAGGGCTACCGCGTCCCGCGCCGCTGGGGCTGGGATTGCCACGGGCTACCCATCGAGAACCTCATCGAGAAGGAGCTCAAGATCGGTTCCAAGCGCGAGATCGAGGCGCACGGCATTGACAAGTTCAACGACGCCTGCCGCGCCTCCGTCTTCCGGTACGAGGGCGAATGGGGAAAATACATCGACCGCATCGGCCGCTGGGTCGACTTCAAGGACCCGTACATGACCCTGCAGACCGAATACATCGAATCGGTCTGGTGGGTGTTTTCGGAACTCCACAAGAAGGAGCTGGCGTATCGCGGCACGCGCGTCTCGCTGTTCTGCCCGCGCTGCTCGACGTCGCTCTCCAATTTCGAGGTCGCGATGGGGAACTCCTACGTCGATCGCGAAGATCCGGCCGTGTACGTGAAATTTGCCGTTACGGGCGAAGAGAAGACGTACTTCCTCGCCTGGACCACGACCCCATGGACCCTGCCCGCCAACACGGGCCTCACGGTGCATCCGGAATTGACGTATGTGAAGGCGCGCATCCAGGAGACGGGCGATATCCTGTTCTTTGCCGAGAGCCGCGCGGAGGATGTCCTGAAGGAATGGGGAGGGTTGGAGGCGGGCGTGGCCAAGGTCCTCGTGATGGGCCGCTTCAAGGGTTCTGAGCTGGTCGGGATGAGGTATGAGCCGCTCTACCGCTTCGTCGAAGCGGGGGAGGGGGCCTTCCGTGTCGTGGCCGGCACGCACGTCACCGCGGAAGACGGGACGGGGATCGTGCACACCGCCCCGGCCTACGGCGAGGAAGACTTGCAGATGGCACGCGAGCATGGCTTGCCGATCGTCCAGACCGTCGATGACGAGGGAAAGATGTCCGCCGTCTGTGGACCGTTCGCCGGCACCCCCATCAAGGAGGCCGATCCGCTCGTCCTGAACGACCTCCGTGAACGCCACCTGGTCTACCGTGCCGACGCGATCACCCACAGCGTCCCCGTCTGTTGGCGCTGCTCGACGCTCCTCATGTACAAGGCCCAGCCGGCCTGGTTCGTGAACGTCACGACGCTGAAGGACCGGTTGCTCAAGACCGCGCAAAAGATCAACTGGCACCCCGACCATTTCCGTGAGGGCCGCTTCGGCAAGGGGCTCGAGACCGCGCCCGACTGGAACGTCTCGCGCACCCGCTATTGGGGCTCGCCGATCCCGGTGTGGCATTGCTCGTCGTGCGAGCGGATGCGCGTGGTCGGCTCGCTCAAGGAGCTTAAGGACATCGCGACGCCCGGCACCTGCACGAAGAACCAAGACCTCCATCGCCCGCACATCGACCGCGTCACGATCCCGTGCGAATGCGGCGGCACCATGAGGCGCACGCCGGAAGTGTTCGACTGCTGGTTCGAGTCGGGCTCGATGCCGGTCGCCTCGCTGCATTATCCCTTCAAGCAGCGCCGCTTCTTCGATGCCCATTCGCCCGCAGACTTCATCGCCGAGGGCCAGGACCAGACCCGCGGGTGGTTCTACGCGCTCCACGTGCTCTCGACGGCACTTTTCAACAAGCCCGCCTTCAAGAACGTGGTCGTGACCGGCATGGTCCTCGCCGAAGACGGCCGCAAGATGTCGAAGAGCCTCAAGAACTATCCGGACCCGTGGGAGCTGCTCAACAAGCATGGGGCCGATGCCTTGCGCTATTATCTCCTCACCTCACCGATCGTCGAGGCCGAAAACCTCAACTTCGCCGAACGTGACCTGCAGACCATCACGCGGACCTTCCTCAACCTCTACTGGAACGTCGTGACCTTCTACAAGACCTATGCCGGCGACGGGGTGAAGCTCGAGAAGCCGCGGAGCGGCCATGTGCTCGACCGCTGGATCTTCTCCCGCCTCGCCCGGCTCACCGATGAGGTGACGCAGGCGATGGACGGCTACGCCCTCGTGAAGGCGACCCGCCCCCTCCGCGAATTCATGGACGACCTCTCGACCTGGTGGCTGCGCCGCTCGCGCGACCGCCTCAAGTCCGACCAGGCCTTCCAGCGCCTCGACGCCTTGAAGACGCTGTATGAGGTCCTCCTCGAATTCACCAAGATCGCCGCCCCGTTCATCCCGTTCCTGACGGAAAAGGTCTACCAGGAACTCGGCGGCGCCAAGGCCTCCGTCCATCTCGAGGCCTGGCCGAAGGCGATCGCGCGCGTGCGCGACGAGGCGCTCGAACAGGACATGGCGTGGCTGCGTGAGGTGGCCTCGGCGGCCCACGAGATCCGCGCCAAGCGCGGGGTCCCGGTCCGCCAGGCCCTCGCCTCGCTGAAGGTCTCCTTCGCCGATCCGGCGCTCCTTGAGCATTGGCAAGGCCGGCAAGCCCTCTTCGATGTCCTGCGCGAGGAAGTCAACGTCGAGCAGGTCGTCGTCGAAGGCAAGACCGGGCTCTCGCAGCCGTGGGAAGTCGAGCTCGATCTCGAGATGACGCCTGCCTTGCTCAAGAAGGGGTATCGCCGCGAGTTCGCCCGGACCGTGATGAACCTGCGCAAGCAGGCCGGCCTCGAGCCCAAAGACCAGGCCCACGTGCTCTTCCTGTTCCCGGAAGGCGACGTCCGCGACGCGATCCTCGAGGAAAATGGCGCGTTCGCGAAGGAATTGCGCGCCGAGAGCGTGAACCTCGTGACCGAATGGGTCGAGCCCAAGGAGTTCATGGCCGATATCGAGATCGGGGGAGAAAAAGGGAAGGTCGCCCTGAAGGTAGTCAAGGCGTTCGCCGCCTAGCCTTCTCAGAAAAACGCGCCATGGCGCGTTTTTCTTGTTCAAGCGGGTGTCGGGGCGAATCGGTTCACCCATGCGCCAAACGTATCGGCGGATTGACGGGAGAGCCATTTCATGTTACTCGTACGGATACGGAGGAATCGATGACGGATCAATCGCATACTGCGCGCTGGATGCTGGTTCCCGAGGCTGCAGGGACCGCTTTCTGGGAAGCCGCCTTCCCGGGCCATGGGACGGCGCTCGCCGACCTGGTCCGCCCCCTCGTCGGGTGGGAGCCGTCCCTCGCCCCGAGTGACGCGGACGCGTTCAAGGGCCTGGCCGAGGCCACCCGCTGGCTGGGGGTGACGGCGGTCGAGGGCGTCCCCCTCAAGGACTTCAACCGGCTTCCCAAGCCTCGTCCGACCCCGTTGGCCAGGGTCCTTCTGCAGCGTGCCGCCGAACTCGGCCTGTCGGATGGTGCGAGGCGCGTCGTTCCGGCCGTGAAGCGCGCGTTCTCGTTCGGCTCCGCCTCGCCGGCGGAGATCGAGGAGGCCCTGGCGACGGACCTCGTCAATGATCGCATCGACGCCCTCGCCTGGCACGCGGTCTTCGACCTGGTGGTCTTCGCCTGCACGTTCCTCGTGGCGGGCCATCAAGAAGGCTTCGCCTGCCTGCGCCAGGCCGTGGCGCACGCGCGTGCCGGTCGTCTTCTCGTCGCGATCGGCGTGTCCCCACGGGAGGGGGTGGGGTTCGTGCTGACGGGCGATCCGCCCGCTTCGAGGGTCCTGCCGCCGTTCCGGCAGATCGGGCTCGACCCCGTCGTCCAGAAGGGTCTCCGCCGCTGAGCGTGCCGCATGGCGCGTTTTTTTCTTTTCCCGCATCCGGTGGCACAGCTTGCCAAACCCGGACTTTTGTGGTTAACTCACCCCCATTTCTATGGACCACGGCCACGTCATCGTCCGCTTCAGCGGCGTCACCTATGGGTATGATGAGGAGAAGCCCCTCTTGGAAGAGGTGGATTTTTCGCTCCGCGACAATGCGAAGATCACCCTCATGGGCCAAAACGGCGCCGGCAAGAGCACGATCTTCAAGCTCATCCGCGGCGTCGTGAAGCCGCAGAAGGGCGCGATCCACCTCGAGTCCGGCGCGTCGGTCGCCATCGCCCTGCAGGTGATCCCGCGAGAATGGATGGGGGATACGGTCCGGGAGTTTTTCGCCCGTGCCTTCAGTGAGCACCACTACAACCTTGACGCGCGCATCAAGATGACACTCGAGACCGTCAACCTGGTCGCGGCGCTCGACAAGCCGCTGAAGGATTTTTCCGGCGGCCAGCAGGCCCGCCTCTTGCTCGCGCATGCGCTCATCCAGGAGCCCGACATCCTGCTCCTCGACGAGCCGACGAACAACCTCGACCAGGCCGGCATCGAGCACCTGACCTCGTTTTTGATCATGTACCCGAAGACGGTGCTGGTGATCTCGCACGATGCCGATTTCCTGAACATGTTCACCGAGGGCGTGCTGCACCTCGACGCGCACACCCACAAGGTCGAGCAGTACGTCGGCAACTATTTTGACGTGGTCGAGGAGATCGCCGCCCGGGTCGAGCGCGACCGCATGAAGAACGCGCGCCTCCTCAAGGACATCCAGGACCGCAAGGACAAGGTCAACTTTTTCGCGCACAAGGGCGGCAAGATGCGCAAGCTCGCGAGCAAGCTCAAGGAGCAGGTCGAGGAGGCGGAGGAGGAGATGGTCGACGTCCGCCGCGATGACCGTACGATCCGCGAGTTCGAGATCCCGGCGCAAGAGCTGTCCGAGGCGCCGCTCGAGCTGTCTTCCCTCGTGCTGCTCAAGGGCGGGGAGCCGCAGCGCGTCGCTCATGAGCTGATCGTCCGTCGCCGCGACCGCTGGCACATCATCGGCCCGAACGGCATCGGCAAGACGACGCTGCTCAAGACGCTCGCCGAAGGGTCCGATGAGGGGATCAAGCTCGCGAAAGGCCTCAAGGTCGGTTACTATCGCCAAGACTTTTCCGGCCTCGATTTCGACAAGACCGCCTACGAGGTCCTCGAGGAGGTGATGGAGCTGCCGTCGAACGAGCGCCTGCGCGCCGTCGCGTCCGAATTCCTGCTGACCTCGCATCTGCTTAAGAACACGGTCGGTTCGCTTTCTGAGGGGCAAAAAGGCTTGCTCTGTTTTGCGCGCTTCATCTTGCAGGGACCGGGCCTGCTGATCTTGGACGAGCCGACGAACCACATCAACTTCCGCCACTTGCCGGTCATCGCCCGCGCATTGGCGGCCTACAAGGGCGCGGTGATCCTCGTGAGCCATGCCCCGGAATTCGTATCGCAGGTTGGCGTGAACCAGGTCTTGGATCTGGAGCGGCTGGTGAAATGAGGTCTGTTTTGGAAAAAAAGAGACCCCGGAAGGAGCCAGGGGACGGGCGAGGCGAAGCCTTGGCGGCTCGCCTTTTTTGTTCTTGCTCTGCTATGCTCGCTCAGCGCTTACGCCATTTCTGATGCAAGTCGGCCATGGTGGCGGGCGGGGGCGGCGGAGGTGGAGGAGGTGGTGCCGCAGGCGGACTGGGCTTCGGTTGTTCCCGTCGGGCCTGCCGCTCGGCTTCGGCGCGTTCACGGGCGGCCGTCGCCCGGGCCGTGAGCTCGGCCTTCCATTTCTGGTACTCAGCGAGCGCCGTTCGGAGCGCCGGGCCGATGGGGGACGCGAGCGCCTGTTCCATGCGGGTCGTGCCTGCTGGTTCGGGATACCCGTGTTTCGTGGAGGCCAGGGTTAGGAGAATGGATGCCTCCCCCGACGCATCCCGTTCCCAGATGAACTGGATTTCGCCGTTTGCACCGACGCAGCGGATCTCCTGTGGCGGGCCTAGCTCTGAGAGCGTGTGGGCGACGTCCAGGATCAGACGGCGCCTGCCGAGGTTCGTCGCGATCGGCGTGCGGCCGATCTCTTCCGCTTCCTTCTCGCCTTTCGGCAGGAAGCACCAGTTCTGCCACACGGTATCCTCGTCCTCATTGACGAACGAGTATTCCATTGCGAACGGTCCGATGCGGTGGCGAACCCGCGCCAGGCGCGTGAACAGACGTCCGGCCAGCTCCGGCAGCTCGACCTCGTGCGTCTCCTCGACGACCGGTCCCCGGCGGTGGAGGAAGAATGGGGCTAGGGCCTCGCGGGCACGCACGATCGCCGCCGCGTACGCCTGTTTGCGACGGCCGGCTTCGGCTTCGACCTCCGCCGGAGGCGGCGAGGAGGACCGTTCCGAGCGGATCCCGCACATCTGGCGCGGCTCCACGTCCTGTTCGCCATACAGCTTCGGGCCGTACGGCACGAGCGTCCAGGTCAGCTGCACGACCTGCACGAATGTGAGCCGGAGCACGCCGCGCTGGCGCATCTTCGGTTCCGTATCCCGGACAACCCGACACTGCCACTCCTGGCCGACCGTGACCGGCGGGATGGGGCCGACGAATTCGATCCCCTTGATCATGTTGGGCGGCTCGGTGAAGCGGTGCCGGCCCGCATCAATCCATGCGAGTTGAACGAGATCGCCAAATTTGGCCATGTTGAGTTCCTTTTTGAGAGGGGCAGGCGTTTTTCGCAGTCTTTCATGATAGCACCAAAAGAGGCCTTTTGTCAAGAAAAGCGGATGCCGTTCCGCTGACAAGGAATCCGAATGCTTGATGACGTTTTTGCAAAAATAAGCTATTTTTTGCCAACCCCTACAGTCAATGCGGAGAAATGAGCTTTCTTCCCTGGAGGCCTCTCATGACGAACAAGGAACGGGTGACCGTATCGGAACCTCCGTCCGCGGATGACGTTGATCGGATCGTTGGGTCGGAGGGCCCGGCCGCGCAGGTCTTCACGATCCATACGCACGACGGTGAGCGGCGTCATCCTGAAGTCTGCCTGAACGTCACGGAGGTTGCCGACCTCTTCCCGGCCGGTATCCTCCTCGGGCCCAACGTCGCCCGCCGTCCAGGCGTGGCCCTCACCGACCATTTCACGGAGCCCAGGCGCTACGTGGTGTCGCAAGGGCGGTGGCTGCCGGCCATTACGCACCCGGAACGCGGGTTCCCGCCGGTTGGCGGACCGACCGCGAGCTCGGGATCGGGCCCTGAGTCGCGTTCCTCGCCGTCCAGGCGCCGTGCGCGCTTGGGCAGCTTTTCTCTTGTGGTGGCGGGGTGGGTCGCTTGACAGAACTGCTAAATAAGGCTATATGTATGCCTAAAGGAGGTTCCAATGCCTGATCCCATGCGACGCACCTACTGGTCCGAGGGTTGGTCCAGCCAGAAGAACCACTATGGCGATGTCGTCGGTTTCACGCTCCATGCATCTGCTGAGGCGTGTGCGGACTGCATCGGCTCGCGGACGGCGGATGGGTGCCATGCGCCGCTCCTTGATCTCGACTTTCCGGCGTCCCTCCGTCCCGATGAGGGCGCCCCCGGTCGGACCCGCCTGTTCATCGAACGGGATGTCCCTGATGAGCGGCTTCGCTCGGTCTGGGAGCGGCTGTTCGACGCCGGCTTCGGTCCGCCGCCGACGGAGATCGTCCCGGCGGAGCACGCGTCGCTCGCGTTCATCGTTCCTATCCGGCTACTCCCTTCGCGTTCGCCAGGGCATTTCCATCTCTATATCGATGCCACGATCTCGTGGAAACAGCAGGTCGAGCTGCTCGAAGACTTGGCCTGGGCAGGGATCATCGAAGCCCGATTCCGCGACATGTGCCTGCGCCAGCGGATGAGCTTCTTGCGGGTGCCGGGAAGGGGGTGAGGGCTGCGCCCGTGCGTTTCCGTGCGGGTTTTTTCTTTTTATCGCCGCCTTGATGGATGGCATGAAACATGCCTATCATTTCTCCATGAAACTCTTAAAATATCCGTTTCTGTCCGCTCTCGTCGTTCTCCTCATGGGCTTCCCGATAAGCTCACGCGCCTCGTTTAGCGTTACGTCGAAGGACCTCGATGGGGGTGTCGGTATGATCTTGGCTATTATCGCCATCATCGTTGTGGTAATGATCGCAGCGGCAGCGTTCGTGACCGTCGTGGCGCCGTTCGTCTTCGCGTTCATGCGTCTGCGTTTCTTGCGCGACCAAAACGGCTCGATCTCCTCATCCCGATGGCTGCGTGTCGGCTGCCTTGCCGCCGGGACGCCCGCTTTGTGGTATGTAACATATTCCCTGCGTGCAGCGCGATACGATCCGTCTGCCGTATCGTTCTCGAATCCGTTCTTTGTGATCCCGTGTGGTTTGGTGGTCATTTCCGCTTTGACCGGGCTCGTCCCAGATGCGTGGATGGTGCGGTTGCTGAAAAAGGGCAAGAAGGTTGCTGATTGAGGGGCGGCCTCGTCATGGCGACGGTTGAGCCGAAAGAAAATCCAAAGCGTTTTTCCAGTCCACTCGCTCGAGCGGCGCATCGTGGTCGCCGGGGATCTTCTCGTATGTCAGGCGTGCATTCGCATCTGTTAGGCGTTGAACGAGGGCGTCTACCTCTCGAGCCGACACGAACGGATCCTGCTCGCCTTGGATGATCCAGAGAGGGGGCTTTTGCTCATCCGGAGCCGTGCCTAGGGCACCTATCTGCATCGCCGGATCAACCGCCGGACAGAGCGCGATCGCTCCGGCAAAGGGGGGAGACGCCGCTTGCAGGGCGTGGAAGAGCGTCCGCCCTCCGGCCGAAGCGCCCGCGAGGTAGATCGGAGCATCCGGATAGGCCACATGCAGCTCTTGCGCGAGATCGCGCACGTCTTGGCCCCCTCCCGCCGAAAAGTTACTCAATGAGGGGGTGACGTACAGGTAGGAGAGCTCGTTCCGCAGCAGGTCCCGGAGCCTCTTAAAGCTATCTTCGTAGGACCCATCCAAGGCCCCTTGCTCCAGCCCGCCTCCCGCCCCATGCAGATAGATCAGGATCCCGCGAACGGGCTTGTCCGGATAGAAGATGAGGTACGGCAAGGGTTTCTGGCTCGTCGTTGAGAAAAAGGTTTTCTTGCCGATCGCCTCGATACTCGCTCGTGGGCCAGCTTTCAACGTCTGATAGCGGTCGAGCGGGGCTTCCTGCACTTCCCGCAAGCACTCCTGGCGTCGAGCCGTTCCCGCAAAGATGGCCATGCATGTGCTTGATCCATATGCCTGGGCATACGCGTAGAGGCATTGGGTACGGGGCCAGAAGAGCTCCCGATCCGGAACGTACGGCCCATCCGTTTGGCTGAGGATGAGGATGGCCTCTCCGCGCGCGTCTCTTCGGTAGGGCAGGGAGACGTCCGGGAGGGCCTGGCAGGGCGCGACCGTCCGCGTCGCCATCGCTTGTTCGCGGGCCAGCTGATAGGCCTGTTCCATCTCACGTGCCCTTTCCCGATCATCCTGATCTTCTTGTGGCGATGGGACGATGGCTGGGTGCGGCCATTTCCAGGGATTGGCAAGCGGCCCTAAAAAGAGCGCGGCGGCACAGGCGGCGCTGCCGATTCCCAAGCAAAGGGGCCAGGGGAAGGGGGATTTCATCGAATGGTGCCCTTAGCATAGCGGTCGATCATTCCGCCGCGAAACGCGTTCTGCGGCATGCCCGCGCACGCGTGGTATCATTTGCGCATCTTGCCATGCCTCCCTTTGAACAGACGCCCGTCCCGCTTCCTTTCGACGAAGAGGAGGCGAAGAACCGTCGCGCACAGCTTGCGCTCGAACGGAGGTTCTTCGGTTCGCGCGAGGCCGACGAGCTCGTCGGGCTTGGGGTGAAGGTGCTTTCCCCTTCCCTCCAAAAACGGATTGCCTTTGGTGCGGCGATCTTCAACCTCACGCTCGACCGACAACGCATGGGCGAGCTCGGGATCATCTCCGAAGACGGGATGGTCGCCCCGGAGTGGGAAGACTTCCTGGTGTTCGGCTCCCCATCCGACGCGCTGAACGCCATCCGTTCGGGGATGCTGGTGCCGAGCGCGCGACAGGTGAAGATGATCCTGGAAGGGAGCAACGCGAATGTCTTGAAGGATAACGTCGACACCTTGCGGGCGATCGGTGCCTTTGAGCCCGCGATCTGCGATAAGGGCGCCGCCGATCGCCTGATTGAGCGCGCGCCGATGTTCGTCTTGGATCTTATCAAGGGCAGGGATGCCTTTTTTGACGTCAACCAAGCGAGGCGTTTGGTGTGGCGCCTGCTCGATGATGGGTATGGCGATGACGATGGCGGGTTCTTTCGAGAGTTGGTCCGTCTGGGCGTGATCACGCCTGGCTTCTTTGGCGCATCCGATGTAGACGCGTTGATTGAGAAGAAGCCGGCGGTGGCCATAGCCTGGGCAAGATTCACCCATCTACGGCTCACGACCGATCAGGCGCGCCGTCTGTTGACAGCCTTGACGCCTGACCCCACGTTGCGGGCCATCTCAAGAAAGTTTTCCGATATAGCCGGTTTTTCCCACCTTTTTCTATCGCCGAGGGACCGCTTCATCCATTTCGCGGACCTCCGGGAAATGGGTGTTTTCGAGCCGGGGGTCGTGACGCCGGCCTTGGTAAGGCGCTTGATGAAGGCGAACGCGGGCCTGGTCTTAACCGCGTTCAACCATGGCGCCTTGGAGCTCGATCGTGCGCAGCTTGAGGCGCTCCGAGACCAGGACGACATCGGCGCCTGGGAATTTTCCGTCTGCGTACGCGCCCTGGCGGAACGAGGGGTTTCCAGCGCCGAAGCCGTGAGAAAAAAAGTCGGCTCGCGTCCGGATATCGCGCTCTCACTCGTGGAACGGGGGGAGCTGACCGTTACCCATGACCTGTTCGTGGAGCTGTTGGCTATCGATCTCCTCACGCAGGTAAAATTTTCCCTTCATGATGAAGCGCAATTGGAGGCGATCTTCGCCCGCCAAGGCCGCTTGACCGAGTCAGACATCGCCAGGCTCGCCGATGCGCTCCTCCAGCGCGTCCAAGGACGGACAGGAAAGATCTACCAGATAGAGTACCTGGAGAGGCTTGCCAAGGTGTGCGGCGCGGGCGAGCGGAGCTGTGCGTTCCTTCGGGTCTGCGAGCGCGTCACGGCTTCGCCTTCCGCGTCCTTGCGGAAGATCTCCGGCGAAATCATCGGGCAGCTGCGCACGGCCACCGACCCGCTCGCTGCCTATGAAAAGATCGCGGCCGTATTCGAGCGCAACAACCTTCCGCTCGTGGGAAAGGTGTACAAGGTGTTTGAGGCGATCAACACGAAGGAGCGCCTGGAAACGACCCTCCAGAACAAGGCCCTCAGCCCCACCTTACGGGCCGAAAGCCATCGTGCTCGCCTGTTCACGGTCTATAAGGACCTCCTCGGCATCCATCTCGACTCGAACAACCCTTCGTTGCGCGCCTATTTAGAGGCATTCCGCTTTGGCGAAGCCGTCGCCGCAAAACTTGACCAGGAAGGTCCGCTGGCCCTGTCCGAAGAGGAGAAGCGCCGGTTCACGACGTTCGTTCGTCGCTGTGAACGCCTGTTCGAGCAATCGCTCTATGGCCAACGAAAGCCGCCCGCTCCGAAGCCGGTTGACGAGTCGCCGGTCCTCGAGGCCTATCGAAGGCTCCGCGAGGATCTTCGCGTGGGTGCGGGGCAGACGCTCGCCGCCCGTGTCGCCGACATGTACTTGCGTCCGCTTGGCATTGCGACCTTGGACGAGGCGTTGGCCCGCATGGACCGGGCGAGCGCCCACGCCGACCAGCGTAACCGCGCCTGGATCGAGGCTTCCGGCGGCCGCATCCGCCTCAAGGCCGGCGACCTGGTCAAGGGGTGCGATCAGGAATACCTCGAAAACATCCTGCAGAACGGTTCGGTCGCGAAAGAGTACCTCGGCCCGTCCGCGAACTCGGATGCTACCCCCTACGATACCGACCTTGGGCGGGTGATCCCGGCGGATGCCGACCAGGACCTGCTGAAGACGCTCAAGGCATCACCGGCATGGGCGTATGGGGACGTGTTCCTGGTGGTCCGTGATCGCGGGCAATTTCAAGAGATGCGCGCGAAGGATGACCCCTCCGACCTGGTCCGCGTCGCATTACAACGCGAAACGCATGTGGAGCTGTTCTACTCGGGAACCGTCGATGCCTTCCGTAGGCGCCATTACGGCATCCGTACCGGGTTCGCGAGCTCCCAGATCGACGCGATCGTTGTCAATGAGAGCGTGCGCGCAAAAACAGAAGCGCTCGATCCTTGCATTGCCTCGATCGTCGCGCAGGGCCACTACATCCCCGTCCTTGATGTACATGGGGACGTGCTCTTTACTCCCGCGCAATACGACGAATACCGTCGGCGCTTCTTCAGCGGGATCGGCGGGCAGCCGTTTCTGCTTGAGCGCTCGCCTCGCGAGCAAGCCTCGCTGCATCTCCTGCGTTTGGAAGCGGTTTTACGCGCGAAACGCCTCGAGCGGCCCGAGACGGTCGCCACGAGCCAGGCCTTGCAAGCGACCGTCTTGGGGGTCCTAGCGAGCCAAGGCGTACAAACCGAGCAAAGAGCGCACGAGCTCCTTACGCGCGCCGAGCTCTACGAGACCGGTTCGACCGCGCGCGGAACGAACGTTCCTGGTTCTGCCGATTTTGATTTCATGCTGAAGTTGAGCGCGACCGACATGGACAAGGCGGGCACGATTGGCGCGGCCCTTGCGAAGGCCCTTGGCGGAACCCATCACCAGGGCTCGACGAGCCGCCAGCTTCGCCTGTTGGGTGTGCAGATCGGGGAAACGGTAGCGGATGTCGACATCGGCTTTCACCACAAGACGGAGACCGACGCGTATGAGTCGCACCAGTCCGTCCGCGAACGCCTCGCCTCGATCGGCCGCCAAGACGGCGAAGAGGTGCAGGCACGGGTCATCGCCAACATCGTCCTTGCGAAAGAGGTCCTCAAGGAGGCGGAAGCCTATAAGGCCGTTGAGCAAGGTGGGCTCGGTGGGATCGGGGTGGAGAACTGGATCCTCTCGGAAGGCGGAAGCCTGGTCGTCGCCTGCGAATCGTTCGTGCGTGCGGCCTACCAGGGCCCGGCCCTCCGCTCGTTCAAGGAGTTCAAGCAACGCTACAAGATCTTGAATCCCGCCATAAACGCAAAAACCAGCATGCATGACAGCTATCTTGAAAAGATGACGGAGCAAGGCTATCGCAAGATGGCAGCGGCCGTGAGGGAATACCTGTTCGGTTTGGATGGGTGAAGGCACGAACGGTTGTTGCGACAAGATGCGGATTTGGTGACGCTTTCTACGTTCTGCAAACCTGCATAAAAGCCTGGTCGTGCCCCAGTATGCCATTCGTGAATGATCAACCGCATAAAAACCCGCCTGGATAAGCGGGTTTTCACATGGTGCACCCCAGACGATTTGAACGTCTGGCCTCTTCCTTCGGAGGGAAGCGCTCTATCCAGCTGAGCTAGGGGTGCGTCTGGTGGGCGTGGGCCCTTGGCCGGTCCAGGCCCTAGACTAGCCGGTGCCAAGCCTTTCCGCAAGGCCCGTTATTGACGGCCAGGCGCCCTTCCGCTACCATCTGGCCCAGACCGTGTATGGTACGCGACGGTAGCTCAGCCGGTAGAGCAGGGGCCTCTTAAGCCCAAGGTCCTGGGTTCGACCCCCAGCCGTCGCACCAGCGAGAACCTCCCTGAAAAGGGAGGTTTTTCGTTTCGGAATGGGGGGATTGGCCCTCCCCGCATTCCCGCAAGTCCCGATGCCCGTTCCATCGGCGACGCCTGCGCCCGGAATTGGCGTTTGAGGCAAATGAAAAAGACGCGGGTCAGGCGTCCGGTCAGTCCTTCTTGCCGCTGAACGGGAGCAGGTGCAGGAGGAGGTTCAGCACGTCGAGGTAGAGCGACGCGGCGACGTCGATCGCGTTGTCGTGCGTGCGTTCGAGGCGCATCGCCCGGTTCATGTCGTACACGATGAACCCGGAGAAGAGGAAGACGGCGATGGCGTCGATCGCCGTGAGCGCGCCGCGGATCGGCAGCCCCATGAGGGCGATGATGGGGACGAACAGCATGCCCATGATCAGCGCGACGAGCGCGGCGAGCAGCCAGCCGCCCCAGTGGGCGAGCGACTTGGGGGAAACGACCCCGATCGTTCCGAAGACGAGCGTGATCCCGCCGGTCATGGCGAGGACGCGCAGCAGGTTGGCGTGCGGGTACTGCGCCGTCACCGGCCCCAGGAGGGCGCCGAAGGGCCCCGCGACGAGCGCGTAGCCCAGCGCGGAGACGAACGGGTTCTTGCTTCTCGCCGTCAGGTAGATCCCGATGAAGGGCACCAGGCTGAGCCCGATCAGCGCGAGCGTGTTGTGCGCGAGGGCGGCGGGCGTGACGTAGGCGAGGGCGCCGCTGAAGGCGAGTCCCGCCAGCGTCCAGAAGCTGATCATGCCGATGAAGGCGCGCTCGCCCATCGCGTGGTCGCGGCCCTTGTCCATGCGATCCCAGACCGTGCTTGTCGTTGTGGCCATGCGTGGCCTCGCTTCCATCCGTTGCGGGGGGAAAATGCCGCATCGGACGGCAAGATTCTAGCGCGCTTCCGTTGCTTTTGTCAATAGAGGGGCATGGTTTGGCGATCGCCATTCCCGGTGGGGCGCTGCGTCCGCAAGAGGTGGCTGATGTTGCCAACCGAAACAGATAATTTATTTTACGACGCAAGATGTTGGGGTATTTTTTGTTCTTCACCCGCGCTCCGCCCTGTGGACAGTCCGATCCCGATTCGTTACCCTCCCTCCCATATGCGTTACCGTTCCCTCGGGGTCAAGACCCTGCGTGCGGCCCCCCAGGAGGCCGAATCGATCAATGCCCAGCTGCTGCTCCGCGGCGGCTTCGTGCGCCAAGAAATGGCGGGAGTCTACTCGTGGCTGCCGCTCGGGCTCCGGGTCTTGCGCAAGGTCGAGAAGATCGTCCGTGAAGAGATGGACGCGCTTGGCGCGCAGGAGATTTTGATGCCCGCCCTGCAAGCCAAGGAAGCGTGGGTGACGACGGGCCGTTGGGATAGCGTCGACATTCTCTTTAAGCTCCCGTCGCAGACCGGCAAGGAGTATGCGCTCGGCTGTTCGCACGAGGAGGTCGTGACGCCGCTCGTGCAATCGTACGTCCAGTCATATAAGGACCTGCCCACGAGCGTCTACCAGATCCAGACCAAGTTCCGCGACGAGTTGCGTGCCAAGAGCGGTATCCTGCGCGGCCGCGAGTTCATCATGAAGGACATGTATTCCTTCCACCGCACCCAGGAAGACCTCGACGCGTTCTATGCCCGCGCGATGGATGCGTATTTGCGCGTCTATACCCGCTGTGGCGTCCAGGCCCGCGTCGTCGAGGCTTCGGGGGGCGTCTTTTCGGACAAGTTCTCGCACGAATTCCAGGTCCTCACCGATGCCGGTGAAGACCTGATCCTCACGTCACCGTCGTGGAAATATGGCCAGAACCAGGAGGTCGCCTCGCGAAAGGAGGGCGACGCCTGCCCCGACCATCCCGGTGAGACCCTCGAATGGAAGAAGGGGATCGAGGTCGGCAACATCTTCCAGCTTGGCACGCGCTATTCCGACGCTTTTGGCATGACGTATGCCGCCGAAGACGGCTCCAAGCAACCGGTCATCATGGGGTGCTACGGCATCGGCGTCAGCCGCCTGGTGGGGACGATCGTCGAGGCGAGCCATGACGTGCGGGGGATCATCTGGCCGGCGTCGGTCGCGCCGTATCAGGTCCACCTGGTCACGTTCCGGGGCAAGACGCCCGAAACGCAGGCCCAAATCCAGCAGGCGGCCCAAGACCTGTACGACGCGCTCAACGCGAAGGGGGTCGACGTCCTCTGGGACGACCGCGACGAGGCCTCGCCTGGCGAGAAGCTGGCGGATGCGGACCTCATCGGCATTCCGACCCGGGTCCTGTTCTCCGAGAAGAGCCTTGCCGAAGGGTCGGCCGAAGTGAAGCGCCGCGCCCTGGCGGAGGCGGAACTCGTGAAGGTCGAGGATCTCGTGGAACGCATGGCTTGATCATGAAAGGATCCCTCATCCGTGTTCGCGGATGGGGGATTTTTCGTTAGGTTTTTTTCGGCATAGAAAAGAACGCCGCATGGGCGTTCAGCGTTACGGGTCCCCGACCCGGCAGATGCGGGTCGCGTCCTCATGGTGACGTTCTCATTCATCACCAGTGAAGGGTGGGAATGTCTGCCGTTTTATGTGGCATGGTCTGTGCGGAAAATAAAAAAACCGCGTCTCAGCTGGACGTGGTCAGCTTGCGCAGGAGCAGGGTGCGCAGGAGCGACGCCGTCGCTTCGTCGACGGCGATGAGGCCGTGGGCATAGGTCTTCTGCTCGCGGTCGAAGGGGCCCGGCTCATGGATCCCGCCGGCCCGCTCGACCAGGAAGCCGAAGGCGGCGCTGTCGATGAGTTGCGCGCCGGCACCCAGGCGTCCCACCGACCCGCCGGTGAGCAGGCTCTCCGTCGCGTGGTTCCAGCCCGGTTGCCCAGTGAAGTCGCGCCAGGGGTAGATGGGGGTGTAGCCCGCCTGGCGGACGGTGTCCGCCTGGTCGCCGTAGTCGCGCCCGAGGAGGACCACGCGCTCGCCCCTGTCCTTGAGGGTGAGCCGTTCGACCTTGGGAGGCATGGGCGTCGGCAGCCCGCGCTCGTAGAAGGTGACGTGGTAGGCGGCGTCTGACCCATCGCGCGGGTCCTTCCAGCCTAGGAAGACGTCATCGTACATGGGCCGATAGACCAGCGCGCCGAGCATCCGCCAATCCTCGTCGCAGATGGTGACGATCACCTCGTAGGTCGTCATCCCGCTCTTGTAGTAGAGCGTCCCGTTGATCGGGTCGAGCGTGACGATGTAGGGGCGGCCGTCGGGGATGTAGCGCGAGATCCGGTCGCTCGGCTCCCCTTGACGCTCCTTCTTCTCGGTGGGGCGCTCCTCGCCGTAGAACGAGGCGTCGCTGAGACGCAGCCAGACGTCCTGGCCGATCCGGTCCTCGACCATCAGGTCGGCGTCGGTGAGGGCGCTTGCGAAGGCGGAGCCTTCCTTGCTCAGCCGCGCGTCGCTCGGCGACATGAAGGGCTGGAGCCTGCGGGCGAGCAGGCCCGCCTCGCGGATGCTGGGCAGGAGGGCGAGGAGGGCGGCCCGGATGCCGAGGTCCCGGATGCGTTGCGGCTTCGGGAGGGTGCCACCCCCCTGATGGGCGTGGAAATGGGCGGTGATCTCGAGGTCGGTGTTGTGTGCGTCTTCTTTTCGCATGACGGTTCCTTCCGGGCACGGGGATTGAATCGAAAAATAGGTAAAATGTCAAGCCTCGATGAGGCGCATCATGGGAAGAGCGCCATGCCCGCCATGCGCTTTCACATCAAGAAAAGAACGCCTGCAAGGCGTTCGTGGTTCAGGGATCGGGGACCCGGCGGATCTCGATCTCGACGTCCGGATGGTACCACTCCTCCGTGCCGAAGGCGGCGCGGTCGAGGCCGAGCCGGTGGATCGTGAAGGCATAGGTGCCGGGTTGGACGGGGACGCGGGCGACGCGCTCGGCGCTCGTGGGAATGTCCTCCCCGTCCGCGAAGGCGCGCCAGTAGCCGCTGACGCCTTTGGCTTCCGGGATGCCGGTCACCGTTTTGCGGAGGGCGCTATACCGGCCCACCAGGATCGTGCCGTCCTGACGGCGATAGATGCCGCCCGCATCTTCGTGCAGGACCAGCGTCAGGGCGCCCCGCCGCGCCCCGAGGGAGGCCGACATGCGTTGCGCTGGTAGCGACTCTTCGGCAAACGCTCGCACCTCCGCCTCGCATGCCTCCGGGTCGGGCCTTCCGTGCCTTCGGAAATCGTTGCCGATGGCGAGGATCCCCGACGCGACGGTGAGCCTGACCGTGAACGGGCCTTCCTCCGTGGCGCATGGGGCTCGTCGCGCGGAGCGTCTCCCCGTCGAGACGGTAGATGGGCGGTGCGGTGTCCCCGTGGCCGAGGCCGCAGAAGTAGCACCTGCCGTCGAAGCCCAGGTCGATGGCGATCGAATGCGTTGACGCCTGCGGGAAGGAACCGGAGGTAAGGGCGTCGGCCAGGGCGTCCAGCTCGTCGACGCTCGTGTTCCAGTCCGGCTTCGTGGAGGCGAAGCGGATCCTGCATGCCCGACGGAGGACCTCGGGCGGGATGCAGTGGCCGTTGCCATCGACCTTGATCCGGTCGAGATGGCGGGTGATCGCCCGACGCAGGCGTTCCTCGGCCCGGTCGCGGGCCCTGGCGGCCTCACGCTCGTTGTATGTGAGGACGGGGTGGCGTTTCTCGTCAGCCATGGGGGCTCCCTCTTGGGTTGGGGTTGATGATCCGTGGGCTTTTTTGGCCGGTTCGGATGTCGGATCCTAGCGGTTCGCGGAGGGGTTGTCAAGGGTACGGCCAGGCATGAAAAAACGCCCAATGTTGGACGTCTGTGGGGGCGTGGCCTGTTTTTTCTCCGTGTCTATACCGTCAGTCGCTCAGGACGACCGTCGTCGCCAGACGTCGAACGATCCCTGCCTCCGCCTCGCGGTAGAGGAACTCGTCGTAGCTCCTCGCGAATCTCAGATAGGCCCGCGCGCTCCACTCCTCCGGGCGATAGGTCCACGGCCTGCGCCTGAACTCAGCTTGCATGCGTCGATCGAGTCGCGGCTTCACCTCTTCGGGCACGCGGAGGGGCCAGCCGTCTTCGCCGAAAAGCTCGGTGAAGGGAAGGCATTCAGGAAAAAGCTCATCAGGGAACGCCTCCTTCGTGAAGGTCACCCGCTCGACCGCGCCCTCTGGCCAGTCCTTGCCGGCATTCTCCGGGCGTGTCTCGACCGTGGGTCCGTCCCAGTCTGGCCGTCGCCACGCGGGGATGGAGTCGGTGGCGGGGGCGGTCGGGATCTTTTCGTTCGAGCCGTTCATGCGAGCCCTCCGGTGGTGGCTGGGGAATCTCAATCGATAGGCGATTCTAGCAAGAATCGCTCTAATTGTCAAGAATTGATTAAAAAACACCCTCCGGTGGAGGGTGTTTTTTTCTTACATCGCGGCCGCCTGGTGGCTGTTCTTCAGCGCGTCCTTCAATCCCTTCCCGGCCTTGAACTTCGGCACCGTGACCGCCGGGATCTGGATCTTCTGGGCGGGGGATTGCGGGTTGACGCCCATGCGCGGGGCGCGGGTCTTGGCCATGAAGGCCCCGAAGCCGGCAATGTTGACCTCGCCGCCCTTCGAGAGGACCGACGTGATCGTCTCGACGAGGACCTCGACGACTTCTTCTGCCTGCTTCTTGGAAAGGTCCTGGACGCGTTCCGCGAGCGTGGCGATGAGTTCCGCCTTGTTCATAGGAGGAGGGAAAAACCTGAGAGAAGAGTAAATGCGGCCTAAGCGTACCAGATTGCCCTTAGTTGAGCAATTTTTATCGGGTCGCGTTGTGGATAAGCGGCATGCGTGCCGTCATCGGCTCAGCGGGCCACTTCCACCACCCGGGTCTCGCGGATCAGGGTCACGCGCACCTCACCGGGGTACTTGAGCTCGCTTTCGATCTTTTTCGCGATGGCGCGGGCCAGCTTTTCGGCAGTGAGGTCGTTCACCTGGCGCGGGTTCACGAAGACGCGGATCTCGCGGCCGGCCTGGATGGCATACACCTTCTCGACGCCTTCGAACGACTTGGCTGTCCGCTCGAGGTCTTCCAGCCGCTTGACGTAGAATTCGAGGGAATCCTTGCGGGCGCCCGGACGCGCGCCGGAGATGGCATCGGCGGCCTTCACGATGATCGCTTCGAGCGTCTTGGGCTTGTCCTCGTGGTGGCCGATGGACTGGTAGCAGATCTCTTCTGGGAAGCCGTACTTCTTCATGATCTGGTAGCCGAGTTCCGGGTGGCTGCCCTGGAGGTCGTGGTCGACGGCCTTGCCGACGTCATGGAACAAGCCGCCTTTCTTGCAGACGCTCACGTTCGCCCCCAGCTCCTGGGCGAGGATGGCCGCGAGCTGCGCCACCTCAAGCGAGTGCAGGAGCGCGTTTTGCCCATAACTGGTGCGGAACTTGAGGCGGCCGACGATCTGGGTGAATTTCGGGTCGATTTCTGCGGGGGAAATGCCAAGCTGGAAGAGGGCGTCCTCGCCGGCCTTGCGAATGTCGACGGCGAGGTCCTTCTTGGCCTCCTCGACGAATTCCTCGATGCGGCCCGGATGGATGCGCCCGTCCGCGACGAGCTTTTCCAACGAGCGCTTGGCGACCTGGCGACGGATCGGCGAGAATCCGGAGATCGTCACGACGCCCGGGGAATCATCGATGATCAGCTCGCAGCCCGTGAGCAGCTCGATCGCCTTGATGTTGCGCCCTTCGCGGCCGATGATGCGGCCCTTCATCTCTTCCGTGGGCAATTCGACGTAGGTCGTGGTCGTTTCGGCGACATGCGAGGCGGCCTGCCGTTGGATCATGGTGGCGAGGAGGTTCTTCGCCTTGCGGTCCAGCTCCTCGCTCGCATGCGTCTCGAGCTTGTTCAGCCGCGCGAGGAGCGTGTCGGCCTGCTCGTCTTCGATGTCCTTCAGGAGGCGTTCGAGGGCCGCCTCACGGCTGGTTTCGGCGACCCGGCTCAGCTCGGCCCGCCATTGGGCGGTGAGGGCGTCCGCCTCGGCCTTGCTCGCCTCGATGCTCGCGCGGGTACGCTCGATCTCGGCCTGGCGCGTGTCCATGTCGAGGAGCTTTTGCGCGAAGGCCTGCTCGCGGGCCACGAGTTCGCCCTGCTGCTGCTTGAAGGTCTCGATCAGGCTCTTTTCTTCGAGGCGTGCCTCTTCGAGGATCTTGATCGCCTTCTCCTTGGCGCGCTGAAGCACGTCCTGATGCTTTTGCTCGGCGTCTTTCAGCTGCTCTTCCATTTTTGCGAGCCGGCGCGCGTGTTCCAGCTCCGCTTCCTTCAGGATCTGCAGCGCCTGCTGTTCGGCGCTCGTCTTGTCCACCTGCCCGCGGTAGGCGCGCCAGCCATAGCCGACGGCGCCCCCGATGCCTATCCCAAATACGCCCGTGAGGATCAAAAAGAGGTAATTCATAGGGTTTTTTGCTCAGATTCTCGGGTGGTTCAGCCAGCGCGTCCAAACGTCCAGAGCGATCCGGGAGCCGTGCGAGCGTACCAGATCCCGCCGCCTGCGTCGAGGTGCGGGCGACGTTTATCCGTTGGGGCCATTCGGGATGGGGAGAAGGGCCTTTTCAATCCCTTCGCGGGTCATGCCCTCCCCATTGGCCGCGTCATCGACCATATGCGTCCCGATACGGGTGCGGCGCAGTTCCTGGACGTACCCACCGACCCCTAATGCGTTCCCCAAGTCATCGACCAGGCTCCGGATATAGGTCCCCGAAGACACCCGCGCCACGAAGACAAGCCTAGGCCAGGCGAATTCTTTCAATGTCAGCTCGTACACGGTCACGTCGCGTTCCGGGCGCATCGCTTCGGTGGCCGTGCCGGCGCGGGCGAGCTCGTACAGCTTCTTGCCGCCCCGCTTGATCGCGGAATAGAGCGGGGCTTTTTGCTTGATGGGGCCGCGGAACCGCTGTAGGGCCGCTTCGATGGTGGCTTCCGTCGGTGGGGTGATGGGCCGCGTATCGGTCATGACGGCGCCTTCGCGGTCAAAGGTGTCGGTCCGGGCGCCCAGCCGGGCCTCGATCTCGTAGGTCTTGTCGAGGCCGACCAGGGCCGTGAGGGCCTTGGTGCCCTTGCCGATCCCCAAAATCAAGAGCCCGCTCGCAAACGGGTCGAGCGTGCCGGCGTGTCCAACGGCCCGAATCCCAAGGGCCTTCCGGACCCGGTCCACGATGTCATGGGAGGTTGGGCCGGAGGGCTTGTCTACCAGCAGGAGGCCATCGAGGGAAGTCATGTTCGGATTGTATTTGAGCCAAAAAATCGGCGCAAGCCGCCTTGACGGAAGGGGGCCGGCGGCCTACACTCCCGAACGATGAATGTCACCGAACTTGCCCGCCGGTTGCGCGTCACCCCCCAAGAACTCCTCGCCAAGCTCCCCGAGCTCGGCTTTGACGTGGGGGCCCGCGCCATCAAGGTGGATGATCGTGTCGCCGATCAGATCTATAAGAAGTGGATCGAGCATGCCCGCCGCGAGCGGTTGCGTGACCAGTTGACCCGCCAGCAGTCTGGCGTGGCCGCCCCCGTGGGAGGCGCCCCGCGGGAGATCGAGCTGCCCCCCGTGCTTGCCGTGCGTGATTTTGCGGGGAAGCTGAACCTGCCCGTCACCCGCGTCATCCAGCAGCTTATGAAGGCGGGCATCTTGGCGTCGCAGAACGAGCGCATCGATTTCACGACCGCCTCGATCATCGCCGAGGAACTTGGCTACGTCGCGAAGCCGGAGAACGCGGACGCCAAGGAGGTCGAAGCCGTCCAGGAGGAAAGCCGCATCAAGGAAGTGCTGTCGAAGCAGGCGACAGACGGGCTCCAGTCGCGCCCGCCGGTCGTGGTCATCATGGGCCACGTCGACCACGGCAAGACCAAGACGCTCGACGCCATCCGCAAGACGAACGTCGTCGAAGGCGAATCCGGCGGCATCACGCAACATATCGGCGCGTACCAGGTCGAAAAGAACGGCCATAAGATCACCTTCATCGACACGCCGGGCCACGAGGCCTTTACGGTTATGCGTTCCCGTGGCGCCAAGGTCGCGGACATCGCGGTCCTGGTGGTCGCGGCCGATGACGGCGTCCAGCCCCAAACCAAGGAAGCGGCCGATATCATTAAGGCTGCGAAGCTCCCGTTCCTCGTCGCGTTGAACAAGATGGACAAGCCGGAAGCCGATCCGAACCGCGTGTTGGGCCAGCTTGCCGAACTCGGCATCACGGTCGAGGAGTGGGGCGGCAAGATCCCGCTCGCCAAGATCTCCGCGAAGACCGGTCTCGGCATCGACGCGTTGCTCGAAACGATCCTCCTCGTCGCCGACGTCGAACAGGAGCGCATCATCGCGAATCCGCAAGCGCTCGCTGCCGGCACGATCATCGAATCGCACGTCGACAAGGGCGAAGGCGCGGTCGCGACCGTCGTGATCCAGAACGGCACCCTCCGCCGCAACGACTGGCTCGGCATCGACGGTGCCGCCTATGGCCGCGTGCGTTCGTTGCGCGACTGGCGTGGCCAGGCTGTCGAGGTCGCCGAACCGGGCATGCCCGTGAAGATCCTCGGCTTCAAGATCGCCCCGTCCGTGGGTGACGTCGTCGAGGTCCCGGAAAACCCCCGTGATCTGGAACAAAAGAAGATCAAGACCTCGCGGCAGGTCGCCGAAACCCTTTCCGCCGCCACGACCCAGGCCTCCAGCGAGGAAGCCGCGCAAAAGAAGACCCTCCACGTCATCCTCAAGACCGACGTGCTGGGCTCGCTCGAGGCGCTCCTCGGCATGTTCGAGAAGATCCGCCACGACCTGGTGGGGATCCAGGTGGTGCAGAAAGGCCTCGGCAACCTCACCGATGCCGACATCGATCGCGCCGCCTCCTCCGAACCCTCCGTTGTCTACGGCTTCAACGTGATGCTGCCGACGGCCGTCGAAGGCGCCGCCCGCGAAAAGAATGTCGCCTGCAAGACCTACAAGGTCATCTATGAGCTCTTCGACGATGCCGTGGCCCGCCTGAATGGCCTCCTGCCGCAAGAGAAGGTCGTGGAAGAGCTCGGCAGCTCCGAGGTCGCCGCCATCTTCCGCACCGAACCCGGCAAGATGATCGCCGGCGTCCGCGTGAAGGAAGGCAAGCTCGTCCTTAACGCCAAGGTGCGCGTCTGGCGCGGCGAGGAGCTGATCGGGGACGGTCTCATCGAGACCCTCCAATCCGGCAAGACGAGCGTCAAGGAGCTGGCGGCTGGCCAGGAAGGCGGTCTCCTCTACAAGGGGAAGATCAAGCTCCAGGCCGGCGACCGCCTCGACGCGTACACCGAAGAGATGAAGGCCCGCAAGGTGGAGACGTTCCGGGTCTAGTGGCCGGAAGAACCAGGGATCGCCCTGGTTTTTCGTTGAGGTCAGGCCGCTTCTTGGATGATTTGCCTTCGTGTCCGGCACGCGCTAGCATCACCCTGTTACTCGTTTTCTTCTGCCCGTATGGAACATACCTTCACTGACCAGAATTTCGCGCAAGAGGTGCTTTCGTCCCCCGTGCCGGTATTGGTGGATTTTTGGGCCGAATGGTGCGGCCCGTGCCGCGTCATGGGGCCGATCATCGAGGAGCTCGCCCATGAGATCGACGCCGCCAAGCTCAAGATCGGAAAGATGAACGTCGACCAGAACATCGAGACGCCAGGCACGTATCGGGTCATGTCCATCCCCACGATGCACGTCTTCAAGAATGGCCAGATCGTCGAAACGATCGTCGGGTCGACCTCGAAGGCTGAGCTCCTCAGCAAGCTGAGCCCGTTTTTGGCGTAGGCTATGGGCCCGGTCCAACAGGTCATTATTATCGGTTCCGGTCCTGGCGGCTGGACGGCGGCCATCTATGCGGCGCGTGCCAACCTCGCACCGGTCCTCTTCGAGGGGCCCGAGCCCGGCGGCCAGCTCATGACGACGACGGACGTCGAAAATTTCCCTGGCTTCATCCAGGGCATCCAAGGCCCTGAGCTGATGAAGGTCATGCGCGAGCAGGCGAAGCGCTTTGGGACGGACGTCCGCAGCCAACGTGTCAATGCCTTGGCGCGCCAAGCGGACGGGACGTTCCTGGTCACGCCCGAAAAGGGCGAGCCGCTGGTCGCCAACGCGGTGATCCTCGCGACAGGGGCCACGGCCCGTCGGTTGGGTCTTGAATCGGAAAAGGCCTTGTATGGCAAGGGCGTTTCGGCCTGCGCCACTTGTGACGGGTTCTTTTTCCGCGAGAAGAAGGTGATGGTCGTAGGTGGGGGCGACAGCGCCATGGAAGAGGCGACGTTCCTCACGCGTTTCGCCGAAGAGGTGACGATCGTGCACCGCAAGGACGCGTTCCGCGCCTCGAAGATCATGCAGGAACGCGCGCTCCAGAATCCTAAGATCAAGGTCCTTTGGAACCGTGAGATCACGGAGATCCTTGGCGTTGACGTCGGCCATGTGACCGGGGTGCGCCTACGAGATACGACGGGTGGCGGCCAGGAAGAGGAGCACCCGATCGACGGGGTCTTCGCCGCGATCGGCCATGAGCCGAACGTGGAACTGGTGAAGGGGTGGGTTGATCTCGACGATCATGGGTACATCCGTACCACGCCCGGCACGACCCAGACCAATGTCCCAGGCCTTTTCGCCTGTGGCGACGTCCAGGACCGCCTGTATCGCCAGGCGATCACGGCGGCAGGAACGGGCTGCATGGCGGCTCTCGAGGCCGAACGGCACCTCGCGCACTAGCTCAGGAATACAACAAAGCCCCCAATCGGGGGCTTTGTTGTATTGACGCGACCAACGCTGGAGCAATCCGCACCCAAGAAACCTTTTCAGAGGAGAGAGCGAGTCCGGAGACCAGCGTCATCCTGCAAAAAGGTTCCATGCTTGTCGTGGATGCGGATTGCTGCAGCGCTTGTCAAGGAGGAACGGAACCGAGCGAGTGGCCTTAGGGCGGGAACGATAGCAGAGGTTGGGAGGGCTGTCAAGATCTCCAAACTACAACAACGTCGACAGGAAAATGAACGTCAGTCCCCTCATTTCACCAGATCCCGCCCGGTCTGTCAAGGGGCGTCTTTTTTGGCTTTATCCAGCGCTATTCTGACCACTCGCGTCGACGCCTTGGACGGGGGTCGTAGGGGCGCTTCCAGGGGCGACGCCGACGAGGCAGACGGCCTGCCATGGGCGATAGACGCTGGTGAAGGTGGTCGTGGCCATCTGGCCGTTCGCGTATTGGATGGCGTAATTGAAGCGGGCCGTGGCGCCGGCGTGCTCGCTTTCCGTGCATTTGGTGGTGCCGACGGGGATCTCCGTCGTTTCGATGAGCTTCTTGGGAGGGGCGGGGATGACGCTCGTGACCACGGGGTTCGTGCTGCTCGCGACGCGTCCGTCTTTCGTTCCCCACATGAGGAAGCGCAACGTATCGCCATCGCGTTCTTGGGTGATCAGGAGCCAGCTTGGGGTATCGTTGCGGAACTTGAAGTCAAGATTGGGCTCGTAGATGCTCGCGTCGGTCCCCATGGGCTCGTAATACCGGACGCGGTAGCTGTGGTTCCGGCGTTCGGTGATGGGAAGGCCCACGTTGAGCGCGCTCCGGAAGACGGTGGTGCTCACCTGGCAGAGGCCGCCCCCAAATTCGGGGATGGTCTTGTTGCCCTTGATGACGAGTTCGGGGAGCCAGCCGTTTTCGCCGTCGATCTTCCCGAGGGTCGTGAGGGTCGAGAATTCGGCCCCGGGGCCAACGAGGGTTTGGTTGATCTTGCTCGCGCCTAAGGCGATGTTCTTGCGGCGGTTGGTAGGTGACCCGGCGTAATTTGAGGAGCCCTGGCCGAGAAGTTCGCGGATGCCTAGGCGCTCGGCGTCAGGGCCTTCAAACGTCGCGTAGACCGTGTCGATCGTGGTCGTGGCGATACGGGCGTCAGGATCGACGGTATCGAGGGCGCGGACGATGCTCGCGAGGGTCGCGTCAAGGTTCAGCTTCTGGCCGCGGGTCGGAAGGGTAAGGCTCGTGACCTTGTTCTCCGCGCTCACGGTCAGGGTGCCATTGTGCGGTTCTTGGAGGCGGGTTGAGGGGAGGGCGCTCAGGGCCGCCTCGACGCGTTCACGATTGAGGCCGAGGGTCAGGGGCTGGGTGCCGCTTGGGGCCGTGTCGATGATTTCGGTCCAAGCGGCAAGGGTGGCGGCGCTGAAAACGGTGTCCGTTTGGTCGCTCTTGAGCGTCACCGGCGCGCTGGCCCAGCGTTGCGCTTGGGGGAGGAGGGCGGTGAGGGCTTCTGCGCTGGGAGAGGGCGCCGGGCGGAGGATGAAGGGGAGCGCTACGGGGGCATCTTCCCCGTTGCGGACGGCCTGCATGATGCGGGCGGTCGCTGCCGTCACCTCGAGTTGGCGATCCTCCTTGGCTGGTTCGATGCGGACACGGATCGTTTCGGGGGCGGACGGGTCAGGTTCGTAACGCAATTCCGCCGGTTGGCCGCTTTGCGTCCAGCCGGCGCGGGCGACGGCCGCGATGAGGTTCGTGCGCAGCGCCTCGGGATCGGCCGTGATGGCATCCGTCAAGGCGAGCGAAGGCTGTTGCCAACGCAGGGAGATGGGGGCGTAAAAGGCGGGGGTTTTTGGGTCGCGGCCGTGTTGGAAGGCTTTCTTCCAAAGGTGCTCGCCATCGACAAGGAGGGAGGGGATTTCGAAGCGCAGCCGCTCCGACGTATCGGTCCGTTCGAGCGTGAGCGGGCGTTGGCGCTGCAGCAGGGCGAGGCGGCCGGCTTCGGTTTGGGCGAGGAATTGGGATTTCGTCAGGCCGCCGACGGGGGTGCCGTCCAGAAGGACGCCCGGGAAAAGCCGGTCGCGATAGAGGGCGTGGTAAGCGCTGACGCCGATGACGTGGAAGGCCAGGATGAGGCCGGCACCAAGCAATAGCTTGCCGGTCCGGGTAGCGGGAGCGGTCATGGAGTGGAGGGGTTCAGGAGCTCGTTCAGGAGGGAACGGGCGAGGGAATGGGGAAGCGCTTGGCCGCCGATGGCGGGAAGGGCGAGCAGACGAATGTCTTGGCCCACGGTTGGGGGTTGCTCAAAACACGAGAGGGGCAGCGAAAGGGCTGCGCCGGACACGGAGACGAGCGAAACGCTCGATTCGTTTACGGTCTGGACGCGGAAAAGGTCCATACCTAGAAGGAGGTTGGAGCCTCTTCGTCGAGATTCCGCACGACGATCTTCCGACCGTGGGGGCGGATGGGGAGCCGGATCTCGAGCACGCCGTTCTTGAGGGTGGCTTCCGTCTGGGTCTCGTCGACGTCTTCGGGAAGGAGGACGCTGCGGCTGAAGGCGCCCCAGTAACATTCCTGGAGGAACTGGTCCTCGCGGTCGATGCGCTCGTCGTGGCGGCGTTCGCCCCGGATCGTGAGGAGGTCGTCGTTGACGCCGATCTGCAAGGCCTCCGGTTCGACGCCGGCGATGATCGAACGGATCACCAAGGTCGAGCCGCGGCGGAAGACGTCGACGGCGAGTTGCCCTTCGTCGGCCTGGGCGAGCCAGTCGGAAGGGGCGGTTAGGGCGGAGGCCACGGGCATATGAGGGTAGTATACGCGATTCGCATGAGATTGCCAGCGGCAGGCGGGCCGTGTTTTTCGCGTACCGATTCGGATCTTGGGCAGGAGGTCCGCTTCATCGTTCGGCGAAGGCGGATGTGCTATCATGCGCCCATGCCTTCCCCGTTCATTTCGCGAATCCGTGACGCCTGGCAGCGCTTAGACCATGGGCAACAGATCTCGTTGTCGATCTTGGCGCCATGCGCGGCGCTGATCGTCGTCTTGATGGTGGTGTCGCTCCGTGCCAGCGTCGTGATGCCCTTTCGGGCCCCGAAATCCCTTCTGAAGCAGTCTGAACGGCTGCTTGCGGAGCAGCGCGCCTTAGCGGAGCGTGCCCAGCGGCAAGCGGCAAACAAGGATACCGATGGCGACGGGCTCACCGATGATGACGAAGCGCGGACCTTCCGCACCTCGCCATATTTGGCGGATAGCGACTCGGACGGCGTCCCTGACGGGGAAGAGGTGCGGCGGGGGACCGATCCGAACTGTCCGCCGGAACGGGACTGCTACGGATACGCGGGGACGAATCCGGATGGCATCCCGCAGGCGGTCGCGGCCCAGCCACCCACGTCGACCGTAAACCTGGGGGCCTTGGAGGTGCCGAAACCTCCGAGCGAGATCACGCCACCGGAAATTCGGGCGTACCTGATCCGTAACCGGTTGGCCGTTCCGGCGCAAGTGGATGCGCTTACCGACGACGCTGTGATAGAATTATACGGGCGCGCGTACGGGGACCTCATGGCGGCTCAGACCCCCAGCGCTCCGCCTGGTGCCCCGACAGCGATCCCGTCTCCCGCTTCTTCAACCGAACCCCTCTCTAGCCCTTCCCAGCCCCCTACCCCGTAGCTTCGTATGCAACGACCTTTCCTTTTCCGTCGCCTCGTCTTGGCGATCGTTGCCCTCACGCTCGTACTGCCGACCCTTGGGTTGGTGGTCCCGTCGCGGGCGTTTGCCGCTCTCGATGGGCCGACCATCAAAGACAAGCTGCCGTCGCCAGGGGCGACGCCTCCAGTCACGATCGGGGCGAACATCCCTGAGCAGATCAATGCGGTCTATGAGAATATCCGCTGGGAAGTGATCGGTGCCGGGACCGTCGCCTTCGTGAATGCGATGCAGATGTTTTTTGGGCAGCTGGCATATGACGCGGCGGACTACTTGGCGACCGGAGGGAAAGGGCAGTCCGCTTTATATTACAAAAAGGGGTTCCAGGAGTATTTGCAAGATGTGGCCGGTTCGGCGGCGGGCGAATTCATCGGCTCGCTGTCGGAGGCCTCGTTTTTCCAGACCGTCGGGTTTGACCTCTGCCGTCCACCAGACCCGCGGACGTTGTTGCGGATCCAGCTCTCGTTAGGGCAGTTTTTGCCGAATGCGCCCGGCGGTGCCTATCAGCGTCCGCAGGCCCGTTGTGATTTCAATGACGTGGTGAACAATTATGAGCAGGTGTACCAGACGCTCTCGAACGGTGAGGTCTTGAGCAACGTCGAAGCGAACCTGAATACGAATGCCAACGACCTGGGCGTCTCGTTCATGATCTTCAACCGGGCCCAGGAGTTCATTTATCGCCGCCAGGACGCGTCGCAGCAGGACCGTAAGGAGGGGGAGGGGTACCAGGGGCTGCGTGACATCATTTCCGGGAGAATCAAGACCCCTGCCGAGACGATCCGTGAGCAGGCGAACCAGGTCCTCGTCAAGGACCCTCGTGCGAACCAGGAGCAGATCAACAGCTTCATCCTCAACCAGGCCTGGGAAATGGGGCCGATCCGCTTGGCGATGTATACGGCCTCGGTCTTCGTGAATACGTTCGCCTCACGCATGATTACCCGGGTCATGGAAGATGGCATCGGGATTTTCGATATCACCCGCCAAGGCGCGCGGATCGGGTTAGATGGCGGGCCGGACGACCTGCTTGTGGGTAACCGGGATGACGTGCGCAAGGCGTATCTGGACCTGCGGACGCCGAACCTGTTCCGTGACGTGGCGTATGACGTCATTTCTGAAATGCAGGCCTGTCCGGAGAATCGCGGGACCTGGAACTGTACGATCGATGAGGGGCTGGCCCAGGCGTTGCGCTCCCAAGGCGAATCTGGAACGTTCACGATCCGGGAAGCGCTGGAGCGGAATTTCTTGCAGGCGGATTGGCGCCTGTTCTCGGCCGAAAACACGCGTGAGGAGAAGGATCCGCTTTGCTACACCTATGGGTATTGCGTCGGGAACCTGCGGAAACTGCGCCTGATGCGCATCTTGCCGGTCGGGTTCGAATTCGCGGCGAACGATCCCAAGAACATCGCCCGCTGTGGGACGGACCAAGGATGCGTGACCCTCGGTGAAGTGGTGGCTGGGTTTACGGACTGTAACGCCCGTGGGGAGAAGGATGATACGCACCCATGGTGCAAGCTTATCGACCCGAACTGGGCGATCAGCGCCTTGCCCCAGCAATGTGCCTTATCCGGATATGGGGACGTGATGCTTGGCGGAAACCTGCCGCAACGGCGTGAGGAGTGCCAAGACATTCAGACGTGTCTGCAACGGAACGACCGAGGCGAGTGCGTCGGCGGCTATGGCTATTGCGTGGCCGAAAAGACCGCCTACCGCTTTGGCGGGCAGGAATGTACGCCCCGGTTCGCGAGCTGCCGTACCTATACGGCCCGCACGAACGAAGAGCCGGTGTCGTATTTGCGCAACACGTTGGATTACGGCAATTGTTCCGAGGACAACGTCGGCTGCATGTGGTACGCGACGAAGCGCGATCCTTCGGGGGGTCGGGCGAACGGTTGGATCGGGACGCCGAGCTCCGGTGACCGTGTGTATTTCGACCGTGCGATCGAGACCTGTTCCGCGGAAGGCGAGGGGTGTACCCGTCTCTTGGCGGTGCGTCCGGGGGCGCAGGGATTGAACCTGGTCGCCAACTCCTCCTTCGAGCGGGTCGGGACGGCTGGGAACACGCAGGAGGCTTGGTCGCCCTTTTCGGGATCGGAACGGGCCTATGTCCGTCCGTTGCCGTCTGAAGGCGAGGCGGCGGCAAACGGTGCCCTGTCGGGGACGTTCGATGGCGGGTTCCGTGAGGGGTACCGTCAGGTCGTGGACCTTGCACCAGGACGGATGTATGTCTTGTCGGGGTTCGTGCGTGGGACGGGTGCGGCGGCTCCGGCTCCGAGCGCGACGATCGCCTTGCGCCAGTATCGAAATCGGGCAGATGCGTTGGCGCGTCGATCGGCCTTGAGCGAAGCGGACATCCGTCGCGATTATCGGACGGTTGATTGCCGGACGGTCTTGTCCGTGCCCAGCTTGGAAGGGTCGATCTTGCTCGCCCCGGGCCTGACGGGCCGGTTTGGCGCCACCTGGTCGCGCATCGAATGTGCCTTTACGGCCAATGCCGCCACGCGTGCCGGTGAGGTGGTCTTGCAGGGAACCAACGTCCTGGTCGATGCCGTCCAACTCGAGGAGGGGAGCGTCGCTTCGGCTTACGTCGATGGGATCGCGAACGGGTTAGAGCAGGTCTACCATAAGGTCGCCCCGGATGAGTTCGGTTGTACCGGGGATGCTTCGGATAGCCCGTTGTGTGCCAATTACGCGAAAGTCTGCCGCCAAACGGAAGCGAGCTGTAACGGGTATACCGACCTCAATAGCACCTTGCCAGAAGTCGCGGCACAGCTTTCGCCGAATGACAGCTGTCCGGCCGCCTGTGTTGGGTATGCGGAATACCGCAAGCTTTCCTCGCCGTTTGACCTGGTCCAGAGCAGTAATGCGGCTTTGAATGACGCCACCGAGCCGCGTTCGGCCTTCTTCATCCCCTCGACGGCCGAGCAGTGTACGCAGGAAGCGGTCGGGTGCGAGGAATTTACGGTCGTGGACGGGGCCGAAGCGGGTGGCGAAAACCGTGAATATTACACGTCCCTGCGTTTCTGTGAGAAGCCGGCCGAAGACACCGAGACCTATTTCACCTGGGAAGGTTCGGATTCCGCCGGGTATCAGCTGCGGACCTGGAGCCTCAAGAAGCGCACGCCGACGAACCTGGGCATGAATCCGCCGGACGGCGAGACGTTGACCGATGGGGCGGGCCCGCGGATCGTCACCAAGCCGTCTGGAGAGCTGTTCCAGGAAAAGAATCCCCAAGATTGTAATGACGCGAACTGGCGCACGGGTCGTGATCAGGACTGCCGTCAATTCTACAATGCCGCGGGTCGCGTATTCTATCGCTATTATTCGCAGACCGTCTTGTCGACGCCGGATTGCCGCACCTATCGCAAGGCCAGTACGTCCCAAGACGATTGTCTTAAGACGGGCGGACAATTCCGTGCCCAGGAACAGGCATGTCTGTACCAGGGGTACGCTCCGGAAAGCACTTCGTGTACGGCGAACTATGCCGGTTGCCGTGCTTACGCCGGCGCCGAAGGCGGGAACCTGCTGACCGTGTTTACGGCGAACGGGACCTCGACCACGGCTGTGACGAACGCGACGGTCTCTTCGGAATCGCTTCTCGTGGGCGACCGCTCATATCGGACCGACGTCGCCGCCGGAGGCCGTGAGAACGTTTCGGTGCTGTATTCCTCGACGGCTGCCGGGTTGTACCGCGTGTCGTTCTGGGCCAAGGCGAGCGCCTCGTCGACCGTCGTCGTGAGCGCGATGCGCCCGAGCGGCCAAGATGCCCGCGTCGTCGGGACCTTGCGGCTCACGCCGGAATGGCAGCGCGTGACCTTCGGGACCTTCGAAGGCGTCCCGGGGAACCGGACCGTCCTCTCCTGGACCGTTTCCGCCCAGCCGTCATCGCCGGTCGCGTTTTTCCTGGATGAGATCATTGTGCAGCAGTTGCGCGACGTCGTCTTCGTGCGTGAGGGGACATGGCAGACGCCCAACCAGTGTGATGAGAACGCGTATGGCGTTCCTGAGCCGCAGGCGATGGCCGGTTGCCGTGCGTATCGTGACCGAGAGGGGCAGACCGTCAACGCCCGCCAGTTTTCCCAGCTTTGCCGTCCGGCCGCGATCGGTTGCCGCGAGTTCGTGGATACCCGCAATTCGCCGGATCCGTATCGCCAGACCTTCAGCTTGGAGGATGGGGCCGCCCCAGCCGTCACGGAATACCCTGCGGACCGTTACATCTATCTTATCGATGACCGCAGCAAGCGCTGTGACGCCGCCAATGCCAGCTGTCAGGCGTTCGGCAAGCCGGTCTTCAGCGCGGATCGCCAGTCCGTGACGAGCTTCGAGACCGTTTACCTCAAGAACGCCGTCGAGAAGTATGCGGAAGGGTTGTGCCGCCCGTCGGAATTGTATTGTGAGGAATTCACGACGGCGGCTGGTCGCGAGTACTTCAAGGATCCGCAATCCCATCTCTGTGAATATCGCGAGCGAGTGAACGTGTCTGGCGTCGCAGGCGTGCCGAATGGGACCTATAATGGCTGGTTCGTGAAGGGTGGGACCACTCCCTGTTACCCGAATGCGCTCGGCTCCGGCCAGACGTTCCAGCTCCTCAATGCGGGTGATGCCGCGCCGTTGCCGGGCTACCAAGGGTGGGGTGGGCTGTGTCCGGAACAGGAATCGGAGTGTACGGAATTCCGCGATCCGAACGACAAGCCGACCCCGGGCTCCTTGGGCCGCCCGTATTACTTCATCAATAATGAGGCGATCGATACCCGCTCCTGTAACGGCGTGGTCGATCCTGCCCGTGGCTGCGTCCCGCTCCGCAACATGTCGGACGCACGGCTCCTCTACAGCACCGAAGCGACGTTGCAGCGGTACCAATCCGAAAACCTCCAGCCGGTGTCCCCGGTGGACTGCCAAGCGAACCCGTCACAAGCGGGATGCATCGCCGTGCGCACGGGTCGCTGTGTCGGCACGCGTGTTACCGACCGGTATGCGGCCGAATACGCGTCCGTCGGACCAGATGGCGTTGGCCGCGGCGCGATCATTGGGGTAAACCGCGCCCAGACGACGAGCTCCACCTATATGGGTGGGAGCTGTTCTCAGAACAGTGACTGTACCGCCGAAGCCGCGCCCCGTTCGAGCGGCCGGACCTTCAACTATACGCTCCTAGGCCAATCATTCGAGACGTCGGAATTCCAGTCACGGGTCGCCGATATTCGGTGTGACCGTCCGTCCCTGAACGACGCGAACGCGATCGTCAAGGTTCGGGTGGACCGCGATTGTGCCCAGTGGCTCGGCTGTGCGACGGGCGAGACGGTGTATGACCCATCGACGAACCGGTATCGCGAGATCTGCACCAAGGTCGCCATGTGTGACCGTGCCGCGGAACAAGGCGGTTCGGCGAACTATTGCAGCAGTTACGTGAACCGGAGTTCGACGACGACCGAGCCGGTGCTGACCGCCGGGGCGTTCTTCGATGTCAAGCAGTATACGGCACGTCCGACAGGCATTGGCGCGCGCGATTATTCGGGCTATTCGATCCCCAACGCGTTCCAGGTCGTGGACCTCCAATCCCGCTCGGTTTCCCAGGAGACCGCCTTTGGGGCGCAACGGTCGGTGACGGAGCGTCGATTGACGGTGGCCGTCAAGATGCCCCCCATGCAGCAGACGCGTGAATCGGTGTTCGTACATACGATCCCGCCAACGCGCGCTTCCCAGGCGGAAATCCTTCCGAAGACCGATCCGGCGTACACGTCCGTGCCCGATGGGATGCTCTTGTGCCGGCATCGCGGGACAGGCCAGATCGGATACTTCCTGCGCGACGAGGCCTTGCGTCCTGGACAAGAGGTCAACTGCTACCTGGCCTTGCAAGGGGGTGGGAACATCGGCCGGTTTACGGGCTTGCAGAGCCGCTTGACCGCTTCGAGCGGCGGGCAGGACATCCAATTGGATAAGGCGTATCCGAAATCGCTTTGCCGCGCCTATCCGGAGTCGGATGCCCCGTTCGGTTCCGATATCGTGACCGCTTGGGACATGTCGACTAATCCGATCCGGCCGAAGCAGGTCCGTTCGGGATATGAGAATGCCTATGCTTGCGCGTATGGCGAGCAGTGTTCCTGCTCCTACAAGCGCGTGCAATATCCAGGGAGTCCCGCCCCGCTGTTCTTCGCCGCGACCTCCCAGGCCGTTCCGCCGGGGATCTGCGTCGGCGGGCCGCGAAACGGCCAGTCCTGCTTACCTTCGGAAGTCTTCGACGTCTCGTCTTCGACCTCTACCGCCGCCAAGATCGCGGAAGCGGCGAATAACAACCAGACCTGTGGGCCTGCGGCGGGTGGGGGGCGTTGCGTCGCCTTCTCCAGCGCGGAGATCGTCCGTGGCGTGATGGGCTCCTGTCTCGAATACGACACCACGCGCTCCCGCGGCAAGCCGGGCGAAGAGACATATGCGTGTCTCGCCTGGAACCCATCGCCGATCGTCGGTGGGCAAGAGGACCCGTACCGCTACATCCAGACGGCTGGGTACTTCCCGCCGCAGAATTCGGGCCAGTACTACTGCACGTCAAAAGCCCGTCCGCCAAAGAGCTTCATGCTCGCCGATTACAGCTTCAGCTATCTCCCGAGCGGCGTGACGAAGATCGGCTATGATGATTCCCTCGTTTCCGACGGGAACAGCGGCGCCGAAGGCAATGATCCGGGAGCTTATTTCGGAGGGATCAAGCCTCAAGGGAGCCAAGCCGCCGCGCAATGTGAGGACGCGGATGACGACCAGGACGATGACGGCCCATTCGACAAGGATTCCCTCGGCGTGCGCCTCGTCGCGACCGGACGTGGGGAAGGGATGAATTACACGGAAACGTTCTACGGCCTAAGCCCGTCCGCGATCGCCGCCTCGACCTATGGCGTCGGACGCCGCGAGGACACGAGCGTCACCCAGCGGCAACAGGCCCTCTACGAGCAGAACATGAGCTACATCGAGGTCCGTCCGTTCCAGAACCCGAACGGGAACGGTCGTCTCGCATGTGGGTACCAAGCTGATTGGGTCGATGGGGTCCAGGTCGATGACTACGACGACCTCGAGAAGACGGGACCGGCCGACCGTCAATGGCGTTCCGCCTTCTTCTCCGAGGAAGACCTGCAGACCTACCTCACGCGTGGATCGGAGTCGGTCCTGACGGGAACAGGTGATCGTCCCATCAAGATGCCGTGCATCAGCCTCAGCGACGGCACGGATACGGGTGACCGCGCCGAACTTCCCGAAGGGAGCCAGTGCTATTACAAGACCTGGGAGATCGGCTATCGCTCGACCGACAAGAAGAAGTTCGTCGCGTTCCAGCCGAATACGGGCGGATTCACCGCGCGTGATCGGGCGAGCGACGGGTTCCAGGGCATCACGTCCCCGGTCTACGAGGCATGTGACAGCGAGAAGCCGTATTACGCCATCCGCGCCGTCTTCCAGACGGACGCCGCCACGCAGCTTTCGGAGGACCGCATCACCTCGCGTGACGTGCGTGGCCCATGGCGGCTCATCGGTTTCTGGGTCTCGTCCTGTGCCGGCAAATCCACCTTCGACAACCGGTTCATCTACATGAACGTGCGCTTCCAGACGGCTGACATCTGTCGCGACCTGGCGGAAGTGCGGTCGAAGGATTCAAACCAGGACGCGGCCTTCACGGATCGCGTCTGGCGCGAATCGAAGTATTCCGTCCCGCGCCTGGGGATCCAGTACGGGCAGTCCTACGCGCCGTTCTCCAGCGCCCTCAACACGGGGCCGGCGGGGGAAGACCCGCTCTACCAGACGGGCGGCAAGTTGGCGGGAAGCTCCTCGATCCGGCCGCCCACCTTCCTCGCTTCCGGATATGACACCTACTATGGCGTCGCCGGGCTCGGATCGCCGAAAGATCGCTACGCCTATCTCTCCAACCTCTTCGCGCGCATCTACCGGGTGTATCGGTATAACGAGCAAAAGATTGCAGCGACAGACCGTGTCTGCGTGACGGGGGTCAATGCCGGTCGCAAGTGTGTCCCGGATGCCCCGGCGGGCACGACGCCTCCGGCGAGCGGTGAGAGCGTCGATTGTCGGGCCATCAGCGGTTCTGGTGCCTGTAACACAGCCGAACCGCCTCCGGTGAGCTTACGGGTCTGTAACGCGCTGTCTGGCATCAATGCTGGGCAAGCCTGCGGAGCCCAACCGGAAAGCTGCCACCTCTACGCGATGGACCCGCGTCCGACGACGCGCGTACCGCGGCCGTTGCTGGGATCGTGCGAGCGTCAGGCCGGTTGGACGGTGAGCGGAACAGCGTATCGTCGTGAGGGTGATGCGCGCGTGTATTCTCAGCGCGATGCGGCTGGCGCTGGCGCCTTCCGATGCGCGCCCGGTTCCGTAAAACAGCGTCCGCATCCCACTTCTGGCGACGTGGCCGCTCCTGAAATTCTCGTCGGATTGACGGGCAGAAACGAGCCGTCAAATGCGCGGACGTTCACCGCCGAGGGCTACGGATACATCGGCCGTATTCCCGTGGGAACGACCGAGCCTCCTGCGGATGCCACCTATTTCTGCACCCAGGAGCGCGAGTTATCGGAAGAATGCCCGCTTGAGGTCGTCGGTGTCTGTACGAAGCCGGCCGGTGCCGGTCCTCGTACGGCTGGAACCTGTACCGTGAGCTGGCAGGGTCAACCGTTGACTCCGACGAGCGTCGCCTGCTACGCGGATACGGACTGTTCCTTCGGGGCCGAAAACTTCTGGAGGAATCCATCCGCGGCGCGCATCCCCGCCGGCGAGCTAAGACTGGATGGAAAATACGGAATCGTCCAGGCAAGCCGTTCGTATAGCCCGCTTACAGGCTGCGGCACGGCCTGTCGGATCAACAATTCCGACATGGGCATCACGTCGTACCTATTCGTGAACGGAGCTGAGTCCGCTGCCCCGACTTTCGTCGCGGAGAGCTATCGGTTCCCCGGGCTCTCCCCCTTGTCGACGGCACTCACGCGACCCATCCAGCTCATCCGGCCCTCGTGTGATGGGCTAACCGGTGAGGCATTGACCGCGTGCCAGCTTGCTTCGCCGCTCAGTTGTGAGGCCCTTGCGACCGGCCCGCAGCGCACCGCATGTCGCGCCGATCCGACTAGGTATTCGAGCGAAAACCTGATCAGCCTTTCCGTCTCCCAGTACCAGATCGGCGCGTGCCAGCCATTGACCGACCTCATGCGTGCCGCGGGTGACCAAGTTCAGGCTGGGACCTGCAGCGAAGGGTCGGCGCGTCCGGGCACGCTCTGCGTAGCCTCGTCGCCGTCCGCCAGCTTCCCGTACCAGCAATGGGCATCGTCCGCATCCACCTGCGGCGCCCTGACCCCCACGGCTGGGGAAGACCGTTGTGAAGCCGTGTCCGTCGAGAGCGGCGGAAGGCTGACCCCCTCCGAGCGGTGTCGCCTCCCCGGGAACATCGGTGCCACACTTACGGCCGCCGAGTACTACAACGGCTTCACGCAACCGATCCCGGAATCCGAACGTACCCTCAACAACGACAATAACGCGTGTACGGCCGAGGTCGGATATCAGCCGGATCGCCGCCTCTGCCCGGATCCGAGCAACGAGTTCTGTGGCCTGATCGCCTACGACATGCGCTCGACCGGCGGCGACCGGCGCAGCATCGACAGCACGCAAAGCGGTATCCCACTGCCGACCGACGTCACGCTAGGCTTCTACACCCCGTCGTACCTCGGCCTGCCGACGAGCCTCGTCCCGGAAGCCGCGTACGAGTACATCGACTACTACACCCCGCGCCCGCCGCGCATCGCGGCCCCGGCCAGCAATTGCCCACCGGGCACCAACTGCGGCGTGCAGGATCTCGACCGGTTCTCGTTCGGCGGCATCACCCAAGGCATCCTGAACGTGGTTGGTGGCCAATACCGCTCCACGATCAAGTTCTACGGGTGGGCGGCCCACGAGCAGATGGCCATCCGCCGCCTGACCCTCGATTGGGGCGACGGCACGGTCCAAGACTTCAACGACGTCAAGCTTAAGAACCACAAGCCCTTCTGCAGCGTGCAAAAGGAGTGCTACTCGCCGTCCGACGGGTTCACGGGCCTGACTTGCCAAGCCGACAACGACTGCCCGATCACGGCCCAAGCCTGTCGGGCGATGGGGTCGTGCAAAGACAAGAAGAACCTCGTTTGCGGCCAGGACCGCGATTGTCGCCGCGATGGCAGCCAGGACACCTGCGAGTTCCGTGCCTTCTTCGGCAATAGCGCCGATGCGTGTGAGGCCACCCCGTTCGAGTTCAGCCACGTCTATACGTGCGCCCCGAACGCGGCCAGCACGCTCCCGCGTTGCAGCGGCCAGAACCTGATCACCTCCATCGAGGTCCTGCCGACGCCGGCCGACGTGGTCGCTCCCTCGGGCGGCCGCCCCGGAACCTGCTTCTTCGGAGGGGTCGATGGCTTCGTCACGGAAGGCCGCCCGCGGCCCGTCTGTTCGGCGACAGGAGATGCGGGCGCCGCCGAATGTCGCCGGCTTTACGGGTCCATCCTTGGCATCGCAGACGTGAGTCGCCCGAGCGCGCAAATCCCGGAAGCGGTCTTCAACGCCATCAGTTGTGGCCCGCGTCCCGTGTCCGCCGCTCCGGTGCTGCGCACGCCAGAAGGCGCGCCGCTCATCACGCAGGCTCGGTGCTCCCGTGATACCACGCGCTTCTGCCGTAACGACAACGATTGCGCCGCCGGTGACCAGTGCATCGCCGCGGGCATCGCACCGCCGAGTGGTTGTTGGGACGACCAGAACGACGCCTGCCGTTTCACGCCTCGCGTCTTCATTCAGGACAACTGGGGTTGGTGTACCGGCGAATGTCGAACGTTGAAAGCCGGTGAAATACTGACGGACAGTCCGACGTCCGGAGTCAAGCATCCGTTTGGTGGATGTTTCACGCCGGTGCCGGTAGGGGCGCAAGAAGATAAAGCGACTAGGTTGAATACGGAGGCGAACAGCGTCGATTCAAACTCCTTGACTGGGTTCGATCGAGAGACGCGATCCTCGCCCAAGCTGGAGTGCTCAATCGATCTTCCCTCTGGTCCCTTTACCTCAACCGGCGCAAGCTCTAGGCGCTCGTATCGCCCATGGATCGTTTTCCCTGGTTCGGTGCAACTGCGTCCGCGGAATTAAAGAAAACACACCGCCAATGGCGGTGTGTTTTCTGATGTGGATGGCGCCCCATAAAAAAAGACCCCCTCGTAGGGTCAGTTGCAGATGTTGTTGAGGGAGTTGAAACGCCTGACTACTTCAGGCGCCGACGCTCCCGCGAGGTAGTACCGGAACTCGAGGCTGCACCCGAGGGCGCCGATCTCGATCTCCACCGACGGTGCGCGGCTTCGGAGCGTGCCGCGGTTCCAGTAGCACGTCATGCCTGAGCAATCCGCGCAGAACGGACGGCCCGCGAACTCAGGAGGGAACCCGTTCTCCTCGGACGGAAGCCCGTTGCAGATCCGGAAGAACCCGCGCTCCGAGAAGACGAACTGGTTCGGGTAGGAGAAGCGGACCTCGCCGCTTGATGCGGTCTCGAGCCGCCACCCAGTCCCGATCGTGTTCCGCAGGCCGCCACGCCCATCGGCGTTCGCCTGCAGGCACGGGACCTCCGCGTAGTCGACGCCCTCCGGGAGGTTCACGCTGCAGTGGTTCCTGCCCGGGCTGCAGCTGACGGCGACGGCCCGGCAGGCGGGCATCATGTCCGGAGGGGCGCAGAGCGTCTCCGGCATGTCCGACGCCTGCAGGTCGCACACGCACCCGCTGGCCCCCGCGCAGGTCGGGTTCCAGGGGTTCGGCTGGCAGAGCATGCCAGCACAGGTCTGCCGAGGCTCGAGGGTGGGCCGGCAGATGGCTGCCGACGGCCCGTCCCCGGTGGGGGGCGCGTCGTCGGGCATGGCCGGGACGTCGGGCATCGCCACCGCATCCGGCGGCGGCGCGACCCGATCGTCCCCGGTGGGGACGTCCGGCCTCGTCTGGACGTCGGGCAGGGTGCCCGCGTCCGGACGGTCCGCGTTCGGGGGCTCGGCACCGCAGCCGAGGACCCCCATCAGGAAGACCAGCATGACCTTCTTCATCGTTTTCCTCCGTAGGGGGAAGGGTGATGACAAGCGGCGAATCCGCCCGTCTGTGCAAAGAATACCAAATGGAGGGTATTACAGCAAGAACGGGGAAATTTGTCAATAGAGGGTGTACTTTTTAGAAAGAGGCGATCTTTTGGCTTCAAAGAGCCCATCGTAGAGAAGTCTGGGGCTGGCGCCCCAGGACCCGCCCTTTCCCGGTCGGCGGGCCGGTCCCCGGCGGGGCGGACGTCCTCCTCCGGGTACGCATCATTTTCTGCTGAAAATTTGCTCACGCTCGCGCCGTCGCGCTCCGCGGGCCCCTCCGGAGGACGTCCGGCCCGTCGGGGACCTGCAGGGGGGGGGAGGGAAAGAGATGAAATAAAAATGATCAAAAAAAAGAATACGAGGAAAAACATGGGGACCGCGGCGCGGTCCCCATGTTCCTTAAAGGGGTTCTTCCTTCTTGATGACGACGATGCTGCATTTCGTCAGCAGGGCGGCCAACGCTCCGACGGCGGCCAGGGCTGGGGCGATGAGCGTTCCGACGGCGCCGATGACGAGGGGGATCTCCAGAACCGGCTCGCCGGATTCATTCTTGATGATGATGCGCCGCGCGTTGCCGGCCTTGATGAGCTCTTTGACCTTGGCGAGGAGTTCCTCGCCGTTCACGCGGAACTCCTCTTGAGAGGGGGTGTGCATATGTTTCTGTTGTAGCCGGTTTCATTCCTGAAGGCAACCTGACCGGTCCCGCCGCCCTTACGGCATCGACCAAAGCGTGCGAGCATCCATAAAAACGCGCCTGATTTTCGTGGTTGGCCTTCCGCGGAGGACGGATCTATACTTGTAAGGAAGGGTCTAATTCACGCCATGTACTTCCTCCATATGACGCTCAACATCAAGCATCGCGGCATTGACCTTACCGACGCGATCAAGGCCTATGCGGTCGAAAAAATGCAGGATCTCGATAAGGACGGTGTGTTGATCGAACATATTGACCTCGAAATCGGGAAGGGGACGAATCACCATAAGCATGGAGACGTATTTTCCTGCCGAGCCCTCTTGCATATGCGTGCCGGTGATACCCTCCGAATGGATCGCGAAGCGAAAGACCTCTATAAGGCCATCGACAAGGTCCGAGACCTCCTGAAAGAGGCCCTAGGCGAGCGGCACCGGGCCCAAAAGCCAGCCAGCGTCGGCTTGGACCCCGCTCTCTTGCCAGCGGACTAGCTCTTGGGCCGGCGCCTGTTCCAGTGGACGTTTGGTGGCAAAGTGGGTACGATCGCCGGCGTATGTCTTTCTTGCAGAAACTGTTCGGCGACCCGAACGCGCGGGAGATCAAGAAAATCCGGACCCTGGTGGAAACGGCCGTCACCCCCCGTGCCGCCGAGCTTGAGCAAGCTTCCGATGAAGAGATAAAGCAAAAAACAGCTTATTTTAAAGAAAAAATTGCCAACGGGACGACGCTCGATGCGCTCCTTCCCGAAGCGTTTGCCGTAGTTCGTGAAACTTCCCGGCGGGTTTTGGGCCAGCGCCAATATGACGTCCAGCTGATCGGCGGTGTAGCCTTGCACCGTGGGACGATCGCGGAAATGCGCACGGGTGAAGGGAAGACGCTGACGGCGACCGCTCCGGTCTATCTGAACGCCCTATCCGGCAAAGGGGTCCATGTCATTACGGTAAACGATTACCTTGCCCGGCGTGACGCCATTTGGATGGGGCAGGTATATCATGCGTTAGGCCTGTCCGTGGCCTGCATCCAGCATCAAGGGAGCTTCCTCTACGATCCCGCCTTCAAGCAGGAGCCCCAACACGATGCCGACCGCGACCAGACGGGCTCCTTCCGCGTCGACATGGATTACTTGCGCCCGGTGACCCGCAAGGAAGCCTACGAAGCCGACATCACCTACGGCACCAATAACGAATTCGGCTTCGACTACTTGCGCGACAACATGGCCCAGCGCTTGGTTGACCGTGTCCAGCGCCCATTGCATTACGCCGTCATCGACGAAGTCGACTCCATCCTGGTTGATGAGGCCCGCACCCCGCTCATCATCTCCGCTCCGGCTGAAGAAGCTACGGACGTCTACTACCGCTTCGCCGAACTCGTCGCCCGCCTAGAGAAGGATGCTGACTACAAGCTGGACGAGAAGCTTCGCGCCGCATCCATCACCGAAGAGGGCGTGACCAAGATGGAAGGCTGGCTCGGCATCGAAAACCTCTATGTGCAGGGCGGTTTCAAGATGGTCCATCACCTCGAGCAGGCCCTCAAGGCCCACGCCCTATTCCGCAAGGATAAGGATTATGTCGTCAAGGACGGCGAAGTGATCATCGTCGACGAGTTCACGGGCCGCCTCATGCCGGGCCGCCGCTATTCCGAGGGGCTGCACCAGGCCATCGAGGCGAAGGAGCGCGTCAAGATCCAGCGCGAATCGGTGACGCTCGCGACCATCACCTTCCAAAATTATTTCCGCCTCTACGAGAAGATTTCTGGCATGACGGGCACGGCCGCCACCGAGGCCGAGGAGTTCCACAAGATCTACAAGCTCGACGTCCTCGCGATCCCTACCCACCGCGAGAACAGGCGCACCGACCTTCCGGACCGCGTCTACACCACCGAATTGGGCAAGTTCAAGGCGATCGCCCGCGAGATCAAGCGTCGCCACCAGCTCGGACAGCCCGTCCTCGTGGGCACTGCCAGCATCGAGAAGAACGAGGTCCTGCATGCCCTTCTTCAGCAGGAGGGCATCCCACATGAGGTGCTGAACGCGAAAAACCACGAGCGTGAGGCCGAGATCATCGCGCAGGCCGGCCGAAAAGGGGCGGTGACGGTCGCCACCAACATGGCGGGCCGTGGCGTCGACATCCTTTTGGGCGGCAATCCTCCAGATGCCGCGATGGCCGAAGAGGTGCGTGCCCTCGGTGGCTTGTGCGTGTTGGGCACCGAACGTCACGAGTCGCGTCGCATCGACAACCAGCTCCGTGGCCGCGCCGGGCGTCAAGGCGACCCGGGCACGACCCAGTTCTTCATTTCCGTCGAAGACGACCTGATGCGCATCTTCGCGTCCGACCGCATGCGCCAGTTCATGGCCATGGGGATCCCCGAAGACGAGGCCATCGAGCACGGCATCCTTGGCCGCGCCATCGAATCGGCGCAGCGCAAGGTCGAAGGCCACCATTTCGACGTGCGCAAGCATCTCCTCGAGTACGACGACGTCCTGAACAAGCATCGCCAGATCTTCTACAAGAAGCGCTTCGAGTTCCTCCAGGCCGCCGAAGCCCGCACCGAAGAAGGGGAGCGCGAGACGAAGCGCCAGATCCGCGCCTTTTTCCAAGGCCAGCTCGAGATGCTCGTGTCCCAGCATGCCACCGATGAAGATGCTTCGGCGTGGGATTGGCGGTCGCTTGAGGATGGCCTCAAGGCCCTGCTTCCCCCGAACGCGGACCTATCCGCCTGGATAGCCCTCCGCACCGCCGAACCGCAAGACGAGATCGTCACCCTCCGCACCAAGCTCCTGGACGAGGCCATGCGCCTCGTCGACCGAGCTTACGCCGACCTCGAATCGTCCCTGCTTGACCCCGCCATCGTGCAGGACCTCGAGAAGACGGTTGTCCTGCGCCTGATGGACGACCTTTGGATCCTCCATCTCGAAGCGATGGACCATCTCCGCCACGGCATCGGTCTCCAGGGCTACGGCCAACGCGATCCGCTCGTCGAGTATAAAAAGGAGGGGTACCGCCTCTTCCATGAGTTCCTTGGGAGCGTCCAAGCGCGTGTCACCCATACGCTGTTCCATGTCCAGGTGCGCCCCGCGCAGCTTGAGACCCACGAAACGACCGCATAACGAAAACATCCCACCGATCGGTGGGATGTTTTTTTCGCGTTTTTATTACTCACGTGGCGCGCGTCCCTCTTTCATGCAACGGATCCTTCAAACCAAAAGCGCCCGATTGGGCACTTATTTCGTGACGACTTCCTTGGCGAGCTTCTTCAGCGTCCGGAGCGTGCGGGCGGCGACCTTCACGCGTTGGCCGTTGATCTTGATCGTCTGCAGGTTGACGTTCTGGCGGTGCTTGGTGGCGCGGTTCGAGTGGCTGCGGGATTGGCCGAAGTTAGCGCTTTTTCCGGTGAGGAGGCAGATGCGGGACATAGGGTATTCAGAGAATACCGGAAGCTTATAGAAAAAAGGGTTTTTTGGCAAGAGCGAGGGGAAAATGGTTTTTGGAAAACCGTTAAAAATGGCCTCCCGGCCATGGGGTATGGGGCTGGCGCCCCATAAGGCCCGCCCTTTCCCGCTCGGGCGGGCCGATCCCCGGCGGCGGCAGGGTCTTTTTGCCGGACCTGAACTCGCTGTTTGTTCCGGGGATGGATTGCTCACACAGCAGGTCCGGCAAAAAGACCCTGCCGCCGCCGGGGACCTACGGGGGAGCGAAAGAAGGCAAAAAGAAAAGAAGAAGAACTCGGACGGGGGACAGGGTCTCGTATGGAAGGGCCCCATTGTCATTGCGAGGAGCCCTTGGACGAGGCGAACCAGACCGGACACGGGATCCCGAAGACGAAAGCGTCTATCTTCTAGTTGTCTTAGGCTATCCGCCTCTCAAGCCTTCCATGTCCCTTGGTTTCCTCACAAAAACCGCACCTACTTCCCCGAACCTCGCTCCTGCGTATCCGTTGGACGGGAACGGAGAATCACGTCATCATGGGGAGTATCCTATGCTCTTGTCTCAGCTCTTCGTGGATCCCTGGTTGACGGTCGCGACCCTGGCCGCGTTCCTGTTGGCGTTGTCGGTGCATGAGGCGTCGCATGCCTTGGCGGCGTTCGCGTTAGGTGATCGGACGGCACTGCGTGAACGGCGCTTGACCCTCAATCCGTTGGCCCATATCGATTGGATGGGGTTCCTGATGCTTGTGACCGTGGGATTCGGATGGGGGAAGCCCGTGCCGTTCAACCCGTATAACCTCAAATGGCAGCGCGTGGGGCCGGCACTCGTGGCGGCGGCGGGTCCCACCTCGAACTTCCTGTTCGGGACGCTCGCGATCCTCCTTTTCGCCTTCTTCAGCGCGTTTTATCCGCCAGAGAACCTGCTTCTCATTTTCCTTTCCCTGTTGGCGATCATGAACATGCTCCTGGGTCTCTTCAACTTGATCCCTCTCCCGCCTCTTGATGGGTCCAAGGCCTTGCTCGCGGCCCTCGCTTCGCCGCGTCATGCGCACGCGCGCCAATTTCTCGAGACGCGGGGGCCCTTGATCCTGTTGGCCCTGGTGTTCGTCGACCTCTTTTTCGGCATCAGCGTCTTCGGTTGGTTGCGGACGGCGGCGGAGGCATTGGTTCAGGGCTTGTACGGCTTGTTCACCTAACTTTTTCCGTATGCTTGACCTGCTGCGCGGCTGGAATGAGCGTTCTTTTCTGGGCTGGCGCGCATTAGGCGCGCGCGTCGCGTCGATCGCATTGGCGTGGGTGGCGCTGGCGGCCGTCCTGCGCCCTTCCGGTCTCGGGGAAGTGCCCTCCTTGGGCGCTTGGCTGCTCGCTTCCCTGCTGTTGCTGGGATGGGTCTTGTTCTTGGCGCGCCTGACGGCCCGTTTGGGCGCCTATCCTTGGCGTGCGGCTCTCGCCGGTTGGTTGCGCCTTCTTCCCGTGGTGCTTCTCGTCCCTGTCATTGATGCCCTTTGGCGTGGGTTGGGGGAGGCTGCCATCTCTGGGTGGTGGGTCGCGCCCGCGCGCTTTTTCCCGTGGCTCGTCTTTGGCCTCAATCATGAGGGGCTCGTTTCTCCGGGGTTGACGCTCCTCGTGCTCGCCTCCATGGGATTCCTGGTCTACGCCTTGCGTTATCGGGCCATCGCCTGGCCACGTATCGCGTTTGGAGCCGCGCTCGCCCTGACCATCCCTTGGCTCGCCCTTGCATTTCCCTCGCTCACGGCTTGGAACCGCCTTTCAAGCTACGGTACGACGCTTGCTCCGGCGACGCAGGTCGTCTCGCAGGCGTTCGACCGTGCTTGGGGGGCTTCCTATTGGTCCTCGGGGTTCGGGCGTTTTCTTGACGTGCAGGTCACCGCCCCAAGCATGGAAGCGCGTCTGCTGTTCATCGTTTTCGCCTGGATCGCCGTGATCGCCATGCTGGCTCCTTCCTTGTGGCCGCGTCGTTCCGTGCGTGAGGGGCTCCATACGGGCTTCGTTCGCCTTCCCATCGTGGTTGCTCCGCTACTGGGCGGGTTTGTCATGCATTTCACAAGCGTCCCCGGCCGTACGCTTCTCTCTTCGCTCGCGTTCCTTCTGGCGTTCGCCTATCAGGCGGTCCTGCTCACCGCGATTGCCGCATCCCCTGAGGACGGTCTTGCGGAAGAGCGTTGGTTGCTTGTTCCTTTGGCCCTCGTCGGCGGCTGGATCTTCGGTTGGGGGGCGCTCCTGGGGACCGTCGCCTTTCTTGCCGTCACGCGGGCGATCCGAAGCGCTGACGCATGGGGGAGCCAAGCCTGTTGGCACGCGGCGCGGTCCACGTTGGTCTTTTGCATGGGTTCCTGGCTGGCGGCAGGAGTCTCCCTGCTGTTTTGGCGGCCCGCCTTCATATTGGGGGTGTTCGGCCTTTGGCTTGTCATAGCTGCCGCATCCTTGGGGATCGAACGGTTCCGGGCTGGTCATGGGCTCGAATGGGGTGGGCGCCTCCTGCCGTTCCGGGCCTTCCAGGTGGGACTCCTTGGGCTCTGGGCGGTTTCCCTGCTCGTCCTTTGGTGGGGGGTGGGGGTCTGGCCATTTGGTTGGGGCGTCCTTCTTTTGGGGTTGCTGGGGCCCGCCGTCATGGTCTTTTTTACGACCGAAACCCGTTCCCGACAGCTTGTTTTGGCGGCTTTTCCCCTGCTTTTGGGTCTGCTCCTCCATGCCGGGGTTTTTCTCCCTTGACGGCCTCGGGTTTCGTTGCTAGATTAGGCCCACATTAGACGTTTTTCCCACCGCATGCCTACCATTAACCAGCTCGTTCGCCGTCCGCGGACGATCGCCAAACGGAAATCCAAGAGCCCCGCTCTTCAGTTTTCCATGGACACGCTTCATCGCAAGCGTACCGACCTCCGCCGTGGCGCGGGCTTTAAGCGTGGTGTCTGCACCAAGGTGACCACCATGACCCCGAAAAAGCCGAACTCCGCTATCCGTAAGATCGCGCGTGTCCGCCTGTCCAACGGGTCCGAAGTCACTGCCTACATCCCGGGCGAGGGCCACAACCTCCAGGAGCACTCGATCGTCATGATCCGCGGCGGTCGCGTCAAGGACCTTCCGGGTGTGCGCTACCACGTCGTGCGTGGCGTCTACGATACGCAAGGCGTCGCCAACCGTCGCCGCGGCCGTTCCCTCTATGGGGCACGCCGTCCTAAGGCTGACAAGAAATAGTCTTCCCACCCTATGCGAGGCAAACAAGCACCGCGACGCCAGATCGCGAATGACCCGAAATACAATTCCCCCGTGGTCGCCAAGCTCGTCAACTCCGTGATGCGCGACGGCAAGAAGTCCACGGCCCAGAAGATCGTCTACGCCGCCATGGAAATGGTCGAGGAGAAAATGAAGAAGCCGGCCATGGAACTCTTCGATGAGGCCATGAAGAACGTCTCGCCGACCGTCGAGGTCAAGTCGAAGCGCGTCGGTGGCGCCAACTACCAGGTGCCGCTCCAGGTGCGCGCCGACCGCCGCCAGCAGCTCGCCTTCCGCTGGATGATCACCGCCGCTCGCTCCCGCAAGGGCAAGCCGATGGCCGAGAAGCTCGCCATGGAAATCATGGACGCGGCCCAGAACCAAGGTGACGCCGTCAAGAAGAAGCAAGACGTCCACCGCATGGCCGAAGCCAACCGCGCCTTCGCCCACTTCGCGAAATAGTCCAAAGAACAACAGAATTTTGATGAGGCTTTCAGATCAGGCCGGCTCTCTGCATGTCAGATGCGGCCGACTGAATTTGGAAGCCTCTTCGCTTGACCCCATTTTCTCCCTATGCCCCGTGAATATTCCCTGAAAGATACCCGTAACTTCGGGATCATCGCCCACATCGACGCCGGCAAGACGACCGTCTCCGAGCGCGTGTTGTTTTATACCGGCCGCAAGCACAAGATCGGTGAAGTGCACGAAGGTGAAGCGACCATGGACTGGATGGAGCAGGAGCAGGAGCGCGGCATCACCATCACGGCCGCCGCCACCACCTGTTTCTGGAAGGGCCACCGCCTCAACCTCATCGACACCCCGGGCCACATCGACTTCACCATCGAGGTGCAGCGCTCCTTGCGCGTGCTCGACGGCGCGGTGACCGTGTTCGACGGCGTCGCGGGCGTGGAAGCCCAGACCGAGACCGTCTGGCGCCAGGCGGATAAGCACAACGTGCCGCGCATCTGCTTCATCAACAAGCTCGACCGTACGGGTGCCGATTTCTACAAGGACGTGAAGTCCATCCACGAGCGCCTCACCAAGCGTGCGGTCGTGGTCCAGCTCCCGATCGGGGCCGAAGACAAGTTCAAGGGCATCATCGACCTCATCCGCATGAAGGCCGAGGTCTATCTCGACGAGATGGGCCAGCAGTTCGAGGAGGTCGAGGTTCCGGCCGACATGTTGGACAAGGCGAAGGAATACCGTGCCAAGATGATGGAATCCATCGCTGAGACGGACGAGAACCTGATGAACAAGTACCTCGGCGGGGAAGAGCTTACGCACGAGGAGCTCGTGAATGGCCTCCGCAAGGCGGTCATCGCGAACCAGATCTACCCGATCTTGTGCGGCTCCGCCCTCAAGAACAAGGGCGTGCAGTTCTTGCTTGATGCCGTGGTCGCGTACCTGCCGAGCCCGCTCGACATCCCGCCGGCCAAGGGCCACGAGGTCGATGACGAGAACGTCGCCATCGAAGTGAAGCCGTCCGATGACGAGCCGTTCGCGGCCTTGGCCTTCAAGGTCATGACCGACCCGTTCGTCGGGAAGCTCATTTTCTTCCGCGTTTATTCCGGCCACCTCTCCTCCGGTTCCTACGTCATCAACACGACGACGGGCGAGAAGGAGCGCATCAGCCGTATCGTGCGCATGCACGCCAACGAGCGCGAGGAGGTGTCTGACGTGTACGCCGGCGAAATCGCCGCAGCCGTGGGCCTGAAGGGTACCTTCACGGGGCACACCCTCTGTGAGGAAAAGCGCCCGCTGATTCTCGAGTCCATCGTGATCCCGGAACCGGTCATCTCGCTCGCCATCGAGCCGAAGACGAAGGCTGACCAGGAAAAGATGGGCGTCGCGTTGCAGAAGCTTGCTGAAGAGGACCCGTCGTTCCGTGTGCGCACGGATGAGGAGACCCTCCAGACGATCATCGCCGGCATGGGCGAATTGCACCTCGAGATCATCGTCGACCGCATGAAGCGTGAATTCAAGGTCGAGGCGAACGTCGGCAAGCCGCAGGTCGCCTACCGTGAAGCCATCCGTACCAAGGCTGAAGACGTCGAAGGCAAGTACATCCGCCAATCCGGTGGCCGCGGTCAGTATGGCCACGCCGTCATCACGCTCGAACCGTTGGAACGTGGCAAGGGCTACGAGTTCGTTGACGCGGTGAAGGGTGGTGTCGTGCCGCGCGAATACATCCAGCCGATCAACAAGGGGATCCAGGAAGCCGTCCAGCGCGGCGTGCTCGCCGGGTTCCCGGTGCTCGACGTCAAGGTGACGCTCACCGACGGCAGCTACCACGAGGTCGACTCGTCCGAAGCGGCCTTCAAGGTGGCCGGTTCCATGGCGTTCCAGGAAGCCTGCCGCAAGGCGGGGATCTACCTCCTCGAGCCGATCATGAAGGTCGAGGTCGTGACGCCGGAGCAGTTCATGGGCGATGTCATCGGCGACCTGAACGCCAAGCGTGGGCAGATCCAGGACATGACCGAGCGCTCCGGCGCCCGTGTCGTGGCCGCCCTCGTCCCGCTCTCCGAGATGTTCGGCTACACCACGAACCTGCGGTCCATGACCCAGGGTCGTGCCAGCTCGACCATGGAATTCGCCCACTACGGCGAAGTCCCGAACAACGTCGCGCAGGCCGTGATCGAAGGGAAGAAGAAATAAAGAAAGGCCGCCGATCCGAGGATCGGCGGTTTTGTATGTGGGTTAAAGAATGTGGCGTTTACGCCTCTTGACACCCTTTCCCACGCTCCGTATCCTGCCATTAGCACTCAGCGTGTGAGAGTGCCAATCCCCTCATGTCGTCGACCCCCCTTGATCCGCGTCTCCTCAAGCTGCTGCAAGCGGTGGTGGAGGAGCATGTCCAGACGGCACAGCCCGTCGGTTCGCAGGCGCTGGTGGAGCGGCACGGCCTGGGCATCAGCTCGGCGACGGTGCGGAATTGGTTTGTTGAGCTTGACGAGGCCGGATACCTCCTCCAGCCGCATACGTCTGGGGGGCGCATCCCGACCGAAGCCGGCTATCGGCTGTACGTTGACACCGTCGCCCGTGCCCGGGCCCTCGCGAAAAAGCAGCAGCAGGCGCTCGAGGACGCGGCGGCCAAGGCGACCGATCCGGGCCCGCGCCTCAAGCACCTGGCGCGGGCGGTCGCCGACCTGACGGAATTGGGCGTCTTCGTGAGGTTCGGGGCGTTCGACTCCTATTATACGGGCCTGTCCCAGCTCTTCGCCCAGCCGGAGTTCCGCGATTGGCAGCGGGTCGTGTCGCTTTCGGAGGTCTTGGACCGCCTCGACGAGGCCTTGCAGGTCCTGCCGACGCCGCCGACGCGCGAGCCCTGCATCCTGATCGGGCAGGAGGGGCCCTTCGGCTCGATCTGCTCGACGGCCTATCTCGATCGGGCGGGTGTCTTCATCGGCATCATCGGCCCGTTACGCATGGACTATGCGCGTGCCCAGGCCGCTCTCACAAGCGTCTCTCATCTTCTCTCCTAATTTTCTATGGACGAATCTACGAATCCGGTCGGGGCGCCCAGCGCGACGGAGCCTTGCCCTAAATGTGACGAGTACCTGACGGGGTGGAAGCGCGCGCAGGCCGACTACCAGAACCTGAAACGCGAGACCGATGCGGAGCGCATCGAGCGCGCCAAGTTCGCCAACGAGCGGATGCTCCGCGACCTGCTCCCGGTCCTTGACCAGTTCGGCCTCGCCCTGTCGTTCATCCCATCGACGGCCGGCCTTCCGGAAGCCGAAAAGGGGATCTGGGAAAAATGGCTCGTCGGCCTCAAGGCCGTGCAGTCACTGTGGGACCAGGCCGCCGCCCAGGCCGGGCTTGAGCGGGTGGCGACGGATGGGGCGTTCGATCCGCAGGTCCATGACGCGGTCGCGGAAGAGGCTTCCGAAAAGCCGGAAGGGACGATCCTGCGTGTCGTCCAGCCGGGCTGGCGGCTGCATGGCCGCGTCCTGCAGCCGGCGCGGGTAATCATCGCGAAAGCGGCGTGATCCACTATGTCCCTGATACGCTGGTCCCCGTTTCCGCTCGAGCCGCTGGATGGGGATGATGATGGGCTTGGGGAGGCGCGTTCCTCGCTCGTGCCGTTGCCGTCGGGAGCGGGGATGGGCCTCGTCCCGCCGGTCGACGTGTATGAGGAGGGTGACGCGTACGTCGTGGAAGCGCCCATGCCAGGCCTGGATCCGAGCAAGATCGAGCTCTCGATCGATCGGGACGTGCTGGCCGTCAAGGCGACCCATGAGCGCAAGCTCGAGATCGACGAGAAGAACTACTATCGCAAGGAGGTCCGCCATGGGCTCGTGTTCCGCAAGGTCCCGTTGCCCGGACTTGTCCAGGACGAGGCGGTCGAGGCGAAGTATGAGAACGGGGTCCTCAAGGTCCACTTGCCGAAGCGCTCGCCGACTCGCACGACGATCTCTCTCGAACCTCCAAAAAAACCCTAAAATAACCTTATTTTATGCCTAAAATTCTTGGAATCGACTTGGGGACGACGAATTCCTGCGTGGCCATCGTCGAAGGCGGCCAGCCGAAGGTCCTCGAAAATGCGGAAGGGGCGCGTACCACGCCGTCGGTCGTCGCGATCTCGAAGACCGGCGAACGCCTGGTGGGCCAGATCGCCAAGCGGCAAGGGATGGTCAATGCCGAAAACACCCTCTTTTCCGTGAAGCGCCTCATCGGTCGCCGTTGGGATGATGGGGAAGTGCAGCGCGATCAGAAGTGGCTCCCGTACAAGCTTGCCAAGTCGGGCGACGGCGTGAAGGTCCTCATGGCCGGCAAGGAATATTCGCCGGAAGAGATTTCGGCGATGGTCCTGCAAAAGCTCAAGGCCGATGCGGAAGCGCGCCTGGGCGAGAAGGTTACCGAAGCCGTCATCACGGTCCCGGCCTATTTCGACGACTCCCAACGGCAGGCGACCAAGATCGCGGGCGAGATCGCCGGCCTCAAGGTTTCCCGCATCATCAACGAGCCGACGGCCGCGGCCTTGGCGTACGGGTTCGACCGCAAGAAGGACGAGAAGATCGTCGTGTACGACCTCGGCGGCGGCACGTTCGACGTGTCCGTCCTGGAGGTGGCCTATGACGCCACGACCCAGCAGAACACCATCGAGGTGCGTGCCACCAACGGCGACACCCACTTGGGTGGCGACGACTTTGACCAGCGGATCATCGCGTGGATCGTTGAGGAATTCAAGAAGTCCGATGGGATCGACCTCGGCAAGGACCCGCTCGCGCTGCAACGCATCAAGGATGCGGCCGAAAAGGCGAAGATCGAGCTCTCGAGCGCCCTCGAGACCGAGATCAACCAGCCGTTCATCACCACCGACGGCTCCGGCCCACGCCATTTGCAGCTCAAGCTCAAGCGTTCGGACTTGGAGCGCATCGTCGGCGACCTCGTCGACAAGACGCTTGAGCCGTGCAAGAAGGCGCTCGCGGACGCGAAAATCGGCATCGGCGACATCCAGGAGGTCATCATGGTCGGGGGCATGACCCGCATGCCGCTCGTGCAGCAGACCGTCGAGAAGTTCTTCGGCAAGAAGCCGAACGCTTCCGTGAACCCGGATGAGGTCGTCGCGGTGGGTGCGGCCATCCAGGCCGGCAACCTGCAGGGCGACATCAAGGGGGAATTGCTCCTCCTCGACGTGACCCCGCTTTCCCTCGGGATCGAGACCATGGGGGGCGTCATGACGAAGGTCATCGAGCGGAACACCACCATCCCGACCTCGAAATCGCAGACCTTCTCGACGGCAGCCGATGGGCAGACGTCCGTGGAAGTGCATGTCTTGCAAGGGGAGCGCGAGCTGGCGGCCGATAACCGCTCGTTGGGCAAGTTCACCCTGTCCGGCATCCCGCCGGCGCCGCGCGGCGTGCCGCAGGTCGAAGTCTCGTTTGACCTGGATGCGAACGGGATCCTTTCGGTGAAGGCCAAGGACAAGGCGACCAACAAGGAACAGCAGATCACGATCACCGCCTCCACGAGCCTCTCCAAGGAAGAGATCGAGCGCATGCGCAAGGAAGCCGAGCTTCACGCCGAGGAAGACAAGAAGAAGCGTGAGGCCATCGAGGTCAAGAACATGGCCGAAACGATGATCTACACGACCGAAAAGATGCTCAAGGAGAACGAGGCCAAGGTGAAGCCGGAAGACAAGACGGCGATCGAGGCGAAGATCGCCGCCCTCAAGCAGCTCAAGGACGGCGATGACCTCGAAGCCATCAAGAAGGCGGCCGACGAGCTCGCGACGGAAGCCCAGAAGGTCGGCGCGTCGCTCTACCAGCCTGTGACGGAGCGCGAAACGGCTGCCCCGCCGGCGGATGAGGCTTCCGCCAAAGAAGAGGGAAAGGGCCAGGACGAAGGGAAATCCTAATCACCTAATCAAATGAAACGGGCGGACCCCTGCGGTCCGCCTGGCTCGCTCCCGCTATGACCCCGTATTTTCTCCTGTGTGCCGAACGAGCCGCCCGGACGACCGAAGGATCGTTCGTCCTGCATGGCATCCTTGAGCGCATCGTGGCAAAGGAAGCCCCGACGGCCGAATCCCCCCTCACGATGCCGACCATGTCCGTCGCCTTCGAGATCCGTGAGGCCGATGCGTCGAAGGCGCATGCCTTGCGCGTCCGCCTGATCCATCGCGAAAGCGGGACGGGCATCTTTGACCATGCCTTCACCGTCGAGGCGAGCAACGATCCCGCCAACAAGATCAGTGGCCTCATGAATTTCCACCTCCTGCCGATCAAGGCGTTGGGATGTTATGAGGTCAGCGTCGATGTCGACGGGGAAGCGGTCGCGAAGAACTGCTTTTACGTGGTGACCCGATAGCGCGCGGTCTTTCCTTCTTATTCGCCTTGCTCCCATGCCTCAAAAAGACTATTACGCCAGCCTTGGCGTGCCGAAGACGGCTTCTGCGGACGAGATCAAGAAGGCGTTCCGTCGTTTGGCGCACGAGCACCATCCTGACAAGGGCGGCAACGCCGAACGCTTCAAGGACGTGAACGAGGCCTACCAGGTGCTCGGCGACGAGAAGAAGCGGGCCGCCTACGACCGCTTCGGTTCCGCGGCCTTCGAGCAGGGCGGACCGGGAGCGGGTGGGTTCGAAGGGGGATTCCCTGGCGGATTTAACGTAAACATGGGGGATTTTGGCGACTTCGGCGATATCCTTTCGGAGATGTTCGGGTTTGGCCGGGCTTCCGGAGGGGGCCGTCAGGCGCGCCGCGGCCAAGATATTGCGGTCGACCTGGAGCTTTCGTTTCGGGAGGCCGTGTTCGGCGTACGCAAGGACGTGACCCTGGTGCGTCCCGACCGTTGCGAGACCTGCCACGGCGATGGCGCCAAGCCCGGCACCCGCCGCAAGGCATGCGCGATGTGTAGTGGCTCGGGCCAGGTCCGCCAGGCGCAACGGACGCTCTTTGGGACCATGCAGGTCGCCGCCGTCTGCCCGACCTGCGAAGGCGTGGGACAGATCCCTGAAGAGCCGTGCGCTCCCTGCAAGGGGAGTGGCGTCCAGCGCCGCGAGGTCAAGCTGCAGGTCGATGTCCCGGCCGGCGTCTCCGAAACCGATACCTTGCAGATGCCGGGCCAAGGGGAGGCGTCGCCATATAATGGGACCTCCGGCGACCTGTACCTGCGTCTCCATGTCGCGAAGGATCCGCGTTTCACCCGTGATGGCGCCCAGATCCATTCGCATCTCGATGTTCCCTACAGCGTCTTGCTCTTGGGCGGTTCCGTGCAGGTCGAGACGGTAGATGGGGCCGTTGAGGTCTCGATTGACGCGCGTACGCCGGTCGGGACGAAGGTCACGCTCGCCGGCAAGGGGGTCCCGTCCCGCCAAAAGGGCCGTCGCGGTGACCATATCGCCCATTTGGGGACGGCAGTGCCCAAAAAGCTGACGCGCGAGCAGGAAGAGGCACTCGAGCGCCTGCGTTCCGTGGGGCTTTGACGGGCGGCGGTCTATCTGGCATCCTGTCGGTAATGACCTGTTCTGACCGAACGGGTCAACTTATTTCTCGTCTTTCCTATGGCTAGCCCTATCACCCTGGCAATGAAGCAGATCGCGGAAGAGAAGAACATCCCCTTGGAATCGGTCCTCGAGACGGTCGAGACGGCCCTTTCGGCGGCCTACCGCAAGGATTTCGGCAACAAGAACCAGAACATCGTGGTCGAATTCGATTCCGAAAAGTATGACGGCATGACCGGCGGCATCCGCGTGTTCGACGTCAAGACCGTGGTCGAGGACATGAAGCTCGATGAGGACTACTTCGCCCGCTTCGACGCCGCCACGGCCCCGCGCAAGAAAGACGACAAGTCCGCTCCCGTGATGACGGCCGAGGATTTTGCCGAGGAATTCAAGTTCAACCCGAAGACCATGATCATGCTCGCCGATGCGCGTGACCTCAAGCCGGATGCGCAGCTGGGCGAGGAGATCCGCGTCGAGCTGGGCGTGCCGGCCGCGTTCGGGCGCATGGCCGCGCAGACGGCGAAGCAGGTGATCCTCCAGAAGCTCCGCGAGGCCGAACGCGGCGTGATTTTCAATGATTTCAAGGGTCGCGAAGGCGAGCTCATGAATGTCACGGTGCAGCGCCGCGAGGGCCGCGTGGTCCTCATCGACCTTGGCCGTGCGACGGGTGTGCTCCTGCCTGAAGACCAGATCGAGACCGAGCGGTACTTCCCGGGGACCCGCATCAAGGCGCTCTTGCGCGAAGTCGCGCTCACCACGAAGGGTCCGGAAATCCGCCTTTCCCGCAGCAGCCCGCAACTCGTGGCCGCGCTCTTCACGCAGGAAATCCCGGAAATCGCCAACGGGATCGTCGAGATCAAGGAGATGTCGCGTGAGGCGGGGAGCCGCAGCAAGGTCGCCGTGGCCACCACCGACGACGCCATCGACCCGATCGGTTCGTGCATCGGCCAGCGTGGCGTCCGCATCCAGACCATCATCCGCGAGCTTGGCGGCGAAAAGGTCGACATCATCCAGTGGGATGAGCGTCCCGAAGCCTTCATCAAGGCGGCCCTCGCCCCGGCCAACGTGCTGGAGGTGTCCCTCGATGAGGAGCAGCATCTTGCGATCGTATCGGTCGCTCCGGACCAGCTTTCCCTCGCCATCGGCAAGGGTGGGCAAAACGTGCGTTTGGCCGCGAAGCTCGTCGGCTGGAAGATCACCATCCGCGAACAAGGGGGCGCCGTCGTGGCCGATTCGGATCGTGGGGAAGTGGCCGCCGCGGAACCGCTGATGGCAAAGAAAGAGGAAGAAATTGCCGCATCGTCCGAAACGGTTGAATCCAAGGCCGTTGAAACGGCCGACCGTCCCGAAACCGCCGCCGAAGCCGACGCGCAAGATGCGGGCCTCGCCGCCGCCTAAGCCGTATGTTCACGACGCTTTTCCTGCAACCGCTCTTTAACTTGCTGATCGGCCTCTACAACCTGTTGCCCGGGCACGATCTCGGGCTGGCGATCATCGCGCTTACGTTCCTCGTCAAGCTGATCCTCTGGCCCTTTACGGCCCTCCAGATCAAGCAGCAACGCGCCCTCCAGGCCATTCAGCCGAAGATCGAGGAGATCCGGCAGGCTAATAAAGATAACAAAGAGGAGCAGGGCCGCCAGCTCATGGCCTTGTACGCCCGTGAGAAGGTCAATCCCGCTTCCTCGTGCCTGCCGCTCCTGATCCAGATCCCGATCTTCATCGGCCTGTACCGCGCCCTTTCGCAGGGGTTGGGGGCCATCGATGCGAGCCTGCTTTACCCGTTCGTCCAGAATCCGGGGACCATCCACCCGATGTTCTTGGGGTTCCTGGACCTGACGAAGGCGAGCCCGGTCCTCGCGATCGCGGCGGCCTTGGTGCAATTCCTGCAGAGCCGCCAGATGATGAAGTCGATGCCGGCCACCGTCACGCCGCCGCCGTCGGAAGTCGCCGACAAGCCTGTCGCCCAAGACGAGAACATGGCCGCCATGATGAACAAGCAGATGATGTACACCATGCCGATCCTTACCGGATTCATTGGGTTTTCCCTGCCGGCCGGGTTGACCCTCTACTGGTTCGTGATGAGCATCCTTTCGGTCGTCCAGCAGTGGTGGATCATGCGTACCTTGCCCCCGCGCATTACGCCGCAGCTTGAAAAGACGGCCTAAGTCCGTGCCCCGTGCCATCTTCCAGACGGTGCGGGGCTTTAAAATCCTGGCTTGCAACGCCGGTCCGCGTTGGCTAGGCTGGGCCACGACGTTATTTTTATGGCTACTACCCCCTCCACCCCTCCAAAAAGCTCAACCCGCCGCCGTGCGGTAGGCTTGGTCGTGCTCTCGCTCGTGACGGCGTTATACCTGCTTCCGGCCCCTGCGAACTGGCTGCTGCGCCAAGCAGGCCGGGTGTTGGGATACGAATCTTCGTATCAGGTACCTCCTCATTTCGTCCTCGGGCTCGACCTCCAAGGCGGGACCCGCCTTGAATATGAGGCCGACGTGTCGAAGGTCCCGGCCGGCGAGCGCCAAGAGGCCCTCAACGGGGTCCGTGACGTCATCGAGCGACGCGTCAACAGCCTCGGCGTGTCCGAACCGCTCATCCAGACCACCCAGGCCGGCGACAGCTGGCGGGTGAGCGTTGAGCTTGCGGGCGTCCGCGACGTGAACGACGCCATCACCCTCATCGGCAAGACCCCCATTTTGGAATTCAAGGAGGAAAGCACGGAGCCTGCCCGCGCCTTGACCGCCGAGGAGCAGGCGCGCATCGACCGTGAGAATGGGGCGGCGAAAGCCAAGGCGGAAGCCCTCGTCCAGGCCCTCCGCGCCCCGGGAGCCGACTTTTCCACGCTCGCCCGCCAGTCCGTGAGCGGCACCACGGCGCTTCCTTCCGAATTCTTGCGCGAGAAGAGCCCGGACGTATATGCGGCGCTCCGTTCCGAGACGGCGACGGGGACGATCCTGCGTGTTATCGAGACGCCGTTGCGGTACGCCGTGGTCCGCATGGACGAACGCAAGCAGGTGACCAAGGAGGCGACCGGCCACCATTTATTGATCTCATACGCCGGTGCCGAAGGAGGGCTTTCGACGCTATCCAAGGCGGAAGCCGAAGCGAAGATCCGCGAGTTGAAGGGGCGTGCGACGCCTCAGAATTTCTTGCAGCTCGTCAAGGAATTCTCGATGGAGCCGTCCGCCAGCACGACGGAAGGGTTGTTGGACTGGACGGAAGAGTCGCCGGTCGATCCGGCCGCCGAGCGGTTCGTTGAATCGTTCGCCAAGCCGTTTTTCGCCCTGCCGAAGGGCCAGGTTTCTGACATCGTCGAGACCCCGTTCGGCTACCATCTGATCTACAAGACGGATGAGCGCCCGGTGTATGACCTCCGTGCGCAGGTCGCCACCTACCCAAAACTGTTGAAGGAGGACATCCTTCCGCCTGCGGACGGTTGGAAGGCGACGAAGCTGACGGGCAAGCAGCTGCAGAATGCCCGTATCGACTTCAACCAGCAGACCGGCGGGATCCAGGTCGCCTTGCAATTCAATGACGAAGGGCGCGAGCTCTTCTCGGAACTCACCCGTGCCAACATCGGCAAGCGGATCGGTATCTTCATCGATGGCATCTTGATCTCTGAGCCCACGGTGAAGTCCGAAATCCCTGGCGGCCAGGCGGTGATCACAGGCGCCAGGAACATTGAGGAAGCGCGTGAGCTGGCCCGCAGCCTGCAATCTGGCGCGTTGCCGGTGCCGATCGAGATCATCGGCCAGCAGACCATCGGGGCAAGCTTGGGGGCGGACTCCTTGGCCGCGTCCCTCAAGGCCGGACTGATCGGTTTCGTGCTCGTCGCGCTCTTCATGATCCTCCTGTATCGCGTACCGGGCCTGGTCGCCATCGGTTCGTTGGCCTTGTATGCCGGGCTTTCCTTGGCGGCGTTCAAGCTCGTGCCGGTGACGCTCACGCTGTCCGGGATCGCCGGGTTCATCCTGTCGATCGGGATCGCGGTGGACGCGAACGTGCTGGTGTTCGAACGCCTGAAGGAAGAGTGGCGGTTGGGGAAGGGGCTGCCCGTGGCCTTGGAAGACGCGTTCCGCCGCGCCTGGCCCTCAATCCGCGACGGCCACGTCACGGTCCTCATCTCCTGCGCCGTCCTCTATTGGTTCTCGTCATCCGTCATCCGCGGCTTCAGCCTGACGCTCGCGATCGGTGTCTTCATCTCGCTTTTCACGGCGGTGGTCACCTGTCGCGTATGGTTGCGGGCCTTGGCCTCGACCGGACTTGGCAAGCATGGGTGGTGGTTCCTTCAGCCGCGTGACCTCAGCAAGAAATCCTAGTCCCGCTTCTATGTCATTTAACATCGTTGGATGGAGAAAGGTCTGGTTCGCCTGCTCAGCGGTATTGCTGACGGCATCCCTCGCGGCCGTCATCGCCTGGGGCTTGCGCTTCGGCATCGACTTTACCGGCGGCTCCCTCATGGGATTCCGCTTTACGGGGGCGCGTCCGCCGGTCACCGAGATCGTTGAGACGGTCCGCCGATCCGGTCAAGACGTAGGCGAGCCCGTCGTGCAGCCGGTGGGCGAACAGGATATCCAGGTCCGGACCAAGACGCTTACGCAAGAGCAATATGCCAAGGTCGTGGAGGCCTTGCGCGCCAAGCACGGTGACCTCGTCGAACAGCGCTTTGACGCGGTCGGCCCCGTCATCGGGGAAGAATTGCGCACGAAGTCGTTGCAGGGGATCGTGGTCGCTCTCCTGCTGATCCTGCTGTACATCGCGTATACGTTCCGCAAGGTCTCCGCTCCGGTCGCCTCGTGGAAGTACGGCGTGGTGACCATGATGGCGGCGGCGCATGACATCCTGATCCCGGTCGGCATCTTCGCCGTATTGGGGCGGTTCGCGGGCATCGAGATCGGGACCTCCTTTGTCGCGGCGCTGCTCACGATCCTCGGGTATTCCATCACGGACACGATCGTCGTCATGGACCGCGTGCGCGAGAACCTGCCGCGCATGAAGGCACCCTTCGAGGAGGTGGTCGCGTTCTCCCTGAAGCAGACCTATCTCCGCTCGATCTACACGTCGTGCACCACGCTCATCGTGCTACTTGCGATCTTCCTCTTCGGCGGCCGTTCGATGCACGAGTTCACCCTGGCGATGATGCTCGGCATCCTCTTCGGGACGTATTCGTCGATCTTCGTCGCCCCGATGGCGCTCGTGAGCTGGAACGCATGGACGCACCGAAAAAACCGCTAGTGACTGAGAAAGGTGAAAACGCTTCCGACCCGTTCGGAGGCGTTTTGCGTTTCATGCACGCGCCCTTCGTCTGCCGTCGAGGTGGATTTGCTCGGTCTTCCGCCCGTCTTTTGGCGGGCCGTTCCGTGTGCTATCCTTGCTTTCAGCATGTTTGATCTTTGGCTCACGGGCCTGCTGCAGGCCTTCGGGGATGACCCGTTCACCGGAATGTGGATCCTGTTCCGTTCCGGCGGATGGTTGATTTTTCTTTGGGTCTTTCTCTGGGGCGCCCGCCACCTGTGGTTGGAACACGTGCAAGGGAAGGCGGCTGCGAAAAAGGAATTCGTCGTCTTGCGCGTGACCGTGCCTCGAACCAGCGAACAGACGCCAAAAGCCGCGGAGAACATCTTTTCCGCGCTTGCCGCGGCCGGGGCAGGCGCCAGCTGGACCGGCAAATGGCTGCGTGGCGAATTCCAATCGCCGCTTTCCGTCGAGATCATCTCGATCGAGGGGGATGTCCAGTATTGCCTCCGCCTGGAGAAGCGCCTCCGCGACCTCGCAGAAGCGGCCATTTTCGCGCAATATCCGGATGCCGACATCGATTTGGTCGAAGATTATGCCAAGCAGGTCCCGACCCACTATCCCGATGCCAATTACGACCTATGGGGGACCGAGATGACCTTCGTGAAGTCGGATGCGTTCCCGCTCAAGACGTATAGCGACTTTACCGACCAGGTGTCCGGCGAAATGAAGGACCCGATCGCCGTCATGCTGGAAAACCTCTCCCGCGTGGGTCCCGGCGAGCAATTTTGGTACCAGATCGTGCTGATGCCGACCGACCAGAAGGAGGCTAGGGCCCGTGCCGAGGCGGAGATCGCGAAGCTGAAGGGCGAAGTGAAAGCCAAGCCGCCATCCTTCGTCGACACGGTCTTGCGGTTCCCGGCCGAAGTCATTGAAGGCATTTTCAGTATTTTTCTGCCGTTTGGCGGCGGCGAAAAGAAGGACGAGAAAAAGAAGGACGGCCCCCCGAAGATCACGACCTTGTCGCCGGGCGAGCGGTTGGTGCTCGAGTACATCGAACGAAAAATGTCGAAGATTGGGTTCATGGCCAAGATCCGCGTGATTTACGTTGCGAAAAAAGAAAAGATGCAGCGGGCCAAGGTCATCACGCCGTTCATGGGCAGCATGAACCAGTTCAAGACGTTCAACATGCAGGCGCTACGTCCGGACAGCAAGAAGATCGGCATGAACAATGATTTCTGGTGGTTCAAGGACCGGCGGAACAACGTCCGCAAGAATAAGATCATTCATGCCTACGTCGACCGCTCGGATGGGGTCGGCCTGTCGCCGTTTTTCCTCTCGACCGAAGAGCTTGCGACCCTCTGGCACTTCCCGATCCTTGCCCAGGTCAAGGCGCCGCTCTTGCGTCGCACCCAAGCGAAGAAATCGGAAGCCCCCGCCAATATCCCCTTTGGCGATTAGCCGTCTCCTATGCCTCCCGTCTATAATCACGACCATGATAATGAGATCACGCTCTTCGGCGACGTGAATTTTCGCAATGCCGGCCGCCGTTTCGGCATCAAGACGGACGACCGCCGCCGCCACGTCTACATCATCGGGAAGACGGGCATGGGCAAGTCGACGCTGATGGAAAACATGATCCTGGCCGACATCTATGCCGGCCACGGCTGTTGTTATATCGATCCGCATGGGGACGTCGCCGAGAAGCTCATGGACTTCATCCCTCCGGAACGCCTGAATGACGTCGTCTATTTCAATCCGGCGGATACGGCGTTTCCGGTCGGCTTCAACATCCTCGAGACGTCCGGCGATCCGGACCGCAAGCACCTCGTCCGTGACGGCCTGATGGGGGTCTTCAAGAAGATCTGGCCAGACGTCTGGAGCGCGCGCATGGAGTACATCCTGACGAACTGCATCTCTGCCCTGCTGGACTATCCGGGCGCGACCCTCATGGGCGTCAACCGCATCCTGGTCGACAAGGAGTATCGCGAAAAGGTCGTCGAGCAGATCCGTGACCCGGTCGTGAAGACCTTTTGGGTCGCCGAATATGCCTCGTGGGACGAGAAATACGCGACGGAAGCGGGGGCCGCCATCCAAAACAAGGTCGGCCAGTTCTTGTCGTCGGGAGTCGTCCGCAACATCGTGGCGCAGGTCAAGTCGACCATCGATATCCGCAAGATCATGGACGAGGGGAAGATCCTGATCGTCAACCTTTCCAAGGGCCGCATCGGTGAAGACGGCATGCGCCTGCTCGGCGGCATGATCGTCACCAAGATCCAGCTGTCGGCCCAGGAACGGCAGAACATGGAAGAGAAGGACCGCCGCGACTTCTATTTCTACGTCGACGAGTTCCAGAACTTCGCCAACGAGTCGTTCGCGACCATCCTTTCCGAGGCGCGCAAGTACCGCCTCAACCTCATCGTCGCGCACCAGTACATGGCGCAGCTTGAAGAGGAGGTGCAGGATGCCATTTTGGGCAACGTCGGCACCATGATCGTGATGCGCGTCGGCCCGCAAGACGCCGAATTGCTCGAGACCGAGTTCGCCCCGACGTTCACGCCGGAAGACCTGGTCAGCCTCGCGAAGTTCCAGATGTACTTGAAGCTCATGGTCGACGGTGTCGCCACGCAGCCGTTCTCCGCCAATACGCTCCCTCCCATCGCGAAGCGGACGGGGAGCTTCGAGAAGGCCGTCCAGGGCAGCCGTGAGCGGTACGCCCAGCCTCGTCATATCATCGAAGAGAAGGTCCTCAAGTGGTCCGGTATGGAATTCGTGCACCTGCCGCCTGCGGATGCCGCAAATCGGACGTCCGGTGGGCCATCGGCCGCCGGTTCCCTGACGGACGCCATCATCGGGACGGCCCCAACGGATGCGATGGCCCGCAAGGCGGCCCCCGTCGTCCACTATTCCGGGACCGCGACCGAGAGCGCGTCCGAGACCCATTTCCACGAGGATGAGACGGCGGTAGGGATCTCCATGCCGACGCTCGTGATCAAGCCGGAACGCTTGTCCGAGATCGAGGAGTCCCGAAAGGCGATCAAGGCGGCTTCCAAGATGCGCAAGAAACCAAGCTTTGCGCATACCTGCCAACGCTGCGGCAAGGTCTTTGAGCTGGCGGTCCAGCTGGATCCTTCAAAGCCCATCTATTGCCCGGAATGCCGTGACCTGATCAAGCAGGAGCGTGAAGCCCGCCAGCAAGGCCGTTCGTCGATGGGGTCTGGAGGTGGGGGCGGCGCGCGTCGGGAGGCGGGCGGTGCTGCCCGGTCAGACCGTGGACCAATGAAGGAGCCTCGTGGCGAACGCGGCCCTACCTCGCGCAAGGGGGATCGTCCCGCCCGCGAACCCCGTCTCGACCCCGCAAAACCTGAAGAGCCTCGTGACCCGATCGTCATTCGGCCGCGCACGCCAGCCGCTCCGGCACGCTCCAGCGCGCCCGCGGAAGAGCCCTTCTTCCTTGATCTTGGCCCGATCCCGCCAACGCCATCGGCCCCGACCCCTCCGACGGCACAAGGGACCGTCGCACCCGGGGAGACCATCCGTTTTTAGCGTATGTTTCGCCGTTCGTGGGGTGCCTGCGTCGCCTTGCTCTGCCTCATCCTGCTTCCGACGACTACGAGGGCTGCCGAAGGGGACGCAGACAATGACGGGCTTCTAGACGCGTGGGAAGAGCGCCTGTTCCGGACGCGCCCGGATATCGCCGACACGGATGGCGACGGGTTCGCCGATGGACTGGAAGTTCGTTCAGGCTTCGATCCGCTCCAGGCTCGCGCGGGTGCCCGCCTCGCCGAGCGTGATAGCGATGGCGATGGCTTGGCCGATGCCCTTGAGATCGCCTTTGGCAGCAATCCCTTGGATGGCGATACGGATCGTGACGGGTACCAAGACGGGACTGAAGTCAAGAACGCCTACGACCCCGTCCAAGGCGACGCCAAGCCCCTAGAAAAGCGGATCCGTGTCGATCTCTCCGAGCAAAAGCTCTACCAGGAGCTGAACGGGGTCGTCATCGCCACGCATCCCGTCTCATCGGGGAAGGCGCGCACGCCCACGCCCGTCGGTTCCTACAAGATCACGACAAAGAGTCCGCGTGCCTGGTCTGGCAGCGCCAAGCTCTGGATGCCGTTTTGGATGGGATTCAAGGGCTGGACCTACGGGATCCATGAATTGCCTGAATGGCCCGGCGGCAAGAAGGAAGGCAAGGATCACTTAGGGACGCCCGTCAGCCATGGGTGCGTCCGCGTCGGGGAAGGCGTCGCCCAACAGCTCTATGACTGGACACCGATTGGCACGACCGTGGTCATCCAGCGCTAAAATCCTTGTTTTAGCCATATTTTTAGGGTTTTTTCCAAATTCTGCCGCCATCGCCCAAGTTACCTCATCTTCCGTCCCGGCGGCCATTCCGGTCATTGAGGTCCCCCAGGTGCCGACCGCATCGCTCCAGGTCACCTCCCCCGACATGGCGACCTTCGATCCGGAGGCCTATGGCTTGGCGGCGGCATATGCCATCACCCCAAAAACGCATCGCGAGCTCTATGCGTGGAACGCCGAAAAAAGCTGGCCGATCGCGAGCCTCACCAAGCTCATCTCCGCCCTCGTCTGGAAAAATTATACCGTCCCTTGGCAAGCGAAGATCACTTTGAAATCCGTGGATGAGGTCGGCGGGGGACGTTTGCGCGTTCCCGTCGGGACAAAAGTCAGTTTTGAGGACTTGTGGTATGCGAGCATCACGGCAAGCGCGAATAACGCCTCGATGGCCCTCATCCGCGCCTTGGGCGTCTCGGCAAAGCAGGGCGTCACCCTCATGAACCGGGAGATCCAACGCGCCGGGGCCAAGAAAGCCGTCGTCTACGAGCCGTCCGGCATGGATGTCCGGAACGTGGCCTCGGCGCGGGAGATGGCTCTCATCGCTGACCGGGCGTTCGCATGGCGTCCGCTCCAAAAGGCGGCCAGCACCGAGACCCGCGTCGTGAAGGTCCTCAGCCCCAAGCCGCGGAACCATCCCGTGCATTCCACGAACGATCTGCTGCGCTTCGACCCCGATGTCTGGGTCATCGCCGGCAAGACCGGCTATCTTGAGGAATCCCGCCATAACCTGGTCGCCTGGCTGCGCCCGGTGGGGGTTGACGGGAAGCCCGAATCCGGCAAGGATGTCCTGGTCGTGGTCTATGGCGCGCCCACCCGCGAACGGATGTTCGCCGCCGCCAAGGCCCTTGCCCACTCTCTCTGGATATCCAATGCAGCTTTCCCGACTCGCTGAGCTTCTTGCCCAACAGGGCGAACCCGCCTTCCGCCTGAACCAAATCAAGCGGGCCTTTTACGTGGAACAGCGTTCCTCTTGGGACGAGGTCTCGGTGCTGTCCAAGCCGCTGCGCGCTGCCCTTGCGGAGGCGTTGCCGTGGGATGCCCTCCGCCTCGTCCGCAGCCAGACGGCCGACAACGGTGAGACCGTGAAAACTCTCCTTGCCTGCGCCGACAACAAGAACATCGAGGCCGTCCTCATGCGCCACCAGGACGAGCGCAACACCGTCTGCGTCTCCTCCCAGGTCGGCTGTGCCATGGGCTGCACGTTCTGCGCTACAGGTACGATGGGTTGGATCCGCAACCTCACGCGCGACGAGATCGTCGAACAGGTCATCCATTACGCGCGCCGCCTCAAGGCCGACGGCGACCGTGTCACGAACGTCGTCCTGATGGGGATGGGAGAGCCGCTCAACAATTACGACGAGGTCCTTGGGGCCTTGAGAATGCTTAACGACCCGCAAGGGTTCAACTTGGGTGCACGTCACATGAGCATTTCGACCTGCGGTGTCGTGCCCGGCATCCTGCGCCTCGCCAAAGAGCAATTCCAGGTCAACCTGGCCATCTCCTTGCATTCGGCCATCGACGACGTCCGCGCCAAGATGATGCCTGTCAATCGCGCCTATCCGCTCGCCAAGCTGATGGAGGCCATCCGGACCTATATGGAGGAAACGAACCGCAAGGTCATGTTCGAGTACCTTCTCCTTTCCGGCGTCAATGACCGTCCCGAGGATGCGCGCGCCCTCAAGCGGCTCTTCGGCGACGACATGCGCCTGGTCCATGTCAACCTCATCAAATACCACAACACGCAAGCCTTCGAGGGCACGCCCAAAGACCGGCGCGTCGCCTTTTTGCGTGAATTGCACGAGCTTGGCATCCCCGCGACCCATCGCATCACGTTCGGCGAGGATATCGACGCCGCCTGTGGGCAATTGGCCGTCAACGAAGCCGCCGGCAACGTCCTCCAAGGCCAAGAAGCCATCCGCGCCAACAAGCAGCGGGCCTGATTCCCTATGGATCTCCGTCCGCCCCTGCCTCCCGGGTCCAAGATCCTCGTCGGCATGTCCGGCGGGGTGGATTCGAGCGTCGCGGCGGCCCTTTTATTGGAGCAGGGATATGAGGTCGTCGGCGGCTTCATCAAGAACTGGTCCGACGGCAAGGACCTGTGGACGGGCGAATGCCAATGGCGCGCCGAGCGTCGTGATGCCCTCCGCGTCGCGGCCAAGTTAGGGATCTCCCTCCTTACCTTCGATTTCGAGGAGCGCTACCGGGCCCGCGTCTTGGACCGCATGTTCGCCGAATACCACGCCGGCCGTACGCCGAATCCCGATATCCTCTGCAATGAGGAGATCAAGTTCGGGCTCTTTTTCCAGGAGGCGCGCCGACTCGGGTTCGATGGGGTCGCGACCGGCCATTATGCGCGCGTGAGCCTCGATGCCGAGGGGCCGCACCTGTGGAAAGGGATCGATCCCGCGAAGGACCAGAGCTATTTTTTGCAACGCATCGACCGCGAGGCCCTGGCCCGCACCCTGTTCCCGGTCGGGCATCTCCAAAAGCCGCAGGTCCGCGAGGAGGCGCGTCGGTTTGACTTGCCGGTCGCCGCCAAGCCCGACAGCCAGGGCATCTGCTTCGTCGGAAAGCTGGATTTTCATGCCTTCTTGCGGCAGCGCCTGCCGGCCAAGCCCGGCCCGATCCTGTCAGCCGACGGAACCGTCATCGGTCAGCATGACGGGCTCGATGGCTACACGATCGGCCAACGCCACGGCCTGCACGTCAACGCCGGGCAACGCGCCTGGTATGTCGCGGCGAAAGACCGTCAGAACAATGCCCTCATCATGGTCCCGGATGCCCAGGACCCGTTGTTGCAGCGTACGGAATTGCGGATCGATGACGTCCATTGGCTGAACGTTTCTGCCGCCCATATGCCTCTCATGGAGGGCGAAGTCATGGTCCGCTATCACCAGGCCCCCGTCCCGGCCGCCATCGAGCGGATCGGGGAAGCGTCCTGCCGCATCCGCTGTGCCATTCCCGTATGGGCTCCCGCGCCGGGCCAGTCGGTCGCCATCTATCGTGGCGAGGAGTGCCTGGGCGGTGGTGTTCTGGCCGAAGATGGGGTAGGGTAGTCGCCGTATGGAGTCGTCCCCGCGCCGCATCGAGTGGATTTCCTTCCTTTACCTGGTCTTCTTCGTGCTCGCGGTCCTCTCGCCCTCGATCTACCAGCGCGGCTATTTCGGCATTTCGGAAATCGTCTTGGAGGAGGCGACGATTTTCCTCTTCGGCCTGGCCGGCATCTTCACGTTCACCTGGTACGAGCGCCATATCGAGCGCCGCGAAGCCGAAACCACCCGCATCCAGAACGACGTCGAGCGCACCAAGGGGGAGTTGCTCGATTCCTATAGCTACATCGGGTCGGTCAACCGTAAGATCGAGCTGCTCAAGCGGCTCGTGAACGACACCTCGCTCACGCTCGTCGACCGCAAGCGCCTCCCGCGCGAACTGCTGCAGGCCATCACGCAAAACGCCCTCGCGGCGGTCGGGGCCGAATCCGTCCTGCTGCGCATCATGGACCGTGCCTCATTGCGCACGGAAGCCGAGATCCAAGTGGATTCAAAGCAAAAGCAGGTCTTCCGCGTCTCCAACCGTGAGCTGAAGGCGATCGACGATTCGCACGTCTCCCATGCGTCCTTGCTGACCGAAGACAGGCGCGACGTGCTCGTCGTCCCCTCCGACGCGTACGCTCCCAACAGCAAGGCATACTTGCTCCTCTTCTTGCCCACCCAGCACATCGCCGAGATCGACATTTCCTTGCTGAAGGTCCTCGTCAACCAGGCGGAAATGGTCCAGCAGGCGCAGCTCGTTGCGAAGAAGGGCGCCGACACGGTATCCTGAGCTCGGGACTGTTCCCGCCAAGGAGATGGCCATGCCCGAACCTCTCGTCCTCGCCCCTTTCGATATGCCCGAGCTTCTGCGGCAACGTCCGAACGAATGGGCCCTCAATGAGGGCCGCGCCCTTGAGGTCCTCCTCGCCTCCCAGCTGTTCGACGAGGTCTATCCGCCGTTTGATCGGGCGTTTCAGGGAGTGCCGTTCCAGCCGTCCGGCCTCTTTCCGTACTCCCATTTCGGTGCCGACCTCTTTCCGGATGGGACGGAAAAGGCCTTCCATACGCTGGCCGTCCCCCTGAACGCCTACGAGACGGACGGGGCGCTCACCGAGGCGGTCGTCCATGCCGCCGAATGGAGTCCGACGGCGGCCCCGGCGTCATTCCGCCATATCGCCCGCATCCACGGGTGGCTCGCGTTCCTCCAGCCGCTCGGGACGACGCCGCGTCTCGTCCTTCCCGGCGTTTCGCTCGCGGGCCCATACGGGACCGTCTACCCGGTCATCGATGCGGTCCGTCTCGAGGACGATGAGAATGGCTGGTCCGAGACCTGGGGCTTGGCCTTGCGGACGGCGAGCCTCGCGCAGCTGCGGGCGACGGGTGCCCGCCTCCTCTTCTGCGTCCCTCGCTAGAGGGTTCCCATCCCGCCCTCCCGATCCCCTCGGGATTTTTCGTCCCTTGATTTTTTTCGCTCATTTCCGCTATTGTTTGCGCATATGGAGCTCTCCCGCCTACGCCAGACCTTCCTCGATTTCTTCCGTGCGAAGGGGCACGCGATCTTGCCGTCCGCGTCTTTACTGCCGGAAAACGATCCGACCGTCCTCTTTACGACCGCCGGCATGCATCCGCTCGTCCCGTATCTCCTCGGCCAGCCACATCCGATGGGGGCGCGCCTCGCGAGCAGCCAAAAGTGCCTGCGGACCGACGACATCGAGGAGGTCGGCGACAACCGCCACCTCACCTTCTTCGAGATGCTCGGTAACTGGTCCCTCGGCGATTATTTCAAGGCCGAATCCATCGCCTGGTCGTTTGAATTTTTGACGGGCGCATCCGGCCTCAGGCTCGATCCCAAACGGATTTATGTGACCGTGTTCGAGGGGGATGCAGATGCCCCGCGCGATCAGGAGTCGATCGACCTCTGGCGCGCCCAATTCGCGACCCTTGGCGTGACGGCGGATTTAGGCGTCGCGGACCAGGATGAGCCCACCCGCACCGAAGCCGGCCCGCGCATCTACGCGTACCCGAAAAAGAAGAACTGGTGGGGCCCCGCCGGCCAGACCGGTCCCTGCGGCCCTGATACCGAGATCTTTTACGATACCGGCGCCGCCCACGACGCGGCCTTCGGTCCCGTCTGCCACCCGAACTGCGACTGCGGCAGATTCGTCGAGATCTGGAACAACGTCTTCATGCAGTTCGAGAAGCGGGCCGACGGCTCGTTCGTCCCGCTCGCCCAAAAGAACGTCGACACCGGCATGGGTCTCGAACGCATGGCCGCGATCATGCAAGGGAAGCAAACGGTTTTCGAGACCGACGCGTTCTCGCCGCTCATCGAAGCCATCGCCCGCCGTTCCGGCCAGCCCTACCGCCCTGAGGACCCGATCGCGGCCCGTCCTTTCCGTATCATCGCCGAGCATCTTCGCGCCGCCACCTTCGTGATGGGGGACGCGCGCGGGGTCGCGCCCTCCAACGTGGGCCAAGGCTACATCGTCCGTCGCCTGCTCCGCCGCGCCATGCGCGAGGGGAGGCGATTGGGGATCACCAGCCCATTCCTTCCGGAGCTCGCCGCCCTCATCGTTGCGCAATACGGCCCCGCCTATCCAGAACTTGAGGCGAACCGCGAGCGCGTGTTGCAAGAATCCCAAAAGGAAGAAGAGAAGTTCGGCAAGACCCTCGAGAAGGGCCTCCGCGAACTCGAGAAGATGCTTGTGAAAGAGCCTCTTAATGGGGAGCAGGCCTTCCAGCTCTTTTCGACCTACGGCTTCCCGTTGGAATTGACCGAGGAGCTGCTCCGCGAACGTGGCCAGGCCGTCGACCGTGCCGCCTTCCAGGCCGAATTCAAGAAGCACCAAGACCTCTCCCGCGCTTCCGCCGGCACGTTCAAGGGGGGATTGGCCGACCATTCCGTCGAATCGACGCGCCTGCATACCGCGACGCACCTGCTCCAGCAGGCCCTCCGGCAGGTCCTCGGCACGCACGTCGAGCAGCGCGGCTCCAACATCACCGCCGAACGCCTCCGCTTCGATTTCCCGCACCCGCAGAAGGTGACGGACGAGGAGCTCCGCCAGGTCGAGCAGATCGTCAACGACGTCATCGCCCGCGACCTGCCCGTCCACGCCGAGACCATGACCGAAGACGAGGCCAAGGCCCGCGGCGCCATCGGCGTCTTTACCGACAAGTACGCCCAGCTCGGCGGCAAGATCAACGTCTATTTCGTGGGGGATTTCTCCAGCGAGGTCTGCGGAGGGCCGCATGTCGCGAAAACGGGGGAGTTGGGTGGGTTCAAGATCATCAAAGAAGAGGCCGTTTCGGCCGGGGTGCGGCGGATCAAGGCCGTGGTGGGGAAATAGCTAGCTTGGAATACGCAGAAACCGTCCTTCTATTTGACAGAATGACGGCTTTTTGCTATGCTCGGACGTCAAACGGAGGAATTCGCCCATGAGCCACATGCCTGCATCGCCGCTGCCTTCCGGTACCATGCTCGTCGTTGCCGTCAACTGGTCCCACGACGAGCCGCTCGACGCTCACCGCCTCAACGAGGCGTACGCCCGGGTTGATCGGGCCCGGTCCCGCCACCCGATCGACATTCTCACCGGGGGAAGCCTGCCCCGTGCCACCACCCTCACGCCGTCGCCCAACGACGACGGATGGACCATCCTCGTCGCCGAGTCCCGGGTCACGGAGGCCCAGCAGGATTGGATCCGCCGACACTGGCGCGAGGCCGAGGAAGAGCCGGGCACCTACAACCGCATCTTCCAGATGCCTCCGACCGAGGTCGCCACGGGCACGGTTGATGGCCTGTTTCTGGTCAAGGCGTTGGCCCGTATGCATGGGACGGAGCAGATGCTTCTCCTGGTCCGCCACCTGGCCGAGGTCGTCGACACCGTGTCGAAGATCGTGGGCCTCTGTGAGGCGGCCTCTCCGGTGGTCGCGCGTAACGTCATGTACGCGAATGGTCCCGTCGGAGCGTGGATGATCGTGCTTGGCAGCATTCCCGATGCGGAGCCTCACATCCTCGACCGGATCGTCACCCGCGCGTACAACGAGCTCGCATCTCCGGCGCAGCGCGCACGGCTCCTGGCCTTCCTCGAGCCCGCCTGATCCTTCCCGTCGCCGCGTCCTGCGGCGCGACCGCCTCTCCTGGGCGGTCTTCTTTTTTGTGACGGATGATATTCGACGCGATTCCATAGATGCCTCTCTTGCCGAATGGCGCTTTTTTCTATATTTCTTGCGTAAAATCAGCCACGCCCTTGACGGAAGTTATGTTTTCTGGTATCATTTCTTGTCTTTTCGGCTCATTTCATTCCACTCTCATCACTCCACTCTCAAAGGAAAAGACCCTTCGTTCCCGAAGGGCAGAAAGGTTCCCATGAGTCCTGCTGATTCAACGCGCGACAGCGTCTCCATCGCCTCCATCGAGGACGTCCTGAGCGCTGAGGGCCATCGCCTCGGATACCTCCCGGTCGTCTGCGTCCCCATCAACGTGCCGACCCGGGATCCGGAGGCCTTCGCTGCCGACCTCGCCCTTGCCATGGCGGAGGTCTCGCCGCGTGACCAGCCCGCCGTGAGCGCGGTCGCCTGTCGTGATGGCGGCCTCATCGTGTACGCCTGGCGCGCGCTCTCCGCGGCAGAGCAGGCCTGGCTCGGTTCGGCGCTCGCTGACGTGACGGTCGGTGACTCTGGCCGCTTCGCGGTCCGTATCCCGCTCGTCGTCAACCTGCTGCGTCCCGCCGATCCCGACCGGGTGCGCGTCTGCGTGCTCGACACGGTGGAGACCACCCCGTTCGCGGACCTCTGTCCTCCGCGGTCGTTCGTGCCTGATGAGGGTTGGTACGCGCTCTTCCGCGCGCTTCTCCTGGTCGGGCATCCGGGCTGCCAGCCACGGGACGTGGTCGTGACGAGGTACCCCCTCTCGTACCGCGTTCTCGCCCCGTGGGGGATGGCGCCGGAACAGCTTGCCGAGCTGTGGAGCGGGAGTCCCGCGCGCTTGGCCAGCATCCATCCCGTCGGGGGTGGCGAGACGGTCTTCGAGCTCCACGCGATGCCCGTCGTCCCCTGACCGCGGCGGCCCCGATCCCTATCGGTGCCGCCGCCTCTTTTTTTGCAGACCCTTGCCAATTTTCGTGTCTTTCGCTATACTCGCCCCACTTATTCATCTTTGGCGTTTCCTAGGCATTTTGCTCCCTTTCCGCCCTTTTCCTCGGGTCCCGAGGCAAGGAAGGGGAAAACGTCGAGAAAAAAGGGAAATCATATGGCACACACGCCTTCGTTGGTGGACTTGTTGAAGGCGGGCGCCCATTTCGGCCACCAGGCCTCGAAATGGCACCCGCGCATGAAGAAATACATTTTTGGCGAACGCAACGGGGTCCACATTTTGAACCTCGAAGCCACGCAGACGGCCCTTGACGAGGCGACCTCGTTCGCGAAGAAGACGGCCGCCCGCGGTGGCGTGATCCTCTTCGTCGGCACCAAGAAGCAGGCGTCCGCGCTCGTCGAGCAAGCTGCCCAGGCCTGTTCGATGCCGTACGTCCACAACCGCTGGCTCGGGGGCACGCTCACCAACTTCTCGAGCATCGCCCAGACCGTCCGCCGCTTCAAGGACCTCAAGCGCAAGCAGGAGAAGGGCGAGCTCGCCAAGTACACCAAGTTCGAGCAGCTCAAGATCAGCGAGCAGATCAAGCTCATGGACCAGAGCGTCGGCGGGATCCAGGACATGGCCCGCATCCCGGACGCGGTCATCATCTTCGACATCCGCAAGGACAAGACGGCCCTCGCCGAAGCGGCCCGCCGCGGCGTGAAGGTGATCGCCCTCTGCGACTCGAACGTCAACCCGACGCAGGTCGACTACCCGGTTCCGGGCAACGACGATGCCGTCAAGACCATCGAGCTCATCGCCCAGGCCTTCTCGGCCGCCATCAAGGAAGGCCATGACGAGTGGGAACGTGCCCGCGCCCGGTTGGGGACGTCCCTCGTCCAGCCGGCCGCCCCGAAGGCCTAAGCGCCTCCGGTCCGCTCATTTTTCTCCCTTTGTTTTTCCCTATGATCACCGCCCAACTGGTCGCTGACCTGCGTGCCCGGACTGGCGCCGGCATGATGGACTGCAAGGTCGCCTTGGAAGAGGCGAACGGCAATCTTGAGGCCGCCATCGACGTGCTCAAGAAGCGCGGCGCCATCAAGGCCGCCAAGAAGCAGGCCGAGCGCACCGCGTCCGAAGGCCTCATCGTCACCTACGTCCACCACAACGGCAAGCTCGCGGCCATGCTCGAGCTCGCTTGCGAGACGGACTTCGTGGCGCGCAACGAGGAGTTCCGCGCCCTTGCGAACGACCTGGCCCTCCAGGTCGCCGCCTGCGACCCCCAATATGTGAGCCCCGACACGATCCCGGCCGAAGAGGTCGACAAGAAGCGCAACGAGTTCTTGGCCGAACTGGCCGACGACAAGAAGCCGGAAGAGATCAAGCAGAAGATCGTCGAAGGCAAGCTCAACAAGTGGTACAGCGACGTCTGCCTCACCAAGCAGGCCTTCATCAAGGACGAGGAGCAGGTGGTCGAGAAGCTGATCGAGGCCCTCGTGGCGAAGATCGGCGAGAAGATCGTCCCCACCCGCTTCACGCGCATGGTGATGAACGCGGTCAACAAGAACACGTGCTAAGCGCGTCAAGAACACCCGCTGCGGCGGGTGTTTTCGTTGCCTGGGATGCGGGCGGGCCACGCGTCTGCTATATTGTTCGCGAGCTATGCCTGCCCCTTTCCTTCCTGGCGCGTCCTTTCATCCTGCCGAGCCCTCGTGGACCGGTCCGCGTCCCAGCTTCCATCCGGTCGAAGGCCCCAAGCATTTGCAGCGCTGGATTTGCGATGACGGCAACCGTTGCACCCCCTATGTCGAGGAAAGCTTCACCGACAACATCAACTGGCGGATCTTCCGCATCATGGCGGAATTCGTCGAAGGATTCGAGTTCCTCTCGAAGCTGAAGCGCGAGGTCACGTTTTTTGGGAGCGCCCGCACCGTCGTCGGCTCGAAGCCGTATGAGCTGGCCCGACGCCTGGCGTATCTCCTTGGCAACCAGGGGTTCAGCGTCGTCACGGGCGGTGGGCCGGGCATCATGGAGGCGGGGAACCTGGGGGCCCATGAGGCGGGGGCGGAATCCGTGGGGCTGTGCATCGCCTTGCCGATGGAGCAGCGCCGCAACGCGTACGTCAGCCGGTCGATGGCCTTCAACTATTTCTTCACGCGCAAGGTGATGCTTTCGGCTTCGGCGCAGGCGTATGTCTTTTTTCCGGGCGGGTTCGGCACGTTGGACGAGCTGTTCGAGGTGGCGACGCTGATCCAGACCCAAAAGATGTCGCGGACCGTGCCCCTCATCCTCGTCGACCGTGCCTTCTGGCGGCCGATGCTCGAATGGATCAAGCAGGCCATGTGGCAGGACGAGCGGTACATCAGCCGCGAGGACCTCGGCATCTTCCAGGTGGTGGATACGCCGGAGGAGGCATATGCCATCATCGCGAGCACGAAGGAACGGAAGTTGTAAAAAGAGCCGAGAGGCTCTTTTTTAGCCGATCGTGCGCCGTCGGATCGCGATGCTCTCCGCGATCCCGATGCAGATCGACAGGGACAGCAGGGATGAGGCGGCCGCGCTCAGGAAGGGCATCGGGATGCCCGTGATCGGCAGGATGCCCAGGTTCATCCCCCCGTTGACGAAGACGTGGATCGTGAGGATCGCGGACGTGCCGACGAGGAAGAGGGCGGCAAAGTCGTCTTCGGAGCTGTACCCGATCCAGAGCAGCCGGCTGATCACGAGGCCGTATAGCGCCAGGGTGAGCGCCGTTCCCAGGAAACCCAGCTCCTCGCCGAGGACCGAGAAGATGAAGTCGGTCGAGGCTTCGGGGAGGAAGCGCAGGCGGGCCTGGGAGCCTTCGCCGAGCCCTTTGCCGAGCCAGCCCCCCGAACCGATCGCGATGCGGGCCTGCCGGGCGTTGTACCCGACGTCCTGGGTGTCGCGTTCGGACTCGAAGAAGGTGAGGATGCGGTCACGCTGGTACGGTTGGAGCGCGAATTCCCAGGCGAGACCGCCCACGAGGGCGGAGGAGAGGGGGAGGACCAGCCATGCGCGACGCGGGAGGCCTAGGAACAGGCACAGGACGAGCCAGGTGCCGACCATGACCATCGCCGAACCCAAGTCCGGCTGCAGCAGGACGAGGGCGACGTAGAGCCCGGTCGCCAGGCCGCTTAGCGCGAACATGTTCCAGCTGAGCGTGCCGCGGGCCCGTCGCGAGAAGAAGGCGGCGAGATACAGGACCAGGAAGACTTTTGCGGCCTCGACCGGTTGGAACGAGAACGAGCCGAACTGGAACCAGCCCGCCGTGCCGTTTACGCGCGTGCCGAAGAGCAGGACGGCGACCAGCAGGACCAGCCCGAAGAGGTACCCGATGAAACCGAACGAGCGGGCGTGCCGGTAGTCGATCCAGACGAGCGCGGCACCGATGGCGAGGCCGAGCGCGCCGGCGACCAGCTGCTTTTCGAGGCGCAGGAACGACGTCTGCTCTTGCGAAATGCCGATGCTATAGATGAGGAGGCAACCGAACGCGCTCAAACCCAGTACCCCGAAGAAGAGGAGCCAGTCGAACCGTTCGAAAAACGTGAGCCAGCGGCGCATGGGGAGAGTGTAGCGGAGCGGGGCGTTGGCGACGAGGATGTGCAGCGCGTGGGGCATTTGGCGAGCGTCCCGTTTTTCTTGGCATCCTTCAAGCGTATTGACAATCTGACGAAATTGTGATAGGATGGCGCGTCGCGTTTATCCGGCTCCGTCTGGGCGGATACCTTCCGTTGGGCGGTGAGCGAATGGGCGGTTTCGCCAATGCGTACCCGTAGGATGGTCCTCGGCGTACGTACGTGGCTCGGTAGCCGAGAACGGCCATCCGGCATGGTCGGATCAGGAGCGCCGTGGCGGAAAACGCCGCGGCGACGATTCCATGAAACAAGCCAATGTGACGCTCGTCTTCGGGGTCGCCTATGCGGCCAAGCGCAAGAGGCGCGCAGCGGACCCCGATGCGGACAAGGCCTGGGCCTGGTACGAGCGCGCCTGAGCCGAGGACCGCGCCACGGCGGATGGCGCGGTCGAGGCGGCGCGGTGCCAGGGTGCCGATGGGCTCGATGAGCTGGTCATCTGCGCGATCAAGAGCAGGTGCCCGGTGTATCGCGGGAGCAATACGACGTTCCGCGTCGTGACCCCCTTGGACGAGGTGGTCGCGCGGGACACGGCATCGGACCGCGAGCGCCTGCGCGCGTTTCTCGAGGCCCGTGGGCTCCCTTCGCGAGAGCCCACCTGGCTCATCGTGACGGAGATCGTGGATTGAACGGGTCGCGCCTCGCCGGGCATTCATAGGATGTCCGGTTTTTTTGTACGGGGGAGGGGGTCATCGTTTTTGGTCTATGTTGTGACGGCCTATGGAGACCCGTCCTACGGGAGGGGTGTCGATTGACGTATCCGATTGCCTCCCCTCCCTGGGCCAACCATATATTTCGTATATTATTTATTTACAAAAATAGTGAATATTCTGCTAAATAAAGGAAAAAAATACTTTTTATATTGACAAACAACAAAAATTTTGGTATGATGGATTTGTAAATGAGCGAGTAAAAATGTCCGCCAAAGGGGAGATTTGCAGACCGTTCTCCCGAGATATCCTCTTTGGCGGTGCGCGGTGCCTCCTTCCGCTGTATGCGGTTAGAGGGGCACAGCGTGAAAATGATCAATCACGGCCTTGGGCCGAGGAAGGGTTCCATGAAGATCACGATCGCCGTCTGTCAGACGATTCTTGACGGTGTCACCGCCGGCAAGGAGAGTTTCGAGTACGACGGGCTGCCGTCGGCACGCCCCAGCGAGTACGCAGATGCGTGCGCCGGTGCGATCGCGGCGAAGACCCTCCTTGCGGGGGTCAGTAGCTGCGACGGTGGGGTGGTCATCACTCTGCCTTGGCTCCGGCGGCTCCTCGCCGCCGTCGATGGCGGCCTCAACTTCGTCGAGTCTGAGGGGTTCGAGGGGTCGGACACCTACGCCGCCCTCGGCTCCGCGGCCGCCCATCTTCGCGACCTCATCGACGAGGCCGAGGCCGACGACGCCTAACGGCCGCCTGCCCGTCGCGAAGACGGGCCCGCGCGTGACGGATTCACGCCTGTGCCAACATCCCGTTGGCCTTCCCCCTGATCGTCGCATGGTGGCATTCCCATCTTGCGGCGCTCAGGCCGGAAAGCGGTCAAGGCCGTCGCTTGGACAACGGAAGCGGACGAGATGTCCGGCCCCTCAGACGGGTTCCAGGGAATAGCGCGGGTGCAACTCCCGCCGATGGCGCTGACAAGGGAAGGATCGAGGCGATGACTCATGCGTGAGCGAATCAATTCGGCCCTTCCGGTTTGGCAACAAAATGGCTCTGCGTGAGAGCCTTTGCCTGGGGTAGTACCTGGGAAGAAACGCAAAACCGACGCTCCTACCGCGTCGGCCACCCTCTACAAAATGTCGGGGGTAGGCCCGACGAGTTTTCATGGAGACGCAGTAGTGACCCGAAAGGGGCGATCGCTGCGGAAAGTCGAAAAATGTTCAGCCTCAGAATCGCCTCCAGCCTCGTTCTCTGCACCAAGTTCTTCGCTCCGTCCGATCGTGAGGCCGTCATGGCCGCCCTGCCCGAGCGCACCCGTCGGGTCGTGTTCATCGACACGCCGGCGACGCAGGAGCTCACGGCGACCGTGGAGGCCATGCTGGCCGAGGGCATCGAGGTGCATGTGCGCGACCACCACGACGAGCCCAACCCGGCCAATCCCCGGGCGGAGCAGATCAAGGCGGCCGCGAGGCGCGTCCGCGAGCTGGTGGGCAGCAATGCCGTCATCAGCGACCGGAAACGTAACCCGGCGTGCAGTGGCCTCATCGAGGTCGGAGGGTTCGCGGGTGAGGGCACGGTCATCGTGGCCGACCCGGATCCGGACGGCATCACGGCGTCGATGAAGGCGGCGGGGGTCTTCTACCCCGAGCTGGATTCGGACGCCGATGTCCTGGACGGCGGACGCGCGGGACAGACGGCCGACAAGCTGTCGCCCAACGCGTTCTTGCTGGTCAGGGCGATGTCGACGCTCCCGCCCTTCGACGCTGCCCGCCCGCAGGTCTCCGAGGACGCGAAGGCGAAGCTCTTCACCGACTTCGTCGCCGTGGTCCAGGGGAACTCGGACGCCAAGGCCCGCTTGGAGAAGGGGGTCGAGACGTACGAGACCGGCGTTCGCGAGGCCGAGCGGCTCGCCGCGCTCGTGACCGACATCTTGCCAGGTGTCGCCTACATCGACGTCACCACGTCGCCCCGGTTCGACCTGGGTACGCTGGCGGCGAAGATGGAGGCGCGCCCCGGGACGAAGGTCACCGTGCAGCGAAAGTCGCAGGGGCCCATCGCCGGCAAGCACGGCGGGGTGCAGATCTCCCTGGCGGTCGCCAAGGCCCACCAGGCCGCGGTGAATCTCCAAGGGCTGCTCCCGAGCGGCTTCACGAACTCGCCCGAGGCGGGAATCATCTCGAACACGACGTTCTTGCTCCATGTGAGCGAGACGGTGTGGAACGAGACGACCCTCCCCGCCCTCAAGGCGAAGTTCTGCGGCTGATCGCGGCGCCAACCCTCTCCTCACCCACGGGGTGGTGAGGAAAAAGAGGATACTAACCCCACCCGCGTCGCTGCGGCTCGGCGACAGGGGAGGCCAGGCGCATCCGCGCCAGCCTCCCCGCCCTTAATAACGGCCTGATCAGGACACCTGATCGGGCCATTCCAGGGGACAGTAAAACCGACCACCGAAGGTCGGTTTTGCTTTTCTGCAAGATCCATCCAAAGACGCCCAGCTACCTCCCCGGTAGCGGCCTGAACGTTTCCGGATCCAGGATGGATACGAACGGCCGCACCTCCACCGACGAGACGTTCTGCGGATGTTCCGGCCACACGAGCGCGACGGTCTGGCTGGCCCCGGCGGCGATGGAGGGCAGGGCGAGCCGGTTGATCCCGACGATCTCCCCGCCGCGCCGCAGGAAGGTCAGGAGCTCGACGTTGCGGTACGAGAACCCGGACGGGTTGCGGAGGGTGAACGTGCTTTGCCCGAGCGTCTTCCCTTCGAGTTCGAGGTTGCTCGTGTAGGTCGGCCGGTCAGCGACGAGGTTCGCGTGCCGCGCCTTGAAGGCCGCGTAGTCGCCCCCGGTCAGTGCCGGGTCGATCCGTTTCCATTCAACGGACTCGATGGAAAGGGAGGGGGCGCGTAGGGAGGGGCCTTCCCAGCCGAGCTCCGTGAGCGTCCGGGATTCGTTCGGAAGGAGGGTGGCCGAACGGAGCGGCGTTTCCGTGTTCCCGTCACGGAAGCGGTACCGGATGGTTGCCCACCAGAGGGGGTTTGGATTGTTGGCGGGGGCGAACAGCTGCTGGCGATTCCCGTCGAGGGGCAGGGCATAGGCGGCGCCAGGTTCCAAGGGAGTGGGCGCGCTGAGCCGCTGCGCCTCTTCCGTGATCGCGGTCGTGGCCATGCGGGCGATGAAGCGCTGTTCCTTGGGGTAGGAGAGGGCGTACGCGTCGAACAGCGTCCACAGGCCGTATCCCCACGTCAGGACGCACCAGCCGATCAGGGCGCCATACCCGAGCGTACGCAGGGTCAGGCGGTTGGTCACCCACCAGCGCGCGGCGGCCAGTTCCTGTTGGCTGTGGCCGCTGCCGATCCGGTCTGAAGCGTCATAAGGCATAGGGGAGATGCTTCGCAGTATAGCAGAGGCGTGGCGGCTTGCCGATCCGTTCATCCGCCCGCGTTTGCCTCGGATGGCCCCTTGACGCGGCCCTCCCTCTCCGCGTGCGCCTCTGCTAAGGTAAGCCCGAAATCTATGTCCGACAAAGACCTTTCCGCCAAGAAAGCCGCCTACGGCGCCGAGCAGATTTCCGTCCTCGAAGGGCTCGAGCCCGTCCGCAAGCGCCCTGGCATGTACATCGGTTCCACGGGACCCGACGGCTTGTTCCATTTGCTCCGCGAGATCGTCGACAACTCGTTTGACGAAGCCATGGCCGGCCGCTGCGACACGATCACGATCACGCTCCTGCCGAACGATTACGTCTCCGTTTCCGATAACGGGGCCGGCATTCCCGTGTCCATCCACAAGCAATATGGCGTGTCCGCCCTCGAATTGGTGCTCACCAAGCTGCACGCCGGCGGCAAGTTCGGCGGGGAAGGCAGCAGCTACAAGATCTCCGGTGGGTTGCACGGCGTGGGCGCCTCCGTCGTCAACGCGCTCTCGGACCATCTCGAGGCCGTCGTCGAGCGTGACGGCGAGATGTGGAAGCAAGAATTCGAGCGCGGGATCGCCAAATACAAGGCCAAAAAGATCGGCGCCAGCCGCCGTCACGGGACGACCATCACCTTCAAGCCGGACGCGACCATCTTCACCCAGGGGACGACCTTCGATTACCAACGCGTCATCGACCACTATCGCCAGCAATGCTACCTCACCAAGGGCATCCGCCTGATCGTCGAGGACCAGCGCAACGAGGGGGCGAAGAGCGTCTACGGCTTCTATTTTGAGGGCGGAACGGCTTCATACGTCGGGTTCCTCAACTACAACAAGCAGCCCAAGCACGAGAACATCTTCTTCATCGAAAAGCAGGATGGCCAGACCGAGGTCTCGATCGGCATCCAATATACCGACGACTACCAGGAAACGCTCTACGCCTTCACGAACAACATCATCAACCCGGAAGGCGGCACGCACGTCCAGGGGTTCCGCGCCGCGCTCACCCGCGTCCTCAACGCCTACGCGCGCAACAAGGGGTTCCTGAAGGAAAAAGAAGATAACCTGTCGGGCGAAGACGTGCGCGAAGGGCTGACGGCCGTCATTTCCGTGCGCTTCCCTGAGCCGCAGTTCGAAGGGCAGACCAAGGCCAAGCTCGGCACGCCGGAAGTCCGTGGGGCCGTCGAATCGATCATGAGCGAGCATTTCGCCATGTTCCTCGAAGAGCATCCGCGTGATGCCGAGGCCATCATCGGCAAGTGCGTGCTCGCCCAGCGTGCCCGCGCCGCCGCCCGCGCCGCCCGTGACACGGTGTTGCGGAAAGGCGCCTTGGAGGGCCTCACCCTTCCCGGAAAGCTCGCCGACTGCTCTTCCAAGGACCCCGCTTCCAGCGAGCTGTTCATCGTCGAGGGTGACTCCGCCGGCGGGTCCGCCAAGCAGGGCCGCAACCGCGAGACGCAGGCCATCCTCCCGCTACGTGGGAAGATCCTCAACGTGGAGCGCGCGCGCCTCGACAAGATGCTCGCGAACAACGAGGTCAAGAACATCCTGATCGCGCTCGGGACCAACATCGGCGAGATGTTCGACCTCTCGAAGCTCCGCTACCACCGCATCGTCATCATGACCGACGCCGACGTGGACGGGGCGCACATCCGCACCCTGCTCCTGACCCTGTTCTACCGGTATTTCCCGCAGCTTATCCAGAACGGCCACATCCTCATCGCCCAGCCGCCGCTCTACCGCCTCGCTGCCGGCAAGGATGTCCGCTACGTCTACAGCGACGAGGAGCGTGACCGCGTCCTCACGGAATTGCTGAAGGCCAAGGAGGAACGTGCCAAGAAGCGCGGCAAGAAGGAGGAAAAAGAGGAGGAAGAGGTGACCGAATCCCTGGTGGAAGAGGCCGCCAGCGAAGAAGGGACCAAGAAGGTCGGTGGCATCGAGATCCAGCGCTACAAGGGTCTCGGCGAAATGAATGCCGACCAGCTGTGGGAGACCACCATGGACCCCGAGACGCGCCTCATGAAGGTCGTGACGGTCGACGATGCGGCCCACGCCAACGAGGTGTTCGAGATCCTCATGGGCGCCGACGTCGCCCCGCGCAAGAAATTCATCCAGACGAACGCGAAGAGCGTGCAGAACTTGGACGTCTAGCAGGACGCCGCCTCCGGGCGGTGTTTTGTGATAAAAAAACGACCCGGCTTAGGGGTCAGGGTACTCCTGTAGCACCGTGACGAAGGGGTAACGCACCGGGCCGTACGCATATCCTCGCAGGACGTCGCGCATGCCCCGGTACTCCTCGTCGTAGCCGCTGTTGAAGCTGAAGCGGTTCGCCCACCACCAGTAGCGGAACCCGCCCAAGGCGACGAAGGCCCGGTAATGCTCGGGCACGAAGCGCACCAGCCGGCAGTTGAAGCTCCGTGCCGACGAGCTGAGGCAGACGCGCAGGGGGCGCGTGTCGACGATGGCGGCCTGCACCCAGGGCGCGGTGAGGTAGAAGCCCCCGCGGTTGTCGAGGCGGAGCGTGCCCGTCACCGGGTTCCAGACGATCGCGACCTCGTAGGCCTCGATCGAGTGGACACAGAGGGCATAGAAGGCGGCCAAGGCGACGGCCAGCCCGCCCCCAAGGAGGAGAGGGGCGCGTGACCTCATCGGTCCGCCGCGACTCCCGCATCCGCCGTCGCGCCCGGCAGCGCCGCGCCCGTCGCCTCGAGCTGGCTCACGACCGTAAGGAACGGGTAGAGGTCCGTCCCGAGCCCTCGTAGGCGTAGCTGAGGAGGATACCGCGTAGCCGTTCCTGGTCGTAGTCAGCGCGCCCATGCATGGCCAGGAAGGCCTCGAGGCCCGTCGGGTTGAACTGCACGAGCTTGCAGTTCAGGGTTCGGTTGTTCGCGTTGATGCAGACCTGCATCGGCCGGAGGTCGATGGTGTGGACGCTGTTGAAGATGGGGGTCGAGGACACGTACCCCGGGTGGGCGACGCGGGTGATCCGCCCCGTCCGCCAGCTGTAGATGTAGCCGAGCTCGTAGTTCTCGACGGTGTCGATCCAGCCCACGCGATAGACGATCAGGCTGAGCAGCCCGACGACCACGAGGGCGGCGGCCACCTTGAGCAGCCCATAGAAGGCCTGCGCGGCGACGATGCTGAGGTTTTTCATGACGTACCGTCCCTTTCCGTTCCCGCGCCAATCGCGGGAAACGCCGCATTCTTACATACCTCGCCGGCCCCGTCAAGGGCTTTTGCCCCCTCCGTAGATCCGTGTTACCTTGGCCATATGGAGGCAAAAGACGTCCTGCAGCGCTGTCCGCTGTGTCACGAATCGTACCAGGCGAGCGCTGTTTTTGCGCTCGATGGGCGGTCGCGCAAGGTCTACCATTGCTATTGCCACGCCTGCAAGCGGGCCATGTTGGCGGTCCTGTTCGAGGCGTCCGGCTGGCTCAGTTCGGTCGGTATGCTGACCGAATTCACCGCCGCCGAGGCCCGCCAGGCGGCCCGGATGGGTCCGGTCGACGGGGACGCCTGCCTGCAGGCCCACCGCTGTTTTCAGGAGGGGAGCCGGGAGTTTTGCGCTTTTTTGCAAAAACAGGCGGAAAAACCCTCCTCCTTCCGCTCTTGACGGACCCGGGATTTTCCTCTAACCTAACGGCACTTTCCGCATTTGTATGAACTACACGTTATCTGCCACCAAGCGCACCAGCATGGGCAAGCGCTCCAAGGATGAGCTCGCGAACATGCGCATCCCGGGCGTCCTGTATGGACAAGGGATCGAATCCCAAGCCGTCTCGTTTCCGAAGACGGAGTTTTCCCGCGTCTATGCCGCCGCCGGCACCTCGAGCCTCGTCGAGGTCACGGTCGAAGGTTCCACCCCGGTGAAGGCCGTCATCAAGGCGGTCCAGGTCGACCCCCTCACCATGGCCCCCATGCACATCGACCTCTACCAGGTCCGCATGGACAAGGCGATGACCGTCAAGGTCCCGCTCAAGTTCGTTGGGGAATCCGCCGCCGTCAAGGTGTTGGCCGGAACCCTGATCAAGTCCATCGACGAAGTCACGGTCGAATGTCTGCCGGCCGACCTTCCGCATGAGATCGAGGTCGATCTCTCGAAGCTCGCCACGTTCGAGGACGCGATCACCATCGGCACGCTGTCGTTGCCTAAGGGCGTTGCGGTGCAAGGCGATGCGAACGCGACGATCGCGACCGTTGCCGCCCCGCTCACCGAAGAGCAGCTCAAGAAGCTCGAGGAATCCTCCGTGGGCGACGTCACGGCCGTCAAGAGCGACGCCGACGAGAAGCGCGCCGCCAAGGAAGCGGCCACCAAGGAAGCCGAAGCCGCCAAGAAATAACCGACCGACAACGAAAGGCGCCCCCCTTGGGGCGCCTTTTGCGTTTTTGAGTCCGTTCTGCGCATATTGACGCCTCATGGCGGGCCGGATCGGGTTCGTCTATACTGGGCTCATGCGTTCCCATCCTTCCGGTTCCAGATCGTCCGCGCGACATCGCCTCATCCTGCTTGGGGTTGGCGGCGTCCTTGTGGCAGGCGTGTTGGGCGTCCTGATCCACGCGATCCTCACGGGCCGTACGCGGGAATTTTCCGCGGGCGACACCGCTACGTCCACGGTGCCGGACGTGGCGGGACCGTCGACGTCCACGGTCGAGCTCGTCCCGCGTCGGTTGGATGGGGTACCCGTGGCCCCATCGGCGGCAGCCTTGCGCCCGTGGGGATTCATGGTCGACATCCAGAGCGATGCGCGTCCGGCGGAAGGGCTGGCCGATGCCTCCGTCGTGATCGAGGCGCCCGTCGAGGGTGGGATCACGCGGCTCCTGGCCCTGTTCGATCCCATGACGACGACGACCCGCATCGGGGCCGTCCGCAGCGCCCGGCCGTATTTCGTCGACTGGGCAGGGGCGTGGCGGGCCGTGTTCGCGCACGTCGGGGGGAGTCCCGAGGCCTTGGATCGCTTGGCGCGCACGCCCAGCAGCACGGTCCACGACGTCAACGAGATGACGCGCGCCGCCAATGCCTTCCGTCGTGATCCGGCCCGGGTGGCTCCGCACCAGGTGTTTACGACCCCAGAGCGGTTCGGCGGGTTCCTGGGGGCGGTGGCGACATCGACGGTGGCATTTTCGCCGTGGCGGTATACCGATGACGCGATCCCGACGTCGACGGTGGCGGCGGTCGCGCCGCGGATCCCGTATGGCGGCTCGTATACGGTCCGCTGGGCCTACGAGCCCGACCGGAACGCCTATCGCCGCATCCAAAGCGGGCGGGCGTTGTCCTCTCAGCCGATCTATGCGACGAACGTGGTCGTGATCAAGACCGACAGCGAGGTGTTGGATGACGCTGGCCGCCTGCGGGTGCGGACGACGGGTGGCGGGGAGGCGGTCGTCTATCGCGACGGCAAGAAGCTCGTCGGCCGTTGGCGCCGGGCCACGGGGGACGCGATGGCCTTCACCGGGACGGATGGGGTGGACCTGAATTTACGGGCCGGCAATACCTGGATCGAGGTGACGACGGATGATCGCGTGTTCGCGGGGTTGGACTTGTAGGGGGTTCCTGGGATTACTCTTTTTCCTGATAGTATGACGCGTGATAAGGTGATCTTTTGGGTGACGACGGGGCTCATTTTTCTCTTCCAGGGCGTGCTTGAGGTGATGTTTGCCGCCACGGGGATGGCACAAGCGGGCATCCGCGCCTTGGGGTATCCCGACTATTTCGCCGTCATGCTCGTGGCCTTCAAGGTCCTGGGCGTGTTGGCGCTCGTGATCCCGGCCGTGCCGGCGCGGGTGAAGGAGTGGGCCTATGCGGGGTTCGGCATCGATTTCATCGCGGCGTTCGTGAGCATCATCGCGGTCTATGGGGTTCGTGGCGAAGCGGTGTTGCCGGTCGTGTTCATGGGGCTCTTGGTGGGGTCGTATTGGTCGTACCATCGGCTGCGAACGAAAGGGGCTGGGCCATCGAAGGGCTGATGAATGAGCGCTCACAGCCTCCGTGCCTTAGCAAAAAACTCGCCTGGAAAGCGAGTTTTTGCATGGTGGACGTTGCTGGGATCGAACCAGCGACCTTTCGAATGTGAATCGAACGCTCTAACCAGCTGAGCTAAACGTCCGGAAAGCCCCCCGAGCATAGCCAACGGGTCGGGGTTTGGCAAGTTCCTGGGGGGTCGGTATGCTCCGTCCATGACACGTTTGACGCTCTCCGTTCGGCTGCGAGAAACGGAGCTTATTTTGGGGAAGAACCTGCCGACGGAGGCCGTTCGTTTGGCGAGCCGCGAGCTATGGGCTTGGTTGCTTGGGGAATCTCCCGCCTGGGTAGCGAGCCATGAGGCGGACATCCTTTCGGCGCGCGCGGACCGACGGTTCTTGCGGCTACGGGCGCGATTGGAAGCGGGCGAGCCGCTGGCATACGTCATCGGATCCGCTCCGTTCCGCGGGCAGGCGTTTCGGGTGTCGCGGGCGACGCTCATCCCGCGTCCGGAAACGGAAGAGCTCGTGGAGCTGGCCCTCGCGTCGCCGGGCGAGACCTTGTTTGTCGATATCGGGACGGGTTCCGGGTGCATTGGCGTGAGCTTGGCGTTGGCGCGTGGGGCGAGGCAAGTGATCTTGACCGATCGGAGCCGGCGCGCGTTGTCGGTGGCGGAGGAGAATGCCCGTCGCCTGCTGGCGCAGGACGCCGATCGCCTCACGCGCTTGCAGGGATCGCTCTTTTTCCGTGAGCTGCAGCGGGAGGTCTTGAGGCGTGCGCCGAAACGGTTGGCGATCGTCGCGAACTTGCCGTACCTACCGTTGTCGGACCGGAAGACCCTGGCGCGTGGCGTGACGGCGTTTGAGCCGTCGTTGGCCTTGTATGGCGGTCTGCACGGGGATGAGCTGGTGCGGCGCCTGTTAAAGCAGGTGGAGCGGTTTCAGCGGGCGCATCCGATGACGCCGATCAGCCTGTTTTTGGAGATCGATCCGCCGCAGGCGAACGCGCTTTTGGGAGAAGCCGTGACGGTATTTCCGGACCGTGCCCCTGAAATCGTGCGCGATGGGTTTGGGCGGGAGCGGTTTTTGGTAATGCGGTAAAAAAAGACCGCCATAGGGGGCGATGAGGGGACGCTCGACGGACCGACGACGGGCTACGGGGCGGGGAGGGCCGGCAGGACGCTCCGAATGAGCCCCGCCTGTGCGTTCCAGCGCATGAAGCGGTCGTAGTCGGACCCTGCCATAAGCCAGGACCGTACGTTCCACTGCTCCGGTCGCACCGTCCATGGCCAGCGCCGCAGCTCGGCTTGCATACGTGGATCGAGCCTCGGCTTGACCGAGGCGGGCGTGTGGAGCGGCCACCCGTCGGCCCCGAAGTGCTCGGTGTACGGCAGCTCGTGGGGGTACGGGTATTTCGGGAGCGCCTCGGACGTGAATACGACCCGCTCAACCGCGCCCTCGGGCCAGACGGTCGGGTCGGCGTTCTCGGGCCGGGTTTCGACTGTGGGGCCGGTCCAGTCGGGACGGTGCCAGGGGGCGGGGAGCGGGGCGGAGGCGGTCGGGCTGGTCATGGGGTTCCTCGTTTGGCTTCTTCACCAATGGATTTTGGTGAATAGGCAATCCTAACAAGGGACCGGCGTTCTGTCAAGCGGGTAAGGACGAGATGGGGGATAGTGTGCTATAAATCTAAAAACGGCCTTAAATGGCCTTTTTCATGGTCGTGTCGTAAGTCCTCACTCGCTTGACAAGAGGCGCATTTTCTGCTACGATAGCGAGTCTTTCCGATCCAAGGAAAGCCTCATTTCAGCGCAAAACGGAGACTCTCATGGAAGTGACGCATGATCCCGCCTTGCGGGAGGGGCTGTGGTCCGCGTGGGACCGGTTCACCGAGTTGTTGGCGGCGGGCGCGGAGACGATCGCGCGTGACCCACACGGGCACGCGTTCCGTCTCGACGCGTCCACCCTCGAAAACGTCTTCAGCGAGATGGGCGCGCGCTTGGCGGCACCCGGCACGACGCCGGACCCTCGTCCGCTGGTCGCGGCGATGGAACGGGGCCAGGTGGTCCCGCCCGAGCAGGCGATGGGCTTCCTGGCCTATACGCAAACCTGCGACCACTGTGACCGGACCGTCACCTACCGGTTCGACGGCCGGAACCTCTGGGCGGATGAGCCGTGCGCGCTCGGCGCCGACCCGCAGCCCTTCGAGGTGTCCCTCAACGTCCCTTCTGGGCGGCTCGTACTGGCGAACGACCTGACGCACGATCTCTTTCGGGCATACGGCGCGTTCGAGTCGAGCGGTACGCTCATCGGCCGCCAGCGCCAGACGCGCGTCTACGAGCGGATGGGGTGCTTCCATGTGCCGCTCACGGAAGATGGCCGCCTGCGGATCCACGCGCGCAAGGGCGGTGACCCCGACCGGAACCTGGTCGTCCTGCAGAAGCGCTACAGGCGGCGCATCAAGGCACCCCGCTTCTTCAAGGGGCGCCCGCTCGCCGTCCTGGGGATCGAGACGCGCACCTATTCCCTCGTGGACGCCGACGAGTACGTCCGGTGTGGCGGCTCGCTGGCGAGTCCCGACATCCGCGTCATCCCCGTCGACCCAGGCGTCTATCGCCTCACGCATCGGGCCTATCATCCCGACTTCCGGGCGCAGCCCGAACCCGAGGCGCTCACCCTGATCGACTGGGTGCGTCCGCCGGATCCGGTCCATGATTATCAGGCGGAGCGCGAAGCGTTCCAGCTCACGGCGGGCCAGGTCCTCTGGCGCGCCCTCCAGCGGCGTCACGGCGATGGGGAGCCCAGCGCGGACGCGCTCTGGGGCCTTGTCGACAGGATCTTCAGCCAGCCGGGCGACTGGCATCCGAACGGGTTCGGCCAGCTGAGCCCCGAGAGCCGGATGGACGACCCGGAGGTGCAGGTCCCGCCGTTGACGGAGCGGCAGTCATGGTATGGTGCCCGCCGGTCGCACCTGCGGCTGTCGCCCTCCCAGTGCACCTCGGACGAGTGCTTCGCGAACTCGCTGCTCATCCAGGCGGCGATCGGGAACGTGCCCCTCAACCCCTCGTTCCGTGCGCTCGTGCGGACGGTCCTGCGCGGCATCGTGGACCATGGCATCGTGGTCGACCCGTTCCTCCCGTCGCCCAACGACCCGCCGAAGACGGTCCAGCAGCAGGCGGAGGAAGCCATGGAGGAGCGCCGCCTGGTCGGGATCGCCCGCCAGGCGCTCGACGCCATGGACCTGTTCGAGCCGGACCCTGCCCTGCGCTGAGCGCGGGGTTTTTCTTTACGGGTTGACAGTATTTTCTGCATGGGTTAGCGTAAAAAACAGTTTGATCGCCATCCTCCCTTCGCATGTACGCCTTCCTCCTCTTCCTGACCGCCCTCCTCTCGATGCTGTTGCTGACGGCGGCCTTTAATTATCGTTCGCGGAAACGGATCGAACGCTATATGCTTTCGCCCAAATGCACGTTGGGGGATGAGCAGTTCTGTCGGTCGATGACGGGGATCCTGGGGGACCCGTTCACGGTCGGGAACCGCATCGAGACCCTCCAGGATGGGCGGGAGATCTTTCCGGCGATGATCGAGGCGATCCATTCGGCGCAACGGACGATCACGTTCGAGAGCTTCGTCTTCTCGTCGGGGAAGGTGTGCGCCGCGGTCATTGCGGCGTTAAAGCAACGGGCCGCGGCAGGCGTGCGCGTGCATCTTACGTTGGATTGGATGGGGAGTTCGTCCTTGAGCGTCCGCCAATACCGTGAGCTTAAGCGGGCCGGCATCCAGGTGGTCATGCATCGCCGCCTGCACTGGTATAACCTGACGCGGCTCAACAACCGCTCGCACCGCAAGATCCTGGTGATCGACGGGAAGGTCGGGTTCACGGGCGGGGTCGGCATCGCGGACCAGTGGATGCACGCGATGGACGGCATGCCTTCTTGGCGCGACTTGCACTATCGGGTGCAGGGGCCGGTCATCGCGAAGATGCAGTCGGTGTTTTTGGATAACTGGCTGAAGGGGCATGCGCGGGTCCTGGAGGGGGAGGGATATTTCCCGCCGTTGGAGCCGGCGGGCGGGCTGAAGGCGCAGGTGTTCCGCAGCTCGCCCGTGGACGGGCCGGAGACCGTGCGCCTGATGTACCTATTCAGCATGGCCTGCGCGAAGCGGACGATCCGCATCCTCAACGCCTATTTCGTGCCGGACCGGGCGTGCATCGAGGCGATCCTGCGCGCGCGCCGCCGGGGCGTGGAGGTCGAGATCATCGTGCCCGGGAAGAAGACGGACCAGCGGTTCCTGCGCTCCGTTTCCCGGGCGGGGTGGCGCGACCTGCTCAAGGCCGGCGTGAAGATCTACGAGTACCAGCCGACGATGCACCACGGCAAGCTCTTCATCGTGGATGACCTGTTCGTCAGCATCGGTTCGGCGAATTTTGACGGCCGATCGTTCCTGCTGAATGACGAGATGAACGTGAACGTGCTGGATGAGGGGTTCGCGCGCGAACAGGCCGCCATTTTTGAGAAGGACAAGGCCGACAGCGTCCTGATGACGTTTGAGCGTTGGCGGACGCGCTCGCCGTTTGACCGCGTCCTCGGTTCCATCGGCCAAGTCATTTTGTCGCAATTTTAGCGAGGATTTGAGGCTCCGTGCGCGTCTGCTATCCTGGCGGCATGGTCTCGTCCTTTTTTACGCATCCGGGATTCGTGTTTGGGGCCGCTGCCGGCCTGTCGTGGCTCGCGCACCGGCTGCGGGCGCCGCACGCCCTTTTTTTACTGGTATTCGGGGCGATCCTGGGGTGCGATGGGTTCGGCGCGTGGGTTGATTTGGCTTCCCTCGACGGGTTCATCGCCGTCGGGATCGCGTCCCTGCTGTTTTTGGTGGGGTTGGAGCTGTCGCCGAGCTTCTTCCGCGAGGTCGGCGCCCGGCCGGTGCGCGTGTTTCTGACGACGCTCTTGGCGCTTGGCGGCGTCGGGTTCCTCTGGGCCGCCTCGTTTTCCGTTCCGTTGGTCCTCGCGGTCCTGGTGGGCGCGCTGTTCGCCTTCAATAGTACGATGTTGACGCTGAAGGCGTTGGGCGATCGTGACGAACTCGGGAAGACGCATGGCCGGGTGGTGACGTCGGTCCTGATCCTGCAGGACGTCGCGGCGAGCTTGCTGCTCGTGTGCGTCGCCGTCGTCGACGCGCTCAGCCATGACGCGGCCTGGACGACGGTGGCGGCGATCTACCTGGGCAAGGTCCTGCTGCTCGGCATGTGTTGCTGGGCGTTCGCGAAATGCCTGCTCGTGCGGGTCTGGCGGCAGATCGCCAAGCGGCATGAGGTGTTCGTGCTGGCGGGGTTCGCGTACCCCTTGTTCGTGGGCGCGCTCTTTTCGCTCTTCGGCCTGTCGGTCGAATTGGGGGCGCTCGTCGCCGGCCTGTCGTTGGCTCATTCGGAATACCGCTACGAGCTCATCACGCGCATGCGCCCGCTCAAGGAGATCTTCCTGGCGCCGTTCTTCCTGGCGATCGGGGCGGGGTGGGCTTGGCGGTCGCTTGCGACGCTGTGGCCAGCCGTCCTGGTGGGGTTGGCCCTCGTGTGCGTGCTGGGGCCCTTGGTCGTGGGGTTCGTGATGCGCCGCAGCGGGTATCCGCGCCTGACCGCCTTGGCGACCGCCCTCCATTTGGCGCAGGGGAGCGAATTCACGTTCCTCTTCTTGACGGTCGCGGCGGTCCCGCTGCTGATTCCGGCCGACCTGCAGTCGGCCCTCCTGTCGGTCATCATCTTGTCGATGATCACGGGTTCCGTTGCCATGCAGGTCGCGCCCCGGCTGCTCGCCTTTGCCCGGCAGCGTTGGCCGGAACGGGCGACGGGGCCGGAACGGGCGTTCCCGCGTGCGGAGAGCCTGCTTTTCGGATGTCATCGCGTCGGCGCCGACTTCTTGCCGGTCCTCAGGCGTGCGAGCCGTTCCTTTACGGTCGTTGACCTGGATCCGCAGGTCGTCGAACGCCTGCAGGGACAGGGGTACCAGGCGGTCTTCGGCGACATGGGGAATCGCGACTTGCTCGAAAAGATCGGCCTTGCCAGGGCGAAACTCGTCATCTCGACCGTGCCGGACGTCGAGGCCCAGGTCATGCTCCTCAAGCAGTTGAAGCGGCATCGCGCCAAGCCGATCGTGATCCTGGTCGCGCACCAGGTGGAAGAGGCGCTGCTCCTGTATAAGCAGGGGGCGACCTATGTGATCTTGCCGCATTTCCTGGGTGGAAATTACGCGTCCCAGCTCATCGAGGCGCATGGGTATGACGATCCGGAGCCGTTCGAGGTCGAACGCTTGCGTCATGTCGAGCACCTCAAGCGGCGTGGGCAGGCCTTGCTTGCCGCTCCCGTGGAATCGAGGCGAACGCGGTAGATTTTGGGCCTTGCCCGGCCGCGCCAGGGGCGCTACACTCGGAGGCGTCTGTTATGGCGCGCCTCATTTCCATCGTCAACCAAAAAGGTGGGGTCGGAAAGACCACCACGGCGATTAACGTTGGCGCCTATCTCGCCGAACAGGGGAAATTCGTCCTGATCGTCGACCTCGATCCGCAGGCGAACGCGACCTCCGGGCTCGGCATTGACCATCGGACCTTGGAACGCGGGGTGTACGAGTCGATCTTGTCCCAGGCGCCGTTGCGTGACGTGGTCTTGCCCACGGGCCACGAGCTCCTCAAGGTTGCGCCCGCGACGACGTCGCTCGCCGGCCTGAACATCGAGCTGGTCGACCTCGAGCGCCGCGAATTTCGCCTCCGCGAGGCGCTGCTCGAGATCCGCAACGACTACGACTTCATCCTGATCGACTGCCCGCCCACGCTTGGGCTCATCACCTTAAACGGGTTGGTCGCCGGGGACGAGATCCTGATCCCCGTACAGGCCGAATATTTCGCCTTGGAGGGGCTGGGGCAGCTCCTGGAGACGGTCCGGTTGGTCAAGGATGGCTTGCGTCCGGACTTGGGGATTCTCGGCGCGGTGATCACCATGTATGATGGGCGCACGAAGCTTTCGGATGACGTGCTGCAGGAACTTTACAAATACTTTCCCAACACCATCTTCCAGGCGGTGATCCCGCGCAACGTGCGGTTGGCCGAGGCGCCGTCGTTCGGCCGGACCATCGTGCAGTTCGATCCGGGGTCGAAAGGGGCCAAGGCCTACGAGCGGCTGGCCCAGGAGATCGTTGAGCGGGAACTTGATGGCTTTACCATACGCGCCTTATGATCATGGGAAAACAATCGGGACTCGGCCGCGGCCTCGGAGCGCTCATCCCGCCCAAGCCGGCTGCGGCGCCAACGGGCGATGCGTCCGCGGCCCCCAAGCCTCCTGCGCCTGAAGAGGCGACCGTACCGACCCCGTCCTCGACCCGGCCCACCGTTTCCGGTCCGCCGAAGCGCACCCTCGCTTCCGGGTTGGGCGCCCCTACGTCTTCCGACGCCAAATCCGGTCCGCTCGAGATCGCCATCGCGTCCATCGAGGCGAATCCCCGCCAGCCGCGCCGCCAATTTGACCACGGGATGATGGATGACCTCATCGCGAGCGTGAAGGCCCATGGGATCCTGCAGCCGCTCCTCGTGACGCGGAAGCCGGATGGGAAATACACCCTGGTCGCCGGGGAGCGTCGGTTGCGGGCCGCCACGTTGGCCGGCCTGCTGCAGGTCCCGGCCGTCGTCCGCGAGACCACCGACCAGGAGCGCCTGGAGCTCGCCCTCATCGAGAACATCCAGCGCCAGGACCTCAACCCGCTCGAAGAGGCCCATGCCTACGAAGAATTGCACCGGTCGTTCCACCTCACCCAAGAGGAGATCGCCAAGAAGGTCGGCAAGAGCCGGTCGCAGGTGTCCAACACCATCCGCCTGCTCCAGTTGCCGGACCAGATGCAGCAGGCCCTCCTCGACGGCCGCCTCTCCGCCTCGAATGCGCGCACGCTCTTGGCCCTCGAATCGGAACCGGAGCGGATGAGGCTGTTCGAGGCGATGGTTGCCGGCCGCTACACGGTCCGTGAGGCCGAAGAGCAGGTCGGTGCCAAGGGTCGGGCCCGGCCACGCCGTCTCGTCGACAGCAACCTCCGCGCCGCCGAAGAGCAGATCCGTTCTTACCTCCAATGCAAGGTGAAGATCCGTCGCGAGGAGAAGGGGGATGGGGAAATCAAGCTGCGGTTCTATTCGGAAGAGGAGTTGCGGGCCATTTTGGAGAAATTACGCGAGGGTTAGCGAAAAAACCCGATCTGCGCTTGACGGATCGGTGTTTTTTGATATATTGCGCCAGCTTTCGCGCTTCCTGTTACGGGTGTGCGAAGAAAGAAAGGGAGCGTCAATGCAAGAAGCAGAGGACTCATCCTCCATCATCGGCTGCATCCGCGTTCGGCGTCACGGCGCCATTTCGCGGCAGGTCAAGCTGCGGCAGCCGGTCGTGGCCGTACTGACGAACATTCCGGAGGGGGAGCAAGCGATATCGGCGGTGGCTTCGCCGCTTCTCGAGGGGGCTGACCGTGTGCCTGAGATGGATCTGGTGATACCTGATGGGGTCTCATTCGGCGCCGAATGCTTCGTCGTTGCCGCAGTGGTGGCTGGCCTACTGCCTAATGGTTCCGACCGCGTGGCCATCATCCCGGTCATCGGTGACTACGATCCGAGCCGTTTCCCCGTGGTCTATGGTGAGGCGCACGGCTCCTGGGCGACGGCCACCTCTCCGGCCGCGATCGCGTTCCTGCAGCGAAAAGCGACGGAGTGGGCACCCGTTGATGCGGAGCTGCTCCGCCGTTCGCTGAGCCCTGGGTTGGCCCACGACCAGCGCGTGTACGCCTGGCGGCGGCTGGTGGCGGCGCTGGGCTTCGGCGGCCTGATCCGGGTACGCAGATCGGGTGGCTTTCGCCTTGATCACGTCCTTCCGATCCTCGTAGCGCAGGAGCTCGGGTTCGTTCCGGAGAAGCGTCTGCCCGCCCGCTGGAGGAGGTTCCATCCAGCCTGGCGGTCGCTCGCGCTGCCGGCCGGATGGGGGCGCGCGGCGCCTGATGCCAAGACCGATGACGAACCCTGACGCCTTGCCACTTCGGTGGCGAGTGCGTTTTTTTATCCGGACTTAACGAGCCGCCTTCTTCCCCGGCATCATCCCCTCAATCCACGACCGAATCCCTGTCTTCGCATACTGCCGGATCTTCTGTTTCGCGTGCCGTGTCTTCGCGTGCCTCATCCAGTCCGCGTTCGGGCTCTTGCGCGACTTGTCGACCAGGATCTCGACCATGTCGCCGTTGCGGAGCGGATGCTCCAGGGCGACGCGCTCCTCGTTGACCTTGGCGGCGATCGCCGTGTTGCCGATGTCCGAATGGATGGCGTAGGCGAAGTCGATGCAGGTGCTGTCTTCGGGCAGGTCGATGACGTCGCCTTGCGGGGTGAAGATGAAGATGCGGTCGCGGAAGACGTCGATCTTGAGGTCCTCGAGGGAGCGTACGTATTCCTTCTTGTCGGCCAGTTCCTGCTGGATGTCCGCCAGTTCCTTGACCCAGACGGGGACGTCCTTTTGGCCTTTCTTGAGCTTGCCCTCGTCATAGGACCAGTGGGCCGCGATGCCGTACTCGTTCTCGGCATGCATCTCGCGGGTGCGGATCTGGAACTCGACGATCTGCCCGTCGTCGCAGAAGACGGTGGTGTGGAGCGAGCGGTACCCGTTGGGCTTCGGCTGGGCGATGTAGTCCTTGATGCGGCCCTTGAGGGGGCTCCAGGTGCTGTGGATGGCCCCAAGGGCGGCGTAGCAGTCGCCGACGGAACGGACGATCACGCGGACGGCGATGATGTCGTAGACGCGGCTGATGTTGCGGTCGTTCTTGATGAGTTTCCTGTAAAGCGAATAGAGGTGCTTGGCGCGGCCCTGGATGTCGGCATCGTGGACGCCCATCTCCTTCACGACCCGGCGCGTCTTGTCCATGACGCGTTCGAGGTAGGCTTCCTTGGTCTCGATCGTCGAGGCCGAGAGGTTGCGGACCCATTCGTATTCCTTCGGATGCAGGTACTTGAAGCAGATGTCCTCCATTTCGCCCTTGATGCTGCCCATGCCGAGACGGTTCGCGATGGCGGCGTAGATCTCGAGCGACTCGAGTGCGATGCGCTGCTGCTTCTTCGGGGGGACGTTGCCGAGCGTCTGGAGGTTATGCAGGCGGTCGGCGAACTTGATGAAGACCACGCGCACGTCCGCGGCCATCGCCAGGAACATCTTCCGCAGGTTCTCGATGTAGCGGTCCATCCCGCGGTACTTGATCTTGCCGAGCTTGGTGATGCCGCCGACCATCGAGGCGATATCGGCCCCGAAGGCGGCCTCAATGTCTTCGAGCGTCCGTTCGGTGTCTTCGGGGACGTCGTGCAGCAGGGCAGCCGCGATGATCGGCTCTTCCAGGCGCATTTCGGCGAGGGTGTAGGCGGCCGCGAGGGGGTGGATGATGTATGGCTCACCGCTGGCGCGCTTCTGGCCGCGATGGGCTTCCTCGGCGAAGACGTAGGCCCGGCGCACGAGGTCCACGTTCGCTTGCGGGTGCAAGGCCTGCAGGAGGCCACACAAGCCGTCGATGCTCTGTTCGGAAGGGGGGATCATAGGGTGAGGGGATGGATTCTTTGTAGCAAGAATCAGGAAAATGGCGCAAGGGCGTCGGCCGCTTGCGGATTTGCGCCCCTGGGACGCGCCTGTTACCCTGTGCGCGTGTTGCTTCCGATTTTGTTGGCCCTGGTCGTCCTCCTGATCCTCGGTGGGGCCATTTTTATCGCCAAAGCGGGCATTTTTCTGTGCGAGGACAGCCGCATGCTGAAGATCCTGTTGGGTGGGTACTTCGGCTTGTACCTATTGGCGGCCCTCCTGGTCGCGGTCGTCATTCCGCCGGTTGGGGGGACGGGGGTGAGCGCGAGCAGCATCACCCGCCCGTGGTCGACGGCGGCTTCCGACATCCCGCTTTCGTTGGGGATCCCGTCGTTCATCAAGACCGCATTCGGCACGCGGCTATAGAAAACCGAGCCTCTGGGGCTCGGTTTTCGTTATCGGGTCGATGGCTTCTGCTTGGCGCTGTGGCGTTCGAGGACGCGGTCGCAGGCTTCGCCTTCCTCATGGCCGGGGAGCTGGATCTCGCGGACATAGGTCTCGAAGCGTTCCTTGTAGCGGGCTTCCGTGGCCTGTTCGAGCTCCTCGCTGGAAAGGCGCTTGAGGCCGCGCTTGCCGAGTTCCTTGCGGATCTCCTGCTTGGCGCGATGCCAGGCCCATTCGTCGGTGAAGGCCAACCAGGCGTGCTGCCAGAGTTCGTCCTCGATGGTTTCGCCCTGCTTGTCCGCCTGGTCGCCGCCGAGGCCGAGGGCCTGTTCGAGGCAGTCGAGATAGGGTGGGGCATCCACGGCTTCAAGTCCCTGTTCGCGGCGCAGGGTTTCCTGCACCAACAGCCGGGTCACCATGGCCCGGTAAAGCTCGCGCGCGTCGTCAAGGGAGAGCGTAAGGGTGACGATGGGTTGCATACGGGGGGGTTGTAGCAGGGATGAGGGGTTCCTTCAAGGGGTGGCTGGGGCCGGGGTCTCTCTGGTCTTGCGGGCGCTCGCCTGTTCGAGGAGGTAGCTGGAAAGGCGGGCGTCGTAGCAGGTCCGACCGGCGGCATGTTCCCAGAAATTCGGGGCTTCTTCGCTGGGAAGCGGGCGCTGGCCGTCGGCCTGTCGGTTGTCCGTCTCGAAGGCGAGGCAGAGCCGATAGGTCTCGGGCCCGGTGGCTTGGTATCCGGTCGCCAGTTCCTCACGAAGGGTGGCCCATTGGGTGGCGGAGACCGTCCCGGCGGAACCGCTTCCCCGGTAGAGGCGCAGCAGGAGCTCGTCGCCGTTCGGCAGCCTTCCCTCGCTTACGAAGAAGGACCCGACCTCGTTATGGGCGAGCGAGAGCGCCGTGCTGCGGTCTTGGTCGCGGCGTTCCATGCGCGCATAGCCGGGGCGGCCGCCCGCGGCGAGCCCGGCGATGATCGTGGCGAGGGCGAGGGCCGTAATCCCGATGGAGATGAGATGGCGAGGGATCATATGCTGCGATCAGTCGGCCCGTAGCTTTGCCCGCTGCTTCTTGCCGCGCAGCTCTTGCCCCGTGATGAGGGCCGTGACGCCGCACACGAGGAAGACGGCGAGGACCTTGAGGAGGAAGCGTCCGGTCGCCTCGCCGCTCAGCCCTTGGAAGATGGTGATCATGAGCGTGATCGCCGCCGTGACGGAGGCGACGATGGCCCCAAGGTAAATGAACCCTTGCTTGATGGGATTTTCCGGCGCATCGGGTTGCGTGGCCTCATGCTTGCCGATCAGCCAGCTCACGCCGAGGACGACCGGCAAGGCGACGATGAGCATGGAGAGGCCGACGCGGATCAACGAACGGATCTCGTTTTGCGCGTACGGGTATCCGACGGTCTCGGGATCGGGGATCCAGAGGTTGATGTACTGGAACCACAAGATCAGGAACGCGATGGCCGTCACGACATAGAAGGCGACCTGCATGAAATAGAGGTAGCTCTCCTTGGGGATCGTGAGGGGCGACCGTTTGGGGATGGCGACCCGGTGCGGGCTATCGAGGAAGGCGCCGAGGGCTTCCGAACGTTCGGTTTCGCTCCAGCCGGCCTCCGTAAGCAGGGCCGTCAGTTCCTGGCGGGAAATGCCCTGTTCGAGGGCCCGGGCCACCGAGGTGCGCAGGTCTTTGTTCATATGTCCCCATCGTACGGCCATCCCTAGGCCCTGTCCATGCGTCTAGGAAGCGAGCTGTTGGCGAAGGGCGCCGAGCCCCTCCTTGCTTTTCGTCGAGCAGAAGACGAGGGATTCGTTGGGGAGGAGGGCGGAACGGTAGGCTTTCTCCTGGGCGGCACGTTCTTTTTGCGTGAGCTTGTCGCATTTGTTGGCGATCACGACGAAGGTTCGCCCTTCGGCACGCAAAAAGGCCAGCATCTCCTCGTCCAGGTCGGTGAGGCCGACGCTGCTGTCGGTGATGAGCCAGATCGGCCGTTGCGGGCCGCCGAGGGACATGATCGTGTCGTGGATCCGCGTTTCGAGCGCTTCGCGGCCGGTTTTCGCGTGCTTCGCGAACCCATAGCCCGGCAGGTCGAGGAGGTATTGGCGATCGGTGAGCTGGAAGAGGTTCAGGAGCTGGGTCCGGCCCGGCGTCCGTGAGGTGCGGCTGATGGTGGTCCCGGCGAGGGCGTTGATGAGGCTCGATTTTCCCACGTTCGAACGCCCCACGACGGTCACGAGCCGGTCCTGGGCGCGAACCGGCAGCAGGTTCGGATCGACGTACGAGCGAATGAAGGCAGGGAGGGAAGGCATGCGGCCACTATATCAGATTTTCCCCTAAATTGCAAGAAATTTCAGGGCCCTTGCGGATCAGAAAAACCCCTGCTACGGGGTCTAGGAGGGGAGAAACTCGGCGATGAGGGGGATGAGTTCGGTCCCCAAGCGGGTGAGGGGGAGCAGCAGGTGGCCGCCGGGCCCGCAGCTGGGCGGGGTCGGATGGGCGCGTCCGGGTGGCCGGTCGTCGATGACGATGAGGCGCGGTTGCTGATGCAGGTCGGCTTCCGCTTGCGAAAGCAGGTGGATGCGCACGCGGACGTTCGCCTGGTCCGGGCCGATCCGCAGGCGGGTGCGATAGCGGGACGCGTCGATGACCCGTTCAACCAGTTCCGCGATGGCGGCGCTTCGCGGATCACGCCCGATGAAGGCGATGGCGAGGCCTGGTGCCGCGCACCGGGACGCGTCGCGCACGTTCGGCGGGTGGCCGCGAGGGGAGAGGAAGGGGTGTTGCCGCAGGTTCATGGCTCCTCCGCTGGAACGGTTCGGGCCGATCCAGGGCCTCTAGTATTCGGCGCGCGTCGACGTTTGCCAAGAGGGCGTTCCCTCGTCAGGATTGGAATGACTATGCGCTACCGCTGGCACCTTGCCGAACCGCTGCCTGACCAGGCGCTCCATGACGTGGAGACGCGGTCACCGTATACGCGCCAGCTCCTCTGGGCGCGCGGGATTCGTGATGCGGCGCAGGCGCAGGCGTTTTTGAACCCCTCGTGGGAGGAGGGGCTGCACGATCCGCGGCAATTTCGCCACCTGGATGCGGCGGCGGAGCGTATCTTCGCGGCCATCACGAACGCCGAGCGCGTGACGGTGCATGGCGACTATGACGCCGACGGCGTGACGGGCTCGACCCTGCTCATCACGGTCCTGCGGGAGCTGGAACGGCGACTCACGGGCCGTTTCGGCACCGGTTCCCTCATCGATTCGTATATCCCCCATCGTGACGCCGAGGGGTATGGCCTCCACGCCGCAACGGTCCAAACCTTAAAGGAACGGGGGACGAAGCTGATCATGACGGTCGATTGCGGCATCGCGTGCGTTTCCGAGATCGCCCTGGCCCGCCAAGAAGGGATCGACGTGATCGTGGTGGACCACCACCAATTCGGGGAGGCCTTGCCTGATGCGATGCTGATCCATCCCGGCTTGCCGGAGGAGACGTACCCGTTCAAGAAGCTTGCCGCGGTCGGTGTCTCATTCAAGTTCGCGACGGCCTTGTTGGGCGTGGCCCGGGAGCGCGGGATCGACATTCCGGCGGGTTGGGAGAAATGGCTCCTGGACCTGGTGGCGATCGCGACGATCACGGACATGGTCGGCCTGGTCGGCGAAAACCGTGTCTTGCAGCATTTTGGGTTGCGCGTGTTGCGCAAGACGCGGCGGCCGGGGCTGTTGGCCCTCTTTGAGGCCGCACGCATCGAGGCGGCGAACATCGATGCGGAAACGGTCGGGTTCATGATCGGCCCGCGCCTGAATGCGGCGGGCCGGATGGACCATGCGAGCCTCGCTTTGCGGTTGTTGCTGGCCGAATCCCCAGAAGAGGCGCGCACGTTGGCGCAGGAGCTGGAACGCTGCAACCGCCAACGCCAAGACGTGACGCGCAAGATGATGGACCAGGCCGATGTCCTGATGCGCGAGACCGTCATGGACGACTGGCCGGTGCGCGTCCTGTGGCATGAGGACTGGTCGCCATCGCTCGTCGGACTGGTCGCGGGACGGGTCATGGAGCGGACCGGCCGGCCGGTGATCGCGATCGGGCGCCATGGGTCGACCTGGATCGGCTCGGGCCGTTCCCCGGCCTGTTTCGACGTCACCGCGGCCATGCGGACGGCGGGCGAGGGGATCCTCACACGCGTCGGCGGACATGTGCAGGCGTGCGGGTTCGCCTTGGAGAGCCCGGACAAGCTCCCTGACTTGCGCGAGCGCCTCCTGAAGCATGCGGAAACGGCGTTAAAAGGGGTTTTATTGCAGCCGGAGCTCAAGATCGATGCGGAAATCCCCTTGGAAGCCATCAACTGGAACTTGTGGGAGGACCTGGTGCGCTGCGAGCCGTTCGGGCAGGAAAACCCGCGTCCCGTGTTTTGCCTGCGGCGGGCGTTCATCGCGAAGGCGGAACGGATCAGTGAAGGCAAGCACTTGCGCGTGCAGGTGGTCGCGCCGTCCGGCAAGAGCCTGAAGCTGATGGCCTTCAGCTATCCGGCCGATGCCTGGCTGCCGGCATCGGGGACGTGGGCGGATCTTGCCCTAAACGTGAGCGTCAACGAATGGCAGGGGGTGCGGACGCTCGAGGGGCGGCTCGTGGATATGCAACCGCCGGCGGAATCCGTATCATAGCCCGCGTATGCCACATGAGCGACGCTTGCGCCTGCGCACGGATGGGGGATCGCGGGGGAATCCGGGACCGTCGGGGATCGGGGCGGTGATCGAGGATTTGGATACGGGGGAGGTCGTCGAAGAGCACAGCCGCTTTTTGGGGACGACGACGAACAACCAGGCGGAATACCAGGCCGTCATTTTGGGCCTGGAGCGTTGCCATGCCTTGGGGGCGACATTCGTAGAGGTGTTAGCCGACAGTGAGCTCCTGATCCGGCAGGCGAATGGGGAATATCGCGTGAAGAATCCTGATTTGCAGGTACGGTTTCAGGAGATGCGCGCGCTCGTGATCAAGGTCGGGAAGGTCGTGTTCAAGCATGTCTATCGCGAGGCGAACAAGCGGGCGGACGCGCTTGCGAATGAGGCGATGGATCGGGGAAGGTGATCGGCGGCGAGATAGCTTATTAAAAATGCATTTTTGTTGATATGAAACGCTCCTTTTTACCCCTCCCGCTGACAGCGCTCTTGTGCGGTTTTTTGGTTATATTTAGTATCTCGCTCGCGATTTTCGTCTGGGGGAGGATGTCCGCATCGAGGTCTGCCGTTATCGACGGACCCTCGTCGCTGGCGGTTTCCGTGACGACGTCTACCGCCGTGGAATCAACCGGGCACGGGCCTGATCCGTTTTTTGTGCGTGATGGCAAGTTATATCGGGCTGACGGTGAGTTGGTCTTGGGTGACCTACGCAACGCCGGTTTTGCGCCCGAGGCCTGCGGTGTCCAGGGGCTGTATTTTTACGGCGAAATAAAAGGGAAGCTTCTCTTTGTAACGGGTTGTGGCGAGATGGGCGGGGAACTGTGGGCGTTTGATCCTGCGACAAAGCGGTTCACGCGCCAAAGGATCTCCCTCCAGCAGGGAACCGGAGCGACGGACCCTTCCCCCGATAAGCGATATCAGCTCGTTTTAACCCATCCGTTCGCCGCCGAATATCGGGCGTATGTCCTCAAGGATTTCTTTCTCGATACGGAAACCGAAGTTGGACATCTCCCCGTGCAATGGTCTTATGTCCACACGCGTTCGGAGTTCGATGGTGGACCGCTGGGGCGGGTGCGCTGGGAGGATGGCGTCGCGTACCTGAGCGTGTATGATGCCAGCATTTCCATCGCAGATTTTGCAGTGGCGCGTCCAATGCTTTTTGAGAAAGCGGTGACCGTCGACGGATCTGCCAGTTCGGATGTCCGCCCGGTATCGTATCTGATAAGGGACGGCAAGCTCGTCCGTGGAATCCATGGTCAGGTCCTGTCGGTGGACGTGCGGAAGGCGGGCCTAGACCTACCCGAATGCGGAGATGGCGATTTGCTTGTTTATGCCGAGATCGCGGACAAGGTTTTCTTCACGGAGTCGTGCGCCGTCGCCCAGATGGGTAGCCAATTATGGATGTATGACGGCACGACGTTGCGATTCACGCGCCGCAAGCTTGTGCCTGATGCGTTCGAGGTCGCGCATTCCCCGGATGGGCGATATCGCCTGGCCCTGGCGGAGCCCAGGGAGGGGAATGAGGCGCGTCAATTGATCGTGCGCGATCTCCTGCGGGATGCGGAGACGGTTGTCGCGCCACTGCCGGAACAGCGGTCGTATTCCGCTTCCGTCTCGGAGTTCGTCGGGGCCCCTTTTGGAAAGGGGCGTTGGGAGGAAGGGAGATTCGTCGTCGCGGTCTATGACTCGTCTACGGCTTTGCCGTTTGCGGCGGAAGAGGGCGTGTCGCGTCCGGTCCTGTTCGAGAAGGCGGTTCCGTTGCCGTAAGGGTTTTTGCTCGTAAACCACCCGTCTCCCGAATGTGCTATCATGCCCGAGACTATGGGCTTGTTCTCTTCCACTCCCGCCTCGACGGGATTCGTCGGGGTTGATATCGGGTACGGCGGCATGAAGCTGGTCGAATTGAAGATGGAAAAGGGGCGCTTGCGGCTGGTGACGTATGCCTACGTCAACCTTCCTTCCGAGAGCCTCGAGCAGTCGCTGCTGCAGGATCCCCAGGGGACCGGTGACTTGTTGAAAAAAATGGTCGATAAGGCGCGCATCACGACGCGGCGGGCGGTGGCGGCGTTGCCGATCTCCGGAACGTTTTCCTCGATCCTGCACGTGCCGACGACGGACGAGAAGGCAGTCAAGGAGGCGGTCCAGATCCAGGCGAAAAAACTTGTCCCGATGCCGCTTGAGGAAGTGGCGCTTGATACCGTCGTGATCGACAAGACGGGGAAGACCGAATCCGAGCGGGCCGCCACGCGGGTCCTCATGACCGCGGCCCCGAAGGCGCTGGTCGCCAAATACACGGAAATATGCAAGCGTGCCGGGCTGGATTTGGCATATCTCGAGACCGAGGCGTTTGCGGGCATCCGTTCGCTCGTAGGAAAAGACCGCGCGACCATCATGATCGTGGATATCGGGACCTTGCGCACCAACATCCTGATCGTCGAGCAAGGGATCCCCTTCGTCATGCGGTCGATCGCGACGGGCGGGTCGGCGATGACGCAGACGATCGCCAAGACCCTGGGCATTCCCGTGGAACAGGCGGAAACGATGAAGCGCGACATCGCCGGGTTGCAGAAGTTCACCCCAACGGGGGACGTGGCGCCCGTGCTGCAGGTCCTCGTGAAGCCGATCCTCGAGGAGATCCGGTATGCGACCTCGCTCTATGAGACGCAATCCAATGGGAACGAGGCCAAACGCATCGACAAGATCATCCTGACGGGCGGCGCTTCGCTGTTGCCGCACTTGGCCGAATTCCTGACGCAGCAGACGGGCGTCAACTCATATTTGGGGAACCCGTGGGCCCGCATCGTCTATCCGCCCGAACTCAAGTCGGTCGTGCAGGAATTGGGCCCGAGGTTCGCGGTCGTGCTCGGGTGCGCCATGCATGATCCGGCTTCCTGACGTATGTCAGCCCTCGCTCCCGGGTTCGCCTTGACCGACGCGGCCTATCGCCGCGGGTGGTTATTGCGGGCTACGGAGCAGAAGGCGCGGTTCCTTTTGGAGCAGGGGCTCCATACGGAGCAAGTCCTGCTCGGCACGGGGCTTCTCACCCTTTCGCAGTACGCGGAACTGGTCGAGGAGCGTTTCCAGGTGCGCCTTGGGCGCTTGGATCAGGACCGTTGGTCCGCACGGGCGATTGCCGATGCCGTCCCCGAAGGCATCGCCGCCGTCACGTCGGAAGATGGGGAGACCGCTTGGCTCGTGAGCGACGCCTGGGAGCCTGCGGTTGCCGCCTGGCGCAAGACGGTGACGGAGCCGATGCATGCCGTCTTCCATTCGGACCTGTTGCGTTGGCGCAGACGGGTCGGGCCTACGGATTTCGCCGTTTCGGCGTGGTGGCGCGCTTGGCAGGCCCAAGGGGCGACGGAAGCGCGCATCTGCCTGGAGCGCGGCACCGGGCACGTCTGGGTGGGGCCGGATGCGGAAGCGGTCCCAGGCCTCAGCGTTTCCAAAGAGGAATTGCCGGCGCTGCAAGCGTGGTTCGAGGCGGGATACCCGTCCCAGGATGGGCGCGTGAAGCGCCTTCCGGGCGTCGAAAGCGATCTCCTCCAGGTCGTCTTGCATGAGGCCCCGCATCCCCTGGCGCGCTTGGTGGGCTGGCAGGCCTATCTCAAGGAGCCGCGTGGAATCTTGCTCTGCCTGGCTCCGGATGCCTGGTTGGAGGCGCGCCTGACGCCTGTCCCTGAGGTTTCCGGTGGGCACGAGCTGTTCACCGAAGCGGAGCTGCGCCGCATCCATCCCCGTGACGAGCGGGCGCGAGAGGCGGCTGCGCAGGCTGCCCTGGCGGGCATCGCCTTCTGTTGGGTCGAGGACGCGCCGCAAGAGACCGCCTGGATCCGGCCCTTGGCCCAAGCGGGGGTGCCGATCACGGTCGTCCGCCGTCGTGAGACGCTTCACGGGAGCGCGTGGGAGGCGTACCATCTTTCCTATGAGCCGCCGCGTCCTGCTGCACGTCGATGACGATGCGCTGTTCCGCCGGGCCCTGCGCCGCGTGTTTGAGCGTGCCGGCTGGGACGTCCTTGAGGCCGAACAGGGCGAAGAGGGCGCACGGGTCGCACACCAGGAAACGCCCCACGCCATCCTGCTCGACATCAAGATGCCCATCCAGGACGGGTTCCAGACGCTCCGCGCCCTCAAGCGGTCGCCTGCGACGAGCGGCATCCCGATCGTCATGTGTTCGAGCCTGGGCGCGAAGGAGGACATCCTCTTTTGCCTCGGGGCCGGGGCGAGCGGCTATCTCGTGAAGGCCCACCATCATCCCGAAGAAATGCAGCGGTATGTCGAGCGCCTGCTCGATGGCCCGCTTGATCCTTAACCGAGCCCTCTTTTCTTATGCGAACCGTTTCGTGGCGTGCCGGGTTCACGGCCCTTGAAGGCCTGATCGTCCTTGCCTTTTTTGGCTTGCTCGTGACCTTGGGGGCACTTTCGATCAACCACGCCCGTGCCCGAGCCCGTGATGCCGTCCGCGTATCCGACGTGAACGCGCTCCGTTCGGCGTTAAGCGTGTATTGGCAGCAGAAAGCTACCTATCCCGCGAGTCCCGGCATGGCGCTTGGCGAACCGGGGGTCTCGGATGCCCTGACGCTCGACGGTTTCGTCCCGTCGCAGGGTGCGCAGGGGTCGATCCTGCTGCGGCCGGTCCCGACGGGGCCCGCATCCGGGGAATTTTACTGGTACAAGGGCGGTCCGAGCGGCTACACGGTCCGGTTCGAGACCGAACGTGACACGGCGCTGGGCAATGCGAACGTGTACTACCTCCACAGCACCGGATTTGACGCGAGCGAAGACCTCAAATAGGTATGCTTTTGGCGGGCCTCTTGGCATCGGGGGTCATCGGGGCTTGTTTGGGGCTCTGGTTCGTCCATCTCGTCGATTGGGTCCGTTGTCGTGCCGTCGGCGTGCCTGATCCACGTGAAGCACGGACCTGTCCTGCGCTCGTCGGGCCGTATGCGTGGGCGAGGATGCCGTGGGGGCATCTTGCCGCGTCTGGGCCGGATCGCCGTTTTGCGCTTCTTGCCATCCTGTTCGGGGCGGTTGTGTGGACGATCCCGTGGCTCCTCTTTTGGACGCGTCACGCCAGTCTGCTCGCTTGGCTGTGGAACATGCTCTTTTTGTCCGGTTTGTTGTTTGTCGCCATATTGGATGCGCGTTGGCGCATCTTGCCGGTCGAACCCCTGGTCGTGTCGGCCATCCTGTTCGGTTGCGGGCGGATCGCCTTAGGCGCCTCGTACGTTTCCGTCCTGATGGGGGCGCTCGCCTTGGGCGCGTTCTTCGGCTTGCAATCGTGGCTATCCCGCGGGCGTTGGCTTGGCGGGGGCGATCCGGTCCTGGCCTTCGCGATCGGTGCCGCCGTGGGCTGGCCCCATGCCGCCGTCGCCGTCTATGCCACCTATCTCGCCGTGATCCCCTTGTTGGTCATCCAATTCGTCCGTTTCCGCACCTGGCGTCGGGTCCGTTGGCCATTCGGGCCGCTGCTCGCCTTTGGGGCGGCCGTCTCACTCGTGCAAGGGGAAGCGATCTGGCGCTGGCTTGTCGGCCCGTGAACCAAAAAGACGCCTTAGGCGTCTTTTCTGGTGAGCGTATGGACCACCTCGACGTGCGGCGTCTGCGGGAACAGGTCGAGCGGCTCGACCCGGTCGAGGGCGTATGCCCGTGAAATCGTTGGCCATTCGCGCAAGAACGAATGGTAGTTGCAGGAGATGTAGACGACGCGCTTCGGGCCGTGCGCGCATAAGGCCTCCAGGGCCTTCGGATGCAGGCCTGCCCGCGGCGGGTCGATGAGGCCAGCATCCGCCTTCCAGGCCGAAGCATCCAGCTTCTCCACGGGTCCGCTCGCGAAGGTGCAGCGGTCCGCGACGCCATTCATTTCGGCGTTTTTTTGCGCTTCCGAAACGGCGAAGGCGTCCAATTCTTGCCCGAACACGCTCGCGCCGCGTTTGGCGCAGGCGACCCCGAAGAACCCGATGCCGCCGTAGAGGTCGAGCACGTGCTTCCCCTCGATGGGGCCGAGCGCCTCGATGCCGCGCGTCTGCAATGCGGCCGCCATGCGGGTGTTCGTCTGGAAAAAGGCGTTGGGGTGGATGCGGTAACGGACGCCGTTCACTTCTTCCTCGAGATGCAGGGAGCCATGAAGGGCGACGCACCGTTCTGCGTACGAGATGTCGGTCGGTTTCGTGTTCTCGCCCAAGATGAGTGACGTGCACCAGGGGCTGAGGGTTTTGATGAGCGTTTCGCGCTGTTCGGCCGTCACCTGCTCCACGTCACGCACGAGGAGATGGATGAGCCGCTGTCCCGTGTTCCGCCCAAGGCGGATGATCGCGTACCGGAACTGTCCCGTGTGTTCGCGCGCGTCCCAGGGCTGCCAGCCGAGCGTTTGCGCCAGATCGCGGATCGCCTGCAGGATCGCGGGCGTTTCCTCGTCGAGCAGCAGGCAGGTCGTGAGGTCGAGGTAGCGGTTCCACTGGCCATAGGCCTTGAGGCCGAGCTCGCCTTTCCAGCCGATGGCGTAGTCCATGCGGTTGCGGTAATGCAGCGGGTCGGGACAGGGGACGATCGGATCGAGCGCGCGCGTGATGCCGGCCGCCTGGTAGCTCGTGATGAGGGCCTGCGTCTTGAGGGCGAGTTGCGCGTCGTAGGCCAGATGCTGCCAAAGGCAGCCGCCACAGGAGCCTGCATGCGGGCACGGGGCGGGTCGGCGTTCAGGGCTCGGTGTCACGATCCGGTCGAGGGCTGCGATCCAGTGGCCCTGGTCGCGCTTGCGGAAGGTCGCTTCCACGACGTCTCCCGGGCTCGTGAACGGCACCACGACGCGGCGCGTTTCGCCGTTTTGGAGACGCACCGAAAACAGCCCGCGCCCCTTCTCGTCGAGCGCGTCGATCGTCCCTTCCAACTGGTCACCGTATTTCATGGCGGGGAGTGTAGGGGATCCGGTCGGGATTGCCTAGGGGAGGCGAATGGGAAAAGGCTGTCCCTCATTCTGCAAATCTGCGGTGTTCCCTGTTCCTCTCCGTTTGCTTTTTTCCCTTATTTCGGCTAAAAAATCCCCATGCCACGCGAAATCCATCTTATCGCCCACGACCTCCGTTCCCGCGAGAACGTGGGGGCCTTGTTCCGCATGGCGGATGCCTTTGGCGTCACGAGGATTTGGCTTTCCGGCTATACGCCCCGTCCGCCGGACGAGAAGATCGCGAAGACGGCCTTGGGGGCCCAGGACTGGATTCCCTTCACCTCCTGCGTCTCCATCGACGAGGTGCTGCGCGCGTTGGCGGCGGAAGGGATCCCGTGTTTCGCCCTCGAACGCGTGCCTGGCGCGCCCAGCCTCCCTTCCGTCTCCATGGACGAACGCCTCGCCCTCCTTCTCGGCACCGAAACCACCGGCATCCCGCCTAGCCTCCTCGAGCGCTGCGCCGGAACCATCCAGATCCCGCAGGTCGGCCGCAAGGAGTCGCTCAACGTGGCCATGGCGGCGGCCGTGGCCGTGTGGGAGCTGAAGCGTGAAGACCTGGCTCGCCAAACCGGTGGGGCTCGCGTAGGATAGCCGCATCCCGCTATGAAGCTCAGCATCGTCATCCCCGCCAAGAACGAGGCCCGCCAGATCCCGCGCTTGCTCCAGGCCCTGCAGGTTCAGACGGGCGTCGAGCTCGAGGTCATCGTCGCCGACGCCAACTCAACCGACGGAACGCCGCTCGTCGCGCAATCCTTCGGGGTGAAGGTCGTCCCTGGGGGCATGCCCGGCCCGGGCCGCAATGCCGGCGCCAGGCACGCCACCGGCGAATGGATCTGCTTCCATGATGCCGATGTCCTCCCGCACGGGACCGATTTTTATCAACGCGCCCTTGCCATGTTCGCCGAGCGTGGCGCTGATTTCGGGACGGCGCACATGGTTCCGGACGGCGACCGCAAACGCGATCGCCTCTGGCACTGGCTGTACCACTTGTACGTTTGGGCGACCGCCCGCCTCTTTCCGCATGCGCCCGGCGGTTGCATTTTCGTGAAGCGTTCCCTGCATGAGCGCGTCGGTGGTTTCGACGAGGCTGTCGTTTTCGCGGAAGACATGGAATACGTCCAGCGCCTGAAGAAAGCGGGTGGGGCATTCGCGTATTTGGCCAACCTGCCGCTTGAGATGTCCGTCCGTCGCCTGCGCAAGGAAGGGTATCTTGGCATCGCGTGGAAATACATCGTCGCGGAGGCCTACATGCGGTTCGTCGGCCCGATCCGCAACGAGATCTTCACGTACGAGTTCGGCTATTCGAAGGACCCCAAAGCGGAGTGATATGCCGCGGACGTTCATCGGCCCGCCGACCGCGTTTGCGGAAGGGGAGGGGCGCTCGGTCAAGCTCCTGCCGGGCCTGGAAGCCTACGTCTTCTGTTATCGCGGCGCGGTCCGCGCCTTCATCAACCGCTGCACGCACATGGGTGGGCCGCTGGCGCTCGATCCGACGCAAGAGCGCCTGGTCTGCGGATGGCATGAGGCCGCCTTCGACCCGGAGACGGGGGAGCGGTGCCTGGGCCAGGCCGCGCCGGGCTCGTGCCTGACAAGGGTGACGGTCGAGACCGATGCGCAGGGCTACTGGCTCACCTGGAGCCGTCCGGCGGACCCGTTCGATTTCTGATATCATGCCGGCGTAATCCGGTTTTCCTTTCTTGCTATGCTGCAGCGTTGGCGCGCCTGGTGGTCGGTCGAGCACGGGACGGTGGGGATGATGGCTTTCTGGCTCGCCGCGGCCTCCGTCTGTTCGCGTTTGCTGGGGGTGTTGCGCGACCGGTTGCTGGCGACGAATTACGGCGCCGGCTGGCAGCTGGATGCGTATTATGCCGCCTTCCGCCTCCCGGACACGCTCTACAGCCTGCTGATCTTGGGGGCCCTCAGTGCCGGCTTCATCCCCCTCTTTTCCGAATTGCGCGCGAAAAAAGGCGAGAAGGAAGCGTTCGCGTTCTCCTCGGTCGTCCTCTTATGGGTCGCCGCCGCGTTAGGGGTGCTCTCCCTGCTTGGGATCGCCTTCGCGCCGTACCTCGTTCCCCTGATCGCGCCTGGCTTTGATGCGCAACGCCTGGAACTGGCTGTCTCGCTGACCCGGATCCTGTTCCTTTCGCCGCTTTTTCTGGGGATTTCCGCCGTCTTTGGGGGTGTCTTGCAGGCCTCGAAGCGCGTCTTGGCCTTCGCCTTCGCGCCGGTGTGGTATAACTTCGGGATCTTGCTTGGGATCGTCTGCCTCTCGCGCTGGTTCGGGATCGCAGGCGTCGCGCTTGGGGTCGTGTTTGGGGCCATGATGCATGCCCTGACGCAGGGCGTCGTCGCGGTGGGATTAGGGATGGCGCGTCCGGCTTCTTTTGGCTGGAATCCAGAACTGACGCGGCTTCTCAAGCTCACGGCGCCCCGCCTCGCGGCCCTCGGGGCTTCGCAGGTCAGCCTGGTGATCTTGCTTTCGTTGGCATCGACGTTGCGCGCCGGGTCCGTGTCCGTGTTCCAGCTTGGAAACAACCTGCAGAGCTTCCCGTTGGGCGTCATCGGCATCTCGTTCGCGGTGGCCGCGTTTCCATTATTGTCTGAGGCCGCCAGCGCCAATAGGTTCGATGCCTATCACCTCGCGCTCGGGAAGGCGGGCCGGACGATCGTGTTTTGCCTGTTGCCGGTGAGCCTGCTGTTCATCCTGCTGCGCGCCCAACTGGTGCGCCTGGTGCTGGGCGACGGGCAGTTCGATTGGCTGGCGACGATCGACACCGCGTCGGTGGTCGGCTGGCTGTCCGCGTCGTTGGTCGCCCAGGCCCTGATCCCGCTCTTGGCGCGCGCCTTCTATGCGATCCAGTCCACCTGGACACCGTTTTGGATCACCCTGTTCGGTGAGGTCCTGAATCTTGGCTTGGCCTGGTCGCTGAAGGGCGCCTATGGCGTCACGGGGCTTGCGATCGCGTTTTCGGTGTCGACGTTCCTACAGCTTGGCCTCTTGTGGCTGGCGTTGCGGCGCAAGGTCGGCCCTGAAAGCCAGGGGCCATTCCTGCGGTTGGTGGGCCTGGCGGCGGTCGCCTGCGTCCCGGCCCTTTGCTTGGCCTATGGCGTGCGCCATGCGATCGGTACCGTCGTCCCGTTGCGGACGTTTTGGCAGGTCTTGGTGCAGTTCGGCGCTTCGGCGGGGGTCGGTGGGGTGACCTACCTGGCGGTTCTGTGGCTCTGCCGCGTACAGGAAGCGGAGGAATGGGTGGGACGGGGGATCCGCCTGCTGCGCCGGTAGGGAGCCGGTCTTCGCCCCTTGCCTCCAACCCACATTTCCGCTATCCTCAGCGCAAATATGGACCAGTCCCACATCCGCAATTTTTGCATCATCGCCCACATCGACCACGGGAAGTCCACGCTGTCGGACCGGCTCTTGGAGATCACCGGGACCGTCGAGAAACGTAAGATGAAGGAGCAGCTGCTCGATACCATGGACCTCGAGCGCGAACGCGGCATCACCATCAAGCTTCAGCCGGCGCGCATGGCCTACACCGCCCAAGACGGCGCCACCTACGAGCTCAACCTCATCGACACGCCCGGGCACGTGGATTTTACCTATGAGGTGTCGCGCTCGCTCGCGGCCGTCGAGGGCGCCATCCTGCTCGTCGACTCGACCCAGGGCGTACAGGCGCAGACGATCGCCAACCTCTATCTGGCCATCGAGCAGAACCTGACGATCATCCCCGTCCTCAACAAGATCGACCTGCCGAACGCTGACGTCGAGCGCCGGTCCGCCGAGATCATGCAGCTCATCGGCTGCAAGCGGGAGGAGATCCTTACGGCGTCCGGCAAGACGGGGGAGGGCGTGCCCGCCATCCTCGAGCGTATCGTCCGCGACGTGCCGCCTCCCTCCGGCGATCCGCAGAAGCCGCTGCGTGCGATCATTTTCGATTCGAAATACGATGACTACCAAGGCGTCGTGGCCTATGTCCGCTGCGTCGACGGGTCGTTGAAGAAAAACGCGAACCTCCATTTCATCGCGACGGGCGGCGATGGGCAGGCATTGGACGTCGGGGCGCTCAAGCCGCAATACGATCCGCTTCCGGAGCTCCAGACGGGTGAGATCGGCTATGTCGTGAGCGGCCTGAAGGACATTTCCCTGGTGCGCGTCGGTGATACCATCACGCTCCGCGAGACCGCGGGCCAGGTCGAGATGCTTCCCGGCTACAAGGAGGTCCGCCCGATGGTCTATGCCGGCATCTTCCCCAGCGAAGGCAATGAGTACGAGCGCCTGCGCGACGCGATCCTGAAATTGAAGCTGAATGACGCGGCCCTCGCCTTCGAGCCGGAACATTCGGCGGCGTTGGGCTTCGGTTTCCGCTGCGGCCTGCTGGGCATGCTGCACCTCGAGATCGTCCAGGAGCGCCTCATGCGCGAGTTCGACATGGACGTCGTCGTGACCACCCCGTCGGTGGGCTATGAGGTGACGCTCACGAACGGGACCGAGAAGATGGTCAAGTCACCCGCCGAATTCCCGGACGCCTCGGTCATCCAGGAGGCGCGCGAGCCGTGGGCGAAGGTCGATATCGTGTGTCCCAAGGAATACCTGGGCAACGTCATGCAGCTGGTCCAGGACCGGCGCGGGATCTACCTCACGACCGAATACCTCGACCTGCAGCGGGCGATCCTGCATTACGAGATGCCGCTCGCGTCGGTGATCGTGGACTTTTATGATAAGCTGAAGGGCGTGACGGCGGGGTATGCGTCGCTCAACTATGAGTTCTTCGGGTATCGGCCGTCCGAAGTGGTCTGCCTGACGATCCTGGTCGCCGAAGAGCCGGTCGAGGCGCTCGCGACCCTCCTCCATGAGTCCGAAGCCTATCGTCGCGGCAAGGAGATCGTCGAGACGCTGAAGGAGGAACTGCCAAACCAGCAGTTCGTGGTGAAATTGCAGGCCGCGATCGGTGCGAAGATCATCGCGTCGGAGCGCCTTTCCGCCTTCCGCAAGGATGTCCTCGCGAAAATGTCGGGCGGCGACTACAGCCGCAAATCCAAGCTCCTGCAGAAACAGAAGAAAGGGAAGCAGCGCATGATGGAACACGGGAAGGGTGGGGTCGAGATTCCGCCGGATACGTTTATTAAAGTTTTGCGACGATCATAAAAAGCTTATGGAACATCTCCCTCGTCCGAAACGACTCTTCTTGAAGGTGTTGGCGGTGCTGATGATCGTGTCGACGATTCTCCTTCTGCTCGCGCCGCTAGCGGCGGGGTTTTAATTGCGGTTTGGCGGGAACGCGCGATGATAATGACGGATGGAAACTTTCATGAAAAGCGATTTATGTTTTGTGTTTGAAGATGCTAAGATGTCTGATGTGATATTTTTTTCACTTATGACGAATGAAACGAAGGCTGGGCTTGTCTTAGGGGTATGTATAGTCGGTTTCGCGGGCCTAGGCGTATACGCGTTCGTGCAACACGCGCAGTTGAACCGTTTATCTAGTCAGCTAAGTGCGCTCTCATCTGATATGCGGGAAGCGTCTAGGCGATGGATGACGGTCCAAAGCAGCCCTTCCGATTCCATCCCAAATAGTACATGGATCGAGCATCGCGAAGATCGTGGCCGATTCCAGATCTCCTATCGGGCCGGATGAAGCGTCTCCATTTAGCGGTCGAATCGGTTCACTTCGACTAAATCTCGAAGGGCCCAGCAATGATGATCCGGTCACGGTGCGCGTCTACGAGGATCGGGCAGCTCTTGAGAAGGATTTCAGTAGTTGGGATGGTGGTCCTGACTTGAATAAGGCGGTCTTTATGGGCGGCAGCGGATTAGAGAAGAAAGTGCAGGCGATTAATGGGAACAGCATAACCATCTTTTACGGGACGCATGCGATTGATGGTTTGGATGTGGCGCCGTATCCGGAAGTCGATGCGGTCGTGGCTGGCCCTATGTACCATTACATGATCCAGTTCCATGGAATGGGAACCGATCCGGACAGTCCTGAGATCCAGAATTACTTAAAATCATTTCGGCCTTTATAGCCTTCGCCAGCGAATGGATTTCACGATTTTCCCATAGAAACGATCCTCTGTCCTGGAAAGATCGCCGATCCCGCTCCCGTATTCCTTCTCGTGTGGGCTTTTCGGTTGCATCTCTCTTACCCGTGCATTATCCTGCGCCCCATATGTCCGTTTCTTCTCAGGAAGTGATTCATGTCGCGAGCTTGGCGCGGATTTCGTTGGCGGCTGGGGATGGGGAGCGGTATGCGCAGGAGCTGACGTCGATCTTGGGATATGTGGAGCGCCTACGCGCCGTCGATACGAGCCAGGTCGAAGACGGTGCCTTGTTTTCGGAAGCGTTGGCTCCGGATACGGATTTGCCGCGGACCGACGCCGACGAGCGCGAGCGCCTGATTCAGGCCTTCCCGGACCGGATCGGGGATTTTTTACGCGTGCCCAGCGTGTTTCCGCGGCGCGCTTCAACCGTCTCCTAGCCTATGTCTCTTTCCGGCTGGACGATCGCAGGCCTTCAGAAGGCCTTGGCGACGGGTGAAGCCTCTTCCGTAGAGGTGACGCAGGCGTATTTGGAACGCATCGCGCGGGAAAATCCGCGCTTGAATGCGTATCTGACGGTATTGGACGAGGTCGCGATGGTCGCCGCCCGCGCGGCCGATGAGCGACGCGTGCGTGGGGAGGCGCTCGGCGGGCTGGATGGCATCCCCTTGGCGTTGAAGGACAACCTGTGCCTCCAGGACACGCGCACGACGGCCGGATCACGGCTCTTGGAAGGATATCGCGCCCCCTACACGGCGACCGCCGTGAAGCGCCTGCAGGAGAGCGGGATGGTCTTTTTGGGCAAGACGAATTTGGACGAGTTCGCGATGGGTTCGTCGACGGAACGTTCGGCGTTCGGCCCGACGCGGCATGCGACCGTTCCGGATCGCGTCCCAGGCGGATCTTCCGGCGGCAGCGCCACGGCAGTGGCGGCCGACCTCGCCCCGGCGGCACTCGGGACGGATACAGGCGGCTCCATCCGCCAGCCTGCCGCCTTTTCGGGCATCGTCGGGTTCAAGCCCACCTATGGGACGGTCTCGCGCTTCGGGGTGATGGCGATGGCCTCCTCGTTCGACCAGGTCGGTCCCATGACCAAGACGGTCGAGGACGCGGCCCTGCTGTTCCAGGGTCTGCAAGGTGCCGATGCCCACGACCAGACGACGGCCGCCAACGCGCCGTCACGCTTCGTGGCGAACGCCTCTCTCGAGGGCGTCCGCATCGGCCTGCCGAAGCAGGCGTGGAATGCGCCCGGCCTCCAGCCGGAAGTGCGTTTCGCGACCGAGCAGGCGGTCGATGCCTTGCGTAGCCTCGGTGCCGATGTCCAGGAGGTCGATCTCCCTTACACCGACGAGGCCCTGGCGGTCTATTACGTGCTTGTCCCGGCGGAGGTCTCCGCGAACCTCGCCCGCTTGGACGGCATCCGTTTCGGCTCGCGAACGGAAGCGGAAACCCTGCTTGAGACGTACCAGCGATCGCGTGCGGACGGGTTAGGCGACGAGGTCCGCCGCCGCATCCTGCTCGGCACCTACGTCCTCTCCAAAGGATATGTCGACGCCTACTATCGGCAGGCCCGCAAGGTCCGACGTCTCATCGCCGCCGCCTATGACCGTCTGTTCCAGCAGGTCGACCTGCTCGTGACCCCGACGACGCCCAGCGTCGCGTTCAAGATCGGCGAAAAGACCAGCGACCCGTTGGCCATGTACCTCGAGGACGTCTTCACGGTCGGCATCAATGTCGCGGGCGTACCGGCGATCTCGATCCCGTGCGGGCGTGACGCCGCCACTTCGCTGCCGATCGGCCTGCAGCTCATCGGCAGGCGGTTCGATGATGGGAGGCTGCTGTCTTGGGCGCATGCGTACGAGAAGGAATAGGGACGTCCCCGGCACCTGCCGGGGACGTCTGTCTCATGGCGGATCTTGTTCGGACGGATGTGCTAACATATCTGGTAAATATGCTTTTCCAACTCGTGTTTGATGCGGGGGGCGCTACGCCGGCTTCCGCTGCGGGCGGGCCTTCGCCCGTCATGATCGCGCTCGTCCTTTTGGTCGTCCTCGTGATCGCGGTCACGCTCGTCAAGGCGTTAGCTTCGTCCAAGAAACCCTCCGATTGGGAAGCCCTCAACCGGCAAAAGTTCACGGCGACCTGGAAAGAGATCGAGGGGCTGGCGAAGCAGGGGAGCGCGGCGGGCCGCAAGCTGGCCGTCATCGAGGCGGACAAGCTCCTGGACCATGCGCTGAAAGGCGTCGGGTTCCCTGGCGAGACGATGGCCGATCGCCTGAAGGTCGCCCAATACCAGCATCCGAAGATCAAGGACGTCTGGACCGCCCATAAGTGGCGGAACCAGCTCGTCCATGAGCAGGATTTTCACCTCAACGAACGCCAGACGCAGGAGGCGCTCCGCGCGTTCGAGGCGGTCCTCCGTTCGCTCCGTGCCCTGGTATGATCCCGTATGTCGGGATGGATGCCATCCCCCTGTTCGGTCCGCTGGCGCTTAAGGCCTGGGGGACGCTCGTCGCCCTCGGGTTTGGGGTCGCGACCTGGGTCGCGTACCGTCGCGCCCAGGCGCGCAAGCTCGACCCGACGCATGTCGTTTCCCTCGCGGCGTGGATCTTCTTCGCGGCGATGGTCGGGTCGCGGGCGTTCCACGTCCTCGTCTATGAGCCGGCATATTATGCCGCGCACCCGTGGCAGGCCTTCGATCCGCGGTTGCCGGGCTATGCGATCACGGGCGGATTCTTGGCGGCTGCCGTGGCCTTTTTTGCCTACGTCAAGCGCACGGGCATCGATTGGCTCGCCTATGCCGATACGCTCATGTGGGGCCTGCCGTGGGGATGCGGCATCGGGCGGATCGGATGCTTCCTGATCCATGACCATCCGGGCACGCTCTCCGATGCCGTCCTTGCGGTCCGGTATCCGGATGGGCAGGGGCGGCATGACCTGGGGCTCTACCTGTCGCTCGTCGGGTTCGCGACAGGGATGTTGTTTCTCGTGCTCGACCGGAAGCCGCGTCCGCCGGGGTTCTGGTTCGCCTGTTTCCTGGTCGTCGAGGGCCTTTCGCGGATCCTGCTGGATTTTCTCCGCGTGGTCGACACCCGCTATGCCGCCCTCACGCCGGCGCAGTGGGTGGGGATCGGGTTTTTCGCCTTAGGCGTGGGTTGGATGTGGCGGTTGCGGCGTGTCCGCCCGAGGGCGGCCTGACCCTTGACGTTCCTTGCGGCCGCGTGCCGTTCGCCGTACTGTTTCTCCCGTATGACCCAACAAGCCAAGCTCATTTCTGCCATCATCGCCTCGACGGTCCTGATCTTCGGCGGCCTGACCTATCTCCTCGTGCGCGCCCCGTCTGACGTGCCGACGCCGAATGGGACGATCGTCTTTGACGACGCCGACGCGATCTCTTCCGGCAAGGCCGACGCGGCCGTCGTCGTGCGCATGTATTCCGATTTTCAGTGCCCGGCCTGCCGCAGCGTCGAGCCGGTCGTGAAGGCGATCCGCACCGAGTTCGCCGACCGCGTCCGCTTCATCTGGAAGGATTTCCCGCTCATGCAGATCCACAAGAACGCGCGCAACGCCGCCAACGCGGCCCGGTGCGCCAATGCCCAGGGAAAGTTCTGGGAATACCATGACCGCCTGTTCGATACGCAGGATGCCTGGTCTTCCCTCAGTGACCCGAAGGACCGGTTCATCCAGTTCGCCCGCGAGACGGGCCTCAACGAAGGGGATTTTGCGAGCTGCTACGACCGCCGCCCGTTCGATGGGGTCGTCATGGATGACGTGGAGGAGGGCGAGAAGAACGGCGTCGATTCGACCCCGACCTTCTACGTCAACAATACGGAGGTCCGCCCGCGTTCCGAAGCCGAATGGCGCGTGGTCCTGAACGCGGCGTTGCAGCAAGCCGCCACGATGCCGTCGCCAAGCCCGACCTCCACGATCCCGACCGCCTCTTCGACCAATTCGACGGTGCCGGTCGCCACATCCACGCGGCCATAGCCCTTGACGGGCGCGTTGCCGCCCGGCGGGGGAGGCCGTACACTAGGGACGCATACCTTTGCTCTTATTGCTCGTTTTCTCATCATCTATGGATCAAGCACGCTCGTCTGGGTTCTGGGATGGGGGCTCAAAAGTCATGTTCATGATGGGGTTGTTCCTGGGGATCGCGTTGTCATCCACCCTCGGCCTCGGGCTGATCGTTGGGGGCGTGATCGGTGGCGCCGGAAAGGCAGCCACGGTTGCCGTCGCGCCGACGCCGAGTAACCCGACGCCTTCTAACCCTGGTGCGGCAGCTCCTAGCGCGCCCGTGAAGGCCGTCGGCAACGAGGACCACATCAAGGGCAACAAGGACGCCAAGGTGACCCTCATCGAATACTCCGACTTCGAGTGCCCGTTCTGCAAGCGCTTCGAACCGTCCGTGAAGCAGGCGCTCAAGGACTTCCCGAAGGACGTCCGCCTCATCTATCGCCACTTCCCGTTGCGCTCCTTGCACCCGAGCGCGCAGAAAGCCGCTGAGGCCAGCGAATGTGCGGCCAAGCTTGGTGGCAACGATGCGTTCTGGAAGATGCACGAGAAGCTCATCGCCATGGATCCCATGTCGACCGACCTCATGAAGCAGGCGGCGAAGGACATCGGCCTCGATCAGGGCAAGTTCAACACCTGTCTTGACAACGGCGAGACCGCCGCGCGCGTCAACCAGGACTTCAATGAGGGCGGTGCCGCTGGCGTCGAAGGGACCCCGGCCACCTTCATCAACGGCCAGCTCGTCAGCGGGGCGATCCCGTATGACGGTCCGCAAGGCTTGAAGGAGCTGATCCAACAGGCGGGCGCGTCAAAATAAGGCAAAGAAACCCCCACCTCTGCGGAGGTGGGGGTTGTTTTTTATGGGTCAGTCGAAACGGGCGAGCGGCTTGGGCCAGCGGATATAGTGGGCGCCAAATTGCCCCTTGAACCTCGAGAACCCTTTCCACGACCGGGGATCGCCGGGGAGGTAGAAGGCGTCGAACTCGAGCGTGCGATCGCCCCGCCCCTGGGCGATCTGGAACGCGTCATCCACGAGACCGAAGGCGGCGGCCGTCTCGCGCCCCTCCGGCGTGATGAACGAGGTCACGTGGAACGTCTGTCGGATCTCGGGGATCCAGAGGGTGGCGAAGCCGGCGATCACGGACCCGCCCTCCGCCGGTTGCGCGACCCGTAGCCGAAGGGATCCGGGATGGGCCTGGTCCTTTCGTCGCAATTCCTCGCTGAAGCGGGCGATCAGCCCCTTCGGCTTGCCGCAGCGGGCGAAGGCGGCGAGATAGGTGTCCAGGTCCGCGTCGCGGATGACGTGGGCCGTCTGCTTTTTCCAGCGCTTCACATGGCGCTTCGCATGTTCCGACCAGCCTCGGTCGTATGGTTCCATGCCGGTCGGGATCTGTGCGAAGCCGGTCAGGCGGCGGTGTCCGGAAACGGGCCAGCGGATCCAGCCCTGCGGGACATCGGTCCGTTGGATGGGTTGCCAGATGGTGAATCGCGCGCGCGTCTTGGGTGGCCGTTCGGTCGGGGCCGTATCGCCCAGGAAGTGAAGGAAATCGAACCCCGGGAGCGCACGCTGGAAGCCTGGGGCGGCCGCGGTCCCCACGGCGCGCGTCCGGCGCAGCGGCGAGAATTCGCGCTCCATGAAGGCCTGGCAGCTGTACATGTGGTGATAGGTCGGCGGAAGGGGGTCCCCGACCGTCCCTGCGCCCCAAGGCCGGAAAAGGGCGACGTGGTTGCGGAGGTACGTCCAACGCGAGATCTCCCGGCACTGCCCCCCGAAGGCGTCAAAGGCTTCCGGTTCCAGGTACGCGTTCACGAGGATCGAGCCGGTCGGGGCGAGGATACGGAGGGCGTGTCCGATGCAGGCCGCATCGCGCGTGGGCTGGCCCGTATCCCGTCCGATGAACAGGTCGAAGACGATGAGGTCATAGGCTCCTGAGAGGCTCGGCACCACCGCCAGCGCATCGCCAAGCAAGATTTTCGGGCGGTTTTTTCCCTTGATGAAGCCGAATTCGTTGGCGAGGTCACGCATCACGGGATCGATCTCCACGACGGTGAGCTTCGCGGCGGGGAACCGACGGCGATATGCCTTCAGCGAGGAGCCGATGCCGAGGCCGAGGATGAGGATCTTTCGTACGGTCTTCGGGTTCGGTACGCGCCGGACGGCCCGCTCCCACATCGCGTCGAGGTAGGGGCCCGATTGCCCCGTATCCCCGACCGTGACCTGCCACTTCCCAAGGGTCCGCACGCAGTCGATCGTGCCGTTGATCGCTGAAGGCACCTGCCGGTGTTCGTAAAGCCAGGACATGGGCCAGATGATACAAGACGCGCACGCAAAAGCCACGGGGATGGACGGGGAGGGGGAAACCTGCCACCCTAGCGGCTGGCCCACCCACTGGTGCGCCAAGGAGGAACCCGCCATGGACCTGCATGCCTTGCGCCAGCCGACGGCGCCGCTCGAGGACCTCGTCCGAGAACATGGCCGTGATGCCGTCGTCGAGGAGATCGACGAGATGATCCATCACGACATGGCCGACTGGGCCCTCACCCACGCGCTCGCGCTGGGGCACGAGCCCCTGATCCGCAGCGCTGCCACCATCGTGAACAACGGTGGCAGCTACCCCGCCGAGGCCAAGGCCCTGGCGCGCCTGAAGCTCGGCTTGGGCTGATCGCTCCGCCGCACCTGTTCCCGGGACGCCCTTAGCCGGCGCGTTACCGGTTTTTTCTTTTTGTGGCGCACGATGCCTTATTTTTTTGCAGGCGTATTTCTTCCCTTTATGAGGGTTTTTACGGATGGAAATGGGATGAGGAGGCCTGGGAATGATTGACGAAAGAGCGGAAATGGGCTAGGCTCCGTTTCCATGGAGGTCCCTATGGATTTCGAACGGTCCCGCGAACTCCTTCTGAAGCGTCTCCAAGACGCGTTCGGCTGCGGCCATCCGGCCGAAGTCGACCATGCCTTCGACGCCCTGGCTGAAGAGGTCAACACGTGGGTCATCCTGCGCGATGAGGGTGACGAGGTCCGCGAGGCGTTTCTGCGGCCGTTCTGGCGCCGCTTGCGCGCGTTCCACGCCCAGCTCGTGGGGACGGAAGGGGTAAGCCCTGCCTTCACTGCCCGCCTCCGGGGCCAGATGGACCTGATCCGGTATCTGGTCCACAACGGCTACGGAACCAACAGGCTCGACCTGATCCAGCAGAACCAGGGTCTCCTCGACGCCCTCGAGAAGGGCGGCCCCCAAACCGTGCTGGAGCTCGCCCCGTCGTTCGAGGGTGGCGACCCGTGGCAGCAAGACGCGGGCATCCAGGAGCTGATCGGGGCCTTGCTCGATGACCGAGTGATCTGCCTCGCCAATCCGCCTACGGATCCACCGACCTACGAGCTCACCCTGTCCGGTCGTGGGGCGCTCGCGGACCTGCGTATCGGCCCCTGACCGTTCGGACGTTCCGAGCGGTCTTTTTTTGCGTCCCTATCCGCGCGCGTCTCGTTGACCGTCTCTTTATCGCGTGAGGCTCTGTCTGGAGGCGGCAGCTAAAAAGCGTCTTATGGGCCCATCCTCGGCAGGCCGTCTGAGGAACGCAAAAGAAAAAAACGACCCGCGGTTTCGGGTCAGGTGTCTTGGTCGGGAGGGGCCTTGCCGTCCATGATCTTGGCGATGCAGGGCTCGCAGGCGTAGCCGCCTTGGATGGTCTTGGTCGTGCCGTCGATCGCCTTGAACGACGAGAACGTCTCCCTTGTCAGGCGCTGCTGGCGCTGCGCTTCCTGGCGGCCGAAGACCCAGCGCTCGAGCCCCTTCGTCCCGCACAGGGGACACGCCGGGCCGATGTCGACCGACCAGTCGTCGAACCCGTGGCGCGTCGCCCAGGCCGCATCGAGCGCCTGCGCTGGTGAGAGGTCGCCGCAGACGGTCGCGAGGGGGACGTCGGGGAATTGGCGGACGGTGCGCGCGACGGCGGCGCCGAAACGGGTGCGATCCCGTTCGTCGGGCGCGATGGCCGTGAGGTGGATGCCTTCGGCATCGAACGTGCCGCGGGTGAGGGCGATCCCGTCCGCGCGCAGGGCCGTCACCAGGGCGTTGCCGATGCGCCGGTGGAGCGCCTCCCGCTTGCGGAGCGCGGGGCCATCGATGAGCCGCTCGCGCAGCCTGGTGTAGACGAGGGCGGGCAGGGTGACGGGGGCCCCGAGGACGAGGGAAAGGAACCCGTCCCCCGACTGGTCCTCCCGCTTCTCGACGAGCGTGTAGTAGATCCCGCCGATCGCCATGCAGGTGAGGCTGTAGGGGACGATGGTGTAGGCGGCGAACAGGCCGAGCTTGAAGAGTCGGTTGCGTTGCGCGTCGTTCATGCGCCGGTCCTTTCGTTGGGGTGGCAGGCACGAGGTTAGCAGGCTTGCTTCCGTTGTCAATGCGGGAGGGATTGCCTCGAGGATGAGGTCGGGTATGCTTTTCCTATGCCTGACCTCTCTCATCCGTGGGATCTGTCTCCGACGGCGGCGATTGCCCTTCAGGCCCGTTTGCGCGACCACATTCGCCTTACGCCTCTCGCGACGCCGCCCCGCCTCATCGCCGGGGCCGACGTGAGCATGGAATGGCATTCGGACGTCGTGTTCGCGGGGTTCGTGGTCCTCACCTTTCCCGGCCTCGAGATCGTCGATCGGGCCGCGGCCCAGGCGATGGCCACGTTCCCGTATGTACCGGGCCTGCTTTCGTTCCGGGAGATCCCTTCGCTGTTGCAGGCGTGGGAAAAGCTCGCCACGAAACCGGATCTTGTCTTCGTCGATGGCGTCGGCATCGCCCATCCGCGCAGGCTGGGGATCGCGACGCATTTGGGCCTGCGGATCGATCGGCCCACGATCGGCTGCGCGAAGAGCGTCCTTACCGGAGTCTACGACGAGCCGGCGCCGACGTCGGGCGCGACCTCCCTCTTGCGTGATCCGGTTACGCGTGAGCCGCTCGGCATGGCGGTGCGGACCAAGGCGAGGGTAAAGCCCATGTTCATTTCACCGGGGAATGACCTGACGATCCAGGATGCGGTCGATCTTGTTCTGGCGTGCACCAAAACATATCGCATGCCGGAACCGACGCGCCAGGCGCATCTCTTCGTGAATGAGGTGCGGCGGGCGGCAAAGGGGGCGTGCGCCCCATCCGCCTAAGCGCAGCTGGACGGATATGCGGGAGGGGCCTATCTTAAAAATGAGCCCTATTATTAGCGCATCGTTTCCTATGCGTTCATCCTACTGGCTGGATACGGTTCCTCCGGAGCGGCGCTTCCCGCCGTTGTCCGGCGACCAGGCCGCCGATGTCGCGGTGATTGGTGCCGGCATCACCGGCCTCATGACCGCCTACGGCCTGGTCCGCGCCGGAAAACGGGTTATCGTTCTGGAAAAAGACACCGTGGGCGCCGGCGAGACGGCCCATACCACGGCGTTCCTCATGTACCCGACGGACGCCTCGTTGCAGGAGCTCCATGGAACCTTCGGTGATGCGGGCGCGAAGGCCGCCTGGCAATCGGGAAAAGGGGCGATCGACCTTCTTGAGGAGGCCATTCAGCGTGAGGGTATCGCCTGCGATTTCAAGCGGATTCCCGCGTACCTGTACGCGACGGATGAGGACGGGTGGCAAGGCCTGAAGAAAGAGCAGGAATTGGCCAAGGAATTTGGGTTCCGTACCTCCCTTTCGGAAGCGGGGGCGCCCTTCTCCTCGCGGGGCGTGTTGACGGTTCCGGGCCAGGCGAAATTCCACCCGCGCGCGTTTTTGCGGGGGCTTGCGGAGGCGGTCATCCGTCATGGCGGGACGATCTACGAGGGAACGATGGTCGAGCGATTCGACGCGCAAGACGCCCATCGCCTTCTGACCCGGCGGGGTTCCGTGACGGCTCGCCAGGTCGTGATCGCGACGCACGCCCCCATGGGGCATCCCATCGAGGTCCCGAGCCGTCTGCAGGCGACACAGTCCTATGCGTTGGCGGTTGCCGTACCGATGGGAACGCTTCCCGAGGCCCTGTATCTTGATACGGAGAAGCCCTACCACTATCTCCGTGTCGATCCCCGAGAAGGGCATGATCTCCTGATCCTTGGAGGCGAAGACCGTCCGACGGGCGATGGTGAAAACACCGCCGACCGATTTCAGGCCCTGGAGACCCATCTCAAGACGCGTCTCATCCCCGGCGTACCGGTTGAGACGGTCGCGCGTTGGAGCGGCGAGATCTTCTCGACCGCGGACGGGCTGCCCTACATCGGTCATTCCTTTACGGAAAAAGACCATTACGTCGCATCCGGGTATGCGGGGAACGGCATGACGTTCGGGGCGGTCGCTGCCATGGTCATTTGCGACCTCATTTTGGGAAGGGTATCCGCATATGCCGATCTGTATTCTCCGCAACGCCTGAAAGGGGTTGGCGCTACCTTGTCTTTTGGGGCGCATTTCGCCAAGGAGCTGGTGAGGCGCGTCGTCCAGTCCGCGGAAGTGGACCTGAAGGACCTGCCTGCCGGCCAAGGGCGCATCATTGAGCGCGATGGCAAGAAGATCGCCGTCTTCCGCACGCCGGCGGGCGATCTGATCGGCTGTTCGGCGATCTGCACGCATTTGGGATGCGTGGTCGCCTGGAACCAGGCGGAAACGACGTGGGACTGCCCCTGCCATGGAAGCCGGTTCAGCCATAAAGGCAAGACGCTGAACGGTCCAGCGACGGAGGATTTGGCGCGCGTCGATCTTTGAAAAAGGGGGGTGGAACGAAAAGAGGCTCACAAATGAGTCTCTTTTTTGATGATGCCTCGCCTCAGCGTCGATAGACGTGAACCCCGCGCACCGTCGTGCTGGTCGTGAACCCATCCAGGAAGGCGCGCTCCTCCTGCGAAAGGGTTTCCGGGAGGAAGACGAACACGGTGCGTGCGGACGCTTGGACCTGCGGATCGCGCGGAAAACGGATGAAGGTCGTGCCGAGGAGGTAATTCCAATCATAGCCGTAGTCGCCGGCGACCAGGGGCGTGGACGTGCCCGTCGCGAGGCTGCGGAGCGTGGCGATGTCAGCCGAGGTCCGCTGGGGAGCCGTTTCCGTTAGGGGTCGCCAGAGGAGGTGGAGATCGAAGCCCGCCAGGATGCCCACAAGGGTCGCTGCGGCCACGATCACGGGTCGTTTTGCGTCTTGGAGCTTCAGGACGCCCCAAATGGCGAGCGGGAGCGCATACGAGACGTAATACGGGGCCGGATTCTTGTAGAGATAAGCGGCGAAGAGCGCGATGGTCGCGAGATAGGCGAGGGTCTCTTTTTTCGGGCGGCCTTCCGTCCACCAGGCGCCTAGCGCAAGGATGGCCGCGCTCCCGATCAAGCGCGTGCCTTCGCCGCGCCAAACCCACACGAGCCGTGCCCAGCCCACGGCTTCGCTTCGCTTGGCCAGGTCAACGGCATCGGCCAACGCGAACGGGTTCGTGCCGAGCCAGAGGGTGACGAGGCCCGTGTGGGCGAGCAGCAGGATCGCGGTTCCGCCGACCTGCCAACGCGATGGGGCCTCCGGTCGTTCTTGCCAGGCCCGCCAAAGGGCGTAACTGACGAGGGGAAGGAGCAGGACACCTTGGATCTGCGACCAGACGGCGAGCAGGTAGCCGCCGACAAGGAACCGAAGCGAGACGCGTTCGCGTGCCCCGAGGCCATAGACGATAAGCGCGAACCCGAGCGCTAAAAATGAGGTCTGAAAGCCCTGTCCGGTCCAGGTGACGCTCGCCGCGTGAAGGAGGATCGGCGCGAGGAGCAGCAGGGAGGTTGCGCGGCCCCGCTTCAGGACCAGCGCGAACAGGATCCACGCGGCCCCAAGGTCAGCCAGGAGCGTCGGGAGCCTCACCGCGAGGATCGTCGATCCGAATAGGGCCTGGCTCGCGAGGCTGATCCACCGGCCCAACGGCGGATGGGGGACGGGGATGTTGAGGGCGTATTTCGCGGGATCGGTTGACAGGACGCCGCGCGATACGCTCCACGCGAAGAAGGTGACGACGAGCGCCGTCCAAGCCGTCATCAGGCCGATCATCCATCGGCGCTCATTGGGTGAGGCCATAGGACCAGATATATTGCATCGGTTCCGTCCGCGACCAGCCGACGTTGAGCGTCTTTCGCGGCGTATGGGAGGTCACGAGGTTCGGCTGCTCGACCATGAACAGCTCGCAACCGGTCGGGTCGCACCCCAGCCGATCGATCACGAAAAACGAGCGTGGGACGCCGTGGTCGTCACGCAGGCTGTTGAGGATCATGGTGAGCTGCGCGCGAACCTCGCCGGACAGGTAGAGGGCACGAAGGTTCCAGCCGCGCCGCAAGAGGGTCGCGCCGATCACGATCGTCACGAGGGCACTGAAGAGGAAGAACAGGCGGACGCGTACGGGCATATCACTTTTTCTCATGGTACTCCTGCTCCGTATTGACCGCCCAGAGGTCGGCCTTGTCGGTGGAACCGGCGAGGATCAGGTCGACCGCCGTCATGGCCGTGAGCATCGAGTGGTCCTGGTTGTTGTAGCGGTGCATGCCGTTGCGGCCGAGGAGGAAGAGGTTCCGGAAGCCGTCGAGGTAGGCGCGGAGCGTGTCGAACTCGTTGTAGGTGCCGAAATAGGCAGGATAGGCCTTCTTCTCACGCGGGACGGTCCCGTCGAGGACGTCTTCGGGGCGGATGAGCCCGATGGCGGCGAGCTCTCGCTTCCCGAGCGCCAGCAGGTCCGCGTCGGTTTTTTCCCACAGCACGTCGCCTTCGTTGCAGAAATATTCCATGCCCACCCAAACCGTGCCCTGGTCGTTCACGAGGTATTCGCTCCAGTTGTTGAAGACTTGCAACCGTCCCACGTGGACGTCGGGGTCGTGGATGTAGATCCAGTTGTCGGTGATGGTCGGGCTGTTCGCTTCCAGGCCCAGGCGCTTCACGAGCAGGCCGACGGCCAGGAAGTCGCGGTAGCTCAGGCCGTCCGCGATCCGGCGCGGGCCTTCCGGGACGTCCGCGTTGAGTCCGGCCACCAGCTCGCGGATCGGCATCGTCGAGAAGGCGTAGTCGGCCTCGTAGGTTTTTGGCCCGTCTTTTCCGTCCGTCGTTACCGAAACGATCCGGTCGCCCTCGACTTGGAGAGACGTTACGCGTCGGCCCATGTGGATTTCCCCGCCCTTGCCCCGTACCTCGTCGGCAACCGTCTCCCACATGAGGTCGGGCCCCAGCTTCGGATAGAAAAAGCGTTCGATGAGCGAGGTTTCCGTCTCTTTCTGGGACAGGGAACCGCGTTTTGGGAGGAGCCGCTTGAGGTAATGGGTGATGACCTTCGTGATCGACAGCCCCTTGATGCGTTGCGCCCCCCATTCCGGGCTGATTTCGCGACACGGCAGGCCCCAAACCTTTTCCGTATAGGATCGGAAAAACGTCTTATAAAGCTCATCGCCGAACCGGTTCAGGAAAAAATCCTCGAGGCTCTTCTCGGGCATGATGGGGAAGAGGCGGCGGCGGACGTAGGTGAGCCCGATCTTGGCCATGCGCCAGACGCCCAATTTTCGGACCGTATCCCATGACAGCGTGATCGGATAGGGAAAGAACTGCTTGCCAAAAAGATGCGCGACAGCCGGTTGCGGACGAGCATGACCCGGTCCGTGGTGGTCGGGTCGACGGTCTGGTTGGGCGCCTGCACGTTCGCCGTACGGTTCTGGTAGCTGACGGTAAGGTCGCCATGTGCCCCTGTTTTCAAAGGGAGCATCGAGAGCCACCAGTCCATCACGCGGTCCGATTTCGAAAAGAAACGGTGGCCGCCGATGTCGATGCGGTTCCCCTTGTAGACGACGGTCTTGGAGATGCCGCCGACGTAGGTATCGCTCGCCTCAAGCACGACCGGGTGGATGTCGGTGCGGGTGAGGAGCTCGTAGGCGGCGGTGAGGCCGGCCGGGCCGGCACCGATGATGATCGCGGTTTTTTTGCTCATACGGGTTTTTTGGTGAACAACAGCCATTTGCGGACCCCATAGTTCCAAAAGAAGACCATGCCCACGCTCGCGGCCTTCGCGAACCAGAGCGGCCAGCCGAGCCGTTCGACGCCGAGCCAGAGGAGGAGCGCGTTCCAGCCGGCCCCAAGCAGGCCGATCGCCGCGAACCAGAGGAGCTCGACGCGCCCATCCGCCAGCCGACGCTCCTGGAACGCCCAGCGGACGCTGAGGAGGTAGTTCGCGGCCAGGCCTGCCATGAAGCCCGCGAACCCGGCGGCCTGGTAGGGCGCGCCGAGGACCGACGTCAGGATCGCCAACGTTCCCGCATCCACAAGCAAGGCCAGCACGCTGACGACGAGGACGCGCCCGAGCTCGGGCAGGTGTGCGCGCATGGGTCTCGTCGCCAGGATAGGGGTTTGGAGGGGGCATGTCTATGCGGAGGGATCGGGGCGATCCATGCGCGTCACCTTTTTTTGGATAAAAAAGAGAGGCCGCTCCCCAAGGGTGGGGGAGGGCCTCTTCAGCGCATCTTGTCGGCCGGATTGTAGTCCTGGAAGTAGGCGACCTCGACGGCCGCCGCCCGACTGATGCGGATGTCCATCCCCTCCACTTCCCCCACGCCGACGCCGTCCACGTAGCCCTTCATCGGCCGGCGGGCCGTCTCCAGGCCCCGGAACGAGATCTTGGCGGTCGGTGCGAAGTTCTCCGAGCGGTAGTGGTTGGGGACGCTGTGCCGGTTGAAGCCGCCGACCGCGAAGGTCAGCAGCCCGTCCGGGTTCTGGTCGAATGGGATGCCGGTCGCGCCCAGCGAGTCCGCGTAGCCCGTCGTCCCCACGGGGGTGGAAACCAGGGCCACGTCCGCCAGGAGGCGCTCGTACAGGCGGCGGCGGTTCGCGTCCACGGCCTCCACCGCGATCGAGATCATGCTTTCCGGGGCCCGTACCCAGGCGTCCTGGTACGCGTAGGCCTCGTGCGTCCCGAGCGCGTTCTCGTAGGACACGCGCAGCATGGGGAGGCGGTAGGCCTTGAGCGGCCCCTGGAGGAGCTCCTTGAGGTTGGCGCCTTCGGGCACCTCGTTCAGGTGGAAGCCCAGGTGCCCGGTGTTGACCCCGAAGAAGGGGACGCGCAGGCGCCAGTGCCGGCGGATGGCCCGCATCATGGTGCCGTCGCCGCCGAAGACGACGATGCAGCTCGGGCGATCGGCCTCGGAGATGGGCTCGCTCAGGCCATCGCCCGAGATCGGGTAGCCGAGCTCTTGGGCGAAGGCCCGTGCCCGTGCGCTCACGTACGTCTCGTCGCCGAGGTAGATGATCGGCCGCGTCAGGTCGAGCTGCAGCGGGACCGGGTTCAGCGGGTGCGCGCCGTGGTAGAGCTGGTGGCGCTCGATGTACGCCGCGACGCGCGGGTCGACGTGGTCGGTGACGTCGCAGTCCATCAGCAGCCGCGTCCGGTCGTGCCGGCTGCTGCCGTGCCAGTGCGCCTCGCCGGTGTCCGTGATCACGATCTTGCGCGGCGGCAGGTCGTCCGGGTTGTACTCCCCACGCACGATCACGATGAAACGCAGCCGCTCCCAGAGCTCCTGGCCGTGTTGCCAGGCCGTCTGGATCTTCGAGGCGCCGTCCTTGCCGCCACGGATGTCCGTCGTGTCGACGACGTGCCAGACCTCGTCGCCGTCCGCGCCGTACCGTGCCTCGAGCTCGTGGGTCCGCATGAACTCCGGGCGTTCCAGGTCGTCGAGGACCACCCGGCAACGGGCCATGAGCCCGAAGGCCAGGTCGGCCATGGCGGCGCGGTGGACGGGGAGCACGCGGTTCTTCTTCGGATCGTCGGGCCGGGGCCCGCAGGGGATCACCAGGACCTCGTCGAAGTACGGGGGCTGGCCGGCCATGTTGTTGGCCTGGATGTTGAGGACGGCCTGCACGTATTGCTGATGGTGCAGGCCAGGCGGGCTGAACAGCTTGCCATAGAGGGCGATGCGTCGGCGCATGGGTGGTTCTCCTGAGTAGGGGGGGAAAGGGCGTTTGAGCGGTGTCAGAGCTTACCTGAAAGTGATAGGCATGTCAAGAGTGATGGCCTTATTTTTCGCAAACATTAGCCATTTTTTGTGATTGACACTACACGGATCGCCGTGGCATTTGGGAAAGGATTGGCTAGCGGGTACCCGTTCCGTCCGTGGTTTCTATGCGTATGCCGGTCTTGTCCGTGGCGTGCTCGCGTGCGACCATGCCTTCCTATGAAAACCACACACCAAGGCGGCTGCCATTGCGGGAAGGTTCGGTTCGAGGCGGCGATCGACCTCACGAAGCCGGCGCTCGTGTGCAACTGCTCGATCTGTTCGAAGCGCGGGTACGTGCTTTCGTTCGTGCCGGGGGCCGATTTCAAGCTCATTTCCGGCGAGGACGCGCTCACGGACTACCTGTTCAACAAGAAGACCATCCACCATCTCTTCTGCTCGACGTGCGGCGTCGGGGCGTTCGGACGGGGCGTCGGGCCGGACGGGACGGAGTCGATCGCGGTCAATGTCCGCTGCCTGGATGACGTCGATGCCTCGACGTTGCCATTTACCACGTACGACGGGAAGAGCCGCTAGGGGGCTATGCGGAAGCGCGTGCGCGGTCACGCGCTTTTTGTTTGTGGCGACGGCGATATGGGCGCCCAAGGAGAGCGGACGCGCGTGCAGCGGAGGGTGGGCCTGATCCTTTCGGGACATTCGGGTATACTGGCGCCATGCGTTCCGTTTCCGCCCGTACCGCCGCCCGGTTTTCGCTCTTCCTCATCTATGGTTGGTTTGGGGTGCTGAAAGTCATCGGCATGAGCCCGGCGGAGGGGCTGGTCACGGACATGTTCGCGACGGTCCTGGCTCCCGCGGAGGCGGCGAGCCTCGTCGCGCTGTTCGGGGCGTTCGAGGTCCTGATCGGTATCGCCTTCCTGCTGGTCGGGGCCCGGCGATGGGTGACGCGGCTGTTCCTGCTGCATATGACCACGACGTTCCTGCCGTTGGTGCTGCTGCCTTCGGCCACCTGGTCCGGCCTACTGGTCCCGACGCTGGTCGGGCAGTACATCCTCAAGAACTTCGCCCTGCTCGCCTTGGTGAAGGGATTGGCGGAAGGGGAGGAGTGACGCGCGGCCAAGCCTTTTCCTATGCCTATCCGATCCATCCCGCTTTTCCTGCTCGCGCTTGCCGCCCTTGGCGGCGGGTGTGCCCATCGGGCAGCAGGTCCGTCCGTCTCAGCGGTGCCAAGCGCCGCCTCATCCGCCATCCCCATCGAAGGGGCTCCCATCGCCTATCACGACCTGTTTCGTCGTGAGGCCGAACCGGAATGGCGGACGGTCTCTCTCGGCGGCTTCTCGCTCGCCGTGCCGTATTCGCCCGCATGGCGGTTCGCCGACGTTGGCCTCTCCGTCTATGACGCTGACCAGCCGCTCGATCCGCAGGGGACGATCCGCTTCGGCCGACCGGTCGATGCCGGGACCTTCGTGTCGCGCGAATATGACGTCTCCCGCCGCCGCCTTCCGGACCCGAGGCAGGCCGATGCCGTGGCCGTCGTGCTGGCCGAGATGGATTGCGTCGATGGCTATGCCGCGCGACGGGCCACGATCGGCGGGATCCGTGGGGTCGAATACCATGTGGGCGGCGCGAAGGGATGCGCGCTCGGGTTTGCGTTCCAACGCGGCGCGTACCTCTATTACGTCAACAAGATCCCTGACCTCGGCCAACCGACCCCCGAGGTGGACGCGGAAATGGAGCGGGTCATCAAGGGGATCCGGGTCGCTGGGGGCTGAAGGGGCGTTCGGCACGTGGGGGCCGCCTCGGGGAGGCGGTTTTTTGGTGCGACACAAAAAACGTCCCATCAGAAGTGGAACGTCTCGAGGCCGGTCCCCAGGTGCGGGGCGTCGTTGTAGGTGAGGGCGTAGAAGGGGCCTCGGGCCTCGTCCAGGCGCCGCGGGTCGTAGCGGAGCAAGGTGAGCGAGGTGTTGCGCAGCTCGCCGAGCGCCGACATGTCGCACCCGGTCACGCCGGCGAAGAGGGCCTTGATGCCGTTGCCGTGCCCGACCATGAGCAGGCGCAGGTCCTGGGGCGGCGGCCCGTGCTCACCCAGCTGGATGGCGATGGCCGTGTCGAGCGCCCATTCGTAGTACAGCGTCGCGACGTCGGCCATCGACTGGCCGTTCGGGCTGCGGTAGAAGGTGCCGCGCATGACGTTCATCCGTTGCCGGAGCGCGAGCGGGAAGCCCGAGGCCGCGTCGTCGCCCCGTGAGAGCTCGCGGAGCTTCGGGGAGGGCGGGAGGATGGCCGCGCCCTCGAGGGCGGGCCCGAGCCCCTCGAGCGTCTCCATGGCCCGCACGAGGTCCGAGCTGCCGGCGTGGGTGATCTTGAGGGCGCGCAGCGGCTCCGCCAGGCGCTGGGCCTGCTCCTTGCCGCGCGCGCTGAGCCGCGTGTCCGTGCCGTGCTCATGGGCCTTGCCGCGGGCCGCGTTCGCTTTGCTCTCGGCATGGCGGACGCAGATGAGGGTGAAGGGATGGGGAGGCAGGACGGGGCGGATGATTGGGCGTTCGCTCATGGGGGTCCTTTGGGGAGGAGGGGAAGGGGGGAGCGGGCGGGGGTATTGGATGGGAATGGGGGCGTTTCGTCAAGGGGAGCGGGTTTAATTTTGAGTAATGGGACTACCGCCTCATTTCTAGGGCTTTGCATGATGAATGTGAAAAACCTCCCGAATGCTATAGTTAGACCGCATGCGTGCTGAGTTGGCGACGTTACATGATGGGCTTGAGAGACTCCGACCTCTTATGATTTATACGAGTGAACCTGTTTATTTTACGCAAGGGCCGTATTCCGGGCCTCTCGTTCCGCTTGCGCGCGCCGTACGCGTGACCGCTAAAACGGTTGCGCGCTGGTGCGGCCGATATGAGGCGGGCCTGATCATCCCGAGACGGAAAGGTCAAGCGAACGAAGGCAGGAGCGGCAAGCTTCCGGACGATCCTGATGAGCGCGAGGCGTTCATCGAAGGGCTTTGCGATTGGCTGTTTGAGCATTCGCTAACGCCTGATCTCTTTAAGCTGTTCCTATACTCCTCGGATGGCATCACGATTGGCGAGGTCGCGCCGTTTGATCACCATGACGATACCTGTTGTTGGGCCTTAAACATTACTCCTGCGCAGTTCGCGGAGCTGCAAAGCGCGTGGGAGCGGGCGTCGCTTCCACGGGATCTGTTCTATGAGGCGTCAAAGGCCGTCTGTGAGGAATCGCCATCGGGACCGATTGGCCAGTTTTTCCGATGGCTTGGATGTTCTTTTGGGGGCAAAGGGTGTTACAGCCCAAAAGAGTGGGAGCGAAAATCGAAGCGATAGGACACGATCGAGCGTTGATGGGCTTTGCGTGAGGGGTGCCTATTGGCGCGCCCTAAAAGCTCATATCTCCTCGGGCTTATAGAAGAAGAACAGCAGTACCTGCGAAGCAATGGGTAGAAAAGGCAAGAGTTTCCATCCTGGTTTCATCCAGACAAGATTTTGCGCAATAAGATTGATCGTTGCTGTAACCGCCAAGATGATATAGGCGAAATAGCGTATGTTGCCTTGTAGGCGCATCCTTATCCAAAAGAGCAGCGACAAAGTACTTCCTAGAACGAGGCCCAGGGCACCCGTCCCTTCGTAGCCAGGCAATCCGCCATAGAGCCTTGGGATATCGATGATAGCCGTGAGCATTCCTCCAAATAGGGCTCCAATCGATAGCCCTAAAATAGCGCCTACAATTACAGCGGCAAAGCCGCCTATGAAAAAGAGAAAAACGCGTCCTTTAGGGTTTTTCATATAGCCTTCTTGCTGCGGAGGCTGCAGAAAACAGAAAGACATAAACCGAGAGGTAGAAGAACATGTTAATACCTAGATATATACCTGAGATCCCGGTTTGGTGAACGGAGTGATCAAGGCTAAGCCAGTCTCTGTACATGAAATGAGGCCAGCCATGGAGAGTCGCTACGCCCTCGCCACTGTATTTTGAATAAATGACGAAGTAGCTTAGTAAGCTTGTCAGTATCGCTAGCGCAAGCATCAGCAAGCCTTGTTTGCGTAGTATGGAATAAAATTCTTTCTTACCGCCTGAAAAAATCAGACTAAAAAGCAACACCACAAAAGACACTGCAAAGACGGTGCCTCCTAATAGCATTGGATCGTGATTGAAGATCATATCAAAAGCCCCTTCTTGTCGCTGCAATAATCGACATGAATAAAATTCGATATGCTGTTTCTAACCTAGATATTGTGTTCGAAAAATGTTCTATCGTCAATGTTATCAACATGACAAAACCGCCCTTTCGGGCGGTTTTTCTCTATCGCACACATCTCGAACGTTTTGAGGCACTTGGGACGCACGATAAAAGATTGTCATGGCGGTGACGATTGGCGCAACTTTGAACCAAAGGTCTACGGTAAAACCCTTAGTTTTAGCCGTGTTGATAGAATTATAATGGATTTGCGTCGAATTTACAATGAAAATCCGGCCTACTTCGATGTTCCGACTTTCGCACAGAAGATCTACTAAGGCCGGATTTTCACTAGCTTAAGAGGCTTTACTCCCCTCGGGCAATATCGTTGTCAATCAAGCTCTGCTCCTTGAGGTATCGGGTTACGGAGTACCAAGCCGCATTGATTACCGGGATCAGTAGCACCCAGCGTGGGTCGTTCTGAGCATAGGCGATCAAAATCGGTAGGATTGATGATACTGCGGAGTAAAAGAACACAATCACAAGGTGCTTCAGGGCTTCTTTTGTTGGTGTTGTCATAGTGGTTAAAATACTCGCTTAATAATTGCCAATCCTTCCTCGATTTTCCTCACACCGTCCTCGATAGAGGGATTGGTCGTTTGGGATGGTAGGCCAGCAAGTGCAACGAGCTCGTCGAGTATCGCTTTGTTGCTTGCCGGACAATTCGGCTTCTTTGAGAAAATCTCAAAGTGTCCAACGATGTGATTCCGATCAATCGGAATTTCCCATCGCTGGCAGATCTCCCGAATTAAGATCGCGCTTGCTTGCTTCATTGCATCCGTCCACACATCGTCGGGCTTACCCTCGTGTTCGATCCCGATTGTGTAGAGGTTCGGGTTGATGTTTGACTTTATGAGCTTCCAGACCGACGCATCTACACGGCCAGCGTGCCAGGCGGCATCGCTTTCTTGCACGTACTGGTGAACCTCGCCGTTCTTTCCGATGCCGTAGTGCGCGCTTACTTGTGAGGTTGTATTTGCAAACCACGAATCGGTGCCAACTAGCGTGCCGTCCATGATGTGGATGACCACTGCTTCCGGCCGATAACCTTTGCGTCCACTCCAGAAGTTCGGTGACTGTTTTTGAATAATGTTCATAAATTATTTATTGATGGTTAGTAGTAAGTTGACGACAGCGGTAATTAGCCCGCCAATCGATGCGGTGGCAATAATCCAAAAGAACCGTTTGAGCCAGTCAACGTCAGTTCCGACCTTGGTCATGTCGGTCTGCAGGTGTACGAGATGATTGTCTTTGATTTCATTGACCGCTTTTTCTACCCGGTCGAGACGCTCATCTTGCATTTGGTTTTGGTATTCTGATCTTTCCATGTGATTACTTCGGCACGTAGGCTCTTTCGAACTTGTTTATAAGACCTCTGCTTTCCAGTTGTTGCTCTAGTCGGTTTTGGAGTTCCTGCTGTCGGTAGAATTTTTCTTTTTCGATATCTACCGACTTTGCTTTAGCTCCGAGCAATCCGTACAGAAACTTCACTGCATCAGATGAATTATTGTCAGTGAGTTTTCCGGCGGTAGTGTAGAACCTACCGAGAGCGGTGTTGAGAAAGTGAAGTTTATAAGCATTTCCTCGGTAGCTCACCGATCCGTCTTTGTTTTTGTGTTCCGTTACCCCGAGCCATTCACGTAGTCCGGGGATTGAATTTACAAACGGATAGACTCGGTTGTTTTGCTCAATCGGCTCACCAGTGAAGAGGTTTTGTCCGGTGCCTACTTCAATCGGGTATTTCAGGATCGGAGATAATTCACCGACCATGCTGGCCACAGTACGTTTGGCATCTCCTTTCCAGATGCGGTTAACGTCCTCGACGGGTAATCCCAAACCGTACAGGTATTGAGAGAATCCATTCTTTTCGCCAAGTCGGACCGGAAGTCCTTCTCGCATATACGGAGGTAAAGAGGCAAATTCATCTTTTGCTTTTTGTTTATCGCTCTGGATATTTCCGAGGAACTTGCCGATGGCGGCATACTTACCGGGCTGTTTTGCCATCTGCTCGAGCTGGAGTGGGATGTTGCCACGTGTCCACCGGTAGAATGGAATCAGCCGCTTCATTAAGTCTTTCTCAAACCCAGTCAGTGCCTCCGGCGCATAGTCGAAGTGAAATTGGAATACTTGCTTCGCCGCTTGTTCAGGTGCGTCGCCTTTAATCAGACGATCTACGAACAGTGGCAATCGCAGTCGGTTTTCCACGATCTCCATTGCGTTCTTTGGCGCATCCAAGAGTTTGGACACCGGCCCTTTGCCGATGCCTTGTTCGACCTCACGCATTACATCCAAGTACCCGGGCTGTCCGATTGCGCCCAACTTATTCGCCAATTCACGGATTTGGCTATAAGAGTACTTGGTGCCAAGTTGGGTGGTGATCGATCCCTCTACACCTCGTGCAATCTGATCTGCTTGCAGGTATCGTGCAGGACTCTTTACTCCGGCAATCCAGTTGTTGAAAACGCCACCGACGGTGTTTCGAGCATGAAAGGATGGAAACCAGCCGGTTACTGATCCTTTCCAAAAGCCGAGCACCTTATCATAAAGACCGAGAAACTTCTTTGTTGCTTCCTCGTTTGAAAGAGTTTTATAGGTATCATCGACATGCTTCACGATCTGTTCGGGCAGAAGCGTTCCTTTGAGTTGTGGTACAGAGCTCTCGATGTACTTGATGCCGTTTTCAAAGACTGGCTTCACAACATCTTTGGTGGTGAGTTTTCCGGTGATTGGATTTTTTATTTCTTTCGTGATCACTTCCGCTTGCTTACCGAATTGTTGGCCTACATTGGTTATAAAGTCGTAGGTGTTTACGGCTTTGATGTGTTCTGCTTTACGAGCGGCAAATGCTTTGAATGCATCCGGCTCAAAGAGTTGTACGCCATATCTGCCTTGGAAGTATTTATTGATTCCCTCGATAGTGCCGTCGAGCTGTCTTGTCTTGGCGAATGGATTTTTAACACGGAGCGGTTTGTTTAACTCTGCAGTTATATTCATGCCGGTCTTATTCAGGAAGTCACGACCTTCGGGTGTGAGGTAGTGTCGGACGTAATCTGGAAGTTCCGTATCCAAGATTCCTTTTTCTTTTTCGATAGTCGCAAAGTCTTTGTGTTGGCCTCGGATGTTGTTGATGATGTTGTCGATCACGCTGTTACCTGTACCAGCTTTCGGTATGGCAGTTTCTGCAATAGACGCACCGGTCGCAATTGCATCTGCAGATTTTGCGGTTGCCATTTCCTCAATGGTCTTACCGACAAATGATCCAGCACCTTTTCCGAGCTCTTGTTTGGCAGTCTTACCGAGAGCGGCCGCTTCCTCTACGGCTTTACTCACTTGGTCACGAGTCCCTTTGCTGAACGCAGAGAATTTGTCGAGATATTCTTGTCCTATTCCGTTTGGCAAATCCTTGATCGACTTAAACGGCACGAATGCTTTACCAGCCAAATCTTTTGCGCCTTGGTAAAGTTTGCCGATTACCGGAGTCTTTTCGGCAACATAATCGGCGGCTCTGAATGGTGCGGTCACTACGGATCGTGGCAATATTTGTTTGCCCATGAATTTGAGTCCGTCTTTGGCCAAGAATTTTTCTGCACCATCTTGAATCACTTTTTCAGCAACAGCTTTTCGTCCAGCTTCCTCTCCGAGCTTTAAGATCGAATCCTTGAGAAGAGTCGTACCGGCTTTGTTCAATGCGACTTCACCAGCTTTGGTGGCCAGTTTTGCTTCAGCACCATAACCAAACGTTATGTAAGTTGTCGGATCAAGGAGAACATCGGCAATAAACCCTCCGACAGGGTTCTTTATTCCGAGAGCTTCAGACGGCAACGTGTGTTGTTTTATTCCTTCTCCAATTCCTTTGCCACTGATAAGACCACCGACAGCGTATGCACCAGTGTTGAGGAAGTGGAGGATTCGTTGCAGTACAGATTCTTTTGGCTGAGTGTTTGAGACATCGATACCTTGCTGTGCCGCATAGTCTTGAAGTCCGGCAACGGTTGTAACTTTCGGCTTGGCCGCAGGAGTGGAGGAGTCGCTTGGCATCATCGTGTACTTCCCACTAGCATCTTTGCCGTACTTCATTCCTGATCCAGCAGAGCTAGGTGCAACAACATTAATCGGCGTAGCAGTTTTAGTTGCCGGTGCCGAATCGGTCTTTATGTACTTTCCAGTTGATGGGTCTTTGATGTAAGCCATAGGATTTTATTTTCCGATTAGTCCTTTGAAGAAGTTCTTGGTGGTGTTGAATCCGGATTTCGCAAGGCTCGGTATCTTTTGCGTGAACACGTCTTTTACTCCAGCACCAAAGTCATGCGCTGTTATCGGCGATTGTTGCGGTTGTGAAGCGGCGGCCGCTTGATCTGCTTGGTTAGCGTCATTCACGATTTGATCTCTTTTAGCCAGTACCTGACCTCGAATGTTTTGAGGTACGTTTGCTATCGAGAAGTTTGGATTGTTGAGGAGTTCGAGGGCGTATGATTCCACGTCGCTTGTATCACCACCGCTTCCGGAGCTGGTTTTCTTTCCCACTACTTTAGTGCCACCGATATCGTAAGTAACACCGGCAGGTGTATCGTTAGAAAGATTTGCTAGTTTTATTGCTCGATCGATCACGTCTTGAGCATCTTTCTTTTCCTGCTCTTTTCCGTACTTGGCGGCATCGATAACATTGGCGACATCTTTTTCGGATGCACCGTACACTTGGCTTAGAAAACTGCCGAGTACGCCGTATTGATCCTTTTGGAAGCCAAGTGTCTTTTCTGCAACATTGAGCGGAAGCGTTGAATCCTCGTATGCCACCCCGGCCGCATCTTTGGCAGAAGTGTCGGCTACACCTAATTTGTTTGCCAGCTGGTTTCGTTCGGATAGAAGCTTTCGGTATTCGTCGATGAGTGGATTCTTTTCAGAAGCGACCAATCTTTGTGTTTGACTCTCCGTCACGATGCCGCCGCTTTTTATCATTCGGTCACGAATATCTTTTTCGGAAGCGTTAATTGCTTCATCCATTTTTGCGAGCCGATCATCGAGGCTTTTTAGATTTGTCTGCATCTCATCGATGCCTCGGTTGGCTCGTTCGGTTTTATAGAGGTCTCCTTTTTTCGGCAGATTCTTGAGCGTATCGAGGTAGGAAGTCTGGCTATCTTGCATGCTTTTTAGGGCGGTATCGAGTCCCAGATCAGAGCGGTATTTTTGGAGCAAAGAGGTGTTAGAAGGCACATTTGCGCCATAAAGGGTGCTATTTGCTGGGACAGGGCTCGTCCCCGGGCTCGAAATTTGGTCAACACGGGTGGTTACAGGGGTAGAAGGTGTCACAGGTGCAACCGGCGCAGAACCGCTCGCCCCGGGGGCAACGGGCGTGGGTTTCGGGGCTTCGGGTAAACTTAAAGCCGATCCGGCGTAGATCAGGTTCGGATTTTTGATGCTTGGGTTTGCTTTAAGCAGGGCGTCCACGGTCGTCCCTTGCTGTTTGGCGATTCCCGAAAGTGTCTGACCTTTTTGTATAGTTATTGTTGCCATATTTTTTATGTAAGGGTTGCGTACCTCCAGTTGCCGTTGAAGAAGATGTAAAACCGCCGAGTGCCTCCGTTCTCGTAGAGTGCGAAGCTCACCGGAGTACGGGGAGTATCACTCGGTGCTACATTGAGAACCGGAATGTCACGAAGCAGATTTAGAATCCACCCCAGGTTCGGATCAAACGGCTGGTTTTGATTTGGATTATCGTTCATACCTTTTTGATCTTTTCGTACTCGAACAAGACCTCATTAATCTGATCGAGTTGTCCTTGTAATTGAGCAATCGTCGCTTCCAAGTCATCTTTCGCCTTTCTTGTTGATGGAATATTTACAATTGCAACATCGGGATGCGATGTAATTTTTTTCACGTTCTCATCATCGATGGGTTCAAGGATGAACTTGGCTGTCGGCTCTGCCGGTTTTTCGACCGGTGCCGGAGTTGGTGTTACTGATGTTGTTGATTCTTCTGGCATATGTTTATTTGATTATTCGATCCGGCACATAAATGGCAGAAACATCTTTCAGACCCATATCCCATTCGCCGCCGAATCCGGAGTTGCTCCACAATTCGATCTTGAACTGAATCTTTTTCGCCCTTGCATTGAACCGGAGCATTTTATTAACTTTGTTTATATTCTCGTTTCCCTTGATTGTTCCGAGCCGCTTGAACGGTGTAATCGCCACGAAGTCGCCGGACTGGATATATCCAAGCGAACCGCCGACGTAGTACAGCGTTTCGTCCAGATAAATTGTTTTGGTTACCATATCGATGCTTTTAATGTGTCTGATTTGTCCAGCGGCTGGCCCGGCCAATATCATCACCTCGTCGCCGACCTCATATACACTGTTAATAAACGACAAGGTGAAATTATCAGAGCCGCCGCCGGTGGCCGACTTTACTTCCCGAATTGTTTGCTCGGTTGTGTTGTACTTCACTTCAAACCGAGCAAAACTGCTGTTTGGCATCGGCTTGAAAAAGTTCAAAATCATTTGCTTGAACCGCTTCCGTAGATACGGTTCATCGTCGAGGAGTGGGCTGATCCAATACGCTCCGAAGTCATAGGGTCTGAATGTTCCGGTATCGTTGTTTACGTCGATGATGGATTTATTTCCGTCATTCCACATCACTCTGACGGTAAGGTTGTCGACATAGAGCCCGTACACAACGGAGACGCCGGGCGTGACATGGTTGACCGCCCCGCTCGAGAGTCGGTGTTTGAAATACAAAGCGTTAGTTGCAGGGTTGTAGCACCAGATCCCACAAAATTGATTTCGTCTGGCGACATCGAAAGTGTTTGATCCTTTAACGATGTAGATGAGGCCTTGATACACTTTCATGCACTCGGCTTTCAATGAGATGTAGTCTTGGTAGTCCATGTCCGGGAAGCGATTAAGCTTCTCGATGCCAACTCCGTTAAATCGGCAAATCCAGCCGTCTCTCGTCAGGAAGTACAGGACGTTCTTATCTACGACACCAGCAAGACTTTGTGTCTGCGTGAGCTGGAGGACTCGGTTATAAGTCTGCGAATATCCATCCCAGAAAAATAAAGCAGAGCCAAAGGTCGGATGATGTGCGGAAATGACCAGATAGTCAGTGAGTGGTGCGAGCCATACGATCACGTATCCAGTTGGAAGTGTGAGGCGATTCGGATTCCATGAGCTTGCGCCCGTATCCCATGCGGCCAGATAGTTTTTATTTCCAAAACAGACGAATTTCAAGAACTTTGTGATCGGCACATCATCAAAGGCAGTGTTCACGTTGAGTGGTTGCCACGAATCTGTCCATGTCGTTTTGTCGAAGCGGCCGATCCACGTGCTCCCGGCGTAGTACATGTAATCGTCATCGGCATACATTCCGCTTCCGCCCCAAATATTCACGCTGTCATGCACTTCAGTCCAACTTGAGTAGGTATTCTCAAAAATCTTTCCGTTGTTGTGATTGACGGTGTAGTAGCGGTTGTTGAAATAACACATATATGACGGCTCATCGAGCGTTGTCGTAATCGCACTGTCTGTTTCCTTGAAAAACTTATTTGCAACCTTAAGGTACGGTGGGTACATGTCGAATTCGAGTCCGTTTGAAAACCAAAACTGGCCCTCGGTATTGAGATTGGAAATTCCTTTGTGAAATCTTGAAGCTTTCCAGATTTTCTTTGGTAGTGACATAGGATTTATACGAGACTGCTTCTTGGAATCTCGGCTTGATCGGAAGCCGCGGCCATTCGGGCGACCTCTTGGTCTCGCCATTTGCCGATCATGATTTTTTCAAAGTTATTTTCTGCCTGTCGTTCAAGTTCGGTATCGCCTTGCTGGTTGTAGTACATCTTTTTGCCCCACTCGACGTAGGCTTGGTGGTACAGCTTTTCTACTTCCGGCTCATCATTGTCGGAGGCAAAGTCGTCTGAGATCCGCACAAAGACCAGATTCATGCTGTCACCGTCTTTGGTCGGTATTGCTATCGGATAAAACGAACCGCCGAGCAGGTAGACTGCATGGTTGGTGTAGTCGCTTCGTTTTCGGAAGTCGATCAGTTTATAGGGTTGCGTGTCAGTGCCGACTCTCAATTCCATATACGCTCGAAAATTTTCGGGGACCGGGTATTTGTTCTGATTTGCTACGGATGTGTATGGCTGTTCAGTTTTCAGATAGTCCCAGTAATCAAACGATTGGTTTTGGTCATTTGCTGGACGCCAACTCTGCACCTTTTCATCAGCTTTCTGCACCCATGTGTTGAGCAAAGTGTCGTCGATGGTCTGATCATCGAGTTCATTCTTTATTCCTGTTTTGATTGCGCCTCTGGTCATAGTGGTTTAGATGTCATCACGGATGATGATTGATAGTTGCTTGTAGCCGGTCTGGATTTTTCCGTCCGGGAACGTAACCTCGACCTCACCCAGATACGTTGCGACTGTGTTTGTGTCTGAACCCGTCCAGCTGTAGCGGCATTTGCCTTTTGTGGCATCGGTGATCGTGCAAGCCACGCCGTTGATCTTTACCGATCCGGTGGTTGCATCTTTCATGTAGAACTTCACCGTGCACCCGGTTAAATCCACCGGTGCACCGTCTTGCGTCAAGGTGAATTCGAGTGGAGGACGAGTGTCGTTTTGTACAATTTTTATGCTCATAGATTTATGTCTTGCTTTTTGCTCGGCAAAGCAACATCGGTTTTTGCCGTTTGCAGTTGCTGACCTTGCCGAGCCGTTTTGACCTCAACGCCTGGCTTGGCAGTGATGAGTCCGAGCGTTTCTCTCGCTGAAAGCATCAGGATTGATAATTTTGCCGATAACATTTCAACAGCAATCTTTACGCCAGCAGGAATTTTCCAGATATCCCACACGTACCGCAGTGCCTTGGCTATCAGTCCTCGGATATCGAGCAGGTATGTCCATTGCTTGCCGAGTGTGATCAGGATGTCGAACTTGTACGTCCACGTTTTTGGAAGCGTGATGAGAATATCCAGCACATACATCACTGACTTGGTGGCAAACTGGCGTATGTCGAGGAGGTAGGTCTCGATCTTTGCTATAAGAATTCTGATATCGAGCTTGTACGTTTCGACCTTGGTCACGAGGGCGTTGATATCGAACTTATAGGTCAGGATTCGGGCAATGAGGCTCGTAATGTCGAGCACGTAGGTCATCTGCTTTTGTACGTTCAGCAGAATGTCAGCCAGGTATGTTTCTATTTTTGCGACGAGACTCTGGATATCGAGCACGTACCGCAGATTCTTGGTGACAAAATTTCTGATATCCAGCACGTATGTCCATGCTTTTGATGCAAGCCCTCGGATGTCTAAAAGGTATGTCATTGACTCGCTGGCCAAGTTTCTGATATCGAGTTTGTAGGTCAGCATCTTTGCGACTGCATCACCGACGTCGAACAGGTAGGTTTTCAATCTCGTTGCGAGATTGCGGATGTCGAATTGGTAGATAGTAGTTTTAATTGCGGACAGGAAGTTGTCGAACTTGTACGTCCACTGCTTGCCGAGGGTTATCAGTATGTCGAGCAAGTAATTCGGATATTTTCCGATCAGGTTTCGGATGTCCAGCTTATAGGTCATCGTCATGATTGCTCCCCCGATGATGTCGAGCACGTAGATTATCGTCTTAGTTGCTCGGACGAATTCGTCTAGCAGGTACGTTACGGTTTTGGTTGCCAAGTTTCGAATATCCAAGACGTAGACCATTGCTTTTGTCACTAGGTTTCGAATATCAAGCAAATACGTCAGAGATTTCATTGCAAGATTCCAAGCGTCGAACACGTAAGTCTCAACCTTTGTGGCAAGATTCCGAATGTCGAGGATGTATATCCTCACGTTCAGCACGGTGATGAATTCGTCAAAAAGATACGCGATCGGTTTTGCTATCAATCCAAACAGATCGAGCAAATAGCTCGTCGCCTTACTCACTGGACTTGAGCCAGTGTTGTTAAGTTGAGATGTGTTGAATTGGTAAGAGTTGAGCATAAGCGTTTATCCCGTTGCCGGTATGTTTGTTCCTCGTACTGAGTTGGCTCCTTGCAGTGAGATTTGAGCGGTGACTCCGTCTTTGCACACGTTGCCAATTATTAAGTTGAAGTCATCACCAGTAGCATTTTCCCGAATGTGGTATGCAACTTTGTTGGCCGAGCCCGCCTGGCAGTTGTTGCCAATGACCGTGTTGTAAGTCGAATAAGTCGTTCCGTTGTCGTCGAGAAAAATATCACTATAGGTGTTATTCGTACCTAAGCCGTTATCGTTGAAGATGTTGCTTGAGATGACATTTTTCGATCCTCTGATTCTTACGCCATGCATACTGCAAAATCGGAACGTGTTTCCGACGATCGCATTTTGACCCGCACCAGCTTGCAGATAGATGGCCTCTTGGTTTGCGAGATATATGCTGTTACCGCTGATGGTGTTAGCTATAACGCCGGTGTCTGCCGCTCCTAAGATTGCTCGATAGGGCTGATAGAAGCTATTACCCGTGATTGCAGTTCTTCCGGTGCCTGCCGCAAGATAGACGCCTGTTTGGTAGTAAGCGATGCTTCCAAACCAATTCGCGGAGACATTGCAATTCACAGTTCCATTCAGATACACGCCATAAGAGGTATTGTCGACAAAGACGTTGCTGGCAATATTGTTGTAATGGGAATTCGAGTAAACTCCGTAGGAGTTACGAATCAAGATGTTCCCGACAATATTATTAGTTTGTGAGCTTGAGAAAATACCAATGCCCGCACCTCCTGTATTTTCATCAATGACGTTATTTTCGATAATGCTTTTGTCGGCAAAGATCAATTTCAAGCAGTCCAAGTAGCAATTTGTGAGTCGACATCCTCGGACTATGTTGCGGAGGGCTTTCGTTCCGGATGCGCCCCAGATGATAATCGCCGAACCGAGCGATGTTTGGTTAGCTCTATTGCCGTCTACCATCAGATCCTCCACGACACAGTCGTTCACTATGGTCGTGCCATTGCCAACGCGAATAATGTCCACGTTGCCGGAGTTGGATAGGAATATCTTGGTTGATTTGCCCTCTCCTTGGAGAATTACGCTACTCTTGAGTATGTCGATACTCCCGGCGATGTTGTAGGTTCCTTTCTTGAGAAGCACAATTCCGCCGGTGGACGGCAAGTTGCTTAATGCGTCATTGATCTCGACTTCATCGGCAGTGCCGTCGCAGTTGTAATCACCCGAACCATCCGTTGCGACGATGATCTCGGTTCGGGTTTGGAAGTCGTCAAAGAGCTTGGCAGTCACTAAGAGTTCAAGGTGTGCGTTTTGCGCCCATGACTGAGCAGTGGTTCCTTCTTGAGCTCGAACGATGGTGAACGCATCGGTTGATTTTGCGGTGATCTTTACGATCTCCCCGAGTGCGGCGTCGGTCGTGTAGAGGGTTGCGTGGAACGGAGCGGCCGGAAACTTCGCACCATCGCCGGACTGCACGTTCAAAGTCGTCGCTCCTGACGTGAGAGGATTGTCAGTGATTGTGCTTTTGGCGTTATTCTTTTTGGTGAGAAAATTCTTGGCCATAGGTTATAAGTTCTCTATGCGGCGGTATCGCCCTCGGACTTCACCTGCGTTGAGTTTGCGGTAACTGCACCGGCACTGGTTGGCCACGTGAGGCGATACCAGAGACCGAAGTTTGCGGCCGGTGCAACGTCGCCGTTTTTCTGTCCAGCGGCCTTGCTTGCCATGTCACCGCCCTCGGCATTTCCGAGAGAAGCACCGGTGTACTTTTTGCCGTACCAGATAAAGCTGATCTTTTTGTTGATGCCGATCGTGCCACGGGTCGTACCTCCCGATCCTTGTCGGATGGTTACGCTTCGTGATGCCGAGAGTGCACTGGCATATGCACCGTAGAGTTTTGAGAACGTCAAAGCTCCCACAACTTCGGTGGTGCCGTTCAGGGTTAAGTTCTCGGACTGTTTGTTTCCGGATGCATCCTCGCCGACAACAGTTATCTGTCTGGTGTCAGCACCGTCGGAAACTACGGCGACAACGGCATTCGCACCGAACGCCGACATGTTTCCTTGAGCTCCGTCGGCATCATCGGCATGGTTGATCCCGAAGCCGAACGACAGGGCGGCATTGGTCGGTTGGCTTAAAAGCCATGACACGACGTTTTGCCACGTGAGCGTGCCGTGGGTATTTTTTCGGAATATCTTTCTGTACTCCGTACCTCCGGCCGCCGCCTCGTCACCGGTTATGTCCGTGAAGAGGTTGTTATCGACGTTGTCCACGACTTCGGTTGCGGAAATATCCGCACCATCGGAGTTTGCGTTGGTGGACTTATATTCTTTTAGGTCTGCAGATACTATTGCCATAAGCGTGGGGGGTTAGTTTTCTGGATTCTCTTGCAGGAGTTCGATCAGACGATCTTTGGTCTCTGATCCATCAAGCTCAATGCCTTTTTCCTCGGCCAGTGCTTGAAGCTCTTTTTTGGTGTGTTTCTGCAAGTCGCCGTCGACCTCCGGCTCTTTGGTTTTTTCGGCTTCATCGGATGCTTTCCAGAAGTCCACGTTGAATGTCGGTAGGGACTCCAGCTTCTCGATGATTTCCTTGTCTTGCGTTTCGAATTGACCGTCAACGAATAGGGCGTACTTACCCGGCACGTCGCCGACCTTAGTCCCGCCCTCGAATGTCGGCATTGCCGGTTTGAGGACGATCTTTAAGGATTTGATGTGGGAATTATATTTAGCCATAAGTGTGAATGATTATTTTTTAATTACTGGCATCCGCTCTTACTCCTGGCTTCCACATTGGTGAAAGCCAGCGAGTCAGAGCAGAGCCGTTGACGTTTAGACAACGCCCTTGAGCAATGCGTTCTTTTCGAAGTTGCATCTCTGTAAGCCGACTTCCGACTTGTACTGATCGACTTCCTCGTCAGCATCGTTGTCTTGGATGTTGGTTTCGAGCATGGTGTCTCGGCCATTCAACGGACAGTGCTTGAGCGTGGAGAGATCGACCACTACACCGATACCGGCGTACTGGTTGTCGAACATCGGGTGACGAACAATGTTCAGCGTTCCGAATGACGACTGGAACTTACGGATTTCTACGCCGTAGGTCTTATCGCTCGGTACGATGTACATCTTGGAAGTTGCAAAGCCCTCCAAGTAGCCGAGTACGGTGTTACCGCAGAAGAAATACTTCTCGGATGATCCGTACTTAAAGGCATAGTTCTGCAAGAACGAACGGAACTCCGGCTCGGTGAGAGACGAAGCGGCCTCATCTTGCACGTTGCCAGCGGCAACGATCGCTTCAAGAATGCCTCCGGTCAGACGCAATGGTTTGCCATCGGGCCCGGTGACTTCTTTCTTTTCACCAAACCAGTATCCACGTTCGACTTTCTTTGCTTGCTCGATACCATGCTTTGCTCGCAGGTACTTCAAGTCCGCACCGGGGTTGCCGGATGGGTAGAGCTTCGAAGCGTTTTCGGTTTGGGTGACACCGAATTTGGTCTTGAAGATTTGAGTGTAGTTGGTGACCTTTACGAGCTTGGTCGTATTGGAATCACCAGACTTCGATCCTTCCTCAAAGGCCGGGCCGATAACAAACAGCCAGTCGTTATCCAAGATAGCGGCCGCCGCTGTTGCACCGGCTCCACGAGTCACGGTGAGAGTATTCGTGGAGTAGTTGACCGAGGTGACGCGCATGATTTCACCAGTTCGAGTGATTTTAATCAGGTCGAACTTGGAGAAAATCGCCGCGCTTGGGTTGTCTACGACCAACGCCGTATCGCCGGAGGTGTATCCGGCACCGTTGTTGATCTGCGCCCATACGCCGGAGTACTGATCCTCGTATTCAGTAAACTCAGGGTTGTACACGACTCTCTTTTGGAGTGCCATGCCATTGAACTTGCCTCCACCGTCGCCGATCTTTCCGATTTGAGTCAAAAAGGCGGTGAGCGGTGATTCTCCTGGTTCAAGCAGGAAAATTTTATCGTCGACATCGGGAATACGCTGGGACTGTTCTATCGTCAGCGTGTTCCTCGTGCCTTGGATGTGCGTTGGTTCTGCCATAGGTTGTGGTTGTTACAGACCGGCAACCGCTCACTAGACCTCAAATCTTATAAGCGTTACCGGACTTTATTTGGGTTGATACTTGAACCCACAAGATCGTCAAAAGGACTGCCTTGTGGTGTGTTGCCTTTGGTAGCTGGTGAGCCACCTCCGACACCGGATGCGTTTTCTCGCTCGAGATTCTTCACTTCCTCTTTCTTGAGAGCTTCATCGGCCGCTTTCTTTGCTTGCGAATCCTTTGTGATGGAGTCGTAGGCCAGTTGAAGTGTCCGGGCATTGAACGGAAGCTTTTCTTTCTCGATGATGTCGAGGATTTTGTGACCAACTTCGGGTTCTTTGAAGTCCTCGTGTTCACCGATCCATTTGTCGATCTCGGCTTTCGTCTTTGCCTTGGTCTCTCGCTCCTCAAGTTTTTTGTCGAGGATAGCTTCGATATCGGGCTCGTCCTTTGCTGGCTCTGCGTCGCTGGCTTTCATGGCTTCGGCAAGTGCCGCTTTCAGCTGTTCGGCCAGTTGCGGTTGCTTGACCAATGCCTTGTCGAGTATCGAGAGGAACTGATCGTTTTTCTCGCTTGCGGCTTTGAGGTCGTTGACCTCTTTACCTTGCTCGATGATCTTGGTCTGGGCTTCATCGTAAGAGCGACGCGCATCATCCTCGCTCTTAAACTTGCCCCAGAAGGACTTGTCGCCCTCGGGTTGTTTACCCTCGGGACTTTCGCTCTTATCGTTTGGCTTTACGCCAGATTGATCCTCGGGTTTAGCCGGGGCGTCTGGTTTCTTTTCGGGTTGCTCTCCGCTCGGAGTGCCCGACGGAACTGCATTGACCGGTTGTTCCTTGCCGACTGCATCGTCAAAAGACGGAGTCTCTGGCTTTGCGTTCGGATCGGCGCCGGTAGTGTTTGGTTTTTCCATAGGCTTTTATAGCAACGGATTAATCCTTTTTCGGTCTGACCTCACTCAGACTTACTTTGGCGTCCGTTGATTTAATAAACCGAGCCCCTTTGCGGAGGCTCGGTTGGTCTCTCAAGATATGGAAATCGCCAGAAATCCTATCTTAAGAGGCCAGCTGAACCTCTCAAAAAATGTTTGGCGATTTCCTTTTGAATTGTTGTTGTTTATGTTGGTGCTTTCATATGTTCATCGTGAATGGTTTTAATCCGGAGCAGGATTACTCCCAAGCCCTCGGCTCGACCTTGATAAAATCTCATCTCATCGGCAGTGAGTCCTTTGTTGAGTAGCCACGTCTTGGTGACTTCGAGTTCATTGGCAATAAGTTCGGACAACGCATTAAAATACTTGGTCTCATAAAGATTGCTGATTGTTTCCTCGATGTCTTTGTGTAGTGTGTCGTTCATAGGTTTATTGCTTCATGGCATTGCCAAACATCGCACCCATTTCGTTACCGGGGAGTGGCTCTTTGGCTGGCATTGCTCCGGCCATTGAGTCTATGGCAGGTGCATCACCGGGTGCTATGTCGGTCATACCGGAGCCCGGCGGTGTTATGTCGGCAGGATTCGGCACTACGGGTGCAGGTTTCTGTTCAGCGATGTAATTGGTTGGTTCCCAGCCGTAGTCCTCAAAGAGCTTCAGTAAAATCTTGAATTTCTTTACCGAGTACACCGTGCCAGTTTCGGGATCGACGAGTTCGTTCACGTCTTTAATCAATCCCCAGAGTTCCAAGTCTTTTGATTTGCGAAGTTCGGATGATGTGGCAAGGCTTGATGTGGATTCGAGGGACATCTCGTATTCGTAGTCAAAGATTCCGTCGAGGTTTTCGGTAGTATCGTCTATAAGTCCATGACGCATCAGGATTGCGACGGCCTTGTCTGGCATTACGGACTTGGTTGTCCAGAATTGCTTCATCATGCAAATCCAGTGTTCAAAGTGCATCACGTAGGAGTTGCGAAGCATGATCAGGAAGAGCTTTACTCCCTCGAGTGTTGCTTCTCGCATAAACGATGCAACGGTTGCAGTTTGTTTTTGGTCTGCACCGGCAGTGGTGGTGTATTCGTCTATGCCAACTGCGATTCTCATCGCTTCTTTGATGTGATCGGGTTCGACGAACGCAGAGGCATTCACATCTCCAAACTTCAGCTCACGCACGGAGTTCGGGTCATTCGTCCATAGGATTCCGAGTGGTCTCACGCTGATGCTTGATTGCTTATAACCGGGGAGAGCTACCGGTGCGGCCGCAATCATGCTGTGTATTCTCATCGTCACGGCATCTACTCGTTGGTTGGTTACGGAGTTCAAAAGTTCTTGCAGGTGGTCTACAAGTTTGGGAATGCCGAGCCAGTAGAACGAGAACGGTCGTGGGAAGAAGCCGGTTCGGGAGTATGGTTTCGTTTGGTGGTCGTAGGGATTGTCGTTGTCTTTGATCTCGATTGGTGTTCCGTCCATTGGCAAGAACACGCAGAAGTGGTCGTCAGTCCATCGCTCTACGACTTCAAAGAGCTTATCGCTTGAGACAGGCACTTGGACCGGATTATTTGGGTTGCCTTGGATTGGTGTGGACGCCTTGGTTGTTTCTCGGAGGCTCTTTCGCAGTTGGATCAGGACTTCCTTTCGCACGTAGGCATAGTCGGTCGTATCGCCACCGGACTTTATAACTTCACCGTCTTTGTCCACGAATTGATTCCATGTGCTTGCAGGTACGTCGGAGTATTGGGCTTTCATTTCGTCCAACGTCAGCACGTATCGGTGGAATACGGGGAATGGGTCGGCCATCTTTTTCATTCGGGGGTGGGGGTAGAAGTTGTAAATGTCTACCGGATCAAAGTCTGGTCGGAATACGATTTTGGATGTGGCAGTTTTAAATATCAGCTTCTTGATCTTGTCGATCATGCCGATTTCTTTCTGTCTCTTTTTCTTAGTCTCTTTCTTGAGGAAGTCTTTGCCAATGGTCGTTCCGCAGATGAATACCTGCAGGAAGTAGTCGATCAAGTCGTCACTCATGCCAATCTCCCAGAGCCAGAGGATCAGGTCTTTGACGGCTTCACTGTTCTTACCCTCGAGCTTGAAGTCAGGGGTAATGCCGACGGTCTTTTGTAAAAAGGTCTTGATGTACGCAAAGACTTGCGGAATGAAGACATTGGATTGCCACACTTCGCCGTCTGTCGTCTGTTCCAGTTCTACGGCACGATCACCGTTGAAAGAGGAGAACAGCTTATAACCCCGATCAAATTCGGGTTTGAAATAGTACATGAAGTTCTTTTTCGCTTCATCGTACTCGGTATTATATTTTTGCAGTTCTTTGGTGTTGGCCATATTAGTAAAGTTTCATTGATCGACCTTTGGTCGCTTTCGGCATTGCGCTTGGCAGTTCCTTGAGTCCTTGCCATGCGAGCATTGCTGAAATAAGGCAGTCGTCTTTTTGTCCTGTTTCCGCTCCCATTCCGTGTCGGTTGCTTTCATTGGTGTGTACGAAGGTCATCATCTGGCTTACGGTTGCCGTGCTTGAGAGTCCGATTTCCTCGTCACGCAATCCGGCGATAAAGTCGTCGACCATGAGGGGCTTTGTGGTTTGGGTTGTTTTCCATCCCAGTTCCTTTCTCTTGGTGTTGGTGACTTTGTCGAATACGGTTCTTTGGTAAAGATTGCCGTACTCTGCTTTGAGAGCGTTTATTACCGCTAGTCCATGATTGTTTATTTCGATGACAGCCAGTGCTTCGTTGAACAGTTCGGCAGCCTGTTTGATTTTCTTGGCAAACAGGTCTGGTTGTATCTGTCCCACGTAGCTTCCGACTTCACGTCCGGTCATCTTGTCGATTACCGTGATTGCCGAGTCATCTTGTCCGATCCCTTCGCTTGGGTCTGCGCCCAGGCTGTAGAAGTGTCTCGGATTCGGTTCCTCGTAAATCAGGATGTCATCGAGCTTTCGTATCGGGGCCCGGGTGAATTTCGATTGGGATTCCACGTACTGTTTCGGAATGACTGCTTTACTCGATGCCACGAACGCTTCCTCAATGCTTGCTGGGTACTCTTGCTTAAACTTCTCTAGGTCTCCACCGCAGAGGTTTCGGATTGCCCAGCGTCGCCAGTTCAGTTGCTCTAGGGTCAGCTTTGTCTTTGCGAGCAATTCCTTTTCGTATTCGTCCAGTGTTTCGGAAAACTTTATCTTTTCTTTATCACTGGTGAAGTCCGTGCTGTATTCGGGCATCAGGTGCCATGGTAGGAAGATGAGTTCAAATTCGTTCTTACCGGCCAGTGCGTCTTGCACTGCTCGGTAGAAGTATTCGCCGTCACCTCCGAAGCCATTGGCAGTGGATTCTAGAAATACGCTGGTGTTTGGCAGATTCGGGATTGCTTGCAATGCCGAGAGCATCAAGTCTTTGGCATTTTTCCAGAAGGCCACCTCGGAGCCGTGGAAGTTGTGGAGGGTCAAACCTCTACCCACTTTCACTTTGTCTGCGGTTGCTATCACCATTCGGCTTCGCAGTCCGGGGTCTTTTCCTCTCGTTTTCTCGTTAGGATTCTCGAACACCATCTGCTTCTTGTTGTCGTACCGTCGCATTGGCTTTGCCCAGAGTGGAAGCAGGTCGTAGAACAGCTTACTCATGGCAAAGATTGCGTCTGTTGATTCGGGTTCGTGGGCAACGATCAGCGAGTTGGTGTTGTCGTACCGTGCAGTCCTTTCGAATATCAGGGCTTCGCACAGTGTTGAGACTCCCTCCTGTCTGGCCTTGAGGATAATCATCCGTATTGGCTTTCCGAGTGCTCGCAGTTTCTTGATCCGGTTGTAGATCAGGGATTGAGCGGTATTCAGGTGTAAAAGAACAGTTTGCTGATCTTTGGTTTTTATTGATAAACAATGCTCGATGAATGTTTGCGAATCAGCGTCACAAATCATCGCCACCTCCACAAGGTCGTTAACCATCTGGAGGGGGTTGTTTCTCTCTGGCTTTTCGTAGAATTTGTTCATAGCTTAGGTCTGTTCCTAATAACCCTTGTGTGTCGTTACTGCCTTTCGGGGCCCCTCGTGTTCGATCAAGTATCTCTTTGACTGCACGAAATTTAACGTTGTCATCGGAGCTACCCATAAGAGCGACCAGCATACTTGAGGCAATGTTACTGTTCTTGGCCAGTGTCTCATCAGATAAAACGCCCAGCAGTGCAGTCTTTTCATTGCTGTATTTGTCGTATTCCTCTCTGAGTAAGCCGCCGAATTTAAACCATCCCTCGACCGTGTATGCGGAGACTCTGAGCTTCTTTGCAATGACAGCATACGACTCGCTCTCATACTTGAGGCGCATCGCTTCTCGGTATCTGTAGCTTTGTAAGTCAATCTTTTTGCTCATTTTGTTGGGTTTTACCGGGTTTTACGGGGTTTATGTGCCCTAAAGACCTCGAGCAAATCTCTGCAATCGCCTCACTCTCGGTCATTTTTGTTTCTTTAATCAGGACAGTTAGCGCTTCGTCTATGGCATTCTTTTGCGGATTGGTGACGTTGAAGCTTATAAGGGCAATGGTCTCTCGGCTCTTGTTTATGTCCTGCGTTACCTTTGCCACTTTCACTCCTTTGGTTTTGGCAAAGGCCGTGACTGATTCAATGAATTCATCGGCGGCTTCTTTCGGGTCTTTGTCGACGATGAAGTTTAGAGCAACAAAGTTCTCACGCTCGGCTTTCTTGAGCTCGATCATTTTCTTTTCTATTTCGTCTTTCACGAGGTCGAGTGCGTCTTTGACATTCACGTCCTCCTCGCCGAGATTGCTTGCGATCTCTTTGATCGAGTAGCCATTCTGGGTCAGTTCATAGGCGAGCTTGCCGAGTTTGAGTTGCTGGTTGGACCCGTGAATGTTGTCAGTCAGTCCGTAGAGCTTGGCTTCGTCCTCGCTTTTGAAGTCGTGGATGTTCGCTTCGATCTCGTCATTGCCGAGCTCCCCGAGCACTTTCCATGTGTGGTAACCGCCGACAATCACATAGCCGTCTTTGACTTTCATGTTCGGCCAAACGCCGACTTGGATCGGCTTGGTCTGTCCGTATCGGGTCAGGGCTTTTTTAAGCGACGAAAATTGTCGGGCGTTCATCTCGTTGGGATTCCAAGAGTTCGGAACGCATTCCTTAATTTTCACCGTCTTGATTTGTGTTTTTGTTTTGGTCATACGGTTACGATCATGTACTCGATGTTATTGCTCTGGTTGCGGCCACCGGCGTTTGATACCGACCACTTGTGATCAAGCATTTGCACTTCGGCTTTGCGATACTTTTGCACCATTGCCAATAACTTTTCCGGCTTCACGCCGATGTCCTCTTTATTTTGGCCGAGAGAGATAACCCACTGAGGGATATGCTTGGCGGCCTCAAACATTCGTTCAAGAAAATCATCGGCGATCTTGTTTGAAAATCCACTCGGCTTGTTATCCAGCTTTTTGCCGACGAGCAGGTTATCTAAAATCCCATACTCAACCTCGTAGGCAGAAGAGCCAGGATAAGGAGGATCAAAATAAACAACATCACCCTGAACAGTCTTGAGGAAATCAAACACGTCTTTTTGGTGTATTTCATTGTCTTGATGGTTGTCGAAAATTCCATGATTAACTTCGTCTTTTAATTTTTCCAAAGTGAGCATGGGATTCTGGATCATCCGCAGGTTTTTCGGGGCATGCGACTTAGATCGGAGCGGCCACTCCCATTTGCGAGCTTCCAAATCCAGCGTGTCCCGGGTGTGCGTAAACTTTCCGAATTGTCTGCACGACAGAATGAATTTGATGATAAGGTGCATAAGCAAGTATCGTTTGGTTTCGTTTTCCACCTGTCTGGCGGCCACCACAGCATTGTCTAAAAAGTCTGCAATCTTGCTGGTGAAAACTTTCGGGCAGTAATTCTTTTTTATAAATCCGTCATGCTTAGTTTCCACAAACAACCTTGCCAAGTCCTCGCTCTCTAACTTCACAGAATTGTTGGCGATAATTGCTTTGCCAATAATCAGGGATCGGTATGCAATGTCGTTTGAAATAACTTTGTATCCTTTTGCTTTGGCGTAGAGACTCACTGATCCGCCGCCGAGAAAGGCGTCGATAAAAACTCCTTCTTTTTTCTTGATCGGCTTAAAAATATATTTGACCAGCTTTCGCTTGCCGCCGAAATAACTTGGTAATGATTGAAATTTGGAAAACATATAAATTAATTCAAATCTCTGACACCCGCGCATCCCCCGTAGATTTTTTATTTACTCGAAACCCGTGAGCTCCGAGCAGTGTGAGGTCGATTACAGGTTGCGGATGTCGACCATCGGGGTATCAGAGAGCTGACAACAACTGAAAACGAAAAGAGCTCGCGATCCGATACCACAAAATGTGATAATTGGATCGCGAGCTCTTAAACTCGGAATACCTTTCAGGATGCCCCTTGAGGCATATGCTATTCAGTTGTTGTTTTTATTATAGCACCACCTGAAAAGTCTGTGCAAGTAAACAGGGTGTGCATAATTTTTGGAGGGTGTCTAAAGCTCTTAAAAAGCGTGGGAACACGGGGCTTGCCGGGGAGTGGATAAAATGGCCTTGCATATATATTGGACTTACTGTACACTTATGATAAGTAAGTCGAATATAATCAAATTAACCACTAATTCAACCTATGACCAAAAAAGAGCACAACCATGCGGAAGAAGGTAAAAGGTATCTCAAAAAGTTTGAGATTGTTGAAACTGACGTCGAATTGCCGATTCAGGGTCAGGTTCGAGATCCGGAGGATTTGTATAAATTCCTTAAAGACTTAGAGAACGAGAGTGTGCCTAAGGTAATTGGCATATATCTTGATGATAAGAACCTATTTCTTGGTCATCAAGTCTTTCTTGGTTCGTCTCCCAAGAATTTTGATACCCAAATGCTCTGGCACTACTTTTCTCTCTTTTTGGCCAAGAAATTTATAATCCTTCTCAATCACCCGGGCTCTATTGATCCTACGCCGGATGAGGAGGACAAGAAACTCATGCGAGCTCTGCAAGCCGACTCGCAGGTTCTCTCTTTCAAACCATTCTTTGCCGATTTTATTATCGTAGCCCAAAAGTCTTACTTTAGTATGGCCACGAATGACGGCACAGCTGGAGGCGGCCACCAAAAACATATTCCAGAGGAATAATTTTAAATCTATGAAACAGCTTAAGGCATTACAAACATTGCAGGCGTCAGGGAAAAAGATATTTTCCTCTGCTGATCTGCAGAAAATATTGCAAGTTGCAGATTCCAACTACAGCCACGTACAAGCCACTCGATTGGTCAAAGAGGGCGTGATCGAGCGAGTCATGAGGGGTTGGTACGTCTTAACGTCCAATCGGCCGTCGGATTTTGAATTGGCCAATGTGCTTTATGGCCCCTCATATGTATCTTTGGATTCAGCTCTCAACTTTTACGGCATCTTGGTGCAGTCTCCCCAAGAAGTTATTTCGGCTACGACCGGTCTTGCTCGAAAAATTGAAGCTGGCGGCAAAAATTTTTCGTATGTCCACCTTGATCAGAAATACTACAGCGACTATCAGAAGTCCGGGGACTTTTTAATTGCCTCCCCCGAAAAAGCATTGGTTGATGGCATGTTTTTTGTCGCGCTTGGCAGAGGATCGCTTTCGATTGAGGAATTAAACTTGCAGTCAGTCGATAAGAAAAAGGTCAAAGAAATCGCCTCGAGAATAACCAATAAGGCGTTTAAGAATTACTTCGCTTCAATAAAACTCTAAACCTATGATCTCCAAAGACCAAATCAATGAATTTTCAAAACGACTCGCCATTGATGAGTTCACGATAATTCGTGAATACATTCAGGTTGTTTTCTTGAGTATTTTTTATAGCACAGCCCAGAGTCAAAAAGTTTACTTCAAAGGTGGCACGGCTATTCGTTTGCTTTTGAAATCCGGCCGCTTTTCTGAAGACTTAGATTTTACGGCCGAGCTTACTGCCAAAGAGCTTGACCCTTTGGTAAACGAGACGGTGAAAAAGATGAGCGCGATCATTCCGGATATGAAGCTCAAACGCACCGAGGAAAACAAGTATGCGTACACTGGCATCTTGAGTTATCGGCCTGAAGGGATGAAGCATCCCCTTAATATCCACCTCGACTTTTCACTTCGAGAGAAGCCGGAGACTTCTAAGGAGACCGTGCTCGAGAGTGATTTTCCGGTCGTTCCGTTGCCGGTTGTGAGGCACATGGATTGGCAGGAAATTCTTGCTGAAAAGATCAGAGCATTTTTGTATCGCTTGAAGGGACGTGATGTCTACGATCTTTGGTTCATGCTTCAGAAAGGGGTCGAGCTTGATTGGGAGATGATCAATCGCAAGACTGCTTTCTACGACATGAAAACGTCGCTTCAAGACCTCATGGATCGCATTGGTCATTTTGAGGACAAGAAACTTAAGCAGGACTTGGCAAAATTTTTGCCAGCTCGTGACAGAAATTTCGTTGATCATCTTAAAGCTTTGACCATGAGCCAATTGGTATCACGGCAGGGCTTTACTATCGCTCGAAGCGAAAATCTTGATTACACCCAAATGCCGGGCGGCTCTTTTTCCGGGACCGACAAACTTATTTACGATCTCAAGAAAACGAAGATCAAATCGCTTAAACGTCAGGACGAAAACTCTATCCACGTAACGATCCTCAATGAGGACGCTCAGGAACGTTCCGGCTATATTCGGGCCCGGACACGCAATGGCGTGCGTGAGCTGGATGTCATTGAACTCAATGCTAGTTCGTTAAAGGGCAAGTCTTACGATGAGCTAATAAACCATGAGTTCGGATCATGAGTAAAAATATATGGACAATTTCAATATTTTCTTAGCTAAATATTTATACATCTTCGAAATTGTCATTGCGGCCATCTATTTTTTCTTGCAGACCAGAAATAAACAAAAGTTGATCACTGTTCTCTCGGCTATATTTTTGCCATTGGCTTATGTCCTCACCCAAGTAATCGCGACGTTCTACTTCGATCCACGGCCATTTGTAGTCGGCCACTTCACACCTCTTATTCCTCACTCTCCGGATAATGGGTTTCCGTCTGATCACATGTTGCTTACTAGCGCGATTGCTTCAATTCTATTCGTATACGACAAAAGAATTGGTGCTTTAGCGTGGGTAATAGCAATCGTTGTCGGCATTTCCAGAGTGTATGCAGGTATTCATCACCTTACAGATGTTGTGGGAAGTGCGGTTATAGTCATTGCATCGATGTGGATTGCAAAAAAATACATTCTACCGGAAGTCGCCAAGACCAAGCTCTATAAACGATATTTTGAACCCCAATCACTATGAATTTTCTAACTCACATTTTGCCGTCTCTAACACACCTCGGCGTTTGGGGTTATTGGCTGGTGCTTCTGGTCGCTCTTTTAGAGTCGCTTGTATTCGTGGGAATCGTAGTACCCGGAGCGGCATTTGTTGTGATTGCTGGTTTCCTGTCATCTCAAGGCTATTTGGATATCGGCGACCTGATTTGGTTTGCCGCTATCGGAGCAATTTTGGGAGACAGTCTTAGTTATTACCTTGGTACGAAAGGAACGAGGTTTTTCCATAACGAAAACAAGTGGCTTAAAGCCGATCACTTAGAACGCGGAAAACAATTCTTTCATAAGCATGGAAGTAAGAGTATTTTCTTGGCCCGCTTCATCGGGCCTCTCCGTGCCATTGTGCCATTTATTGCCGGTGTATCCGGCATGAAAAAGAGTAGGTTTCTTTTTTGGAATATCATCAGTGCTTTTCTCTGGTCAGCATCGCATCTTTTGGTCGGATATTTTTTCGGAAATGCGTTTACAGCTATTGAAGTGTGGTCAACCCGGGTTGGATATGCAATCGGGGCAATAGGTGCTTTCTTGGTACTCCTGTACTTCATAAGGTTTGTAACGGTCAAACACGGCAGGCAGATAGCAGAATTCATACGATCAGTTTCTTCATCGGTTTGGAATGCAGTATCTTCTAATCCAGATGTTCAAAAATTGGTGAAGAGATATCCAATTTTCTTTGCCATCATTAGAACCAGAACTGATCGCAAGACTTTTTCCGGATTGCCACTTACGCTCATTGTTATCAGTTTCGTATATGTCCTCTCGCTCTTTTTGGGAATCATCCAAGATGTGCTCGCCTCAGAAGCAATAGTGTCGGCCGATCTACGGATCGCCAACTTACTGGCCTACTTCCGAAGCCCAGAACTTACGAAAGTATTTCTGTGGATTACTCTTTTGGGGAAGTGGCAAATCGTTATTGGCTCGGCAATTATCGTTTCTGCGATCCTTTGGTTTTGGAAAAAGAGAGATTACATCGTCTATCTCTGGCTGGCACTAGCGGCCGACGAGATATTTAACTATCTAGGAAAACTACTTGTCCATAGGGACCGGCCAGCGAACCCGGCATATCTTGAGAACTCTTTCTCTTTTCCGAGCGGTCATGCAATGGTGGCGGTAATTTTTTACGGCTTTCTGGCATACATTTGGATTCGCCACATGAAAAATTGGAAGTATAAAGTCAATGCGTTTTTTGCTTGTCTTGTTGTTGTCCTTGCAATCGGCTTTAGCAGATTATATCTGGGCGTGCATTATGTGAGCGATGTATGGGGCGGATATCTGCTCGGCTTCCTTATCCTTATGACAGTCATCGCATTGTATGAATGGAGACAATTGAGAAAGGGGGAACGGGAGCATGCCGTCGTTTCGAGAAAAATAAAAACACTAACTATTGGATTGATTTTGGTCAACATTGTTTTCTATGTTGGGTTTGCTTCGCAATACCATCCTCCTCTTGTCGCTCCGGTGCAGACTTCCATTCAAAATATTGAGGGCGATGTCAGCACATATTTCAGTGAGCAGAAGATTCCCAAATATTCCGAGACATTGATTGGAAGTCCGCAGGAGCCACTCGGATTTATTTTCCTTGCAAAGAATGACGGCGTTCTTATTCAAGGCTTCGAGAAAGCAGGATGGTCTGTGGCAGATCGGGTTAGTGTGGGATCAGTCGCCAAAATTGCTCAAGCGGCCCTACTGCATCGTCAATATCTTAATGCCCCAATGACTCCATCATTTTGGAATGCCACTGTAAATGATTTTGGATTCGAGCAACCTACACAAGCCAATAACGTTGATGAGCGTCATCATATTCGAATTTGGAAGACCAATTTAATGCAAGACGGTCTCTCGGTGTATGTCGGCACAGCCAGTCTTGATACTGCCATCAAATGGCTGGTTACTCACCGAATAAGCCCGGATATCGATAGCGAAAAACTGTTTGTAAAAGACAGTCTAATATCGGCCAATGTCATCGAGACCCCGAAGGAAATACAATTTGTTGATCCTGTTTTGGGACAAAATTTCAGCAATGATACTTTTTTCACGAGCGGAAAAATATATGTTGTCACCCTGCAATCACTATGAATGAACTAAGCAAGAAAACCGATCAAGAGTTAGTTTCTGATACGAAGAAAAATAAGGACAATTTTGCCGAAATTATTCGCCGATACGAGGCTCCTATTCGTCGTTATGTTATACGTTTAGGTTGCAGAGATCCCCATGACGTAGATGATGTACTTCAAGATATATTTATCAAAGTGTATGTAAATATTAATGACTATGATAATGGTTTGAAATTTTCTTCGTGGCTGTATCGTATAGCACATAATGAAGCAATTAGTTTTTACAGAAAAAAGAGCGTCCGTCCTGCGCCCGTCGCAACTGAGGAAGAAACCTACCTATTTGAAAATATCGCGGATGAAACTAATTTTACCGAGTCTCTGGATTCAAAAATAAATGGGGATATCTTGCGCAGAGCACTTGAAGAACTGGAGGAACAATATCGCGATGTACTCGTCCTCCGGTTTTTTGAAGAAAAGAGTTACACTGAGATATCAGATATTCTCAAAATTCCGGAAGGTACTGTTGGGACCCTCCTCAATCGAGGAAAGAAATTTCTCAACGAGATTTTAACCACAAAAAATATAAATTTATGAACAATACATTACCTGAAAAAATCATAGAGGAAATCAAGAAACAAGGAATTGAACCGCGTCCTCGATGGCAGTTTCTCTTGAAAAGATCAGTATTGTGGTCGCTTGCGGTCTTTTCTACGGTTCTTGGTGGTATTGCCATTGCTATTATTATTTTTACTTTTATTGATCACGATGCGAGCGTACGAGTATACCTTAAAGAAAGTGTCGTCGATGATATTTTGCTTTCAATTCCTTACTTTTGGCTTGCGACCTTAGCCGTACTAACTGGTGTCACAAAATATGCCGTGCGCCATACTAAATTTGGGTATCGCTATGCAACGGCACGAATAATAGCGACAGTTTTGATCGGCAGTACGTTATTTGGAATAGCACTCAATACGATGGATGTCGGCGAGAGCGTGCAGGATTTTCTCGTTGAAACAGTTCCGTCGTATGATGCACTTACCTATACTTCAAAAGATGCATGGGTACAGCCCGAAAATGGTTTACTCGGTGGCACGGTCACTGCAATAATTAGTTCGGAAGAGTTTTACCTTACTGATTTCCACAAGAAAAGTTGGCGTGTAAATACGAGCGAGACACAAGGCAATAACGACTCGATTATTCGACAGGGGGCAATCGTAAAAATTATCGGGACACAAAAAGACAATTCCACTTTTCGCGCTGGGCAAATATTTCCTTGGGGTAATTAGTATTTGAAAGGAAACGCTATCGGCCTGCGTAGTAATTAGTAAATGAATACTGTCCACATAACCATTAAGGAACTTTTTGGCATCCCGCAAGAACAAACAATACGTCAGCATTTCGACGACCCTCTAGTACAACAAACTCTATTAAAAATGCTGACGATTTTTGCAATTGTCGGGGGTGTTTTGCTTTATACGAGTGTTGAAATTAAAGAATCGTCATTTCTAAGTCAGGGTGTTGTTTTTGGCTGGTTACACTGGTTTGGCCCGTGGGCGTGGTTACTGTATATTGCGCTACTCGTTGTGGCTGTCATGTCGCCCTTGCCTGACGCCCTGGTTATTCTCGCCGGGGGATTTTTCTTTGGCCCCATCGTCGGTAGTCTGCTTACGGTGGTAGGTCAAGGACTCGGAGCAACCGTTGATTTTTTACTTGCTCGAAGACTCGGTCGTAACTTTGTAAAAACCAAATTTCCCAAAAGTTCATCCTTCATTGATCGCTATAGCGAAAAACTCGGATGGCAAACTGTATTCATTATGAGGCTGTTCCCATCAGTGTCGTTTGATATGTTGAGCTATGTTGCCGGGGTTTCAAAACTCTCGCTCCGCAGTTATCTGCTCGCTACTGTTTCTGGACTGATCCCACTGGCCATTATAACGACTATGCTGGGTCATAGTATCAGCATGCATTCGTCTCGCTTGGCGCTACTCTCGGTGGGTGTTGGTACTTTGTCCATTGCAATCATTTCAGGAGTATTCTTCTTTGTTTCCTCGTATAAGCGAAAAGTGGCTCTAGAAAGGGTGTAAGTTGTTTTGAAAGGAATCCGCTCCGGCCTGCGTAGTAATTAGTGAAAGGTCGATAAAGTTAGAAGTAAATTAACCAACTAAATACAACACTATGAAGAACAAAATCGGATATCTCGGATTGCTCGGCATCCCTCTCGCAGTGCTTGGTGTCGCCGGTAGCGTGGCGTTCGCTCAGACGAATACACCGCCAGCACACAACACACCGTCTGCCCAAGTCGAACAGACGACCTCACCTGATACGGATAACATCCAAGATCAGGCGAACGACAGCAAGCCGGATTCTACCCTTGAAGCAAGTGAAGTGGGGGGCGTAGAAGCTCCGGAAACAGGTACTGAAGTAAACGAAGCTCCTGGTGGACACGAAGATGTCGGTTCCAACGCCGATCATCAGTTTGAGGGAGTAGAGTAAGCGAGATTATTTGTCACGCAAGAGCAGATGCTTCAAGCCAATGTCAAAATCATCGCCGATTAGGCAAGATTGGTCATAAAGACCAAAATCAGTGGCACAGCTCCGCAAGTACAGCTCGGTGAAGAAAATAATCTAAAGGTAAACCCAGAAATCACTGAAGCGTCAGTGGTTTCTGGTTGTGTTGCGGAGATAAAAGCAAGCATGTGAATTTTATAAAAAATGAAGATAATTTTTCTATGCATTTATTAAAAAGTTGGCGATCAAACAATGATTCCGTACTCGGCAAAGGAATGCTTAATAAAGTTCCGGAGGTTATTCTCTCTTTTTGGATCATCAAGATTCTCTGTACCACTGTTGGCGAAACATTCGCGGACTTTTTGAATACCAATTTGAATTTAGGACTCACCGGAACATCGCTAATCATGGGCATACTACTCGTCGTTGTGCTCATCTTTCAATTTAGAGCGAGAAAATATATCCCAGCAATCTATTGGCTTGCAGTCGTTCTTATCAGCGTCTTCGGCACTCTAGTCACCGATAATCTGATAGACAATTTCGGTATCTCGTTGGTAACTACCACCACTATCTTTGCCATCGCTCTCGTACTGACTTTTATCGCTTGGTATGCGAGTGAAAAAACCTTGTCCATTCACTCTATTGTTACGACCAAGCGAGAATCTTTCTACTGGCTCGCCATCTTTTTTACCTTTGCCTTGGGTACCGCGGCTGGTGATCTTCTTGCGGAGAAACTCGCACTCGGATATCTACTATCGGCATTAATCTTCGCAGGAGCAATTGCGCTAATAACTATTGCTCATTATGTCATTAGGGGTGTGTTGGCATTGGAACATCGTCATCAATCCACGAATGCGGTTCTCGCTTTTTGGTTAGCATATATCTTAACCCGTCCACTCGGCGCATCTATTGGTGACTATCTGTCACAACCGACAGATAGTGGTGGTCTCGGTTTAGGTACGGTCGTAACCAGCGCGCTGTTCCTTTTTACAATCTTAGCCACGGTCACTTACCTTACGATCACAAAGAAAGATGAGATTACCAAGGCCAATTAATGGGCTCTCTAACTATATGAACACCACTACCAAGCCAATAATCACCACTCATGCGCTCACCAAACAATACAAGGATACTCTTGCGCTTGACTCACTAGACCTCCACGTTAATAAAGGGGAGATATTTGGATTTCTTGGCCATAATGGAGCCGGAAAGACAACCACAGTCAGTATCTTAACGACGCTCATTGCACCCACAGCCGGAACCGCTTCGGTGTGCGGATTTGATACTCAAAAAGAGAGTATAGAGGTACAAAAACGCATCGGCTATTTGCCGGAAAACGTAAAATTTTACGATAGCCTCACGGCGTTCGAAAATCTCGAGTATCTCGCGAAGTTGTCGGGTGTTAAAAATCCAAAAGAAAAAATCCACGAGGTACTCGCATTTCTTGACTTCACCGGTGTTGAAAATAAAAAGCTCGGCGAGTTTTCCAAAGGGATGCGGCAACGCATCGGTATTGCGCAAGCGATACTGCACGACCCCGAAGTGCTTTTTCTTGACGAGCCCACCAGCGGGCTCGACCCAATGGGTATCAAAAAACTTCGCGACATCATCATCAAGCTGAATAAAGAAAAAGGCATGACCATCTTTATGAACACACACCTTCTTTCAGAGGTGGCAAAAACATGCACAACAATTGGTGTCCTCAATCAGGGAAAGCTTATCTATTGTGATTCATTGGCTCACACGATGGAACGTTTCCACGATGAGTCATCTCTTGAAGAAATATATTTCACCCTCGGTGAAAAACACTAACCCCATGGGAAATACACTCACCATTGCGAGCACAGAAATACGTGCATTGTTTCGAGAAAAAACTATGTACTCTATTACGGGAGTATTTCTGCTTATGACAGCGGCATCTTCGTTTATAGGCTGGTCTACGTTTACTACAGCCGACGCAGTGTATCGCGCCTCGGTGGTCTTTCTCCATGCGCAAGGCGCAAGTACTGTTCCTGAAAATCCTCTTCACGCTGTTCCCGCACTTGCAAGTTTTGATAACCTCATCGTCTACATTTTGCTCATCGGAGCCTTGCTCGCCGTGATTATCGGACACCGCAGTTTTATGCGTGAGCGGCGATCGGGCATTTTACAAGTTTTGTTTACGCGGCCAGTTCCCAAACAATCGTTTGTTTTAGGTAAAATACTCGGACTTGGCTTGGTGCTTCTCAGCATTATGAGCATGACAGCAATCATTAGCATTGCTTCGTCATTTTTTCTTCCTCTTCAGCACATAACCATCGTGGATATTGGTCATGCCCTTGTGTTCTTTCTTTTTTCATTTTTATATATGTTATTTTTTGCTCTGTGCGGACTTCTCTTTGCGATTGTATCGAAAAGTGAATCGCTTGCTCTCTTTATACCCATCTGTATCTGGGTCGGCATTACTTTTGTTTTGCCGGAGCTCGCAACAGGTCTCACACCAACTGCATTATTGAATCCCGTTACCATCCTGCAACTCCCTCCGCTCACAGGGTTCTTTAGTACGGCGCAACATATATTGTTTCCAGTCTCTCTTGGCTGGCACTACACAACCATAAGCGGTGAGCTGTTAGGAAGTTCATTTAGCGCGAGTCTCCCCATTGGACAAGCATTTTCAGGACATTGGCTAGAAATGGCAACTTTATGTGTCTCTATACTCACTCTGGGTCTTCTTTCGGCGACTGGTCTACGAAGATTTGATCCGCGCAGAGACTATGTAAACGAATAATGATATGGAACAAATTTTAACTGTTGCAAAAAAAGAATACGGCGACGCAATGCGAAATTATGTGTTTGTAACATTTCTCGTATTTCTCATTGTATTGACAGGCATCTCCATGTACGTCGGATCACTCAATTTTCAAGTCAAAGTCTCGCTATTCGAAAAAACCTATCAAGCTCTTATTGCCGCAGGTCAGCCAGTAGGCACTCTCACGCGACCGGAGTTTTTTCCTCTTCAACTTTTACGAGCCACCATAGAATATCTAGAAATTATCGGAGCGATTCTGGCGATATCGCTCGGCTATTTGAGCATTGCAAAAGAAAAGGGCAATAATACGCTACCACTCATTTTTACGCGGCCGATTACTCGAAAAAAATATTATTTAGGTAAATTAATCGGGAATGCCGCACTTCTTATGTCTGTGTGTGCGCTCCTTTTCCTTACTATTATTGGCATTATTGTGCTCGTGGGAGGTGTTCACATATCTCTCCTTGAGGTTACAAAGATACTTCTCTCTGCCTTGGCTACGCTGGTATATCTTTCTATATTTTTTCTATTCGCAGCCCTCTCTACCATCCTCATGCGGTTTCCTTCAAATGCCCTCATACTCACTTTTGTCGTTTGGATGTTCTTTGTACTTATTGTGCCGCAGATCGGAGATACTATGGACACCGACAATCAGGTGCCCGGTGGGTTTTTTAATGCACTGCACATCAGCCAAACGGATTCACATATTATCCTTAGACAATTTCCACTGTATGAAAATCTTCGTAATGGGACGGAAGAAACATCTATTACCAAACACTATGAACGTCTTACTTTTGCACTTCTCGGCATCAAAGATATCTACAATGGCAAATCATTGAACTACATATTTTTAGACAAGGTCTGGGAAATTTTGTGGCTCATAGGATTTCTGCTCACCTTCGGGTTCGCATCATTGTATGCGTTTGCGAGAAGCCAAGTTCTGTGGCAAAAGGTCGAGTAGAACAATTATTAAGGTATTAACTAAAAAATTAACTTAAAGATATGACCAATAAAATAATGTACAGCATCGTTGGAATTGTAGGCGTTGCTCTCATTGCAGGGTTTGTGTTCATGAAATCGAATGGCACATCGCAACCAGTACCTGTAACAACCACGACGAAAGACGCTGGTGTGTCGAGTGATCCACAAGACATCGTGCCAGGCACATATCCAAACCAAATAAAAAATACTGCGATGGCGAGCGGTCTTTCAATTGTCTCTGGTCTTGTCGAAAACAATGTTGATGCGCAGGGAAAGATAACCGATGACCATCTGGAATTACTTCTTAAGAATACCTCTGCACAAGACATGAGTAACTTCGAGGTGTACTACACAATCGCTGATCTCACGACAGCAAAAAGCGAAGGATACTACAAAAAACTAACGGGCTTTGTTTTAAAGAGAGGAGAATCAAAATCGGTACACTTCGATGGGAAAGGTGGAAATGATCATTTTGGAGTAAATAAAGATGGTCTCTACTTTACTTCAAAAAATAAACTGCAATTCGATGTCCAAGTCAGTACGCCGGGATTTCAGGTGGCTCACCTTCAGGTTCTCAAAGACGCCGGAGGCGCGGAGCTCAAAGACTGATTATTTAAATTAAGGTCTGAAATTTCGTCCCACGGCTCGATCATTACGGACAAAGGGTCAAAAAGTTGCACCATTGCACAAATGCTTGCCACAGAGGCAAACAAATGGCAAAAAGGGGTCTCTTGAGAAGAGTAAAGATTGAAAGAAGCTCGACAGGCTCTGCGTAGTAATCGATGACCCCTATTTGATCACTTGATTATTGCTTAAGCCGCAAAAATTGGCGATTCTTATTCACGCTAAAATGGAGAAAGGATCACCCGCTTTTCTAGCACAAGATCAAGGTCTTTCAGGGGGGCATTAAGGGGCTATGTCAGTAGCTCCTTTTTGCTGTTTGTTTTTTAATTTGCTATCAGGCGAGTATGTCAAGAATATTGTCCATGTTATCCGCCAAACGATGAATGAATGGCGGCAAATACAGCACGAAGATTAAGACAACGAAGCCGGGACCGGAGCCTATTTTCTTAGGTTTGCGATCATCCTGCACTGCTATTAAAGCGATCTCGACTCTGTGTTTGATGATCACCCTTACAGCTTTGTTGCAGTGTGGGCAACGCGTGGAAAATGAGGCCTCGGAATTGAATACGGCATCTTTGAAGATGATCTTGGTGCAATGAGGGCAATTTCCTATATTGGACTGTTCCTCTTTAACCATAGTTTTATTTCCGGAGGTTCATTACCGACCCGTTGTCAGCCGGTTTGGCTTTGAAATCCTCGATCATAGTTAATTAATAATTCGTCGCTGTCCGGGGTCGACTACCTCCCGGACGGTCAAACGGGTGACTAGGTATCATCCATTGCCCTTCGCTTTGCACTATTCATGGACATCTTTTCAGTGAGCTTTGCTTTCATCTCGTTTAAGTTATCCACAGTTTTTTCATGCGATCCGTAATTCTTTTTATTTAAATCTTTTTCTTTATTCTTGTTAGTAGTTCCGGCTGACTGATCTGACCGGTCTGTATGACCGATGTGCCGGTCTGACTGACCGGTCTTATTTGAGGTCGGTCTATATGACCTATCTAGTTTCAGGAGGTAGTACACGTTGTGGTAGCGTTGTCGTGCCTTACTAATGATCCGTAGTCTGATCAGGTCTCTGAGTCCTCTTTGCACGCTTGAGATGCTCGCTCCTATTTTTTTGGCAATGTGCTTGTGGGACGGAAAACAAAAACCCTCCTGATTAGCATGTGCCGCCAGGCAGTTATAAATTGCGATGCCGATCGGCTTGAGTCTGTCGCCGTACTCATCGAGAAGCACTTTGCTGACCCAGTACCAATCGCCATTTCTTACATCTCGTACTTTTATTTTTTCATCCGACATGGCCACGAATAATAAAGGCGATGGTCGACCTCAAGACCGCGCCTTATTCCTCCCTTCACGTCTGGCGCCATTGAGGGGAGAGTAAGGCGCCATCTACCATTCTCTGGATTTGGGCAGGGCTCGGTCGATGTTGTCCATCGCTCTACAAAAGTCCCGTCGCATGGTCGGATTCTCTAATTCGCGGATTGTGAAATTACTCAGCAGACTCTCCCTCCTCGCCAAGAGTTCTCTCCGGGTCGGGGGTTTCCGAGTCATCCGCTTCCAGATCCTCTGGATAAGTCTTTTGATCAGGATTTTCGTTGTCATACTTTTTGATGTGATCTAAGTGCTCCAAAAGCATGAATGCCATGCGCTTGAAGCCAGCATGGACACGCCAAACCTCTTGCTTGGTAGGTTCCCGGCCGAGGACATCGGCGAGAGCTTTCTGGGTAAGCCCCATGAGGGCTTCCTCGTCCTTTGTTGGTTGTGACATGTATTGCGACTCATAAGAGTGACCTCACACTTTTATTGATCCGCATTCCTGTTCACGGCAGGAAGACCTCCTCGACTGTTGCCCCCAGCGCGAGGGCGATTCGCTGGGCAGTTTCGAGATTCGGCCGCTTCCGACCGGTCTCGTACCGGCTGATTGCGGTGTTGTGCCGAAATCCCAGAATCCGAGCGAGCTGATATTGAGTCAGCCCCTTCTTGATCCGGAGATCTCTCAGCCGTATATTCGTTGGTGTTGTTCTCATATTGTTTAGCTAATAGACCTCTATAGTCATATTAAGCAAAATTGCTTAATTGGTCAATATTAACACCTGTGGATAAGCAAAGTTGCTTAATGTTTGCTAATTTGCTATACTCCACTTAACAGGTCGCAACGTAGGATTAAGCAAATAACAACAAATATGTCATTTGGTTCATATCTAAAAAAGCAAAGGGAATCGAATAATTGGACTATAAAAGAGCTGGCCGAGCGGCTCGGCTTTTCGTCCAGCTACATCAGTCAGCTGGAGAACGGGACCCGTATCCCGTCTCAGAAACAGCTGGTCACTTTCGCTAAGGCCTACCAACTCCCCGAGGAGGAGGTCAGGAAGCAGTGGACTGAGGGGAAGATCCAACAGGTCAGCATGGGAAGCGATTATAAATTCAACATCAACGATGCTGGTGAGAAGCGTGTACAGGAAGCCACGACCAAACTTGAGCAAGGGCTCGAGGAATTGAAAAAAAGTTTTTCGGGTGATGGCGGCCATTTTAAATTGCCGGTGTTGGTGGCAATCCCAATTGATGATCTTGACGGTCATCTCAGCCGAACCAGCGATTTTGTTTTACTCCCCAAAGATAATGTTGTACCGGGTCATCGAGTATTCGGACTCCGTGTATCTGATCTCACGCTCCCCGATGCAGGAATCCTTGCCGGTGACTTCATCATCCTCGATGCGGATATGAAGCCTAAGAACGGCGACATTGTGATCATGAGTACACCGGATGGTCTGGCGATGACCTACTACCACGAGCGAGGCGAACATCTTGAGCTCCGGCCGGAGAAGGAAGGATTCAAAAAAACCTACCATCTCACGGAGAGCAAGATGATAGGTCGGCTGGTCTATCACATAAAAAAATATTAATCGCCAGGGCTCTCCAAACGGAGAGCTCTCAAGCTATCTATAAAAAATATGACTAATTATTTAATCTACGGCAGAGTTTCCACCTCTCGTCAGGCCGAGCGAGAGTTGAGTATTCCGGCACAGGTCAAAGCGTGCCAAAAGTACGGCATAGATCACCACTGGACTCTTGCTCCGGATGGCATCTACGAAGAGAAAGGTGAATCAGCTCGAACGGTCGAACGTCCACAGCTTCAGAAAATGCTTCATCGGGCAAAGACCGATCCCAAGATTGACGTTATCTTAATGCACAAGTTGGATCGTATGTGTCGCAATGTTGCGGACTATGCGGCCATCAAGATGATGCTCAAGAAGCACGACGTTCGGCTGATCTCAGTGGTCGAACAATTTGATGAATCTTTTTCGGGTGAGCTTGTAGAGAACATCATGTCCTCAATTGCCCAGTGGACGTCCCAGAACATCAGCTGGGAGGTCAAGAAGGGTCTTAAAGAGGCCGTAGAACGTGGCCGGTTCCCCGGATACGCGCCGACCGGCTACTTGAACGATAAGAAAACAAAATCACTCATCATCGATCCTTTGCGAGCACCATTTGTAAAAATGGCGTTTGAGTTTTATGCGACCGGCAAGTACAGCTACGATTCACTTGCGGCCGAGCTTGCCAAGCGTGGCTTCAAAAGCAAATACGGCAACATGGTAAAACGAACGTCCATTGAACACATTCTCGCAAACCCGATCTACTATGGTCTAGTCAAAACTCGCTCGGCTACATGTCAGGCAAGCTTTCCGACGATCATCAGCAAAAAGATTTTTGATGACGTTCAGGAGATCGTCCAACAGCACAATCACTCTGCCGATCGTAGTCGCAAGCATTCGTATCCAATGGCTGGTTTTATGCGATGTGCCGTGTGCGGTTCTACGCTTTGTGGTCAGATGCAAAAGGGTCATCTGTATTACGCATGCACCCATTGGAAAGATAAGACTTGTTCGGAGCGCAAATATATCCGCTGGGAGGCGGTTGAAGAACAGGTTGCAAACCATCTCTCACGGGTGCATATGCCGGATCGTTTCAAGAAGGTCTTGGACGCTTACTTCCAGCACTTCGCCAAAGAGCGACTGGGTCAGGAGGAAAAGGAACGAAAGAGTCTCAAGCAGGAGTTAGTGAGAGTGCAACAACAGATCCGCAATATCGTTGTGGATCGCTCAAAACGCATCATAGACGCAGAGGTCTTTATAAAGATTCAGGACGAGCTCTTAAAGGAGAAAGAGATGTATCAGGATCGCTTGGCAATCCTTGAGGGTAAGTCTGATAAATTCGTGCAAAAGTTTAATGAGATACTCGACTTCACGGATCATGCCGACAAGGTGTTCCAAACCAGCGGTATGCATCAGAAGCGCACGCTAGTGAAGCTCTGCTTTGAGGGGTTCACCGTGCAAAATCAAAAACTGACGCCGATATGGACGCCAGTCTTTGATGTTCTTATGGATGTCCAACTTGCCAACTTCGACCGCCCAAAAGTCGTGGGCAAGGGCTTAAAAACCCTTGCCGTACCTAAGGTTCAAAGTTGCCAATCTGGCGGAGAGGGAGAGATTCGAACTCTCGATACCTTGCGGTATGCTCGCTTTCCAAGCGAGTGCACTAGACCACTATGCGACCTCTCCATGGGACGAGCGAGAGCATAGCGGAACGCCCGCCAGATGGCAAATCTTGGCGAAGGATGGGCTTTTTTGCGCGAACTTTGCGTGGTATTCTGAGGCATGGCTCCGTTTTCCCCTTCGCGTCCGGAGGTACGCCCGTCGCGTCCGGCCCTTCCTGACTGGCCCGATGCGCTTCTTTCCGAGGCTGACGTCCGCCATCTCGAAGAGGGGCTTGGGACGTTCATCCGGGTGTACGCCCGACTCCCGCCGACATCCTTTCCCGACCTCGTGCTGTATACGGATACCTCGGCCCGTCCCTTGGCGGCCCTTTTTCGTCCGGCGCTGCGGGCCTTGGCGGAACGCGCCCACCGGCCCGATCCGGAGGTCGGGTTCCTCGTGACGCATCGGAACGACCTGATCATCGACGCCCTCTGGAACGGGTTTGCCGATTGGGACGCGCTTCCTGCCTGGTACCTGGAGAACCGGACGGGACAGATCGATCGCCTGATCGAGCGGGTGCGCAGGAAAATGCCGCGTGCCGCAACGTTGCCCGGCCCCGAAGCCGCGCGCCAGATTGAGGACTCCCAGCGGTTCATTCGCGAACGCGAGGAAGAGCGGCGTACGCTCCCCGAAGCGATCCAGGCCTGGCGCCTCCATTGGGACCAGTTGGTCGCCCGTTTCTGTGGTATCGCGGAGCGCGTCCGGCACCGAACCGTGGACGCAAAAAGCGTCTCGCTCCTCGTGATCGACGAGCAGGTCTACCATACCCATACCATCAAGCTGATCCTTCTTGCGGTCCAGGCGGCGAACGAGCGGCTGGCACGCGCGCGCCCCTTTCTCCCGTTGGAACTCCGTTTCTTTGCGTTCGGTGATGCGCGTGTGGAGCGGTTCCATCACGAGCATGAGTATCCTGACGCGCCTTTCCGGGATTTCCGGAGCGAGTTGGGTGACCGTTATCTCGTCGGTTGCCGGAGTCGGATCGCGGGGGAATTTCAGTATGCCTCATCGATCGACCAGCGAACGAGGGAGGAGCCCGACCCGCTCTGGAAGGAGCGTTCCGTCGGCGTCACCAAGTCCCTTGCGCATCCGTATGCGCAACGCAGTCCGCACGCCGACCTGGAACGGATGCGGGCCCTTCGGCATCTCCTGGGGGCCATCGGCGCGTACACCGTTGACGGGCTCCTGGCCGAGGCCTATCCTCAGGCTCCTTGACAGCCGTTGCCGCTTCGTGCCCGCCAGGGTACGATTAGAACAGAAGTAGAACATCCCTATGCAAGACAAAATCGTCATCCGCGGCGCGCGCGAGCATAACCTCAAGAACATCTCCCTTGAGCTGCCCCGCAACAAAATGACCGTCATCACGGGTCTTTCGGGTTCCGGCAAGTCGTCCCTCGCGTTCGACACCGTCTTCGCCGAGGGCCAGCGCCGCTATGTCGAATCCCTGTCGGCCTACGCCCGCCAATTCCTGGGCCAGATGGACAAGCCCGACGTCGACGAGATCGAGGGGCTCTCTCCGGCCATCTCCATCGACCAGAAGGCCCATTCCGCCAACCCGCGCTCGACGGTCGCCACCATCACCGAGATCTACGACTACCTCCGCGTCCTCTACGCCCGCATCGGCGAGCCGCATTGCCCCATCTGCAACAAGCGCATCCAGCGCATGACGATCGACGAGATGGTCGACGTCCTGCTGCGCCGCGTCGAGGAGGCCCATGCCGTCCCCAAAAAGAGAAAAAAGATCCCCGGGGTCAACGAGGGTGAATTGGTCATCCTCGCCCCGGTCGTCCGCGGCCGCAAGGGCGAGTATCACCAGCTCCTCCAAGATTTTTACGCTTCCGGCTTCCTCGAGGTCCGCGTTGACGGCGAATGGTATTCCTTGCGCGAACCGGTGCCCCTCGAACGCTACCAGACGCACACGATCGAACTCATGATCGACCGCGTCCCGCTCGGCTGGCCCGTGAACGGCAACAAGGCCCTGCGCTCACGCCTCACTGAAGCGGTCGAGGTCGCGATGGACCGTTCCGAAGGGGCCGTCCTTGGCCTCCTGGACGACGGCTCCGAGCAGCTCATGTCGGCCCGCTTCTCCTGTCCGGACGACGGGTTCGCGTTCCCTGAAATCGAGCCACGCCTCTTCTCCTTCAATTCGCCCTACGGCGCCTGTTCGACGTGCAACGGCCTCGGCATGAAGGACCTCTTTTCCGAGGAAGTCTGCCCCGCCTGCCAAGGCGCGCGCCTGCGCACCGATGCGCTCCATGTCCTCATCAACGGGAAGAATATCGTCGACGTGACCAGTCTCCCCATCACCAACGCCGCGGATTTCTTCGTGACCGTCAACCTGACGCCTACCCAAAAGGCCATTGCCGAACCCGTGATGCGCGAGGTCTTGGGTCGCCTCTCCTTTCTCCTGGACGTCGGCTTGGAATACCTCAGCCTCAACCGCAAGGCGGGCACCTTGTCCGGTGGGGAAGCGCAACGCATCCGCCTGGCCTCGCAGATCGGCTCGCGCCTGGTCGGCGCCTTGTATGTCCTGGACGAGCCCACCATCGGCCTCCACCAGCGTGACAACGCGAAACTTATCGATACGCTCAAGAAATTGCGTGATTTGGGGAACACCATCCTCGTCGTCGAGCATGACGAGGACACCATCGCCGCCGCCGACCACCTGGTCGAGATCGGTCCTGGCGCGGGCCGCCACGGTGGGGAAGTGGTCGCTGCCGGTCCGGTGCCGGCTATCCTGAAGAATGAAAAGAGCCTCACTTGCGCCTATCTGCGTGGTGACCGGATGATCCCGTATCCCGCCAAGCGCCGCCCGAAGGCCAAGGAGAACCTGGTGGTGGTGAAGGCGACGGAAAACAACCTCAAGAGCCTCACCGTCAAGATCCCGTTGCGTCGGTTCACCTGCGTCACCGGCGTCTCCGGTTCCGGCAAGTCGACCCTCATGATCGACGTGCTCTATCGCACGCTGGCGCGCCGCCTGAACGGCGCCACCTTCGAGGCCGGCGCCCACGAAGACATCACGGGCATCGACTGGCTCGACAAGATCGTCGACGTCGACCAGAGCCCCATCGGCCGCACGCCGCGTTCCAATCCTGCCACCTATACCGGCATCTGGAACCATGTGCGCGAGCTGTATGCCCTCACGCCCGAAGCCCGCGTCCGTGGCTACCAGGTCGGCCGCTTCTCCTTCAATGTCCCCGGCGGGCGTTGCGAACACTGCGAGGGAAACGGGCAGATCGCGATCGAGATGCACTTCCTCCCGACGGTGTACGTGCCCTGCGACGTGTGCAAGGGCAAGCGCTTCAACCGTGAGACGCTCGAGGTCCGGTACCGCGACAAGACCATTTCCGACGTATTGGAAATGACCATCGAGGAGGCGACGAAATTCTTCCAGGACATCCCGCCGATCCACGACCGCACCAAGATCCTCGAGGAGGTAGGCTTGGGGTACCTGCAGCTCGGCCAGGCGGCGACGACGCTCTCTGGCGGGGAGGCGCAGCGCGTGAAACTCGCGACCGAGCTTGCACGCCGCGATACGGGCAAGACCTTCTATCTCCTCGATGAGCCCACGACGGGCCTGCACTTCGAAGACATCCGCAAGCTCCTCGAGGTCTTGCATCGCCTGGTGGCGCGCGGCAACACGGTCGTCGTCATCGAGCATAACCTCGACATCATCAAGAACGCCGACTGGATCATCGACCTCGGTCCCGAGGGCGGTGACAAGGGAGGACGCCTCGTTGCGGAGGGAACGCCCGAAGAGGTCGCCAAGCACCCCAAGAGCTTCACGGGAAAATATCTGAAGGAAGTCTTGAAAAAGCGCTAAAATAGGCGCTTTTTCGTTTTTTTTGGCCGGCGTCCCGCAAAGAAAGGGTGCCATGAACGAGATCCCCCTTGACGCCGCGGGGATGCCTGATATCCTCTGTCGGCCTCGCGAAACCATCTTCTGGAGCGATCAGCCATGGGCATTCCGCAAGAAAATGAGATCCGTCGGATCATCGATGAGCTCCATCTGGGTCGGCGGCCGCACCTGGCCTCCCAGCGCCTGGCCGGGCTCGCATTCCATCCCGATGGCCACCGCGTGGCGTCCGGGCACCCGTTCATCCCGCCGAACGAAGGCGATCTGCTCGCGAGACTGGGAGGCGCTTCGTCCGTCGCGTACGCTGGCATGCTCAAGGGCCTCTCGCCCGGGCAGTCGGTTCTCGTCGGGGAGATGGCTCGCCTCCGTGGGCTCATCTCGCCGTGTGCGCGCTGCGGCCTCGTCGACTGGGTCGTGTCGGCGCAGGACGTGCGGCCGCTCGTGCCCTGTCCGTTCGCGGATGGGCGGGTCGAGACCACGGTCCTCATCCCGGTCCCGTCCGGCCGGCTCGCGGTCGGCCGGTCGCTGGTGAGGGCGGGCGCGCCGGCCGCTCCGGAGATCGATGATCGGCAGGGGCTTTTCCCGGTGCGTACGCACTTCGCCGCGCAGTTCTGGGCAAATTACGGGTTCGCCCAGTTCACTGTCCCCGACCTGTCCTACCGGCACGTCCTCCGCGATGGAGAGGCGGCCCTCGCCCTCTGCGATGGGCCGGGCGTGCGCGGTCCCACCCTCGGCGCGCCGTTGCTGACCTTCGCATGCGGCGATGCGGAGCGCTTCTTTCCCCGCCACCAGGAGCTGCGTCGCCTGCAGGCGGTCCGTCGCGACCTCACCCTGTCTTCCGTCCGCGTCCCTCCCGGCGTGTACAAGGCGACGCTCTTCTACGGGCCGCAGCCGTTCGTGGCGGCAAAGGGCACGCGTGGCATGGTCATCCGCATCGCGCGTGTCGACGGGCTCGGGCCGGTCCCGTTCTCGAGCGATCCCGACGCGGCCGCGAACACGTTCCTCGAGAGGCACCCCTGGCTCACGCGCGCGGCGACCGAAGCGGCGTTGCAGGCCGAAGCCGCCCGCCTTGACGAGGCCTGATCCCCTGAACCCAATTCAGGGATTTTTTTATGGGTATCGTACCCCCTCCCGGACCGGCCCCCGACTGGCAAAAACTTCGAATCTTCGCTACGCTCAGCCGTATCTATGCCCACCGAGATGCCCAAAGCGTACCAACCCGCCGACCACGAGGCCCGTCTTGCCGCCGCCTGGGAGGCGAGCGGCGCCTTCGCCCCACGTGAGGCGGGCGAGCCATATTGCATCGTCCTGCCCCCGCCGAACCGCACGGGGACCCTGCACATGGGCCATGCGACCATGCTCGCCATCCAGGATACGCTCGTCCGCTTCCATCGCTTACGCGGCAAGCGCGTGCTTTGGGTGCCAGGCACGGACCATGCGGCGATTGCGACGCAGGTGAAAGTTGAGCAGCTTTTGCGTAAGCAAGGGATCGAAGATCCGCGCCGTACGCTCGGTCGAGACGCTTTCCTCGAAAAAGTCCGCGAGTTTGCGGAAGGCTCTCGCGAGACGATCAACCGCCAGGTCCGCGCGATGGGCTCTTCCTGCGATTGGTCGCGCGAGACGTATACGCTCGACGAGCCGCGTAACCGCGCCGTCTTCGAGATGTTCCGCCGCATGCGTGAGGACGGCCTCATCGAGCGCGGATACCGGCTCGTCAACTGGGACCCGCAATTCCAGACCACGCTGTCGGATGACGAGGTCCAGACGAAAGACGTCACCGCCAAGCTGTATACCTTTAAGTACGCCAAGGATTTCCCTATCACCATCTCCACGACCCGTCCCGAGACGAAGTTCGGCGACACCGCCGTCGCGGTGCATCCGGACGACGATCGGTATCGCGCCTATGTCGGCCAGACGTTCGCGACCACGTTCTGCGGCAAGCCGATCTCCATCCGGGTGATCGCGGATGAGGCCGTGGATCCGGCCTTCGGGACCGGCGCCTTGGGCGTCACGCCCGCGCATGCCCAAGTCGACTGGGACCTGATGGAAAAGCACGGCCTCAACATGGAAGTCGTGATCGGTCGCGATGGCCGCCTGCTCCCGCCTTGCGGGGAAAGATTTACCGGCAAGACCGTCGAAGAGGCGCGTCCGCTCATCGCGGCGGCCCTCGAGGCGGACGGCTTGCTCGAGAAGGTGGAGGAGGTCGCGCAGGCGCTCCCCGTCGCCGAGCGGGGCGGAGCCCCCGTCGAGCAGCTGCCGATGGAACAGTGGTTCGTGCGCGTGAACAAGCCCTTCGCATTGCGCCAAAATACCCTTAACAAATGGAAGAAGGGGGATTCGGTCACCCTCAAGGAGCTCATGATGGAGGCCGTCCAGTCAGGTGGCACGGCCATCGTTCCGGAACGGTTCCAGAAAACGTATTTCCACTGGATCAGCAACCTTCGCGACTGGTGCATCTCGCGCCAGATCTGGTTCGGGCACCGCGTCCCGGTTTGGTACAAGGGCGATGAGCAGCGGGTCGCACTCGAATCTCCGGGCGAGGGCTGGGCGCAAGATCCCGACACGCTCGACACCTGGTTCTCGTCCGGCATGTGGACCTTCTCGGTGTTCGGCTGGCCCGACACGGCGTCCGTTGATGCCGATGGGAACGTGGCCAAGACGGGCGACCTCGCCGTCTACCACCCGACCTCCGTCCTCGAGACGGGGTATGACATCCTCTTCTTCTGGGTCGCACGCATGCTCATGATGTCGACGTATGCGTTAGGCGAGGTCCCGTTCAAGGACGTGTACCTGCACGGCCTCGTCCGCGACGACCAGGGGCGCAAGATGTCCAAGTCGCTGGGCAACATCCTCGACCCGCTCGACCTGATCCCGAAATACGGCACCGATGCCGTGCGGCTGTCGGTCCTCATGGGCTCGACGCCGGGGCAGGACCTGAAGCTCTCCGAAACGAAGATCGAGAGCCTGCGGAATTTCACCAATAAGGTCTGGAACATCTCGCGGTACATCCTGACGACCTGCTCGGCCGAGACCGATCCGTCCGCCTGGGAAGCGTCCGTTTCTACGGACGCGGACCGTTGGATCCTTGCGCGCCTCGAGGGTGTCGCCGCCGACGTCACCGACCTTGTCGAGCGCTACCAGCTTTCCCTCGCGGCCGAGCGCCTGCGCGATTTCACCTGGAACGACCTCGCCGACGTCTATCTCGAGATCGCGAAGGTCGAAGGGAAGAAAGATGCTGTCTTGCTCCATATCCTCCGCACGCTCCTCACGCTCCTGCATCCGTTCATGCCGTTCGTGACGGAGGCCGTGTGGGAGGCGGCGGGGTTCCCTGGGATGCTCATCTCCCAAGCCTGGCCGCAGGTCCATACGGATCGGGCAGAGGCGCCGCGGGCGTTTGAAGGCCTGATCGCGCTCATCTCCGATGGCCGTCGCCTGCGTGCCGAGGCAAAGGTGGATGCCGCGAAAAAACTCCCGCTCGTGCTTCTCTGCGATGACGCGACCTGGGCGCATGTCGAGGCGAACCAGGCCTGGATCCGCCGCCTCCTGCAGGCGTCCGACCTGGCGCGGGTCACGGCCCTGCCGTCCGGCGCCCCATCCACGGCGACGGGGGCCTCGCTCCTCGCCCTCGTCCCCGAAGCGCCATCTGCCGCCGGCCTTGAGGCGTTGCGCCAAGAGCTCGCCGACGCCGAGCGCTATCTCACCGACGTGAAGCGTCGCCTCGACAACGCCGAGTTCATCGCGAAGGCGCCCGAGCGCGTCGTCGCCGACCTCCGCCAGAAGCAGGACGATACCGAAGCCAAGATCGCCCGATTGAGGGCCCAGCTAGGCTAAAAAAACCGCCGGTTCCAGCGCGCCTGGGCCGGCGGTTTTCGCATTGACGCGCCGCGCGGATCGTGGTATCCAGCGTGCGCAAGGAGGTCTTTCCCATGGGTGAACCTGCGCATCCGTTCCCGATCGGCCACCCGTTCGTCCGCGAGGTGATCGGTGATCCGAACCGTCCCGGCCAGGAGGTCCTGGTCGTGAGCCGATTCCGGCCCCCGCCCGATCTCGAGGGCCTCGACGCGTATCGTGACGCGCACGCGGAGGACGGGGAGCGGAACGGGTTCTCCGCTCGCCTGGGCGTGCCGGCTTGGCTGCGTCGCGACGTGTGGCCGGGAACCCTCATTTTCGAGGCGTGGGCCGTGGTGCAGGCCTACGGTGTCCCGCACTACGACACCACGCGGCTGCATCCTGACTTCCGCTACACCGGTTATGGGTCTGGGGGGATCGCCCCGCTCCTCGCGAGCCTCGGTTTACGGCCTGCGACCGATGCCCATCTCGTCCGCACGATGGCCGAATGGGAGGCGAAGCGGGCCTTCCCGCGCCCCGGGATGCCGCCCATCGTGGCCCTCGGCCGCCATTTCGGCACGCGCCACCGCGTCCGCTGGCTTTCCTGCCGCCTGGATCGGGGGCGGGCGCCCCGGTTCGAGCTCGTGCCCGATGCCGAGCCGGACGGGCGCTCGGAGTGCCCCTACTGGCCCTGGCAGACCACGTTCCTCGCCGTCCCGCCCGGCACGCCCTGACCGACAGAATCGGTCTTTTTTGTTTATTCTTGCACCTTTTTTCCGCCTCGGTTACCCTACGCCCATATGTCTCCCGTCGTGACGGACCCCAAGCGGGTCGATTGGTTCCTCGGCCATGCGGTCGAGCGCGTCTTGCCCGGCAATGACGCCTTCCGTGAACGGATGCTCAAGGGCGAGCGCCTGCGCGCCTATCTTGGCATCGACCCCACCGGTCCCAGCATCCACATCGGCCACGCCATCGCCATCCAGAAGCTCGCCGAATTCCAGGCCTTGGGACACGAGGCGATCTTGGTGATCGGCGATTTCACGGCGATGATCGGCGACCCGACCGACAAGTCAGCGACCCGCAAGCGCCTCACGCCGGCCGAAGTCCTCGAGAACCTCAAGGGGTACAAGGCCCAATTGTCCGCGTTCTTGCGCTTCGACGGCGAGAACCCGGTCCAGATCCGCTTCAACAAGGAATGGCTGGGGAACATGTCGTTTGCCGATGTCGTCGAGCTGTCCGCCCATTTCACGGTCCAGCAGATGTCCGAACGCGACATGTTCGAGAAGCGTCTCCAAGAAGGGAAGCCGGTTTATCTGCATGAATTCCTCTACCCGCTGATGCAAGGCTACGACTCCGTCGCCCTTGAGGTCGACCTCGAGATCGGCGGCAACGACCAGACCTTCAACATGCTCGCCGGCCGCACGCTCCTGCGTGAGCTGAAGGGGAAGGAGAAGGCCGTCATGACCTGCAAACTCCTCGCGGACCCGACGGGCAAGAAGATGGGCAAGACCGAAGGCAACATGATCGCGCTCACGGACGCGCCCGAAGACGCGTATGGCAAGCTCATGAGCTGGCCGGATGAGATGATCCTCTCCGGGTTCGACGTGCTCGCGTCCCTGACGGGAGACTTGGAGGCCGAGAAGGGGGCGCTTGCCGAGCGCATGCGTCGCCTTAACGGGGGCGAGAACCCGATGGCCCTCAAGAAAGAACTCGCGCATCATGTCGTCGGCCGTTGCTTTGGCGCGGAAGCCGCCGATCGTGCGGCCGCCCATTTCGCCCAGGTCCACCAGGATGGCCTCGTGCCGACGGAAATGCCTGAATTTTCTATCCGCCAAGCGACCATTTCGCTCATCGAGGCGTTGGTCCTCACCGGCCTCGCGACCTCCAACACCGATGCCCGTCGCCAAATCGAGCAGGGCGCGGTGAGCGTGGCGGGGGAACGGGTGTCCGACGTGAAGGCCGAAGTCGCCGTCCCGGCGGAAGGCGTGGTCCTGCAGAAGGGGAAGCGCGGATTCGTTAAGCTGGCGCGCGGTTAAGCCCTATGCCGCACCTCAACCTTTGGATGGAATGGACGCAGGCGCTGGCGGATGAGCTCTCGCGCAAGGGCTTTGCCGTTTCCGCGGCGGAGATGGCCGCGCCCCCGAAGCCGGAGCTCGGCGATGTCGCCGTGCCCTTTTTCCGATTGGCGAAGACGCGTGGGGAGAGCCCGGCGGCGCTCGCACGGCAGGCGGCTGAGGCTTTTGCCGTCCCTGATCCCGCCCTTGTCGAGGCAGCGGTCGCGGCCGGACCGTACCTGAACGTCCGTTTTTCGGACCGGGCGCTGTCCGCCGTCGTGTCTGGGGTCCTGGCAGCGGACGGGTTGTCGGCGCACGCTTGGCGCGAGGCGTTTTCGCGTTCCGAGGCGGGCACGTATGGGCGCCTCTCCCTGGCCGCCGATCGCAAGCCGTTCCTCTTTGAATACGCGAATCCCAACACCCACAAGGAAATCCACATCGGCCACCTCCGCAATTTCGTGACGGGTGTCGCGTATCATTCGTTGTGGCAAGCGGCGGGCATCCCCGTGATCGCCATCCAGTTCATCAACGACCAGGGGGCGAACGTCGCGAAGGCGCTGTGGGGCCTTGTGCGCATGCATTGGAGCGAGACGGAGCCGTTGGAGACGTATGCGCAGGACCACCTCACCGGATGGGGCGCCGTGTCGCGCCCAGAGCCTGCCCAGGCGTTGGCGGACGCGTGGGCCCAGGCGCACGATGGGCAGGCCGTGCCCATGGCCCGCGAGCTCGGACGCATCTACGCCGAAGCCGGAACGCGGATCGAGCAGGACGAGGAGCGCGCGAAGCGGGAGATCTCCCTCATCCAAGGGAAATTGGAGGCGGGAGAAGGGGCGTGGACGGCCTTATGGAAAACGACCCGCGCCGCCTGCATCGAGGAGATCGGCCAGATCTGCGACGAGATGGGGATCCGCTTCGACCGATCCGAGCCGTATCTCGAGTCTGCGTTCCTGGAGGAGTCCGCGCGTATCGTCAGCCGTTTGGAGGCGGAGGGCATCGCGAAGCCTAGCGAAGGCGCCCTTGTCGTCGATCTTGAGGCGGAGAAGCTGGGCGTTTGCCTGCTCCGCAAGTCAGATGGAAACTTATTGTACCTCTCGAAGGACCTGGCCCTCGCCGAACAAAAGAAGCGTGACTACCCCGAGGCGTCCGCGAGTTTCGTGCTGACGGACGATCGCCAGTCGCTCCACTTCAGGCAGCTGGACGCCGTGCTCCAAAAGATGGGGTATGGCGCGCCTTACCGGCACCTCGGGTACGGCCTGCTGACGCTCAAGGAAGGGGCCATGTCGAGCCGCAAGGGCAATATCATCACGTACCAATGGTTGCGTGACGAGCTGCTTGCGCAAGCGTATGCCCAAACGAAGGAACGCCATGGCGAAGACCCTGCCTGGGACGAGGCGCGCCTGCGGGCGACCGCCCGCGCCCTGGCCTTCGGCGGCATGAAGTTCGCGCTCCTCAAGCAGGACCCGAAATCCGTGTTCCTGTTTGACCGTGACCAGGCCCTGTCGTTCGACGGCATGACGGGCCCGTATTGCCAATATGCGCTCGTCCGCCTCTGCTCGATCCTGGAAAAGGCGGGCGCATGGGAGGCGGGCGCCGTGACGGCGGAGCCGCTGACGGCCGCGGAACGGAGCCTCATGCTGGCGCTTGCGACGCTCCCGGGCGTGGTGGCGCGGGCCGCCGGCCATGTCGAGGGAGGGGTCGACGTCCAGCAGGCCCAGCCCGCCCTCCTGGCCCAGTGGTGCTTCACGACCGCCCAGGCCGTGAACGCCTTTTATCGCGACACGCCCGTGTTGGATGCCCCTCCGGCGCTCCGTGCCCGTCGCCTCGATCTCGCGCTCGCGGCCGCCACCGCGCTCCGCAACGGGCTCCGCATCCTCACGATCCCTGTCCCGACGGCCATGTAGCGGCCGGATCCTTGATCTTTTTCTTGTTCTCGGTCGGCGCATTGCGTATCCTGGGCCACAACGCTTGCTCTTCTCGCTTGTCCCTATGTTCAACCCCCCGAAAACCGATGCAAAATACGCGCCTCCCACGCCGCCCCCGAACGGCTTTTCGATGTCCGGCGGCGCGGCCCAGACCGTGATCGCGCGCGGCGTGCGTGTCGACGGCGATTTCCGTAGCCAAGGCAACGTGAGCATCGAGGGGGAGCTGGTCGGTTCGCTCACCTGTGGCGGCCATCTCACGATCGGGCCCGAGGCGTCCATCCAGGCCGCGGTCACCGCCGACGAGGCCACCATTGCCGGCACGGTCGAAGGCAACCTCCAGATCGCACGCAAGGTCGAACTCAAGGCGACCGCCAAGCTCAAAGGGGACATCACCGCCGAGACCGTCGCCATCGAGCCCGGCGCCACGCTGGTCGGCATGTTCACGGTAGGGACCGCGAAGCGCACCGACGCGCGCGAACCGGCGCCTGCGAAACCGAAGGCCGAACCCACCATCAATACCCCGGCCGAAGCCAAGTCCGGCTCGTCCGCCTAGGCGCCTATGTCCCCGTCGTTCGCCTACGTCTACGACGGCATCCTGGCCCAGGCCGCCGGACCGAAGATCCTGGCGCGGGTCGAGGCGGAAGTCGCGCGCCTAGGCATCCAAGGTCCCGTCTTGCGTGACGGGTTCCACGACCTGGCTACGGAACTCAAGGAAACGCTCCGCCAGGGGGTCAAGAACCTCATCTTCGTGGGGTCAGATCCCTGGTTTTTGCGTTGGATCCCTTGGATCGCGGAGCAGGAGGGACTCTCGGTCGGGTACCTGCCGAGCGAACCGTCCGTGCTGGGCAAGGCGCTCGGGATCCCGGCGGCCGCGGCGGGCGTGGGGGTCCTTGCGGCCCGCGTCATTCGCGTGCTTGATCTCGGTTCCGCGAATGGCCGTCCGTTCCTGCTTGAGGCGGTCGCGCTCAAGACCTCCGCCCGCGTGGAGCTCGAGGGGTCCTATGCCGTCCGCGCCCGCACGCCGAGCCCGCTTTCCATCCAAAACCTGGCGCTCGATCCCAAGACGGGCCGTACGGTGTCGGTCCCGCAAGATGGGTTCCTGGAAGCCGTCATCCAGACGACGAACGAGCGCCCCGCCCTGCTCGGCCTTTGGAAAAAGACCGACACCGAAGAGACGCGGATCGTCTTCGCGTCCGCCACCGTGCGGGACGAGCGGGACCAGGCGGTCTCGTTCACGGTCGATGGGCAACCCCTCAAGGCGCGCGAGGTGGCCTTCCGCGTGTTGCCGAACGCGGCCTCGTTCATCGTGGGGCCGGATCGGACGTTTTGAGGACGCATGCCAAGATAGCTCCACAAAAGAATTCGCCTTGGAGGCTGGGAGTTTCCATGTCGCGCTTTCTTGGCAAGAATCAAGCTATTTGCCAAAATGTCGCGATGAGAAGGACGGCGGTCCTAGGATGGCTGGAATCCGGATCCTGATCTTTTGACGCCGAAGTGTGGGCCCGGTTTCGGGTTTGGTGGCGACTTTTAAATATGCGGTTTTTTGAGCGGCCTATCTGGCTGAAGGATGATTTGGGGAACGTGCAGGAGGCTATGGAGGGGATCGGCGCAAATTTAGGGGTTGCAAGGAGGAAAAAACCGATGTAGACTAAAGTTAGCAATTGAAACATCATGCTATGAAGGCGATCACGTTATTTTCATCCGGAGGAATTGGAGATTTAGCCATAAAAAAACACGGCATCACTATTTTAGTCGCAAACGAATTATTGGATCAGCGTGTAAAATTGCACAGGCGCAATTTCCCTGATGCGGAAATGGTCGCCGGAAATATTTGGGAAAAAGGAGAGGAGATTGTTCAAAAAACAATAAACCGTTTGAATGGCGAGGAATTGGATTTCGTTTTCGCGACACCCCCTTGCCAGGGAATGTCAAAAAACGGACAAGGCAAGTTATTGAAGGGTATCCGAGATGGATCCAAGCCAAAATTTGATGCGCGTAATCAACTTATCATTCCAACCTTAAAAATCATAAAAAAACTTCGGCCAAAGGTCGTATTTTTCGAAAACGTTCCTGAGATGGTAAATACCATGATCGAAGACGAAACTAAACAGCCGATTAATTTGATCCAATACGTCGAAAGGGAGTTGGGTAAAGAATATGTTGGGAAGCCCGAAGTCGTACAATTTGCGGATTTCGGTATACCTCAGAGAAGAAAGAGGCTGTTGACCATATACTCTCGCGATAAAAAGCTAATCGAGCATTTCAAAAAATATCGTAGCTACATTCCGGCCAAAAGCCATAGCAATCTCCCGAGGAATAATCAAAGAAAGTGGCTCTCCGTACGGGATACGATCGAGAAATTGCCAAAATTAGACGGAAAAGACAAAAAGGCTGCAACGTCAGATATCGTCTACCATCGTGTCCCCGTGCTTGATCCGAAAAAATACACATGGATATCGAATACTCCGCCAGAGAAAGGGGCTTTTGATAACCAGTGCAATAACCCTGAGTGCTTGCATAAGGGGAATGCCGTGCACGGATCGGCTAAAGACGAGGCAGGCATCAATCGGGCAAACGGGGACACCCCTTTGTTTTGTGAAAGATGCGGAGAGATCTTGCCTAGACCGTACACTGTCAATAAGGACGGGAGCAAGCGCATCATGGCTGGATATACGAGTGCCTACAAAAGAATGTCATGGGATCTCCCAGCGCCTACGCTAACAACAAACCTTTGCTATCCAAGCAGCGACCATAAACTTCACCCAGAGCAAAATAGGGTCCTATCGCTTCACGAAGCGTTTTTACTGCACACGCTCGATAAATTTGAATATGAATGGATTTTTGATGACGGAAAACATGCGCCTGATACGGTAATAACCGAAGTCATAGGAGAAAGCATCCCTCCAATGGGGGTGTATATCGTTCTCGACCATTTGCTGAAGATAAAAGAAGGAAACGTCATCTTGCCAGAAAATCAGCAATTACGCTTGATCGATTGAACGTATCGAAGAATGCCGCATACCTCGTGTCGTCGATGACGGCAAGCCAATTTTGGTACATTTTGAAAATTCCCCTTCTTGTCATGATGGATACGCTCGTCGTGCGACCGCCGCCCTCTTTGGGTTGGACGATCTTTCCCCAGTCGTTTTCGTCTAAATCTTCACCAAAAAATACCGCGCAGATAATCGGTTTTTTATCAATGAAATCCCAATATAAACCAATTAAATTGGTAGTCTCTCTATGATGGGCTTTCCAGTCGTACCCTCTGGTAAACATGATTCGCTCATCTCCTATATCGGGCTTCCTGATTCCTCGCTTTACGAAAAATGTTGGGTCGGGAACGCTCCCGCAAGTCGCTTTTACTTCAACCCCTCCTGTTTCAAAGCCGCTAAACGGACTTTTAGCTTGATTATTTGATTTTTGCTTATTCCATAATGACTCACCCTCCTCCGTCATAATGAGCAGGTCTGGATAGCCATCTTGATGAGGATTTTTCATCAATCTTCCGCGTGAAGCTTCCGCTAGTGATCTTACGAACACTTCGCCAACAAAGGCGCTGAGGTTCCTCATGCCTAATATTTCAAAAAGCTCGGGGGCATTTTCATTCAACGCGTTCATTTTTCCATTCGTAATGTCTAAAGCGTTTTTTATCATCTCGATCTCAATAAAAAGGGACTGGGACCTTCCTTTAACCGTAACGCCTTTAACGTTTTTTAAAATGTAGTCCATTCCTTTTCTCATATTTCTTTGGTCAGCTCAGAAATGGATAAGCCTAAAGCCCTTGCGACGTTAGAAATATTTTCCAATGTTATATTCTTTTCGGCTCTTTCAATCATTCCGATGTAAGTACGATGAACTCCTGCCTTGGAGGCGAGCTGCTCTTGAGAGAATCCGAGTCTCAATCTCTCCTCCCTTACTTTTCCTCCAAATTTTTCTAAAATTATTTTGCGCATAATCTTATAAAAAGCTGGCTGTAGTATGTGATCCTGCTAACTATAGTTCTACATACTATAGTTAGCACTCGCTCGAACCAACCAGCAAAATGTCTATTGCCTCTGATCTACCCAATAAATATTTCAACATCCCGTGAGATCAACTAAGGCGATTCGCAAGAGCTCGAGTCGCATTCATTCACGCAAAGCCGCTAACTGATACGGTGAACGGTAGTTTTCATGTAAAATAATCATCCCTCCACGACGGAGGGATGATTAATGGTGGACGCTGAAGGGCTCGAACCTTCGGCCTTCTCGGTGTAAACGAGACGCTCTGACCAGCTGAGCTAAGCGTCCTGGGTGCGGGGATCCTAGCAAGATCAGGCGCGAAAGACAACGCGGGCAAAAAAAGAGGCGCTCGGTGCGGCGTCTGGTTCAGGTAAGGGTCTCGTGCGCCAGCCGGCGTAGGCGGTGCAGGGTGACGAGGCAGCCCGCGTTCCAGCCGAAGAGGAGGACGGCCGTGATCGCGAGGAGCGGCCGTTGTCCGGGACCCGTGGCGGATCCCCACAGCGCCAGGGCGGCAGGACCGAACAGGCTCGCCGTCAGGGCGCCGACGGCGAGGCCGGCGCGGACGATCGACCGGAGGCCGCGGAGGGCCTTGTGTGTGGCGAGGATCTGGCCCGTGCGCGTGTCGAGGAGGCGCTCGAGGTCTTCCGTCGTGGACGGGCCGGGCGCTTGGGCGTCCTGCGCGGTGGTCGGCGGGGTCGGCGATCGGGGGACGATCGAGCTTCGCTTCGGCTCGTCCATGGCCTGCAGCCAGCGCCACTGCAAGAGGAGCCAGGCGACGGCCATCAGGGCGGCGAAGGTGGCGATCCCCATCAGGAGGCCGTCCTGGAAGCCGCTCAGCGCGATGCCCAGGGAGGGGAGGAGGAGCCGGGCCACGGTCGCGCCCAGGCTGAACCCGAGGCTCGCGAACGCGAGCGCTTGGGACAGCCGGTCGAGCCGGTCCAGCTCGTTGCGCAGGCGCGGCGCGTCGCTCGCCCGGTCGATGAGGACCTGGCGGACGGGTTCGGGGGGTGTTCCGAAGGGAGGATGGCCGTTTCCGTATCGCTGGTCATGGGCGTTTCTCTTTTACGTGTTGGCGCCGCTTCAACGCGACTGGCTGGGGCCCACGTCGAAGATGAGGGCCGGGTCGATGTCCTTGCACGGCACGTAGGTGACGTGGCGGCGGCCGCTCGCCGCCGAGAATTCCGCGAAGCAGAGGTCGTAGCCGTTGCGGTTGCGTACGCGGAAGTAGCTCACCGTCTGGGTCACCGCGTTGGCGGTCTCCTCGACCGACGGCTTGCAGCTCGCCAGGTGCGCGATGGCAACGGCGAACGCGAAGCAGAGCATGTGTCTCATGGCTTTTCGATCCTTCCCGTGTTCGCCCGAAAACCAGCCGCCACGGTAGCATCGAACGGGCATCCTGTCAAGGATGAAAAAGGGGCGCCGGTGGACGTCGGGAAACAAACGCGCTCTAGGCGGAGGGTTAAAAAGTTCGCTATTTTAGCGAAATTATTGCTTGGCGTTCGGCGTATTGCGAAGTTCGCGATAGCCTGCTAAGGTGCGCGTCGTCACGTCATCCCTCTGCTGGGGTGGTGAAACTGGCAGACACACTACCTTGAGGTGGTAGCGCCCGAAAGGGCATGGAGGTTCAAGTCCTCTCCCCAGCACCATACGAAAAACCCGCTATCCGGCGGGTTTTTCGTATGGTGCTCGACGTGGATGCGTGATGCTGGTATAATCGACCCATGAACGAGCGCTCATTATCGGAGGGAGGAGGCTATCCCCTGGACCTTCCTGAACTCCCCGCAAAAACGACGAGATGCATCGCGAAGCTCTTGTCTGTTCGTGATTCCCTTGCACGGCATGAAGAAATGGCGCCCCGAGTCGAGCTTCTCGATCGTGTCATCGACGCCCTCCACCGGCATCCGCTTCCGGTCGTCGAGGCTTGGGACTCGCCGGAGGAGCCCTGGTTACGCGAGGCCATTGAGGCCGGAGTTGTTCCCGCAAAAGACTATTTTTACGTTCTTGATCTCCTTACGAACGAAGCGAGGGATGACGCCGCTGAGGCCTGGCACCGGCATCTGCTTCAGGCGATGGATGCTCAAGAACGCGAGGTCCCGCTGCCTGCGCAATACGAAGCCGACCCAAATGGCCCGAGTCCCTATGATCGCTTGCGAGCCGCCCTGCGCGTCTTGCCTGATAACCCCAGGGAAATGATGGGTGACGTATGGCTCTATCGGGCCGTTCGCTTGGGGCTCTTGCCTCGGGAGCGGCGAGGTCGATACCTGGACATTTTCCTGAACGTTCGCGAAAAGGCTCGATTTCTTCGAGAGACGGAAGACGAGCGACGCTGGGCGGCGATCCGCGCCTCTCGGGAGCGGCCATTCGATGAGTGACGGTACGCCTCCGCTTGATCTCACGCGTGCGCGGTTTTCCATCCGGCCTCTTGGCCGGATGGTTTCGTTCTCGATCGGCCTTCCGTTGCCAGGCCTGTTCCCGCTCCCTACAATCCTCCGCATATGCTTTCCCGTCGTGAGGCCGAAGCGCGCCTGCCGAAATTGCGCGAAGCCATCGAGCGCTACCGCTACGAGTACCACGTCCTCGACCGGCTTTCGATTCCCGAAGCGGCGTTGGATAGCCTCAAGCATGAGCTGTATACGCTCGAGCAGGCCTACCCCGACCTCATCACCGCCGATTCGCCGACGCAGCGGGTGGCAGGGAAGGCGCTTGAGGGGTTCGTGAAGGTGTCGCACCAGGCCCCGATGCTTTCGATCGAGGACGCCTTCTCCTTTGAGGAGGTCCAGGCCTGGGCCGAGCGCCTGCGCAAGCTGCGCCCGGACGCGACGTTCGATTTTTTTGCGGAGATCAAGATGGACGGCTTGGCCGTCTCGCTGGTGTACGAGCGGAACGCGCTCACGCGGGCGGCGACCCGCGGCGATGGGCGGATCGGGGAGGACGTGACCCATAACGTGCGGACGATCGAGGCGTTGCCGCTGACGTTGCGCGTTCCGGAAGAGGCGGAAATCCGGGCGTTCCTCAAGCGGTTCGCGGGAGCGCTCGACGAGGCGCGCGTCCGCGAGCTGTTTTCTGGCCGTCTGCCCCGCTTGGAGGTCCGGGGCGAGGTCTTCATGACCCGTCAGCAGCTCGAGCGCCTGAACAAGAAATTGGAAGCGCGCGGCGAGCCGAAGCTCGCGAATCCGCGGAACGCTTCGGCGGGCTCGTTGCGCCAGCTCGACCCGGCCGTCGCTGCCGAGCGCGGCCTCTCGTTTTATGGCTACGCCTTCGTCGGCGACTATGGCCTCACGACCCATGAGCAGGCCCATGCGGCACTGACGCTGCTCGGCATCCCGCAGAACCCGCTGCACGCGTACTGCCGGACGCTCGAGGAGGTGGCCGCCTTTCAGGAGAGGGTCGGCAAGCGGCGCGAGAAATTGCCGTATTGGCTCGACGGGATCGTCGTGAACGTCAACGATGACGAGCTGTTCAAGGGGCTCGGCATCATCGGCAAGACCTGGCGTGCCGCGGTCGCGTGGAAATATCCGGCGGAGCAGGTGACGACGCGCGTGAACGACATCCTCGTATCCGTGGGGCGGACGGGCGTGTTGACGCCGGTGGCGGCCCTCGAGCCCGTCAGCGTGGCCGGGACGACCGTGAGCCGCGCCAGCCTGCATAATGAGGATGAGATCGAACGGCTCGGGGTGCGGATCGGCGATACGGTCATCATCGAGAAGGCGGGGGACATCATCCCGAAGGTGATCCGCGTGCTGACGGAACTGCGTACGGGCAAGGAAACGCGGTTCAAGATGCCGACGACGTGCCCCATGTGCGGCTCGGCCGTCTCGCGCGGGGAGGGGGAGGTGGCGACGGTCTGCCGCAACCGGAGCTGTTTTGCGCAGGAATTGGCGCGCTTGCTGCATTTCGTGAGCCGTTCCGCCGTGGACATCCGCGGCCTCGGCGACAAGATCGTGGAGCAGCTCCTGCAGGCCGGGCTCGTGTCGGAACCGGCCGATTTCTACCAGCTCAAGAAAGGGGATTTCCTCGCCTTGGAAGGGTTCGCGGACGTGTCCTCCGAAAAGCTCGTCAAGGAAATCCAGCAACGGCGGACGATCCCGCTCGCGCGCTTCCTGTTTGCGCTTGGGATCCGTCATGTCGGCGAACGGACGGCGCAAGACCTGGCGCGGACCTTCGGGACGTGGGACGCGTTCGCCGAAGCGGCTCCGGAGCAGCTGTTTTCCATCAGCGGCATCGGGGAAGTCGTCGCGCAGGCGCTGACCGAATTCCTCAAGGACCCGCAAGAGCGGGCCCGCGTCCGCCACCTGCTCAAGCAGGTCACGGTCGAGCCGGCCGGGGCGCCGCAGGTCGGCCCGCTGTCGGGGACGGTGTGGGTGTTCACGGGCACCCTTGCCGCGATGTCCCGCGAGGAGGCGAAGGCGCGCGTGCAGGCCTTGGGCGCGGAGGCCGGCGAAAGCGTCACGAAAGCGACGACCCATGTCGTGGCGGGTGAGGCGGCCGGATCAAAGGCCGAAAAGGCGAAGAAGTTGGGGATCCCGGTATGGGATGAGGCGCGGTTCTTGCGGGAGATTGGGGAAAAATGATACGTTTCCGAAACGGAACCCGCTCAAGGAGGTGACCCATGCCGAAACTGTGGATGGATGAGTCCGGAGATGACGAGCCGGGCGTATTGGAGGAGGCCCGATGCGATCCCATGAGGATCTTCGAGCCTAGGCGCGAAGACCCGTTCGCGTTCCTGTTCCTGGAGCCGGTCACGGATCCCGCGCCGGCAGGTGGCCGTCCCGACCTCTCGGGGACGGCCTGCCCTGGGTGTGGGGAGGCGGACCGGTGCCCCTGTTGCCAGAAGTGCCAGGTCTGCTTCTCATGCCCGTGCAACGAGGGGTTCTAGAGGGCGCTGACCGCTTGCAGGCGGTTTTTTCGTCTCGCGGCACCACAAGGAAGACGCCTGCTCAGGCGGCAGGCGTTTTGCGGACCTCTTCCCAGGCGGCGGTGATCTCTTCCCGATCAAGCAGCCGATGCAGCGCTCCGCGGAAGACCGCTTCTTTTTGTTGGGCGTTGTTCCAAAAACGCAAGGGTCCTCCCGGCGGTTTCCCGGCCTTTTCCCAGGCGTGGACGCTTTCTGCCGGCCCGCTCTCGACGGTCATGAGGACGATATCGTCGTATTCGTCGCGGAAGCGTCGTTTTGCCGCGTCGACCTGGCGATGCTTGCGCGCCTGCGCGTCGGGGCTCGTGTTGAGCGTGATCTGGACGCCGAAATGCCCGTGGGCCTGGGGGTCGTGCCGGACGCGCACGCCGCGGCGCCAATCGTTGACGCGGAGACAGAGGTCGACCTTCTGCTCGATGTCCTGGTGGACATCGGTCCGTTCGAACATGATGGGGAGGTCGGGATGGTCCAGGCACCACTTGCGGAACTGGGAAGCGATCATCTTCTCCGTAAGGATGCCGTCGCGTTGGCGCTCCTTGCCTTGCTCCATGAGGCTTTCGCGATACGCGTCCTGGACGAGCGTGTCCATCCGCTGGTCGCCGAGGGCTTTCGCGTAGAGCTGCTGGTCGGTCAGGCGTTCGACCTCGTGCCGGGCGCGGGCGACGGCGTAGTGCTTGCGGAGGCGTTTCGGGACTTGGGGGTCGAGGACATAACCGACGCCCCAGTCGAGGTCAACGAGCAGGTCGGTGAGCGAGACGGGCGTGGTGACTTGGCGCGTGAACCGGCGTCCGCGCGCGTCCGTGGCGGTTTCCTCACGGGTCCAGACGAGCTGGCCGTCCTTGAACGTGATGGTGCGCAGGTCTTTCGGCGCCTCGAGACGTTTTCCCTCCTCGATGGCGGCAAGCTCTTTTTTCAGGCGCTGCATCGTGCCGAGCTTCTTGCGTTGCAGCTCATAGATGGCCTCGTGCGTCCGCTCGTCGCTCGTGAAGAATTCGGCCGCTCCCGAGAAGGCCGTTCGTTTCGCTTCCTCGACGCGTTCGCGATCCGCGGGGCCATGTATTTTTCGTTGGGCCTTGGCGATGCCGTGCAGCAGGCCGAGTTCGCGTTCGAAGCTGGGAAGCATACCCGGGCAGTATAGCATGGCCGCCCCTGGACGGATGCGCGGTTTCGTTGCATGATTTTCCTTAGGAGGCCCGGTTTTCCCGGGAACGTTCCCATGTCAAACGAACTTCAGACGATCGTCACCGAACTGCGGGCGCTGATCGCGGCCCCAGAGGGCGCCACGGCCCTCAAGGCCTTCCTGAGGGCCTTCCGGAGCCGCCGCCAAGTCGCGTGGCTGCACGAGAGCGCCCAGCTCACCCCTGATCCTGCCGAGGCCTGCGCCGAGGCCCTGCAGACGGCCCTGCGCTGCTATCGCGGCGACGCCTTTCCGCCGCTCGTCGGCCGCGTCACCGTCGACGTCGCGAGTCCGCTCGAGGCGGCCCTGCCCCACGTCACCTCCGACGTCGCTGCCCGCGATTTCCTGGGGACGGTGCGGCGGGTCCCGTCCGACCGGTCGCTGCGCGAGCGCCTGCTCGACGCCCTCCGGCAATACGCCGACGACGACCGCAAGAACATCGGCCGCTCGGCCGACCCTTGGTGAGCGCCCCTACTGGGCGCGTTTTTTATTCGCTTGCGGCAGCATCCCACTGGACAAGGTTCCCGGTTCTTGCCATCCTCCCTCCTATGTTCGCCCTCCAATCCACCTCTGTCCGCTCCCGCGCCCGCCGTGGGGCCCTCACGACCCCGCACGGCGTCCTCCAGACCCCGTTTTTCATGCCGATCGCGACGAAAGGGGCGATCAAGACGATTTCCTCGTTTGACGTGGAACGGTTGGGGAGTCCGATCGTGCTCTCGAATACCTACCACCTCTGGCTGCGCCCCGGCGTCGAGGAACTGAAAAAGATGGGTGGCCTGCATGCCCTCATGGACTGGCACGGCGCGATCCTCACTGATTCGGGCGGGTTCCAGGTGTTCAGCCTCGAGGGGCTCCGTAAGCTCACGCCGGAAGGGGTCAAGTTCCAGTCCCATATCGATGGGGCAAAGCTGATGCTGACGCCGGAACTCTGCATGGAGATCCAGCGCGCCATCGGGAGTGACCTCTGCATGGTCCTCGACGTCTGCACGAAGCTGCCGGCGACGAAGGGGGAGCTCGAAGCGGCCCTCGAACTGACGACCGCGTGGGCAAGGCGCTCGAAAGAGGCGTTCCAGGCTACGCGCGAAGGCTCGTTCAATCCCGGCGCGCAGCTTTTCGCGATCGTCCAGGGCGGAACCGACGTCGAGATGCGCAAGCGGAGCGCCGATGCCTTGGTCGAGATCGGGTTTGATGGGTATGCGGTTGGCGGCCTCTCCGTCGGCGAGCCGTTCGAGGAAGCCTGCGCGGTCCTGGAGGGTACGCTCCCGCGCCTGCCCGAATCCCAACCTCGCTACTTCATGGGCGGCGCGCAACCGCACGAGATCGTCGCCTACGTCCGGCAAGGGATCGACATGCTCGACTGCGTCCTGCCGACCCGTAATGCCCGCCATGGCCAGCTGTACCGCTTCCGCCACGACGATCTCACCAAGCGTGACTTCTATGAGACGGTCCATGTCACGAATGAGCGCTTTGCCGGCTCGCAAGAGCGGCTGTTCCAAGATCTCGGCGCGGACGATGTCGAGACGGTCGATGACGAGCTTAAGCGGTATTCCCTTGGGTATGTGCGCCATCTCTTCCGCGTTGACGAGATGTTGGGCATGCGCCTCGCCTCCCTCTGGAACGTGCGCTTTTACTTGGCCCTCATGAAGAGGATCCGGAAGGGGATCGAACAGGGGACGATCTAAAGACGAGCGGATGCTCGTTTTTTGCTGTGATCGGGGAAGATTTGCCTGTCCGGATCGCCTCCTTCACACTGTCCCCACCTATGTCCGCCTCCCTTCTCGACGGCCTCAATGCCGCCCAACGCGCCGCGGTCGAACATGCGTCCGGCCCGTTGCTGATCGTCGCCGGGGCGGGGACGGGCAAGACGACCGTGCTCACGCGCCGCTATGCCCATCTGCTGGCGCAGCCGGGCACGTCCACGGAACGCGTCCTCGCCCTCACCTTCACGGAAAAGGCGGCGGGCGAGCTTGAGGACCGCATCCTCCAGCTCCTGCCCGCCGGCGCCTATGATTTTTGGATCTCCACGTTCCATGGCTTCTGCCAACGCGTCCTCGAGGCGCATGCCCTCGACATCGGCCTGCCGAACCAGTTCCGCCTGCTGACGTCGACCGAGGCCTGGCTGCTGTTGCGCCGGCACCTCAACAAGCTCCCGCTCGAGTATTACAAGCCCCTCGGCAACCCCACCAAGTTCCTGCGCGCCATCATGACCCACATCTCGCGCGCGAAAGACGAGGGGGTGACGGCCGAACGGTATGCCGCCTTCGTCGAGACCGCCACATTGGGCGAAGGGGAAGCCGCCGACAGCGAACGGAAGCGCCTGCGCGAGCTCGCCGCCGTCTACGCCGTCTACCAGCAGCTCCTCCATGACGAGGGCTATCTCGACTTCGGGGACCTGATCCTCGAGGTCTTGCGCCTGTTCCGCGAGCGCCCGATGGTCCTCAAGCAATACCAGGACCAGTTCGAGCACGTCCTCGTCGACGAGTTCCAAGACACGAACTGGGCGCAGTACGAGCTCGTGAAGCTGCTCGCGGCCCGCACCCGCAACGTCACGGTCGTCGGCGATGACGACCAGGCCATCTACAAGTTCCGTGGCGCTTCGCTCGCGAACATCCTGCAGTTCCGCGACGACTTCCCCGAGGCCGTCACGGTCGCGCTCGTCGAGAACTACCGTTCCAAGGCAGAGATCCTGGAGACGGCCTACCAGTTCATCTGCCAAAACAATCCCAACCGCCTGGAGATCCGCCTCGGCATCTCGAAGGAGCTGCAAGCCATGGGCGGGACCGGGGGAGAGGTGAAGGCGCTGTGGTGCGCCTCCGAGCATGCCGAGGCCGAGGCGGTCGCGCGCGACATCCAGGCGAAGAAGAAGGCCGATCCCACGCTCACGTGGAACGATTTTGCGATCCTCGTGCGTTCGAACGACGGGGCCGACCCCTTCGTCCGCGCCTGTGACCGGTTCAAGATCCCGTTCCAATTCCTCGCGTTGCGTGGCCTCTACAGCAAGCCGACGGTGCTCGATGTCCACGCCATGCTCGCCCTTGTCGATGGCTACCATGAGTCTTCCGCCGTCTGGCGGGTCCTGAGCCTCGCCTGCTACGGCTGGTCCGCGAAGGACGCGGCCGAATGTCTCCACGAGGCCAACCGCCGCGGCAAGCCGCTCTGGCACGTCATCCAGGACGTGGCCCGCGGGACGCGCTTCGGCGAGCTGTCCGAACGCTGCGGCCGTATCGCCGACAAGCTCGTCAATGACCTCTCCCGCGTCGCCGAGGTCGCCCGTCGCCAGCCGCCGATGGAGGTCCTGCACACCTGCCTCGACGCCTCCGGCTATCTCGCTGAGGTCATGAGACGGCCCGAACGCGAGCGCCAGGAGGCGATCCAGCACCTCAATGGCTTCGCCGAACGCCTGCGTCGCTATGAGACGGCCGTCCACAACCCGTCGCTGCGCGGGTTCATGGAGGAGTTCGATCTCGAGCTCGATTCGGGCGAGGAAGGGGCGCTCGCGTTCGACCCCGATGCGGGGCCGGAATTCGTGCGCCTGCTCACGGTCCATGCCGCGAAGGGCTTGGAATTCCGCCATGTCTATGTCGTCTCCCTCGTCGACCAGCGCTTCCCCTCGCGCGGCCGTCCCGAAGCGATCCCGCTGCCCGATGGCCTGGTCCAGGAACGCCTCCCCGAAGGGAACGCCCATCTCGAGGAGGAGCGGCGCCTGTTTTACGTCGCCCTGACGCGTGCCAAGGACACCCTTACCCTCTGCGGCGCCCGCGATTACGGCGGCACGCGCGAAAAGAAGGCCTCGATCTTCTTCGCCGAAGCGGGCGTGGAGCTGACGGAGGCGCAGGGCGAGTCGGGCATCCTCAATACCTTCGCAGCCGTCGCCCCCGAAGACCAGCCCGTCTCCGACGTCACGCATTATGCGCTCAAGCGCCGCTTCAGCTTCACCCAGCTCGCGGCTTTCCGGAAGTGCCCGCTCCAATACAGGCTGGAGCACATCTACCGCATCCCCAAGCTCGGCAAGTATCAGAAGAGTTTCGGCCAATCGGTCCACCGCGCGTTCCAGAACATTCTTGGCCTGCACCACCAACGCACCGCCGAACGCCAGGTCTCGCTCTTTGAGAAGAAAACCGTGCCTCCGAGCGGGTTTTCAGTGACTGTCGACGAGGGGATCGAGCTCCTCCGCGAGGCCTGGGATGACCAGTGGTATCCCAACCGCGAGACGCATGACGAGTATGTCGCCCACGGCAAGCAGGCCGTCCGCAACTTCATCCGCGAATGCGAAACGCAGGCGCCCCAGGTCTACGCCGTCGAGAAGCCGTTCACGCTGATCCTGGGCCCGCATTCCATCAAGGGCCAGATCGACCGCATCGACCGCCTGCCCGACGGCACCGTCCGCGTCCTCGACTACAAGACCGGCCGCGCCAAGGAAGAGCTCGAGGCCGAAGAGAAGGAGCAGCTCCATTTGTACCAGCTTGCGCTTGAGGGGCAGGGGCTGACGGTTTCGTCGTTAGCGTACGTCTATGTCCTTGATTGGGTCATCACGGAAGTCGATCCGCTCGCCGGCCCCAAGCGCCAGGCCTTTCTCGACAAGCTTCAGGGCCGTATGGACGCGATCCTCGTTTCGGATTTCGCCCCGACGCCAGACCGCTTCACCTGCAAATACTGCGATTTCAACAAGATCTGCGAGTTCCGTAAGCTTGCCTAACCTATGGCCTTCGACTCGATGCGCGGGGCGTTTGCCGCCCAGGGCTTCCAATCCCCAGACCTCAAGGGCCAGCTCCTCACGGCCCGCGTCTTCTATATCGCGCAGGAGATCCTGAAGAACCTTTGGTCCGCCGAACAGGCCGCGTATGTGCGTGTCCAGTCGTTCTCGGGCGGGAAGCTCGTCTTTCTGGCGTCCGTCGGGGCCGCGGCGCAAGCCGTGAAGCTACAGGCCAACGCCATCCAGAACGCGATCAACCACAAGATGGGCGCCAAGGTCGTCCAGGCCATCGAGGTCCGGCAGGGGTCGCTTGGCTGATGGGGGAGCGGGCCCGCATTTGCTATACTGCCCCCATGACCTTCCGCGCCTACCTCGGCCTCATGGGCCTTGCGACCCTCCTTGCCTGGACGGGGTGGGTCGTCGTGCTCCTTCGCCTGAACCCAGACGAGGCCGGGGCGGCTGCCACGGTCCTGTTTTTCCTGACCCTCTTCATCTCCCTCGTCGGCACCTTCGCGACGGCCAGCATGAGCTACCGCGTCCTCAAGCTCCAGCGCCCCGTCATTTCCCGCGAGGCCCGCATCGCCTTCCGGCACGCGTTCCTGCTGGCGTTCGCCGCCTGCCTGCTGCTGTTCCTCGCCTCCCAGGATTGGTTGGGGGTCTGGACGTTTTTGGCGGTATTTGTCGGGTTTGGGGTAATTGAGTTCTGTTCGCTGTGGGTAGATCGGAGCCAGCGGGCATAGGGGCGGAAGAGGCCTAATATTGGGGAATTTCTAGCTGACGGATCGGCATTCGTTCCGGTTCCTGCAGATCATTTCCCTCTCGGATCACCAGGCGACCATGCCGGACCACGTCGTCCAGGCCTTCCTTGCAATGACGGAAGGGGGGTACCCCGTCCGAGTCTTCTTTTTTATTCTTGATTTTTTACCTTTCCCTCCGTCTGTAGGTCCCCGGGGCGGCGGGTCCCTTTTTGCCGGACCTGCTGTGTGAGCGACCCATCCCAGGAACGGGCAAGCGAGTTCAGGTCCGGCAAAAAGGGACCCGCCGCCCCGGGGACCGGCCCACCCCCCCCTGGGAAAGGGCGGGCCTCTGGGGCGCAGCCCCAGATTTTTTGTTGTTCCCTTTTTCAGGGGAATTCCTTATGATGCACCCGTATGTTCGCCTCCTTCCTGCAACGCTTCACCAAGCGCATCGGCATCGACCTCGGCACCTCGACGACGCTCGTCCATGTCCAAGGCCGCGGCGTCGTGGTGTACGAGTCTTCCGTCGTCGCCATCAACCGTCGCAACGGCCAGGTCATGGCCGTGGGTGAGGAGGCGCGCGTGATGCACGGCAAGACCCCGCCGCACATCCTCGTGAGCAAGCCCCTGCAGCGCGGCATCATCGCCGATTTCGAGGTGACCGAAAAAATGCTCCGCTATTTCTTCGATCGCGTCCACGACGAGAGCGCCCTCATCATCCCGCGGCCGAAGGTCATCATTTCCGTGCCGCTCGAGGTGACCGAGGTCGAACGTAAGGCGGTGGGGGATGCGGCCATGAGCGCGGGCGCGCGCGAGGTCCTGGTCGTCGAGGAGCCGGTGGCGGCCGCGATCGGTGCCGGCCTGCCCATTTCCGAGCCCGTGGGGAACATGGTGGTGAACATCGGCGGCGGGACGACCGAGATCGCCGTCATTTCGCTGAACGGCATCGTCACGTCCAAGAGCATCCACGTCGCCGGTGACGAGCTCAACCGCAACATCATCCAATACGCCCGCGATGTCTTTAATCTCTTGCTTGGCGAACGCGTCGCCGAGGACATCAAGCTCCAGGTGGGGACGGCCGTCGAGCCGGCCGCGCCGCTCCAGGTTTCGATGCGCGGTCGCGACCTCGTGACCGGCTTGCCGCGCGAGATCACCGTCAATGACACGCAGATCCGCGAGGCGATGGCCCGGTCGATCAAGTTCATCGTCGATAACGTGAAATCGATCCTCGAGATCACGCCGCCGGAGCTGGTCGCCGACATCTACCAGCGCGGCATCGTCCTGACGGGCGGCGGGGCGCTCTTGCGCGGCTTGGATGAGCTGATCCATCGTGCGACGGGCCTGCCGGTGCGGGTCGCCGACGACCCGATCACGGCCGTGGTACGCGGGACAGGGATCCTCCTCGACCGTCCCGAGCTCGAGCGCGACGTCGCCTTCCCGGCCACGGACCGGGTGATGGGATAGGGGTATTTTTCGCCCATCCGCAACACTTTTTCTTTACGCGTCGCCTACATGCCTTCCCCTTGGGATCGTCCGAAGCGTTCATGGGCCTGGTGGTCCGTCTTGTTGGCGTCGGGGATCGTCCTCGTGATCCCGACGCTCCGCGAGGGCGCCCGCGGCCTTGTCGCCAAGGTCGGGGCCCCGCTCGCCGGTCTCGTGCAGCGCATCCGTGCGCGGCCCCAAGACGCCCTCGAGGACGAGCGGCGCCGCTGGCAGGAGCAGATCGTGGCCCTTGCCGTAGACCAGGCCCGCATCCGCGCTTTAGAGGAAGAGAACGAGCTCTTGCGCCAACAGGCCCGCGTCGCGGTCAATTCTGGGTTTGAAGGGCTCGGCGCCCAGGTCCTCTCGCGGACCATGACGCCCGACCGGGCGGCGATCGTCATTGACCGTGGCCAGCGTGACGCGATCGAGCTGGGCCAGGCCGTGCTCGCTGGCGACGGGCTCCTGATCGGAAAGGTCTCGGCCCTCAATGCGCGTACGGCGACCGTCGAGCTCCTCACCGACCCGCGCAGCCGCATCGCGGCCACCTTGAGCGGCGAACGGCGGGTCTTGGGCGTCGTCGAAGGGCGGGGGAATGGTGCGGCCCGCATGACCTACATCCCCGCATCCCAGGTCATCAAGCAGGACCAGGTCATCGTCACCTCCGGCACCGAAGAGAAGATCCCGCCACACCTGCCCCTCGGTCTCGTGAATGCCGTCCAAGGCAAGAAGACGGACCCCTTCGTCGACGTGATCCTGGAGCCGCTGCTGCCGCTTGATCGCCTGAGTTTCGTCACGGTCCTCCGCCCGCAGGCGGGGGCTGGCGCTTCCTGAGTATGGTTGCCGCCATTTTTGGGGGGCTGCTGTTTCTCCTTGCGGCCATCTGGGAGGCTCATGTGGTCCCATTCCTGCCGCTTTGGGCGGGTTGGATGCCCCTGTGGCCGTGCGTGGTGATCGCCCTCTGCCTTGAGGTCCCGCCGGCGCGGGTCGCGGCGACGCTGGGGATCGCCTTGGCCTGGCGGCAATTGGCGCTGCCTGTGGGCACGACGCCCCTCTTTTGGGTCTGGTTCCCCCTCCTCTTCCTGTCGTATTGGCTGCTCCGGGTCTGGCTTTCGCACCGTTCGCTCTGGAGCGCGCTGGTCCTTGTGGTCTTGGGCCGGTTGGCTTGGGTCGGGTTGCGCCTCGTGGACCTTTCGCGGTTCTCTTCTGACCTTCCGGCGTGGCGGGTCGAGCTCCCCGGCTGGGGCGTCCTGTTTGCCTGGGATGCGGCCTGTGTCATGATTGGCTTGCCGCTCGCGCTCGCGCTGGGCCGTCGCCTGGCACCCTACCTGCCCCGCTTCGGCACGCGCGACCACGGCTAGGGCCCCACATTTTTTATGAACCTGACCGAGCGTTTCTTCCCGCGCCGCGTCCGCATCGAGCGCCACCTGGAGGTGCGGTTCGATACGGGCGAGGACGTCCAACACGAGCGCCTCTACGAATCCGAACAGAACCTGGTCGAGGGGCGTCCGCTGTTTTTGGGGTTCGCCTTCCGTTCGCGGCGGTTTCTCTGGACGGGCGCGCTCATGTGCCTGCTCTTTTGCGTCCTCATCGGCCGCGCGGCCTGGATGCAGGGCTGGAATGGCGCTATCTATCACGCGCTTGCCGAGAACAACCGCCTCCGCGTCGTTCCCGTTTGGCCGCACCGCGGCGTGATCCGCGACCGCAACGGCGTCGTCCTTGCCGAAAACGCCCCGCGGTTCCAGGTCACCCTCGTCCCGCGCGACCTTCCCCTCGAGCCCGAATCCCGCAGCCTCACGCTTGCCGAAGCCGCGCGCCTCCTAGGGCAATCGGTCAAGGACCTCGAACCGTTCGCTGCCGTCACGGGCACGCGGATGGATGAGCCGGTCCTCGTCGCTGATGCCGTGTCGTATGACCAGGCCATCGCCTTTGCGGTCCGTCTCCCGTCGCTGCCGGGCTTCAGCCTCGATGCCCGCCCCAAGCGCGCCTATCCGCGGACGGCCCAAGTCCCCAGCGTCGCCCATCTCTTGGGGTACGTGGGGAAGATCTCGGAAGACGAGCTTGCGGCCCGCCGTACCCAGGGGTATTACCGCGTCGACGAGCTCGGCAAGATCGGCCTCGAGCGCCGCTACGAGCCCGAGCTGCGCGGCACGGTCGGTTCGCGCACCTACGAGGTCGACGCCCGTGGCCGCGTGAAAGGGATCGTACATGAGCAGGCCCCCATCGACGGCCAAGACGTCACCCTCACGATCGACCTGCGCTTGCAGCAGGAGGCCGAGCGCCTCCTCCGGGAACGCCTCGCCCTCGAAAAGATGACCCGCGGCGCCGTCATCGCCATGGATCCGCGCACCGGGGACGTCCTGGCCCTCGTCTCGTGGCCTTCGTACGACAACAACGCCTTTTCCGGCGGCGTTTCCTCGACTGTCTACCGCGCCCTCGCGAGTGACGTCGACCAGCCGCTCTTCAACCGCGCCCTCTCGGGCGTGTACCCGTCCGGTTCGACGGTGAAGATCGTCGTGTCCGTCGCCGCCCTCGTCGAGAAGGTGATCACGCCTGACACGAAGATCCTCTCTACGGGTGGCGTGCGCCTGGGCCAATGGTTCTTTCCGGATTGGAAGGCGGGCGGCCACGGCGTCACCGACGTCCGCCACGCCATCGCCTGGTCCGTCAACACGTTTTATTACCTTGCGGGCGGGGGAGGCGAACAGGGGATCGCCGGCCTCGGCCCCGAAGCGCTTGCCCGCTGGCTGCAGGCGTTCGGCCTTGGCCGTCGCACCGGCATCGACCTTCCGGGTGAAGCTGCCGGCTTCGTGCCCACGCGCACCTGGAAAGAGGACGTCCGCAAGCAGCCCTGGTACATCGGCGATACGTACAACCTCTCGATCGGCCAGGGGGACCTGCTCGTCACCCCCATCCAGGTCGCGGCCTACACCGCCGCCGTCGCCAACGGCGGCCACCTCGTCCAGCCGCGTCTCGCCGAAGCCGCCCCCATCGCCGTCGGTCCAGCGCTCGCCGACCCCGAGACGATGGAGATCGTCCGCCTCGGCATGCGCGATGCCGTCACCTACGGCTCCGCCCGCAGCCTCTCCACGCTTCCCTTCACTTCGGCCGCAAAAACAGGCACCGCCCAATGGAACAAGAACCGCAACACGCATGCCTGGTTCACCTCGTTCGCGCCCTTCGAGGCCCCCGAGATCGTCGTCACGGTCCTCGTCGAGGAAGGCGGCGAAGGCTCCAGAGTCGCCGCCCCGATCGCAAAAGGGGTATTGGAAGCATGGAATCGGTTGAGGGTGGGGAAGTGACCCTCCTCTGGGCCGTCTTCCTTTACCCAGTTTTGTCGGAGCCCTCTTCTTTTCTTTTTTTCTTCTCCCTCCTTTCCCTCCCCATGTAGGTCCCCGAGGGGGCGGGGCCTTTTTGCCGGACCTGCTGTGTGAGCCATCCATCCCCGGAACAAGCGGCGAGTTCAGGTCCGGCAAAAAGGCCCCGCCCCCTCGGGGACCGGCCCGCCCCGGGAAAGGCGGGCCTCTGGGGCGCCAGCCCCAGATATTTTCCGCATTTGACAACCTTTTAAAGGTTACATACGCTACTCCCGTACGGTCCTGTATTACGCAATGACCGGCTTTCTTTTTTCTCATCGGCTATGTCCATCTCGTATCTCACCCCCCAAGGCCTCGAAAAACTCCAAGAAGAGCTTGATTTTTTGAAGACGAAAAAGCGTCCCGAAGCCATCAAGCGCATCGACGAGGCCAAGTCCATGGGGGACATCTCCGAGAACGCCGAGTATGACGACGCCAAGGAGGCGCAGAGCATGATCGAGCAGCGCATCTTCGAGATCGAAGAGATGCTCAAGAGCTACCAGCTCATCGAAGACGTCACCGACGGCAAGAAGGTGCGCGTCGGTTCCACGGTCGTGGTCGAGGTCAACGGCAAGGAAAAGACCTACAGCATCGTCGGTTCCAACGAGGCCGACCCGGTCGCGGGCAAGATCTCCAACGAGTCGCCGCTCGGCCAAGGCCTCCTCGGCCTCACGCCCGGCAAGAGCGTGTCCGTGAAGACCCCCTCCGGCGATACCGTCTACAAGGTCGTGAGCATTTCCTAAGCGTTTCCCGTTATGTCACTCGACGAGCGCGACGTGCGCTTGGAAAAGATGCGGCGCCTGCAGGCGTCCGGCCTTTTGCCGTATGCGGTCGAGCCTGTCCGCACGGCGTCCTGCGTCGAAGCGATCGCGTCGTTCGAGGCGTGGTCCGCGGGTGCGCAACCGGTCACCCTCGCCGGCCGCCTCCTCACCATCCGTGTCCATGGCGGGATGCTGTTCGCTGACCTCGCGGACGATTCGGGCAAGCTCCAGATCGCCCTCAAGCAAGATGAGATCGGCGAAACGGCCTTCAGCCAGTTCCGCGACCTCTTGGATCCTGCCGACATCGTCGAGGTGAAGGGCGTCCTCTTCCTGACCCGTCGCGGCGAGAAGAGCCTCTCGGTTTCCTCGTGGCGCCCGTTGACGAAAGCGCTGCTCCCGCTCCCGGAGAAGTGGCACGGCTTGCAGGACGTCGAGACGCGCTACCGCGCCCGCGAGTTGGACCTGCTCAGCAATCCGGACGTCCGTCGCCAGTTCCTCGTGCGCTCGCGGCTCGTGTCCGCGCTGCGGCGCTTCCTCGATGGCGCCGGGTTCCTCGAGGTCGAGACCCCGATGCTGCATCCCATCCCGGGAGGCGCCAATGCCAGGCCGTTCATCACGCACCACAACGCTCTCGACGCGGATTTTTACCTGCGCATCGCCCCGGAGTTGTACCTCAAGCGCCTCGTCGTCGGCGGCTTCGAACGTGTCTACGAGATCGGCCGCTGTTTCCGCAACGAGGGGATCGACCACACCCACAATCCCGAATTCACGATGCTCGAGCTCTATTGGGCCTACGCCCAGCGCGAGCCGTTCATGCGTTTCCTCGAGGCCATGATCGCGCACATGGTCACGGCCGCGATCGGCTCGTCCGTCGTGGAGTTGCAGGGGAACGCCCTCTCCTTCGAGGCGCCCTTCCCGCGCAAGACGTTCCGTGAGGCGATCCTCGAAGCGACCGGCATCGACATCGACGACTGTCCGACCGAAGCGAGCCTCCGTGCCGCCATCGACCGTGCCGGCCTCCGCATCGACCTTGCCGGCTGCCACGGCCGCAGCGAGTGCCTCGACGAGCTCTACAAGAAGACGGCCCGCGCGCGTATCGTCCAGCCCACGTGGGTGATGGACTACCCGGCCGACATGAAGCCGCTCGCCAACGTCTCGCCGGACGACCCGACCAAGAGCGCCTGCGCCCAGCTCGTCGTCTGCGGTGCCGAAGTGGTGAACGCCTATTATCACGAGTTGCACGACCCGCTCGTCCAGCGCGAACGCCTCGAGGCCCAGGAGGCGCTCGCCTCCGCCGGCAGCGAAGAGGCCCAGCGCCTCGACGAGGCCTTCCTCAAGGCCCTCGAGCACGGCTTGCCGCCCACGAGCGGCGTCGGCATCGGGATCGACCGCTTCGTCTCGCTCATCACGGGCGCCGGGATCCTCAAGGAAGTCATCCTCTTCCCGACGCTCCGGCCGCAATCTTAAGGAAAACGGTCCGAGTTGACCGTCCCGATGCCCCCTGGTTGGATGGGAGATGGAACCGCTCAGAAAACGCCTTTTTCCTCTTGTATGCTTGATGCCCGCTTCATCCGCGAACATGTCGCCGAGGTCAAAGAGAACGTCCGGCGCCGTCGCCTGTCCGTCGACGTCGATGCCTATCTCGCTGCCGACGAGGCGCGTTTGTCGTGCCTACAGGAGGTCGAGACCCTGCGCCGCGAGCGCAACGAGACGGCCCAGCGGATCTCCCAGGTCACTCCCGATGAGCGGCCCGTCCTCATCGAACGCGGCAAGCAGATCAAGGAGGCGCTCAGCGCCAAGGAGACGGAGCTCGCGGGATACGAGGCGCAGGCCAAAGACCTCCTCGCCCAGATCCCCAACATGACGCACCCGGACGTCCCGGAAGGCGGTTCGGACGCCGAAAACAAGGAGATCGCCCGGGTGGGTGAGATCCGGCTCCAACCCGCGCCCAAGTCGCACACCGAGTTGGCGCAGGCCCACGACCTGCTCGATTTCGAGCGCGCCGCGAAAGTCACGGGCGCCAAGTTCTATTTCGTGAAACGTGACCTAGTCCTCCTCGAGCAGGCCCTCATCCTTTGGGCGCTCCAAGAGTTACGCGCGGACGGGTTCATCCCGCTCGAGACGCCGGACCTCGCGAAAGATGAGGTGCTCCTTGGTACCGGCTATCAGCCTCGCGGGAATGAGACCCAGATCTATTCGATCGAGGGCACCGACCTTTCGTTGGTCGGCACGGCCGAAATCACCATCGGTGGCTATCATAAAGACGAGATCCTTGACGAGGACCGGCTGCCCCTCAAATACGTCGGCCTTTCGCACTGCTTTCGGACCGAAGCGGGCTCCTATGGGCGCGAATCGTACGGCCTTTACCGTGTCCACCAGTTCAACAAGGTGGAGATGTTCGTGTTCTGCGCCCCGTGGCAGTCCGACGCGGTCCATGAGGAATTGCGCCGCTTGGAAGAGCGCCTTTTCGCCAAGCTCGGCATCCCGTTCCGCGTCCTCGACATCTGTACGGCCGACCTCGGCGGTCCGGCCTACCGCAAGTACGACCTGGAGGCCTGGATGTGGGGCAAGAAAGAGGGGCAAGGGGATTGGGGAGAGGTCACGAGCACGTCCAACTGCACCGATTACCAGGCCCGCCGCCTCAACATCCGCATCCGCAAGAAGGACGGCAGCCTCGAATATGCGCATACGCTCAACGGCACGGCCATCGCCCTGTCGCGCGCCCTCATCGCGATCATGGAAAACTACCAGCAGCCCGATGGTTCCATCGTGGTTCCGGAAGTGTTGCGCCCGTTGTGCGGCTTTGACGTGATCAGGTAGCCTATGCCCCCGGAAGCCGCCCGCAGCTGGATCGAGGTCTCGGCCGCGGCCCTCCGCGCGAACCTCCGGAGCGTGCAGGCGTTCGTCGCGCCGCTCGCGGTCTTTCCGGTCCTGAAGGCGGATGCGTATGGGCACGGCTTGCCCTTGGTGGCGGAAGCCTTGAAAGGGGGGCGCGTCCCCTTTTTTGCGGTGGATAGCGTGGAAGAGGCGGCTGGACTCGCTGACCTGTTGCCCGGGGCTCCATTGCTCATTTTGGGGCACGTCCCGTTGGCGTGCTTGGATGAGGTCGTCACCCGCGGCTGGTCGTTCGTCTGCTCGAAGGCGGAGGTGGCCCAGGCGCTCGCTTGCCTTCCGCCTACGCTCCCGCCGGCACGCATCCACCTCGAAGTCGAGACCGGCCTCCATCGCCAGGGGGCGGATGCCGCCACGCTCGACCGCATCCTTTCGATCATCCATACCGCCCCAGCGCGTTTCCGGGTTGAAGGTGTGTGCAGCCATTTCGCGAACGTCGAAGATGCCTCCGCGCGAAACGCATACCCCTCCCTTCAGGAAGCGCGATTCTTTGCGGCGTGCGCCCGGGTGGAGGCGGCCGGACATGCGCCCGTCTGGCGCCATTTGGGTTGTAGCGCGGCGGGATGGGTGCGGTCGGGAGAGGGATTTACGGCCCTTCGCTTAGGGATTTCCCTGTATGGCCTCTGGTCATCGCCTGAAATTCGCGTCCAGATGCAGGCCGCGCACCCGGACGTGGTCCTGGAGCCCGCCCTCACTTGGAAGACGCGCATCGCCGAACGCAAGACCGTCCCTGCCGGCGAACCGGTCGGATATGGCCTCAGCGAACGCATGGCGAAGGATGCCGAACTTGCGGTCCTCCCGATCGGCTACTATGACGGCCTCGACCGCCGCCTTTCGGGATGTGGGGAGGTCCTCATCCGCGGTCGCCGTTGCCGGGTGGTGGGTCGCGTCTGCATGAACATGTGCATGATCGATGTGTCAGACGTGCCGGAAGCGGTACTCGAGGAAGAGGTCGTGCTGTTCGGGGCGCAAGGCATCGAGCGGATCACGCCCGAGGACTGGGAGCGCCTAGTCCCCGGGCTGATCGCTTATGAGGCCATTGCCCGCCTGCGTGCCGGCATCCCGCGCGCCTTGGTCGGGGCGGACGGGTCGTGATACACTGTGCCGGTATGCCCGCCATTTCCTATCCTGCCAGCCGCCTCGTCAAAGGGGCCGTGATCGTCGGCGCCGTGGTCGCCGGCCTCGGCCTGCTCTCGATCGTCAAGCTCAGCCTGACCCGCAACGCGGAACTGCTCCGCTACCAGGCCTGCGCCAACGGGTCGCGCCAGGATTGCGCGCCGTCGCTCTTTTGGACGTTCGCGGGCCTCACGACCAAGGGCGCCGATGGGACGGTCCAGACGGGGCTCGTGCCGGCCAACGCTACGGGCAAGCGCGTGGTCCGCACGTCCGAAGCGGCCCCGCTCCTCACGTCGTTGCGGCCGGACGGGTTCATTTCCCAAGGCGCGCAAGGGTACCAGGTGACCCTTGGGACGGAGGTCGACCTGCGGGCGACCATCGAGCGGGCCGGCCGTGTGGAGGTGCGGTTGCGCGCCCCGGGGGCCGCGACGAGCACCCTGGTGCAGGCCATGAAGCCCGTCGCGAACGCCGACCAGGCGTATGAGGCGAAATTCCGTTGGAACGAGCCATTGGGTGGGGAATTGGAGATTTTTGCCACGGGCGAAACCGTCCCAGCCGAGACCACGACCCTCATCGTGCCGCTCCAGGTGGTCGAGGTTGCCAACGAGGCGTAAGTCTGGTTGATTGGGGGAGAGTCAGATCTTCCTGATGCCTTTCACTTTTTATGTCTCGTCTTCTCGTACAAGAAACCGTGGGCCGGACGGGGGAGGTGGTGACGGTCAAGGGCTGGGTCCACGTCCGCCGCGACATGGGCAAGCTCGTGTTTTTCGACCTCCGCGACCGCACGGGGCTGTTGCAGGTGGTATGCGTCCCGAGCCAGCTCGACGCCGATTCCAAGGAGCGCGTGAAGGGCTTGCGCGCCGAGTATTGCGTCGCCGTCACGGGCACGGTGCAGGCGCGCCAGCCGGGCCAGGAGAACGCCGACCTGGCGACCGGGTCCATCGAGATCCTTGCCAAGACGGTGGAGATTTTGAATGCCGCCAAGACGCCGCCCTTCGAGGTCAACCAGGATACGATGGCCGTCAACGAGGAGTTGCGCCTCAAATACCGCTACCTCGACCTGCGTTCCCAGCGCATGCAGCGCAACATCCGTTTGCGCGACCAGGTGATCTCGTTCTTCCGCGACTACCTCCATCGCGAAGGGTTCGTCGAGATCGAGACGCCGTACCTGACCAAGGGCACGCCCGAAGGCGCGCGCGAGTTCCTGGTGCCGAGCCGGACCCATGCCGGCAATTTCTACGTCCTGCCGCAGTCGCCGCAGCAGTTCAAGCAGCTGCTCATGGTCGGCGGCATGGAGCGCTATTTCCAGGTGGCCCGCTGCTTCCGCGACGAGGACCAGCGCGGTGACCGCCAGCCCGAATTCACCCAGCTCGACCTCGAGATGTCCTTCGTCGAGCAGGAAGACGTGCTTACGCTCATCGAGGCGATGATGATCAGGCTCGTGCAGACCGTGACCCCCGAAAAGCGCATCCAGCAGGTCCCGTTCCCGCGCCTCTCATACCAGGAGGCGATGGAGAAATACGGTTCCGACAAGCCGGACTTGCGCGAAGACAAAAACGATCCGAACCTGCTCGCGTTCTGCTGGGTCCTCGACTTCCCGTTCTTCGAGAAGACCGACGAGGGCGGCTGGACCTTCACCCACAACCCGTTCTCGGCCGCAAAACCGGAACACCGCGACTGGCTGATGAGCAAGGAGCGGATCGGCGACATCCTCACGACCCAGTACGACATCGTCCTGAACGGCTATGAGGCCGGGGGCGGCTCGATCCGCAACCACGAGCCCGAGGCCTTGCGCCGCGTGCTCGAGATCATGGGGTTGGGTGCCGACGAGATCGAGGCCCAATTCGGCCACATGCTCGAGGCCTTCGAATATGGCGCCCCGCCGCACGGGGGCATCGCGCCCGGCATCGACCGCATCGTGATGATCCTCGCCAACGAGCCAAACATCCGCGAGGTGATCCCCATTCCCAAGACGGGGGACGCGCGCGACCTCATGATGGGGGCGCCGAGCCCATTGCCGGAGGCGCGCCTGCGTGACGTGCACATCAAGGGGCTGTAAATTGGAGGCATGGGCTATACCGTCCGCTTGGAAGCATTCGAAGGTCCCCTGGACCTTCTTTTGCAGCTGGTCGAGGCGGAAAAGCTCGATATCAGCGAGATCGCGCTCGTGCGGGTCACCGAGCCCTTCGTTGAGGCGATTCGGGCGCGGGCCCAGGACGAGCGGTATCCACTTGAAGACCTGGCGCATTTTCTTGTGGTCGCAGCGAAACTCGTCGCCCTCAAGGCGCGCCTGCTCGTCCCGACGCCGGCCGCCGAAGAGGAAGAAGGCTCGCTCGTCGATCGCTTGCGCGCCTATCAGGCGTTCGTGCATGCGGGGGAGTGGCTCCGTGGGCGGAGCGATGGCGGGGCCCTGCTGTTTGCCCGTGGCCCGCATGAGGAGCCCGTTGAGGGGGTCCTGCCGACCGTCCCGAACCTGGCTCGGCTGGCCGAGCTGTTTCGTGCGATCCTGCGGCGGCGCGAACGCCCCGCGCCCCCTTCCCGCACCGCGATCCTGCAGCGCCTCGTCACGCTTGAGGAGCGCATGCAAGCCCTCCGCGAGCGGGTCATCCAAGGCGGGACCTTCGCCTTTTCCGCCTGGATCGGGCCCGAAGCCCCACGTGAGGTGGCCGTCGTCTCATTTCTCGCCTTGCTGGAACTCTTGAAGGCGGGAACCGTCACCGTGCGCCAGCCCGACTTGTTCGCTGAACTCACCATCTCTTCCGTATGATCACGCCCGCTGCCCAATTGGAGGCGCTCCTCTTTGCCCATGGGGCTCCGCTTGATGAGGCCCGTATTCGCGCCTTGTGCGGCTGGAACGAGCCGACGTTCGCGGCGGCCGTGGCGGCCTTGCGCGCGGCCCTGGAAGGCCGTGGCCTGGCCCTGCAGGCCTGGCGCGACCGCTATGAGCTGGTCACCGTTCCCGATGCCGCGCCGCTCATCCGCCAATTCCGCGAGGAGGAGGCCCGCGGCGAGCTCAGCAAGTCCGCGCTCGAGACGCTGGCGATCTTGCTGTATCGCGGCGCCCTCACGCGTCCGGAGCTTGAGGAGATCCGCGGCATCCATTCGCACCAGATGATCCGGAGCCTGTCGTTGCGTGGCCTGATCGCCGAGCAGCCGCAGACGCGCCTTGGTCAGCCGGTCTATGAGGTGACGCCGCTCTGCCTGCAGTGGTTGGGGCTGACGGGTCGGCAGGACCTGCCTGACTTCGCGAAGTTTTCCTCGGAACCTGCTGCCGCGGCGTCGGAAGGGGATGAGGACGGATCCGTTGAGCTTTGAGGCGACGGGGGAGGGGTTTCATGCCTGGGATTCCGGCGGCGCTTGTCCTTGCCGCATCCTTGGAGAGCGCATGAATTGCCCCTTTTTTTATTTGTGCATCCGTGGCGCCTTCGTTTTTCGGGCGAATCCTGCTATCATGCCAACCATGCTCGCCGAATCTCTGTTGGTTGCTCTCGGGATGCTCAGCTTTCGGGCTCCGGACGCCGCGATGGCCGCGCCGTCGCGCCTGCCGATCGCGCGGTACGTGGCGCCTGCGCACCGCGCCCCGATCCGGCGGCCGTCCCTGGTGGCCGGTGTCGCGACCACGGGGAAGGCGGCCGTCCTGATGGACGCCAAGAGCGGCGCGATCCTGTTTTCGCGCAATGGCGAAGGGGTCGCCCCGATCGCGAGCCTCACGAAGCTCATGACGGCGATGGTCATTTTGGACGCGCACTTGCCGCTTGACGAGGAGATCCTGCTCGTTGATGCGGACGAGCCTTCGGAAGGGCGTGCGGTCCTTGAGGGTGGCGAGACGCTTACCCGTGACGAATTGCTCCGTGCGCTGCTGATCGGCTCCGTGAATACGGCCGGGAACGCGCTTGCCCGCACCTATCCCGGCGGCCAGGCGGCGTTCGTCGAAGCCATGAATCGGAAGGCGGGCGAACTGGGGCTGTCTTCGGCAAAATTCACGGATCCGACCGGGCTTGCCCGCGATAACGTCGCTTCCGCCGAGGACGTGGCGCGGATGCTGCAACGGGCCTTGTTTTATAACGACATCCGCCAGATCACGGAGCAGTCCGTCATCGAGATCAGGTCGCAGACGGGCCGTACCTTCCGGATCCCCAGCACGAACCTCCTACTTGATTCCTTTTTGAATAAGAAGCCGTACCGCATCATCGCCGCCAAGACGGGATCGCTTCCGGAAGCGGGCTATTGTCTCGCCCAGGCGACGCAGGACGAGCAGGGGAACGAGCTCATCGCGGTGACGCTCGGCAGCGACAACCATTTTTCCCGCTACCAGGACGTGAAGGCGCTGACGGCGTGGGGATTTGAGGGGTTCGAGTGGCGATAGCGGGCAAAAAATCTCTTCCGCGCGCGTGGACGTTTTCGCCCGGATGATGGTGGTTTCGTGAGTAGGGGTGGGTTCGCGCCTTGTTTTTTCGGGCAATGCATGCTTAGCTGAAGCCATCTCGGGCACCTGTGCACGGGAAAGCAGCCATTCGGAGGGAAGCTATGGGTTCTATCAAGAAAGCCTCGGAGCCTAGCGCCGAAGCGGCTGGGCGATGGTCGATGCGGGAGGGGGATGTCAAGACGCTCCGTGAGGCCTATCCGATCCCCGGAAGGCTCTTCGCGGAGCGCTATCTCGTCGCCGATCTCCTCGCGGTGGGGTCATTCTCCTGCATCTATCGCGTTTCTGACGTGCAAGGCCGCCCGTGCGTCCTGAAGGCGCTCCGCCCGGACGTGATCGACGATCCGGTAGCCTCCATGCGGTTTTACCGAGAGATCGACATCCTTCGGGCCCTCCGCGGCGTGGACGGCATCGTGCCGTGCCTGGCGTTCGGAGAATATTACGAGGTCCCGTACCTGGTTTCGGAAGACGTAGGCGGGACGGACTTGAACACCCCCGACTGGCCCTCGATCCCCCTCCTGCAGGGGCTCGAGGCGCTTCACCGCGTCGCGCAGGTGGCCGCTGGGCTGCATGCGCGTGGGATCGTCCATCGCGACCTCAAGCCCGCGAACCTGCTCCGAGGCAGGGATGGGAGGGTGTTCATCATCGATTTCGGCAGCGCGACGGCCCCCGCGTCCATCACGCGCCTGCGCTCGATCGAGCGGTCTCTGAACGGGACCAGCGGCTACCTGTCGCCCGAGCAGGCGAACCTGGAGCCGGCTGACCCGCGCGACGACCAATGGTCCCTGGGGGCCATGCTGTTTTCCTGCGTGACCAAGGATCGGCTCTCCCTGTTCGCACAGAAGACCGAACAAGGTGTCATCGATGAGACGCGTGACCGTCAGTACCGGATCCCGCCCCTTTCCTGCTCGAACGAGGTTGCGGCGCTGATCCGGCGCTGTCTTGCCCCGTACCGGAGCGAGCGCTACGCCGACATGCGCGAGCTCGCTGAGCAGATTCGGGTCGCCATGGCGGCTCTAGGGGGCGCGTAGAGATGGGTTCCTGCATCGGGAGAGATCCGATGCTTTTTTGTAGGGGTCGATAGCTTTTCTGCCGGCGCGTAAGGGTTGGCTTCCCGACAGGCGCTCCGTTTGGGAAGGGGTTGCAGACGCCTTCCAGCGGCGAAAGGGCGGTCTTCTAAAAGCGTTTCGTGCCCCCAGCCATGAAAAAACAGCCTTCGATGAAGGCTGTTTTTTCATGGTAGCGGGGGCCGGAATCGAACCGGCGACCTCGGGCTTATGAGTCCCACGCTCTAACCAGCTGAGCTACCCCGCCATAAAAAGCCTTGTGAAGGTAGCACGCGTGAGCGGTGGTTGGCAAGACGGTGGGAGCGGGGGTCGCTCTGATCGTTTTTCCGCTGGCGAGGCGAAAAGCGTTCTTATACGTTTTACGACGCAAGAGGCGCCCGCATCGACAGCGTGTCGGAATCCTGCTATGCTCACCGGCAACTATGATGCTCACGACGCACGTCATGGTGGGCGCGACCTTGGCCCTCACGCTCGCCCCAGACCGCCCATGGCTGGCGTTTTTGTTAGGGTTCGTCTCGCACCTGCTCATCGACGTCATTCCGCATGGGGATGCCGAAATGTACACGAAGTACCAAAAGGGGTTGCAGGTCCGTCTCGCCCTCGCATACAGCGCGATCGATGCGGTGGTCGCGATCGTCCTCATTGGGATCCTGCTGAACTTGCCGTTAGGGGAGACGTCGCGCGGCATCGCCACCTTGGGGATCTTCGGCGGCGTCTTGCCGGACCTCTTGGCCGGCTTGCGTGAGATCGTCAAATCGCGGTGGCTTGAGGCCTTTAACCGGGTCCATTTTTTCTTCCACGATGGGGTCACGAAGCGTTGGGGGGACGTGCCGCTTTGGTTGGGGATCGGCGCGCAGGTGATCGTGATCGCGGCCTTGTTCCCGCTGTTCCGTTGAGCGCGTGTGGCGGCTTCATTGCACATAAAGAAAAAAATCCACGGGATGCGTGGATTTTTTCTTGGTTGCGGGGGTTGGATTCGAACCAACGACCTCCGGGTTATGGGCCCGGCGAGCTGCCTGGCTGCTCTACCCCGCTACGGATTTGTAGGGGGATGGTACGCGATGGGGGACGGGGCGTCAAGGGGCGTCCGCCGTAAACAAAAGCCCCCTCGTGGAAACGAAGGGGATCTTGGTGCCGGGAGAGAGAATCGAACTCTCATGACCTTGCGATCGCAGGATTTTGAGTCCTGTGCGTCTACCAATTCCGCCATCCCGGCCGGCCCGGCTAGGGTACGCGATGGGCGCGGGCCCGTCAACGGTCCGTTGGCGTTATTCCGCCGCCGCTTTTTTGCGGGCGCGGGTCTTCTTTGGGGCGCCCTCCTTCGCGCCTAGGATCTCGAGGGCCTGCTCGAGGGACGGAGTCGCGCCTTGCAGGTTCTTGGGAACGGTCGCGTTCGTCTTGTTGTGCTTCAGGTAGGGGCCGTACTTGCCGTCGTGGAGGGTGATCGGCTTGCCGTCCTTGGGGTGGGTGCCGATCGCGGTCCCGGGCGCGCTCGTGCGCTTGCCGCGACCCGTCTTTGGTTCGGCAAGGAGCGCAAGGGCGCGTTCGGCCGTGATCGTCCAGAGGCTATCCTCCTTCTTGAGCGAGCGGAAATCGCCGTCGTGGACCACATACGGCCCGAAACGCCCGAAGCCGAGCTTCACTTCCTTGCCGCTCGTCGGATGCGTCGCGAGGACGCGCGGGAGCGAGAGGAGATACAGGGCTTTCTGGAGGCTGAGGGTCTCGAGCGGGGTGTCCTTAGGGACGCTCGAGCGCTTCGGTTTCTTCGCCTTCTTATCCTTGTCGTCCGGATCTTCACCGAGCTGGACATAGGGGCCGTAGCTGCCGGTGCGGAGGTAGATGTTGAGGCCGGTCGCGGGATCGACGCCGAGGCTCGTAGGGCCTTGCTGCTGCTTGCCGAGGAGCTCTTCGAGCGTTTCGGGGGTGAGGTCCGCGGGCGCGATCGTGTCCGGGATGTTCATCTTTACCGGCGTCTTGTGCTTGGGGTGGATGCCTTCCATGTAGGTGCCGAAGCGGCCGAGGCGGATTTCGACGTCAGGGACGGCGGGGAGCAGGAGGCGGCGGGTCTCGTCTTCCGGGGCAGCGGTGAGTTCGGCGTCGATGCCGGCCTTGAGGCCGCGCGCGCCATCGAAATAGAACGTGCGGAGATACGGGATCCATTCCTCCTTGCCTTCGGCGATGCGGTCGAGGTCCTGCTCCATCCGTGAGGTGAAGGTGGCGTCGACGAAGGTCGGGAAATGCTTCTCCATGTATTGCGTCACGATCATGCCGGTGAAGGTGGGGATGAGCGTCGACTGCTGCTTGCGGACGTAGCCACGGTCAAGCAGCGTCGAGATGATGCTCGCGTAGGTGCTCGGCCGCCCGATGCCCGCCTTTTCCATGTATTGGATGAGACCGGCTTCGGTGAAGCGGGACGGGGGCTTGGTCTCGTGGCTGACGGGGGTCACGCCTTCGCATTGGACGGCATCGCCGATCTCGAGGGCCGGCAGGATGCGTTCGCGGTCTTCGAGGGCGAGGTCCGGATCGTCATGCCCTTCGGTGTACGCGCGGAGGAAGCCGGGGAAGAGGATGCGCAAGCCGCTTGCCTGGAAACTGACGCCCGCCTCTTCGAAAGTCACGGTCGTCTGCTCCTGGTCGGAGGCGGCCATCTGCGAGGCGAGGGTGCGCATCCAGATGAGCTCGTAGACGTCGCGCTCGATGCCTTGGAGCGGGGTGTCGTCGGGGGCACGGAAGTCGAGGGACGGGCGGATGGCCTCGTGGGCCTCCTGGGCGCCCTTGGCGGTCGCGTAGTGGCGGGCTTCCTTGGCGAGGTATTGCTCGCCAAAGCGGGTCTTGACGACCTGTTGGAGACGCGAAACCGCTTCGGCGGACAAGCTCACGGAGTCGGTACGCATGTAGGTGATATACCCGTGTTCGTACAGCGCTTGCGCCGTGCGCATGGCCTCTTTCGTGGAGAGGCCGAGCTTGCGGTTGGCTTCCTGTTGGAAGGTGGACGTGATGAACGGGGCGGTCGGTTGCTTTTTTACGGCCTTGACCTGCTTGGTCGCGACCTTCCAGGAGCGGTGGCTCGAGAGCGTTTCGGTGAGGGCCTTGGCGGCGGCCTCGTCGAGGACCCGGACCTTGCGGCTTGCCTTGACCTGGCCGGTTTCCTCGTCGAAATCCTTGCCGCTCCCGATGGCGGTGCCGTCGACGGCAAGCGAGGTCGCCTCAAATGCCGCCGTATCCTTTTTGAGGGCGGCGAGCAGGTCCCAGTAGCCGGCCTTGGCGAAGCGGAGGCGGGCCCGTTCACGGTCGACGATGGCCTTGAGGGCGGCGCTTTGGACGCGGCCGGCGGAGAGGCCGTACGCGATCTTGCGCCAGAGGACGGGGGAGATGCCGTAGCCGACGAGACGGTCGAGGATACGGCGCGTCTCTTGGGCGCGGACGACGTCCTGGTTCAGCGTGCGCGGATGCACGAAGGCGGCCTCGATGGCGGGGCGGGTGATCTCGTGGAAGACGGTGCGGTGGATCGGGACCTTCGGCTTCAAGACCTCCAGCAGGTGCCAGCTGATGCTCTCCCCTTCGCGGTCGTCGTCGGTCGCGAGGTAGACGTCATCGGCGTCCTTGAGGGCGCGCTTGAGCTCGTCGATGGTTTTTTTCTTGCCGGAAGGGATGATGTAGAGCGGCTCGAAGTCGTGGTCGACGTCGACGCCGAGTTGGCCCTTGGGGGTTTTCTTGAGGGCTTCCGGGACATCGGCGGCGGATTGCGGGAGATCGCGGACATGGCCCATGGAGGCCAGAATCGTGTAATCTTGGCCTAAAAACTTGCGAATTGTCTTCGCTTTGGTGGGGGACTCCACGATGACCAGGTGGCGCATATGAGGTGGATGGTAGCACGAAGGCAAGCCCTTTAGGCAAGTCCGCAGCGGAGCCAGCGTCCGGAAGGGCCCTGTCGGACCAATCCTTGGAGTTCCAGGAGGCCGAGGCGCGAGACGAGGGGGCCGGGCTCGGTTTTGAGATGCGTGGCAAGGTCGTCGAGGGCGAGCCCGTCCGGGTGTGGTTCCAAATGGTCCATAAGTGCCCGGTCTTGTTCGCTTAAGGGAAGCCGGTCGCGTGCCTGGCGGGCCTGCTGGGGCGGGTCGACGGCAAGGGTTTCCCAGATGTCGTTCGCATGCCGGCAGAGGCGGGCGCCAGCCGTGAGCAGGGCATGGGTCCCATGGGAGGCGTCGGAGAAGATGCTGCCCGGGACGGCGAGGACATCGCGGCCCAGCTCGAGCGCGATCCGGGCCGTGATCAGGGTCCCGCTGCGGTCGCGGGCTTCGATGACGATGACGGCTTGCGAAAGGGCGGCGATGAGGCGGTTGCGCGCGGGGAAGGTGCCTTGATGGATGGCGCTGCCGGGCGGGTATTCGCTCACGATGCCGCCGCCCTGCGCGATGATGCGGTCGGCGAGCGTGGCGTGGGCGGGCGGATAGAGCTCTCCCGCGCAGACGCTTGAACCAAGGATGGCGACCGTCGGGAGCCCGTGGTCGAGCGCGCGCTCGTGGGCCCGGCCGTCGGTCCCGAAGGCGAGGCCGGAGACGATGCCGACGGGACTGTCGGCGAGGCTCCGGATGAGCTCGTCCGTGACGCGTTCGCCGTAGCCGGTCGGGCGTCGGGTGCCGATGACCGCGAGATAGGGGACCTCTGGGATCTGGCCGCGGACGAATAAGGCGCTGGGCATTTGGGCGCCAAGGTGCGCAAAACGGTTGGGCCAACCGGGATCGTTCGGATACAGGACCCGGACCCGTTCGCGCTCGCAGGCGGCAAGGATTTTTTCGGGGTGGCAGCGGTGCAGGTGCCGTTGCCAGAGGGCGGCGATTTTTTCGGGGACGCCTCGCTTGCGGAGGGTGGCTGACGTGAGCGATGGGGCGTCGTCAGGCGGGATGCCTAAGACGGCGAACGCTTCGTGGACGCTTGCGGGGGTCAGGGCGATGAGGAGGCGGCGGTTCGCCAACGAAAAAGAAGAGGTCATCTCTTCTTTCCGTTCCATGCCTGTTGGGCGGCGTCAAGGCCGTGGGAGAGCCAGGTAAGGATGGCGTTTTCGGCATCTTCGAGGGTCTCGGTGACGAGGGGCCGTTCTTCAGCCGTGAACCGCTCCAGGACGTAGTCCTCGATGGGTTGTGGGGTCGTCGGTCGGCCGATGCCGAGGCGAAGGCGGGCGAGCGGGTGTCCGCCGAGGCGCTCCTCGATCGAGCGGATCCCGTTGTGGCCTCCGGCGCTGCCGCCATACGCGAACTTGAAGGTCCCGAGGGGGAAATCCAGCTCGTCCTGGACGATCAGGGTGTCTTCCAACGGGATCTTGTAGTAACTCAGGAGCGCCTGGACCGCGGCCCCTGACAGGTTCATGTACGTTGTGGGCAGGGCGAGGATGACGGCCTCGTTCGCGTTCCGTCCGCGCGTGCAGAGGGCTTGCAGGGCGCGGTTTTCCTGGAAGGGGCCGGTCCCGATGGCCGGCGCGACGCGTTCCACCGCGTCCCAACCGAAATTGTGGCGCGTGCCGCGGTATCTCTCGCCGACGTTCCCGAGCCCGATGACGGCTTTCATAGGCGGTTAGCGCCATTTCTGGCGGCGTTGCGTCTGGTTGACGAGGCGCGGCTTCTCCTTGATCTCGCCGGCGACGGCGACCATGCCAGGGCCGTTCTGGTTGTGCTTTTTCGAGGCCTTGGAGGACGGGATGTTCTGCGCCTTCACGACGATGGGGGTGCCGACGAAGCCGAACTTCTCGCGGAGGCGCTTCTCGAAGAAGCGGACCCAGTTCTGGTGGACCGAATCTTTCTCCCCGATGACGGTGATCACGATCGTGGGCGGCGCGGAGCCGACTTGGGCGGCGTCGTAGATGCGTGGGGATTTGGGGCCGTAGCTCGCGAGCGGCTTCATGGTCTTGATGCAGGCCTTGAGCTGGCGGTTGAGGGCGTTGTAGTCGATCTTGCGGTGGCGTTCGGCCTGGATCTCGAGGGCCTTGTCGAGGAGGGTGTGGATACGCTGGCCTTCGAGGGCGCTCGTGAAGATGAGCGGGGCCCAGTTCAGGAACGGAAAACACTGGCGGATGAGCGCCTCGTAGGCCTGCGGCGATTTCGTCGTCTTGTTCTGCACGAGATCCCACTTGTTCGCGACCAGGATCAGGCCCTTGTGGGCGCTTTGCAGGATGCCGGCGAGGTGCCGGTCCTGGGCGGTCGGGTCTTGCGTGGCGTCGAAGACGAGGAGGGCGACGTCGCAGTCTTCGATGGCCTGCTGGTTGCGGCGGATACCCTCTTCTTCTAGGCGGGTGTCGATCTTCGAGGCCTTGCGCATGCCGGCGGTGTCGACGAGGACCATCTCGCGGTCACGGTAGATGAAGGTGGTGTCCTGCGGTTCACGGGTGGTATGGGCCGTCGGTGACACGATCGCGCGCTCTTCGCCGATGATGGCGTTGGTAAGCGAGGACTTGCCGACGTTGGGACGGCCGACGAGGGCGATGCGCAGCGGTTCGGTCTCGAAGGCGGGGCGGGGTGGCTTGCCTTGGGCCACGAGGTCCGCATGGACGAGGTCGAGCAGGTCGCCGAGCCCGAGGCTCGTGACGGCGCTGATCGCATGTGGCTCGCCGAGTCCCAGCTGCTTCCATTGCGGGTCGCTGCCGGCGCGGCGGAGGGCTTCCTTATCGCACTTGTTGACGAGCAGGAATGCCTTCTTCTTGCTGGCGCGGATGCGTTGGGCGATCTCCTGGTCTTCGGGGAGGGGGCCGACCTGGGCGTCGACGAGGAAGAGCACGACGTCGGCTTCCTGGAGCGCGAAGCCGCTTTGGCGGGAAATGCCGGCGCCGATGTCATCTTTTTCGACGTCAAGCCCACCGGTATCGATCAATTCAAACACTTCCCCGCGCCAAACGACCTGGCCGTAGTTGCGGTCGCGGGTGGTGTGGGGGCTGTCGCTCGTGAGGGCATTTTTTTGCTCCGTTAAGCGGTTCCAGAGGGTGGACTTGCCGACGTTGGTGCGGCCCACGAGGGCGACGCGGGGCAGGCGGGCAGTGCTTCGGTCAATGGTCATAGGGTTATTTGGCCTCGACAAACGCGAAGCTGGCGTCGCCTAAGATAAGCAGGAAATCCGTGGTTTGGGAATAGACCCGCTCCAGGGTGTCCGTATCGAGGGGGAACGTGCGGTACGAGCCGCCGTTGGTGGTCACGAGCTGGTCGGGGCTCACGCTCACGACGTCGGCACCGAGGAGGCGTTGGAGGCGAGCCAGTTCAGCGGGTTTCTTGCCCCCAGTGAGGTCGTAGATGGCGGACCGTTCGAAGCCGCGGCGGGCGGCGTTGCCGAGGGCGCCAATCTCGTAGCCGTTCCGTTCGAGCTTGGCGGCGGCCTGGGCGGCGAAATTGGTTCGGAAGGTCCCGTTTTTGACCTCGAGACGCACGGTCTCCTTTGGGCGTTCCTGCTGTTTGCGCGCCGTCGTGGTCTCGAAGGGGTTGCGGACGATCGCGCGGATCTCGGACCAGTCGGGCTGCTTCGGGAAGAGCATGTAGGCGCCGCCCACGTTCGCGGAGGCGAGGACGCCGTCCGGGGCGTCGGTTAAGGTCGTCATCGTTACCCTGTCTGGGGAGAATTCGTTCGCGAGGGGAGCGAACTTTAGGAGATCCCACACAGACAGGTCGGTTTGGATGTGTTCGCTTACGACGCGATACATGTCCGCAAGCTTACCCGGATCGGCGAGCGTGCCTAGCGAAAGGAGCTTTTCGCGTACGGCAAGCATAACCAGCTGCTGCCGGCGGCTGCGGGCGAAGTCGGATCCCTCACCGTTATTCCCATGCCGGCTGCGGGCGAAGGTCAGGGCCTGCTCGCCGGTCATGGCCTGCGGGCCTTTCTTGAAGCTGACGGTCTTGACGCCGCCCGATTCGCCGACCGGATAGGTGGGATCGGTAAAAGCGGTCTCGACGTTTACCGTGACGCCGCCGATCGCATCGATGAATTTGGTGAAGCCTTGGAAATCGATGCGGACGACGTGGTCAATGGGAATCTCCAGCAGCTGGGAGAAGGCCTGGGCGGTGCGGACGGCACCCTCGCCCGGGGCTTCCTGTTCGGCGTAGGCGTGGACGGCGTTGATCTTCTCGAAGCGGCCGGAGCCGAGCGGATAGGCGAGGTCGCGGGGGATCGAGACGAGGCCGACCCGCTTGTTCTCGAGGTCCACGGAAGCCACGAGGATGGAATCGGTGAGGTTCGAGCCCTCATGTCCCGCCCCTCCGATCCCGAGGATGAGCACGTTGAGGCGGCCTTTTTCGCTGGGGAGGGCAGGGGCTACGCCGTTCGCCTGGGCGCCAAACAGGAGGCGACGCACGTCGCTGATGATGGGGATGTGTTGCGTCGGTGCGCTTGCGGCGGCGAGGCGCTGGTTCGACAGGTATGACCAACGGGCCCCGAAGGCCGAGAGGCACGCCACGAGCGCCATGAAAGCGATCGCGATGACGTAGGTCTGTTTCTTGAACCGTCCTTCCATGGCGCGGAGGAGGTCGGGGCTGGGAGTATCCATGTTGTCCGATCGTAGCAGAAAACGGCTCCCTTGGGAAACCTTCGGGAACGCCTCGCGCCGCATTCGATGAAATGCCTTGAGACCTGCAAAACACGCGATTTTTCGTCGTGTTGGAATAAAACCGGCGCAGGCGTAGGGGCGTTCGCCGTACGCGTGCGTTTTTTCGCGGTCCTGCGGACGGCCGCCGGGTGTGCTATACTCATCCCAGTCTATGAACCTTGTCTCCCGGTGCCAGCATCTGTTCGCCTCGCTTTGGAAGCGGACATCCTTCAAGGCGGCGTTCCTGCTGATTCTGGGGATCTTCGTATTCGTGCAAGCGACGCCGGTGTTGGCGCAGCAGGGAGGTGTTGGGCAAGCGGTTGATGGATCCGACATTAGCCAGATCGTGCGTGGTGCAAGCAGCATTTCTTGCGGTCAAGGGGCGCCGACCTGTTTGTTGCAAGTCGTGAGTTTCATCGTAACTTTCATTTTTAGCATCATCAGTTATTTCCTTTCGAAGCTACTCGTTCTGCTGACGAGTATCCTGATCACGTTTGCCCGGTATAACTCGTTCAATAACGCGCCGCCCGTGGAGATCGGATGGGTGATCGTGCGGGATATCTGCAACATGTTCTTCATCATCGTGTTGCTGGTGTCCGCGTTCGCGACGATCATCGGGAAAGGGGAGGATTTGGGGATGCACTATTCGAACGTCATCAAGAAGCTGTTGGTCGCGGCCGTGCTGGTCAATTTTTCGCGGACGATCGTGTTGCTGCTGATCGACGTGTCGCAGGTATTTACGCTTACCTTCGTTTCCGCGTTCGAAGGGACGATTGCCGGGAACCTCATCCAAGGGCTCGGGATCAACCAAATGGTGCAGCTCCAGGAGCAAAACATGGCGGCGGGGGCGCAAGGAGGGCAGCAGGTGATTGACGTCGTCGGGATCGGGATGGCTTACCTCCTCTCGATTTTCCTCCTGGTCACGGCCGTGGCGATCGTGCTGCTATACGTCGGGTATTTCATCGTACGTATCATCGCCCTCTGGATGCTGATCATCGCCTCGCCCTTCGCTTTCCTGGCGGATGCTTTGCCGGGGACGATGAAGAGCGTGCTTCCCAAGGAGGCGAGTGGGTTTTGGGGCCAATTGAGCGCGCAACTGACGGGGGGTCCGCTCATCGCGTTTTGGCTGTGGTTAAGTTTCGCCACGATCCAGCAGACGGCCGCTTCAGGAGGGTTTGCCTCGGCGAATATCGGGTTTGATTTTCCGCAGGATGGCACGGCGAACCAGGTGTTGGGGTTCGTGACCCGCATCGGGACGGCGCCGCAACTGGCCGGATTCATCGTCGCGGTGGCGATGTTGGGCATGGGGTTCAAGGCGGCGACAAGCACGGCTTCCAGCGTCGCGGGAGGCTTGTTGGCGGGGGTGGCAAAAAGAGTCGAAGGGTATCGCGACAAAGCGTTTTCCGCGCTGGCGCGTTCTCCGTATACGGCGGTCAAGACGGTTGGAAGGGGCGTTGGACGCGGCATTGGGGCGGCAGGGCGCGCGGGTTTCAACTTTGCGGATAAGAAGTACGGGATCACTTCTCGACTTGGCTCTGGGATTGCGCGCGGGTCGGCGGGGGTCGGCGCGGGCGAAGGAGGGTTGGCTGCTGCCGGCGGAAGATTGGGTGACGCCATGCGCTTGATTCCAGGCGTTGGCGGTGCGCTTGCTACGGGGGCGGCCGGAACGCTAGCGGCCCGGCGGGCCGGATTGATCGGGGCGGACAAGAAAAAGGTTGATGAGCGAATGGGCGACATTAATAAATTGCCGCCGGAGCAGCGCGTGAACGCGCTCCGTCAGTTGTCGGGCGAAGACTTGTCGTCTGGAGGGGTTGCCGCTCTTGAGCGTCAGCACGAGGAGCTTAGCAAGGCGGAAAATAAGAAGGTTTTGCAGGAGGTGTTTGAGAAGCAGGCGGCGGAGAAAATCAAGGCAGATGCGGCCGCTGCCGGTGTGACGATGACGGATAAGCAGGTCGAGCGTCAGGCAAAGGCTGTCGCCACTAAGCGCGTGGCCGATGAAGAGGAGAAGCGGATCGCGAAATTGAAGGAATATGCAGAAAAGGCGAACGACACCAATCGCCTGGATGCGCTCAAGAAGGAGTCCGAGAAGAAGATGCGGTTTGATAATGCAACGGAGCGTGATGCGCGCCTTGATGAGATCTTGAAGGATCCGTCATCACTGAAGGAGCTTGACCAGCAGCAGTTGAAAACAGGGAAGTTTGTCATTGACCTGATGCAGAGAGCTGGTGCGTTGAAGTCCGATGGGACAGTCGATGCGATGCGGCTTTCGGATATGAAGGAGACGTTCAAGGACCAGAAAGAGTTGCTTTCGTCAATTGACGTGATGTCGAAGCAGATTGACGGAAAGGGGAAGAGCATCGCAGAATTGCAGGGAATGGTCATCCAAGACGGGCCGCACGATGAGAAGCGCCTCTATTCTACGTCTGGAAATGGTGAGCCGGTCTATTCCGATAAGGAAAAGGCTGCCATCGCGGCCATGACTACAGCTGGCGCTCGTACGCATGGACAGCCGCTTTCCTCGACCCAACAAAAGGCGTTCCAGGAAGCGAGGAAGGCTGGCTTGCCGCTACAAATGATTATTGACGCTTTTGATGCGAAGGATTCTACGGGTAAATCGGATGGGCAGCTCGCCGCTTATTACGCCTCGTTGGCTCATAAGGCGGCAGATGATTCCAAAGACTACAATAACGCGGTTAAGGAGATCAGCGGTCTCATCCGGATGGGGATTCAAGGGAATTCTGGGCCGGCCGAGCGTATGGATATCGCTCATGCCGCCGTGCGCAGTCAGGAGGTCGTTGATAATATCTTCGGAAATTACAATAAGATGTCGAAGGATCGCCAGAAGCAGGTCATGAGCATCGTTACTGAATTGGTAGCTGTTGAAAATGAGATAAAAAAGATCGATGAAGGCGCTCGAACGCAGCAACAGAAGGATATTATGACCCAGCTTGCGTATATGCGCGAAAAGATTTTCCCGGCGGAGAAGGTAGCGAGCACCGGACCTGGAGTGAAGGACATTCCCGCCGCGCCCGCCTCAATTCGCGCGGCCCTTCATCCATAACCGTTTTCCTATTCCTGTCGACCTATGGATCGCAACACCTGGCTCGCACACTTTGAAGCGGCTGCCGAGCCAGTTCAGTTTTACCTGTTGGACGAGGCTTCCGCGTCGGCGGAAACACGGGCCCAGGAACAGTTGGGGTTCGAACATGACGCTTGGGATCGCCTGATGGACCTGGTTTGGGAAGCGGTGTTTGCGGGATTATCGGCGACTGAATTTCAACAAGGCGTGAAAGCCGTTGCGGTGAATCGCGATCCTTTAGAAGTCGAAAAAATCCTCTCCCTCGAGCTCCTCTATCCGCTCGCCGACCTCCTGTCCTGGGACCTCGACAGCCGCCTCCAGCAACTGGGCGTGCCCCTTGCCTCCCATCAGGGCCGCCACCGCATCTCCCTCCGCCCCATGTCGTACGGCGCCGCCGTGCGTCGGATTGCGCTTGAGGCTCGGATCAGCCTATTGGGCGAAGAGGTCGTGCGCCGCGTGCGCGACATTTTCGTCTCCTACGTCAAACGCGTCCGGACCATCGAACAGGTGATCGAGCTTCTTCGCCGGCCCGTCGCCGATGGGGGGATGGGATGGACGCTGGACCAGGCACAAGCGTTTCTGGCGGCAACGGACGCGGTCCTGAAGCTCGTGCCGGTGCTGTCGGAGGAAGACTATTCGCGCTGGATGCAGCAGACGCAGCGCGAGGCCGAGGTCGAGCGGATCAATACGGCGACCGCTGCCAAGCAGAAGGCCCAGGAGGCCGTCAGGGAGGCCGACGAGCTTGCGGCCGGGGCCCAACGCCCCATTTTGTCGCCGACCGCCTCGTTGCTTGATCGGGGAGTCGAAGAGGCCTATGTTTTAGCCAATATCCAAGGATTGGATGACTATTTGAAAAAGCGCTTGCGGAACGTCATTTCGACGCGCTTGCGTGGCGTGCGCAATCCGGAGCAGGTGCGCGAAGTGCTCCTGCGAGACAGCAAGGTCGGCGGCTTGGGCCAGACGGCTTCCGAAGCCGAACGGATCGCCGGCGTGATCGAGCAGCTCTACGTCGAATACCACGACAAGATCCAGGCGGAAGAGCGGAAGAAGGTCGAGACGTTCGTCCTGGAGCAGCAAAAGCGGATTGAGGACCGGCAAGGACGCGAGGCGGAGGAACGCGAGGCGTGGTACCAGCAAAAGCTGCAGAGCGTCGCCCAAGGGGAAACGGGTGCGGTGGCCGCCCTCCGCGCCGTCATGCAAGGCGTGCGCGTGGCCGGCCCGACCTGCGACATCCCGACGTCGGGCGTACAGGTAACGGTCCAGGGGGCGCCGGCGACCCCGTTGAAGCGTGTCGATGCGGTCCAGGGCTACGTTCGCCTTACGAGCCTTACGGAAGAGCTGGAGCATATGGACCTGGCCCGTTTCCGTCGGTTGGCAAAGAAGCCGGACGAGGCGAAGAAAAAAATCGACCAGATGTTCCAGAGCCTGAAGCAGGAATCGTACGACCGCTGGTTGGAAGGGGTCAAGCGTTGGCGCCAGTCCCCCTTGCAGCAGCAGTACCTGAGCCTGGTCGCGCGCGCCTTCGCCGAGCAGCGGCCCGTGTCCGAAATCGCCCAGGCGCCAGGGGCGGGAGCGGAATCCCTGACGCCCGAGGAGGTCGGCGTGATCATCGACCTGAACCAGCAGCTTAGCCTCTAGCCTATGCCTGAAAAGTTCGTCGTCCCGCAATTCATCGACAATGAGGACAAGATCCTGGGGCCGATCACGGTGCGCCAGTTCCTGATCTGCTTGTTTGCGCTCCTGCCGATCTTCATCCTGTACAAGGTGCTGTCGTTCCTGTGGTTCGTCCCGTCCGGACTTGCGGTGGCGGGGTTGGCCGGGGTGTTCGCGTTCCTGAAGGTCAATGGCCAGCCGTTCCATATTTTTGCGGTGAATGCCTTGCAGACGAGCCTGCGTCCGGACCTGCGCGTGTGGAACCGGCAGTTGGACGAGGCGCAGATCCGCGCGTACCTGAAGCAGGAACGTGAGGCCTTGTTGCGGCCGCAGGAAGCTGGGATTCCGCGCAAGGAGGCACCCACGACCCGCCATTTGCGTGACCTCTCCCTTATGGTGAACACGGGGGGCGTGTATAATCCCCATGACGACGAAGCCTAACCTATGCAAAGCAAACAGCTGGCCGGCAACAAGCCCGGCGTGTCGGCCCAGAAATTCCTCGACATATCCGAGATCCGCGAGGACCTCGTCTTGTTGAAGGATGGCACGTTGCGTGGCGTGTTGGCGGTCTCGAGCATCAATTTTGCCCTCAAGTCGGTCGATGAGCAGAACGCGATCGTGCAGGCGTACATGCAGTTCCTGAACGGCCTTGATTTTCCCATCCAAGTCATCATCCAGTCGCGCAAGATGAACATCGACGGGTACATGCGCCAGCTGGACGAGAACGAGAAGGGGCAGGGGAGCGACCTCCTCAAAGGGCAGATCCGCGACTACAAGGAATTTATCAAGCAATTGGTGAAGATGGGCGACATCATGCAGAAACGCTTCTTCGTGGTGGTGCCCTACAACCCGGCCGGGCAGAAGGTGGCCGGCCAAAAAGGGTTTTCCGAGCGGCTCACCGACATCTTCTCCCCTCGGATCGGCATCAAGCTTTCCGAGGAGCGTTTCCAGAAATATAAGTTCGAATTGAGCCTGCGGCTGAACCAGATCATCTCGGGCCTGTCCTCCATGTCGCTGAATGCGGTTCAGCTGGATACGCAGAGCTTGATCGAACTCTATTACACGGTGTATAATCCTGAATTGTTTGAACACCAGCGCCTGGCCAACCTGAACGAGCTCCAGGTCCAGGTCTAGCTCCTTGTATGTCCTTCACCCCGCCGCAAAAACCTTCCCCGATCGATCCGGAACGCCTGCTCCAGGGCGGCGTTGCGTTGCAAAAAGGCGCCACGAAAGAAGAACTCAAGCGCCGCCAGGCGGAAGAGCAGGAATCGTTGCGCGAGGAAAAGATCTACCGGCAAGGGGTCGCGAGCATCAAGGACCTCATCGCCCCGGCCTCGATGAAGGTCGACCACTCGTTCGTGCAGCTGGGGGACGTGTTTTGCCGCACGCTCTTCGTGGTCACCTATCCGCGTTACCTCTCCGTCGGTTGGGCGTCGCCGCTCATCAACCTCAGTACGCAGCTCGACATCTCGATGTTCTTCTACCCGATCCCGGCAGAAGTCATCCTGAAGCAGCTGAAGCGGAAGGTGGGGATCTTGGAGGCGCAGATCTCTTCCGATGCCGAATCCGGCAAGCCGCGTGACCCGATCACGGAAACCGCCCTGCGCGACGTGGAACAGCTGCGGGATGACCTGACCCAGGGCATCGAACACTTTTTCCAGTTCGCGTTCTATTGCACGTTCTATTCGACCGACCGCGCCGAGCTCGACCGCGTCACCGCCAACGTCGAGAGCACCTTCGGGTCCATGCTCATCTACACCAAGCGCGCCTTCTACCAGGCCGAGCAGGGCTTCAATTCGACCATGCCCCTCGGCAACGACGAGCTGCAGATCTCGTTCAACATGAGCACGTCGCCGATCGCGTCGTCATTCCCGTTCACGTCCGCCGAGCTCACTTCCGACAATGGGATCCTGTATGGGGTCAACCGCCACAACAACTCCCTGATCATCTTCGACCGCTTTTCCCTGCAGAACGCGAACGCGGTGATCTTCGCCACGTCCGGTGCGGGGAAAAGCTACGCGATCAAGCTCGAGATCCTGCGTTCGATGATGATGGGGGTGGAAGTGATCGTCATTGACCCGGAAATGGAGTATAAGCACCTGTCGGATGCCGTGGGCGGGACCTATATCAGCATCTCCCTGGCGTCCAAGGCCAAGATCAACCCCTTTGACCTGCCACGGCCGACGGGCGAGGCGTTTCAGGTCGACGACATCATCCGGAGCGCCGTCATCACGATCAAGGGGCTGCTGCGGTTGATGCTCGGACAGGTCTCGGCGACGGAGGACTCGCTGTTGGACCGCGCCCTGCTCGAGACGTACGCGAAAAAAGACATCACCTCGACGTCGAACCTGGCGGAGGTCGAGCCCCCGATCCTCCAGGACTTCCAAGACATCCTGGAGGGCATGGAAGGGACGGCCGAGCTGATCATCAAGCTGCGGAAATTCACCGAAGGGACGTTCGCCGGCCTCCTCAACTCGCCGACGACGGTGCAGGTCAACAACCAGCTCGTCGTGTTTTCCGTGCGTGACCTTGAAGACGAGCTGCGGCCGCTCGCCATCTACACCATCATCAACTACATCTGGAACGTGGTGCGTTCTGAGCGCAAGAAACGCGTCCTCGTGATCGACGAGGCCTGGTGGCTGATGCAGTCCGAGGACTCCGCGAAATTCATCTTCGCCCTCGTCAAGCGCTGCCGCAAGTATTATCTGGGCATCACGACCATCACCCAGGACGTGAACGACTTCCTGTCTTCGCCCTATGGTCAGGCGATCGTCACCAACAGCTCGATGCAATTGCTCCTGAAGCAGTCGCCCGCGGCGATCGACCTCATCGCCCGCACGTTCCTGCTGACCCAGTCGGAAAAATATCTCCTGCTCGAATCGGGGGTCGGGGAGGGCATCTTCTTCGCCGGTCCCAAGCACGCGGCCATTCAGATCGTCGCGTCATACCAGGAAGACCGGATCGTCACCACCAACCCGCAGCAGCTGCTCGAGCAGGAAGCCCGCAAGCGTGCCGCTGAAGCCTAGCCTTTCCTTATGAATTCCAAACGCCTCCTGTTCATCCTTCTCCTCATCGTCGCCTTGGTCGGAGCGGCCGCGACCGTCTATTTCCTGTTCTGGAAGCCCACGCGCGAGGCGTTGCCGCCGGAGCCAGCCCCTGTCACCGGCTCATTGCCGACGGGGATTGATACGACCGTCGCGCCATCGCAGGCGATCCCGACGACGCCCGTTGCCCCGCCTGCCGCCGACAGCCCTTCCGAACTTGAACGCAAGGCCCGCGAGGCCCTGTTCCGCCGTTCGCGTGACCTCACCTCACGCCTCGCGACCGCCTCCAATGCCGACGGCTTTGCCGCCCTGACGCAGGTCTATGACGACGTGACGCCTGAGGTACGCGCCTTCCTCGAGGGCGAGCGCGCCCGTCTCAACCGCGAGCACCCGGTCCCTGGTCCGACCTACGCCCAAACCGTCCGCGCCCTCGCGGCCCGCCTGACGCAAGACGCCGAGGTCCGCACCGCCAACGAGGTCGAGGTGACGGTTGACGTTCAACAATATACCGAACAGGGCGAGGCGAACGCGACGGTGTTGCGCCAAGCGCTCCTGCAACTGGTCCGAAACGGCTCCGTCTGGAAGATTTCGCGCGTGACGTGGCAGGACGTGGCCCTTTAGGCATGGGATTCCTCGAAGAGGTCCTCTATCCGCCGGTTTGCATTGCCTGTGAACAGCCGGGGGATTGGCTTTGTTCGATATGCGCGCACGATATTCCGCATTTTCGGGCCCCGTTACCCGTGCCGCCGCTCCCATCGGGGCGTCCGTTGGCGCTTGGGCGCGTTTTTGCGGCCGCCCCATATGCGTCCGCACCCTGGTCCGCCTTGATTACGGCCATCAAATACGAGTCGTTTGCCGAAGCCGAGCCGATCATACGCGGTCGGTTGTGGGCGTACCGTGAAGCGCTCGATTCCGCGTGGCCGTTCGACGACGGGCGAGGTTGGACGATCGTTCCCGTCCCGACGAACCCTGACCATGTCGAAGAGCGCGGTGGCGATCACTTAGACGTGTGGGTACGGGCGATCCGAACGCTCCTTCCCGTGTCGGAGCTTCGCGAGGACCTCCTTTTGCGCCGTTCCGGAACGGCGGCGCATGCTTCACTCGCTTCCCCCGGCGCGCGTGAGGCCGAGATGGATCGGTCGGTGCAGGCAAGCGGTTCGGCTCCTGCCCGCATCCTCCTCCTCGACGATGTCTATACGACGGGCGCGACCATGCAGGCCTGTGCCCAGGCCCTGAAAAACGCCGGCGCTCAGACGGTCGAGGCGTTCGTCGCGGCTGCCTCGTTCTCGCCGAGATAGGTGAAGCGGGGTTGGAGGTGGCCATTCACTTCCACGGATTCCTGGAATGACGCGAGGGGGCGGACCCACCACGGACGGTTTCCAAATTCCGCAGAATCATAGAGCCCTTGGTAGATGACCAGGGGATCTTCCGTTTCCGAATGGTGGCCGAGGGCGGTGACGCGGTAGAGGTTGCCTTTGTAGTGGCGGTAGATGCCGAGGGGGAGGGAGGGCATAGGTACGCATGATATCAGGTGCGACGCGTCGAGAGGTGGGGCGCAAAGCGCCTCCCTAGGTTGGTGGGTCCGCCGCCACTTTTTTCCGTGTTTCTATTAGCAAAAAAAGAAGAGCCGCCAACATGGGTTGGCGGCCTGGGGTGCGTGTCCGTCGGTTATTGGGGCGGTGCAGGGCACGAAGGCGACTGCCGCCTATCATCGGATCACGCGAAGTAGAGAGGAGCCTCCTTCCCCGCGGCCACGAGGATGTTGTCGTCGGGATATTCCTCCAGCATCTCGCGGATGAGGGCGGCGAGCCCCCCTTTCGTCTTGATGGCCTCATCGATGACGGCTCCCCACATGTCCAGGGAGTTCCCCCTGAAGTCGATCGATTCCGTCTTGAGGCCGGCGTGATTGGCGACCCGTTGCGCGCTCCTTTCGGACGGATAGAGAAGCGCGCCGACCCCGCAGAGGGCCTTCTTCAGCCCATTGCCGCTGGTGAACGTCAGCTCATTGCTCGGGGCGGCCTTGGGCTCAGGGGCGGGGAACGCGTTCAGGCACGCCTGTAGTTTCGGGTTCGAGACATCGGCCCTGTAGGCTCCGCGCACCAGCACTTCGAGTGCGTTCTGGCGCTGGAAGTACTTGACGAGCGCAGTGCTGGCCTTCGCGACATCGTCCGATCGCCTGACGATGTTCTCGAGCCGGAGGCTCAGCTCGTACCATGCCATCAGCCGCAGTTTTTCCCAGGTTGGGAAGGCGTCCTGCAGCGCTTCCGCGATCGCTTGAGGGGTGATCTTCTCCTCGGTTGCGGTCGAGGATCCCTCGCTCGCCGTCGCCCCCTCCTCCCGCCGCACGAGCTCCGCGAGGAGCTCGTCCTGCAGGTTGCGGCCCTCGCGGGCGGCGCGGCCCCGCTCGTTCTCGTACTCGTCGACCGCCTTCCTCCAGTTGGGGTCGGCCTTCGCGAGGTTGCGGTAGTCGCCGCCCGCCGCGCGCATGGCGCTGGCCATCGCGAACGCGTCCTTGGCGGGGACGAGCTCCGGCCGCACGCGGGTGCGCACGAACCGGACGAAGGCCTGGGCGGAGGGGCCCTTGAGGGCGTCCTCCGTCCGCCAGCCGATGCCGGCCTCGTCCTCGCCCGCGCTGAGCGGCTTGCCGTCCCAGGGGGACAGCCAGCGCGCCTTGCGGGGCGCCACCAGGTCCTTTGGCTCGATCACGGCGAAGCCCTTGTACGTCTTGCCGGCGGGCCGGTCCTCGCCCTCGTCGAGGAGGGCGACCATGAGGTCCCAGGTGGCCTCGGCGTCCACCCTCTGCTCCCCGGTGTCGGGGTTGACGCTCGCGAGGAGGAACTTGAGCTTCTTCCCGGCGGCCTCGATGGCCTCCGGGCGCTTCTCGCCGCGCGCGAGCGCCCCGAGGAGCGCGCGCGGCTTCATCTTGGCGAAGCCCTCGTCCGGCTCGGCGTCGGGGGACGCCTGCGCCGCCGCGGCGCGGACGGCCTCGAAGGCCACCAGGGCCCCGGGGGGGACCTTGGCCGCGAGGAGCTGGGCCTCGCTGGCCCTGAGGAAGACCTCGAGGGTCCGGATGCCGCCGTCGTACATCGCGCGGGCGATCGCGATGACCTCCTCCTCGTGGAACTCGGCGGCCTGGAGGGCTGCCGCGATCGGGACGAAGAGCTTCTCGTTCATGCGGAGGTCGGCGGGCCGTTCGATCTTCATTGTGTCGTCTCTCCTTGGTTCCCTCGTTGTTGATCGGCCTTCCGGCCCGAGGCCCCTGCGTCCCACGGGAGGTGGGGGGAAGGGGGCTCGGGAGGAAGATTTTTATTAAGCACCGCTTTTGACGATGCTTTCCCCTTTGGGATCCTCCGGAGAGAATCGCATAGGGGATTGGCGCCAGGTCGCCAGGGAAGACATGCGGCAAACGGCCGCTGCCTGGATGCGTGGTTGGATGGGGGTGAGGTCAGCCGGACAGTCCGGTCAGGTCCCGGTACCCTTGGTCCTTGAGCCATGCCATGAAGGTCACGAGTTCGATGATGCTGATGCCTGAGCTGCTGATCCGGGTGATGAGTTTGCGCTTGTGGTCGAACTCGAACGCAGCTCGGGTCCTGGCGCTGACCCCGGATTCCGCTCCCCAGGGCTCCGCCGCCCCCTGCGGCGGCACGCTCTCCCGCCGCACGAGCTCCGCGAGGAGCTCGTCCTGCAGGTTGCGGCCCTCGCGGGCGGCGCGGCCCCGCTCGTTCTCGTACTCGTCGACCGCCTTCCTCCAGTTGGGGTCGGCCTTCGCGAGGTTGCGGTAGTCGCCGCCCGCCGCGCGCATGGCGCTGGCCATCGCGAACGCGTCCTTGGCGGGGACGAGCTCCGGCCGCACGCGGGTGCGCACGAACCGGACGAAGGCCTGGGCGGAGGGGCCCTTGAGGGCGTCCTCCGTCCGCCAGCCGATGCCGGCCTCGTCCTCGCCCGCGCTGAGCGGCTTGCCGTCCCAGGGGGACAGCCAGCGCGCCTTGCGGGGCGCCACCAGGTCCTTTGGCTCGATCACGGCGAAGCCCTTGTACGTCTTGCCGGCGGGCCGGTCCTCGCCCTCGTCGAGGAGGGCGACCATGAGGTCCCAGGTGGCCTCGGCGTCCACCCTCTGCTCCCCGGTGTCGGGGTTGACGCTCGCGAGGAGGAACTTGAGCTTCTTCCCGGCGGCCTCGATGGCCTCCGGGCGCTTCTCGCCGCGCGCGAGCGCCCCGAGGAGCGCGCGCGGCTTCATCTTGGCGAAGCCCTCGTCCGGCTCGGCGTCGGGGGACGCCTGCGCCGCCGCGGCGCGGACGGCCTCGAAGGCCACCAGGGCCCCGGGGGGGACCTTGGCCGCGAGGAGCTGGGCCTCGCTGGCCCTGAGGAAGACCTCGAGGGTCCGGATGCCGCCGTCGTACATCGCGCGGGCGATCGCGATGACCTCCTCCTCGTGGAACTCGGCGGCCTGGAGGGCTGCCGCGATCGGGACGAAGAGCTTCTCGTTCATGCGGAGGTCGGCGGGCCGTTCGATCTTCATGGTGTCGTCTCTCCTTGGTTCCCTCGTTGTTGATCGGCCTTCCGGCCCGAGGCCGCTCCGCCCCACCGGGGTGGGGGGGAAGGGGCTCGGGGCGGGAGGGGTAGGAGAGGGTATAACCAGCTTAGACATGCTACCAGAAAAATGCCTTATTGTCAATAGTTTAGCTTAAATTACAGTAAAATAGACATTTTGTAAGTTAAAAATAGACACGACGCAGGCATTTTAAGTGAAGCTCGACAGAGCCTTCTTTTTCGCCTAAATTTAGGTTTTTTACAAATAAAGAGGGTACCCACACAGGATGCCCTCTTTTTTCCGTTCCGGCATTCTTTCCGCCTCAGCTCTCCCGCTTCCCCTGCATCAGCAGCTCAACTGCCTTCTTGAACGATCCCGCCTGCACGATCTCCCCCTCGTTCACGAAGAGGATCTCGTCGGCGCTTTGGATGGTGTTGAGGCGGTGGGCGATGATGACCTTCGTGGTCGTGGCGGGCAGCTTGGCGAGGATCTCCTCGAGGAGCTGTTCCGTGACCGTGTCGATGTTGGCGGTGGCCTCGTCGAGGATGAGCAGGTCCGGTTCGCGCAAGAGCGCGCGCATGAAGGCGATGAGCTGCTTCTGGCCGAGGCTCAGGCTTTCCTGGCTGGCGCTCAGGGTCGTCGCAAGGCCTTCCGGGAAGCGTGCCAACAGGCCCTCGAGGTTCTTCCCTTTCAAGAGGGCAAGCAGTTCCTCATCCGTCGCCTTGGTGTACCGGTCGTGCCCGTACACGAGGTTGTCGCGGAGCGTGCCCGTGAAGAGGAACGGTTCCTGGAGGATGAACCCGATCTTCTTCGCGCGGGCGTCCGGCTCATACGAGCGGATATCGTGCCCATCAAGCCAGACCGTCCCTGCCGTCGCGTCATACAGGCGGGCCATCAGGGAAGCGGTCGTCGTCTTGCCGCCGCCGGTGGGGCCGACGAAGGCGTACGTCTTGCCGCGTTCGAGCGTGAACGAGACATGATGCAGCACCTCTTTCCCGTCCTCATACCGGAACGAGACGCCATCGAAGGCGAGGAGGGCTTTCGGGGCGTTCCCGGTCGGCGGTTCCTTCACCGTCTCCAGGTCCGACGAGAGGTTGAGGATGTCCGACACGCGATCCCAGCCCGCCAGCGCGACCTGCAGCGACGACCAGATCATGGCGATCTGGCGGAACGGGCCATAGAACTGGTTGACGTAGAGGAGGAAGCTGATCACGAGGCCGAGCGTGAACTGGCCACGCGCGATCAGGGCCGCGCCATAGCCGACGACCAGGAGCTGGGCGGCGTTGGCGGCCAGATCGTAGGCGGGGGCGAACACGCCGTTCGCGAAGCCGGCGCGCAGGGCGGTACGGAAGGTCTTGTCACCTGCCGCCTCGAAGCGCTTCTTGAGGTAGTCGCGGCGGTGGAAGACGGCCATGACCTTGAAGTTGTTGAGGTTCTCCTGGATTTCGGCGCTCATCCCGCCGACGGCTTGGGCGCTGTCGGCATTGCGCCGCTTGACCCAGCCGGAAACGAGCTGCGTGAGGACGGTCGCGATGAAGGCCGGGGCCAAGGCCGCCGCCCCCAACCGCGGGCTGATGCTCAGGAAGAAGATGGCTGCGCCGATCATCACGAAGATGTTGCCGACGAAGCGCATGATGATTTCCGAGAAGAACTGGTTCAGCTTGTCGGTATCGTTGTTGATGCGCGAGATGAGGTCACCGGCCTTGTTCGCCTGGAAGAACCCGATCGGGAGGGCCTGCAGCTTGTTGAAGATCGCGTTGCGCAGGCGGAAGAGCGTCCGTTGCCCGACGCCGCCCATGACGATCATCTGGACGTAGTTGCTGCCGAAGCTCACGAGATAGACGCCGAGCAGGAGCGCGGAGATCCGCAGCACGCCGCCGAAATCCTTGGCTTGGACGTAGGTGTCGATCGCGTAGCCCACCAAAAGCGGGGCCACGAGGTTGAGGCCGGAGGTGAGGAGGATAGCGAGGATGGCGAAGGCGATCTTGCCCGTTTCGCCCTCCGCGAGGCGGGCAAGGGCCTTCACGCCTGCCCACGTCCCCCGGTTCGGCCGTTCGGCCGCGTTATTCAGCGCGTACTTCATAGTGGTTGGTGCTTTGTTGGGAGGCGTGGATCTGTTGGTATTCCGGGGAAGAGGCAAGCAGTTCGCGGTGCGTGCCCGTGGCGAGGATCTCGCCTTCCATGAGAAGGATGACCTGTTCGTACCCTTCGACGGCCGCCAGCTTTTGCGTAACGGAAATGAGGGTGATGCCGGGGTAGTTCTCGAAGACGTTCTTCAGGATGCGCTGTTCCGTGGCGATGTCGACGCGGGCCGTGAAGTCGTCCAGGAGCAGGATCTTGGGGTTCAGGGCGAGGGCGCGGGCCAGCATGATGCGCTGCTTCTGTCCGCCGGAAAGGTTGAGGCCGCGTTCCGAGACCGGCGTATCGAGGCCTTCCGGCAGCGTTTCGATGAACCCTTGGAGTTCGGCGGTCTGGATGGCCTTCTGGAGGTCCGCTTCCGTGACCGTCTCGCTGAAGGCGATGTTCTCGCGCAAGCTTAGCTGGAAGAGAGCGCTGTCCTGGAACACGAAGCCGACCTGGCGCAGGAGCGAGGTCTTGTCATACGACGCGAGCGGCTGGCCATCGTAGAGGATCTCGCCGCCCGTCGGGGCGCTGAGGCCGGTGAGGAGCGTGAGAAGCTGCGTCTTGCCCGCGGCCGTGGGGCCGAGGATGGCGGTCTTGGTGCCCGGTTCGACGGTAAACGAGATGTCCTTCAAGATGGTCTTTTGGCCGATCGTGAGGGTGAGGCCCTTCACCTCCAGCCTGCCCTGCAGTTCGGAGACCCGCGTCCCTTCGGCCGGTTCCGCCGGACGCGTCAGGATCTCGCTCAGGCGTCCGTAGGAGGCGCTGGCACGTCCCATCAGGCTGCTCATGAAGCCGAGCATGAGGATCGGGAAGATGAGCATCGCGATGTACCCGTTGAAGGCCGAGAGCGAGCCGAGCGTGATCTCGCCCGTGATGACGTAGTGCCCGCCCAGCAGGAGCACGATCAGGATGGCGACGTTCGAGAGGAAGGTCACGACCGGGATCAGGCTCGCGAACAGCCGGAGGATCTTGAAGCCGATGGTTTTCGCTTCCTCGTTGACCGCGAGGAACTTCTGCATCTCCTGGGCCGGCGCGTAGACGACGCGGATGAGGGTCGCGCCGAGGATGCTCTCGTTGATGACCTTGTTGAGGCGGTCGATGGCCTGTTGCGCGTTCTTGAACAGCTCGCCGACGTTCGCGAAAATATAGCCGAACGCGCCCGCGATCACGGGCAGGACGGCAAGGACGGCCAACCCAAGCTTCCAATTGATATGGATGAGCAGGATGCTGGCGCCGATGATCATAAAGACCGACGAGACCATGGTCACGATCCCTTGCGCGACGAACATCTTGATCGAGTCGATGTCACCCGTGAAGCTGGTCATGAGGCGTGCGGCGCCGGTCTCTTGGACGTCGGCGTAGCTCTGGCGGGAGACGCTGCCGGCGAGGCGGTCGCGGAGATCCTTGGCGACGCGTTCCGAGAGGTAGGTCTGCGTCATGCTTTGGAGATACGCGAGGACGAAAATCAAGCCCGCGATGAGGGCGAACTCGCGCAGGTAGGCCGGCAGGATCAGCTGCCCCTGCGCGAACCGGTCGATCCCTTGGGCGACGAGCCGGGGGATGGTGAGGGTGAGCGCGTTGGCTGAGAGGGCAAAGCCGACGAGGAGGACGATGAGGCCACGATAGCCCTTCAATAAGCCAAAAACGGACGGTCCGGTCGGTTTCGGCTTGGCGGGGGAAGCGGTGCGTTTGGGAGGCATAAAGGAATCCACGCATGATACACGGGTTAGGGGGTTTTGTCTAGTCGGACGGGTCACCCACCGAGGATGTGATGTTCGTCCAAAAAAAGTCGACCCATGAAAAAGGGCCGACATTTTTCCTGTCGACGGCTTAGCTGGCTTCCGCTTCCGCATGCCCCTTGAACCGGTCCAAGATCGCCTGCCAGCCCGCCCGTTGCATTTCGAGCGGGTTCTCCGTTTCCGGATCGAAGGTCTCGGTGACGAGGACGCCTTCCGGCGTCGCCTCGAAGGTCACGGTCACCTGGCGGCCGTCTGGCATCGCATAGGCGAGCTTCTGTTCGGGGACGACCTCCTGGTATGTGCCCGTGAAGTCGAAGCTCGCGCTGCCGTCGCGGGCGGCCATGGTGGCGCTGAACGTCCCGCCGGGGCGCACGTCGTTCGTCGCGGCCGGGCAGTGCCAGTCGTCGGAGGCGGCGTTCCAGGCCATGATGTGCTGCGGTTCCGTCCAGCAGGCCCAGGTGCGGGCGGGGGAGGCCTGTACGAGGGCTTCGACGGTGATTTTGGGTTTCGGGTCGGTCATATGGTTTGTCGATAATCCGATTATGCAGATTATTCTATTTCTTCGCCGCGCAGTTGAACATCCAGTGGACCCCGAACCGGTCGGTGCAGGAACCGAAGTAGTCGTCCCAGAACATGTCCTGGAGGGCCATCTCGACCTTGCCGCCGGTGGAGAGGGCGTTGAAGAGGCGTTCCGTCTCCTCGCGCGTGTCCGGTTCGAGGTTGATGTAGACGTTGTTACCGAAGCGGACGGTGAAGCCCATCGACTCGGGGGCGTCGGTGCCCATGATCTTGTGGCCCCCGAGGATGGGGAGACAGATGTGCATGACCAGATCCTTGTCCTCGTCGGTGAGGGCAGGCGCGTCGGGTTGCGGAGGGATGTCGCGGAAGCGCCTGATGCCGCCCTCGAACTCGCCGCCGAAGACGGACTGGTAGAAGGTGAAGGCTTCCTCGGTGTTGCGGGGGAAGTTGAGGTAGGTGCTGGTGGAGGGCATAGGGGAGGGGTGCGGATGACCGTTGCCTTTCGTTGTACTGACTCGTGAAGGGGATGGCAAGCGGAGTCACGCTCGTGTTTCCCGACGAGGGGGATGTTTATCGCTGGGATGTTCCATAAAAAAAGCGCCCTTCCCCGGCAGCGCGGGAGGGCGTTTGAGGAAGGCGTCACGCGGGGAAGACGGCGATGGTCCCGTGGTCGAACACCACGACCGCGACGCCGGTAAGCTCGCGCAGCCGCTCACCGGTTTGGCGGTCGAAGGTCTCGACGACCTTCTGGATCCATTCACGGTCGGCAAGGCCCCTCGCATAGGGGACCATGCCCCAGGCGCGGATCGAGCTCCAATCGTGACCGGGCATCAGCCCTTCCGCGACATCGGCACCCAGGTGATCGTCGACGTTCACGAGGACGATGACGGCTTCAGCCGGTTGGTGGCCGCGTTCCGTCAGGCGTCGCTTGAAGTGGGCCACGCGGTCAGCGTTCTTGTCGAGGGTGTCGCGGCAGGCGAGTTGCGCCTGCCGCTTGTTGTATGCGATCACGACCTGCAGCACGGCCGCCGCATCCGGGTCTACGAGCTGCGTCTTCCCGTTCTCTTGCCGTACGACGGCAGGCGGCTCGTCTCTGTTGCTCATGGGAGAACCTCTCTTGCTTCGTTTTTGAGCATGTTCATACCGATCCCACGCCCGACGGATCCGTCACGGGGCGCAGTCTAGCATCGATCGCTCCCCTTGTCAATCCTTCCGCGACGCATCGCGCGGACTGATGGGAACGGATTGGCGCATGGGCTTGCTTGGTGGCCGTCCCGTGTCGCGCTCGCGATGCCGGAGCTTGACACGCCCCCTTTTTCCGTCTAGGTTCGAGTCGGTCCAGTTTCCCGTGCCGCGTGGCGGCAATAAGGAGGTACCCATGGTCGACGATCAAGTCGGGATCGATGATCGACGCTGGCAGGAAGATGATGCCTTGGCCCTCGATCTGGGCCGGAAGCTGCTCAGGGAGTTCGCCAAGCGGGGCCTCGCGACGCGCGCGCTCGTCCGGCACGTCACCGACAGCATGGGGAAGACGGTGATGGTCGACCACGCCATGCGGGCGGCATTGCATGAGGTCAGGCATCCCCTGCGGGAAGACGAGCGGATCGCGCATTTCACCCCGGGGCTCCACCTGTATGCGCCCCGCCTGAAGGCGGAATTCTATCGTGGCGGCGTGGACGATCGTGCGTTCCACGACATGCTGGACGGCCGTCAGATCCTGCGGCGGCTCCACTGGTCGTGCGTCGGTCGCGACACGACGCCCGGGTACAAGGTGTTCCGCATCGTCCGTCCACGCGAAGAAATCCCCGTCGAACGGCTCGTCTTCGAACTGGGTCGCCAGGGCTACCGTCCTGCCTGCCTGGACGAGCTCGACGCCCTGGCGCGCGCCCATCCCGATTTGGTCACGGTGCTGCCGTTCGAGCCAGGCATCCGGGAGATTCGCTGCCCATCGCGGCTCGTGGCGATGGGTGAGATGGATGTGGCGTGGGACGCGTGCACCGGTCGCCCGTTTTCGTGCTCATGGTACGCCGTATCGAACACGCCAGCCGGCCCGGCGCTTCTCCTACACGGCAGCAACGACCCCTCGCCCGGCAACGACTACGTCTTCATCCGCATGCCGGGCCTCGGCCGACTGCCGTTCCCGGCGCGCTAGGGGCGCATTCCCGTGGGGCTCCGCTCGCGGGATTTTTTTGTTTGCGCGTGCAGGGCTTCGGAACGCGAGGGCGCGTTTCATGCGTGTGGCGGGGGGTGATCGCCATATGAAAAACCCCATCCAATGACGGGGGTTTTCATATGGCGGAGAGGGCGCGATTCGAACGCGCGGTACGGTTGCCCGTACGACGGATTTCAAGTCCGTTGCTTTAGACCGCTCAGCCACCTCTCCGGACCGGTCTTGCCGTCCCGGATGGGAAGGCGTGTCCGGATGGTAGCGAGTTCGTTCGGAGGATGCAAAAAAGCCCTCCGTTCGGGAGGGGTTACCAGGAGGTGTGGGGCAGGTGGGACGTCGCGTTGAGGCGGCGGACCTCCCAGATGCCCTGGCGGGGGAGCCAGCGCAGGGAGGTGACCGAGGCGTGGTCGACGTGGAAGTGGTCCGCGAGCGCGGGCGGCAGGTCGAGGAGGACCTGCAGGAGGGGGCGGATCGCCGTCGCGTGGGTGACGGCGACGATCGTCTTCTCGACGCCGGGGGTCGGTGACCGTTCGACGGTGTCGAAGAGCCAGCGTCGGACGCGCGACCCGACCTCGACCGCGTCCTTGGCGCCCAGGGGCCCGTCGCGCGGCGGCGTTCCGGCCGGACCTGCCGGAGCTGCGCGGTCCAGGCGTTCGTCCGTGGGAACCGGTGTTCCCGGCGGGATCCTCAGGCCCGGGTACAGGAGCTCCATGGTCTCGCGGGCCCAGAGGCGCGTCGAGCTCCAGGCGGCATGGATGTACATGGGGTTCCGGAGGAGGTAGGCGTTGAGGGCGGCGGCCTGGGCGCGCCCGATCTCCGACAGCGCCCCGTCCGCTTCGTCGCCCGCGCGGATCAGATGCAGGGAGACCTTCTGTTTCGTGTCGAACATGTCCGCTCCTTTCCGTGGGCATGTGAGCAGGCCGGAGGGGGCGATGTCAAGCCCTGGCTTTTTCTCCTGGGGTTGACAGGACAGCCCTTTTCTGCAAGAATATGCCGTTCCCATGCCATGGGACGAAAGGAATCCAGCCCATGCAAACGAATCCCGATGACGTGACCTCCAGAACCGAGGCCCAGGCCAAGCAGGAGGCGGCGGACCGGGAAGCGGAATACGAGCGCGAGCGGGCCGACCAGCTCAGGCACCTCGAGCGGTCCCAGTTCCGCTTCTTCGTACACCTCGGGCTCCTGATGCTCGCACTCACGCTGATGCTCTTCTCCCTCATCTTCATCGCGGGCGCGGGCGCGCAGCCCTTCCAGGATGGCTGTGGGCGCTATCTCCAGCGGGCCGCCGACACCACCGACGCCGAGGTCGCCTTCGCGAGCCTCGACCACGCCATCCGCTACGCCGAGGCCAACGGCCTCACTCGCGGCCACTCCTTCTACCCGCCCACGCCCGCGAACGACGTCGGCGCCTGGTATGCGCGGTTGCGGGGCGCCCGGGCCAAGATCGCCGCCCTCACGCCAGCGACCCCCTACCTCGAGCGCCGGGAGGCCTTCATCCGCCTGCGGGCCACGCTCCTCGATCCGGCCCCGCCCGGCCGCCTCCGCATCCCGAAGTATGCCGAGCTTCACCCGTACCAGTACCGGGTCTGGGGCGTCCAGGTGGGGTCCGCCGTCCTTGCCGTCCTGACGCTCTACCGCCTGCGCCGCCCCGGCCTGCTCTGAGGGGCGGCTTTTTTGTGGGCGGGGGAGTTGACGGGGAAGGGGGTTTGGGGTATATAAAGTCCGCTTTCACGCGCGTGGGAGCGAAAGGATGGTTAGGTTATGGTGTATCGTGACAACGCAAAGCCTTCGGCTCCGTCGGTCGGTTTCGTCGCGAGGGCTTGGCGCGCGTTTCTGGGCGGGTGCTCTCATGGGTCGGTGCTCGTTTCCCTGTCGCTCGCGTTCGTGCTTCTGATGGCCGGTGGCGGCGTTTCGGATGTCCGCCTGCAGCCGTTCAGCCGGCAGTACGTCCAGCCCCTCCAGACGGCCGTCATCTCCACGGATCCAGAAGCGGTCCTTCTCAGCCTCCAGCGCGCCATCCGCTACGCCGAAGCCAACGGCCTCACCCACGGCGACGCTTCCCAGCCATCGAGCGACCTCCTCACCTGGCACCGGACGCTCATCGCGGCTGCGGCCGAAGTCGCGACGCTGACGCCCACCACGCCCATCGAGGAGCGTCGGCGGGTTCTCGCTCGGGTCCGCCAGATGATCGCCGGTTCCGATTTCCAGCCGCGCGTACCCGAGGCCATGACCGACTCCCTGCCGAACCGCCGACTGATGCAGGGGCTATTGTGGGCCGCGCTCGCGTGCGTCGTGGCCGCGCTCGTCCAGACGGCCGTTTTGGAGGGGCACGCCGCCCGCTTCTTTACCCGATCCTGATCGGGCTTTTTTATTGCTGGATTGACAAGCCTCCTCGAATGTGCTATGCTGTGACGCTTTCCCGCATCGGGAAAACGTCCTAAGGAGAGCCATGGAAACAGTCGATCTGGATGGGTTCGTCGTCGGTGCCAACGGGGTCGCCGGCGGTCGCTGGGTCTTGCCGTCCGCGCTCGAGGTCGCGCGCCCGACGCGTTGGGGCCGGCGGGCGCGTGTGCGCGTCGTGTCGGTCGCTTGCCTCGCCTCGGTCTTCCTGATGGTCTCGACGTTCCTGTGGTCCGCATATTCCTTCGAACGCGATTGCCGGCGGCCGTTCCAGGCGTTTCTCTCTGCCGGTGCGGATCCCGGCGAGGCTCGGGCGCATCTTGATCGGGCCCTGGTGTGCTTCGAGGCCCGTGGCCTGACCGCCGGCCGGCTCCCGTCGCTGCTGAATTCGGAAGGGGAGGACATCGGGGCGCTGTACCGATCCTTGCGGGTCGTGCGGCTCGCCTTTCCGTCGGATCCCCGCCAGGCCGGGGCGGCGGAAGCGTGGTTGCGTACGGTGCAGGGCGCATCCTCGTTGCCCGACCCGGACCAGGTGTCGTTGGATCGGATGCTGTGCCTGGGCGACCTGACCCCGCTCTTCCAGGTCTGGGTGGCCATGACGTTCGCCCTGGGCGCGTACCTCCTGTTCCAGCCGTCCAAGGGCTCCGTGCGTCGTGATCGGAGATCCTGAGCCTCGTGGCCCGGCCGTTTCCCTCTCGGCCGGGCCTTTTTCTTTTTCCCTTGATTCCTGCCGCCCGCGCTGGTACAGTCCACCGCGCGTGCGTGCCTGGGGTGGCCATCCGTGGCCCTCCGGAACCGACACGCGGAGGGGACCCGTGCCCGCGCCCCGCGGCCACGGCCCGTCCAAACCCCACCAGCCTGGAGAGGTACCCAAGAGGCTGAAGGGGGGAGATTGCTAATCTCCTAGGGGTGTAAAAAGCCCGCGAGGGTTCGAATCCCTCCCTCTCCGCCATGATATGTCGTTATCGGAGACGTCTCGCGTGCCTCAAACATGCGAGAAATGTTCGATGGCATATGACCAGTAAAACCGTCCGAAAGGGCGGTTTTACATTAAACGAGGGATTAATCTAAAATGTAAGTAAAGCAGTTGTACGGAAAGAGCTTTCCGAATTGCGGTTGTTAAAACTTTCGAACCGGCTCCCCAATAGCCAGTCAACAAAACGATCCGCTATTTAGGCGGATAGTTTTGTAATAGATCAAAAAATTAGCCAGCAACAAATACATTGATGTAATGCTCCCCAAAGGAAATAACTGGGACAAAGGATAAGATCACTAACCCGACCCCGATTGAGAAAAAGACGCTAGATACCTTTGGTAAATCGCTAGAGTTAGATCGTCCCTGATACACCCAAAAAGCAAGGGGAATACAGGATGATAATGAAATAGTGAGACCTAAGAGAAAAAGATTAAGCTCTACCTGACTATGCGGGTCAAAATCAGTAAATCGGATCGGGAGAGGCTCATCCTTACCATAGAATGCATTAGCGTAGTATCCATCTAGGTCTGAGCCGGAACCATGAACGCCGGTCGACTCAACTGTAAATGGACCCAGCGCATGACGGTTCACGTAATACTCTTCAAATCTCACATCTGAGGCACCAAAGCTTTTACCCAAAGAGGCTAAAGCATATAGAACTCCGAAGCACAGAAATATGGTTCTCGCCAAAAATTTCAACATAAGATGCTAAAAAGATACTCCTGACATGTGGAAAGTACAATGATTTACTACCATATTCCGTGTCTCATTTGTCTCATTTTGACCCCGTCTCACGTGCCTCGAAAATACCTGGATTTTGACCCTTGAAAAAGCCCTTGGGTTACACGTTTTCCTGGTTGCATAACTCGACTGGCCCGCCATCAAGAAATTCGCTCAAATGAGCGTATTTTTTGTTTGATGGGAAAAGGAAAATCGAAACTTCCGAGCGAACTCACGGGAAGCTATACTGATAGCACATGTCTAATTTTCAAGAATCAAAGACCCGTACGGCCTTAAAAACCGTCCTCTGGAGAATCGTTGCTACTTTAATTACATGGGGAAGCCTCTACTATTTCACGGGGCAATTTTTTGAATCGAGTAAGATTACGATCGTAGCAGCGCTTATCGGTATGGTGGCATACTACATTTATGAACGCGTATGGAACGTTGTTAAATGGGGAAAATACGACGCGGAAGATTCCCAATCTCGTCAGGGATCCTAAAGTTTCGAACCAGCTCCCCAATGGCCCGCCAGCAAAAAAGCGTCCGTGATTACGGACGCTTTTTTGCTGCGAGACCCGCTGGCTTGAGCGCTATCCTTGTGGTCTGCTCGCAAATGCGGAATGCTGTTCCGTGTATTTCGAATATGCCATCCCCGCAAGACATTACGTCTCAGATCCTCGCTTTTCGCGACGCTCGCAACTGGAAGCGGTTTAACAATCCAAAAGACATGGCGCTTTCCTTGGTCCTTGAAGCTACGGAACTCGTGGAGCATTTCCAATGGAAAAACGCTGAAGAAATGGATATCCACCTGAAGGGGCGGCGCGCCGAGATCGGCGAGGAATTGGCCGATGTCCTCTACTGGGTCCTCCTCATGGGGCATGATTTTCAAATCGATGTCTTCGACGCCCTAGAAAAGAAGCTTGAGAAGAATGCCGCGAAATATCCGGTGGACAAGGCGAAGGACGTGCACACGAAATATACGGAGCTATAAGTATGCAGATTTACGAATCCTCCAAGGAAGCCTTCATTGACGTCGTCCGCGGCGGTAAGATCGACCAGGTCCTAATCGATTTTTATTATAAGGCAACCGGCAAAATGGTGGGCAAGGCCGAACAGGAATCATGGAAGAAATCCATGCGATATATGCGGGACGTGCTACGCGATCGGGAGATCCCTGCGGATGCGGGCGTGTCGATCGAATACCATATCCCGCACACGTCGATGCGGGTTGACTTCATCTTGACCGGGCAAGACGTGGCCGGGATCGACCACGCCCTATTGATCGAGTTGAAGCAATGGTCTGAGGCTCAGCTTTCTCATAAGGACGGGATAGTCAGTACGAAATTTTTTGGAGAGGTGAGCCACCCATCGTATCAAGCCTGGTCCTATGCTGCCCTCTTGCAGGGATTTAGCGAGACCGTGGAACAGCAGAGCGTTCAGTTGAAGCCATGCGCGTACCTGCATAATTACATCAGCGATGACGTCATCAAGAATCCGGTTTACGGGGAATACCTGGCCAAGGCGCCCGTCTTTCTCGAGGGGGATGAGGAAAAGGAGAAGCTGCAGGCCTTCATTAAGCGATTCGTTCATCGTGGCGACAAAACGCGTCTCATGTACCGGATCGATGGCGGAAGATTCAGGCCCTCTAAAGGACTCGCTGAAAGCCTCGCTCGCATGCTGGAAGGCAACAAGGAATTCATCCTGATCGACGAGCAGAAAGTGGTTTACGAAACGGCCCTAAGTCTGGCGAAGGAGTCTTCTGCAGAGAACAAGAACGTCCTGATTATCCGCGGGGGTCCCGGAACCGGGAAGTCGGTTGTCGCGATCAATTTGCTGGTTGCTTTGACGAAGCTTCGTCTTTGGACCCAGTACGTAACCAAGAATCTTGCGCCACGAGCTGTCTTTGAATGCATGTTGACGGGAAAAATGACCAAGACCGAGATCGCTAGCCTCTTCGCCGGCTCCGGTTCGTTTACCGAGGCCCCAAAGAACGCTTTCGATGCGCTCGTCGTGGATGAGGCGCATCGCCTGAACGAGAAATCCGGCATCTTCAGGCATCTTGGCGAGAACCAGATCAAGGAGATCGTCGAAGCATCAAAATTCTCTGTTTTCTTTATCGATGAAGACCAGCGGGTCACCTGGCATGATATCGGAGAGGTGGGGGAGATCAAGCGGTGGGCGACGGTTTCTGGGGCGAAGGTACAGGTCATGGATCTTTCCTCCCAATTTCGCTGTAACGGGTCCGATGGGTATCTCGCATGGCTCGACGACACGCTCCAAATTCGGGAAACGGCCAATCCGGTCCTTGATGTGAAGGAATACGATTTTCAGGTCGTCGATTCACCCACCCAATTGCAAGAGCTTGTATTTAAGAAGAACAGAGAAAAGAACCGAGCGCGTATGGTCGCCGGCTATTGCTGGGAATGGGTGAGCAAGAAGAACAAGGCGCTCCTGGATATCCGCTTTCCCGAGCATGGATTTGCAATGCGCTGGAATCTGGAGAGCGACGGCGGTCTCTGGATCTTGGGCCGTGATTCCGTAAACGAGGTTGGGTGCATCCATACGTGCCAAGGGCTTGAAATGGATTATGTTGGCGTGATCGTTGGACCCGATCTGATCGTCCGAAACGGGAATATCCTGACCGTCCCAGAGAAGCGCGCCAAGTCAGATGCTTCGATCAAGGGCTACAAGACCTTGCTTGCAAAAGATCCGGGTCAGGCCGCCAAGAAGGCCGATGCGATTATCAAGAACACCTATCGAACCCTCATGACGCGCGGTATGAAGGGTTGTTATGTGTATTTTACGGATAAGGAGACAGAGGAGTATTTCAAGAATCGCGCGCGCCCGCGGGTACTTGGAGGGTGGTAGGTTGACGCACTATCGACTTCTCTTAACCCCCTTTTGACGCCCCTCTCCCCAGGGCATACCGTTTGGGCATCAAGCGCCGCGCTTTTCTCCCACCTCCCATGAATCTCCGTTCCGCCCTGCGTACCATCTCCTCTCGCAAGTACGTCGTTGTCGCCCTTCTCTTTCTCGCCGCGCTTTCTTTCCGCGCCCCCACCGCCCTCGCCGCTGGCAACGGCGCCTGTTCCGGCCACGGTGGTGTCGACTGTTCCGCGGGTGCCGACTACGACGGCTCCGTCATCTGCTTCGACGGCTGGACCAACAGTTCCGTCTCCTTCCGTTCCGTCGAGATGTGTCGCGGGCAAGCGGAATCAGTGACCTGTACGCTTCCAGAAGCCACCGGCTGCAAGACCGAGCTCGACTATCTCCGCCTCAAGGTCCAGGCGGACGCGCCTGGGGCGACGGCAAGTGCCCTCTCCGTTTCCGAACGGCTTTCCCTTTGTCGAGCGGAGATCCGTCTCTTCCAAGCGCGTGCGCGTCTCTATAACCTCTGCCTCGAAGCAAAGAATCCGCGCTTGAGCTCGTCCGCTTCCGCAAACGCGACGGTTGGCTGCATGCTCTCCCTAGGCCTTCATGCCAAGGTCGGTTCCTCGCCCGGCACGTGCGCGTGTGACGCCGGCTATGCGTTTAATGAGGCGAAGGATACCTGCGTCTACGATCTCCATGACTGGCCTGAACATCTCCTTGAGGCATCCTCGCGCCTTGGAGGCGGCACGTTTGGGGGTCCGGTCCAACCGGATGCCGCTGGCGTCTGCCCCGAATTCTCCTCGATCCGCGACTCGTCCGGCGCCTGCCGCTGTAATGATGGGTTCTTCGGGGTCTTGAGTACCTGCGTGGTTTCGCCCGTGTATTGCCAATTGCGCCACGGCCTCAATGGGGAGTGGGATGCCTATCGCAAGCAATGCGCCTGCAAGGAGGGGTTCCAGCTTGATCCGCTGACAAATCGGTGCGAGTCCATCGCGGAGGCTTGTACGGCCCGCTATGGCTTGCAGGCTTCGATGCGCGGCGGCGCGTGCGCGTGCGTAGAAGGCGCGTCGATCGATCCGCTGACGGGGAAGTGCGAATCCATGCTCGTTCTTTCCCGCCGGAACCAGCCGGCTCCCGCCGTTTCCGTCGCTCCCGCTCCAGCCGTACCCCCTGCGCCGGTGAGCGTTTCTTCGCCTGTCGTTCCGGCGACCGTTCCTACCAAGCCTGCCTCGCGCTATTTCGTCGGTGTTCCAAAAACCAAGCAGGATCTCCTGAATTGCCTCGTCGTCGGCAATGCCGCCAAAAAGCTCTACCACCTCCGCGGTAGCGCCATGATCAAGGCGATGGCGCCCGCCGGCAAAGCCTGTTTCGCTACGGAATCTGCTGCCAAAGCGAAAGGCTTGAAAAAAGGGAAATGAGCTACCCATTTCGCCTTTCCTTCAAAACAGAAAAGCACCCCCGCGAGGTTCCGCAACGTTCGACGTTGGGGCCTCGCCTGGGTGCCAGGTGACGCCGTAGGGCGTCTTTGGTTTACTCCCCTCCGTCGATGAGGTCAGGTCTCGCTGCGGTGCTTCTCGAGCGCGGCGGCGATGTGGTCCGCGCGCCCCTCGAAGGACGGCGCGCTACGGCAGGCCGCGATGGCGATCTCGAGCTCCTTCCCGTTGCGCAGGACGGAGTCGCCCCATGCGCAGCCGACCATCCGGCAGGGGCAGTAGGCGAGGCCGAGGACGTCGCTATCCACGCTGACATCGCCCTCGTCGTTGACGGTGAGGCACTCGACGAACGTCGTCTCCCGTCCCGTCAGCTCCTCGTCCGCGTCGATGCGCCGGTACCGGACCATGCCGTTCTCGACGCCCGTCACGTACCCGTTGTCGGTGTCCTCGAATTCCAGCAGGACCACGTCCGGCCGGAAGGCGAAGACGTGCCGCGGGTTTCCGATGGTCTTGCGTCCGAAGCCTTCCCCCCACTGGGGGAGCCACTCCGGCACCTCCGCCTGCAGGAGGCTCACGGCCTCCGCTGGGAGGTCGGCATCGCCGTGCGCCGGTCCGTTCAGGCGGACCGTCAGGCGACCCTCCGGTTCGCGCTGGACGATGAGCACGTACCAGTTCTCGTCGATCGTCCCGGCGTACGGGGCGAGGAGCGTGCGCGCGCGCCGGTAGCTGGCCGCGCGTGCGGCCCTCTCGTGCGCCTGGTTGATCCAGATCCGGATCTGCCGGTCCGGGTACTCGGCATACTGCTCGAACAGGCGCTCGACACGTGTGGCGGTCGGCTCCTTCGGCGTCTCCGCGCCGGCCTCGGCTGCCACCAGTTCGGCGATCAGGGCGCGCCGGGCCTCGTGGCTGGTGTCCGCGGTCGTCGTGGGGTCGATGATCGTCTTGTTCATGTTCGGTGTCCGTTTCTCTTGGGCGTCATCTCCCCGATACCCCTTTTTCTTGCCGGTATGGCGGGATGTCCGGGATCGGAACAGGGCTTTTGTGGGAACGAATGATTCTAGCAAGGAAGTTGAGATTTGTCAAGCTACACCTAAGCCCTTGAATGTCGATCATCCGTTGACGAATGACTTATTTTTTACCTAAACAGAGTTTATTTTACCCCGCCTCATCCTTGACATCCCACCCGCCACCTGCTACCCTCCCACATCCCCGGAGCCGCCCTCTAGGCGCCTTCTCCGGGGCTGGAGGATCCCATGCTCGACCAGCTCATTCGTGAGAACGACCTCGTCCGCATCCGCATCGGCCCCGACGACCGGGCCGGGGGGTACGACCCCTGTCCCGACGGGACCGAGGCGACGGTCACGGGCTTCGAGGAGACGCTCGTCCCACGCCTCCGGCACTGGGGCCAAAAGCCCGGTGTCTACCGCAACCGCGCCCAGGCCCGCCTCCGCTTCGCGGACGGCGCGGAACAGGTCATCGCGTCCCGCTGCCTCTCCCTCGCCGATCGTGGTGAGGAGGCGCGCCGCCAGGAGACGCTCCTCGGGCCCGACGCCGAGAAGGCGACGCGGCAGCCGGACTTCCTCCGCGACCTGCCCGACACGCCCTTCTGGGAGGGGGACTACGTCCGCTTCCTGCATCCGCGCATGAGGAACGCGTTTCCCTACCTCAAGCCGCCCGGCCGTCCCTATGGCTGTGCCCAGGTTTCCCTCATCAACTACGGCTGGCACGGCGATCCGGCTTCCCCGACGGGCAAGTCCGACATGTACAGCATCTCTGCCGGGCTCCAGGGCGGGGCCTCCGTGATCGTCGCCGAGCGCTCCCTCGGCCTCGTGGAGCGCGGTCCGGTGTGGAAGCACTTCCATGGCGAGCGCATCCGCTTCGCGGACCTTCGTGAAGAAGCGGAGTTCTACGCCCTGCTCGGTCTCGTGACGGAGGTCGCCAATCCCCGTTCCGGGATCTACGACTGGACCTTCAAGGGCCTGCTCGGCGCGATCAGGGAGGGCCTCGTGGACGGCCTGATGGGCGGCTTCCGTCTCGACCCCTCGGGTCCGGCCAAGGGCGAGCACCTCACCGCGCTCCGGTACCACGACCGCGACCTCGGCCGCCGCGTCGCCCAGGCGATGCTGCGCGCCCACGCGAAGCCGTGACGGCCCGTCGGGCGCATTCGCCCCAGCTCCGCTGACGCTCGTCGGCGGTTTTTTGTTGTGCGGCGGAAAAATGGTCTCGAAATATTCGCAAATATTAGCCAAAAATCCTCACTGCCCCCTTGACACGCCTCTCATTTCCTGCTACCCTCCCATATCCCCCGGAACCGCCCGCAAGGCGCCTCCTCCGGGGCTGGAGGCTCCATGATCCCCCAATTCGTCGAACTCAACGACCGCGTGTTCCTGGCTCCGCAGGCCAACAGCCCCTGGGAGCGCCCCGACCCCATGTGGCCCCGGGCGACCGTCGTCGGGTTCCGGGAGACCTGCTTCGGCTACTTCCGGCGTACGGGCGTCAACGGCCTCAAGCCTGGCGTCTACCGCGACCGGGGCATGCTCCTGATCCGCCTCGACGGCAGCGACACCGTCCGACCGTGCGGCGCGGAGTGCCTGGCCCACGCCGATCCCATGCGATACCGGCTGCGGCTCTGCGATTTCCGCGTGGGCCAATCCAGGGCGGAGATCCTCCGCGACGACTTCCTCCGTGACCTGCCCGACACGCCCTTTTGGGAGGGGGACATCGTCCGTTCCGTCAAAGGCCCCCTTTACGATGACGAGCTGCTTCTGGCGCGGGTCGTCGCGATCGACTACGGGAGCCTCGTCGCCTCTTCGAAGGAGACCGAGAGGGCTCCCGCCTACGTCCTCGGCGGCAATGTGAATTGTGACATGCTTGAGGGCGCGTTCCCGGCCGACGCCATGGCGCTCGTCCGCCGCGGCCCGGTCTGGAAGCGCGCCCACGGGGAGGAGGTCACGTTCCCCGACGTCCTGGCCGAGACCGAACTCGCCCTGCAGCTCGGCGCCTTCGACCGGGTCTTCCTGCCCGGCCGCCAGGAGTATTCCGATGACGAGGCGGCCAGGTACGTCGCCGAGGGGTACGCGGACGGGGTCATCTCGGGCCTGGCCGCGCGGGCGCTCGGCTACGCGGGCGACGGCAAGGCCCGGTACGCCTACGTCTATGGGCTCCCGCACAATGCGGAGGCGCGCACGAAGCTGCGGCTGCCCTGCAACGCCGGGATCTTCCGCCTCCACGACCGCGACCTCGCTCGCCGCTACGCCCGCGCCACGTTCGAGGCAGGCATGAAGGGTTAGGCCGTCCTGGTCTGGCCCGTCGGGCGCATTCGCCCCAGCTCCGCTGACGCTCGTCGGCGGTTTTTTGTTTTTCGCGGGTAAGCGGTTCTGCTGCGATGGGTCCAGCCCTTGACGAAACCACCTTTTTCCGGTATCTTCTGTCATCCCTTTTGGGACCGGTCCCTTCAACCCGCCGCCTCCATCTCCCGCAGGAGCTCCCATGCCGCACCTGATGGCCGTCGCCAAGTTCGTTCTCGGCGTTTTCGCGCTTGCCAGCGTCGTGCAGACGCTGTACCGCTTCCGCACCGTGCTCCACCTGATCCCCGAAGTCTGGAAGCGGTTCACGGTCCGCGGCTTCCTCGCTTCATTCGCGGTCGTCGTCCTGACGGCGGGGGTCGGATGGCTCCTGTCGTTCGTGCCCGGCCTCGATCGTGGCTGGGCGAGCCTTGTCTTCGGAGGTGCGGGAGGCAACGTGCTCTTCGAGCCGATCTCCGACCTGTCGCGTTCGGGGTCGCTGCTCGTCCGACTTGCCGTCCCGCTCTACTTCCTGGCCATCATCGCCATCCTGCCCCTCTGGGCGATGGTCGAGGAGGTTGCCTTCCGCAAAGGGCGCAACGATTGGCGGTCGATCGCCCGGTCATCCGCATGGTTCGGCCCGCTCCACTGCCTCTGCGGCATCCCGCCGGCCTTCGGGCTCGCCCTGATCTTGGCGGGCGCGTTCTATGGCTCCGTCTACAAGCGCGCCTACGAACGCTGCCTCGCCGAGGCCCCGGGCGGACACGTCACCGAGGAGATCCGGTCCGAGGCGGAATATGAGGCGATCTTCGCCAGCACGGTCGCGCACACCCTCTACAACCTCATCCCCGCGACGTTGGGGCTCGTCTACGCGCTCGCTCGGGTCTAGTCGCCCCGCGTCCCGCACGGGCGGGCGACGCTCATCGGCCTAGGGCCGTTTTTTCTTACAAAAAAAGAGCCCCATCCCTTTCGCGGACGGCGCCATGCGGGCGCCGTCATGCGTGGGGGAGGAGCTTGGAGGAGGGATCAGCCGGCCCGCTGGAGCGCCGGGGGCGGTACGAGCGCGCCCCTGAGCCGGGCCAGGAAGTCGGTCGCCTGCGCGTACCCGTCGGCGTGGATGTAGTGCGGGCCCTTGGACAGGGTCACCACGTCGGCGAAGAGGTGTGCCAGGTCTCGGCCGGTCGCGGCCCACTGGATGTCGATCACGTGCGCGCGCCAGTTGATCCGGATGTCGCCGCTCGAGGTCTCGACCGCGAAGCCCGGGCCGTGCCAGCGCTCCTTGCCGGGCGCGTATGGGTTCGGGAGGCGCGTGAAGCGGAGCGACGGGCCGTCGTAGCCGGCGCGTTCGAACGCCTGGCGGAACGCGGTCTCGATCGCCTGGGCCAGGTGCCCCACGCGACAGGCGAGGTGTGCCTGGTCGTAGCGCGCCACGAGGATCTCGTCTCCCGGGCGGATGACGTAGGTGCCGGGCACAAGGCGCGCCACCGTCCATCCGTGCTCGTTCCGGGCCAGGTCCGGTGCGTTCGGGTCTGGACGGAGGTCGATGAGGTCGTCGTTGCGGATCACGCGCTCGGAGTGGATGGCGTAGCGCGCGTCTTGCCGCCGCCGGTAGGCCTTGCGCACCTGGTCGAGCGTCTGGCCGACGAAGGGCGTCCCCGGGACCACGAGCTCCGTGAAGGCCTGGTCGCAGTCGAGGAAGGTCTCCATGGTCCAGGGCTGCCGGCAGAACGTGCAGCGCTCCCAGGGCCTCGGGATGGTCGCCCCGCTCTTGTCGAGGGGCTTGGTGCGGTACCAGCCGTCCCAGCCAGGCGCGCGCACCTTCAGCCGGGCGTAGAATTCCTCCAGCGGGATCACCGTCGGGACGGGCTCGTCCGGACCGTCGGCCATCGGCGGGCCGACGATGGCGCTCGCGGTGCCGTCCGCCTCGAGGAGGAGCTTCCCGAAGACGACCCAGTCGTGCAGCCTCAGCCCGTGGGCGTGCATCTTCTCGCGGGTGATGACCAGGCGGTTCAGGTCCTTCAGGGAGCCGATGCGTTCGCGGATGCCTGCGAGCGTATCGCAGCCATCGACCAGCGCATGGGGAGGGTCGCCCCACACCGCGCCGACGCGCTTCCAGATCTCCCATTGGCGGGTGTTGTGGCGGCTTTTTTTGCTCTCGTTCATGGGGTGCTCCCGGGGGTCTTGCGTTTGGATGGGGGAACGGCTTCGGGAAGATCCGATCGGGCCGGTCAGAAAGCGCCTCATCCTAGCAGGGGATGCGGATCTCGTCAAGGAGTCCGGCGTCGGTGGGCGCGTTGTGCCGACGGTTGATTTTAGGAGGCCCGCGTTTTAACGATCCCTTGACCTGGCGGGGAAAATCCGCTAGCGTCTACGATTGGAAGGAGCTACCCCATGATTCAGCGTTTCCTGGTCCCGGTCCTGGTCTGCCTCGCGCTCGGGCTGTCCCTCACCGGCTGTGCCCCCGTCTCCGACGTCCCGGCCCGGCAGGTCGCGGAAGTCGCCGTCGGCAACCCGTTCGAGACCGATACCGAGTGCACCTCGGCCCGCTGGTCGGCTGGTGCGTGCGATCTCGTGATCGCCTACGCGGAGCACGACATCTCGGTGCAGCCCGGTGGCGTGTTCGACTGGTACGGCAGCCCCGTGACGGGCCACCTGCCACCCCTCATCTACGAGACCGGCACCCAGACCGGTTCGCCGAACGGCCGGACCATCCGCCTCTGGGCCTACGACCTGCGCCAGCTCTGGCAGGCCGTCTGCGGCTCGGCCTCGGGTACCTGTGGCGTGTTCGCGACTTACGGCGAGACCGATCCGCTCATCAAGACGCCGCTCGTCCTTGCGGTCGGGGTGGCGCGCATCGGGGACGCGAACACGCTCGTGTTCCAGAGCGCGTACCAGTTCGCCGGCACCAGCATTTCCGGCGTCTCCGATACCTACGCGGTCGCCTACGACACCGCCGCGGGCGCCTACGGCGTCACCGGCGCCGCCCGCCAGCTGAAGCTTGTCATCGCCTCGAGCCCCGTACCCAGCCACCTCACCCCCGACACCGGCGGCGGCCTCTTCTCCGCCACGTACCCCACCTGGACCGCCGACTGAGTTCGGCGGCTTTTTTATTGCCCATCGCCCGGAGGGACGCCTCGTAGTACCATGGTCCCATGACCGATGACATCAAGGCCTACCACCGCCGCCAGGCGCCAGAGCACGCGGCGATCTGCGACGTGCTGCGTGGCGAGATCGACCGGCGCCTGCCGGACGCCGAACGGAAGCTTTGGCATGGCAGCCCCGTCTGGTTCTTGGCGGGCAATCCCATCGTCGGGTACCACGCGCGGAAGGATGGCGTCCGCCTGTTGTTTTGGAGCGGGCAATCGTTCAAGGAGCGCGGCTTGCGCAAGGAGGGGTCCTTCAAGGCCGCCGAACGACGCTATGCCTCCGTGAAGGAGGTCCGCAAGGGCGAGCTGGCCCGTTGGCTCAAGGACGCCCGGGCGATCCAGTGGGACTACAAGAACATCGTCAAGCGCAAAGGGGTCCTGGTCCGCCTGAAAGCCGTTTAATTTCCCACTGTTTTCGTGGGTCGGCCGGTGTTTTTTCGGTGCGGAGTCGCCCCGCATACAACCCCTGCCGATTTTTTGCTATAGTGCCCGCATGCGGAGGGAAGTGTGGGGGACATCGGCGCGGCTTGCCTGGCAGCGGCCGCGGTTTCGTGCGCTTGTCTTGCTGTTATTCGCCATCGTCACGGCCGTGAACGTGGTCTTCCTCATGAAGACCGTGGCACCGGTGCGGACCCAGGCGACGGCCATCATCCACTACACCATCTACCTCGGCATCGACGACGTGCGCGACTGGCCCTGGATCTTCCTGTGGCCGGCCGTGTGGCAGGGGATGGCGTGCGCGGCCCTCATCGCCGCCCTCGGGGCGTACCAGAAGGACCATCTCCTCGCCTACGCGCTCGTCATCTGGACCTACGTCTGGTCGGTCCCGTGGGCGATCGGCCTCAGCTATTTGCTCTTGTTTAACTCCCGTTAGACGGTATGCCCTCCGACCTCTCCGTGATCCAACCGCTGGCCCTCATGGCCGGCTCCGCCATCCTCGCGTTCCTCACGATGCCGCCGCTGGTGCGCTGGCTCGCCCAGAACAAAATGGGGAAGTCCATCCGCGATGCGGCTTCCGCTCCCGTCATGTCGGCCCTCCATCAGGCCAAGGCCGGCACGCCGACCATGGGCGGGGCCGTCGTTTGGGGCGCGGTCGCGTTTTGGGCCTTCGTGTTGGGGCTCGGCTGCCAGCTGTTCCCGGACTCGTTCGTCTGTGACCTCTCGTTCCTGTCGCGCTCCCAGACGTGGCTGCCGCTCGGTTCGCTGCTCGGGGCCGCCCTCATCGGCCTCGTCGATGACTATTGGAACATCCGCCGGTGGGGACCGAAAGGGGGAGGGTTGCGCGCGCGCCATCGCCTGTTGTCGTACCTCCTCGTCGCCGCCATCGGCGCCTGGTGGTTCTATTCGAAGCTCGGTTGGCAACATTTGCACATTCCGTTCGTCGGGACCTACGAGATCGGATGGCTTTACATCCCGTTCTTCCTCCTAACGATCGTCGCGACCTCGCACTCGGTGAACGTGACGGATGGGCTCGATGGGTTGGCTGGTGGGCTACTGGTCGCGGCCTTTGGCGCGTATACCGTGATCGCCTGGTCGCAAGGCAAGACGGATCTTGCGACGCTCTGTGCGGCCGTGATCGGCGCCTTGGTTGGGTTCCTCTGGTTCAACATCAATCCGGCGCGCGTCTTCATGGGTGACACGGGATCGATGGCCCTGGGGACGCTGCTCGCGGTCGTCGCGCTCATGACCAACCAGCCGCTGCTCCTGCTGGTCATCGGCCTGCCCTTCGTCCTTGAGAGCGCCTCCGTGATCTTGCAGGTCACGAGCAAGAAGCTGCGCGACGGCAAGAAGATCTTCCGCAGCGCCCCCGTCCACCACCATTTCCAGGCGATCGGCTGGACGGAGCCCCAGATCGTGATGCGGGCCTGGCTCGTGGCGTTCGTCTGTGCGGGCCTCGGCGGCGTGCTGGCCCTTATCGATTCCCTCTAGCGCCCATGTCCTTCTGGCAGCGCCTGCGGACCCTGGATGCGCGGGTCCTCCTGTTCGCGGGTCTCCTGCTGGTCTTTGGGTTGGTGATGCTGCTGTCGGCGACGGCGGCCGTCTCCGCCCAGCATGGCAGCGGGCCCTTCTATTATGTCCAGCGCCAGCTCCTGCTCGGCGTGCTGCCGGGGCTCGCGCTTTTCGCCTTTTTCGCGTTCACCGACTACCGCCGCCTCAAGGAATTCGCGCTCGTCGCCCTCATCCTTTCCATCGTGGCGCTCGTGCTCGTGTACATCCCCGGCATCGGCCAGATCCGCGGCGGGTCGCGGAGCTGGGTGGGGATCGGTCCGCTCAGCTTCCAGCCCTCGGAGCTCGTGAAGCTGACGTTCCTCGTGTATGTGGCCGCGTGGCTCGCCGCGCGCAAGGGATCCGATGCGCACGACCTCGAAAAGGGCCTCATCCCGTTCCTGGCGGCCGTGGGGGCGGTCATGCTGCTGCTGGTCCTGCAGCCGGACACCGGTTCCATGGCCGTCATCGTCGGGACGGCGCTCGCGCTGTATTTTCTTTCCGGGGCGCCGGTCTCCTGGTTCCTGTTCCTGTGCGCCGCAGGCGCGGGGATCGTGGGGCTCCTTATCCGCGTGTCACCGTATCGCGCCGCCCGGTTCATGACCTTCCTCCATCCTGAGCTTGATCCGATGGGGAAGGGATACCATATCAACCAAGCCTTGCTCGCCATCGGGTCCGGCGGCTTTTGGGGGGTGGGATATGGCGCGTCGCGGCAGAAGTTCCTGTACCTGCCCGAAGTCGAGTCGGACTCGATCTCCGCCGTCATGGGCGAAGAGCTGGGGTTCCTGGGGATGGTGGCGTTCCTGGCCCTGTATGGCCTGCTCATCTGGCGGGCGATCGTGATCGCGCGCGAGGCCCGTGACCCGTTCGGCATGTATCTCGCGGCCGGCATCGCGGCCATGCTCTCGATCCAGCTCTTCCTGAACGTCGGTTCGATGGCGGGCCTGGTGCCGATCACGGGCGTCACGCTGCCGTTCTTTTCACACGGCGGCTCGGCCATGGTGATCCTGCTTGGCCTGGTGGGCTTGCTTGCCTCGATCCCGCGCGGCAACCTGCGACGCGTATGAAGATCGCCTATGCCGGTGGAGGCTCCCTCGGGCCCGTGACGCCGCTCCTTGCGGTGCATGCTCGGCTCTTGGAACAGGATCCGGGCCTCGAGGCCTTCTGGTTTGGTACGGCCGAAGGGCCGGAGCGTGCCCTCGTCGAGGCGCGGGGCATTCGCTTCGTACCTGTTCCGGTTGCGAAGATCCGCCGCTTTTGGTCGTGGGAGCAGCTGCTCCTGCCGTGGCGGTACCTTCAGGCCGTATGGCTCGTCCGGCGCGTCCTGAAGCAGGAGCGGCCCGAGGTGATCGTGTCTGCCGGTGGGTTCACGGCCGTGCCCGTGATCCGCGTGGCCGCCCGTTTGGGGATCCCGTCCCTCGCGCACCAGCTCGACTGGCTCCCGGGCCTCGCCAACCGATTTTTGGCGGACCGTTGCAGCCTGGTGACGTCCTCTTTCGCATACCAAGACCCGCCCTTCGGCAAGGGCGTCCCGGTCCAGCCCGTCCCGACGCCGGTCCAGTTTTCGTTGGACGAGCTGCCCGCACGGAGCCAGGCCGTGCGCCAGGTCGGGCTCGCGTCTGGCCGGCCGATCCTGCTCGTGATGGGCGGCGGCACGGGCGCGACCGCCATCAATGACCTCGTCGCGCGCTCCTGGCCCGATTGGCAGCGCCGCGGCTGGCAAGTGATCCACCTGACAGGAAAAGGGAAGGCCGGCGAGCCGCTCACGGGAACGGGGATCGTCCAAAAGGAATTCTGCTTGCCGGAGGAGATGCGGACGCTCTATGGCGCCGCGGACCTCGTGGTCATGCGCGCCGGGTTGGGCGCGATCTCGGAAGCCGTCGCCCTGCGCAAGCCGATGGTCCTGGTCCCGTTGCCGGGCTCGGCGCAGGAGGCGAACGCGCGCGTCTTCGCCGAGGCGGGCGCGGCGCTCGTGATCCCGCAGGGGCAACCGGGATTCGACGACTGGGTCACGAAGGCGGTCCAGCGCGTCTTGCGCGATGCGGCCTTCGCGCGCCTTACGGTCGATCGGGCGGCCAAGGTCATGGAGACGGACCGGGGGGAGGCGCTGGCGGGGGAGGTGCTGGGACTGGTGCGGGGAGATGGGTTGTAGCGGATGGCGGTTCTGGCTGGGGACGTGTTCGCGATCGTGTCGATTTTCCCTGGCGGACCCCTTTTTCTTGCGGTCTTCCACTCCGTTGCCCAACCTGCCCCCGTTCTGCTAGGCTGGCGGGGATCCTGGCCATGGGCCGCGTATGGACCTCTCCTCCCTCCGTATCGAATTCGAGCCGTACTTGCGGCGTTTTTTGTTGGAAAAACAGGCGGCGACGCAGGCCTATATCACGGACCCTCACCTTCGGGCCTGGCTCACCGAGCCCGAACGCCTGCTCGTCGCCGGCGGCAAACGCGTGCGGCCGCTGCTTTGCCTGTTAGGGTTCCTCTTGTCGGGAGCGCCGCTCCATCCTGGCGCCTTCGAGGCGGCGCGTGCCCTCGAGCTCTTCCATCTCTTCGCCCTCATCCATGACGACATCATGGACCACGGCCGCGAGCGCCACGGCGTTCCCACCGCCCACCGCCGCATCGCCGACGCGCTCCAGGCCGACGGCCGGCGCGATGCCGAGCATGTCGGGATGGCGCAGGCGATCATCGTGGGGGACCTGCTGTTCTCGTGGGCCGTCGAGGCGCTGCAGCGCGCGTCGGTCCCCGAGGGCGTGCGGGCCGAGGCCTTCCGCCTGTTCTTCGCCATGTCCGACGAGGTGATGGCGGGCCAGATGCTCGACGTCGACCTCACGACCCGGACCGCCTCGTCGTGGGACGAGATCCGCCAGAAGATGCTCCTCAAGACCGCAGGCTACACCTTCATCAAGCCGCTCCAGATCGGGATCTCCCTTGCGCAGGGGACGGAGGCGCAACATGCCTTCGCGGAGGCGTTCGGTGGGGCGCTCGGCCTGGCGTTCCAGATCCAGGACGACCTCGCGGACGCGTTCGCCACGGTCGAGGAGACCGGCAAGACCCCGCTCTCCGACCTGCGTGACCACCAGCACTCCTTCCTGACGCAAGGGCTGCTTGACCGTGGCGATGCGGCGGACCGGGACGCCCTCCATGCCGTGTGGGGAAACGCCGAGGCGACCCCGGACGCCCACGAGGACCTGCGGAAACGGCTCATCCGTACCGGCGCCTTCGAGGCGACCGTCGCCGCCTGCCGCCAGGAGGCCGAGCGTGCCAAGGCGGCCTTGAGTCGGATGGACCTGCCCGAAGCCGTCCGGCCGCTTTTCGCCGAGCTTTTCTCGAAGGCAATCTCGCTCGAGCGCCTGGATACGCTAGAAACTGTCATGCGTGACCGGTATGGACGTTAACGCGCGTGATGTCGCCGCCTGCCGCGCCCTGCAGAAGCGGCACGGGACCAGCTATTTCTTCGCGACCCGCTTCCTGCCCGCCCGCCACCGCTGGGCCGTGCATGCCCTGTATGCGTTCTTCCGCGTCGCCGATGAGATCGTCGACGCCGAGCCGATCTCCGGCGATGCGGTCGCGGAGGCGGTCGCGACCGAGGCGGCCTGTATCCGCCTGCGTGCCTGGTGGGACCGGTGGCGCGGCGTCCGTCGCGGCGAACCGGCCGATGACCCGGTCCTCCGCCTCACGAACCAGGTGTTCGAGCGCTACGGCATCCCCGACGCGTATGCCGATGCCTTTTTCGAGAGCATGGAGATGGACACGCGGAAGCATGCCTACGAGACCTATGAGGAGGCGAAGGCGTACATGTACGGATCGGCGGCGGTGGTCGGACGGATGCTGACCCACGTCCTCGGGTTTTCCGATGCGGCGGCCTTCGAGAAGGCGGACGCCCTCGGATACGCCATGCAATGGACCAATTTCCTGCGTGACATCGACGAGGACTGGACGCTCCGCCGCCGCGTGTACCTGCCGCAGGACCGCCTGCGGGCGCATGGCCTCAGCAACGAGGCGATCGCGACACGGACCTGGAGCGAGGCCTTCGAGTGTCTCATGCGCGAGGAGGCCGAGCGGGCCCATGCCCTCTATCGAGAGGCCGAGACGGGGATCCGCTTCCTTGCTCCGGAGGGCCGTTTGGGCGTCCTCGTCGCGGGACGGCTGTATGAGGGCATCCTGGCGCGCCTCGAGCGCCAGGGCTTCAACCCGTTCGCGGGTCGTGCCCGCACGTCGCTCGCCGAAAAGACGGCGCTGGCGTTCGGTGCCTGGCGGGCGGTGGGCGCGTTGCGCTGACCCTTTCCTTATTCCCAAAACCATCTTTTTCCAGGTATGCCTTCGGAGCTTCCACGCGTAGCGGTCATCGGGGCCGGGATCGGCGGGCTTGCCGTCGCCTGCCTGCTGGCCCAGGACGGCCATCCGGTCGACGTGTACGAAAAGAACGAGCAGGCGGGCGGTCGGGCCAGCGTCCTCGAGGCCGACGGCTTCCGGTTCGACATGGGCCCGTCGTGGTACCTGATGCCCGACATCTTCGAGCATTTCTTCGCGTTGCTCGGCGAGCGGATCGAGGATCACTTGCGCCTCACCCGGCTCTCCCCGTCCTATCGGATCTTCTTCAAGGGGGAGGCCCGCAACGTGGACCTCTATGGTGACCGCGAACGGGATCGGGCGACCTTCGCCTCGTTCGAGCCGACCGCCGACCAGGCGCTCGACCGCTACCTCCTCCAGGCCGCGACCGTCTACGACACGGCGCGCCATTGGTTCCTGTACCGCAACTACGATTCGGTGTGGGATTTCCTCGACCGGCACGTCGCCTTTTCCGGGATGGGACCGGGCCTCCTCGCGTCGATGGACCGGCACGTCAACCGCTTTTTCGCCGACGCGCACCTGCGCAAGATCATCGAATACCCGCTTGTCTTCCTTGGCGGCTCCCCGGACAACACCCCCGCCCTCTACCAGCTCATGAGCCATCTCGACTTCACCCAGGGCGTCTTCTACCCCCAGGGCGGCATCGTGGAGGTGGTCCGGGCCTTGGAGCGGTTGGCGGTGGCGCGCGGCGTGAGGATCCATGTCAATTGCGGGGTCCACCAGATCAGGACGGAGCAGGGGCGGGCGACGGGCCTGCTCTTGGAGGATGGCCATACGGTCTCGGCGGATCTCGTGGTCTCGAATGCGGACAACGCCTTTACCGAACGCGTCCTCCTGCGGGCCGAGGACCGGAGCTTTTCCGAACGGTACTGGGCCTCGCGCGTGATGGCTCCCTCCGCGTTCATCCTATATTTGGGCGTGAAGGGGCGGATCCCCACGCTCACGCACCACAACCTCATCTTCGCTCAGGACTGGAAGGTGCATTTCCGGGAGATCTTCGATGACCCGCGCTGGCCGTCCGACCCGTCGCTCTACGTCTGCGCGCCCAGCGTCACCGATCCGTCCGTCGCCCCGCCCGGCCACGAGAACCTGTTCGTCCTGGTCCCGATGGCCGCTGGGCTGGAATATACGGACGCGGATCTCCAGTGGTACAAGGAGAAGATGTTGCGGTTGCTGCAGGAGGTGTTCGCCGTGCCCGACCTGGCCGAGCGCATCGTCTACGAGCGCACGTTCTGCGTCCGCGAGTTCGAGGAGCGCTACCACAGCTACAAGGGATCGGCCCTGGGCTTCGCCCACACCCTGCGCCAGACGGCCGTCTTCCGTCCGAACAACGTCTCGAAGAAGGTCAAGGGCCTCTATTATGTCGGCGCCGGCACCAATCCGGGGATCGGGATGCCCGTCTGCCTCGTGAGCGCGGAGCTGGCGTACAAGCGGATCAAGGGGATCGCCGACCCGCGGCCGCTGCCGGTGCGGACCGAGCGCGAACGGTGCCCGGATGGGGAAGGGGAAGTGTCCTGAAAAATGACGCTGCCTCACCGCCCACGTCGCCGATCGGCGAGACGTGATACCGTGGGGACGCGGCCCGCGTGACGGATGTCCCGTCCCGCTCGGTCGCAAGGGAGATCGACATGTATCCCCGTACCACCTGGTCGCCGGCCGCTTCCGATTGGCGTCCCGGCATCCTCGACCATTTTTCGCCGTACCATGAGGAGAGCCTGCCTTGGCCTGTCGGCGAGGGCCATTTCCTGCGGGATCCGGACCTCTCTTGGCGCATCCTCATGACCGTCGACCAGCTCAATCGCCATCCCGTGACGGACGAGCGGACGCTGCTCATCGTGGCCCGCGAGGCGGCTACCGACTCGCGTACCGACCCCCTTTGGGGGATGTGGGTCGCCGGGCGGATCCTGTTCGTGCCGTGCGAGGACCTGGAGCCGTCACTGGCCCGCTTCCCTCGGTCGCTGGAGCCCGACGGTTCCGTCCGCGGCAAGGCCTTGCGCCGCGACCTGCTCTGGCGGATCGCCCGCCATGCCAGGCAGTGATCTTCGCCATCCGCGCTCCCCCCCCCAATGGAGGGGGGATTTTTCGTATCGGAAAGGCGAACGAAAAAATCCCCTGAGCTTACGGAAAAAGAAGACCGCCAGCAGGTCCTGGTGCGGACCGGCTGGCGGTGAGGGGCGCGCTCAGTTGGGGAGCGCGATGGGGGCGTCGTGGCCGCCGGGGGCGAACACGCGCTCGGTCTCCTCGGTGACCACGATGGCGGTCTCGCGCTCGATGTCGATGCGCGGGAAGCCGAGGCCGAACATCGAGTTGTACAGAGACCCGGGGAAGCTCTGGACGGCGGCAGTGTAGGCCCTGCCGCGGTCGATGAGCGCGGTCTGCGTGTTGGCGAAGGTGGTGCGCCCGCGCTCGATCGCGCCCTGCACGCGGGTGTAGGTTGCGGAGTCGATCGTGGGGTTGGCCTCGGCGATCGCGCGCATCACCTCGTTGGTCCCGCCCTGCCGTGCCTGGACGACGCGGTCGAAGGCGGCGCGCACGTCGTTGCGGTAGCGGTCGTTGACGCCCGCGGACTCGAGGATCGAGGTCCGCATGTTGCTGTACTGGTTCTGGGCCTCGCGGCGCTGGGCCTTGATGCCCGCCTCCGCCGCGATGCACTCGTTCCGGAAGCTGATGGCGCCGAGGCCGACGATGAAGCCGCCGATGGCGAGGACGGCGAGGCAGGCAAGGACGATGTTCTTGGTGTTCATGGTCTTCTCCATGTCTGACGAGGCGGTTTTTACGCTAGTCGCTGTCCAAGGAAACGGTCGGTCTCAGAACGCGGTCGAGCGGCCGTAGCGCCTGGAGGAGAACGCCGTGCGGTTGCGGTGGCGCTTCTCGAACGGGTCGTTGACCCAGAAGTAGCTGCCGAGGACGCCCGTCACCGCGAGGGTGATGAGCCAGCCGAGGACGAGGATCCACGTCGGCGGGGTGACCGTCGCGTAGAGGTACTCGTACTCCGCCATCGGCGTACGCACGAAGTTGTTATCGACCTCGTTCTCGATGATGTGGGCTACGGCCGCCGCGTCGAAGGCCGGGAGAGCCTCGATCCGAGTGCGGACGTTGTCCTTGACGCGTTCGTTGCGCGTCCAGGTGACGAACTCGACCCAGCCGATGCGCGGGTACTCGGGTAGGCCGATCACGACGGTGAAGTCGTTCTTCTCGGCGCCGTGGTCCGAATCGACCCAGCGCTCGCGGAGGCCCTCGGCGAAGCCACGGTCGCTCACACTCGTGAGGACGGCGGTGATGTTGACCTGGCGGGCCGCGCCGAGACGGTCGTTGGTCCGGTCAAGGGCGGCCTGGAGCGTCTGGAGATCCGTCGCGGGCACCGCCGCGCCCGCGTTGATGACCCGGTCGATGCGGTAGAAGTCTCGCACCCGGGGGTAGTCGGGGAGCTGGCCGGCGAAGCGGGCGGCGACCCCGCGGCTGCGGAGGATGGAACTCGACCCGGCGGCGCGGATGTAGTTGGTGTACGAGTGCTCCTGCGCCGTCGGCTCGCCGATGCGGATCCGCGTCCAGTCGGCCGGCTCGCTCGCGTAGGGTGGGTTGCAGGTGCTGCTGTACACGGTCTCGTCGTTGGACGAGGTGGCCGTCCACGACTGGTCGTGGGAGTGGCTACACACCCTGCGGCTACACGTCTTGGTGTGGCCGTTGCTGTCCGTGCCGCATGGGTAGGTCTCGGTGTGGCAATGGCAGCACGAAGTCCAGGTGTCGTGGTCCTTGCGGGCCACATGGCCGTTCCAGATCTCGGTGCTGGTGGTCTTGTACTTGAGGCCGATGGCGACCGTCGCGCTGCAGCACACGAGCGCAACGCCGAGGAGGGCCGCCAGCTCCTTCCAGTCGATCCGGCCCTTGCCGGCGGCGTAGAGGGTGACGATCACGATCACGGGGATGACGAGCAGGCCGAGCGTCCAGATCATCTTCGAATTCCTTTCCGGGTTGGTCACCGGAGGCGTGAAAGGTGTTTTCGCGTTTATACGCGACAATTGATGATAGCGTATTTTTGCGTTTTTGTCAAGCGGTATTGCATGTTTTTCTATAAATTAGCCAAAATAACGGATCCCATCCGTCATCAGTGATGATGCACGATTTATGAAATGGCCGTCCGTCTCAGGCGGCGGTTGTTCCAAAATATGCGCCCCATCCCGGTACCGTCCTTTCCGGTTCCTAGCCTGTGACGGCGATTGAAGTGGCGCTGGCGTCTATTTTTGCTCGGGGTTCGTATGTGGAGGTACAGATGATTTCCCCTTATCCTAGCCGTTTTTCCCTTGACAGATCGCGAAAGATCCTTAAGCATGGCCCTGGTCCCGTTCCTTCCCACCTCCTTCCCAAGAAAGCCCACCCGCATGTCCCATGCCCGTGTCCGTCCGTTTCCTTCGCGGCGGGTCCCCGTCCTGCCACCCACGACCATCCGTGCGGCCAGGCGCCAGCTGCAGCACCAGCTGAGGAGCCTGATCAGCCTGCTGAAGCGCTGCGGCGCGAAAGACCTGAATTGGGAGGCGACCGGCCTCCCGCTCACGCCCGAGGAAGATCGTGACTGGCGCGTGGCGGCCAACCAGGAGCTCCTCGACCTCGCCCGGGCGGCGGACCATCTCCAGCTCTGGATACGTGCCCGCGCGCTCCTGCCCGGTCCCGCGCCCGATCCGAACGAGGTGAAGGCGCTGGCCCTGCTGCGCCCGTGCGCGCAGGCCCTGGATGACCTCTACGCCAAGGGGTTCCCGTTCGCCCCCGACGTCGTCGTCGCCCTCCAGGCCGCGCAGCGGCGGCTCGGCGGGCGGCCGCCGGCCCGGCTCGATGCCGACTCGTTCCTCGACGAGCTCCTGACCTGTGGGCGTGACAGTCCCCGCGAGGAAGTGTTCGCGCTGTCATGGATCGCGCGCGGGCTCAAGGACGCGTCCTTCCTCGCCCTGCTCCTCGAGCGCTGGCAGGCGTCCTTCGGGGTGCTGGCCACGACCGGCGCCGATCGAGCTACCCGAGCGGATCTCGTCGAAGCGCTCGTCGCCTTCGGCAGGGAGGAGGAGGCCCGCGCGCTGATCGAGGGCATCGATGGGGATGATGGGAGCGTCGCCTACCTCTGGCTGGCCTTCGGCGCGGCCCGGCCCGATGCTGCGGCGCTCATCCGGGCGCAGGAGATCGGGGTTCGGACCTTCCGGGGCAAGCCCCTGGCCACCTTCCTGCTGCAGCTCCATCGCCTCGGCCAGGGGCGCCGCTTCCTCGAGGCGGCCGGCCGGATCACGGCCGAACTCCTCGCCGCTCCGATGGGGAAACCCGGCGCGGCGGACCGCCTCCTCCTGGGCCTGCTCCGCGGCTGGCTCATGGAAGGGGCTGTCACCGAAGCCCGGAGCCTGCTCGACCGTCTGGAGCAGGGGACGCCCCTGTGGGTCGAGGGGCTCGCGCTCCTGTATGCCCACACCGGGCGCGTGGAGGATCGCGACGCCCTCCTCGCGGGGCTCGCTGGTCTCGATCCCACGCTCCTCACGCCGTCCCTCGCGGGCCAGGCGCTTCGGGCCCTGCTCGCGCAGCGCGCGCTGGACGAGGCGGTTCGCCTCATCGAGGGCTGGTCAGGCCCGCTGTTCCGCTGCCTCGGGTTCTCGACGCTCGTCCTCGGGGGTTCCGCGCCTGCGGCGGACGGTGCCGAAGACCCGTCCCAGCGGTCCTGGCTCGACCAGGCCGAAGCGGCCTACTGGTCGGTCGACTTCCGGGTGCCGCGGCATGGGGTCACGCTCGCCGCCTTCGTCCGCGCCTGCCTGCGCGGCTGGCGGGTCGACCGGGCCCTGGCCGCGACCGGTTGTGCCGTTTCCACGCACCTTCGGCTCCGCCTCCTCGCCGCGATCTATATCCACGCCGAAGGGCATCCCGAACCGCCCTTCGTCGCCGACTGGGCGGAACGGCTGTGAACGCCTCGTCCCACCTTCCTGTGGGGCGTTTTTATTTCCCTGTTCGACCTTGGTTCGCGTGGCCGCCGACCGGGATTCGCCGCAAGGACGACGGTGGATGGGCGCGCGGGGAGGTGATCGGGAGGCGTCATCATGTTTGTCCGGCCGCCGCGTGGCTAGGTGCGTAAAGATACGATTGACAAAATGGGTGAGGCTTGATAGGGTCCGCCGTATCCTGCGGACCGTTCGCCCTGTTGGCGACGGGTTCGCCGGTGTCCGTTTCACGCCCGGAGGTCCCGCATGCCTACGACCGTCGCCGCCGGTTTCGTCGCCTTCGCCCTCGACGCCCTCGCCCGTGCCCGCCAGGGGGAGAGCGACGCGTTCGTGGCGCTCGACTTCCTTCTCGACCGGTACCTGGTGCTGCCCACGGAGATCGGGCTCACGTTCGAGGAATATTCCGCCCTGGAGGCGCGCCGAAACGAGGCGGAGGAAGCCCGTGAGGCCGGTCGCCTGCAAGACCTGCTTCGCAGGTTGCGGGACACCCCGAATGCCCACGGCCTGTCCGTCCTTCGGGAGCGGTCGTGGTATTCCGCCCGCTCCTTTGACACGTACCTGCAGACGAAGCACCGGTTCGATCTCCTGGCGAGGCTGGGTGTTTCCAAGGACGAGCTTGCCCAGCTTGAGCGTCAGGCTCGGTGCCGGTTCGGCGAGGACGCGTTTTTCGCCCAAGTGCACGCACGTTTCAGCGCCACGTGCCTCAGCCGGTTCGATGCCGCCCATCGGATCTCCTTCGAAGAGGTGACCGCGTTCTTTCGTGCCCACGCCGTGCGCCCGGAAGAGCTGGGGACCTCCGAAGAGGCGTTGCGCGAGGCCTGGCGCCGGTCGCGTGTCGAGCACGCCGCGCATCTCTGGGGCCGGCTGTGCAATCCACAGGGAACCGAGGGCGACACGCCCGAGCTCGTCGAGAATCTCGCTGCCGTCCTGGGCCAGGGCATCGCTCCCCACGAGTTCGGCGGGTCGCCGTCCGAGGTCGAGGTCCGCCTGCGCCAGGCCCGCCTGCGGGTCGCGGCATGGCTGCTCAAGGGGACCCAGGGCTCGGACGGGGCGAACCGCTTTCCCGCCTTCAAATCGTTCTGCGAACGGCACGGCGTCTCCCTCGCCGAACTTTCGCCGGGGGAGACGTTCGCTTCGCTTGGCGAGCGTGCCCGGGCGAGCCAGGCCGAGGACAGGCTCGAGAATGCCGACTACCATCTGCATGAGCGTTGCGAGGAGTACGGGATCCGCTGGCCAGCGACGCTCACCGAGGGCTGCCGCAAGGCCCTGGTGCGCCAGGTGTCGCTCCTGGACGCTTGGCGCAACCTCGCGGGTGACTACGTATGTTTCGGCTGCTACGACGAGGACGGGGACGCGTACGAATGCCTGCGGCGCGTCGGCTCCGCGCTCTATGGGTACCCATTCAGCACCCTTTCCGAAGTGAACCGCGCCGGACGCCCGTTCCCGCCGGCCGAGCGCCTGGGCCACGAGGAGCTCCCGATCACTCGGGAGGCGTTCGTGGAGCGGATGCGCGACGCGCTGGTGGTCCACTTGCGCGACGAGCTTGAGCGGGCCCTTTCCCAGAGCCCGTTCGTTCCCGAACTCGAGGACTGGCACCTCCTGCCCGAGAGGGTCCTTGCGCGGATCCATGCCTGCGTCCACGCGCAGGTGGCGACGTACGAGGAGCTTGGGGCCACCCCAATGCGGATGATCCGGCTCATGGCGGACGCCCGTGACCTGGAGCGCTCCCTCGCCACTCCCAAGGAATGCTGACGGCGGCCGACCCGGCACGGGAAGGCCGTTTTTTCTTTTGACCGCTCTTGTCGGGAGGCTTTTTTGTCCGCGGGGATGGGGCAGGTCGTCCCCTCATGTGTCCCTGCGCGAAGGGTTTGTTCCTCGTGGGTAAAAAGAAAAGCCCCGACGGGGTTCGCGTCGGGGGGAGGGGGTCAGAGCGGCGTCGAGCGCCAACCGGGCTGTTGGGCGCTGAAGAGCGTGTTGGTGGGCGAGGGCATCAGCCAGCTCTCGCCCCAGCCGTCGATGTAGACGTTCATGCGGCGCGCCGTCGGCGTCGGGTCGTTGTAGGAGACGGCGTAGCTCGGCACGGGTCCCCAGCTGCTCGGCGTGCTGGGGTCGAAGCTGTTCACCATCACCATCGGCGGGTTGCCGGCCATCTCCCGGTAGGCCCAGATGCGGACGAGCTGCGAGGATGAGCTGCTGGCGTAGTAGAAGGCCATGCCGCACTCCCCGTTCGTGGGGCATGTGGCGTCCATCTCTCCCTCGAAGTCGCGCGTGTCGAAGCGCATGCTCCGACCGCCGTTCTGGCTCTGCCCGCGCTCGAAGGGGAACACCTGGCCCCCGCCGCGCTGCGGGTTCTCGAGCGGGATGCCGACCCACGAGCCGACGGGCCCGAAGGTGCCGTAGGCCCCGTTGGTGACGACGACCAGGCTGCACGCGCCCCCGTCCCAGCGCTCCTGGGTGCAGGGGGTCGTGGTGACCGTCGAGCCGCTGCCGGGCCCGGCCTCGGCGGTGCGGGTGAAGAGGAGGGCGATCGTGAGCAGCAGGCCCAATCCCATTTCGCGCATGGCTTCCGTGTCCCTTTCGTGCTCCGCAACGTGGGCCGCATGGCCCGATTCGCCGAGGAGCCGTCCGGGGGAAAGCGGGGCTTTCACGCAGGCGGCTTCCCGGGATCGGGAGGGGTCCATGAAACGGAAGGGGAGTCTGTCATATTTGGGGAAAAATGTCAATGGTCTTGGGTTGCGTTCCTCTCCTGAAATGAAAAAACCGCGGTTAAGCCGCGGGGGTGGGCAAGGCGGCGTTCGCCCTCGGTGGGTCAGGCACGAGCGGTCCCTTGGGTGGCGCTCGCCCCTTCCCCGCATCCGCTCCCAAAGGTGGTCGCCACTGCATTCTCCTGGCGCGTGTTTTTTGCGGGGGTATCCGTGGGGGCGTAGACTCAAGCTAGTACCAAGCATCGTCCTCGTATTCCACTTCTCCGGTCGAGGTATCAAGCCGCAAAACGGTCGTATCATCGGAATTGTGGTACCGGATCGTCACCTGTTCCGGCTGAAAGCCACGGGTGCGGAGCAGTTGTTTCACGAACGCCCGCTTCGCCTTGTCGTCGGTGTAGTGGGGTGCGTCATACGGATTGGGGGCGCCTCCACCGATGTAGATCCTCAATGCGCCTGGGTCCGCAAAGCGCTGCCGCGCCTCATCAAGCATGCCCGACAGGTTATCCACGCGTGGGTCGGTGAAGTGGCCTGCGAGCGCCTGGTGCGAATTCGGATCGAAGACGATCACCCCGATGCAGGGCCCTAGGCCGGTCGTTTCGATGATGTCGGGTGCTTTGGCGAGTTTCCACTCGTCCCATTGCGAGACCTCGATCACCTCCGGATCCGAATCGTATGGTTTTTCACGTTCATGCATAGGTTGGGGCGGCGTATGGCGGGAGGACGTGGCCGTTCTTCCATATCATATAGGGCTTGTCGCCTTTGTAGGAGGGGGGTCGAGGGCCGTTGGCGCGCGCTCTGTTCGTTGCGCTGCGCGCGTGTCGAGGGGTGGAAATGGAATACCCACCTTTTTGCGGTGGGTATTCTTCGTGGTGGGACCGGTGGGGATCGAAACTGAATTAGGGGGATTAGGAGAGAGTAAGAAAGATTAAAAAAGGTAGGAGTTGAGCCAAGAAATCGCACAAGGTCGTTTTCTTAGATGGTTCTTAGTAATCGTTATCTAACTCATTAATGTCAACCGGGCGTCAACCGATGAGAGGAGTGACCCCTAATGTTTACGTGATTTCGAACGATCCAAAGCTCTTCCTTTTTTCTTGGCTACACGATATTTAATAACCTTTTCATTCGTGTTAGAAGTTCTGCAAGATTTGACTGCAAGATTTTCTGAGTATCGGGAAAGTAATCACCTTGTACGTTTTGTTCATTGTTGTGTGCAACGAAGTTATGTCTAGTTTTAATTAGATATTGGATGATAGCCTCATTCTTTATTGCTTTATAAACAGGGTCATTTTTAAACCATTTCTCAAGAGAAATTACATCTGTTCTGCCATCAAATAAGCCCGCAACTCGGACCGTGAGATAGTCCTGTATGATCCGGTGTAAGTTTCCGACGTGGCTCAAATCTGTCGATTCAGTTGAGCCCAGGCTTTTTTGAAGCGCTGCATTAAGTCTTGCTAACTCTATGAGCGCTCTTTCGCAGTTTTCGACCGTATACTCAAGGAATCCTTTTTCTTCTCGTAAAGAGCGTTGATTTTTCATAGATTGGCTTTCGACAAAATAATTTAAGCCATGGGTCGCTATCTCAAAACCTTCTTTTAGGATACGTAGAGCTCCAACCCATAACGCAAATAATACAGCATATGCAAGCAAGTAACTTATTTTAGTTGGTCTTGTAAGAACGCAAATTTCGCCCTGAGAGCTTATTGATAGTGTTCCAAGTGGTGGAATCGGGGGAGGATCATGTGTGAATTCCAAGTTTGTACATCTATCGTACCCACTTTTAATAGCATCTGGGATTTGACTTACAGGAAGATTCTTTACGATTTGATGTTTCGACTCAAAATCGAAACGTTCTTTTGCACCATTTACGTCACAGGTAAGCGTTGCAGGGTACTTAGTGACTTTGTCTAGTGCAACGATGGTTCCAGAGGCATTAAAGACGGTCTCGTTTGAGAATGATACCCGGTTAATTAGAAAAGCATCATAATATATGATTGATGAGAGCCTATTATCTAAACGGCCAAGATTTGAACTGGCTTGTTGAAGGTAGTTTTCAAACTCTGGGGTAATAAGCTTTCCTTGATAATCTTTATTGGCGCTGCTGAGTAGGGTTGAAAAGCATCTAAAAGCACCCAAGAACAGCAACGGCATTGTTGGAATGATAAAAATAATGATATACCAAACAGATTTTAACCAAGCAGATTTCTTCGACATATCTATAAACGAAAAGGTCTAAGGACTGCTAAAATAGAGCCTGTTTTTCATTGGGATAGTTGGGTGCGATTTTAGATGATCCATGTAGGCGAGTTTTTTTTGTCATAAAACGATAGTCAACTGAGTCTAGTAAAAAATCTGTACTATAAAAAGAAGAAATCATCTGAATAATTTCAGTGCCGGATATAGAGGTTGAATATTGTCCTTCATTTGTTACCCTGCTAACCCGAAATACAGCATCTTCAAAATCTTTGCGAAACATATCCCTTTCGCTTTCTGTAGTGTGCGATGGGTTCATTGGGCACCTTGTAACGACCCATCCCTTATCTATTAGTTTTTGTTCCAGATAGTTTAAATCAAAGTATACTTTTGCTCTTACATGACCAAACATTATTCGCATACATTGTTTGGCATCTAATGGTAATAATGAATATGGTATTACATTTCTGGCGAATTGGTTATTTTCGTTAACGAATGAATAGTAACTATCATAGACTATTATGTTATCCTCGATTTTCTCCATCCACTTAGGGGCGGAATCTTTAAATCTTTTATAGCAAAGATCGATACTCTCTCTGGTGTGGCGGTTAGGCTTTTCCAGCGCATCGTATGATTGAACTTTTAAAAAGTACCCGGGTTCAAGTGGAGCGTATGCAAGGAAATCTTTATCAGCTCTTTTAATAATTTCTCTTAGCTGACGAAAATAAGTTTTTATTGGTATATCTATATCAACTATATCTGCTTCTAAGCTTTTTATGACGGTTCCGTCCTTGAAAATTGGTATTTCAATTCTTCCTTTTATAATTGAATTTTGAGTAAGAAAATGCCTTCTTTCTTGTATAGTTATTTTTGGGCTACCGCGCCCCGTAGCCTTATTTATTATATCTCTTGCGTCAAACAGTTTTGTTTTGGACTTGCTAGTCTTTGCTTCATAAATGATGATCTTTCCATCAGGCAGAATGTGGGTAAAATCTCCGATGCGGCAAAAACGGGTTAGATCGTTTACAATTATAACCCCATTAGATTTTAACCCCATTATTATGTCTAGCTCTTTATCTATATATCCGGGCGAGTCATTCTCTGATAGGAGGCGCATTAAAGCTCTTTGGCAGCCTAGATTCCTCCAAGCTATTCCATCTGCGATTGTTTGAAGTACCCTGGAAAGCTGCTTGTGAGCCTCCAATCTTTTTATAAGGCTCTGGCGATTTAAAATGTTCGTTTCCTCGAATAACAGCTTTTTACCTTCTTGAATAGTAAGCTGAAATTTTGAAAGTTGATGCGCCATGACCTTTTGCAAAAACAGAAGATAGACACTATTTCTTTTCAAAATCGGTAGCCGACTAAACGTCAATGTCCTTGACATTGAGGGTATAAAATTTTGGTAATACTTAAAAAATAGAATCTTACTGATCCGCGCCTCGATATCTTTTTTTGGATTTTCGCCTTCTGGGTATTTGGGCATTTTGGTAAGTATTTAAGGTGGGCTTTTTTAAACCGATAATCTTCCGCAAATATGGGTATTTAATTTAGCTTATTGAATCAGTTTAGTGAGGCCTAGCATACTTCTTTAGGGTTTCCATGCGCATCAAACCAATATAGTTTGTTATCCTTTTCATCGAAATGCACATGCTCGGAAAGAAACCTAGTCGTCATTAAGAATCCATCGGCCATCTTCTCATTGGCGGCGAATTTAGGAAGGAGCTTTTCTTTAACATAGGCAAGAAAAGCATCTCTGTTAGGATCATTAGTGGGTTGAGCATAAATTATCAGAGCGACCTTAGTTAAAGCTGGGTAAAAGCCTCTCTCTACATTTTCTTTAACTTCAAACATCAGGTAGTCAAAAAACAAGTTATTACTATCTCCTACAGGAGGATGTTTCCATATAAAGCGTGTTGCCGCTGTAATAGCGTAAAAACGTATAGCGTCTTTATCTTGCTTATTTTTTATATACGAAAGACCACTCAAAAAATGAACGGTGGATAATGCAAATTGCGCTAGTACGTTTTTTGCATAATAAGTTCCATTTTCTGCCTTATATTCGACTTTTAGCTGACTATCTGGGATAGGAGGTGCATTCTCCTCACTTCGGAATATGTCAGGCCAGGTAGAGGAGAAGAAAAAGCTAAGTTTATGAAGCAGAGATTGAGCCTTACTAGCAACAAAAGGATCTATTTCAGGTGATGAGGCGGTACATATATTTGCGATGTATCTAGAAAAATCACCTAAATCACTTGCGAAAATCACCCAGTATCTATCAAGAATGGGAGAATTTGCCTCCATTCTTACCGTTGCCCTCATGACTATTTCAATAATCTTTAACTGAACGGTTAGGTACTCTTCGCTATAGCGATTTTCTTCATTTGGATGAAAGAGAACAGAGCTATTAATAAAGCCATGATTTACATACCACCCATCTTCGAACAAAATTTTGTAGATATTAAAACCGAGCGCTAATCCATTCTGAGATATCTGATGATAGAGATGGGAATCATGACTTTGAACCATTTTCTCTAGTAAGCCCCTAATAAATCCCTCCCCCATGACAAAACGAGAGTTTATTTTAGGTAATGTGGATAATATTCTACACAGGACATCAATCCTATTAGAACTTAAAAAACTTATAAGAATTGGATCGACAAGAAGAACGTTAAAAACATTCCCTATATCTTTCTTATACTCGTTATCTTGATTGTGGGGGTTGTTGTAATGCTTGAGCAATAACGGCAGATTCTCGTCTAGTACTTGAACTACATTGCCCACGGCGGTGCCCGTGTCCTTGGCTATCGCACTATATAAAACCTCGAAAAACTTTTTTGAATTATCTTTGCTGAATAAGGTTTTATAAGTTGCTCCATATAAGAAAACAATAATACTGGTACTCACCAGAATGAAGCTTAAAAATTGAAAGAAGCCTACATTTCTTGGTAGCGGGATACTAATAGAGATCTGATCGATCAAGACACTATAAATAATTGAGATTGCCGCAAGGACAATAAGGGCAATGCTCCACCTATTTAGATTTGAGCGTATCTTTATTCTTAGGTCCCACAAACTGTTTTTTAGCTGGTATACAGCAATGAAAATTGCTACAGCTGTTAAAAACTCTCCGAGAGAGAAAATATCATTTGGTATGTTACTGATAAGACAGGACTGATTTTTGATAAAACCAAACCAACAATCAACTAATGGGTTCATTGTTAACTGATTTGTTAAAGTGGATATGGTAGTCATGGAATTCAGAATCAAGGCAATATCCCCATGTCTGCTCTGCGACAGAGGGGCTTTGTTTGATTTTAAGAGTATTGTCCAGGGGCGGTTCTGTCCATTTATCTATTTGAGAAACATGATATTTGAGTTTAGACTTAATATGATTTATGTCAGCTCCCAAAAATAACAAAAACGCTCTTGGCAACCGCGGAGGTGGTCGTAAGAGCGCTTTTGAAGAGATGAAGGAAGCAAAGTGGCTTAAAACCGTGTGGAATAGAGATTTTGATGTTGGCTCCCTTCAGAAAAAAGTAGAGAGTGGAACGTATAGCGTGCGCGACATCTTCCTTCTGAACGCTTTAAGTGGCCAGCCAGCCGCTTTAAAGGTCATGGCGGATAAGATTCTGCCTGGTAGGGATGAAATGAAAGACAAGCGAGAACAAGAGGTCTGGCAACCCCCCGTTATTGTCGATCCTAGCGGGGAGCCTTTCGCTTTGGGTAAATGAGGATATTAAAATTATCTGCCTAATCTTTCGCGTTCATCAAGCTTGCGTATAACCCGATCCGCTATCTCCTCGGTTAAGCTTTCACCGAAACCCGTACTAAACTTCACTAAAAGGAAACAGGCGGAACCTATGCCTAAAACATACTTTAAAATCGGCCATGAGCGAGCAATAAGCTCTGTAAAGATACCAACCGCACCTTTTCCGCTATCCACTAGCTCCACTGCTAAATAAATTAGAAAAATAGCTGCCACTATATACAATATCGTCTTTGAAAGATACTGGGAGAGTCTTAGAAGGCTATCTCTTAATGGGGATGATTTAAGCTTTTTTAAGAGAGCGGGGGCGTGGTGTATTGCGCCACCAATGAGCAAAAGGGCTCCTAGGACTGATAGCATTGATTCGTTCATAGTTTTAAGAAAAGTCGATAAACAAAAAGGACACCCCTGAGGTGTCCAGACCCAAACAACAAGACCCGAGAGCCCTGCCGCTTGTTTTATCAGGAGTGCCCTTTTTATCGCATCAGGGCTCCTGAAAAACAGCCGCATTTATCGCGGTTGGGTATAGTTGTTTGAATCTGGACGATGACAATATCTCTCTTATGGTTTAAAAAGTCAAAGAAAGATTAATAGAGTATATGTCTAGATATCAGGGCGCTGACCTAAGAATGTGGCGTGCTTTTTTGCACGATCTTGTGATGTGGGATGATTATCAGTACGAGATAGTAAAAATCAGGAGAAAACATGTAATACCTCCTGTGGGATATAGCTTGGCAGGCGGTAAGCAAGTGCCGCCTACAGCTTGGAAGGAAAATCGTTTAAAACAAATTAGAAATAGGGGTCTTGAATTTGAGTTGAATGCAGATGAGTTTTGTACGATGGATCTATATCAAGATGTCGCTGCTCTCAATGCTCGTTATGGGTTGTTTTTCCCCTTAGAATATAATCCAACTCATTTCTTTGTTTTTTATGACCAGCTTCCAACGGAAGAGGAGATGACGTTTCAAAACCCAAAGGATGATGGTTTTTCCTTAAACGATGTTTTTTTAGAGAAGCCTTCATTTCTCGTGAATGCGTTGTTATGTGCAAGCGATGATCAGAAGAAGTTCATTGCCGAACAACAAAAAAATAAAGAATTAGTTTTCCCTATCTCGCTTCGAGTCTCTCTTTTTAGCTCTCAGAGTGATATTTGGGATTACCTAAATAGAAACTGGAAAAAGCTTATAGAGCCAGAGATCGTTAAGGCTCGCAACAATCTTGGGCTAAATAGGCGTCCTAGAAGAAGGAGTTTGCGTGTTGCTATGGTTGAGCGTTTTATATTGAGCAATAAGGATAAAGACGCTCAGGAAATTAAAAAACAGTTACGAATATTTTTGGGATGTGGAAAAACTACTTCAGAGATTCAGTCTATTATTGCTAAGAAAAGGCTAAATTATAACAAAAAACTTAAACCATAATCGGGACTACTTTAAGAAGTTACGAAGTGATCAGCAAAGCATAGTCTAGTGTGTGTAGGAGCGAAAAATTGCTCTTATGCACGTTCTTTCGTTTATAGACGTCTGACTTGTACGTAAACAAGAAGGCGCAGGAAAGTCTTGAAGCCTGGGCGTAAGCCAAAACAGTGATTGTTCCTTGCTCCGCAAAGCAACAAATGCCTCAGCGGCTCATGTTCGGATACCAAGCCCGAAGCGTACCAAGCATCCAACTTAACTTGTGCCACCGTGTGGCTCTAGTCATGCATGTACGTGTGCTCGGGTCTAACCCTCTGAACAGGAGAGGGGCTCACATTCATTCACTCTTAACGAACTCCCTCCATCCAAGGGAGAGGGGATTTTTATGTCTCAATGTGGATTTATGAAGGTCACAACGCTCCCGCATGTGCCCTGTCCCTGGTGCAATAAGTCGGGTGTATATGTGTACGCGCGACATCGTTCCGTTCGATACGAATGCCTTTTTAGGTGCGGCTATTACGCCAACATTCCTAAGCAACTTCTTACCTATCAACAGAAACGGGCCTTTTACCCTAGGGATCGTAAGAAAAAGGGTAGGGCAAAACTTGTCGGCACAGTTCTTATCATTGTTTTACTTCTCGCCTCTATATATGCTTAACGTACCCTCTCAGTCGGTTGATGCACCTCGACAATCAAAGAAGCAGGTTATGACAGATACGGAGCAGATAGTTCTGGATTCTGAATTAGTATTCTTGAATATTAGAGAAGTTGCGGGGGTACTTAGGATCGCGCCCGTTAGCGTTTATCGCTTGATCGCAAAGCGTGCCATTCCTGTATACCGAGCTTGCCGTAAAATTCTCTTTAAGAAGCGTGATATTCTTGATTACCTTGAACGCAATCGTAAGGAATCTTCAACCTATGGCGGTCCGGAAGGTTAAGGGGAGTTGGTGGGTAGATTTCCAGATTCGTCTTCACCGACACCGCTACCGTAGTCCAGAGAATACTCGCGAAGGCGCGCTTGCCTTTGAAGCTAATCTTAGGCAGAAAATTGCACGTGGAGAAGATATAGGACTTCGCCCTAACGTCGATAATAACCCAGCATTCGCTGTATTTGCGATGGAATGGGTTGATACTCAGGTGAAGACAGAGAATAAGCCCTCTGAGGTGCGCGCGAAGATGAGCGTACTCAACAATCATCTTTTGCCCTTCTTCGGTAAGCTCACGTTGAGACAGATAGATTCACAAATAGTCGAGCAATACAAAGCTCAAAAGATTCGTTCAGGCTTGGCAGCAAAGACAGTGAATAACCACCTAGTCATCCTTCAGCGCTGTTTAAACGTGGCATTAGAGTGGGGGAAGCTGCAGCGTGTGCCAAAGATAGGGAAGCTGAAATGTATCTCACAGCGTCTCGATTTCCTTAGTCCACTCGAAAGTCATCAGTTGGTCCAGGGATGCGATGAGTCTATGTGGCGAGATATGTTGCTCATGGCACTTCGTACAGGAATGCGGCTAGGGGAGTTGTGTGGCCTTCAGTGGCGCGATGTGGATTTAGGTCGAAAGATGTTAACGGTTCAGCATTCGCTTGTACGGGGAGTGCTGGGCTCTCCAAAAAGCCATAAGATTAGGCACATCCCTCTTACGGACGATCTTTGCCGAACTCTGTACGAACGGAGACATGAGCACGGGTTCGTTTTTCGCCGCCCTGATGGTCGTCCTATCGTGGATTGGGTAGCTGAATGCGGTATCCGTCGAGCTTGTAGGAAGGCGGGGATTCGTGAAATAGGCTGGCATACCCTTCGTCACACCTTTGCTTCGCAGTTGGTTAGTGAAGGGGTGCCATTAAACGCGGTTCAAGAGTTGCTTGGGCATTCTACGGTCGTTATGACCATGAAATATGCCCATCTCGCTCCGTCCGCTCTTCGTTCTGCGGTGGATGTACTCGAAAAGGCGGAAAATCGCGAAATTGAGAAAAAATGTCAGCCCGGCGTCAACCTTGAACAGATGTTAAGCCGAGCAATGCATTAAGCCGACCACTCATGTGTTCGATTCACCCAGTGTTTACAACCAAAAACAAAACACCCAGCATCTTGATGCGGGTGTCTTGCGTGGTGGGACCGGTGGGGATCGAACCCACGACCCTCGGCTTAAAAGGCCGGTGCTCTACCAACTGAGCTACAGTCCCGCGCGTATCTAACCTGTTCCAGCTGCTTCCCGGGCCCTGGACGAGGAAGGCCGCACCTCCCGGCGGTCCCTAGGCTCGGATGCGCCAGATCTTAGCAAAAACACGCCGAAGCATCAAGTCTCACGGATTGGCCGATGAAGGAATGAAAAACCCTCGTCCATCAGACGAGGGGAGGGGTCAGGTTGCCGCGGGCACTCCGTTCAGCCGCGCGATCTGTCGGCGGATCTCTTCCACGGCTTCCGGAGTGGCCCAGATCATGTTCATGAAGTTCGCGTCCGCGATGCCGTGGGACAGTTCCGTGAGCGAGTGGTAGCGGATTCGCTCGATGAGGGTCCGCGCGCCCGGCGAAAGGCGACCGATCAGCGCGGCCAGGCTGGTCGCGTCCGGACCCCAGGTCCAGAGCGGGGAGGCGGCCAGCCGTGCCCGGAAGGGTTCCTCATCTTCGTCCGCGCCCTCGATGGGCGGGTCTCGCCGTTGCTCCCGGATGGCGGCCGAAGCGGTCCGCCAGAGCCCCTCGAGCCGCTCGAGGTTGCCCAGGTCGTCGCCCAGCCCTTCCCGGATCCACGCGACGATGCGATGGGCCTGGTCGTCCTCGCCGATGAGGTCGGGCGGGACCGTCCAGGTCGGGAGCGCCCGCATGCGCGCGAAGAACGCGGAGCGATCGTTTCCCAGGGCGGAACGGCTCCGGTCGAAGATCGCGGCGAGCCTCCGTTCGTTCCATTCCGGCGCCTCACCGAGCGTGAGCCCGCACGAGGCGAGGCGGCGCTTGATGTCCGCGAGGGTACGCGCGCCGCAGCTGGGGAGGGCGAGGAGACGCGCTTCCGTCCATTCCGCCGCGAGTTCCTCGAGCGTGCGGCAGCCAGTGGCCTCGATGGCCTTCATGGTGCGCAACGGGACGCGTTCGCATTCCATGAAGTAGATGCGGATGTCGGTCTCGAGGACGGGCCTCTCCCGTCCCGCGACTTCATGCCAGCGCCCGTCCCTCGGTCCGACGATCCAGGCGTGGGTGCGATGGCGGTCGCCGATGAGCCGCTTCCAGAAAGGCCGGAAATGCCTGCCGAGGCGCCCGCCGCTGGCCGCGAAGACGGCGCGTGCGCGGGCCTCATGCCACTCCGGGGCCGGGCGCTGCTCGGACCCGATCCACTTGGCGATCCGGTCGGCCTGGTCATCGCAGCCGATGACCTCGACGTGGAAGTCCCACGCCGGATGCTTCTGCAGGGCGCGCTTGACGACGGCGGCCCCGGCGCCGATCCGCTTCCCCGGCCACGGCGTCATCCACTTGTCATGGATGAGGTCGTCGAGTTCGCGAACCAGATACCCATCGTGCGTATCCTTGGGCTGCTTTCCCAGCTTCGCGATGAGCGTCGCCCGGCCTTCGTCGTTGAGCGCTGCCAGCAGCGCGTGTGCCATACGGATCTCGTTCGGTTCTCCCATGGTTCCTCCGTCGTGCCGGTGTAGCGGAGAGACGCGATTTTGTCAATCGGTTGGGCACGGCCGTTTGCGTTGGTTGGTCGGCGCCAAAAAAATCCGCCTTGTGGGCGGAGAAGATGAGCGGTCACTTCTCGCGGAGCGTGAACCCGAGGGCGTTGAGGTGGTTCCGGAGCAACCTCAGGGTCGTGCGCCCACAGCCGTCCAGGGCGAGAAGCTCGTGTGCCGAATAGCGTGCGACCAGTTCCTCGATCGTGGTGCATTCGGTCTGTTCGATGACCTTTGCGGTCCGCTGGTTGGTGCGGGTGCTGACGAGTTCGATGAGGCGAGAGATCGGCGTCCCCTCCGGAGAGGGCCTTTCCCCCGTACCCTTGTCGCGGAACGGCTCGAGCCGCTCGCGGAAGGCCGCATACGACCGGCCCAGGCGGCCCTTTGCGGCCTTGAAGCACTGGTGCGCGGCTGCCTCGAAGGCCGGGAGAGAGACCCTCCCGATGCGCTCGGCGATGCGCCGCGCCTGCTCGTCTTCGCCGATGGGCTGCAGGCACGCGTCATATCTCGGGTGGCGTCGAACTCGCTGCAGGAACGCCTCAAGGTCCTCGCCCAGCCCGAGCGTCGCCCCACAGCGATGGAAGACTTCCTTGATGAACTCGATCCGTTCGGTCTCGGGGACGTCGCACGCGAGGGCGAGCAACCGCCTGACCTGCTCGTCTTCGCCGATCCGTTCCCCGATCTTTTTCCAGTCACGCATCTGCGCCTCCTTACGCGGGTGATCTAAGCAGGCGTTCGCCGTCCCGTCAACCCTCGACGCCTGCCGGCAAACCTCGTACCATGCCCCCATATGCTCCCCCCGTTTTCCGCCTTGCAGGCCGTACGCGAGCGCTTCGTCGCGCGCGAGCAGGTGCGCCGTACCCTCATCGGCTTGGCGCAGCAGGTCCAGACGACCGCCAAGCGCGCCATCTTCGCCGTCCACCGGGATGATCTCGAGGGGGCGATGGCACTGCTCGAAGCCGCCCAGGGCCATGCCCATGATGCCCAGCGCCTTTGCGGCCAAGATGCCGCCCTCATGCACGAGGGGGCCTGGCGGGCCGCCCAGGAAGAATGGCTCGAGGCGGAGCTCCTCGTCGCCGCGCTCGGTGACCACGAGGTCGACCTTCCCCTCGATGAGCCCGACCGTGTCGTCGGGGCGCTCTCCGACCTGCTCGGCGAGCTCGCCCGCGTCCTCATCCGTGACGTGACGCAAGGCCGGTTCGCCCGCGTCACCTCCATCCATGGCACGGCCCAGCGCGTCCTCGAATTCCTCCTCGAGTTCGACGCCACCGGCTACGCCCGCCAGAAGGTCGACCAGGCCCGGCAACACCTCCGCAAGATCGAGGACGTCGCCTACGATCTCGCCCTCCGCAACCGCGTATGAGCGAGGCGCCGGCGATCTTCGGCGTCCCGCTCGAGGGCGGGACAGGGGAGACGGTCCTCGCGGCGGCCACCCACGCGCGGCCGCCGTTTTGGATCGTGACCGCGAATCCTGAGATCCTCCTCGCCGCGCACGAGGATCCCGCCTATGCGCAGGCCCTTCGTGCCGCCTCCTGGCGCACGGTGGATGGGTTCGGGCTGCAGCTCGCCTTGCGCGCCCGGGGCAACCCGCTCGATCGCGTGACGGGCGTCGACCTCGCCGAGACGATCCTCGCCCATGCGGCCGCCAACGATTGGAAGGTCGCGCTGTTCGGGGCGACGCCCGCGACCCTCGTGAAGGCGAGCGCCGCCTGCCTGCGGCGGTTTCCCGGGCTGCCACTCAAGGGCTGGTCCGGTGGAGTGGTGGATGCAGCGGGGAATGAGGACGCGCGGACGCGTGAGGATCGTGAAGCCTTCGAGGCCTGGCATCCCGACGTCCTGCTCGTCGCGCTCGGCGGGGGCAAGAAACAGGAGTTCTGGATCGAAAAGCACGTCAACGCCTGGCCTTGGTTACGCATCGTGATGGGCGTCGGCGGGGCCTTCGACATGTGGGCTGGCGAGTTGCCGCGGGCGCCCGCTTTTTTGCGAAGGTTGGGGCTGGAATGGGCCTGGCGCCTCTGGTTGCAGCCATCGCGTTGGCGGCGGATTTGGCGGGCGGTCGTCGTGTTCCCCTGGCGGGCGTGGCGGGCGGACCGGTGAAGGGTAGCGGCTCATTTCCGCGAAGGGTTGTTTCTCTCGTTATCAAGCCGCACGAAGGCGGTCATCGGCTTCGTCACGGGGTTCCCTGCCCCGTCGATCCGCTGCGGATGGGGATTTTTTTCGGAGGATAGGGCGTTTTTTGATACCCGGACGCCCTTGACAAAACCGGTCGCTTGTGCTAGGATCCGTCGTCCGTCACAGGGGTTCGCGATCGTGCGAAAACCGCTTCGTGACGCGTCCGTAAAGGATCAGGCATGGATCTCATCGGTTCTCCCAGTCCTGCCGCGCAGCCGTATGTCTTCGCCTTCGCGGTCCTGTTCATCCTTGCCCTCGCCCTCAGCACCGTGTTCGGGCGGATCATGGCCGTCATCGAGGAGTGGAACAAGGCGCGCAACCAGCGCCTCCTCGAGGGGCAGCGCGAACACCATCGCGTGCAGCGCCTCAAGGCGATGCAGGAGCTCATCGTCACCGCGAACGGCGTCTTCGACGCCAAGGGCATGGAGGTGTTCCTCCACTGGCTCGAAGAGCACTTGGAGAAGCGGTCGTAGGCACGCGGCCACGAAGGAGCGGACGCCATGTCACCCGCTGAATTCCAAGCGGTCGATCAGTACCTGGAGATCGTCGGCCTCCTCGCCGTCAACCTGCTGGTGCCGGTGATCCTCGCGCTCATCGTCGTCTGGCTCATCGCCTTCATCGTCGCGACCGTGCTCTACTACAAGTACGTCGCGCCGAAGCTCGAAGAGGAGCTCAGGCCCAAGATGCTCGAGGTGCAGTACCAGCTGATCCTCTGGCTCTGCGACCGGGCCCGGGCCTCCCGCGTCCGCGCCGAGACGCGCCGGCTCGAGGCGCTGCTCGCGGTCATGCAGAAGGCCGAGCCGTTCCTGCCGCCGGGCGTCGACCGGGAGACGTTCCTGAGGTGGTTCGAGGAGACGCTCGCGGATCGCCGGCTGTAGGCGGCGGGCATACGGAAGGGCGCGCATGCGGTACCGACCTGGTGCCGCTTTTTCATTCCTCCGTTTCGTTCCGGCCCCGTTTCCGTAAACAAAAAAGCGCCCCAGGCGGCACTTCATGCCGGCGGTGGGGGCAGGGCCTTGCGTGCCTCCTCGTGCTGCGCGCGGAGGTAGTCGCTGAGCTGGTATGGGTAGGGGAAGAAGGTGGTCTCCTTCCGATGGACGGTTGTCCTGATCGGGGGATCGGCAGGGTCCGCGTGGCACGGGTACCAACGGGCACCCAGCCTATGCCCGCCGCCCATGTTGCCGAAGGCGAGCGCTCCCGTCGGTCCTTCCGCCACGAACCAGGGGCCTTGGAACCGGTCGAAGCCGTTGGGATGGGGGATCGGTCGCCAGGCCAGCTTGTCCGGGTCGAGCCCGGCGTTGCGGACCACCGTCTCAAGCAGGGCCCGGATCTCGCGTTCGAGCCGCTGCCGGCGGCAGGCGACGTGCTCGTGGGTCACGAAAATGACGTGGATCCAGTCCTCGGCCTGGACCCGGAAGGCCTGTGCCTCCTCCGGCGGCTTCAGCCAGATGCTGCGGTCGTGGCGGCGCACCGGTGAGTACGGGTCGAGGGAGGCTTCGCCGTGGGGGCCGGGCTGCAGGTCCGCGATGACCTCGCGCAGCGTCTTGCCCGCGTAGGCGTGAAGGGTGAGGCAGCGTCCGGTGCTGGCGCTCGCGTAGTCGAACGCGTCCACGATCGTCCAGGGCCGGTTGCAGCCGGCGCACGCCACGTCGACGGGCGCGAACTCGATCGGCGCGTGCCGTTCCCAGGTGGGCGCGAACGGGTCTTCCTTCGGGTCGCACTGCAGGTCCGCGAAGGTCGCGACGGTGGGGATCCCGTCCGTCCCGAAATCCGCCGCCGTCGCCAGCCCTCCGCGGCGCCGCTCCAGGCCCAGGGCGTTCCCGTCCGTGTGGAGCATGAGGCGACCGAAGAGGAGGAAGGCGTGCTTGAGCGGCCGCTTATCCCTGACCGCGCGGGCCCGTGCCTCGACGACGCCGTGGAGCCCCTCGAGGGTCAGGACGTGCGCCTCAAGGCCGCGGAGGGTGTCGTAGTCATCGGGATCATGGAACTGGGGGATGGGCACGGGGGTCTCCTTCTGCCGACGCGCGTGGAGGCGGTTGGCTCCCATACTCTCGGCAAGCTTCCTTGGTTTGTCAATATTTCGCTATGAATGGCTTTTTTTTGATCACCCTGCTAGGCTGTCGGCATTCCTATGCCCACCCCCATGACCCCTGTCCGCGTCCGCTTCGCCCCCAGCCCGACGGGGTATTTGCATATCGGGGGGTTGCGGACCGCGCTGTACAATTGGTTCCTGGCCCGCAAGACGGGCGGGACGTTTATCTTGCGCATCGAGGATACCGACCGCACGCGCCTCGTCGACGACGCGGCCGTGAAGATGGTCCAGGCCCTTACCCGTTGCGGCCTCGCGCCGGACGAGGGCGTGAAGCTCGATGCGGCCGGCCAGCTCATCGAGGAGGGTCCTCACGCGCCCTACATCCAATCCAAGCGCCGCGAGAAGCATCTCGCCTACGCCTACGACCTCATCGAGCGCGACGCGGCCTATTACTGTTTCTGCACGCCGGAGACCCTCGACGAGATGCGCGCCCTCCAGACCGCGGCCAAGCAGCCGCTCATGTATGACCGCCGCTGCCGCGCGCTGCCCAAGGAGGTCGCCGAGAACCGGGCCGCCGTCGGCGACGCCTGCACGATCCGCCTCAAGATCCCCCTCGAAGGGAGCTGCATCTTCCATGACCAGATCCGCGGCCGCATCGAGGTGCCCTGGGCCCAGGTCGACGACCAGGTCCTCATCAAGTCCGACGGCTTTCCGACGTACCACCTCGCCGCCATCACCGATGACCACGACATGGGGATCACCCACGTCATCCGCGCCGAAGAGTGGATCTCGAGCACGCCCAAGCATCTCTTCCTCGCGCAGGCCCTGGGGTGGGACGCGCCGCAGTACGCGCACGTCCCCCTGCTGCTCAACCCCGACCGGTCCAAGCTGTCCAAGCGCCAAGGCGACGTCGCGGCCGAGGACTACCTCGCCAAGGGATATCTCCCGGAAGCCCTGCTGAATTTCGTCGCCCTCCTCGGCTGGAACCCGACCTCCGACCGCGAGATCTTCACGAAGGAGGAGCTCGCCTCGCTGTTCGAGCTGGAAAAGGTCAACAAGGCCGGCGCCGTGTTCAGCATCGAGAAGCTTGACTGGCTCAACGTCCACTACCTCCGCGCGCTTCCCGAGCCGGAATATCTCGGCCTCGCCCTGCCGATCCTCGAAGCGGCCCTTCCGGACGCCGATCCGGCCCTCCGCCGCCGTGCCGCCGTGCTGTTCCGCGATCGTGCCACGCGCGTGCAGCTCCTGCCGGAACTGGTCGCCCCTTGGCTCGCCGCTCCGGTCGCCGATCCCGCGCTCCTCCTTTGGAAGACGCAGACGGCCGCCGAAACCCGCGAACGCCTCGGGGCCGTCCGTACTGAGATCGCCGGCTGGCCCGATGCCCGCTTCGCCGGGTTCGCGGACAGCGAAACGGCCCTCAAGGCCTGGATCGTCGGGCGCGGCTGGGGGAATGGGGAAGTGCTGTGGCCGTTGCGGACCGCGCTCTCCGGCGCCAAGCAGTCGCCCAGCCCGTTCGAGCTGCTGTACCTGTTGGGGAAAGACGAGGCATTGCGCCGTATCGACGCGGCCCTTGCGGTTCTGGCATAATGGGCGCATGGCGCGCCGCCCGCTCCTTCCGCTCTTGTTCGCACTCATGCTCGTCGTCACGGGGCCCGTCTTGACGGTCCCCGTTTTTGCGCAAGAAGCAACCCCCGCGGAGACGGTCGTCCCGGACCCCTCCGATCCCGAGGCAGACCAAGTGGACGCGACGCAGAAGGACATCGAGGCTAAGCAGCGCCGCGTGAAAGCGCTCGACGAGCTCATCGCCCAGTACCGCACCCGCATCCAGCAGCAGACGGCCACGGCCGAGACGCTGCAGGCCCAACTCGCGCTGCTCGATACCCGCGCCGAAGCGCAGGCCTTGCGGGTCCGCCGCGCCCGCGAGGAGCTCGACCGCCTCGCCCTCGAGATCAGCCGCGCCGAACAGCAGCAAAAGGACCTCGAAGCGACGCTGACCGTCCGCCGCGCCCTGCTCAGCGAAGTCTTGGCGGAGCTGGAACGGGCGCCCGATTCCTCGCCGATTCTCGCATTGTTCGGGAAAAAATCGCTTTCCACCTATGTCGCCCGCCGCGCCGAGGTGCGGGCCCTCCAGCAGGCGCTCACCGCCGCTACCGTCTCCGTCCACGAGGCCAAGATGGCCGTCGAGGCCAAGCGCCTGGCCCTCCAGGTCGCCCGGACCGGCCAGCTCCAGGAGACCCAAGCCCTCGAGCTCGCCCAACACCAGCTCGAGGACGACCGCGCCGCCAAGCGCGGGCTCATCGCCGAGACGGGCAACCGCGAGGACCAGTTCCGCCGCCTCGTCGCCGACCTCCAGCGCGAGCAGCAGGGCGAGACCGAGGCCGTGAGCGCCCTCCGCGATCGCCTCCGTGATTCGATCGGCACGTCCGACGATGTCCTCGCGCGCGGTGACCTCCTGCTCACTTGGCCGATCGAGGCGAAGAAGGGGATCTCGGCGCATTTCCACGATGCGACGTACCCGTTCCGGAACCTGTTCGAGCATCCCGGGACCGACCTCCCGACGCCTGTCGGCACGCCGGTCCGCGCCGCTGCCGGCGGCTACGTCGCCTGGAACCGCGTCGGCCGCCAATACGGCAACTACATCATGGTGATCCATCCCAACGGCATCGCGACCGTGTATGCGCACCTCTCGGCGTTCGCCGCCAAGCCCGACACCTATGTCGAGCGCGGCGAGGTGATCGGGTATTCGGGCGGGCGTCCTGGCGACCCGGGCGCGGGGCTCTCGACGGGCCCGCACCTCCACTTCGAAGTGCGGCAGGACGGGGTGCCGGTGAACCCGGAGCTGTTCCTGCCGGAGCTGTAGGGTCGGAGCCGTTTCGTATCCATGAAAAAACCAAGGCGATCTTGGTTTTTTGCAGGCCTTTTTAGGTTGCCATGTCGCACGCGTCAGAATGGGGATCGCCATGACATTGACGGAAAAGAAAAGAGCCACCGTGTGGGTGGGCTCAGGAAGGGGCGTCAGCCCTTGTCGGTGGCCTGGGGGACGGGGGCCGCGTCGCGCTGCTCCACCGCGATGCCGGGATGGTTGCCGGCGGGGAGCGCCTCCGTCCCGTTCTCCTCCTCGGTCATGTTCTGCATCGTCGCGGCCATCGCGGTGAGGGCGCCGCCGAACTCGCCGATGAGCGGCACCACGTACTCGCTCGCGGCTTCGATGAAGTGATCGAACGACTTGATCTCGAGCTCCTCTGCCACCGGGCCCTGGAGCAGGCCGCGCACCTCCTTCGGGATCATGGGGATCTTGTCGAGGACGCCCGTCCGGAGGAAGGCGGAGACGACGGCGGCCGTGATGCCGGTGCCGACCTCGCTCTCGAGGCCGGTTCTGATCTTCATGAGCACGGCCGGTTCGAAGATGCCCGTCTTTTCGACGCCCTTCATGATGATGTCGCGGCCGATGGACAGGGTCTTGCGTGCGCCGAAGCGCAGGGCGCCCTTGCTGGCGTTGGTCTTGACGCGGTCGTACGTGGACAGGGGCTTGCGGTCGGGTGTCGTGGCCATGGCGGTCTCCTCTTCTTCGTCGCTGTTGCGGGCCTTCTCGTTCTGGCGCGGGTCGTCGTTGCGGACGCCGTCCGGGCGCCAGTCCGGGCGGGTGATGACCGAGGGATCGGTGCTGTTGACCAGCTGCATCCCGAAGGCGTTACAGCCTTCGAGCAGGGGGCCTTCGCCCGGTTTCGGTCCCGGGTTTTCCTTCGTACCCCACGTCCTGGCGAGGTAGGCGGTGTTGCCGCGGAGGAGCAGGTGGGGCGCTTCGGCCTGGCGCAGGACTGTGCCCTGGAGATCGACGGTCTCGAGCGTCGCCCCGGCGAGGCAGGCCTCGCTGAGGTCGGCGCCGCCGAGGTCGATGCCCGTGAGGCGGGCCCTCGAGAGGTCCGCGCCTCTGAGATCGGCGCCGGCGAAGACGGTCCGTTGGCGCACGTCGCCGGTGTCGGCGCCGGCCAGGGGCTTGTAGCTCTCGAGACGGGCGCCGACGAACGACGCCCCACGGAAGTCGCCTTGCCTGGCCTGGCACCCGAGCAGGGTCGCGCCATCGAAACAGGCTTCGGCCAGTGCGCAGTCGGTCAGGTTCGCGCACTCGAGCAGGGCGCCGTGCAGGTCGATGCCTGCCAGGCGCAGCCCAGACAGGTTCTCCCTGCGCAGCACGATGCGCAGGTTCGGGTGCCTCTCTCGCAGCCGGTTGAAGTCCCGCACGTTCTCCGCGAAGAGAAGCTGTCGGGCTCCCACCAGGAGCGGGTCATCCGGTTCGCTCACGGGTCACCTCCTTTTTTCGTGGTCCGTGGTGCCCCTCAGCTGTACCATGCTCATGGGTGGCTGTCAAGCTTCGCCTTGTTTAGCAGGGTTTCCAGCTCTAAATAGTGTGAAATTCGCACTAAATCAGGCTTGAGGGCCTTTTCGGCGGGGGTGCCCTTGAAGTACCACGGGAGGTGCTTGCGGAGCTTCACGAGGCCGCGCTCGCCGTAGTGGTCGATCTGGAGGCGGGCGTGGGCGAGGACGGTCGAGATGCGCTCGTCCCAGGTAGGTTCGGCGAGGACCGTGCCGTCCTGCAGGAACGCCTCGACCCGCTTCGCGAACCAGGGGTTGCCGAGGAGCCCGCGGCCGATGAGGACCCCGTCGGCGCCGCTCTGCCTCATCGCGAGCTCGGCGCGTTCGGGGGTGGTGATGTCGCCGTTCACGAGGAAGGGGAGGTGGGGCACGTTGCGGCGGGCCTCGCCGACGCGGACCCAGTTCGCGGTGCCGCTATATCCCTGCTCGCGCGTGCGGCCGTGCATGGAGATGAGGTCGGCGCCGGCGTCGGCCACGACCTTCACGAAATCCAGGCAGTCGGTGTCGTCCTTCCAACCCAGGCGGGTCTTCACGCTCACGGGGACCTTCACCGCGGCCTTCATCGCCTTCACGATCGCGTGCGCGCGTTCCGGATCGCGGATGAGGGAGGCGCCGTTGAAGTTCGAGACGAGGTTATACACGGGGCAGCCCATGTTGATATCGATGGCATCGGGGGCGAAGCGTTCCTCGATGATCCGGGCGGCCTCGGCCATGACGGCGGGGTTGCTGCCGAAGATCTGCTGCACGAGCGGACGTTCGCGCGCGTCGAAGGCCGCCATCTTCAGCGTCTTGGGGTTCAGGCGCACGATCGCCTCCGCCGAGACCATCTCACGGAACATCAGCGGGACGCCCCGCTCTTTGCAGATGAGGCAAAACGGAAGATCGCTCATGTCAGCCATGGGCGCGAGGGCCACGATCGGGCGGGGGAGGGATTTCCAATCGAGCATGCTGGGGAGGGTAGCGCCGGCCGGAATTTTTGTCGAGGGTAAAGGCAAATACAGGAATAACATACCTGTATTTTTTGTTGTATTTACAAATGAGGCTCGGACCAGGCGGGTCTGGCGAGGCCGCCATGCCAGCGCCTTGCGGATCCTGGCAAGGAGGGGGGGCGACCAATGAAGCCGTTGCGTTGCGACCCATGAGCATGCCGCGCATCGGGGCGTGTGACGGGCGCTTCGGGATCAAAAAACCGCCCGGGGGCGGAAGGGAGGGGTGCGTTCAGTTCGGCGCACCCGGCGGCTTGTTGGCGTCCGAAGCCTGGATGTGCCAGCCCCCGAGGTTGAGGGCCTCACGGGCCTGGGCGGCGTCGAGCGCGTCGGCGTGGGCCGCGAGCCAGCGGACGATCTTGTCTTCGGCGGCGGACTCTTCCGCGTCCAAGGGGGGTAGGGAACCCTTGGTCGCGTTTCCTGATGGCTTGTGCCGCACCACGCGGAGCGCGATCCCCATCGAGAAAGAGGCGGGCAGGACGACGTAGGCGCTCGTTCCGTCCATCCACCAGACGTGGGTTCCTTGCCGGAGGAGCAGCCGCCGCGCCTCCAAGGGCATGCGCACCCGGATGGGCCGCGCGTTGCGGATCTCGAGCTCCTTGAAGGCCCATGCGCACTGCCCCTTCCGGTCTTGCAGCGTCTGGCGCAGGACGATCCAGAAGGTCCCGGTCCGGTAGAAGACCTGCCGCAGGCGCTGCGCATGGTCGACGGTCACGTGGACGGTGCCCAGGGGGAACGCGGCCTCCAGGCTCGCCAGGTCTTCCTCATCCTGGCATTCCAGATCCGCGTAAGGGGGTGCCGGCTCGGTGCGGATGAGCCGTGGGGTCTCCGCGCCGATCCGGATCGCGATCCGTTGAAGGCTGATCGCCATGAGGTGCCGGTCGAGGTCCTCTTCCGTGATCTGGGTGACGGGATCCTCGGTGACGGCTGAAGGCGCCGCCTGGGGCGGGTCGGGGGATGCTTGCCCCTTGGGGCGTTGCGCACGGAAATGCCTGTGGCCCAGGATGAGCCCGAAGACGATGAGGAGGGTGCCGGCGATGCCGATGAGCGGGTGCATGCGCGTCCTTTCTGCTCGGAAGCCGGATCGAGGGTAGCGCGGTTCGCGTCGCATGTCAATCCGGTCCGGGAGAAGCCGTGCGAATTTTTTCTTCGGCGATGGACGGATTCCGTACGTGTGTCCGCTGTATTAAATACAATGTATTTGCGTGTATTTAGGTACGAGTTGCCGCCGCGTGTGCGCCATCCGCGCATGAAAAAGACCCGCGTCAGGTCGGGTCAGGTGGGAGACGGCTCCGTCGCGCACTCGTGCAGCCAGACGGCGAGGGCACGGGCATCGTGGACCTCACGCCAGCTGCCGGCGAGGGGCCAGCGCGTGAGGAGGCCGCCGTCGAGCCGCCAGTTGGAGCAGATCCCGAAGGTCTGGGCGGGCGTGGCCATCGTCCGGCTCGTGAAGCGGGCCGTGAGGGCGCCGACCGCTTCGATGTGTGGCACGACGGCCGGACGGCTGTCGCGGAGCTGGAGCAGGTATGGTCGCCAGCGGCCGGAGGGATCGGCCTCCTCGACGAGCAGGGCCCAGAGGGTCCCCGACCGCAGGGCGATCCGGCGCCGGAGGCCGTCGGCGTCGGTAGCGATCGCGACCGTCCTCTCGGGAAGCGCGTCCCGGATGGAGGCGTACCAGCCGTCCTCCACGTCCGTGAGCCATTCCTGAAAGGGAAGCGCGTCGAGGTGGCGGCGCTCCTTGACCGTCACTTCGCGGAACGAGGCGAGGAAGGCCGTTGGCGAGCGTGTCCGCTTGGCCGCGCGCATCACCTCTTCCGGAAAGAGGATGAAGGCCCGGGCGGCCGGCGAGAGGTCGAGGCGGAAGCGCCGCTCCTTGCGGATGAAGTGCGCGCCGAGGCCCGTCAGGACCAGGCCGAGGGGGAGAAGGGTCGTGAGGGCGTCTTGGGACATGGGGCCTCCTTCGTGGCCATCGGACGGGTACCACGGAACGGGATCCTCGTCAAGGTTGGTTGGAAGAAAAAACGCTTGTTCGCGAGGCGGGTCCGGAGGCGTGCGGATTGCGGAGCGGGTGAAGCGCGACGCGACGTCATGGGCCTGTCTCCGATGGGTGCCGCCCCCGTGATCCCGCGCGCCGAGCCGTCCGCCGATCTTCGCGACCGTCTCGCGGTCGCCGGCATCGGACGGGAGGCATGAAAAAACCCGCTGGTCGCGGATCAGGCCGTCGTCCCCGTCGCACGCTCCCGAAGCCAGCGGACGATCCCGAGGACCGCGTCACGCTCTTCCGGGCTCAGGGCGGCGGGAGGACGCCTCGCTGAGAGGGCCTCTTCCTCGACGGCCGGAGCCTCGCCTTCGGTGATCGTGACCGCGAACGAACGCTCGCGGTCGAACGAGGTCGCCGCGTCCAGCTCGACGTGCGTCGTCACGTCGCCCACCTCGAGTTCGACGCGGATGGGCGTGTCGTTGCGCAGGGTGAGGTCCATCTCCTTGCCTTCCGCGTCGTCGTAGAGGGTGATCCAGTACGGGCCGATGCGGTATTGGATGACCCGCATGCGGTCGGCCGTCTCCGCGCAGACCAGGAGGGTGTTCCGGGGGACGTTCTGGTCGGAGGACGCGTAGTCGCCGTATTCCGCCTCGTCCCCCTCGTCGTCGTGGAAGGCGGGCCTCTGGCTGAACCGACAGGCCTTCGGTTCGGTGAACCGGAGCTTCGCCAGGGCGCCCTTGGGCGAGATGGCCGCCCGGTGCGCCGCATGGGCCGCGTCCGTCCGTTCTTCGAAGCGGTAGGCCTTGGCGAATGCGAAGACGGTGATGCGCAGCAGGAGGAATCCCGCCGCGAGACTCAGCAGGATGCCGACGAGGAGCGTTGTCATGAGGCCTCTCTTTCCATACGAGTGCTTGGCTTTTTTCGGGCGCGATAGCGTAGCGTATTTCCTCGAATTTGTCAACCGTCCGTTTGTGGAGGGTGGGATCTATTTGCCGTATATTAGCCTATTTTCGTGAGCCGTGGTCCCATTGCCCCGTGCCTGCCCATGAGGCACGATGGGTCCATGTTATCGTGGACCGATCCGGTCGGGTTCATCCAGGGCGTCACCCCGGCCATGCGCCGGGGGTTTGAGGCGCTGGACATCCGGACCGTCGGCGAGCTGCTGACGCGCCTGCCGCGGCGGTATGAGGATTTTTCGAGCGAGAAGCTCCTGTACGCCTGCGCCGACGGTGAGAGCGTGACGGTGCGCGTCCGGGTCAAGAAGGCGTCGATGACGCCGGGGTTCGGGCGGCGCAAGCTGGTGCGGGCGATCATCGAGGACGCGTCGGGGTCGGCGAGCGCGCTCTTCTTCAACCAGCCGTGGCTCATGAAGGAGTTCACGCCCGGACGCGAGATCGTGCTGTCCGGGCTGATTTCGGTACACCCGCAATATGGCCGGCAGATCACCCGGCCCGCCTGGCGGCCGCTCCCGGAAGACGGCGTCTTGCCCGTGGGCGAGATCCTGGCCGTATACGCGACGACGCGGGCCATCCCGCAGAAGGCCTATCGCCGCCTCGTCGAGCGGGCGCTGGCGGGGGAGCCGTGGCCGAAGGCGGAGCCGCTGCTCGCCGGGGACCGTCCGGAAGGGCTCATGGGGTTCGCCGACGCGTTGCGGGCCGTGCACCAGCCCGCCACCCTCGCGCAGGCCGAGCAGGGGCGGCGCCGGTTCGCGTTCGATGAGGCGCTCGCATATCGGCTGGGCTTCTCGTTGACGGGGAAAGACATCGTGAAGCAAGGGGGCGTGGCCATGCCGTTCCAGGAGGCGTTCGCGCGGACCTTCGCCGAGTCGCTGCCGTTCCCGCTCACGGGTGACCAGAAGCGGGCCGTGTGGGTGGCCCTGCAGGACATGGAGAAGCCGGTCCCCATGCGCCGCCTGTTGCAGGGGGACGTGGGGTCGGGAAAGACGGCCGTGGCCGCGTTTTTGGCGGCGCACGTGCTGCGGAGCGGCATGTCGGCGGCGTTGCTCGCCCCGACCGACTTGCTCGCGGTCCAGCATGCGCACACCCTGCGCCGCCTGTTCGCGGCGCACCAGCTGCCCCTTCTCTTGCTCACGCGTACGAAGCAGCAGGCCTGGCTCGGCCATCAGGAAGAACCATTGAAGAAAGAGGCGGCGAATGCGCGGGCCCGGCAGGGTGGGGTCGTGCTCGTGGGGACGCATGCGCTCCTACAGGAGAAGCGGATCCCCGCGGACCTGGGCCTCGTGATCGTCGACGAGCAGCACCGCTTTGGCGTTGAGCAGCGCCAATTCCTGGCGGAGGCGACGCGGGCGGATGGGAAATTGCCTCACCTGCTCTCGATGACGGCGACGCCGATCCCGCGCTCGTTAGCCCTGACGCTCCTGGGTGATCTTGAGGTGTCTTCTTTGCTTGAAAAGCCGGGCGGGCGGTTGCCGATCCGTTCGGAAGTGTGCGTTGGGGAGAAGCGCGCCGTGGCGTATGAGGCCATCCGTGCGGCTGCGGGGCGTGGGGAGGCGAGTTTCGTGGTGTGTCCGCTCATCGACCCGTCGGACGCGTTGGGGAAGGCTTCGGTGCAGGAGACGGAGCGGCGGCTGGCGACGGGTCCGCTCGCGGGGTTGCGCATCGGCGTCCTGCATGGGCGCCTCAAGCCCGAAGAGAAGGCCGACGTGATGGATCGCCTGCTGCGGAGGGAGCTGGACGTGCTCATCTCGACGACGGTCATCGAGGTCGGCGTCGACGTGCCGCATGCGACGGTGATGGCCATCGAGGGGGCGGACCGGTTCGGGATGGCGCAGCTGCACCAGCTGCGCGGCCGCGTGGGCCGTTCGAGCTTGCCGAGCCGGTGCTTTTTCCTGACGGATGCGGAAGGGGAGCCATTAGAGCGGTTGGGGCAGGTGGCGCGCCTGCAGGACGGGTTCGCGCTTGCCGAGGAGGATTTCCGCCGCCGAGGGGCGGGGAACATTTTTGGCACGCAGCAGAGCGGGTATCTGGCGTTCCGTGCGGTGCGCTGGTCAGATATGGACCTGTTGCAAAAAGCGGCGCAGCTCGCGCGCGAGATCGTGGAGCGGGACCCGGACCTGGCAGGGGTGCCGTGGTTTCGGGACCGGGTGCGGGAGCTACGGGAGTCGTCGCATTTGGAGTAACCGCATTGCTTTTCTATGCATTCCATCACGTGCGTCGGTTTGAGGCATCGTCTTGAGCGCCGATGCCTGGTGCTCATCCGGATGTTCGATCAGGACCTCGTGCAGGCGCACCGTTGCTTTTGGCCGGAATCGATGACGCATTCGGTGCCTGCCCACTTGGCTCGCCGGTACGCGGATGCAGCCGCCTGCGCACACGCCTTCGATCGTCTCGAGACGCTCCCCGCCTGTCCGGTTTCGGATGCATCTCTAATCAAGGAGGGGTTGGGATCGCTTGAGGCATGGTTAGATCTTAGGGAACGTGAGGCGCCCGATGAGGCCGTCCGCCTGGTCACCTATGCCTTCGACCACCAGCTGCGCCTATTGGAAGCGGCAGCGATCGGGCTTGCGAACGATCCGGCCTGGTTCGCCCAGGCGCATGCCGATCGCCATGAGGGATACGGATCTCTCATGGACATGTTCGAGGCGTTTGAAGCGCGCGACTTTATTGAATTTCTCATCCGCGGCACGTCCACCCGTCCGCTTTGGACCGCGCGAATCGGTACGTCTTTTCGGGATCGCGTTGAAGCGGTGGATGGGGCCCTCCGCAGCGCTTTGCGAGGCAGGCGAAGCAAGGCGTTTTGGGCCGACGGTTCATTTTGGTGGAGATCACCGTGACAGCCGCCTTAAAAGTTTTTCAGAAAAATCCCGGGGTCATGGCTCAAAAAACCGTCCCGCTTCCTCTTGCCTGGGTTTGGTTGACGCGCGGTGAATCGGCTTTAGCCCGGCGAGCTCAACCGCTTTGGCTAAGGTTGGCGCTGCCAAGACCTCCATCCCCTCCGGGGCGGTGACGGGCTGGACGGGCACGATCGCGGCCGTATAGCCTAACCGTTTTGCCTCCTTCAGGCGTAATTCCAAGCGTGGGATCGGCCGCACTTCTCCGGAGAGGCTGATCTCGCCGAACGCCATCGTGCGTTCGCGAACGGGCTGATCCCAAAGCGCGGAAGCCAACGCGAGCGCCACGGGCACGTCCGTCGCCGGGTCGCTGATGCGCAACCCTCCGACCGTGTTCACGAACACGTCCTGGTCTCCCAGCGGGCAGCGGGCGCGGCGGGTGAGGACGGCGATGAGGAGCTGTACGCGGTTGGGGTCGAGCCCCACGATCCGCCGCGCAGGGATGCCAAATCCGGCCGGCGTCACTAGCGACTGGACCTCGCAGACGATGGGGCGGCCGCCGTCGAGCGTGCAGCTCGCGATCGAGCCGGAGACGGGTGCGCCGCGGTCTTGCAGGAAGCGGAGGGACGGGTCCACCAGCTCGACAAGCCCGCCCTCTTCCATGGTGAAGAGCGCGCTTTCCTCGGTGGGGCCGAAGCGGTGCTTGAGGACGCGAAGGATGCGCAGCTCCTGCGTACGGTCGCCTTCGAGCATGAGGACGGTATCGACGAGGTGCTCGAGGAGGCGCGGGCCCGCGAGGTCGCCGTCTTTCGTGACCTGCCCGACGAGGACGAGTGGGACCGAGGCGCGCTTGGCCGCTTCGCCGACGATGGAGGCGGAGGCGCGGACCTGGGTGGGGTTGCCGGGTTCCCCCGTGATGCCTGAAGAGCGCAGCGTCTGGATGGAGTCGATGATGGCGAGGGAGGGTTTCTCGCTCGCGATCGTCGCGGCGATGGTGCCGCTCTCGGTCTGGTCGAGGAAGCGGAGCGTCTCGGGGAGCGGTCCCTGGGCGAGCCGTTCGAGGCGGCGCCCGACCTGCGTGGGCGACTCCTCGCCGGTGACATACAGCACGGTCCCGCCGGCCTTCGCCATCGCCAGGGCGGCTTGGGCGATGAGCGTGGACTTGCCGATGCCCGGTTCGCCGCCGATGAGGCTGATGGAACCGGCCACGAAGCCACCGCCCAGGACGCGGTCCACCGCCGCGACGCCGCTCGAGAGGTGCTCGCGCGCTTCCGCCTTCTTGAGCGAGGCGAAGGCGGCGGTCTTGCCCGCGGGCATCACGGGGCGCGCCTCGTTCTCGACCGTCGGCACCGCTTCCTTCAGCGTGCCCCAACTCCCGCAACTCTCGCAGCGGCCTTGCCACTTGGGGAACTGGCCGTCGCAGTGGGTGCAGACGAAGCGGACGGCGGGCGGTTTCTTGCTCGACATATGCCCACACCATTCGATGCGGCGGAAGAAAAGTCAAATGCGTTTGGAATGTTCGCCGAATCAAAAAAACACGGATTCGTGATCCGTGTTTTTTTCTAACGTTAGCGATAGAAGGCGCAGAAGGCGATGTCCGTCATCTTCTCGACGCTCGGCCCGTGGCCGGCGCTGGTCTCGAAGGAGATCAGCTCGCCGCCGCCTGGGCGCGAGAAGGCGGCCGACTGGCCATAGCACTGGGCGCCCGCGCTGGCGGCGCAGGCGGGGCACGTCTGGCTGCCGAGGCTCCAGAGGCGGCGGACGATGGCGTTCCGGCGCTCGTTGCCGCTCACGCTGCTCGGATCGTCGTTTCCCATGCCGGCCGTGTCCGGATTCAGGTAGAGGGAGATCCCGCTCCCGCCGGAGGCGTTCGTGGGGGTCAGGACGTCGCCGAGGCAGCCGTCATAGGCGATCACGCCGCGCGTGCCCGGCAGGGGGCTGTTGAGCGCCTGCAGGATCACGGGGCCGCCGTTGCAGGTCGCGCCGCTATGGCCGCCCACGACCACGTCCTGGACCGTGGCGCCTGGGATGACGGCCTGCAGGGCGCGCAGGCCCGTCTGGTAGAAGTCGTTCAGGTTGAAGCCTGGGTAGTCGTTGCCGGCGTTATTGTGGTGCGGCGTCATGACGACGATATCCTTGCTTCCGGCCACCCGTTGCAAGGCGTTGCGCAAGTACGGGATATAACGGCTCTCGGGCGGCTGGTCCCCGGAGTTGTTGCCGTGCAGGTAGATGAAGACGCGGACGCGCGGCGGGCTCGTGAGCGAGCGGAGCCGGTTCGGGAACAGGAGCCGGGCGGACGCGTCCGGCCAGACGCTCGCCGGCTGGCCCGTGGGACGGTAGGTGAACGGATAGGAGTCGATGTCGCCGGTCGTTTGGGCGCGGGCCCCTGGGGCGGCGCCTTCAGTCGCGCGGCATTGCGTGCCGTTTTGTGGCGGCAGCCGCATCTGCACCGTGAATGCCTGCGCCCCCGTTCCCCAAGTCGCTGTCGCGGTCTCGGGGGCTCCTGTGCGTGGTGTGATCTCTACAGGGGAGCCGCACCGACGCACGTATTCGTCCAATCGCATGGTTTTTGTGCGGGTATTTCCTACATCCCATACGCGCAGGATCTCATCGTTGACAACTCCAGAGAGGACCATGAAGTGGCCATCATTGTATCGAACCGTATTCCCCTCGCGATTCGCGATCGGTTGCGTTGCGGCGTCATCGCTGAATAGGTGTACGGCGCTGCAGCCGAATACAAGAGGCCTGCCTGCCCGGAGTGATGCCAGGATCGCCGCCCCGTTATTTGCCTTGCTGATCGTTCGCGCCTGAAATTGGGGGAAGCCTTGACTGATCCGTGTCATGATGTCGCCATCCGTTCCAACGCCGACAATCCGAATGTATTCTTGCCCGGGATGATGATTTTGCCCGCTTCTGCGAGTAACCGAGGCGAAGATGCCCGTATCGATGGGGTCGACCAAATGCATTGCCGTTCCTGGGGCCGGGACGCGCTGGGATACCGATATCTGCAAGCCATAGAAAGCAAGCACGGAGGCGACGGCGCTCGGTCCGCATCCGGACATCTGAAACGTACCAATGCATGCGCTGCCATTTGAATCCCTGCTTGTCGCGCACGTTGGACGCTGATCGGTCGCATTCGCGATCAGCGCCGGAACGTTGCCGTAGGGGATGGAGTTCCAAGGCGATTGGCCCTGGTTGTAGCGTAACCTGCATTGGCTTGAGCCTCCGGAAACGGGCTCCCCTTCGCCGCTGGGCAGTTGGGAGAAGTCCCCATCAGCCCCTGAGTTCTCTCCGAAAATGACGCTCTGGATCCGCGCCAGCCGGATCGGCTGCAGGTTCACGAGCTCGGGATTCACGGTCCAGAGGATCAGGTAGGACGCATACAGGACGACCAGCCCGCCGATCGCATCTTTGATGAGCGTCAGGCCTTTGTCCGCGTCGCCGCGCGTCTGGCCCAAGAGGTACAGGAACCCGCCCGTGATCACGACGATGATGGCGACGAGCGTGGAAATGCCCAGGAGATACCGGTAGATGCCACTGATGTATTGCGCCGCATACGGAACGACAATGTCATCGCCCTCGTCGACGGGTGGCGTGAAGGTGACGCCTGGGATCGGGACCGAGAGCTCGGGGACGACGGGCGTGAAGCGTGCGGCTGGGGTACTGGAAGCCGCGGCGCCACGGGCCGCCTGCTCGGCGCGTTCCTCGACCTGCTGTCGAACCGTTTCCCGATCGCCTAACGCCTCATCCGTAATGACCGCTTGGGCGGAAAATAATGGAAAAAGCATCGCTTGGGCGATGCCTATTACAAGCAGGATGCGGCGGAGCGGGAAAGATGAATGTGCGCTTTTCATACCTTAACGTAAAATAGCCTCAAGTTGGCTCCGTTCCAGCTGGCCGACATACGGTAAGCCACGCACGAACAGGGTCGGGGCCGCCGAGATGCGGTTCACGAGGGCCGTCGCCTGGTCGGCACGGATGGCGTCGAGGACGCGCTTGTCGCTGAGGCAGCTCCGGAAGCGGTTCTGGTCAAGGCGGAGTGCCTTGGCCTTCTCGAGGATGGTCGATTCGGTGAGGCTGGGGAGCTCGAAGAGCGCCGCATGCATCTCGCCGAACTTCCCTTGGGCGTACGCGCAACGCGCCGCGGCGAAGGGGAGGAGGCCCGCGTCGGACTGGTCCTGCGTCGGGGCCTCGCGCCAGACGAGGCGGATGTTCCTTTGCGCGTCGCCCGCGAGCGCGAGCAGGTCGGGGGCCATGGCGCGGCAATGCAGGCAGCGGTAGTCGGCGAACTCGACCACCTCAAGCGCGTCCGGACGCGTCGAGCCCAGTCGGGGGTCGCTCAACCGGACCGGCGGCAGCGTCGGCGGCTGCGCATCGGTCTCGATGGCGGGGGCGGAGCCGACGGAGAAGGTATTCATGGTGCGGTAGATCGTCGACCAGGCGAACAGCCCGCCCAGGAAGACCAGGGCGACCACGGCCGCATAGAGGAACCGGTTCTGCGTGTCGATCATAGGTTAGGGCTGCAGGTTGAAGGTCACGATGCGGCCGGTCGCCCGGTCGGTGAGATAGGCCGAGCGGCCGTCCGGGGCCGTGGTGATGCCGCGCACGTCGGCCACGCCGTCGACCGTGCCGAGGTTGGTCTTCTGCCCGGTCCGCAGGTCGATGCGGAAGATCTGGTCGGGCCCCTTGCGGGCGGCGTCACGTTGCAGGCCTGCGCCCGCCTCGAGCGTCGACGGCACGGCGCAGACGAGCACCTGGTCCGATCCCCAGCCGCACTTGTCCGCCCAGGTGTTGAGCTCGAGGCGCCGGCGGCGGTTGTTGATCCCTTCGGCCGTCCCTTCGCTTACCCAGAGCTCGGGCAGGTACCCGTTCCCGGAGGAATACACGCTATACGCAAGCGAGGCGCCCGTCGGCGACCAGCTCGGGATGAAGCCGCGGCCCTCGGTGACGAGGCCGGGCAGGTTTTCCTGGTTGCGGCCCACGAGCACCACCTGTTCGCGGTCGAACCCCAGGGCGTCACCCGTGAAGGCATAGGCCACGATATCGCTCTGCGGCGTCCAGGCCGTGTGCACCTTGTCGGCGTTGTTGCCGAGCTCCTGGATGGCCTGCGCGTTGCTGCCGTCCGGGTTCGAGACCACCAGGAACCGGTTGGTCTCGTTGTTGCCCACGCTTTTCGCGACGATCTGGCGGTCGTCGGGCGCGAACTGAAAATCCTCCCAATGCTTGGGTAGGGTGATCTGGCGGTTTTCGGTGAAGGAAAAATAGACGTTCGAGCCGTCCGGGAACTCGAGGATGGCCTTGTCGCTGCCGTGCCCCCAGCTCACGTCCTGGACGTTGTAGAACGCGCGGTCCGAAAGGGGCGTGGTCGTCCCCAAGGCATCGACGCGATAGAACTTCCCATCTGCCGGGTTATAGAACCGCAGGTCGCCGCCCGTGCCCGCGTTCGCCGTCACGAAGGCCGTCTGCTGGTCGACGAGGGGCTGCGTGCGGCTTTCCGGAACAGGCTCCGTGGTGTCGGGGGCGCCTGCCGTCGTGCCGGGACGGGCCGTGCCGCCAGGGAGGGTGCCCGGGGCGGCCACGGTCGACGTCGCCGGGCGTGCGGTGCCGGAGCCGGGCAGGGCCCCGCCCGCTGGCACCGGAGCCGTCGGTTCGGGGAGCGGCTCGCTCGCCGGACGGAAGAACACGAAATAGAGCGCGACCGCGATCCCGCCCACGAGGGCGAGGAAGGCGACGGCCAGGACCACTTTCTTGGCGCGTTCGGAAAGGAGCAACATAGCGAAAAGGCGACGTAATGGTTAGTTGCCGAAAAGGCGGAGGTTCCCCTGCAGTGTAGCGAAGATGCCGCCAAGCGCCAACAGCACGGGCAGGAACGGGAGGATGCAGATCACCACGAGCAAGACGAACGAGACGGCCACGTTGATGACCGCGAGCAGGTCGAAGGCGATCGTCCCCAGCTTGCCCCACGTCCCCAGCGGCTTGCGCAGCGCCGACTCCTCGTTGGGGAAGAACAGCCGCACGTTGAGCCAGACGATCAGGAGGAGGAGCGCGATGACCCAGGCGATCGGGTTGCTCAGCAGTGGCGCCGCCTTCGTGAGGGCCTGCTTGCCCGCCGGGCTATTGAGCAGGTCCTTCGTCTTGCGCAGGTCGTCGAGACGCGAGGCGTTGTCGCTCCGCAGGCGATCCGCCTGCTGGCGTTCAAGGAGGGCCTGGAGGCGCGCTTCCTCTTCCGCCTCGGCCACGCCTTCGGTGCCGTCTTCCACGGGGATCAGGTCGCCGTCCTGCAGTTCGATGACGCCTGCGCCCGCATTCGGCAAGGCTTCCTCCGACCCGAAGGCCGCCTCGAAGCCGCCGGCCGTCGCGCCCGTGCCCGTAAATGCTTCGGCGCGCTTCCGCATGGCCGCCTGCTTTTGCGCGAAGACCTCCTGCGGCGAGAGCGGCCGGAGCCGCTTGCCTTCAAGGAGGGGATTGCCGTCGTTGCCGATGAGCGCGGATGATGAGGTGCCGCCCGACCCGCCGCCCGCTCCCACGCTCGCCTGGCTGACGTCTTGGAAGCGGCGGTCCTGCATCTGTCGCGCGGCCAGCTTGGCCGCGAGGTCGTTCTCGTAGGCGGCGCGGTCGGCCGGGTCGATGGTTTCTTCCCTCCGTTGCGCTTCTGTTTGGTTGCCGCCCGTCAGCAGGTTCCGCCCGGTCGCGGCGCTCACCTGTTCGCCTCCCGCCGCGGCGCGGAGGTTCGCCGGCAGGATGAAGGCGAGCAGCCCGTTCGCTGCCTCAGCCTGGGCGCCCGTCAGGCCTTCCTGTTGCGCGAGCGCGTTCCCCAGCGCATTCCCGGCCGCGAGCTGCTGGACCTGCGCGTGGAGGGCCGCCTGGAGCGCGCGTCGGGCATCCAGGCCTTGCCGTTGCTGCGCCTGGAGGTCCGCCACGTTCGGCGTCGGCGCCGTGCCGGCTTGGACCACGCTTCCGCCGCCTCCTGATGGGGTCGCCTGGGCCTGCGTCCGGAGCGCGCCGGCCCGTTCTTCCGCGCGCTTCTCCTCGTGGGCGAGGGCCTCCCGCGTCGCGCTGATCTGTTTCGTGAGGGCCGCAAAGACCGCGGGTGCCGCGGCCGCACCAGCCGCCTGCGCCGCCCCGCCCGCGAGGACGGCCGCGACGGCTGCCAGGGCCGCTTGCTTGTCGGTCGTTTCCTGTTGTTCGAGCAACGCGAGCGAGTGCCGCAGGAGGAGCGTGCTCAGCAGCGCGTCCGTCAGGTCGGGAAAGGTCGTCCGCACGTCCACGATGGCCGCCAAATGTACGGCTTGGCGCTCTTCCGGCTGCAAGAAGACCGTCGCGTCGATCGTGAGGTTCTGGACCGTCGCCTGGGTCGCCTGCAGCTGGCGGTAGCGGGCAGGATCATGCGCCTGGAGGTATTCCCAGCCGCGAGCGCTCATCCGTTCCCCATACAAGGTAACGATGTCTGCGTTCCGCTTGCGTTCCGCGTATTTTTCCTTGAGCTCGGCCCGCGCCTCGTTGATCGACGCCCGTTCGGTCCGGCTGATGGGGCGGGGGATGCCTTCCGCGTTGGGAAGGTCTGTCACCAGATCAAAGGGCGCCTCTGCGGGCCCCGCCGCTTTTTCGACCCCTTTTCGTTTCGCGTTCTTTTCCTTGAGTTCTGCCAACGCGTCGCGTATGGCCACCTCTTCGCTTGCGCTGACGGTCTGCGGCCCTCCTTGATCCGCCTGCGCCCCTATGGCCGGTTCCGGTTGCGGGGCGAGGGTGGTCTGGATCGCCGAGGCGATCGCCGCACTGTTGATCTCCCGCGCCGCCGGGCCGGAGGAGGGCCGTTCGGGTTCCGCGCCCGTATCCTGGATGGGCGCTTCAGGCTGGTCCGGCCGTTCCGTCCGGGCTGGCTTCGAAATTTGACCCTTCGTCTCTGTCGCCGGTTCGCCAAGTGTCCGCTCCGGTTCGGCGGCGGTGTTTTTTTCCTTGCGTTGGTTCTTTTCTGAAGCTTCTTGCAGGGCGTCGGTCACGGAGCCATCGGCGACCTTGGGTGGCTCTGTTGCTTCGTTGAGATGTATCGTCTCTGTTTGTTCTGTAGCCATCGTACCGGCGGTCGCCTTTCGTCGGAGGTTTTCCTGCGTCGTCTGCACTGCGTCGCGTTCATCTTCCGTTTCCGCGGTCGCCGCCGTCGGCACTTCTGCTGCGACGGCTGCGGTCTCGGCCGTTCCCGGCTGCGGTTCAGGTGTCGCAGCCTTCGTCTTTCCTGCCTTTGCTCCGCTCTCGGGCATCTCGATGCCAAGGAAGAACGCAGCCGCTTCACCCTTCGGATCCCCATACCGGATGACTGACTGTGCGTAGTCGGCGCATTCTTCATATTGCGTCACGCTGCGGCCAGTCAGGGCGCTCAACTCCTCCATCCGCTCGCCGAAGCCCTTGTCAATTTCCCACGCCCGTTCCGTTCGGCGCCAGAGGGAGGGGAGGACCTCCTCGCGCAGGTGCGCCGCTTGGGCGCGGGCCACCTGTTCCTCCGCTTGCAGTGATTTGAACCGTTCCTCGAAGGCTGCCACTGTCTCGAGTTGCTGTTCGACGGTGGGCGTATCCCCATGGGCGCGGTCTGCTTTATCCAGGTCGTAGATCATCTCTTCGACACGTTCCATGACCTCCTTTGCCTGCCGTCCCCGTTGGCGCGCATCCTCGGCGCTCTCTTCCGTGAAGGAGCTGAATTTCGCTCCGATCCGTACGTCATGGTTCAATTCCTCAAACCCCTCCGCGAGTTTGAAGGAGATCCGGTACACGCCTTCTGTACGCCAATGCATCTCCTCCAAATCGCGCCTGAGCGCATAGAGCAGGTTCGGCGGATCTTTCCGCGCGGCAAGGGAAGGAGCGTTTCCGTCAGGCATGTCCCGATTCTAGCAAACGCGCCGCGGGGCGGGTAGCGGGACGATCCCCAAAAAAACCAAACAGCGCCCGCAGGCGCTATTTGACCAACGGCCCCGTCTTCCCCAGTTGGAGCTGGACGTGGCGTTTCTTCGGTTGCTTGAGGATTGCTTGGATGAGGAGCGCCTCGATCTCCTGCTCGATGGTCCGTCTCGCGGCCCGCGCGCCTTCCTCTGGCTTCCAGGCCTTGCCGAGCAGCCAATCGACCACGGCCTCGCTCACCTTGTAGCCCATGCCGCGCTGTTCCTTGAGCCGGTCGAGCACGACCCGCAGCTCGCGGTCCACGATCTTGCGCAGGACCTCGCGCGGCAGCGGCTGGAACACGACCAGCCGGTCGAGCCGGTTGAGGAGCTCCGGCCGGAACCGTTCCTGCAGGTGCTCGCGCACCAGCCCTTCTGGCAGCGCCTCGCCCGGTGCGGCCGAGCCGAAGCCCATGGCCTTCCGCTTGAGCATCTCCGAACCCGCATTTGAGGTCAGGACGATGTACGCCTGCCGGAAGGACACGTTCTTGCCGGAGCTGTCCTGCAGCACCCCGTCTTCCAAGACTTGGAGCAGCAGGTGTTGCACGTCCGGGTGCGCCTTCTCGAATTCGTCGAGGAGCAGGACCGCGTGCGGCCGCTTGCGGATGGTATCCGTGAGCCGGTTCTGCTCGCGGAAGCCCACGTATCCGGCGGGGGAGCCGAGGAGCTTCGAGACCGAATGCCCTTCCGAGAATTCCGACATGTCGAAGCGGATGAGCGCGTCTTCCTTGCCGAACAGCTCGATGGCGAGCTGGCGGGCCAGTTCCGTCTTGCCCGTCCCCGACGGCCCCACGAAGAGCCACGAGCCCTTCGGCCGGCGCGGGTTGCCGAGCCCGAGCCGGGCCCGGCGCACGATCTCGGCGATCGCCTTCACCGCCTGGCGCTGCCCGAACACCTGCCCCTCCAACCGCTCCTCGATCTGCGCGAGCCGTTCCTCCTCGACGGCCGTGAGCGCCTCCTTGGGGATGCGCGAGAGCCGCGAGACGACGGTCAGGATGTCGCCTTCCTCGACCGTGAGCTTCGCCTTCGCGCGGAGGGCCTGCAGCTCTTCCGTGACGCCCGCCTTCGCGCGGAGGGCGCGCTCTTCCTCCTTCGCCGCCGTGGCCGCCTCCTTGAGGAGGTTCTTCTCGAGGGCGGCGTCCTTTTGCTTCTTCGCCCGTTCCAGGTCCGCATCGATCGCCTGCAGCCGTTTCACGACGGCTTCCGAACGGAGTCGCGTGGCCACGTGCGCGCCCGCCTCGTCCAGGATGTCGATCGCCTTATCCGGGAAGAACCGGTCGGTGAGGTAGCGTTCGGCGAGGCGGACGGCGAGCGGCAGGGCCTTCGCGTCATACCGGACGCCGTGGTGCCGCTCGTACCGGGGCTTGAGGCCCTGGAGCATGGCGAGCGTCGCCTCGGCGCTGGGCTCGGGCACGTCCACCGGCTGGAAGCGCCGCTCGAGGGCCGCGTCCGGCTCAAGGTGTTTCTTGTATTCCGCCCAGGTGGTCGCGCCGATGCAGCGGATCTCGCCCCGCGACAGGGCCGGCTTCAGGATGTTGGCCGCATCCAGCGACCCCGACGTCGAGCCCGCGCCCACGATGGTGTGGATCTCGTCGATGAACAAAATAATCTGCGGGTCGCCCTTCACCTCCTCGACCAGCTGCTTCAGCCGCGCCTCGAATTCGCCGCGGTACATGGTCCCGGCCACCATGAGGGCCAGGTCGATCGCGTAGAGCCGCTTCCCCTGCAGGACATCCGGGACGTCGCCGTGCGCGAGCCGGGCGGCGAGCCCCTCCACGAGCGCCGTCTTGCCCACGCCCGGTTCGCCCAGGAGTACCGGGTTGTTCTTCGTGCGCCGGCAGAGGATCTCGATGACCCGCCCGATCTCCGCGTCGCGGCCGATCACCGGATCGTGCGCTTCCGCGGCCGCCTTGTCGGTGAGGTGCCGCGCGAACTGGTCCAGCGCCTTGCGGGCCGCCTTCGGCGTGCGTTTCGCCTCGCCGCTAGGGGCGGGGGCGTCGCCCTCTTCCGTCTCCTCTTCGCCTTCGGGCTTCGGGCTGACCTCGGGGAATTTCGCGGTCGACTTCAAGAGGCCGAGCAGTTGCTCGCGGACGGCGTCGCGCTCGAGGCGGTTCTGTTCGTAAAAATGGCCGAGGGCGGTGTCGGGGTGGCCGATGAGGGCGTAGAGGAGGTGTTCCGTGCCGATGTAGCGGTGCTCGAACGTACGCGCGGCGACGACGGCCTGCTCGAGGATCTTGCGGCTGTCCTTGGCGAGGTCGGGCGCGACGGCGGATCCGGGCGCATGCCCGTCGGGCGTCCCTGCGAAAAAGGCCGCGGCCGCATCGCTACGGATGCCGGCGCGCCCCAGGAACTCGGCCGCGATGCAGCCGGTCTCCTGCGTGAGGCCCACGAGCAGGTCGCCCGGCTCGATCAGGCTGCGTCCTTGCGCCAACGCGAACGCGAGCGCCTTCTGGAGCGCTTCCTTGAGGTGGGTGGTGAATCGGGAGAGGAGGTCGTGGTCAAGCATAGGGGTGGGGGAGGGGCATGAAACGCGACAGTGGGCCGCGTTGAGGGCCCGCCGTGGCTTACCTGCCCATGGTCCGTAATTGCCGGATGCGTTCTTCGATGGGCGGATGGGTCGAAAAGAGCTTCTCGAGGAAATTCGCCTTGCCTTCCTGGTGGAGCGGGGAGGAGATCCAGAGGTGGGCCGTGGCGCTTGGGGCCTTGGCGACGGGGATGTCCGCCTGGCTGATCTTCTCGAGGGCGGAGGCCAGGCCTTCCGGGTAGCGGGTGAGGAGGGCGCCCGACGCGTCCGCGAGGAATTCGCGCTTGCGGCTGATCGCGAGCTTGATGAGCTGCCCCACGATCGGCGCGAGGATGAGCAGGACGAGCCCCACGATCATGAGCCAGCCGCCCGAGCCGCTTTTCTCGTCACGCTTGCGGCCGACGAGCCCGCCACCACGGAAGAACAGGTCGCTGAGGAGGGCGAGGGATCCCACCAGGATCGCGACCACCATCATCCAGCGGATGTCGTAGTTCTGCACGTGCGAAAGCTCGTGGGCCAGGACGCCTTCGAGTTCCGTGCGGTTCAGGCGCTGCAGGAGCCCCGTCGTCACCGCTACCGAGGCGTGCTGCGGATCGCGGCCCGTCGCGAAGGCGTTGGGGGAGGGATCGTCGATGACGTAGAGCGCCGGCATGGGGAGCCCGGCGGTTATGCTGAGGTTCTCCACCAGGTTCCAGAGGTCGGTCGCCTGCTCGCGCGTCTCGATGCGCTGCGCCCCGCTCGTCGAGAGGACGATCTTGTCGCCCGCGAACCAGGTGACGAGCGTGCTCACGAGCGACACCGCGAACGCGATGCCGAGGCCGAACCAGCCGGTGTCGGTCATGTACCCGTAGAGGTATCCCGCCGCGAGCAGGAGCCCGACGAAAAACGCCATGAGGAAGGCGCTTTTCTGCTTATTGGCATCAACGGCTTGGTACATGGTCCGGGGATCCCCTTAAAACTTGACCTCGACGTTCTTGCGCTCTTCCGGGTTCTCGATCTCGAAGAAGGCGCGCTTCACGAACCCGAGCAGCTTGCCGATGAGGTTGGTCGGGAAGACCTCGAGCTTGGTGTTGAAGTCGCGGACGTTGCCGTTGTAGAAGCGGCGGGACGCCTGGATCTTGTTCTCCGTGTCGCTCAGCTCGTCCTGCAGCTTGAGGAAGTTCTGGTTCGCCTTGAGGTCCGGGTAGCTCTCGGAGAGGGCGAAGATGCTGCGGAGCGTGCTCGAGAGGGCGTTCTCCGCCTGGGCCTTGGCTTCCGGCGTCGAGGCGCCCATGGCGCTGTTGCGCGCCGCGATCACCTTCTCGAGGGTGGCCTGCTCGTGGGTCGCGTACCCCTTCACCGTGTTCACGAGGTTGGGGATCAGGTCGTACCGGCGCTTGAGCTGCACATCGATGTCCGACCAGGCCTCGTCGGTGCGGTTCCGGAGGGTGATGAGCCCGTTGTAGGTGAAGACCAGCCAGAGGGCGACCGCCGCCACGACCAACAGGACGATGAGGAGGGGGGACATAGGAGAGGGGTGAATGATTGCACGCATCATAGGAAAGGCGGGGGGAAGCGTCAATGCGGGGAAGGGAATAGGGAATAGAAAAAGAGCTAAAAATAGCGGCGATACAGGTGATATATTTTGCGACGCAAGATAACGATATTGAATGCTCATGCGATAACGACAGACGGTCGGAGGGGAGGGGAAAGGGGACGGCGACGTGGGGCCTAGTCGTGAAAAGAGAAAGAGGATGATCGGGTGGGCGTATATGTCGCCTGGGGAAGAAAGGATTGACGGTAGGTGGCGAGTCCTGACCACGCGGACCGGCTCCGACAGGCCCGCTCGTTTGTTCTGCAGGACAGGGGGCTTCGGTCATTTTTTTCAGCCCGAAACAAGATCGCGAATTAACGTTTTACGACGCAAGCTAACCACGCATTCAAAAAAGGACGACGAGCTGATACCCTCGGCCTATTACGCCGTCCTAGCTACCTCCACCCATGTCTATCCTGATCTTCCTTCTGGTCCTCTCTGGGCTTGTTCTTATTCACGAGGCCGGGCACTACATGGCGGCGCGGTGGGCGGGGGTGAAGCCTGAGGAGTTTGGCGTCGGCTTTCCGCCTCGGGCGCTCGGTTGGACGAAGGAGGGCGGATGTTGGCGGCGCGTGAAAAAAGGGGAGCAAGCAGCCGCGAAAACCATCTGGTCTCTCAACTGGCTTCCCCTCGGTGGTTTCGTGCGCTTAAAAGGGGAGCAGGGTGATGCGGCTGGGGAGCGTGATAGCTTTGCGCAAGCGACGGTGGGAAGGAAGTTCGTGATCATCGCGGCAGGGGTCCTTATGAACTGGCTGCTGGCGACCGTGATCTTCACCGGAGGGTATCTTGTCGGGGTGCCGGTGGATGGGTCGAGCGTCCCGTCCGGAGCCGTCGTCCGTGAGGCGTACGTCGAGATCGTCCAGATCGTCGCGGAGAGTCCTGCCGAAAAGGCGGGGATCCAGCTGGGAGACCGCGTACGGGCGGTGAACGGAGAAGACGGACTGGTCGCGGACATCATCCGTACCCGCATCGGGAAGGCGGCCGAAATGGATGAGGCGGTGACCTTGGAGGTCATGCGGGAAGGGGTTTCCCGCTCCGTCCAGGTCATGCCCGGGCCGCTTGCGGGTTCGGATCGGAAAGGGGTCGGTGTCGGCCTTGCGGATACGGCCGTCGTCCGGTGGCCATGGTGGCGTGCCCCGCTTGAAGGTGCGAAGACGACCGCGTTTTACACCATCCGGATCGTGCAGGGGTTGGGCAGCCTCGTCCGTGACCTTGTCGTGAAGCGTCAGGTCGACCAGGGCGTTTCCGGCCCGGTCGGCATCGCCGTGATGACGGGACGGATCGCGGACCAGGGACTTTGGCCCCTCCTGCAATTCGCCGCCGTGCTGTCCGTGAACCTGGCGGTCGTGAACTTCTTGCCGATTCCCGGGCTCGATGGGGGCCGCGCGCTGTTCCTCCTCGCCGAATTCGCCCGCCGCAAGCGCCTGAACGCGAACCTGGAGGCGGCGATCCATGGGTTTGGCTTCATCTTCTTGCTGATCCTGATCCTCCTGGTCACGATCCAGGACCTCTTCCGCTTCGGGCCAGGCATCTGGCAGGGGATTCGGCAGATCTTTTAGGGCGATCACGGAAAAACGACCCCCTCCCAACGGGGCGTTTTTTAGTAGATTCAGGCTTTTTTTGCATCAGGGGCGCATTTACGGTACAACCCTCCTCGTATGATCGATGCCCTCCATGCGTGCGAGGCGCAGGCCCTCGAACGCCTGCGCGCGGTCCAGGCGATGCCCGAGCTCGAAGCTTGGGAGGTCGCCGTTTTGGGTCGGAAAGGCGAATTGGCGACCCTCCTGAAGGGGATGGGGGCCGTCTCGGCGGAAGACCGTCCGAAGGTCGGGGTCGTGGCCAACGAGGTGAAGGCACGTCTCGAAGCGGCCTTCACGGCGAAAAAGCAAGACATGCAGGCCGCGTTCTGGCGCGAGCGGTTGGCTTCGGAACGCGTTGACGTGACCCAGCCAGGACGCAAGCCTGCCGTCGGGCACCTCCACCTCATCCAGCAGGCGATCCGCGAGATCACGGCTATTTTCGAGCGCGCCGGCTTCGCCCGTACCCGCCATCCCGAGATCGACGGCGATTTTTTCGCGTTCGAAGGGCTGAACATGCCGAAAGACCATCCTGCACGCGACGAATGGGAGACCTTTTTCTGCGACCTTCCTGGCAATGAGGAGCTCGGCAAGATCGTGCTTACGCCGCACACCTCGAACGCGCAGGTCCGCGAGATGCGGAAGGGGGTGCTGCCGATCCGGATGGTGAACATCGGCAAGTGCTACCGCCGCCAGAGCGATGCGACCCATGTCCCCATGTTCCATCAGTTCGAGGGGCTGGTCATCGACCGCAGGGCCTCAATTACGCACCTGCTCGGCATTCTTGACTACTTCGCGAAGGCCTTCTTCGGTCCCGAACGCACGACACGCCTCCGTCCGTTTCATTTTCGCTTTACCGAGCCTTCGTTTGAGATTGACATTTCTTGCGGCGTCTGTAACGGGGTGGGGAAGGTGGGTGGCGAGAAATGCAAGATGTGCAAGCGCGGTTGGGTCGAGATGGGGGGTGCGGGCATGGTCCACCCGAACGTCCTGAAGGCGGGCGGCGTCGATCCGCAAGAATACCAAGGCTTCGCCTTCGGGTGGGGCGTCGAACGGACCTATCTCATGAAGCAGGGCATGAACATCGATGACCTGCGGATCGTCTATAAGAATGACGTGCGCTTCTTGCAGCAGTTCTGATCCCTATGAATATCCTTGCGTCTTGGAAATGGTTGGGGGAATGGGTCGACCTTGAGGGGCTCACGCCCGAAGCGGTCGCGGCCCGCGTTTCGCTTTCGGGCCCGGGCATCGAAAAGCTGATTCCGCAGGACGAGTCCTTGAAGGGGATCGTCTTGGGGCGTATCGAGGCCGTCGAGCCGCATCCGCAAGCCGACCGGTTGCGCGTGACGAAGGTGGATGTCGGTGTGGGGACACTGGGTATCGTGTGCGGAGGCTCCAACGTCGAGGTGGGCCAGTGGGTGCCGGTCGCCAAGATCGGCGCGTGGGTGCGTTGGCATGGCGAGGGGGATCCGGTCGAGCTGAAGCCGACGGAAATCCGCGGCGTCGCGAGCGAGGGGATGATCTGCGCCGCCAATGAGGTCGGGCTATCTGAGGCGTTCCCGCACGGCGAAAAGGAGATCCTCGATTTGGGGAAGGCGTTGCCGGAAGCCGTCGCGTCGTTCCGCGCGGGCCAGCCGCTCGCGGAGGCCTTGGGAATGGCGGGTGACATTCTGATGGATACGGAAATCACGACGAACCGTCCGGACGCGATGGGGATGGAAGGGTTCTCGCGTGAAGTGGCGGCGATCCTTGAGCGTCCGTGGAACCCGGCGACGACGCCGGAGATCGCGCCGGGAGCGGAAACGCTTTCCGTCGCCGTGGCCGCCTCCGCCTCCGAGCGCCCACTTTGCGGCCGGTTTTGCGCCGTGAAGATCGACGGGATCAAGATGGGACCCTCGCCCTGGTGGATGCGCCGCCGGCTTCTTGCGGCCGGCCTCCGTCCGATCAACGCGATCGTCGACATCACGAATTACGTCTTGCTGGAAATGGCTCAGCCGATGCACGCCTACGATGCGGCCAAGCTTGAGGGCGGATTGACGGTGGCGACCGCGACGGCCGATGAGGCGTTTGAGGCGCTGGATGCCAAAACCTATGCCCTCCAGCCTTCCATGCTGACGATCCGCGATGCGGCCGGTCCGGTCGCCGTTGCTGGCGTCATCGGCGGGCAGCGGGCGGCCGTGGGCGAGACGACGACCTCCGTCCTGTTCGAGGCCGCGACCTTCGATGCCGTCTCGATCCGTCGCACGGCGCGCGCCCTGGAACTGTCGACGGACGCGTCGAAACTGTTCGAGAAAGGGTTGTCGGTGGAGGCGCCGCTCCGAGCCCTCGCGCGCGCGGTCGAGCTCTGTCTCCAGGTTGTCGGTGGGACCGTCGTTTCACGGATCGCCGATGTCCGATCCAGCCCGTATGCGCCTGCGACCTTCGTCTTGCGCGCGGAAGAGGCGACCCGCCTGATCGGCGTCGAGATCCCTGTCGCCAGCATGCGTTCCACGCTCGAGCGCCTTGGCTTCACCGTCGCCACAGAAGGCGAGGCGCTACGCGTGACCGTGCCGTGGTGGCGTGACCAGGACATCGAGGATGCGCGCGACCTGGTCGAGGAGATCGCCCGCGTCTATGGGTACGCCAACCTGCCCACCGTATTCCCGACAACCGTGAGCGGCACGCCTTCGGAGCCCATCTTCGGCCTGGAGGACAAGGTGCGCGACCTCTGCAAGGGGTTCGGGTTCACCGAGCTGATGGGGTATTCGTTCGTCTCGCGGGACCAGCTCGAGCGCGCCGGGATCCTGCCGGAAATGTGCGTGCGCTTGCTGAACCCGCTCTCGCAGGACGCGGAATTCATGCGCCCATCGTTGGCGCCGTCGGTCCTGCAGGCGCTGGTCGACAACCAGGAACGCGCGGATGCGCTGCGCGTGTTCGAGCTTTCGCATGTCTACTGGCCATTCGAGGGGCGCGCCTTGCCCGAAGAGGCGACCGAGCTCTTGCTTGCGATCCGCGACAAGGCGTCAGAGTCCTGGAACGAAGCCAAGGGCGTTGCCGAAGTCCTGCTGGCGGAGTTGGGGATCCGGGAGGGGGCCTGGAAGCGATGGGAAGGCGACCACTTCTGGCATCCGGGACGCAGCTTGCAATATTGGGTGGGCGATCGGGCGATCCTGACGGTCGGCGAACTCCATCCGCAGCAGGCGGAAGCCTGGAAGATCGAGGGGCGCGTCGGCCTGGTCCACGGTTTCGCCGAAATCCTCCTGTCCTACGTCAACGCGTCGAAAGCCTACCGCCCGTTGCCGGCGTTCCCGGAGGTTTCGCGCGATCTCGCCGTCGTCGTCGTGGAAGCGGTCGAGATCGCGACCGTTGAGGCGGCCATGCGCGGCGCCGCGACGGATGGGCTCTTGGCCGACGTGGCCTGGTTCGATACGTACCGCGGGCAGGGGCTTGAAGGCGGCAAGAAATCCCTCGCCTTCCGCCTGGTGTTCCGTTCCGCGGAGCGGACGCTCGCCTCGGAAGAGGTGGACCGGACGCTCGAGGCCGTGCGCCAAGCCCTTGTGGCGAAGGTCGGAGCCGAATTCCGCTCCTAAGCGAACTGCCGAAGCCGCCCACGTGGGCGGCTTTTCGGTCGGGAAGGGGGCGTGCTATACTTCACGCATATGTCCCTCTCCACCACCCGCGACATCTGGTTCCTGGTCGCTTCCATCTGTCTCGTGGGCGTCTCCGGTTTCGTCATGTGGGCCTTGTACGAGCTCGCGCACCTCGGTCGCCAGACCAACGAACTGGTCCAGGAGACGCGCAAGAAGCTGTCGCTGCTGGAGGGGGCGGTCGACGGCCTCACGGCGCAGATCTCGTCCGTATCCAGCATGGTCGGTTCCGTATCGTCTCTCGTGACGGGGCTCTTCGGGTTCTTCCAACGCCCGAACCGGCGCCGGAGCCTGCAGGACGAGGTCCGTCGCCTGCGTGATGAGTTGGATGAGCTCGAAGACGACGTCTAGGGCGGCTAGGCAACGATAACGAAATCCACCTCTGGGCAGGGGTGGATTTTTTTGCATGTAAAAAACCGAGCTTGGCTCGGCGAGATCAGGCGGTCTTCTTCCGCTGCTTGTCCTCCCAGCCCTCATGCCAGAGGCGTTCGATGGTCTTGACCAGGCGGACGCGGAGTCGCCAGTCCTGAACCCGATCGTTGACGATGACGACCCCGATCCGGTCGCGGTAGCCCATCTCGAAGAACTTCTCGCGGCCCCGGACCGAGCTCTTGATCTGCAGGTAGAGCGGGCCGACGGTGCTGTCGACGACGAGGTCGATGCCCCGCGCGTCCTCTTCGGGCGTGCCCGCGCGGACCCCGTGGACCCAGGCCGGGAAGGTCGTGTTCCGAAGGATGGTGAGGGCCCGCTGCTCGTTCGCGCGGCCGCGTGCGAGCTGCTCGTCTTCCGTCCCGACCCAGGCGGGCAGGGCATCGAGGCGCTGGACGGGCGGGACCCGCATTCGGTTGAGCAGCCACCAGGACAGGGCCCGCCGCACCGCGAAGCGGACGGCGCGCTGGTAACAGGTGTTGAAGCCGTGCCCGATCGGTCCGCGGACCTCCGTGATGCCTTTGGCCTTCCGCCAGTTGTGGACGTTGCTGGTGGGTCGGATGTAGACGCGCCACCAGCGGCGGCCCGGCCGTCCCAACAGCTGCGCCTCGAGACGCCAGTAACGCAGGTACGTCTTGATGATCTCCCGGTCTTCAGGGGTTGGTGACGACGGGTTTGCCATGCCCACCTCCGTGCCGCATTGTTAGACGATCCTTGGAAGGCTGTCAATTTTGCCAAGGTTCCGGGCCCTTGCTGGGGCAGGGAAGAGGGGGCATCCTAGGGGCATAAGTCTTTGTCCGTCCCCACAGGGCTTGTCCCGTCAGTGGGGATCCCTCCTATGCCTGATGCCGCTCCCCAAGCCGAAGCCGCCGTTTCCCGGTCCCCGTTCGTGCATCTCCATGCCCATTCGATGTACTCGCTATACGACGCGATCGGCGACGTTTCGGACCTGGTCGCGCGCGCCAAGGAACTGGGCTACGACGCCGTCGCCCTCACCGACCACGCCGGCCTTTATGGGGCCATCGAGTTCTACGAGGCCGCCAAGAAGGCGGGCATCAAGCCGATCATTGGGGTCGAGGCCCACATCGCGCCGAACAAGCTCACCGACAAGCGCTCCGGCATCGACAACCATATCTCGCACCTGACCCTCCTCGCCGAGACGAACGAGGGGTACCACAACCTCCTCAAGCTCGTCTCCATCTCGTTCCTGGAGGGGTTCTACTACAAGCCGCGCATGGACAAGGACGTCCTGCGTACCCATCACCAAGGCCTCATCGCCCTGTCCGGCTGTGCGAAAGGCGAGATCCCCAAGGCCTGCCAGGCCCATGACATGGAGAAGGCCCAAGCTCTCGTGCAAACGTACCAGGACATTTTCGGCAAGGAGAACTTCTTCCTCGAGCTCGTGCACCGTCCCGAATCGCCGACGCAGATCGAGATCAACGAGCGGTTGGTCGAGTTGTCCAAGATGACGGGTGCGCCGGTCGTCGCCACCAAGAACACGCACTATCTCCACGAGGACGACCGTGAGGCGCAGGACGCCCTGGTCTGCATCCACGACGGCAAGCTGCTCGCGGACACGAACCGCCTCTCGACGGCGTTCGCGGACGCCTCTCTGTGCGGTCCCGAAGTGATGGTCGAAGGGTTTCGCGACCTCCCCGAAGCCATCGAGAACACCCGCAAGATCGCCGACCGCTGTACGGTCGAGTTGGAATTGGGCAAGAACCTCCTCCCGCAGTTCGTCGTCCCCGAAGGCGAGACGGAATTCTCCTATCTCAAGAAGCTCTGCGAGCAGGGCCTGCTTGAGCGGTATCCGGATCCGGCCATCCTGCCCACGGCCCGCGAGCGCATGGAGTTCGAGCTCGCCACCATCGAGCGCATGGGCTTCGCGGCATACTTCCTCATCGTGCAGGACTACATCGTGTGGGCCAAGGACCATGGCGTGATCGTGGGGCCGGGCCGCGGGTCCGCCGCCGGGTCCGTCGTCGCCTACGTCCTCCGCATCACCAACCTTGACCCGCTCCGCTACGGCCTCCTCTTCGAGCGCTTCCTGAACCCCGACCGCATCTCGATGCCGGACATCGATACCGACTTCGACGACGTGAAGCGCGCCGACGTCATCCGGTACGTCAGCGAAAAGTACGGCGCGCCGCGCGTGGCGGGCATCATCACCTTCGGGACCATGGCCGCCCGCGCCGCCGTGCGTGACGTGGGCCGCGTGCTGGGCTTGCCGTATGCCGACGTCGACCGCGTGGCCAAGGTCGTGCCGCCGCCCGTCCAGGGCCGCCACATCCCGCTCGAGGAATCGATCAAGGAGGCGCCCGAGCTCAAGCAGCTCTACGAGACCGACCCGCGCGTCAAGCGCCTCATCGACCTCGCCATCAAGCTCGAAGGCACCACCCGCCACGCCTCGCAGCACGCCTGCGGCATCGTGATCGCGCCGCAGGACCTCGAGAAGTTCGCGCCCCTCCAGAAGGCCCAAGGAGGGGACTGCGAGCAAGTCATCCAATATTCGCTCCATTCGACGGAGGTCTCCGGCCTCCTCAAGATGGACTTCTTGGGATTGTCCAACCTTTCCATCATCCGCGACTGCCTGGAGATCATGCAGGCCGTGTACGGCGCGACCGTCGACATCGACCAGATCCCCCTGGACGACGCGAAGACCTTCGACCTCCTCGGCCGCGGCGACACCACCGGCGTGTTCCAGCTGGAAAGCGACGGCATGAAGAAGTACATCCGCGAACTGAAGCCGACGGTCATCGAAGACATCATCGCCATGGTGGCCCTTTACCGTCCGGGTCCGATGCAGTTCATCGACTCGTTCATCGCCCGCAAGCACGGCCGCGAGAAGATCGTCTACAAGCACGGGCTCACCGAGAACGCCCTCCGCAACACCTACGGCCTCCCCATCTACCAGGAGCAGGTCATGCAGGTGGCCAAGGACATGGCCGGGTTCACGGGCGGGCAGGCCGACACGCTCCGCAAGGCGATGGGCAAGAAGATCGCCAAGCTCATGGCCGAGATGAAGGTGAAGTTCGTGGAAGGGTCGATGAAGAACGGCGTCAGCCAGGCCATCGCCGAGGAGATCTTCACGCAGTTCGAGGAATTCGCGGCCTACGGCTTCAACAAGTCGCACGCGGCCTGTTACGCGCTCATCGCCTACCAGACCGCCTACCTCAAGGCCCATTATCCCGACTGCTTCATGGCGGCGCTGCTCAACTCGGACTGCCTCAACATCGAACGCATCAGCATCGAGGTCGAGGAATGCCGCCGCATGGGCCTCGAGGTGCTCCCGCCGGACGTCAACGAGTCGTACAAGGGCTTCTCGGTCATCAAGGGGACCTCGACCCTCCGTTTCGGGCTGCTCGCGATCAAGGGGCTCGGCGAGGACGTCGTCGATGACCTCATTCGCGAGCGCAAGGAGAATGGGCCGTATGCGGACCTCACGGGCTTCGCCTCGCGCATCAAGGGCAAGTCCTTCAACCGCCGTTCGCTCGAGTCGCTGGCCAAGGCCGGGGCCCTCGACCGCTTCGGGCCGCGCAACCAGATGTATTTCAACCTCGAGACCATCCTCGACTACCACCGCCGCCTCACCCAGGAGGAGAAGTCGGGCCAGGCCAACCTCTTCGCCCTCCCGGGCCTCGCGAACGACAACCCGCCCCTTCGCCTCAAGCCCGCGCCGGAGTTGCAGCTGTCCGAGCTGCTCAGCTGGGAAAAGGAGCTGCTCGGCCTGTACGTGTCGAGCCACCCGTTCCGCGAATACCAGGAACGCCTCGGCAAGCTCTTCGTCCCCATCAGCGAGCTGCATACCAAGAAGAAGGAGAAGAGCGTGCGCATGGGCGGCACCTGCACGCTCGCGAAGAAGATCCTCACCAAGAACCAGGAGACGATGGTGTTCCTCAAGGTCGAGGACACGAGCGGCAGCATCGAGGCGGTGGTCTTCCCGCGCGTCTACAAGGAGAAGCCGGAACTTTGGGAAGCCGACAAGGCCCTCGTCCTCTCCGGCCGCGTGCAGGAGCGGGACGACGAGATCAAGTTCCTCGTCGAGGCCGGCTACGAGATCACCCGCGACAACGTCGACCAGGTCGAGGAGTACGTCAAGAAGCTGCAGGGCGCCTCGTACGCTTCCGCCACCCAGCAGACCCAGCCGGCGCCCGTGCGGAAGACGAGCGGCGTCATGCTCTCGGTCCGCGCCCAGCTCTCCCCGTCGATGCTCGAGCAGCTGCGCGTCATCTTCGCCAACCATCCCGGCGCCTATCCCGTGTTCTTCCAGGTCGACCAGGGGACGGGGAAGCAGCGTGTCGCCTCGAGCTTCCGCATCAGCTTCGACGAGCTCATCGCGAAGGAGCTGGAATGCATCCTGGGGCCCGATGCGGTGAAGGTGGAAGTCTGAACGAGCATCCCGACCGTGAGGTCGGGATTATGGTCGCCAATGGCGGGCGCCTCTGCTATCATGCCTCCATCTATGTCCCGTCCGCTCTTTCAACGCGAACACGCCCATACCTGGTTCTGGGCGATCGCGAGCCTGCTCGCGTTGCCGGCGTCCCTCATCTATTTTTCCTCGCAGGGCGTCACGGCGTTCACGGCCTTTTTCTTGGGGATCCTGGCGACGCTGCTCGTCCTCCTGCTCAACGTCATCATGGAAGGGTCGCTTTGGATGTTCCAAGCCCATTGGCACGAGGCGTTCTCGCGCCCGGACGCCTCGCTGCGCCTCGTGATCCTTGCGGGCGCGCTGCTCCTCATCGTCGAGAGCCTCGCGATCATGTACCTGCTCGTCTCGCCGTCGGCCGACGATGCCCTCCTCGAGATGATCCGCCAGCACCGCTGCCTGGTGCCGACGCCGCAGTATGCCGAGTTCTGCGAGCTCATGACGCGGTGGTAGGCCTATGAAGATCGCGTTCCACGGCGCCGCCCGCGAGGTCACGGGCTCCTGCTACCTCATCGAGACGGGCTCGTCGCGCATCCTGATCGATTGCGGGCTCTTCCAGGGCAACTCCTTTTCCGAGGCGCGCAACCTCGAGGGCCTCGCCTTCGACCCGTCGACGATCGACGCCGTCCTCGTCACCCACGGCCACCTCGACCACACCGGCCGCATCCCCAAGCTGTTCAAGGGGGGATTCAAGGGGAAGGTCTACGCGACCCCGCCCACGGTCCCGCTCGCGAAGATCGTCCTCGAGGATGCCGTCCGCATCATGGAAGACGACCAGAAGCGCTTCGCCCGCCCCATCCCGTATGCCGCCAAGGACGTCGAGGCGGCCATCGGCGCGTTCCACGCCCTCGACTACGGCCAGACGACCAAGCTCGGCGACCTCTCGTTCCGTTTCCGCGACGCCGGCCACATCTTCGGCAGCGCCTTCGTGGAGATCACGGAGCAGGGGGGCGCCAAGGTCGCGTTTTCCGGGGACCTCGGCAACGAGCACGTCCCCATCCTCCGCGAGACCGCCCAGCTCGCGTCCATGGACGCCGTCGTGATGGAATCCACCTACGGCAACCGCATCCACGAGGACGAGTCGGCCCGCCAGGGCAAGCTCCGCGACGTCATCATCCGCACCACGCAGCGCAATGGGGTCCTCGTGATCCCGGCCTTCGCGATCGAGCGTACGCAGCAGCTCCTCTTTGAATTGCATCGCCTCATCGAGGCCCGCCAGATCCCCGAACTCGACGTGTATCTCGACAGCCCGATGGCGATCCACGTCACGGAGGTCATCAAGCAGTTTCCGCAATATTATGATCCCGAGGCCCGCGCGCTCGTCGCCGCCGGGACCGACTTCTTCGATTTTCCTGGCCTCAAGGTCTGCCTCACGCGCCAGGAATCGCAGGGCATCAACGCCGCCCGCCGCCCCAAGGTCGTCATCGCCGGCGCCGGCATGATGAACGGGGGACGCATCCTGCATCACCTGGTCCGTTACCTGGGGGATGCGCGCTCCACCGTTCTGATCATCGGCTACCAGGCGGCAGGTACGCTCGGCCGCCAGCTCTATGAGCATGAGAAGCATGTCCAGGTCCTCGAGGAACGGATCGACGTGAAGGCCGAGATCGCGAGCATCGGGGCGTATAGCGCCCACGCGGACCAGAACAAGCTCGTGAGCTGGATCCGCGAAGCCGCCAAGCGGCCGGAGAGGGTCTTCTGCACCCATGGGGAAGAGGGCGCCGCCGTCGCCCTGGCGACCCGGCTGGAGAAGGAGCTGCGCGTCGATGCCCAGGCGCCGCGGTACCAGGAAGGGGTGACGCTGTAGGACGGAATGAGCGAAGGGTTGACAATATTCCCAAGGACGATTCCTGCCCGTTCCACGCCACGCCGGGCGAGGAGCTCTGGCCCCTCTTCAGCATGGACGGCAACAACCGCAACCCGGAGCGCGTCATCCGCCTGGACGGCGTGGAGATCTTCACGTTCCGCTTCCGGGTGGAGAACCCGGGCGTCGGCGCCCTCCAGCTCATCGAGGCGATCCGTTCCCGGACCGCCAACCGCTGCGGCGGGTCCGCCGGATCCCACTTCACGGACGAGATCCGGGAACGCTTCAAGTACGTCAGGTCGCTCCCCGCCACGGGCGAGTACCGTGCGGGCTTCTGCCTGGTGCCCGACGACCGGCCGTTCCGCCCGAGGGACGTGGCGCGCACGCTCGAGCGCGCCGGGTTCCCCGGCTCCGTCGGGGGCCTCATGGCCCTTGCCGCCATGGAGGAGGGTGACAGCCTCCTGCAGCGAGGCAAGACGTTCGCCACGTTCGACGACCTCAACCTCCACGACCCCCGCGAGCCGCGCATGCCCGCGCACGCGTACGACTCCGGGTCCACCTACAGGCTTCGCGTGATGCACGACATCCTGGTCGAACGCGCGTACCTGGGGCAGGACGTGATGATGGCGGGCTTCCAGCCCCACGCCTGAACCCGCCCCACCCAAGGCCTGGGTGGATGAACGGGATCGCCGAGCATCGCTCGGCCTTTTTTGTTCTTTCGATACCTTCTCCTTATTCCGGGCTTTTTCGCACGGATAGCCGCTAAAATAAGCGAATAAATAAGCTGCAGCGCTTGACAGGAGCAAAAACCCATGATAGCATCTCTCGTTCGCATCCCTTCATTCTCCAAAACCCCAAAAGGACCGGACCCATGCCATCTCCGACGAAGATCACCAAGATCGCCGACCTCCTCGCTCGCTTCGAGCCCGGTTCCGTCGCGAAGCTCTCGCCTTCGGCCCGTCACCTGCTGGCTACGGCCATCGTCACGCTGGGGCGGTTCCCGATGGGCTACGAGCTCCAGGACTCGGTTCACCCCAAGCCCGATCGGTTCATCTCCATCTTGAAGGCCTTCGACGGCCTGCCGGGGTTGGACCAGGCCCTTCTGTGTGCCCGCCTGGGCGTGGCCTCGCCCACGCTCTTCCGCCAGGCCCTCGACCTGCCTGGCACGTACGGGTGCGCGGGCGCCGATCCTGGCGATGCCGTGGCCGTCCTCCGCCTCTTCCGCATGCCTGTGGAGAGGTCGGCAGCCGACGACACGGGTGACGCCATGGCCCGGGAGAATTTCGAGCTCGGCTTGCGCGTGACCACCGGCTGCGTCACCGCGTTCCTCGATCGGCGGGTGGTCACCGAGCGGCAGGCGGCCCTGGACCTCCGTCAGCTCGGCAGTGCGTTTGCCGACGCGCGCGTAGGTTGGGATTTCCGGATCCAGGACATGCTGCACCTCCTCGGGCGGTTGGGGGTGGATCCGCGGAAGGACGCCGCGTTCGTCACGCGTCGCCACACCTTCGGCCACGGGCCCGGATTCCTCTTCCTTTACCCGCATCCGGAGCGTCAGGACCTCGTCACGGTCCTCGCGCTCCCGGACCGGGCGCCGGGCATGCACGTGCTGGCCTATCGGCTCGATCTCGACCAGGTGCGGGCGAGGCTGGCCGAAACCCTCATCCCGGTTGAGGGCACGGGTCCGGGCGAGATGTGCCTCCAGGCGCCGTGCAGCCAGGAAGCCCTCGAGCGGGCGCAGTTCCTCGCCTTCAACCTCGAGGCCGCCGGCTCGGATGTCCCGCGCAACCCGTTCCGCCGGTTCGAGGGGCTCCTTCCCCTGCTGGAAGCGCACCTCCGCCTCCGCGACGCCATCGAGGCCGTCCTGGCCGAGTAGCCCCTAGCCGCCTGACCCGCGGCTTTTTCCATATCTATATGTTGACAAGGCTCCCTGACGCGTTACGATGCGTCTCGCCGCACGGGCATCGGGCTTGTGCGCGTACCCGAAAGCGAGGCCTTCCATGGAAGATCGTCCCACGCGACCGATCCGGCAACCGTTTTCCGCGAGGCTGGTGGACGGCTTCGGGGCAAGAGGGCCGCTCCTCACGGCCCGACTCCTGCTCGAGCGCGTAGGGGACGGCTGGGATGCGCTCGTCCGACAGGTCGAGGCCCGCACGCCTGCCAGCCCCTGCCGCGGACGTTCCGCCCGGAGGGGGCTCGACCGTATCGCCGACGGATTCCGCGATCGCCGCGATCCGCTTCCCGCTCCGGGAGCCTATGAGGTGGCGCTCTGGAACCCCGCCTGCGCCGACGGCGCTTCGGCATCGGGCGCGCGTCCCCGGCTGACCTTCATCCCCGAGCAGGGGATCGCCGCGCTCAAGGATGCCGGCTATCACGGCTCCATCGGGCTCTTCCTGGCGATGCCGTGGCCATGGACGACAGCGAGATGCTCGCCTGTTGGCCTGGGGTCGCCGCCACCTTCATGGAGGAGGCGGTTGCCGACCGTCGGCTGGCCGCGTATGTCCATACGCACCACCTGATCACGCGCGAGCTCGTCGATGCGGGCCTCGAGTTCCAGGGCGCCCACCTCGCCCGGCCGATCGAACGCCGCCCGTCCTTCGGGCGATGCGAACCCTGCGCCTCGTTCTCGCTCCTCGGCTTCCGTCCGCTCTGATGGCGCCCGTCCCCGGGCGCGTTTTTATTTGCCGGTGCCGGTCGGGGGCCGTTTGGGATGGGGTAGGGGTGGTTGGGCGTTCGCTTCCTGGCCGAGCCCGTATGGCGGGTTTTTCCCTTGATCTAGACAAGATTCCCCGTTTCCTGTATTCTCCACCGGAACGCCGCTCCCGGTGTCATTTATTTCTATGCCAGCCATCCGCAACATCGCCATCATCGCCCACGTCGACCACGGGAAGACCACCCTCGCCGACGCCCTCCTCCGCCAGTCCGAGACGTTCAAGGACAAGACCCTCGAAGGCGAGGCCATTTTGGATTCGAACGAGCTCGAGCGCGAGCGCGGGATCACGATCCTCGCCAAGAACTGCGCCGTGAGCTACGGCGGCACCAAGATCAACATCGTCGACACCCCGGGCCACGCCGACTTCGGTGGGGAAGTGGAGCGCATCATGAACCTTGTCGACGGCGCCCTGCTCCTCGTCGACGCCAAGGAAGGCCCCATGCCGCAGACCCGCTTCGTCCTCAAGAAGGCGATCGAGGCCGGGCACCGCATCATCGTCGTCATCAACAAGATCGACAAGCCCGAAGCGCGCACCGACTGGGTCATCAACCAGGTCTTCGACCTGTTCGTGACGCTCGGCGCCTCCGACGCGCAGACCGATTTCCCGATCGTCTACGCCTCCGGCAAGCAGGGGAAGGCGGGCCTCGAGAACAGCCTCGACAAGATGACGGACATCCGCCCGCTCTTCGACACGATCCTGAAGGAGATCCCCGAGCCGAAGGCCGACGCCTCCGGCCCGCTCCAGGTCTCCGTCGCCAACGTGAGCTACGACAACTACAAGGGCCGCATCGCCATCGGGCGCGTGGTCCGCGGCACCTTCCGCCCAGGGAGCGTCGTCCGCATCAACCGCGACGGCATCCCGTCCGCGCAGAAGATCACGTCCCTCCTCGGGTTCATGGGGCTGAGCAAGATCGAGGTCCAGGAGGCGACCGCCGGCGACATCGTCTCGTTCGCGGGCATCCCTGACATCACCATCGGCGAGACCGTCGCGGACCCCGCCACCCCGGAAGCGCTCCCCGTCATCCAGATCGAGGAGCCGACCGTGAAGATGACCTTCGGGGTCAACACCTCGCCGTTCGCCGGCCAGGAAGGGCAGTTCACCACCTCCCGCAACATCAAGGAACGCCTCGACCGCGAGCTCCAGAACGACGTCGCCCTGCGCGTCGAGCTAGCCCAAGGCGACGGGAACTTCATCGTCTCCGGCCGCGGCGAGCTGCACCTCTCCATCCTCATCGAGCGCATGCGCCGCGAAGGGTTCGAGCTCCAGGTCTCCCGTCCGCAGGTCATCTTCAAGGAAGCCAACGGCGAGAAGACCGAACCGTATGAGGAGGTCTCCATCGAGTGCCCGGAAGGCATGTCGGGCTCCGTGATCGAGAAGATGGGCCGCCGCAAGGCCGAGATGAAGGACATGCGCGTCGAGAACGGCACCGCCTTCCTCGAGTTCATCGCCCCCACGCGCGGGCTCATCGGGTACCGCAACGAGTTCATGGTCGACACCCGCGGGCAGGGGATCATCAATACCCTGTTCCTCGGCTACCGCCCGTTCGTGGGCGCGATCGACGCCGTCCCGCACGGCTCGCTCATCTCCCACGAGACCGGCGAGTCCAACACCTACGGCATGCTGGGCGCGCAGGAGCGCGGCATCCTCTTCGTGAAGCCGGGCGCCAAGGTGTATGAGGGCATGGTCATCGGCCAGAACGCCAAGCCGGAAGACCTGGTTGTCAACGTCTGCAAGGAGAAGCGCCTCTCGAACATGCGCTCCAAGGGCGATGGCGTGGCCGAAGGCCTCACCACCCCGCGCGACATGACCCTCGAGGAATGTCTCGAATACCTGGGCGAGGACGAGCTCCTCGAAGTCACCCCGCAAAACCTGCGCATCCGCAAGATCTTCCTCAAGGAGTTCGAGCGGAAGCGGGGGTAATGCACGAAAAACAAACCCCCTCGGCCGCGCCGAGGGGGTTTTGCGTAAAAGAAAACGCCCGGCACGTTTCGTGCGGGCGAAGGGTGGGCTGGTCTCAGAGGGGGCTTCAGCCGTCCTGCGGCGGGCGATCCGCGGACTTGGCGGGGTCCGTCACCGCCGGCTTGGGCGGGCGGAGGCCCTTGACGAGTTCCTCGAGCCCGATCGCCACCAGGAGCGGCATCGTGAGCGGTGAGAGGGCGAAGGCCATGACGTGCATGCCCGTGACGCGCCTGTCGGCGACCTTGGCGTAGGCGAGGAAGGCGACGCCGATGCCGTAGCTCGCGAACACATGGACGAGGACGTAGCCGTTGAGGCACAGCGCGGTCACTGCCGCGACGGTGACAGCCCCCAGGACGGTCATGACCGGCGCCGCCTCGATGCCCCGGGCCAGGAGCGTGAGCGCCCTGGCCGTACCGATGATCGGCAGGGTGATGGGGGCGAAGATCCGGATGGCGTGGTTGCCCACGTTGTCGTCCGGGCGGAAGATCGGGATGCTGATCGCCCGCTGGGCGAGGAGCCGGAGCGTCCCGACGGCGTAGAGCCCGATCGTGACCGCCGGGATGACCGGCCCGCCGGTCGCGAGCCCGTAGACGGTGCCGGCGAGGGCACCGACGGTGAGGGCGGCGATGCCGACGATGACGGGGGTGCTGGGCAAGATGGGCATCGACATGCCGACTCTCCTGGCGGATCCTTCCGCCGTTGCAGGTTTCGTTCCCCAAACGCCTTCGACCCGAATGGTCGAGCGCTATCGGAGGCGATGGGGCATCGTACCAGGTTTTTCGTCCCTTGTCAACCTGCTGAGGTTTTTTATCCAAAATACCCCTAAAATAAGGGAAAATAAGAAAACCCCGCAGGAAGCGGGGCAGGATCGGCGTTTCCGTTCGTCCCTCTGTCGTCACGGCCGGAGCGGCGGATGGCCGCCGTCAGGCCGAGGTCTCCGGACGCTTCCGCCATCGTGACAGGAGCGTCTCCCCGGTCTCGAGAAGCGTGACCGCCAGCAGGACGGGCATCGTGAGTGGGGCCGCGGCGACGGTGAGGAGCATCGTGGCGTCGACCCTCTTCCTGTCCAGGGCGAGGCCGAGGAGGGCCAGGGTGCCGCTGGCGTAGCAGCCGGCCAGGTAGAGGGGGCCGGCGCCCTGGCGGAAGATCCAGCGCACGCCTAGGGCAAGCACGGCGATCAGGAGGATCATCCCGAACAGGTTGAGGCGCGGGTGTTCCGCGCGGGGATCGGGCGCGTCGCTCATCGGTCGCTCTCCGGCGCGGGAACGGGGCTGACCGTGCCCTTGGTGACGATGATCAGCAGCATGTAGCCTCCGACGCTGAAGGGCGACAGGACGAACCAGGCCAGCCGTGCGGTCAGGCCGGTCTTGGCGCCCAGGGCCTGCGCCCCGTTCCAGAGGAAGATGTGCGCTCCCCACGCGTAGGTGAAGGAGGCCCAGAGCAGGAAACTGATGACGAGGGTCTGGAAGATCGTCAACACGATGGATGGGTCCTTTCGGCGTGGAGCGGGTAGGGGATCCGCCGAAGCGGCAGTCATTTATAGCAGGTCGGCCCCATTTTGTCAACCAAGATAAGAAAAATCCCCGTGGTTCGGGGTGTGACGGGGACCGGGCGGGAAGGTCGACTTGTCCTGGTCAGTCGTCGCTGAGGCCCGAGGCGATCTCGCCCACGAGCTCGAGCAACGGCTCGAGGACGCACCAGGGCAGGTTGATCGGCGAGAGGACCCAGACGAGCAGCCGCTCCCCAAGGCTCCCGTCCCAAAACGCGAGCAGGCGGATGAGGCCCAGAACGTAGCAGGCCCCGAAGTACACGAGCGCGGCCATGAGGTAAGGGTGCATGCGGGCACCCTCGCTTTCCGCCTTCGGAGAGAAGGCGCCCTATTCTAGACACATTTCCTACATTTGTAAAGCCCCTCCTTAGGAGAGGGGCGGGCCGATGCGGTAATTGGTGAAGAACTCGTCCGGGATGTCCTTGACCAGGCTGGCCCAGTTCGCGCCCCAGAGCTCGATGGCCCGCGCTTCACTTGGGATGAGCCGCATGGTGCCGAAGGCGTCCGCGACCACGTAGGTCTCGGGCGACGTCTGCGATTTCACGAGCGTCCCGGGGCGGTGCGTCACGTTGCGGACGATGCGGAAGGCGGACAGGGCCGTGTCGGGTACCCGCGTCACCTGGTCGAACGACGGGTACCACGAGCGGAAGGTGGCCTCGTTGGGGAAGATCAGGCGCTCGTCGCCCGGCAGGAGGCAGTATACGGCGCTCGAGGACGGGGCCCGGACGGTGTAGGTGCAATCGAGCGTCGACTGGTCGACGAAGGCGAAGGTGCGGCGCGACCGCTCGGGATCGGCGAAGGTGAAGAAGCGGTCGCGCTCCTGCGGGCCGAACTGGTCGAGCCACTGCAGGACCGCGCGGACGTCGACGAGCTCGTAGCGGATCTCCTGGGTCTGCCCGTCTTCGGTGATGGTCACGATGCGCGTGGGGATGCCGATGAGGTTGTAGGCGCCGTTCAGGGCCGTGCCGCCGGAGTTGCCGGGCTGGAAGGTCGCGGTCGTGCGGATGAAGCCGTTGCTGAACCCCTGGATGAAGCCCGTGTGGATCGTGAGGTCGCCGCCGCCGGGGTAGCCGAGGACCCAGAGGCGCTCGTCGACCGTCGAGAACTCCCAGACCTTGAGGAAAGGGAACGGGCCCGAGAGGGCGTCGCGCGAGCGGGGCATCCCGACCTGAAGGAGGGCGAAGTCCTGGCTGTGCGCCGGATCGAAGGTCCAGCGGACGACCGAGGCGTCGTAGGCGTAGCGGAGGCGGTCGGTGGCCGGGTCGATGAGCCGGACCTGGCAGCTGGCGGCGGGGCGGATGGGCCCGTCGGATTCGACGTCGGCGACCACGTGGGCGTTCGTGAGGACGGCTCCCGCCGCGCTTACGAGGGTCCCGGACCCCTGGCGGTTGCCGCATTGCACGAAGACCGTCGCCTGCCGCACCTCGTTCGGCAGCGTCGCGTCGGTTGCCGCGTGGGCCGTGGGGGGCGACACGAACACCGAAAGGGCGTACAGGCCAGCAATGAGGAAGGGAACGCGCATAGATGACCCGCACCTTAGCATGGCCGTTTGCCATCCTCAACGGACGTGCTATGCTCAGCGCATTTTTCTCTCCCTATGCGCAAAGAAGTCGTGCTTGACATTGAGACCCAGAACACGTTCCAGGACGTCGGGGCCTATAACCCGGCGCTGCTGTCGGTCTCCCTCGTGGGCGTCTATTTTTACGAGACCGATACCTATGAGGCCTTCCTCGAGCCGGACCTGCCGAAGCTCTGGCCGCGCCTGGAGCGGGCCGACCGCATCATCGGCTACAACCTCATCGGGTTCGACTACCCGTGCCTGCAGCGCTATTACACGGGCGAGATCGCCCGCCTGCCCACCGTCGACCTGCTCGTCGACATCGAGAAGCAGATCGGCCACCGCGTGAAGCTTGACGACGTCGCCCATGCCACCCTCGGGGTGGGGAAGAGCGGCCACGGCCTCATGGCCGTCGAATATTGGCGCAAGGGCGAGATCGAGAAGCTGAAGGACTACTGCCTGCAGGACGTGAAGGTGACGCGCGACGTCTACGAGCATGTCCTCAACAACCAGGAACTCTTCTACTTCGACCGCCAGGGCAACAAGCAGCGCGTCCCGCTCGGCCTCGAACCGCCATCCGGCAGCGCTCGACCGGCGATCAACCTGTCGCTTGGCCTCTGAATCGGGCAGGGGAGGGATGAACGTCCGATTCCATCGGGCGTTTTCGTTATCCACAAGGGCTTTTTTTGGCGAATCGGGGCGGACGCCTCCGATCGGCCCTGATTTTCGGGCGAATGGCCCCGATTTGCCCGGGCTATAAAACACAAGATATTGTGCCCTAGCAACCTTTGAACCACTAGATCTTGTGTCCCTATGACCTCCTTCTTCGTCCTCACCCGGAGCGGGGCCCGCGTGCCCTTCGACCTCGGCATGCTCGAGCAGTCCCTCGCGCGGGCCGCGGCCGAGACGGGCGAGCAGGACGCGTTCCTGGTCCGCTCCTTGGCCGAACGGGCCGCCGAAGCCGTCTTGCCCCTTTTTGAAACGCAGCCGGAACGGCCGTCCACCGACCTCCAGTCCGCCATCGCCGCCTCGCTCCGCGCGCAGGGCCGGGAAGCCCTGGCGAATGCATATGAGCGCCATCACGTCCCAGGTCCGGTCACGACGCAGTCCCAAGCCCTCGTCCCACCGCACGTCCACGAGGCCCCCAAGCCCGCTCCGGCGAGCGCAAGCGGCGTCGGGATGGTCGGCGAGGTCCATGCGCCGCGCCGCCGCCGCCTGAGCGAGGAGCGCCGCGCCATGACCCACAAGTTCCGCGTCGGTGACCAGGAAGGGTACATCACGGTCGGCCTCTACGACGACGGCCAGCCCGGCGAGATCTTCCTCAAGATGAGCAAGGAGGGGAGCCTGCTCTCTGGCCTCATGGACTGTTTCGCGACGGCCATCTCGATCGGCCTGCAATATGGCGTGCCGCTCAAGGTCATGGCCCGCAAGTTCACCAACGTCCAGTTCCCGCCCAACGGCGAGACCGAGAACCCCAACATCCCCAGCGCGCAATCGATGATCGACTACGTCTTCCGCTGGCTCGCCCTCAAGTTCCTGACGCCCGAAGAGCGCCAGGCCATCGATGCCGAGGCCGAAACGGCCAACGCGCACGCCCTCGCGCCTTCCGTCGAAGAGCATATCGGGCGGCTATCCCTCTAATCCCGTATGAGCGCATCGATCCTTGGTTCCTGCCCCCTCCTCACGCACCGCAAGTTCTACCGGCCCTTCGAGTATCCCCATTATTTCGAGTTCTTCCGCAAGCAGAACCAGGCGCACTGGCTGCCGACGGAAGTCCCCATGGAGGCCGACATCAGCGACTACCGCTTCCGCCTCACGCCGTCCGAGGTCTCGCTGATCACGCAGATCCTCCGCTTCTTCACCCAAGGGGACATCGAGGTCAACAACAACTACAACACCCAGCTCATCCCCGCGTTCCCGAAGCCGGAGATCAAGATGATGCTCTCGGCCTTCGCGGCCATGGAGAGCGTCCACGTCTGGGCCTATTCCTACCTCAACGACTCGCTCGGCCTCCCCGAAAAGGAGTATTCCGCGTTCCTGGAGTACGAGACCATGAAGGCCAAGTGCGACTACCTCCACCAGTTCGAGACCGGCACGGTGCGCGACCTGGCCAAGAACCTCGCCGTCTTCGGCGGGTTTATGGAGGGCATGTCCCTGTTCTCCTCGTTCGCGATCCTCATGAACTTCCCGCGCCAGGGAAAGCTCCGCGGCGTGGGCCAGATCGTCACCTGGAGCATCCGCGACGAGAGCCTGCATAGCCAGGGCGTCTGCACCATCTTCCGCGACCTGATCGCCGAGAACCGCCACCTCTGGACCGACGAGCTCAAGCGCGAGCTCTACCAGGCCTGCGAGGACATGGTCCGCCTCGAGGACGCCTTCATCGACACCTGCTTCTCGTTGGGGCCGGTGCCGGGCCTCACGCCCGACGAGGTGAAGCAGTACATCCGCTACACCGCCGACCGCCGCCTCAACGACCTCGGCCTCGACAAGCGCTACAACGTCCCCAACTCGCTCCCGTGGCTCGACATCATGGTCAACGCCAAGGAGCACACCAACTTCTTCGAGAACCGCGCCACCGAATACGCGAAGGGGGCGGTGGTCGAGGATTGGGCGTAGCTTCGCACGCGTCCTTTATCTCCCGCTTCACTTTGCTTTCGCCTGCCATCTCCCTCCTTATGCCCTACGCCACCGTCCTCGACGCCCTTTCCCAAAACGACCTGAAGGCCGCCCGCGACCTCTTGCTCGCGCAGATCCTCGAGAAGACCGCCACCCGCAACAGTTGGGACTGCCCGCACTACACCCTCGATCCGGCCGTCCAGCAGTCGATCAGGATCGACCCGTCCCGGAACGCCATGTTCACCTATTTCGGCCTCGAGAACATGCGCGACCGCTACTTCCTCACGGACGCCAGCGGCGAGATCTGCGAGAACCCGCAGACGTTCTTCGCGCGCGTGGCCGCCGGCATGTGCCGTGGCGACCGCGAGCTCGCGCAGAGCCTGTACGACGTCATGAGTAAGCAGTGGTTCCTGCCCGCCACCCCGGTCCTCATGAACATCGGGACCAAGAAAGGCCTGCCGATCTCGTGCTTCCTCAACATGGTCCCCGACACGCTCGAGGGGATCTTCGACATTTACCGCGAGAACGCCTTCCTTGCGAAGTTCGGCGGCGGCATCGGCACCGACTGGTCACAGCTCCGCGGCCAGAACGCGCCCTTGCAGTCGAGCGGCCTGCGTTCCTCGGGCGTCATCCCGTTCCTCAAGATCATGGACTCCGAGACGCTCGCCATCTCCCGCAACAGCCACCGCCGCGGCGCCGCGGCCGCCTACCTCCGCGTCGACCACCCGGACATCGAGGACTTCCTCGAGATGCGCCGTCCGACCGGCGGTGACGTCGACCGCAAGTGCCTCAACATCAACAATGGCGTGGTCGTGACCGACGCCTTCATGAAGGCCGTCGAGGAGAACGCGAACTACAAGCTCATCGACCCGCACTACGGCACCGTCACCAAGGAGCTCAACGCCCTCGAGGTCTGGCGCCGGATCCTCACCATCCGCGCCGAGACGGGCGAGCCGTACATCATCTTCATCGATACCGTGAACAACGCGGTCCCGGCGCACCACAAGGAGAAGGGGCTGCTCGTCCGCCAGAGCAACCTCTGCACCGAGATCGTCCTTCCCACGAGCGAAGACCGCACGGCCGTCTGCTGCCTCGGCAGCCTCAACCTCGAGACGTACGAGGAGTGGAAGGAGAAGCAGGAAGAGATGATCGGCTGGTGCGTGAAGGCGCTCGACAATAACCTCGACTCCTTCTGCGAGCTGGCCGACTCGGTCGAATACAAGAAGGCCATCAACTCCGTCCGCCACGAGCGCTCCATCGGCCTCGGCGTGATGGGTTACCACGGCTACCTCATGTCGCAGGGGATCCCGTTCGAGAGCCTGCAGGCCCGGCTCATCAACAAGCGCATCTTCAAGCGCTTCGGCGAGGCGGCCCGCGAGGCCTCCCGCAAGCTCGCCCTCGAGCGTGGCCTCCCACTCGACGGCGGCACCCAGCGCAACACCTACGTCACCTCCATCCAGCCCACGGCCAGCACGGCTTTCCTCTGCGGCGAGGCCACGCCCAGCGTCGAGCCCGTCGCCGGCAACGCCTACCTCCAGAAGACCCTCTCCGGCAGCTTCCTCGTCAAGAACAAGTACCTGGAAGCCCTCCTCGAGAAGAAGGGGATCAACACCCAAGAGGCCTGGCAGCAGATCATCGCCGCCAAGGGCAGCGTGCAGTACCTCGAGGGCCTCAGCGACGAGGAGAAGGCCGTCTTCCGCACCGCCTACGAGATGAACATGCGTGAGATCGTGCAGCAGGCCGCCGACCGCCAGCCCTACATCGACCAGGCGCAGTCGCTCAACGTCTTCTTCCAGACGCCCGTGAGCGGCAAGTACATGCACGACGTCCACTTCCTTGCCTGGAAGACGGGCGTGAAGACCTTGTACTACCTCCGCTCCTCGGCCCCCATCCAGGCCGAGAGCATCAGCGTCAAGACGGAGAAGCGCAACCTCGACACGGAGGAGTGCGCGGTGTGCCAATAAGCGCACACAAAGAACAAAAAACGCCTAACCGTAGGCGTTTTTTGATATAGCGAAGAGGCGCTTCTCAGCCCGTGACCGCATCCTGATGCCTCCGGGCATCTTTTCTTTTTTCGTGCTTTTGCCTTGGCGCGCGTTCTTTGTTAGGCTCAACCCCATCTATGCCCACCAACTGGAAAGCCCTCCTGAAGGCCCTCGGCCTCACCGAGAGCGAGGCCGCCATCTACGTCGCCTCGCTCGAGATGGGTCCCGCGTCCGTCCAGGACCTGGCCAAGAAGGCCCACGTCTCCCGCGTCACCACCTACGCCGTCATCGAGACCCTCTCCCAACGCGGCCTCATGAGCTCGGTGGAGAAGGGGAAGAAACACTACTTCACCGCCGAATCCCCGGAGCGGCTCGTTTCCGTCGTCCAGGCCAAGGTGCGCCAGATGGAGGCGACCCTCCATGAGGTCCAGGACTCCCTCCACGAGCTCAAGCTCCTCCAGCGCGGCGAGAAGCCGGTCGTCCGCCTGTTCGAGGGCGAGGAGGCCATGAAGGCCATCTACGACGACGTGGCCGCCACCCGGCCCGCGACCCTGAACGAGTTCGGCAACCTCGACGAGATCCGCAAGTTCATCACCCGCGACGACGTGGTCAAGCAGGCCCAGCACATCCTCAAGCGCACCAAGCCGCGCTCCATTTATGTGACCAGCCAAGGCGAGGCCGAGACCGTGAAGAAGGACGACCGCGAGCACCGCTACGTGAGCGCCAAAGACGTCCAGGCCTTCGGCGACATCATCGTGTACGACAAGAAGGTCGCGCTCTCGAGCTTCCGCGGCAAGATGGTCTCCGTCCTCATCGAAAGCCAGGAGATCGCCCAGACGCTCCGCGAGCTGTTCCGCTTGGCGTGGGAGCAGAAGAAATAGAACGCTGACGGTCGAGGGACGGAAGGGGATCGCCCCTTCCGTTTTTTTGCAAAGAAAGAACCTCGCGTGGGCGAGGTCAGGGTCGGTGGTGTCCGTGGCGTGGACATGGTTGGGGCGCGCCATCGATGGCGCGCCCCGGTTTGGATTTTCCTTCACGAAACATCCTTTTCTGACAGGAGGCGATGTCCTCGACGGGCATGCGCGGACGCGCAGGCGATGCGCGTTCGCGTAGGTCGAGGCGAGCCATCCTGTCGCCGCTGGATCGAAGAAGAGGATCAGCTCAGCGTTCGGTGTCGAACATGGCGGCAGCTCCACTGGTTGAGAGTGAAGCACGTTCTTTCTGTTCCGGGCGGGTGTGGGTCTTGAGGTCAGAGGTCATGTCCCGTTCCCACCCGAGCGAACCCCCTAGGTCCTGGCACCATTCACGCCCCAATGGCGTCTTGCGAAGGTGTTCTTGCTTCCTCCGGGCCAGGCCTGGCCTCTCCACCGGAACGTGCGGAGCGGTCTCGAGGCTAGCGGGGAATATAGCAAAGAATGGAGGTATTGTCAAGATACGGGGCGATAAAACAGCTGAAATAAGGTATTTTTTGAGAAAGTGAGGCTTGACAAGCGGTCTGATCCGGCCTACGGTGCCCGGCAGCCGGTTCACGGCGGAAAGAGGCCTGACATGAAAAAGGAGCCTGGCATGTGGTGGCGGATGGTCGAAGCGCGGGAGCCCTCTCCCGAGCAGAAGGCCGGGCAGCCCGGTTTCGTCTGGTGCGGCAACGAGTTCTGGGAGGGAAGCGTGGACTGCCTCTATCCTGAGGCGGGAGCCGTCGGCGCCGATCTCGCCCTCATGGCGAAGGACAACGACGGCAGGCGCGAGACCGGCTGGACCGGGAAAGACTTCGTGGGGGTTCCCCTGGAGGCCTTTCCCGAGGATGAGCCCCCTCCGCGGCGCGGCGACCGGATCGCGGTGCGTTGGGAGTATTTCCCTGAGGCGGTCCGCATCAAGGCGGATCGCCTCAGGTCAGGCATGCGCCACAAGCGCATGCGGAGGCATGAGGCCGACCTCCAGGCGTTCGAACGCGAGGCCCGTACGGCCGCGGACGAGGCCGACCAATGGAACGGCGACCGCTCAGCCAAGGGGTCGGGCGCAAGACGAGCCTATCCCGCAAGCCCGACTGAGAGCGGCTACCAGCGGGAACGCCTGAACGGGATGCGGTGGCTGGCGCGCCTCTTCGACCCGCCCACGCATGGGTCGAACCGCATCTGGCGTCCGGAACACTACCTCGCCGGGATGCGACCCACGAACCCGGCCCACGTCAACCCGCAAGCCTTCACCCTCGTGGGAAAGTCGGCCCACTTCCCGCAGCCAGGAGCGCTCCTCGACGAGCGTCCCTTCATCCTCGACGACGAGGCCCATCCCCGTTTCACCCTCGATCTGGCCCACATCACGCGTGCGGAGGCCGTGGTCATCCGGCTCCCATACCACGATGATCCGAACGCGATCTATCGCCTCGCGCTCCCGGCCGGCCTCTTCCGCGCGGGGCGGCCGCCAGGCGCGACCACGGGCACGCTCACCCGCCTCTGGGTGCCGCGCTTCGAAGGCGGCTCGTTCTGCCACGTGAAGGCCTCGTGGGACAAGAAGCCTCCGGCGGCGCGCTGAGCCCTTCCATCCCAACGGGGGATGGGGGCTTTTTTCATAAACGGAAAAGCCGTGCTGGCACGGCTTTCACTTCTTGCGCTCTAGATCTCTTCCTCGTCTTGGGCGAACAGCTCATCGCGTTCGGCCTCGACCTCCTCGGCGGCCTCCTCGATGAAATCGAGGTCGCTCTTGGGGGTGTCCTCGGTCTCTTCGGCGGCCTCCTTTTTCTTCTTTTTCTCGCCGGCCTTCTCGTCGAAGTGGCCCGCCTCTTTCTTGGCGAGCTCTTCCTCGACGCTCGGCTGGTCGTCGAGCTCGTCCTCGTCGTCATCCGTGGCGGCGCCGGTGCCGGCCTTCTTGCCGGTGGGGGATGATTGGGCGAAGTACGCGTCTTCGCCTTCTTCCTCGCTCAATCCGGCGAGGTCGCGGTCAAAGTCAGACATAGGGATTGGGGTGTTCAGGAAACGATATGCGTAAGCTAACCCAGATGCCCTTGACCGGCAAGAGGGTTGTCAAGACGTCGGCTGGACCGTACACTGCCGGGGTATGGAAATCGCCCTGCTCCTCGTCGTCGTGTTCGGGTTCGCCTGCCTCGCAGGCCTCCTCCTCAGCCACCAGCGGGCCCAGGCCACGCGGCCGCAGATCGATCCCGCCGCCCTCCTCATGTTGCAGCAGCGCCTCGACGCCCTGGGGCAAGACGTGAAGGGCTCGCTGCACGAGCAGACGCGCCAGCAGCAGACGTCGAGCCACTTCATGACGAGCACGGTGCGCGACGTGAGTGAGCGGCTCGTGCGCCTCGAGGAGACCAACAAGCAGATCCTCTCGTTCTCGGGACGCCTCGACCAGATCCAGCGCGTGCTCACGAACCCAAAACAGCGCGGGATCCTCGGCGAATATTTTTTGGAGACGCTGCTCAAGAGCGTGTTCTCGCCGGAGCAGTACCAGATGCAATATAAGTTCCAGGACGGCCTCATCGTCGACTCGGCGGTGTTCGTGCAGAACCGGGTCATCCCCATCGACTCCAAGTTCAGCCTCGAGAACTATAACCGCCTGGTCGAGGAAGAGCGGCCCGACGAGCGCCTCCGCCTTGAGAAGCTGTTCGTGAACGACCTCAAGACCCGCATCCAGGAGACGGCCAAGTACATCCGCCCGCAGGAAGGGACCATGGATTTCGCCTTCATGTTCATCCCGCACGAGGCCATCTATTACGACCTCCTCACCAACAAGGTCGGCTCGACGGGCGAGGATGCGGAAAGCCTCATCCACCGCGCCGCCGCCAAGTACCGCGTGATCATCGTCTCGCCGACGTCCTTTTCGGCCTACCTCCAGACCGTCCTCCAGGGCCTGAACGCCATGAAGATCGAGGAGCAGGCCCGCGAGATCCGGCAGCGGGTCGCAGACCTGGGAAGGCACCTGCAAGCGTTCGAGCAATATTTCCAAGGGGTCGGCAAGCACCTGGGGACGGTCGTGAACCAGTACAACGCGGCCGGGAAGGAGCTGGGCAAGATCGACAAGGATGTCCTGCGCGTGACGGGGCAGGGGACCGGGTTCCAGCTGGAGGGGATCGAGAAGCCGGCGGCGGAATAGGTAGGGAGTGGGCTCCCTAAGGAACCGCATGGCGGTGGGGGTGCGTCAAAAATCCTTTCAATGAAGGGAAAAAATACGCACCCTCTTTTTTTGTAAGGATTAACTTGACAAATTACAGCATTTTCGGTAGACTCTCCGTTACGGCGTTTTCACCTGACCCGTCCCTCAATTCAACTCGCCAAGGAGGCCTTCGCATGAGCGCTGAGAACTCGCTGGAGCTTCGCCGGATGGAGAACGGCGGCATCTGGATCGTGACGTGCCTGTCGGGCGACGTCGATCGGGAGGTGTCCATGCACGTGACCCCCTTGGCCAAGGCCGGGAACTACGCGGACGCCCTCCGGCTGGTCGACATCTTCACCGACCCCGACAGCCCCGACCACCATTACACCGAGTACGGCTTCCGTCCCGTCACGCTCGAGGACCTGCGCCGGACACGCGTCGAGTACCTGCGGAGCCGCGTCGAGGTCCGGCCCATGAGGCGGCGACGCTGCGGGTGCGTGTACGAGCGCGACCTTGCGGAGCGCTGGGAGGTCGTGGAGTGGAGCGGCTGGAGCGGGCGCGTGCGGACGCTGGGGAAGGGCCTCACGTACGCCGAGGCCGTCACCGCCGCCCACGAGTACGCGCTCCGCGCGCCTGACGTCGCCAGCATCGACGTGCCGAAGCGCTTCAAGCGGACCTGCTTCTGCCTGGCCGACACCGCGGACCACCGCCGCTGGCGCGACGCCTGCGAGCAGGCCGAGCCGCTTCCGGGCGTGGACGAGTTCTGGCGGGCGCTGCAGCCGCGACGATGAGAGCCCTTGCCGGCGGATGCCTATCCGTCGGCTTTTCTTTTTGCGACACTTGGGACTTCTTCTGTTTTTGAGCGGGGAAGGGCCTATTTTTTTGCGGCTCTTGGAAGAGGCGCCTAAGCGCTGTTTCGTAACAGGCCTTCGGTACATGCAAAAAAGAATCCCGCCGACGCTCATGTGCGAAGCCTTACGCCACGCCAATCGATCGACGGCTCAATTCGTACCGCAACAGCCACAGGGAAGGGGCGAGCGGATCGCCAAACGGAGCCCGTAGACCCCAGCAGGAAAGCCGATCTAATGCGTCGTACAATACAACTTATACGACACATATGGGATATTCTTCCCTAATATAAGGCATCTCTGCCGTTAGGCGCGATGGGCCTACCTTCCCCCCTGTATTTAAACCGTACACTTACGCACGGCTACGTCAGATCAGTGACACATGCATGGGCGCGCCTGTGACCGTCTCCATCGCCTCATCCATCGGTCATGCCCTGATGCGTCCGTATGGCCAAACGTGTTTTTGACGATCCCCTATATGCCCCTATTCCATGTCCCTAGGTCCCCCAGTACCTCTCATTTCACGTAGAGCCTCCCGAGGATCCGGGCATCCACGAATTCCTTGGCGGGCGGGATCTTGCCCGCCTTTACCCGGGCTTGGAATTCGGCCAAGGCCTTTAATTGCGCTGGGACGTTTTCCAAGGGGTCAATGTAGCTTGGGATGCCATCGCGGCCGTATAGGGCCAGGCGCTGCGGCTCGACACGGAGATACGCAAAGGCCAAGCCGGCACGTTGCAGCTCGGCATCGATCGTGAACCAGCGCCGCAATTCCTCGACCTCTATAGGTAGCCGATACCGTAACGCGACCGGATCGCTGAGGTCCGGCAATTCGATGAGGGCTTCGGCCGTGGCGTGATTCGCCGTACGGCCCGCCAGCCGCTGCAGGACGCCCAGCCGCTCTTCGGGCGTGAGCTCGGCGCGCACGATCCCTTGGGCGTCCACGCGCAGGAACTGGCTCGGCGTCTTTACGAGAAGCGTATTCTTCTGTTCTTTGACGATGAGTCGCACAATATTTGAAGCTGTACCCGTCCGGACCTCGACGGACTCCGCGAACCAGCGGGCCTTCAGCTGTTCGGCGAGGCTCGCCTCATCGATGAACCAGGCGTGCCGGGTCGGCCATGGGCGCCAGCCTTCGCGCCGGTCTAGGAGCTGGAAGACCGCGGCCTTGGCCTCGAGCGCGTCGAGGCTCTTCCCCTCCTCCAGCGTGACGTCGCGGACCGCGAGCAGGTCGCTGAAGAGCAGCAGGCTTCCCCACCCCAGCAATGCGAAGACCCCCAACGCGGCGAATGCGAAGCGGCGGCGGGCGTGGGGGTCGGTGGCGAACCGGTGGCGGAAGGGCACGTCGGGCATGAATAGGGCCAGTATGCCATAAAGCGGGAGGCCGTGACAGGAACGCGCGCCAAAAAACACCCTCGCGGGTGCTTATGGCTCCATCCGGTTGAGCATGCGCGGGAACGGGATGGTCTCGCGGATGTGGTGGACGCCCGTGATCCAGCGGACGGTGCGCTCGAGGCCGATGCCGAAGCCGCTGTGGGGTACCGTCCCGTACTTGCGGGTGTTGAGGTACCACTCGTATTGCTTGAGCGGGTACGCGCGGTCGACGATCTCCTTCTTGAGGAGGTCGTAGCTCTCCTCGCGCTGGCTGCCGCCGATGATCTCGCGGCCCTCCTCCGGGGCGATGAGGTCGGCGCAACGGGCGCGCAGGACGCCGTCCCCGTCGGTGAAGCGCTTCATGTAGAAGGCCTTCACGGCGGCGGGATAGTCCTGGATGAAGATGGGGAGCTTGAACTTGTTGCCGAGGGCGATCTCCTCTTCGGTGGCCATGTCGTCGAGCCAGTACGCGTCGTCGAAGGTCGCGTTCTCGAGGAGGTTCTCTTCCTTCAGGATCGTCTTGGCCTGCTTGTGCGTGAGGCGGACGAAGGGCTCGTCGACGAGGCGCTGCAGGATGGTCGTGTCGCGCTCGAGGATCTTGAGCTCGGGTTGGCAGTGCGCGAGGACGTCCTTCACGATCCGCTTCACTAGCTTCTCCTGCAGGTCCATGTTCATGGCCTGGTCGAAGAAGGCCATCTCGGCATCCATCATCCAGAGTTCCGAGAGGTGGTGGCGCGTCTTGCTCTTTTCGGCGCGGAAGACGGGACCGAAGTCATACACCTTGCCGAAGCCCATGATGCCCGCTTCGCTGTAGAGCTGGCCGGACTGGGAGAGGTAGGCGGGCGTCTCGTAGTAGTCGACGGTGAAGAGCTGGGTCGTGTCTTCGCAGCTGGTGGGCTGGATGATGGGCGTGTCGAAGCGGATGAACCCTTCCTCGTGGAAGAACTGCTCGATCGAGAAGAAGACGCGGTCACGGATGCGCAGGACGGCCCACGGGGTACGCGAACGGAGATACAGGTCGCGGTTGTCGAAGAGGAAATCCGGGCCGTGTTCCTTCTTGCCGATGGGAAACTCCTCGGAGATATGGACCACCTCGATGCCGGAGACTTGCAGCTCGAACACGCCCGGCTGCTTGGGATGTTCGGTCACCGTGCCCGTCAGGCGACAGGACGACTCGTTCGTGAGCGCGTTCGCGACGTCCCAGGCCTCTGGGGAGACGCTCGCCTTGACGACGATGGCCTGCATGAAGCCGGACCCGTCACGGAATTGCAAAAACACGATGGACCCGCTCGAGCGGACGCTCTGGGTCCAACCGGCGAGGGTGACGACCGTCCCCTTGTGGCTGGGGAGCTCGGAGATGCGCGTGGACATACCTGCGCATGATGGCGGATCCGCCGAAAAAAGGCAAAAACACCAAGAAAAAACCGAGCGAGGCTCGGGGAGGCGATGGCCGTGCTAGCGCCGCGGCGGCGGGAAGTGGATCACGGGCGGGAAGATGCGGCGCGGGTGGGTGCGTCCGGGCCGGTAGAAGCGGAACGGCTGGGGCCCCTTGGGCGGTCCCGCGCGGCGCGCGTAGAGGCCGGCCTGCATCAGCGTCGAGACGTCGTACAGGCGGCGGGTCTTGCGGGCGGGACGGTCGTCGGTCGGGCCGCGGCGTTCACTCATGCGTATCGTCCTTTCGTCGTGGGAACGGGCGTCGCGCGCGCCTGCGCATCAGGCGGGCGACATGGGTCCGCCGCCAGCGCGTGAACGGGGACATGCGGTCCGCGTGCGGGCTGGGAGGCGGGAGGAAGGGCGGTTCAGGCGCGTCTGCGTTGGCGGGCGTGTACCAGCGGAGCTCCGCAACGCGGGACCGCTGGTGCGGGGCAGCCTCCTGGATCTCGCGGAGGATGCGGCTCACCAGCGCGTCGGTGGATTCGTTGGGTCCGGGGGGCGGGTCGGGCTCTTTTCGCTTTCGAGGCATTCCCCCTCTCCTCTCTTGGTTTGTGGTGGGTCCGACGTCGCCATTCAACCATGTCAAGACGGGCCTGACAAGGTGCGCGAAAAGAGCGACTGGAGATAGGTCTTCTGGTGTCGCCAAAGGTCCACGGGGAGCGTGAGGAGGGTCGTTTCGAGGATCGCTGCCAGGTCCGCCAACGCCTGACGGGGAGCGCTCAGGGCCAAGACCTGCTCGAGACTTCCCTTCTCCAGGAATTGCAGCCCTTTTTGGAGGAGCGCCGCTTCGGTGGTAAACGGCTGGCTCGTAGCCTGATGCGAGACGTCATCGCATCGTGCGCACAGGAACCCATGCTCTTTCAGATGGAAGGCGTGCGGCCGGATCGGCGAGGCCTGGCAGCGGACGCATCGCGTAAAGGAGACGCCATATCCCAATTCCTTCGTGAGCGCGTGGAGCGCAAACGCCCACGTCAGCCAGAGCCGCTCGTAAGAGAATTGGGCCTGGACCCGTTCGCTGACCGCCACGCACCGTTGCAGGAACGAAAAGACCCCAGGCTCCTGCGCCTGCGGACCCGTGAGGCGATCGCATAATTGGCAGAGGCTGCCCAGCAGGAACGTCCAGGCTTCGCTGCCGCGCGTCGCGAGGGCGTGTTCGGACGTCATGCGCGCGACGGCGATGCGATCGAGGACCCTGCCATGTGCGACCATCACCTCCACGAGCGAAAACGGCTGCAAATGTCCTTGATGGCGGGCATTCGTGCGTCGCAGGCCGGCAGCGAAGACCTCTTGCTTGCCATGCGCTTCGGTCCAGAGCGAGATCCAGGCATCCGCCTCACGATACGGCTTCACCGCAAGGACGAACGCGCGATCCCGGAGGTAGGTGCTCATGCGTGTTCTGGCAGGCGGTCAAGATAGGCCTGCAGGATCGCCACGGCCGCGAGGTCATCCCGCTTCCCTTTTTGCTGGCGCTCGTTCTGCCAGCGGGCGGCGAGGGCGGTGGTGAGGGTCTCATCGGCGAAGATGTAGGGCACGTCCGTCATCTTTTCGAAGCGTGCGGCCCAGGCGCGGATGTGGCGCTGCTGCTCCGTCTCGTGTCCGGGCTCGCGCAACAGGTGCGGCATCCCGATCACGATCCGGCCGACGCCTTCCCGCTTGATGAGTTCTTGCAGCTGTAAAAAGGCCTGCGTTTCCGGCTGCGCTTCTACGATTCCCCACGGCGAGGCGATCCGAACCAATGAATCCCCTAACGCGATCCCGATGCGGGCCTCCCCTACGTCTAGTCCTAAGAGCGTCATGGGACCATTGTGTGCTTTGGGCGTCCTTTTTTCAAAGAGTGTGGAAAGCTTGCGTCGTAAAATATTGTTTTTCTTTGCGTTGAGTCTTCCGTATGCTGGCAGATATGCCTTTGCAACCCTCCACGCGTTTCTTTACCTCCCTGCAACGGGCCCATGGGTATCGGCGCATCGCTGGCGTCGACGAGGTCGGGTGCGGGTGCCTGGCGGGCCCCGTGGTCGCCGCGGCCGTGGTCTTGTGTGGCCCCACTCCCCTTCCCCAGCTGCGCGACTCGAAGCTCCTCTCCCCCGGCCAGCGGGAGCGGTTGGCGGCAATCCTCAAAAAGACCCGCTCCATCGTATGGCGGATCGGCGAGGCCTCCGTGGAAGAAATTCATGCGCTCGGCATTCGTCCGGCGACGCTGCTGGCGTCACGACGAGCGTTGCTGGGCCTGGCGGAACCCCCGGATGCCGTCGTGAGCGACGCGTTTCTCATTCCGGACCTGCCATTCCCCTGCCACCCGTTGGTGCGGGCGGACCAACGGTGCCGGACGGTGGCGGCCGCGTCGGTCCTGGCGAAGGTCCATCGCGATCATTTAATGGACGAATTCGAGAAGGCCCATCCCGGATATGGATTCGGAAGGCATAAGGGATATGGGACGCGTGAACATCTTGAGGCATTGTGGAACCTCGGGCCGTGCTCAATCCATCGGATGGGTTTCGAGCCGGTACGAGCGGCGGCGGCACCTTACGAGTCAGCCAACCAAAAATACAAAAAAGCCTGCTGACAAAACAAAAGAACCAGCCCGCCTAACGCGAAACCTGTTCAGCCGCCAGCTCCGCCCTGAAACGTCGTGCGGACAGGCAGGCCATGATGACCGAAATGACGAGCCCCGCCGCCGGTCCGCCGCGACGATGAGGCGGACTGAGCCAAGCGAGCGACTCCCAACCGAACAGCGACCAGAAAAAGGCCACCGCGTAGAACACCGCTAGGACAACGAAGACGCCTCGCCAGACGATGTCAGGCGGGCTCCCTTTCGGCGTTCGTTTCAGCGACCAAAAGCGCCCTGCAACGGCCAAAAACGGCACGAGATGGTTCACGGCAATCCGCGCCATCGCAACCAGGAAGTCTGCTTGCATACGTTGTCGACAGCATACCACCCGGACAAGCGTATTCCTAGGCGGAATACACGTCCCCCTCCTGCGTCCGCACGCTCTCCAGGTCCACGAACACGTCCACATGGAAGCGCGCGTCCTCCCGCTTCAGGAGGCCCGCCTTCGGATACACGCCGTGCTTCTCACCTAACGAGAGATGCAGGCCCTTTTGGCGCTCGAACGCGGTCACGTCGGCGACGAACGCGCCCTTGCCGAAGGCGGGGTTCAGGCCGAAACCGATCTCGCGGACGACGGGGCGCTCGTTGGTCTGGATCTGGGCGATGACCTCGCGGAACATCTCCGGCTCGTCGCCCTGCAACACGACCGACCCGTCCCTCACGCGCATGAGGAATGGCTCGGGGAATTCGCGCATGCAGAAGTCGGGTCCCGCCATCGCGAAGATGCGCGCCTCGCCGTTGGCGCGGAAGACGTCCTTCGCTTCGGTGAAGACCTCCCCGATCGGGAAGGTCCCGCCGACGTTCGCCATGGCCGCGTAGTCGCCCGTATTGCGTTTCGGCGCCTCCAGGGCACCCTCCCATCGGAGGACGGACCCGTCCCGGGAGCGGGCTTCCAGCCATGCGGCCGATTCTAGCCGCGGGACGATCCTGTCCGCTTGCGTCGTAAAATATTTTGGTTCGATGGTGAGGCCTTCGAGATACCGAGCCTGCTCCTCCAACGTCTTCATGCGTCCCAGATGGACGTGCTCGATCGTCCGCAACCCGCGCGCGAACAGCTCGAGGCGTACGCGGAACGCATTCAGGCGGAAGCTGAGCGTCTGTACCAGCACGACAAGCGTCCTTGGCGGAAGACCCTTGAGGAGGGCCTTCACCGCTTCCTGGCCAGCCTCGCTCCCCTGCCACGGCCGGACGGTGGCCCATGGGAACGCGGCACGATACGCGTCGGCGAGGACGCACGCGAGCGGGATGTCGGTGTCATGCAGTACGAGCATCCCCTCCTCCGGGGCTTGGCGGATCGCCTGCAGGACCATCACCTCGACGGCACGTCGGGCAAGGGCGGGAAGATCTTGCGTCGTAAAACGATGGTTACGCATAGGAAATGCCTCATCTTTACGCACGCACACAGAATCGTCAACCAGCGTCACCGATTGACGGAACACCCAATTCATGGCATCATGTGCCCGCACGACACGCCAAGACAGAGGAGGACCCGACGATGGAACCCAAGATCCGCACCGTCTTCGCCATCATGGACGGCGACGACCGGCACGAGGTGAAAGCCGTGTGCTCAAGCAAGGAGATCGCCGACGACGCCGCTCCTGCGTTCGGGGACTGGCATGGGCACGGCTCGGCCGAGGTCGTCGAACGCCAGGCCATCGAGGCCGGCGGCAAGCTCTACCTGCTCGCCAACGACCACGGGCCCGAGGTGGAACTGGACACCGCCCCGGCCGTCCAGCACGCGATGAAGCGGATGGCGGCCCTCGGCAAGCTCACGTCCGAAGACATCGCCCTGCTCAAGCTGAAGCGATGAGCGGCCTCCCGCACGCGGCGGCTCCGCCCCCCGCCTGGGGACGTCACGGGCGGTCGTGGACACCCTCCACATGCCGCGGCGGTCCCTCCTCATGCACGGGGATCGGCTGGTGCGGGAGTTCCCGGTCGGCTAGCCCCCAAGGCACCTGCACCTACGGGTGCTTTTTTCATCCGTGAAAGCGGTTCGAGGACAAGAAAAGCCCGCATCCCGTATGCGAGCCGGAGGGAATCAACGCCGCCCTTCACTCTTCATAATACGTCCTCCCCTGCAACGCCTCCGGCAGGTACGCCTGCCCCTGCGCGTCCTGCTCGGGCGGGTACTTGTACCCTTTCCCATAGCCGAGCTCTTTCATGAGCCCGGTCGGCGCATTCCGTAAATGCAGCGGCACCGGAAGCGACGGCAACCGCCGGACGTCCTCGCGCGCGGCCTTCGTCGCCCGGTAGCAGGCGTTCGACTTCTGGACCTTGGCGAGGTAGACGACCAGCTGCACGAGGACGACGTCGCATTCGGGCATCCCTAACGCGTGGCAGGCCTGGAAGGCGCTCATCGCCTGCACGAGGGCGCGCGGGTCCTTCATGCCGACATCCTCCGAGGCGAACCGGACGAGCCGCCGCGCGACATACAGCGGGTCCTCCCCCGCCTCAAGCATGCGCATGAGCCAATACACGCTCGCCTGCACGTCGGAGCCGCGCAGGGCCTTGTGGAGGGCGGAGATGAGGTCGTAGTGCCGCTCGCCCGCCTTGTCGTGGGCGAGGTGGGTACGCTGGAGGACCTCCCGGAGGCGCTCGAGCGTGAGGGAGGCCGCTCCCCCCTCGTCGCGCGAGGCCTCGACGCCGGTCTCGAGGGCGTTGAGGGCCCGGCGGGCGTCGCCGTCGGCCCCGCGTACGATCTCGTCGAGGACGTCGTCCGGCACGAGCACGACCTGCCCGCCATACCCGCGCGGGTCGCTGAGCGCCTGGAGCAGGACCTGGCGGACCTCGTCGTCCGTGAGGCGCTCCAGCACGAGGACGCGTGCCCGCGACAGGAGGGCCGCGTTCACCTCGAAGCTCGGGTTCTCCGTGGTCGCGCCGATGAGCGTGATGACGCCGCGCTCGACGAAGGGCAGGAGCGCGTCCTGTTGCGCCTTGTTGAACCGGTGGATCTCGTCGAGGAAGACGACGGTCCGCTGCCGCTCGCGGTCCCACGCCGCTTCCGCCTGCTGCATGATGGCGCGCAGCTCCTGCACGCCCGACGAGACGGCCGAGATCTCGACGAACCGCGCCGCGAGCTGGGTGGCGAGGAGGCGGGCGAGGGTCGTCTTCCCCGTCCCGGGCGGACCCCAAAAGATGAGCGACGGCAGGGTCGCCTGCCCCAGGAGGCGGCGGAGCGGCTTGTCGGGGCCCACGAGTTGCGCCTGGCCGAGGTATTGCTCGAACGTGGCGGGGCGGACGCGGTCGGCGAGCGGGGCCCGGGGGGACGGGGTCTCGGCAGGAAGCGGCAGGACGGGAGGCATAGGCACCGAGCGTACCAAGCGCCCCGGCATTGGCAAAGAAAAACCTCAGGCCGGGGACAGGCCTGAGGCGAGGGGGACGGACAGGGTCGGACGCACCTCCCGGAGCCGGTCCTCGAAGAGGTCGAGGCCAGCCTCGACGCGCGCGAGGACCTCGAAGGCGGAGGCATCGTGACGGGCGGCGCGGAGGGCCTGGAGGCTCGCGTCGGCCTGCGCGAAGGCGAGGTCGATCTCCTCCTTGGCCGGAGGCCGGTACAGGCCCTCGTCGACCACGAGGCGGCGCAAGCTTGCGACGCGGCGCTCGAGGAGGGCAAGGCGCTCGGCGAAGGGACGGCTGCCGGCGACGATGGCCCGGGGGCCGCTCGCGGCCGGGTTGGCGGCCTGGAGCGCACGCAGGGCGTCGCGGCGCGCCTGGAGGCGGCGGAGGAACTCGGAGGGCCGCAGGCCATATGCGCCCTCGGCGAGCAGGTCGCGGATCCAGGGGATGAACCGCTCAGGCGGGGCGAAGCCGAGGAACCCGACCAGGCGCACCTCCTCGGGCGTCGCGGGACGGTGGTCGGGACGGAACCCGTCCGCGAGGACATGGGCCGCAAGGCCGGTGCGCCGGACCGAGAGGGGCCGCACGAGCGACCCGATCTCCTGCAGGATCCCGAAGAGGACGGGCCACTCCGGCAACTGGACGAGCTCGGCGAAGGAAACCGTCCCCTCTTCCTCGGGCAGGAACGGTTCGGCGTCATCCGAAAGGTCGATGACCTCTCCTTCGGGCACGGGAGCCGCCGCCGGACGGCGGGCGAGGAGCAGGCAGGCCCCGAAGAGGAGCGCGCACCCGGACAAGAGCAGGCAGAAGGCGAACCAGGCATTCACGGGACCTCCGATCTGGGCATGGGAGCCCACTGGGAGACGGGCAGACGAACGGCCCAGCCTAGCCCGGATCCGCGTTCCCGTCAAGGGCCGAGGGAACGGGCGACACGCGCGCCAGGCATCGGCCTTGCGTTTTCCCGGGCGATTTTATATGCTACCGCCCGTCCGCACGCGTGGCCTCTTCGTTTAATGGCTAGGACATTCCCCTCTCACGGGAAAAATAGGGGTTCGATTCCCCTAGGGGCTACCAAGGAAAAAGATTCCGACAACGGGGTCTTTTTCTATTTTCAGGCACGCGATTAATCAGGGGTCCCAAAGCTTTGTCCGGTGGGAGCTGGATGAAAATGACAACGCACCCGAGGCAGGGTTCCAGGCAGGAAAAGCTGGCGCGCTGCCGCGAATGCGGTGAAGAAAGGCGTTCGGACGTGCGGTCAGGAAGATGTCCTGGGTCTTCAGCCCCTCGATGATCTCGTCTACCCTCGCCCGCGTGAGCCCGAGCTCTTCGAGAGGCTGCTCTGCGGGGGACTTGAAGATCATGGCGAGGAAGGAGGACGGAGAGCTGAGGCTCTTGATGACCCCCTCCCGGGTTCCCTGGAGCCCGATGCACAGCATCTCGAGGACTCCCTCCCGCGTCTCGTAGTTGCACGATACGTCGAAGAGCCGCTTGTAGTCGTGGCCCGGACCACGCGCGATGACGAGGCCGTACTTGGCCGACTTCGGGCCTCTGATGACCTCGAAGTAGAGGTCATCGGGGTTGGTGAAGATCTCGAGAGCCGTGATGAACGAAAGTCCCATGATGCGCCTCCAGAAACGATGCACCATTTGCCGGTGGGGACGGAGTGTCCCTGGTGAATCGTGTGAATCCTCACGCCGCACTCTATCGAGATTGTGGCGCTGTGTAAGGGTAAAACGACCTATTTTTACTCTCTCACAGAGGGATGCTATATCGAGTAAGTACAGCAGAAAAAGACGGTTTTGTCAACCGTCCACACCTAAAAATAAGCCGTTTGCCCTATCACTAGCCATTCCCTGGCAACCCGTAGGCCCGTTTGCAAGAAATGGGGTTGACGAACCCGTGTTTTTCTGGTATACTGGAAAATCGCTTTCCTTTCGTAGAAAACCCCTAATAAATAGGAGCGAGAACATGAACGATCGATCGGTAGCGCAGCGCTTCCTCTCCGAGGCCGACTTCGGCCAACACCTCATGGCCTACGTCATGAGCCGCCCAGGGAAGATCCGAGAGCAGTCACACGCCGAGAGGGACCGATTCGGTCACACCGTACCGGACCACTGGACCGCGGACAGCGTTCGCGGGAACCGGAACGCGACCGTGTACGCCGAGAGCGGCGGGATGTTCGACGCCCTGCTCGGCCGCTCGATCGTCACGCCGAAGAACTGGGACCGGTTTCGGCGCCAGTACTTCAACCCGACCGCCGACCTTCTGGAGCGCCTGCTCCACGAGTGCGAGTACCCACGGAGCCATGCCTGGACCGGGAACGACCCGGGGCGCAACGGCTTCCACATGGACGACGATTTCTGGACCAAGAAGACCCAGGAGGACAACTACCGCGACCTGCTGCGCGGGCTCGAGCTGCGCGGGCTCCTGCAACGTCGGGCGTCGCGCCGGTACGAGCACGATCCCGAAGCGGCCCAGGTCCTCTCGAACGGGATCTGGGTCGATATCCCGGGCACCTACCGCAACCTCTCCCTGGCGGTGGAGAACCTCTGGCAAGAGGGCGGCTACAAGACCGGCCTGGACCTCCCCCTGCTCACCGATCCATACGGCTCCCGGAAGCCGCTGCTGTTCCTCGTGGGCAGCACGGTCGAGGTGCACAGGGATCTCAGCGAGCGTAAGGCGGGGCTCGATTTCATCCGCGAGCGCACGTCCGGCGAACCGCGCTACCAGGAGGTCCTGTACGTCCTGGCGGAGGCCTGGGGAGCCGAGCGCATTCCGCGCTACCTCGGCAGGATGGAGGTCGTTGTCGCCGAGATGCACGACGAGACGGTCGTCGGGAAGGCGCTCTCGGAACTCCGCTTCCTGGTGCCGCAACGCGATCTCACGGAGAACGAGACTCGATCCCTGTGGTGCGATCAGGAGAACTGGAAGGCCCACAACGGGATCTATCTCGATGCGCACAAGGGGCTCGAGGAGTTCGTCGAGGCGCGCACGCGATAGGGCGGAGGCGCGGGCGGTGTACCAATGGCACCCTGGGCGGCTTCAACGCGGAAGCCGCCTTTTCTTTTTATGGATATCCAATATCTCAAACATCCCCGAAAAATATGTCACCACTAACGCGCATCGGCCGGCCGCAGCAGGGACCAGGGGCACAGAGTCGCGAACCGTTCAGAAAACCTGGCCTGCGTGCTTCTGCTTTCCGGGAATCGTTGACAGCGAAACGGATTCCTGTTACCACCTACCCGTCCGCATCCACATACCGACCCAAGCCACCCCTCCAACCAAAGATCGGTAGGATACGATGGAAAACACCGTACGTCCCTTCCCCACCCGCGGGACCCTCTTCGCCGACTCGCTGCGCAAGATCGAGCTCACGCGCGCCCTCGTCATCGAGTACCGGACCGACGGCGAGACGGTCGTCGGCGAGGTCGAGTACGGGGGCATCAACGGCAACGGGTGGTCCTTCGCCATCGGGTGGTATGGGGAACGCACTGGCAACCGCACGACCATCTTTCGCCCGGAGAGCTGGCGCGCGGAGATCCAGGACGGGGTGCTCATCCTGCACCGCACGGCCCCGGACACCGGCGACGTCGACCTGCCCTGGCGCGCGTCGAACCTGTACACGATCGTGCCTTGCGCCGCGCGGGAGCGGGCGTAGCGGGCGGTCGCGCACGGGAACGGGGATAGCAAACGAGCGAAACATGCTGACGGCCCCTAGGGAGAGCCGTCTTTTCTTTGCACGCACAGCAACCGGAAACGGGCCTTCGGTTTTTTTCTCGTTCCCTTTCGCGGACCCTGCGCTATACTCTCCCCATCCTTATGTCGATCCGTATGCTCCTCCGTGGACTCGTCACTTCCATCCTCCTGTCGCTTGCCTGCTCCCTCTTCCTTCCCACAACCCAGGCGGCGGGACCGGAACGCCTGGTGCGGACAGACGGCCAACCGGCCGTGTATTACGTGTATGACGGGGCGCGATATGCCTTCCCGAGCGAGCGGGTCTTCTTTTCCTGGTACGGCGACTACGGTTCGCTCGAATGGGTGACCGCGGAAGCCCTGGCGGCCCTCCCCTTACGCGGCACCGTCACGTACCGCCCGGGACGCCTCGTGAAGATCACGACCGACCCGAAGGTGTACGCCGTCGCGCGGGACGGGTCGTTGCGTTGGGTGACGACGGAGGCCGTAGCTCAAGCTTTATATGGGGCAGATTGGAGTCGGCTGGTTGATGACGTCGACGATAGCCTGTTCTTCGGCTACCGGATCGGCGAGCCCCTCCAAGCCACATCAGGCTACTCGCCGCTCGAGGAACGACTGGCCTACGCCTCATTCGGGCAGGCCTTGGCCGGCAGGCGGCAAGGGAACACGCCCTCACCGGCTCCGGCCGTGATGGCGACGACGACCGTCGTGACGGCCGCCAACTGGCGCGAGGAAGCGCTCCGCCTGCCCATCGAAGGGTACGGGCGCAGCGTAGATGCGGATGGCCTCCTCCACCTCACGAGCGACGGCGGGGCGTTTGAGGTGATCCTCCCCGACCTCGGACCGAACGCCGAGGCATATGGCCGCTATGAGCTGCGCAAGCTCAAGCGCGACACCGATGCCACACGGGCGGCCCTTGGGCGCGGCCCCTATCTCGCTCCCGGACGGATCATCGAACGGTTCGCCATCGTCGACCCGGCGGTCCGGCGACGCGTCACGGGAAGCTGCTGCGGTCCGTTGGAGGAAGGCCTTCCCCTCTCCTGGTTCTTCGGGAGCGAAGAGGAATACTTGGCCGCGATCGACCTCGGCACCGCCGCCAACGCCTACGTGCTCCGGCTCTATTGGGAAGGCGGCACCGGGAACCACGAGCTCGTCCACCGCTTCATCCGCGGGCAACACGTCTACGGCATCATCGACGAGGGGCTCGCCAACTACCTCCCGACGGTGGTACTGGGTGGCGGACGCCTCAGCCAGGAATGCCGAGCGGACGGTTTCGTCCGCAGCGGCAGCGATACCGTCACCCCCTATTACCAACCGGACCAGGGCAGCTACGACGCGGGCATCTTCTACGCGAGCGGCGAATGCTTCTGGGCGATCCTCGAACGGACGTATGGCCGTGAACCGCTCCCTCGCCTGTTCGATCGGCTGCGCGAAGTCCCGCGCGGGGACCTCGTCCACTTCAGCACGGAAGGACTCTCCGACGCGGAACTGCTGCACAAGGACCTGAGCCGGGTCTTCGTGCCGGTCCTCGGGCCCAGCGCCTGGCAGACGTTCGCCGGGTTCGGGGCGAGGGAAACCCTGCCGGCACGGCCATAGCGCGGGACATGATTCGGGGAGCTTGTTTTGAGATGAAAAAGAACCCGCGGCGGGTGGGAAGCCTGGCAGGCTAAGGGACGGGTCAGCGGCTGGAAGCACGCAAAAATGAAACAGCCCGCACAGTGAAGTGCGGGCTGAGGGGGCGAAGCGCGCCCGAGGCGGGGCACCTAGCGGACAACCTCGAGGGGGAGGTTGCCGGACCGGACCCGGTGCGCGAGGCTGGCGTACGAGTAGGAGGAGCCGCTGGCGTAGTCGGACGGGCCGAGGGGACCGAGGCCGTTGCGCTCGAGCAGCTCCGCGATGAGATCGTACTGGGAGACACGGGGGTTGGTGGGGTCGCGCCAGACGATGCGCCCCTCCTCCTGCGCCTTCCGCACGGCGGCCACGATCTGGGCGTGGGCGGCCTTCCCGCCCTCGGGGTCATTGCGGAAGGCCCAGAGGACCTCGTTGTTCTCGTCCCCGAACGCGCCCGGGTTCAGGACGTGCTCGAGGCAGCACCCGAAGTGGAACAGCCCCGTGGCGAGGTCGGCGTCGGTGACCTTCTTGTCGGCGAGGCGGAAGAGGAGGGCCGTGAACGAGACGAAGAGCTTGCGCATCATTTTCTCCTGAATGCGAGGGGGGGGTGGAACGAATTTTACGAGGATTGGCAGTTCCCCATTTTACCAAAAAAACGACGCTTTGTCAAGCCATTTCGCTTATATTTTGCTAAGATAAGGGTTTTTTCTCCGCCTATCACTCGACATAAATACCTCCAGAACGGAACCGCTTTTCTGTCTTAAAACGACCGGCTAGGCCTTGACACCCGGCCCGTTTCCCCCTACCCTCCCCGACCAGGAGGAACGATGAACCAGGACCACATCCATGACCTGATCGAGGCCGACGACCGTGAGGCCTTCGGGCTCGAAGACGCTGCGGTCGAACGGGCCGACGACATCCCGCCCCTCGACGACGGGCGCCACACGTACCGCCTCGCGCTCGGTCCGGAAACGCGCGACGGGCAGCCCAACCCGTCCCGCTTCCTCGAGTTCCGGCGCACGGAAGCCGGCGACGCGATCCGCCTGGCCCCGCGGGGGCAGGGGCTCGAGGTCCCGCTCCCCACCTTCCGCCTGATCGTCCGCGGCCTCCGCGAGGCGGCCGGCAAGACCCGCCTCGGCAATGCGGAGGGGACTTTCACGCTCGAGTGGGCGCTCGTGCATCGCCACGTCGAGGCCACGCGCACCGCAAAGGAGCCACTCGTCCTCTGGCAGGTCTTCTGCCTGGGGACGTTCCACGTCGCCGCGCCGCCCTTCGACGGCTCCACGATCGATGCGGGGCTCAGCTACGCGGTCCACTCGGGACAGGGCGCGCCGAGCCGCCAGGCCCCGCCCCGCCCGCTCATCCGCGGATTCAGGCGCGAGCTCAGCGGCCGCGACAAGTCCTACTACCGCGAACGCTACCGGGTCGGCTTCGTCCTCTACGACGAGCGCGAACCGCGTGAGTTCCGGATGGGCGACGGGCCCAACCCCGCCCTCATCAGCTGCGACAACCCCGACACGGACCACGGCTGCTTCATGATCGTCCCCAGCGTCGCCCCGCCGCTCGAGGCGGGACGTCGGATGTGCGGCATCACCCGGACCTGCGAGCCGGGCACATGAAACCCATCCGCGCGCTGGCCCTCCTGCTCGCGGCGGGCCCCGCCTGCGTCTACGCGCTCTCAGGCGCACAGGTGAGCCGGATCCTGCAGCGCAACACCGAGCTGGAGCGCGAACTGGGACGCAGCGAAGGCGAGAACCGCACCCTGCGCGAACGCTGCGCGCCGTCCGGTACGCTCATCCTGCGCCTGCCGCCGGCCGGCATGCAGGACGCCGGTCCGCCGCCTCCCGACGCGGGCGAGCGGCTGCAGACGTACTGACCGAGACCCCTCGGTTTTTTTCATAAGCGGCCGGGCCCGTCCACGATCAGGCGATGCGCCTCGTGACGCTTGACGAGGACGCCGACATCCGCTAGCATCGCCTCCGACACGCAAACGAGAGGGACCCCCATGGCGAAGCAGCCGCTCCGAATCACGACCTCGACAGGCCTCGCGCTCAACAAGATCAAGGACGTCCTGGTGAAGGGCCGCCTCCGCCTGGAAAAAGGCGTCTTCGTCACCGTCGAGATGCACGAGGGCCGGGAAGGCCATCCGCTCAGCCTGACGCTGCACCACAAGGACCCGTTCGAGGAGGCGTACAAGATCGAACTGGGCGATTGCATCGGGCTGCAGGACATCCCGGAGGCGCGGCTGGACCTGGGCGCGCTCCGGAAGCTGTCGCAAGAGCACTCCCTCCTCGGCTCGCTCCTCCTCGTCTACGCCTACGTCATCGGCAAGCGTGCCACCCTCACGATCGCCCCTTCGCCCACGCGGGACCCGACGCACGTCCGCTTCAGCCTCGACGTGGGGACGTACATGGGCGAGGAGAGCGTCCCCCTCGACGACCTCAAGGGGCTCGTGGCCATCCGCACCAAGGGGCCGGGCAAGCCGCATCCCTGAACGACCTTCCGACGAAGGCGTTTTTTCTTGCAAAAAAAGACCCGAGCGGGGCTCGGGATCAGGCGGGCAGACGGCGGGGCGGGCGGCCCCAGGCGAGCTGGCCACGCAGGGGCGGGACACCGGCCGGTTCGCCGCGCCACCCTTTACACGCCGGGCGTTTTCTGGTATAGCCATCCCGTCCCTTTCCATCATTCTCACGCCTGAGGAGGCCCACCGTGCCGATGCAAGTGATCTACGCGCCCGAAGCGCCGCCGGAGACGTTCGCGAAGTCCATCTTCCTCGCCGGCCCCTCGCCGCGCAAGCCAAAGGACCCGAACTGGAGGCCGCGCGCCCTCGAGATGCTGGAGCGCCTCGGCTACGACGGGGTCGTCTTCGTCCCTTTGCCGCGCGACGGGAGCTGGAGCTATGGGTATGACCAGCAAGTCGCCTGGGAGCTCGCCCGCCTGGAGCAGTCGGACGCGGTCGCCTTCTGGGTGCCCCGCTCGCGCAAGCTCCCCGCCTTCACGACGAACGTCGAGTTCGGGATGTTCTTCGACTCGGGCAAGGCGATCCTCGGCTATCCCAAGCGCGCGCCGAAGATGGGGTACCTCGACTGGCACGCCAAGCGCCAGCACGTGCCCGTCGTCGCGACGCTCAAGGAGACGCTCCGGGCGGCGGTCAGGCACGTCGGCGCGGGGGCGTCACGCACCGGCGGCGAGCGGGCGGTCCCGCTCCACATCTGGAACCTCCCCCACTTCCAGGCCTGGATCACGACGCAGAAGGCGGCCGGCAACCGCCTCGACGGCGCGCGCCTGCTATGGTCGTTCCGCGTCGGTGCGCGCAAGGAGCACGCCTTCGCCTATGCCCTCCACGTCGACATCCACGTCGCGAAGGAGGGGCGCAACAAGGCGAACGAGTTCATCCTCTCGCGGCCGGACATCGCGGCCGTCGTCGGCTACCGGCCCGGCAAGACGCTCGCGGACACGGAGGTCGTTCTCGTCCGCGAATTCCGGGCGACGGCGCGCACCGAGGACGGGTTCATCCGGGAGGCGGCGGGCGGGTCGTCCTGGAAGGCCATCCGGGATCCGCGCCAGCTGGCGGCGCAGGAGTTCCACGAGGAGACGGGCCTGCGCCTGCGGGCCAGCCGGTTCCGGAGCCTCGGCGCCCGCCAGGCCTGCGGCACCTTCTCGACCCACCGCGCCCACGCCTTCGCCTGCACGCTCAGCAAGGCACAGGTCGCGACGCTCCGACGGCAACAGGCCGACGGCATCGCCCACGGCGTCGCGGCCGAGAGCGAACGCACCCACGTCGAGGTCTACCGCCTCGGCGAGCTCCTGGCCCGGCCGCAGCTCATCGACTGGCCTACGCTCGGCATGGTCCTGGCGGCGGTGGGCGCAACGGAGGCCTGAGGCTTCTTCACCCGATGCGGGTGATTTTTTTGCTCGTGACAATCGCTCCCCGATCCCCCACGCCCACGCGAGAGGGGCACGGCGACAAAAACAAAAAGGCCGCCGACGGCACAGGGCCGATCGGCGGCGGATCAGGGGCGGGGACGGCGGGGGATGCCGCCCAGGCCGACCTCGAGCAGGGCCGCGTGGGCGTAGGCGACCGCCTCGGTGGCCGCCGTGCGGGCCCGGTCGCGCAGGGCGACGGCTTCGGTGCGAAACCGACGGGCGAAGGTCCCGCGCCGGACGGCGCGCAGCTCGGCCTCGACGGCGTCGAGGCGCCCCTCGAGGCGGCGGAGCTCGTCGCGCCAGGGCTCGGACGCGGGGGCGGTCGGGCTCGGCGACTGCGGACCGTCGTGGCTCACGGCCGGGGCGATCTTGCCGGCGAGGATCAGGTCGGCGAGCTCGCAGAGGGCCTCGGGGGAAGGCGCTTTCCCGTTGAAGACGTGGGCGCACTCGTTGCGCTCCAATCGGCCCGTCGCCATGCCGTGCTCGGGATGGCGGTAGATCCCCCGCTCGCGCCGCGGCAAGAGCGGCAGGCTGGACCGCATCGTGCAGGAGGCGACGTGCACCCTGGCCGCCTCGGGCAGGCGGAGGAAGCTGGGCTCACCATGGAACTCATAGAAGTACCCGTCCGGGCACTCGTAGACCTCGAGACCGCAGAAGAGGAGACGCTCCTGACCGTCCTTGCGGCCCGGAACGGAGGGCGGGACCGTCACCTTCTTGAAGAGTTCGGCGTTGTTCTGGATGGTGGCGAGGAAGTGGATCCGGATGCTCGTCATGGTCGCAGTCCTTGTTTCTCTGGGGACGGGGTTCCGTGGCTCTTCGCCATCAGCCCCGTCGCTCCAGCAGGAGGTGGGCGTGCCGCCGGCGGAAGGCCAGAAGCGACACGCGATTCTAGCAGGAAACGGTCGGACTGTCAACCACGCCGCCTTAAACGCCATATGCCGATCAGGAAAGAAAGCACCACCACACCCTTCGTAGACCATCGGAACGGTTGACAAGGACCTGGTTTCGTGTGAAAAAAGAGCACAGGACTAGAAAAAAACATGGTCCTAGGAGCTTACCCATGTCGAACTCCGCGTGGACCGTCACGAGCCATGCCCTTACGCGCCGGGGGCAGGCGGAAGGCCTTCATCCGCAGGACCCTGATTTCATCTCACGGCGCGAACGCCTCCGCACCCTGATTCCAGAAGAGGTGGAACGCGCTCGCCCACTGGCGCAGGGACAGAACATCTTCAAGCACCCGATGCGCCTGCAGGGCAAGGATCGGGCCGAATACCGGCTGTACCAGGGTACGCACGTCCTCTGCTACGTCGTCATCGGAAAGACGGTGATCACGACGCTCCTGCCCGACGATCGGCAGCTGGCCACCCTGGAACAGCTCGGCGAGCTGGGCTGCCTGCGGCCCGCGGATCCAACCGAGGAACCGCCGCTGGAACCGGCCATAGAACCGGCCAAGCCTCCCGCCGTAGCTCCCGCCATAGTGGAAGCGGCACCGGGTCCCAGCGGCCATGTGCCGGCGTGGGTCCGGAAGCCGGGACTGCGCCTGCACCTGCTCGTCGACCACGACCCGTCGAACCCTGACGAGCCCACCGGCTCCCGGCTGCGACGGCAGTGGGCGACGCGCCTGGCGAGGCTGCGGCCGGCGCTCGTCGTCTGCTCCGAGAAGCTCCTTCCCGGCACCATCGAGCTCGTCCTCCTGCTCAACGAGCGGACGCCGGCCGTCGGCTTCGTGCCGCACCCGAGCCCGCGCACGGCCGGACCGTACCACCGGCTGCACCCCGACGCGCATGCCTGGTGGCAGGAACTCGGGGCGCAGGCCGTCGCGGGACGGGACGACTACGTCTTCCTGCTGTCCTCGCGGGACGCGCGGCGCTTCAACGCCGTCCTGAACCCCCGCCTCGCCGGATTCCCTTCCGAGAACGCGCCCCCGTCGGTCCATCCGGGCAAGGCCTATCGCCTGGGCTGGGACTTCCGCGAGGAACGCCTCATCGCCAGCCCGTACGGGCCCTGACCGTCCGCTTCCGGACGGTCTTTTTTTGGGGAAAGGAGCCCTCAGGCTTGACAAGGATGGCGATTCTTGGTAGGATCCGTTGCTCGCCCCCCACGCTGCCGATTTCCGGCAGCCTGCGCCTTGGGCGAACCAAAAGGAGGGCACCATGTGCCTGTCGATCGGTGAAGCGGAGTTCCATGGGACCATCGTGTACGCCGGCCTCGGGACCCACCCGAAGAACGGCACGCCCGTCCACGTGATGGCGTACCAAAACATCGCGCACAACCTGGCCGAGGGCGCGGACGGGGCGCTGGCGCCCAACGCCATGCTCCTGATGCTGCCCGTCGCGGGCGACTTCGGGCCGGAGAACTTCGTCGACATGAGCGGCTGCCGCTCGGCGCTCGACGACATGGTCGAGGCCCTCAAGCCCAAGGCGCTGGGCCGCGGCGGCATGTCCCGCGGGAGCGGCGGCGAGCCGGCGCAGGTCTTCGACCACGACATCTACACCATCGTCGTGGCCACGGACGCGCACAGCATCCGGGCGGCGCTCGAGCGCGTGCCGGCCCACAAGCGGCCGAAGCTCGAGAGGGAGCTCTTCGACTACCTCGCGAAGTGCACGCAGCGGCGCATCGTCCTGTGCTGCTTCGACAACCGCGAGGCCAAGAAGGCCGCGCCGCTCGTCGCGTACTACGAGCCGCTGTTCCCCGAGACCTTGCTCGCGCCCGCGATCGACGGCCACGACGGCGGCGCGCCCGTCGACGGCAAGGTGGCGGTCGACCACTGGGTGATCTTCGGCACGAGCGACCCCGCGGCCACCGGCACCCGCGTCCGCTACCGCGACGCGCTCCCCGAGGGGCACCGCGGCCTCCTCCCCACCGTCGTGACGGGCCACAAGTTCGAGGGGCAGATCTACAACGGGGACTTCGCGGTCCTCGTGCACAAGATCCTGCCGACGGACGCCAACGGCCGGCGCTCCACGCTCCCCGTCGACCCGCGCTGCGGGATCATGCGCGTCACGCCCGACGAGACGATCGACACGGGCTACTTCGTACGCAAAGGCTCGGCCTGACCAACCGACCTCCCTCCCCTCGTTCAGAGCGGGAGGGTTTTTCTTTTGGCGAGTATCCATATTCTTTTTTCGCGCATGGCGGACATTCCTTCGATGAAAAAAGCCCCGGGGAGCGGGACTCAGGGGACGGAGGTGCCGGAAGGGGGCCGCTTGCCAGCCCGACGGGAGGCGGCCTTCTTCGTGGACGGGGACGGAGGCCCCAACAGGACGTCCGCAAGCTCACGCGCGGCGAGCGCATCGGCTTCCTCACATGCCTTGGTCGCGTTGGCCTCGATGAGGTCGCAGAGCGAACGCAGGCGCATGGCGAGGCGGGGCGCGTGGCGGTCTGCCATGGGGAGGATGTGCGTACGCGTCTCCTCGACCTTCTTGAGGCGGCGGGCAGGCGTCCAGGGCGAGCCGGTGGGCGGGTCCACCAGGTCGGTCAGGTTCGAGATCCGGTCGGCGCACTTGACCAGCACGGGCCGGAGGCCGCACGCCTCGATCTCGCGGATGTACGCCGCCATGGGCCGCTTGGGCAGGCGGACGATGGTGCCCGTGATGGGCTCCTCGATGCCGTAGCTCTTGGAGAGGACGATGATCTCCCGGGCGATGACGTGGCCGAAGAGGCGCTCGAGCATCGAGGGGGCGATCCACTGGTCCTCGGGGACGTCGTGCATGAGCGCGACGACCAGGAGGTCCGCCTCGACGTACCCTTCCTCGATGAGGACGAGGGCCGCGTCGCGCGGGTGGGTGAAGTACGGCTCGCCCGAATCGCGGACCTGGCCACGGTGCCACTTCTTGGCGAGGCTGTAGGCCCACTGGATGCGCATGCGCTCCTCCTGCGGAAGCGCAGGGATGCGGATGAAGAACGCGTAGCGGCACATCCGGAACTCGCCGTCCGGCGTGACCGGCACATGACCCGAAACGGCGACAAACCCTCGTTCGACGACCATGGCGACAGATCTCCCTTCGTTCCCCCAGTTGAGCGGAAAACGGCGATCCGGTCAAGGCCGCCCACGAGCGTATGAAGCGGACACGGCGAGCCTCCCCATGTGACCGGTCACCGGCGTCGGAGAGAAGAGCCGCTCCTCCCCCTTGACATGCGCACGGATACGCGCTACCGTCCGCCCTTGGCGCGTGACAGGCTCCCTGCCACCCCAAACCGAAAGGACACCGCCATGGAAACGCTGCCGTACCGTTCGCTCACCTCGACCTGGAAGCTCGGCAACAAGCTCGCCGTCCTGGGCGCGCAGTGGGGCGACGAGGGCAAGGGAAAGATCGTCGACGCGCTGTCGGAAGAAGCCAACCTGGTCGTCCGCGTCAGCGGCGGGGCCAACGCTGGGCACACCCTCGACGTCCGCGGGCTCAAGACCGTCACCCACCTGCTCCCCTCGGGCATCGTCCGCAAGGGGATGCTCAACCTCATCGGTCCCGGGGTCCTGTGCGACCTCGACGTCGCCCACACGGAGATCACGGCCATCGCCGACCCGTGCGGCGCGAACGTGCTGCTCGACCGCTCGGCGCCCGTCGTGAGCCTGATCCACCGCTGGTTCGACGCGGCGCGGGAGGCGAGCGGCAACGCGATCGGCACCACCAAGCGCGGGATCGGCCCGGCCTGCGAGGACCTCGCGTCGCGTCGCGGCAGCGTCCGCCTGGGCGACCTCACGGACGTGGACCGGGTGCGCCGCGTGCTCACCGACGGCAACTACTATGCCGAGAGGCGCGCCGCCGCCCGGGCCTACCGTCCCGATGGCGAGGTCCCGGACTCCTTCCCCAGCCTCGAGGCGGTGATCGACGACCTCATGCGGCACGCGGGCACGGTCATCCCGCGCCTCTGCGACGGCCGGGCCGTGGCATGGGATGCCGACCGGGCGAACCGGAAGATCCTGTTCGAGGGCGCGCAGGGCGTCCTGCTCGACGTCTACGCCGGCTCCGCGCCGCACACCACCTCGTCGCTCTGCACGAAGGCCGGCATCGCCGCGACCTTCGGCATCGACCGGCTCGGGGCCGTGATCGGCGTCACCAAGGCCTACGCCACGCGGGTGGGCGAAGGCCCCTTCCCCACCGAGATGACGGGCGACCTGGCGCACCAGCTGCGCGAGGCGGGCCACGAGTACGGCTCCACGACGGGCCGTCCCCGCCGCTGCGGCTGGCTCGACCTCATGGCGCTGCGCTACGCGGTCCGCATGGGCGGCATCACCCACCTCGCCGTCACGAAGCTCGACACCCTCGCGATCTTCGACGAGCTGACGGTCGGGATGTCCTACGCGTTCAAGGGCGCGCCCCTGGGTCCGCACGAGACGCTGACCTCCAAGGTGCAGCGCGAGGCCGTCGTCGACTATGCCCGCCAGCCCGGCTGGAAGGGCACGCGCCTCAGCCAGCACCGTCGGATCGAGGACCTGCCCGAAGCGGCACGGTCGTATCTCCGGCTCATCGAAGCGGCGACCGGCTGCCCCCTCGTGGCCGTCGGCGTCGGCCCGGAGCGCGACGAGCTCGCCCTCTGATCCCCCTCCCTAAAAAGGGGGGATTTTCTTTTTTACGACATAAATACATTGGCTAAGGACGGTATAAATACACTGTATAATACCTATTAAAAATCCCGTCCGCGCCAGGTGGCGTACGGACGGGAAGGGTCGCCCATCAGGAGGTCGGGAACGAGGGCTCGACCCAGGTGCGGTGGGTGCGCGCCTGCGCGAGGATGGCCTCGGTCGGCTCCCCGTAGGCATTGGAGAGCGCCAGCAGGCGGCCACGGAAATCGGTCCGGTCGGTCGCGAGATGGAGGTACGAGACGATCCCGGGGATCTTGTGCTTGCCTTGGCCGCGCGCAACGAGGCCCGCGAGGCGCTGCCGGCCCTTGCCCTTGAGGTCCAGGACCTCGGGCGGCGTCGTGCCGGCCTCGACGGCCTCCTCGCGGAGGATCGCGAGCATCTCCGCCGGGAGCCTCTGTTGCCTCGCCGCCTCGACGAGGCGCAGGCGGAGGACCCCGTTGCGCTCGAGCTCGTCCCGTTGCTGGGACGTGAGGTAGGCATGGCCGACCTTCTTCCTGAGCCGCGGCCGCTGGACGACCTCCTGGGAGCGGCCAGCCGAAGCGGTGGCAGGCGGCGGGACGGCCGGCGGGTCGGGCGCGGGGACGGGCACGAGCGGGACGTCCGCGTCGCGCAGGGCGACGGAGCCGTCCTCGTTGAGGACGACGCCCGACAGCGGCTCCCCGAACATGTCCTGGCTGATGCGGTTGCAGGCTGCGAGGATGGCGGCGCGCGGATCGGGCGGCGGCGGCAAGACGATCGCGATCTCGAAGAGCCGCTTGGTCTCGGCGTCGTGGTGGCGGAGCACGTCACGCAGGTAGGCGATCGCCTGCTCACGGGGCAGGTCGACGGCTGCCGGGGCGGCGGTCGGGTGGGAACGGTCGGCGACGGAAGCCGGCGACGCGGGAACGGCTTCTCGCTTCATCATGCGCTCGCATTCCTTTCGGGTGAGGGAAACCAGGGCCGCCAACGCATATGGCGGAACGGCCGGTACGGAAGGGGACGGGTAAAGGCGGGCGTGGACATGCTCGGCCCCCTGCCCGCGTGAGAGGAACCAGGAGGGAGCGCCCCGATAGGCCTCCAAGGTCGCCTTGAGGGCCTGGAACGGGTCCGCCTCGTCGCGCAGGAGGAAGAAGAATGTCCGCATCCGGAAGCCGCGCTCGCTGACGTAGGCCCAGCGATGGGCTTCCTGCACGGCGAGCCCGACATCACGGAGGGAACCGGCCATCAGGGCGAATGCGGACAGCTCACGGAGCGCGACCCGGAAGGGATCGGCCTCGGAGCCGACGGCGGGATGGTAGCGCCCCCAGAGATCCGCCCACACCGCCTCGAGCGGCTCCCGCAAGGGCTTGCCGAAGGCCTTGAGGATCCGACGGGCCGTCCTGGGAACGTCCTCAAGCGAGCGGTTGCGGCGGGCGTCGGGCATCACGGCGAACATGGCCCGCGGACCCTTGCCGCGCTTGAGGACAGGCAGGACCCCGTGCAGGTCGGGCAGGCACGACTCGAGGGTGAGGCCGAGATCCCAGTTGAAGGCCTCAATCCCCGCCTCGGACCCATAGCCCTGCGCATGGAACCGCTCGAAGGTGCTCAGCCTGCCCTGGTACAGGGCCGCCGCCGGAAAGTCGTTCCCGAGCTGACGGCTACGGGCGGCCGCCTGCTCGACGAACACCAGACGCTTTTCCGCGATCCCCTGGGCCACGAACAGGCGGCCGCTGACCCCCAGCCCGCCCACGTCGAGCAGGCGCACGTCCTCGAGACCAGCAAAGCCCGCCTCGCGCCGCACGGTGGCCAGGCGTTCGAGGCCGAACCGATAGGCCTCTTCCTTCTCCGGAGAATTGTACATCGCGTGCTTCCTTTCCTTGAAGACCGAACATGTCATCAGGCCACGGATGGGCCTTGGCGAGAGGTACCAGAAATCGATACATCCTGTCAAGGCTGGAAGGGCCCATCCGGCTGGCCGGCCAGGCTTGACATTTTTGAAAAAACCTGGCTAGATCCGCGTTGTCCCACGCGGCCTCCGCGGTCGTCTTGGGAAGCGATTCCAGGCAAGCGAAAAGCAGGGAAGGACGACGGCATGACAACGCACGGGAAAGAGACGCCACGGATGGGCGGCCTGGAGAAGATCCGCCAGCACCAGCGCCTGGTGCAGCAGATGGGACGCCTCCAGGGCCTGCTCCGGGACCTGGTCTCGACGCGGCTGCAGCAGGACATCGAGAACGGGGAAACGCTGAGCGAGGTGGCGGGCCGCCTCAATGGGAACTGGACGGACCTGAATCGGTTCGCAAACACGGGTCGGCCGATCACGCACCGGAGCAAGATGCTCCGGCCGCTCATCGAATATGCCCGCACAAGCACGAAGGCGGCGGGACTCACGGCAGAGCAGCGGTCTTCGCTGCGCGACGCGGAGCGCCTGTTCGCCGCCTTCAGCGGCCAACTCCGCGAACGCGCCTACCTCCTCAGCCAGGCGCCCGAACAGGTGCTCTGGCTGGCATGCGACGTCCAGGAAGCCCTGGAGAAGCTCGCCCCGGGTATCCCTCCGCTCATTTTCGCCCAGGGCTTCGGGGAACAGGCGGACCTGGTGGCCGGGCTGATCGAGATCAAGGCCGAAGCCATCATCCGGCTCCAGGACAAGGCTGAAGCGGAACGGCTGCTCAACCAACTGTCCGATGGGGAGACGCTGCGCAAACGGATTCAGGCGGCACAGGACCAGATGCGGGCGACCCTGGACACCTGGAACACCCGAACGGAGCGGCTCTGCAAGGACCTTCTCCCCACCTACCGAGACTTCTCGGGCATCTCGCGCGCCCTTGGCGCGCGTCGTGGATACCTGCGGGAGACCCTCACCGGCCGGGTCGGGAGGCTGAGCCTGGAACAGGCCCGTCGCGTCTTCCTCCAGGTCGCCGACCTGACCAGGAAGCATGAGCTGCCCCTTTCTGCGGAGGCCCTCACCTGGATCGCCGAGGCGGAGGCTAGCCAGCCACGACCGGAACCGGCAGAGACGGACCTGATCGCGGAAGAGGCCGACGAGACGGCTCCCGCAGACGCGCCCGACGACGGTCCGGACACGCGTGAAACGCCCCCTCCCCCGCGGCCGCTCCTGGAGGAACATGGGCTGGCCAACCCTCCCCCTCCGTCCGAACCGCCCCCGAGGGACATCCCCCATCGGCAGGAGGCGGAGGCGACCTGCGACCCGCGCGGGCTCCTCGCGCTGATGGGAACCGACCTCCTCTACGAGGAACTCCGGCGCCGCGGCGAGACGATCGACCCGACGCCGACCACACCTCCCGACACGGCAGCCGCAGAGGCGGTCCAACAGCTCGGGCAACACCTGCTCGGGGGAATGGAGATCGTCATCGTGGGGCTCGAGCTCGTTTCCCAGGTCGCCCCCAACGCCTTCGGACGCACGGACCGCATCGACCTGGTGCGAAAGGCCCTGCAGCTGTACGCGCTGAGCGGGGCCGACACGGACCCGTCGATCGCGACGGAGCAGCGGGACGGGCAGGGCAGCCTCTCCTTCGAACAGGCGTTCGGCAAGAACGGTAAAGGGAAAAAGGGATGAGTAGAACCATGGCAAAGATGGATCCTGCAATGGCCGGAAACCGCGCGCCGATCCTCCACAAGGTCAGGACGTCCGCGCACCTGTACTGGAAGCAGCTGGGGGCGAACGCCTACGGCCCCTTCGGCTGCGTCATGGAACTCCTGCGCAACGGGTGGGCGGCCGGTGCGCCGATCGTCAAGGGACGGCAGGTGCCCTGGGATCATCGCCTGGCGGCGGAGACCGAGATCCGCTTCCCCGTCGCGCACCCGCTCGACGCGGGCCAGGGCCTCCTGATGATCAAGGACAACGGCCTCGGGATCGATGTCGAGCGTTTCTCCAGCTTGGGGCGGGAACACGAACGGGTCGAGAACGACGGCGCCAACCAGAACCGGATGGGACGGCTCGCCGCGATCGGCCTCAACCGCAAGGAAGGGACCGCCTACTGGCTCACGCGCCGAACCGCGACCGGGGAGGTGACCCGCCTGACCGTGTCGGATACGCTCATGGCGGAGGGGCTCGCCGCCAAGGAGGACTGGATCCGGCCCGACGACCCGCTCCTCGGCCCATACCGGGGGATCACGGGATCGTTCACGATCGTCGTGATCCCCAACCCCGCCATCACGGCGGAAGAGATCCTACGCGAGCTGCCGTGGGTCCTGCCCCGCGGGATGGATCGCCCGCTCAAGGTCTCCGTCAATGGGGGCGCGCCCGTGCAAGCCGCCCGTTCGCCGACGAGCTGCATCCAGCTGGCGCGCGACGACAAGAGCTACGACCTCTTCGTTGGCCTGGCCGACGGGGAGGGCGCGCTCCGCCAGGGGATCGCCCTTTGCGACGAGGCTTGGGGACTGGTCGTGGACTACCTGCCGCAGACCGGCGTCCCGGCCTACCCCGCGAACCGCCCCGACCTCAGCGGGCACATCCGGATCCCCGGACTGCTCGCGGAGATGAACACGACCCGCCAAGGCCTCCGCCCAGAATACTGGCGGACGCGTGCCGGCAGGGAGCTCCAGGCGCTGCTCACCAGCAGCAAGCTGAAGGCCCACATCATGAGCCTGCTCGGTGCGCCCGAACGCGACGAGACGAGCGGCGACAAGGTCCTCCAGAGCCTGCGCAAGCTCTTCACGGAACGGTTCGGCCCCGGCAAGCCGCCAGGCACCCTACCCCCACGGGACGGTGACACCGATACGGACACGGGGGACGGGCCCACGGGACCGGGTCCAGGCCGGGACCCCAAGGGAGGCCCGCCCCGCGGCCCGCGCGGCGGCGGCTCGGGAAGCGGCGGCACCCGGCGACGCAAGGAGGAGTGGTACCAGATCGGCGACCGCAGCTACCGCCTGATCGCCCAACCGAACCCGATGGTCGAATGGCTCGCCCGCCTGTCGCCGGACGGGCATTCGATCGAGATCAACCAGGCGAACGCCGCCTACAAGGCCCTCAGCGGCAGCGAGCTGATGGCCTACGTGGTGACGCGGATCGTGGACGCGGTCGCCACGGACCCGAACAACGGCGGCGGGCGCCTGGAAAGCATGCGCGACAGGCGCGCGACGGAACTGGCGATCCAAGCCCTCGGCAAGGGCCCGAAGCCGCGCACGTGACCCCTGGACCGGTCTTCCTGACCGGTCCTTTTTATATCGCCCGAACCATTGACATTCGCGTTGAAATGTGGGCAGAATGTCTTCGCCACCCCTAAAAGAGGGGAAGATCTTTTCGGAGCAAAAGGAAACGGCATGGAGCTGACGATGCGAGCCCACGGGCAGACGGAATGGACCGACGAGTCCCGACCGACAGGAAACGGAACCGACCCCGCCAGCGAACTCGAGGGGCTGCGGACAGAAAACACGCAGCTCTGGGCGGATGCGATCGCGCACGCGGACCAGATCGACCTCCTCAACCAGATGACGACGGAACAGGCCGCGCAGCTCCAGAGGCTCGAAGAACGCGACAGGGACAACACCCGCCGGATCGAGGTCCTCGAAAGGGACCTGGCCGAGGCGCGGCGACAGGCCGGCCAGCACGGGCAGAAGGCCGCACAGTTCGAACAAGCGCTGTTCCGCGCCAGCAATGGCAAGGGAGCGAAATGCGTCCCGACCGACGAGTCGCCGAAACTCCGTGAGGAGCTCAGGCGGTGCGCATCCGCGCTGGAGCGGAGCGAGGCCGCCAAGGCCGCGCTGGAAGCCCAGCTCGACAAGACCAAGGCCGAGCTGGAAGAGGCGCTGCGGACCGGGGATGCGCTCCGCATGGAACGCGAACGCCTGCAGGAGGAGTACGCGAGCCGCCGGCGCAACCTGGACGCCGAATGCCGGCGCTTTGAGCACGCCAACGAGCAAAGCGCGACCGAACTCGAAGCGCTGAACGCCGAACTGCTGGCCCTGCGCGCCTCAAGCATCCCCAAGGCGCAGGCCGCCGAGGAGATGGAGGCGGCGAGAAAGGCCATTCTCGCGACGGAGGCGCGTCACCAAGCCGCCCTGCAGGCGCAGGACGAACTGCTGGCAACCACACGGGCGGAGCTGCACGAGGCCAGGCGCACATTGGGACAGGCTGCGCTGCGTTCCACGGGTGACCAGGGCTTCCAAGCGGGATTCGACAAGGCCCTGCGCCTGGTGATCGCCCAGATCGAAAGCCTGTCGAGTTCCGGGTCCTCCCCGTCGACCGCAATCGCGCCGCCGATCTCGGGCCCGGACCGCGCAGAGGTGGCCGCGGCCCTCGCCGATCGCACCCAGGCCCTTGAGGCCGTCAAGGAGCGTCTCCGTGCGCACCACGAGGACACCGAGCCGGAGCAGCACGAACTGAATGCCCGACTCCGCTCGCTAAAGGCGACCCGGCCACGCAAAGGGACGCCGGAAGCGGAAGAGATCACGACGATCGAGAAGCGGCTCGAGGAGCTGCGGCAGGAGCCCCTCTCCTTCCAACGCGAAGCCCGCCGCATCGAGGACGAGTGCGAGCGGCTGAAGCTTCGCCTCGACGCCCACGACGAGCTGGCGAACGAGCTGCCGACCGCGCTCCTCGCCCCCTACGCAGGCGCATCGGAACGGGGTGGGTCCGCTGCCCTCGCGCGCGAACACGCGCACCCCATCGCCGTCCCCCCTCTCCCCGACACGCCGAACGAACCGGCGCCCCTCACCATGCAGGAGCGCGAACGGCTCTTCGCGAGCCAACGCGAGCGGATTCCCCGCGCACATATCGGCGGGTTCCTCTTCATCGCCCTGCTGGAGCTCATCCCAGAAAAAACGGGGGCCGTGACGAGCGTCTTCGAGGCCGCCCGACGCGCGAACCTCGAGCACCCGCTCGAGGGTGACATCCCGGTCATCCAAAACCACGTCACGAACCCGCCGCTGGCCACCTGGCTGCGCCGCCACGCCCGAAGCGGGAGAAGCGACTGGACCATGACCCGCACCGCGCACGCCGTCCCCTGGCACGGCCTGGGACGGCCGCTCTACAGCCCGGACGAGCGACAGCGGTTCCTCGCCGCCTACGGCAAGACCGGCTGAGCCCTCCTCCCCGAACCTCGGTTCGGGGCTTTTTTATGTAAAAAAGCGCCAATTTAGACGCTTTTCTGGCTACCCGGTCCGGCGGTGGTAGAGGCTCCGGCCCCTTCGACGATCCGCACGAGAAAGAAGAGCGGTATCCTGCCGGCAAGGCTAACACCGCGTCCCCCACGCCGCTTCCTGGCGGCAGAGGAGTTCGGAGGCGCGGGCCGGCTCGGCCATCAGCTCCTTCACGACCCGCTCCAGGCGGACGCCCGGCGTCTGCAAGCCCCCCTGGGACGCCTTGGCGAACACGAGGTCTCCCGGACGCAAGGCATCTTGGACCCACAAGCCAAGCTCCGGCGTGTCGGCGAACAGATGGATCCGCCCTTCCGGAAAGCCCGCGGCCAGGGCGCCAGAACGATAGGCGTCCGCATAGGCACCCGTCACGCACAGGAGGTCGATCCCCAAGCGGGCAGCCTCACTACCGATGCGCGCATGGAGATCGGCAGTCGTCGGACCGAGTTCGCGCATCTCGCCAAGGCAGGCGATCTTGCGCTGGCGGGACGGATCGGTCGCCATCGAGGACAGGTCGCGTAGCGCGGACAGCACGGAAACCGGCGAGGCGTTATAGGTATCGTCCAAGAGCATCGTGCCCTTGATGCCGGGGATCAGGCGCGCGCGGCCCGGAAGCGGACGGAATTCTTCCGAGCAGGCGGCGATGATCTCCTCTGCCGTCAGGTCGAGCGCCAGCCCGACGGCCGCGGCCGCCGCAAAGGCGAACGCCATGGAGCGTCCGAACGTGCCCGGCAAGAAAACGGTATACGCCTGCTGCAGGATCGCGACCCGGATCTCCAGGCCGACGGGCAACGCGCCGGTTCCGGTCGCTTCCATGCGGACCTGGGTGCGGAGGACCTGCACGTCGGCCCGGGACGACGTGCCGAAGGTCAGGAGATGGGCCGGGTTCTTGTCGCGCATCGCGAGGACGCGCGGGTCATCGGCATTGAGGACCATCGTCCCGCCGGGCGGCAAGCGACGGACGAGCGTCGACTTCTCTTCGGCGATGGCGTCGATCGAGGGATAGTTCGCGGCATGGACGGGCGCCCAATCGACGTCTTCCGGGGTGACCGCGGTCACGACCGAGAGGGAGGGCGGCGCGAGGTCCGTCAGGCGCGCCAGATCACCAGGACGGTCAGCCCCCATCTCGAACACGAACGTCTGGACGCCGGTCCGGCGCAGGCCGAGCGCATGCAACGCGCCCGTCCAAAGCAGCCCGATCCAGGCTAGCGGCGCATTACCGGGAGCAGGACGGCCAAACACCGTCAGCGGGACGCCGAGGTCGTTGTTATAGCTCTTCTCCGTGACGCGGACCTGTGGCGTCGTGCGGGCACGCAGGAGCGCGGCCAGGAATTGCTTGGTCGAGGACTTCCCCACCGATCCCGTCACGGCGATGATGAGCGGCCGTTCGCGCGCGAGGGTCTTTTTCGCCATCCCTCCGACCGCGCGCGTCAGCCAGGCGAGCAGGAATTGCATAGGCCTCGAGCATAACACAGGGGTCCGGAGGGGCGAAGACGGCACTGGGGATCAGTTGTCGGAGGCGGCCGGGGCGGCGACCGGTGACGGCGGCGTCAAGGGCTCCGGCTCGACGGCCGGCGGGGCGGCCGGGGCGCGGATCGGCCGTTCAGGCGGGATCTGGAGATAGGAAACCAGGAATTTGGCCATCTCGCCGAAGATCGGGGCCGCCGAAGATTCGGCGAACTGCACGGTCTTGGGGCGGTCGATCTTGACGAGCATCACGAATTGCGGGTTTTCGGCGGGCAGGTAGCCCACGAACGAGCCGATGGTCGCATCCGCCAAGTAGCCCCCCTTCGGGTTCGGGATCTGGGCTGTCCCCGTCTTGCCGGCGACATAGTAGCCGGGCACGCCTGCGCGCTTGCCGTGCCCGTTCTCGACCACATCCACCAGCATGGCCGAAATCAGGTGCGAGGTGCGGCTGGAGATGATGGGGCCGACGACTTGCGGCGCGACCGGCTCCTTGCGGCCATCCGGATGGAGGAACGACTCGACGAGGCGTGGACGGTACATGGTCCCACCGTTGCCGAGCGGCACATACGACATCGCCATCTGGAGCGGCGTGGCGGCCATCCCCTGCCCGAACGAGATGGTGGCGGCGAAGATCTCGCCCGCCCGCTTGAGCGCCGAGACGTCGCCCTTGACCTCCGTCGAAAGCGAGACGCCGGTCCGCTCGCCGAAGCCGAACTTCTGGACGTAGGTCCGGAAGAGGTCTTTCCCAAGCAGGCGCTGCACATGGATCGTCCCCGTGTTCAATGACTTCTCGAGGACGTCGGTCATGGTCTGGGTGCCATGCGCCTTCTTGTCGGAATTACGGATGGTGAACTGGTCGATCTTCTCCTCGCCCTTGTCGACGTAGGTGGAGCGTGGCGTGATCTTGCCGCTGTCGAGACCCGCGGCGAGGGTGACGGGCTTGAAGATGGACCCGGGCTCGTACTGGTAGAAGATGTTGGGGTTATTGAAGATGCCGATGTCTTTCACGGTACGGTACTTCGACGGATCGAAATCGGGCACGGCGCACATGGCGAGCAGCGAACCGTCGCGCGGATCGACGATCACCATCGAGGCGCTGGAGGCCTCGAAGCGGGTGATCGCCTCCTGCAGCTTGGCGCAGGCCTCGTATTGGATGCGCCGGTCGAGCGTCACGACGACGTCACTGCCGTCGCGCGCCTTGGTGAGCTCGATGGAACCGGTGGTGAGGCGGCGGCCTTGCGGGTCGCGTTCGGCCTGGATGGACCCGGCCTGGCCACGCAAGACCTCATCGAAATACCCTTCCAGGCCGTACTTCCCGACGCGCTGGTTCTGGTCGTCCAGGGAGACGAACCCCAGGATCTGCCCGCCGATGCCCGGTTCCGGATAGAGGCGCGCGGCCCCCGCCTGCACGCCGATGCCGGGAAGCTTGGCGGCCCGCAGCTCCTCGACGCGCTCATAGGCGGCGTCGCGGTCGAGGACGAGATAGGTCGTCGTGGGCGCCAGAAGCTTCGGCAAGAAATCTTCCTTCGGCTTGCCCAGGATCTGTGCGACACGCTCGGCGACGGCCGCCCGGTCGGGCATCTCGCGTGGGACGGCATACACCTGCCAGGCGTCGCGGTCCTTGGCGATGGGATAGAGGCGGCCATCGGCGCGGTCGCGGACATAAATGGTGCCACGGCGCGGCGTGAGGGCCTTCTGGAGGGCGTGCTGGTCGGAGGCTAGCACTTGGTAGGACGCGTACTCGATGACCTGCAACTGGAAAAAGCGGGCGACGAGCAGCAGCCCCAACAGGCCGCAGCCGATCGCCAAAAGCCGCAGGCGCATGGGCGCGGCGCCTACGGTGGGACGGACGTGGGCCCCACGCGCCGAGAAGGGACGGGACACGCCGTCCAGTATACCGCGAGATCCGTGGCCCGGAAAAGCGCGCAAGAAAAAAGGCGCCCAGGACAGGCGCCGCGCTACCGCTCGGTGGCGAGCCGGTAGAAGAAGTTGATGGCGACGACGACGCTCGCGACCGACAGGACGCCGAGGATCGTGTAGAAGATGAAGAGGCGCCGCTGCCGCTTGCGCCGCTGCCGATCGGCGAGCGCGCGGATGGACGCGTCATCGAGCGGCCGAACCCCGACGTCGTCCGGATGGGGCGGCAGCTCGTTGGCGGCGCGGACGAACCCGCCCAGCGTTCGGTTCTGGGCGATCCTCGCGACCGTCTGCCGGATGATCCGTCGGACGCGCCCCTCTTCACCGGGCGGGGGCGCCCCGGCCTCGTTCTCATCACGCATGTTGCCTCCGAATATGGGTAGGATAAGGCTTTTTTTCGCTTGCTGTCAAGAGACGGCCGCTCCCGCCTCGGCACCACGGAAAATAGGATCCCCACCGTCTCTAACGCTCCGTCCGTACGCCGGCGATGACCGCGGCGAGCAGGAAGACCTGTGCCAGCAAGAAGCACCAGAGCAGCAGGTACACGACCGCCGAACCGGCGCCGAAGAGCGAGAACAGCGCTCTCGTCTGCGCGAACGAGCCGACCGCCGCCTTCGCGAAGAACAGGCTCACGAACACCACCGCCGAGCTGATGCCCAACCGCCGGAACGACGGGCGCTCACGGGAAAGGGTCGCGTATAGGACGGTGAAGACGCCTGTCGAACCGAGCAACGCGAACCCCGAAAACAGGAAGGGCCAAACGGGCGGGATCCCCTCCCCAAAGACGAGGCGCTTGAGGATCGGGCCGAACAATAGGCCGCTCGCGAGCAGGAAGAGCCCGCCGACGACAAACACCGTGAGCGCCCCCAGGGCGAAGAACGAGCGGAAGAAGCTGCCCAGCAAATAGCTCGCGGCCTCGCTCCGTTCCTCGTGGCGATGCCAGACGATGGTGAGCGAGTGCTGCATGTGGCGGAACAGGGCGGCCGAACCGATGGCGGTCAGCACGGCGTTCGCGAGGATCGTCGCAAGATCACCCTGGAACAGTCCCGGCTGCAGCAACAGGGCGCGGATCGCCTCGGCCGTCCCCGCCCCCAGCGTGCGGACGAGGACCGTGTAGATCTCCCCACGCACCACGCCCACCCCAAACAACCGGTCGAGCAGCGACAGGAGCAGCACGAACAGCGGCGCGATCGAGAAGAGGGCGAAAAAGGCCATGGCCGCCCCGCGTTCCCAGCAGAGGGCGCCACGCCAGCGAAAGAGCACGGTCCGCCAAAAGGACAGCTTCTGCATCGACTCCATAATCCCGCCAAGTATAGCACAGGTCGGTGCGGGCGCCGCCGGCGCGCATGCTATACTGCCCAGGAACGCCCTTTCCGCTATGAACCATTCGCCCTGGCTCCACCAGCTCGAGCGCACCCGCGCCCTCTACCGCCTCGACCAGCACCGGCAGGAGGACCTGGTGATCGTGGGCGGCGGCATCGCCGGCCTCATGACGGCCGCCTTCACGCTGCTCCACACCACGCGCTCGGTGCTGCTCATCGAAGCGACGCGCCTGGCCCACGGCGCCACGGGCCACAATGCCGGACAGATCGTCTCCTATTTCGAGCGGCAGCTTCCCGACCTCGTGAGGCAGTTCGGCACGCGGAAAGCGGCCGACGCGATCCGCGCCGTCGAATCGGCGTGGGAGCTGCTGGATGGGTTGAGGCATTCCCTCGGCCTGCAGACCCCCATCTTTCGTTTCCCGGGCTATGTCGGTTTCCACGACCAGGCCGCGCTTGACATGTTCCTCGCGACGGCACGCCTGCGCGAGCGGCTCGGCCTCAGCCCGCAACCGCTCTATCTCGCGGAAGAGGCGCTCCCGCACCTGCGCCTCCCAACGCAGGCGCGGGCGCTCTTTACGCCCCTCCCCAAAAGAGATCTGCTCACCCTCCTCGAGACCCCGGACACGAGCTTCATCGGGGTGCAATCGTCCAAGAAAGGCGTAACGAATAGCGCCGCCCTCACGGAAGAGGTGGCCGCCGCCCTACTGAGCCGCTACCCGGAACGTTTCATGATCCTTGAAGAGACGCCCGTGCACACGATCGCCTTTGGCGCCTCGGGGGCCGCGATCGAGACGAAGCTCTCGTTCCGCATCCAAGCGAACGACGTCGTCTTGTGCACGAACGGGTTCGAGTCGTTCCACCTGGTCGGACGCGATGGCGCCAAGATCGACCGCCGCTTCCACGATTCCGTGCGCGGCATCATCGGGTACATGGCAGGGTATGCGGTGCCCACCGCCCCACCGACCGCCATCAGCTATCTCGATCCCGCCTATCACGAGGAATCCGCCTATACCTATTTCACCCGACGGCCGTTTTCCGGTGGCAGCCTGGTGTGTTGGGGCGGGCCGGAAAAGCCGCTTCCGGAGATCGAGACCTACTACCGCACCATTCCCGTCCCGCCGGAACCGCTCCGGGAACTCAAGGCGGCGATCCGCATGCTCAAGCCCAGTGACCAGAAGAAGCCGTTCCTGTTCCGCTGGCATGGGCTGATGGGATATACGAAAAGCGGGGTGCGGCTGATCGGGGCGGATAAAAAGGAGCCGAGGCTACACTATAACCTCGGCTGCAATGGCGTGGGGATCCTGCCGTCCATTTATGGCGGGTACCGGTTGGCGCAGCGGTTTAAGGGGGAGAGGCTGGAGGCGTCGATTTTTGATCCGTGACCCCCCCTCTTCAAACGCATCCATTATCGTTTTACGGAGAAAAAGACTCCTTTCACGATCTTCATCCCCGCTCGCAGACGGATGGGGTTGCTTGAGATATTTTTCATTGCCAACTTCAAATGGAGGTCCGAGTTTGGCTCAATGAAAAGATCTGAATTGAGGGCATTCAGCCCCGCCTGCGCGCAAGAGCCACGGACCGTCAGCAGGGCGGCCACGTCGGAACCTAGCGTCAAACGCTCTCGCAGATATCCAACGATAAAGGCGCCGGGAGCAAGCACATATCCTTCTGACGGAAGATCGAACTCAGTGAATGCAGGCTCCAACCGCTCGAGGTCTATCACCTGTTCGGAGGCATAGGCGCGAAGTCGGTCACCCAAATGAAACGTATAACTCGCCTCCTTGAAATGAATCGGGTCAAATGGATGAATGCCAACGGAACCGCAATCTAAGGAGGCTTGGACGGCCGATCGAGAGAGAAGCATAAGGTTAAAAACGATACTCGTTCGAGGAAAAACCAGCAAGCGCTCACCTCATAAACACCCACCACCCCACCGCCAGCCCAAACACGATCCGGTACACCCCGAACCACATAAAATCATGATTCCGCACATATGAAAGCAGCCAACGGATCACCACGAACGACACGGCTGCGGAAACCGCGAACCCCACCGCCAACAGGTCAAACCGGTCCGCCGTGAGGAGCGCCCGCTGCTTCCAGAGGTCATAGGCCGCCGCCATCCCGATCGTCGGGACCGCGAGCAGGAACGAGTACGTCACGACGAGCGGCCGCGACAATCCCAAAGACAGCCCTCCCAAGACGCTCGCCGCCGAACGGGAAACGCCGGGGACGACCGCGAGGGACTGCGCCAGGCCGACGAGCGCCGCCTGCCCGTATGAAATATCTTCGAGAGAAACGAGCTTGGTTGAGACAAGCTCTTTTTTCTTCAGCCAACGTTCGAGCAGGATGATGAGCGCGCCGCCGACGACGAGCGCCACGACCACCACTTCCGGACGCAACAGAAATTGTTTCACGAGACGGTACAGCGCGAACCCGATCACGGCCGTCGGCACGAACCCGGCCATGACCCGCTTCCAGACGGCCGGCTTCAGCCATTCGCGCCAGGTGAACGCGAACACCGCCGCCATCGCCCCGGCCTGGATGGCGATCGCGAACGTCTGCGAAAACGCGTCGGTCAGCCCCAAGCCTTCCGTCGCCAAGAGGAGGTGCCCGGTCGAGGAGACGGGCAGGAATTCGGTCAGGCCCTCAATAGCCCCTAAGAGGACCGCGTGCCAAAGCAACATAACAGGCGCATCTAGACTTAAAACGGCCAGACCCGCCCAGGCATGGCAAGGTCGCGCCAACGCGAATACGGGAGCGTGATCTCGGGGATCCCGACGGCGTAGGGCGTCACCTCATATTGCTGGAAGACGACGCGCAGGCCGGTCGGGACAAGATAGAAGGTGGTCGAGGTGGACAGGCCCGACTCGTTCGCCTCCCAACGAGCCTTCGCGCGGGCGGGAGCGCTCGCAACGAACGCCCGCAGGCGAGTGGCGCTGTCGTCGAACAGCTCGTCGCGATAGTCGCGCAGGAGGTCGGAGGCGAGGCGCTGGCCGAAGAGATGGCGCGCATCGGCGCGGATCACGTCATCGATCTCGAGACGTTGCCCGGTCGCCAGGTCGAACACGAACCCCTCGCGGAGCACCGAGCCATGCGCGCCGCCGGAATAGGTGGAGCGGTCGGCCGTGAACGAGAGGTACCCGTCGCGGTTGGAGGAAACGGCCACGGACGTGAGCTCGCTCCGGCGGAATACGCCACCCGCCTCCACGGTCGGGCCAAACTCCGCCACCTCCTGCTCGAGCTCGTCGCGGCAGGCGCGAAAATAGTCCTCTTTCACCTGCTCGGCGGTCTGGGGACCGCCACGGCGGTACTCTTCCCAGGCGAACATGACAGGCACGAGGAAGCTGCGGCGGATCTCCGCATTAATGCGTTCAGCTGCGGCCCGGGAAACCGGCCCGCCGGCGCGCACCACTGGATACGTGGTGGAAAAATCGCACGACATGCTGCGCGCGTCGTCGGCCCAGCGCCCTTCGGCCTCCTCAAACGAAAGCATCGCCGAGGACGTCGCGGCTTCGGCGAGCCGGAGCGGATAGGTGCGGGTACCATAACGCATGGTCCCCGTGGCCATCGCGCCCATCCAGGTCGCCGTGGCGGTCGCAATGATCTCCCCCGTGGGACGGTATGCGGTCAGGATGAGCTGGTCGGTGGAGGTGACGACCTCGCCACTGGCGCCATAGGCCTCGTTCGCCGTATAGGCAAACCCCGAGGCGCGGCCATCGACGGTGACCTGCCACTCGACGGCATCAGCCCCCTGGCCTGCCGCGAACCCCACGAGATAGGGACGGGTACGGTCGCCCGCAAACACGGGCCCGGGAGCCGTCGAGGAGGCGGACGGCGTGACGGGTCCGGGCGAGAATGGCAAAAGTCCGGCGAGCGATCCCGTCCAACCCCGAAAAAGGCCGAGCGACCAGGCGAACCCGGCCACGGCCACGATCCCGACCACGAACGCGAGAGAACGTTTCATACCGCCAGGCTACCAGATTCCCCTTCAGCCGGAAACTGACCCAAGAACCCTAGAAATGGCAGGCGGCACCCCCATGCTTCTCCACATAGCGTTGGTGATATTCCTCGGCACGATAGAACGGGCCCGCCGGGACGATCTCGGTGACGATGGGGCTGAGGTAATTGGCTTGGGCCGCGGCCTTCGAGGCTTCCGCGGCTTCACGCTGGGCCTCGTCGAGCACGAAAATGGCCGATCGGTACTGACTCCCGACGTCGGGGCCTTGGCGGTTATAGGTCGTCGGGTTGTGGAGGGACCAGAACCGGTCGACCAGCTCGCGGAAGGTCACGCGCTCGGGATCGAAGGTGACGCGGACGGCCTCGGCATGGCCGGTGGTATCGGTACAGACGGCTTCGTACGAGGGATTCGGCACGGTCCCGCCGGTATAGCCGACCTCGGCGTCGACGACGCCGGGGATGTCACGGAAGGCCTGCTCGACGCCCCAGAAGCAACCGGCGGCGAAGAGGGCTTGGCGGATGGATTGGGTCATATTACAGAGAACATACATCAATACTGGTACCCCGCAAAGACTCAGGCCCTTCCCCGCTTCATACCGAAGCGGCCACGCCGCCTACTACCCGGCAAACAAAAAGGCCTCGCTTGAGGCATGCTCATCCGCGTTTCGGATGGTATGCCGAGCAAGGGCTTGGGATCGAGCGTCCGGGCACTACTCGCGGGCGACGAGAAAGCGATAGAACTCGTTCCAGAGGAGAGTGGCCCGGCCCAATTCGAGGCCCCGGCCACCCGCTTCATCGGAGCGGTACGCATTGCGCCGATCGCCATCCACGCGCGCCTCGGAACCGAGGGCGGCGATGGGGAACTCCCGCCCTTCGTCAGGGTACTTCTCGGTGAAGCCGAGGAACTCCTCGTAGAGCGCCGGGCGAACACCGGAACAGCCCATCTCGGCGAGCACCTCCTCATCCGACGCGTCGCGCTCCAGGCAAAAGTACTCGAACGCGACCTCGCGGCTCTCCCGGGAAACGGCTTTGCAGCGCTCGATCGGGTCGAAGCGCCTGCCCTCGAAATCCGGATCAACGCCGTCCGGGAAACGGCGCTCCAGCTCCTCGAATGGAGGCTGGACGTACACGATCGGGGCCGAGAACCCAGAAGCCTCTTGTTTCGCCATGACGCACCTCTTTCCTTGGACGATGTATCACAAAGCAGCCCTTCGGTCAAGGCTCAAAGGGCCTGCGCCTTCCGCTGGAGATATCCCTTCCGCTCCCCCTCCGGCAGCCGCTCGATCGCATACCGCAGCATCGTCCGCGGCATCACCGTCGCATGCGTATCCAGTAATGCCCGCAAGCGCCCCACATCCCGCTTCCCCGCCTCACGGAGCATCCAGCCGGCCGCTTTATGCATGAGATCCTCACGATCATTCAATAGGCGCTCGGCGTACGCGAAACACGGCTCCAAATCCCCCAGCCGCATCCACCCGAAGGTCGCGAGCATGGCCATGCGGCGGTCCCACAAGGTTTTTGAGCGCAGGAGCGCGTCCATCTTGCGCTTCCAAGCGGGCGTCGGCTTCCAGCCGCCGAAGATGACGGGGATGCTGGTATCGACCAGGTCCCAGTTGTTGATGGCGGCACGGCGGTCGAACAGCCAGCCGGCGAGCTCCGCTTGCGCCGCGGGATCCTTCAGGCGACGCGCCTGGTTCGTGAGGATGATCAGGGCGAAAAGCCGGATCTCGTGCCACGGTGAGGCGAGCAAGCGTTCTAACGCGTCGCGGGAAAGCGCGTTCGCTTCTTTCGCGAGGAACCGCAGCCCCGGAACCGTGATCCCCAAGAACCGATCCCCTTCCCCATATTCCCCCGGCCCGGTACGGAAAAAGCGCTGGGCATGCTTCGCCCGCACGGGATGGCCTTCGGCCTGTAGGCGCTTGACCCACGCGGCCGCAGAAAGGGGCGTAGCCATGGGTTAGGCCTGCAGCGCCCTCACGTCGGCCAGCACCTCATCCGCGTGGGCTTCGGGCTTCACTTGCGGGTAGACCTTCGCGATCTTGCCCTTGGGATCGATGAGGAAGCTCACGCGGTTCGTGCCCATGTATTCGCGGCCCATGAACTTCTTCTTGCCCCAGACGCCATACGCCTCGACCATCTCCTTCCCCTCATCGGCCAGGAGGATGAACGGGAGCTGGTATTTTTCGACGAATTTCGCGTGCTTCTTGACGGAATCGACGCTCACGCCGAAGACGGTGAGGCCGAGCTTCTTGAACTTCGGGAAGGCGTCGCGGATGCCGCAAGCCTCTTTCGTGCAACCCGGGGTGTCGTCTTTCGGGTAGAAATAGACGAGGGCCCACTGGCCCTTCACTTCGCCGAGGGTGTGTTCGGCGCCGTCCTGGTCTGGCAGGCGGAAATTGGGGGCCTTGTCGCCAACGGTGAGCATAGAAAAGGGGAAAGCGAATGATGCCCCGACGATAGCAGCCGTACGGGGAAAACGCTAATCACGCGAGACAGCCTTTAGCCCGAAATAGAAGGCGATTTTGCGGCTTCCCTTTTCCCCAGCCCCTTGGTACGGTACGGGTATCGCTATGCCCACGCGTTCCCCCATCCAACTCTTCACGTTCATGCGGACCCTGCAGGACGACCTGCGTGCCGAGAAGATCGACCGGACGCAGTTCGATTTCCTGTTGGGGATGTTCCTGCAACGCGAGTTCAACCTCTTCCTCGGCAAGCAGATGAAGCAGCTCGCGCTCCAGCCCACCGCCGGCAAGCAATTGTTGTCATACCGCCGTAACCGCCAATCCCATGCCGTCTGAGCCGAAGCGCGACGAGGCCCTCGCCGTGAACAAGAAGGAGCTCCCGGTGATCGACGAGACGGTCACCACGCACTTGTTGCAGATGTTCGGCAACCAGACGCAGGCATATATGCCGACGCAAGCCCAGGTCGACCGCATCCTTGAACTCCAAGAAAAGGAGATGGACTACGCCCACGAGGAACGCCGCCACCTCTCGCCCCGCCAGAAGGTCCAGCTCTTTGCTTTTTTCGTTATTACAACGGTTTTTTTGGTCCTCTTCTTCGCCTGCCTCTTCTACGCCCCGGAATACCTGGGTGAGGTGATCACGGGCGCCATCGCCTTCGCCGCCGGATCCGCTGGCGGCTACGGCCTCGCCAAGAGCAAGGACACGCCCACCGACTAGCTATGCGCCTCCCCCAACGGACCTCCCAACAGCTGCGCGACCAGGACACCAGCGACGACGTCATCTACCTCACTCCCGAAGGCGTCGAGAAGCTCAAGCGCGAGCTCGAACGGATCGAGAAGGTCGACCTCCCCGCCGCCCTCGAGCAGATGCGCTACGCCCTCACCCTGGGTGACTTTTCGGAGAACGCGGAATACCAGGAAGCGAAACCGAAGCTGGCCCGCCTGCAAAGCCGCGTCCTGACGATCAAGGACCGCCTCAAGCGCGCGATCATCACCCAAGCGAGCGACGACGGCCGGGTCGGGATGGGCTCACGCGTCACGGTCGAGGTGAACGGGAAGGAACGGACGTACCAGCTCGTCGGCCCGCATGAGGCGAATCCGTCGCAGGGGAGGATTTCGAATGTGTCGCCGGTTGGCGCTGCTTTGCTGAACAAGAAGGCTGGGGATGTGGTGCGGGTGGAGAATGTGAGCGGGGGGACGGAGTATCGGATTTTACGTATTGAATAAGCGGACAAATCTAATTAGGTCAGGGCCGAATATGACACACACACTCGTCACTTGTTATGTGAATCCAGACTTGGACGGCGTCGCCGGAGCCATCGGCTACGCCGAGTTCCTCCAGAAGCACGGCATCGCCTGCACAGCGGGGATCATCGGGGAACCACACGATGAAGCGAAATACGTCCTTGACCGCTTCGGCTTTCCTGCACCCAACCTGATCCAAGACGCCGAACCCTATAATGAGGTCATCCTGGTGGATGCGAGCGACCTGAACGGGTTGGCGGGGAAGATCCGTCCCGAACGGGTCGTCGAGATTATTGACCACCGCAAGACGCACGAGGCGGCCGCGTTCCCTAACGCAAAGACGCAGATCGAGCTGGTCGGAGCCGCCGCGACCCTCATCGCAGAAAAGTTCATGGCGGAGCGGCTGGAGATCTCCCCCGTCGCCGCGACCCTGCTCTACGGAGCCATCCTTTCGAATACCCTAAACTTTCGGGCGACCGTGACGACGGAGCGCGATCGGAAGGCGGCCGCCTGGCTCAACGAACGGCTGCGCCTTCCCGAATCATTTTGGAAGGAGCTCTTCCTCGCCAAGTCTGACCTGTCCGGGGGAAAGCTGGCCGAGCGCATCGAGGGTGATTTTGCCTATTTCACGCTAGGCGAAAGACGGGTCGGGATCGCCCAACTGGAGATCATCGGCGCAAAGAAACTGGTCACGGAACGGGAAGCGGAAATCCTCCATGCCCTTTCCGCCTTAAAGAAGGCCCACGCGTTGGACCACGTCTTCCAAAACACCATCGAGCTGAACGAGGTGAAGAACTTCTTCGTAACGGCTGAGCCGGAGACAAAAGAGCTCCTCGAAAAGGTCCTCGCTGTCCAATTTTCCGGCAACGTTGCGGAACGGCCGGACATCCTGATGCGGAAACAGATCGTCCCGCTTCTCAAAGAGGCATTGGAACGACCGTGACGAAACAACTTCTACCCTCCCACGTTCTTCCCCGCCAACCTCCCCGTCGCCCACGACGCCTGCAGGTTGAACCCCCCTGTAAACCCATCGACGTCCAAGATCTCCCCCGCGAAGAACAGTCCGGGGGTGATTTTTGATTCCATCGTGCTCGGATTCACCTCGTTGAGCGGAATCCCGCCCGCCGTCACGAACTCGTCCCCCGCCCCGCGGCCCGTCACGTCGAGCGGGGCGGCCTTGAGCCAAGCGGCGATGCGCGTGAGCTCCTGCTTGTTCACGTCAGCGGCGTTCTTGTGTTCCGGAACGCCTGTTTCTTGGCAGAGGACGGTCACCAACGATTTCGGGACCGCAAATCCCAGGACCGTCGTCAGGGCCTTGCGGCCATTCGCGCGCAAGAGCATCTCCAAGCGAGTGCGGAGCGCCTCGGCGGCCTCATCCGGAAAAAGGTCGAGCGTCACGCGGAGCGGCTGTTGCACGTCGTACTTCTCGAAGGCGACCAGCGACGAGACGGCGAAGACCGCCGGGCCCGTGATGCCCTTGTGCGTGAAGAGGAACGGCCCCGTATACGCGTGCCCCTGGCCGCGGTGCGCCGTGACCGTGGCGCGCTGGAACGACAGGCCCGCAAGCTCCGCAGGCCACGTCTCCTTGGTGAAAAATGCATTCAAACTAGGCGCAAGCGGCGTGAGCGTGTGGCCCATGGCTTGCGCGAAGGCATAGCCGTCGCCCGTGGAACCGGTGTGGCGATAGGCCTGGCCGCCGGTCGTGAGGATCACGCGATCGACGGCGAGCGGTTCCGGTCGGTCCTTCAGAAAGAGATGGAAACCGGCCGATGCCTTTTCGAGCCGGACCACATTCGCCTTCAACCGGACCTCGACGTTCCCTTTCCGGAACAGCCGCTCGAACACGGCCACGATGTCATGGCCGTCGTCGGATTGGGGGAAGGCACGCAGGTCCTCCTCGATCTTGAGGGGGACGCCGTGGGCCTCGAACCAGGCGTACACGGCCTCGGGCGGGAATTGGTGGAAGGCGGAGAGGAGAAACTTGTTGCCGCGGGGATAGCGCTTGAGGACCTCGCGCAAGTCCCGCAAGCCCGTCGTGACATTGCAGCGCCCGCCTCCGGAAATGATCACTTTCTTCCCTAACCCATCATTCTTTTCAAGCAAAATCACGCGCGCCTCCGGGCTCTGCTCGCAGAGGGTCGCGGCCGCCATGAGGCCCGCCGCGCCGCCGCCGATGATCGCGATGGTCATAGCCGACATGATAGCGCAAATGGGTTAACCATATTCCTCTTTGGCGGTCTTCATCTCTTTTTCCAGGGCTTCCATGCGGTCGTGGGTGGCGAACCACTGGGATTCGGCGGCGAGGGAGGCTTCCTCGATCGTCTTGAGGCGTTTCGCGCGGGTGACGTCTTGCAGGAGCGGTTGCTCGGCATAGGCGCGGAAGATCGTCTCGCGTTCGCGGACGAGCGTCGCCATCTCCTTTTCAAGGCGCTCCAAGACACGCTTCTCCTTTTGAAGATCGTGATACACGTCGGTCTTGCAGCGGACGTAGGGCGCCTCGCCCTGGTTCCGCTCCTCTTCGGCGACGATCTCCTCGATCTCGAGCTTCTCGTGCGTCTTCAGCTCGTGGACGTAAATGTCATACGGGTACGGGTAGCGGCGGAGGGTCCCGTCGCGGATCTCGAGGATGGTGGTCGCGACCTGGGCCACGAAGGTACGGCTGTGACTCACGAAAAAGATCGTACCCGGAAACTCCTGCAGCGCTTCGGCGAGGGCCTCGACCGTATCGAAATCGAGGTGGTTGGTGGGCTCGTCGAGGATGAGGATGTCGTAGCGGCCCAGGCAGATGCCTGCGAGGCACAAGCGTGCGCGCTCACCGCCGGACAGGACGGAAATTGGCTTGTCGAGGTCGTCCTTCGAGAACAAAAAGTTCCCGGCCATGCGCAAGAGGTCTTCCGGCAACACCTCGCCCGCGACCTGGCGCAAATAATCGCCCGCGGAGCCGTGTTTCGGCAGCATCTGCGGGACGTGCTGGGCGTAATAGCCGACGCGGAGGTTGTGGCCCCACTTGGCGAGGCCCGCGAGGGGCGGCAGGTCGCCGGCGAGCGTCTTGAGGAGCGTGGTCTTCCCTTGCCCGTTCTCGCCCAAGATCACCACATGGTCGCCGCGGTCGATTTCAAAATTGATCGCGCCTAAAACCCGGCGCTCGCCATACCCGACGGCGAGGTCACGGCAGGTCAACGCGGTTCCCTTGCGCAAGACGACGGGCGGCGGCAGCTGGATGCGCACGGTCCGCAACGAATGCGCGATCTCGATGGTCTGGAGGCGCGCGAGCTGCTTCATCTTGGACTGGGCCTGGACCGCCTTGCTGGCGCGGAACCGGTCGACGAAGCTCTGCAGGTGGGCGCGCTGGGCCTGGATCTTCTTGTTGTAGCGGCGCGCGGCTTCGAGCTTCTCCTCCTTATCCGCCAAATACGCCTCGATCTCGCCGGGGAACAGGTTCAGCTTCCCGTGTTCCAATTCCAACGTATGCGTGCACACGTTCTTCAAGAATTCGCGGTCGTGGGAGACGAGCAGGAGGGCACCGCGGTATTGGCGCAGGACCTCTTCCAAAAGAAGGACCGTCTGCAGGTCGAGGTAGTTGGTCGGCTCGTCAAGGAGGAGCAGGTTCGGCTCGCGCACGAAGACGCCGGAGAGGCGCACGCGCATCTGGTAGCCACCGGAAAAATCCCCGAACGGACGCTCGAGGTCGTTGGGCGTGAGGGCGAACGCGGCCGCGGCCTTCGCGCACTCCCACGGCTCGCGGCCGGAGACGCGGACGAGATAGTCGAGGACCCGCTCCTCGGCGGGGATACGCTCGTGCTGCTCGAGATACCCCAACCGGGCCGTCGGATGGAAGACGACCTGGCCGCCGTCGATCCCCTCCTGGCCCAGGATCATGCGCAAGAGCGTGGTCTTCCCCGCCCCGTTCGCGCCCACGAACCCCACCCGCTGCCCCTCCGCGATCGACACGGTCGCAGCCGAAAACAGGCGCCTGGGGCCAAACGCCTTCTCGACCCCCTGGAGCTGCAGGACGATCGCCATGGGGAGGATCATGCCAGAAGCGACGAAAATGGACAAAGGTGCGGGCGCACGGGGGAGGTGCTATACTGCACATGGCATTTTCTTCTTCCATATACCTCTTATATGATGCGCCCTTTTTACAGCGAGCCCACCCCCTCTCCCGCCCAAAGCTGGGATGGTGACCGAGTCTCTTCCGTGCGCCGCCGGACGGATGGACTACCCGCGAACGAGCAAGGCGGGAAGCGCCATGAGCCCCCCGCGACGGAAGACCTGCGGGTCCGTCTCTTTGAGCAATTCACGAGAAACATCCGTGAAGCGGAATCCGCCTTATGGAAAGCTGAATCCCAACTAACGAGGATGGAGAGCGGCGGCACACTCGATTATGACGCCTGGAATGAAGCGAGGCACGGGGTTCGAGACCTGATAGAAGTCGTCATCGTGCTGAAAAAGCAGCTAGCGAGGCTCGCGCCCGAAGCGTAGACGGGCCGCCTAAAAAGCCAGCCGCAGGGCTGGTTTTTGCAAAAGAAAAAACCGCCCCGGCGGCAACAGGCCGTGGGGGCGGGTCAGCGGAAGTGGGATTCGGCCTCGAGGCGGGCGAGCAGGTAGCCGGCGGCGCTCCAGAGCTGCTCGGGCGCGCCGTAGGCGATGCCCGTGCGCGGGTCGATCCACTCGGGGAAACCGGCGTGCATGTGGAGGGTCTTGAGGTGGTGGAGGGCGTCCTCGTGCTCGCCGGCCTTGAGCAGGGCGCGCACCACGAAGGCCTGGACGAACGGCCAGACGACGATGCCGTCGGTGCCCTCGATCACCTGGGCCTCATCAGGACGGCCGCCGTGGGCCGGCTTGTGCTTGCACTTGATCGTGACGCCGTAGGGCGTGTCGAGGTCGCGGAACACCTGGAGGGCCGCGTCCCACAGCGAGGTCGCCGCGAAGAGACTCCCGCCATGCAAGAGGATGAACGCCGCGCCGAGCGGGTCGGGACGGTCACTCCCGGGGTAGTCGATGAGACGTCCGACGCGCGGCCTGGCCGCGGTCAGCACACGAAAGGTCGCTTCGATCCGGTCGAGAAGCGCTGCTGCCTTGTGAACATCGCCGCGGGCCTCGTACACTCGGTACAGCAGCATGTTGTTGCTGAGGAGCGGCTTGTCGCCCAGCTCCTTCTCCATGGTGTCGCGCCAGTCGGCGCCGATCATGAGCCCGTCGCGCAGGAGGTGCGTCTCGATGTAGGCGAGGGCCGCGTCGATCTGCGGGCGCCAGAGATCCAGGAACGCCCGGTCGCCCGTCGCCTCGACGTACTGGTACATCGCGAGGAGGTAGCAGACCTCCGAGTCGCGCGTCCCGGGCGTGAGGTTCCAGAGCTCGCCGGCCTCGTAGCGCTCGAGCATGAAGGGCTTGCGACCAGCGGCCTGCTCCTGGCGGCGCTTGCGGTCGAGCCAGGCCGCCTCGTCGTCGAGGAAGACGATGGGGATCTGCCCGTTCGGCCGCTGGAGGCGGCTGACGTTCTCGAGGTGGGTACGGACCCGGTCCCACTCCCCCAGCCTGAGCAGGACAGGCTCGAGGGCGTAGGCGAAGTCGCGCATCCAGAGGGTGTTGCCGTAGCGGCTCTCGGCGTCGGGGGTGGCCCAGATGCCCTTCTGCCCGAAAGCGCGGCGCAGCATGTCGTAGGCAGTCCCGAGCTTCTCGACGGAGCCGGGAAAGGCGAGGTTCGTGCGGCTCATGGCCGTTTTTCCTTCCGAAGGGGCACCGGCCCACCGTGGGCTGGTCCAACGGACGATTATTATCAGGTATTTGGCGGCGCGTCAAGGGGCGAGCGAACCGAAAAAGGTCAAAATAATGCTTATAATGAGCACTTTTATCGCTCCCAAGCGGGAACGGGGAACGTCGGACGCCTAACTGAATGGCTCTTTACGCTTCCCCGCCAATCGCCCAAACTACCCCCATGCCCCTCTTTTCCCTCCTGTTCAAATACCTCGGCTACCAGATGGGGACGCAGATCAAGGGCACCCTCGCCGCGACCATGCTCGCGGTGCGGCCCTATATCCAGCATTTCGGCCTGGGCCTCGCCTGCTTCGTCGCGGCGGTGCTCTCGTTCTTCGTCACGTTCCTGTTTTTCCTGGCGGGATTCTTCCTGTTCCTCATCCAGAAGCCCGACTGGAGCGGCGCCAGCCTCTGGACGGCCCTCGTGGCGGGCGTCATCGGCGGGCTCTGCGCGACGGGTGGGGTTCGCCTGCTCCGCAAGCCCCTCCCCCGCTAACCGCTATGCCCTCCTTCCACGACCTCAAGGCCGCCTTCCGCGCCTGGCGGGCGGACCAGGCCTCGTACCTGGCGGCGGCGATCTCGTATCATGCCGTGTTTTCGCTCGCGCCGCTCCTGATCGTCGCGCTCGGGATCGCGGGGGCGCTGTACGGGCAAGCCGACAACCAGGCCGCCTTCCTGCGCCTGATCGCCGATTTCTTCGGACCGCAGACGGCGGGGCTCGTGACCTCCCTCTTGGAGCAGCAGCGGTTCGCCGCGCAAAGCGGCTGGGCGGTACTGATCGGCATCGGGATCACGCTCTTCGGGGCGATCAACGGGGTGCAGCGGCTGCGGGAAGGGGTCAACCTGCTCTGGGATGCGCCGAAACGGCAGCGGACGGCGTGGGAAAAGGTCCTGCATTATCTCCTGCTCCTCTTTCTTTTGGGCGCGACGGGAATCCTCCTGCTCGCCTCCCTCCTTGCGAGCGCCATCCTCACGCGCAGCAATGGCTTCCTGAGCACCCACCTGGGGATCGACCTGGTCTGGCTCTTGCCGATCGGGAACGCGGTGCTGTCGCTCGGCGTGATCACGGTCCTGTTCGCGGGGATCTTCAAGTACCTGCCCGATACGCGCGTCCCCTGGCGGGCGGTGTGGCCGGCGGCGTTCCTGACGGCGGTCCTCTTCAACATCGGCAAGTTCGTGATCGGGTTCTATCTCGGCCGAAGCAGCGTCGGCTCCCTGTATGGCGCGGCAGGCTCGCTCGCGGTCTTCCTCGTCTGGGTATTCTATGAGGCGCAGATCTTTTTATATGGCGTGGAAGTGGTGAAGCGGGAGACGAAAAAACGCCTCGCAGAGGAGCATTGACAAAGAGAGTTTTTCCCCTAAGATAAGACAATCTTTAGGACCTATCCAGACCCTCAAGAACCCTGCCCCTTCCACCCGAAAGGTTCCCGATGGATCCCGAAACGCCAAACCTCCAGCTCCTCCCCTTCCTCCGCGCCTACTGGAACCTGTCGCGCGCGCAACACCGGCGCCTGGCGATCGCGGGCCTGGTCATCTTCGTGATGCAGGCCGGGAGCGCCCTCACGCCGGTGCTCATGACCGCGCTGCTCATCCGCGCCAGCCGCCGCGGCCCTGAGGCGTGGCCGAAAACCGTGGCCGAATGCCTGGCCCTGCTCGGCCTCTACGCCTTGATCGGCTGGATCGAGATCCCGAAGTCCGAACGGGTCCGGCAGGCGGCGGCGGAGATCCAGCACACGCTGCGGTCCCGCCTCCTGCGTCGGCTGCTCGCCTTCGACGGGACGTTCTTCGAGGCGAACAACGTCACCGGCCTCTACGGGGACCTGTCCCGGGGGATCGCGCGCATCGGCGACCTCACCTTCCTGGCGGGGAACGACCTCGTGCCGCTCCTCTTCCTCAGCGTGACGACCGCCTGCGCCATCAGCTGGTACGACGGGCTCTACCTGGCCATCCTGGGGCCGGCGACGCTTGCCTATGTCGGGGTGACGGTGTGGGTACGGGCCTCGACGGCCGTCTCGCGCCACCGCCGGCACCAGCTCGACCGTGGCACGGACCGCCTCATCGGCGCCGCCCTCGCGAACGCCCGCACGGTCTGCGCCTACAACCAACAGGAAAACGAGATCCGCCGGGTCGAGGAACGCCAGGCGGAAGGGGCGCGCATGCTCTACGCCGAATACCGCGGCTTCGACCGCCTCAAGCTGTGGCGCCACGCCTGGGTCGGGGCGGCCTGCATCGCCTGCCTGGGCGTCTGCCTGTGGCGGATCCGGCACGCGCCCGACGCGGACCAGTCCCGCCTCCTCGCGGAAGGGCTCGGGGCCCTGATCCTCACCGAGCGGCTGTTCCGGGCCTGCTCGGGCGTCATCGACATCTTCGACAAGTTCGCCGAAGGGTCGGCGGCGGCGCAGTACGTGTTCGCCCTCCTGTCACAGGAACCGGCCATCACGGACCCGGAGGATCCCGTCCGCCTCACCGACGTGCGCGGTGCGCTTCGCCTGCGGGACGCCTGGTACGCCTATCCGAGTGCCCCGGACGTCCCCGCCCTTGCAGGGATCGACCTGTCGATCCGGGCGGGCGAGATCATCGGCCTCGTCGGCACGTCGGGCGGCGGCAAGTCCACGGTCGTGAAGGCGCTCCTGCGGCTGGTCGAGCTCCAGAAGGGGCAGGCGCTCCTGGACGGGGTCGACATCCGTCGCCTGACGCTCCACGACCTGCGCGAGGCCATCGGCTACGTCGCGCAGGAGACCGACCTCTTCGACCGCACGGCCGCCGAGAACATCGCCTACGGCCGCCCCGACGCGACGCGCGAAGAGATCATCGCCGCCGCGCGCCAGGCGCATGCCCACGGGTTCATCGAGGCCCTCCCACAGGGATATGACACGCGCATCGGCGACCGGGGCGCGCGCCTGTCGGGCGGGCAACGGCAGCGCATCGGCATCGCGCGAGCCCTGCTGCGCCAGACCCCCGTCATCCTGCTCGACGAGGCGACGGCGAACGTGGACGTGGAGGGCGACGCGTCGATCCATGAGGCGATCGCCGACCTGGCCCGCGCCGGCCGCACGGTCCTCGTCATCGCCCACCGCCTGGCGACCGTGCAGAACGTGGACCGGATCGTCTGCATGGAGAAGGGCCGCATCGTCGAGGTCGGCACGCCCGCCATGCTTGCGCGCGCCAACGGGCCCTATGCCCGGCTCAGGCACGCGCACGAGCGCTTCGAGCGCGGCCTCCCGGCCAGCGACTGACCCGACCTGAACAGGTCAGGTCTTTTTTATTTGACGGGACTTTTGGGAAGAATCCAGAAACATCCCTCTTCCGCCATGCCGCCCTTACCGCTTCGCCGCGGCAACCCCACCATTCGGCGGCATGCATGCGCCTCTTTCCGAAATGTCCGGGCTGCGGCGAAGGTCGGGGCCCCGCATTGGTCGCCGGCCCATTCCAAAAGGACCCCCGCCTAAACGAGGCTTCTTTCGATCGGCTCACGATACGCGACCGTGCCACCGAGCGGGCTGTCCGCATGAAAGGAACCGTCGTCTTGACGCACCAGCCAAGGGTTCCCGAGCGGCACCTTGCCGTGCCCACCGGGGAGATCAAGCATGTAACGCGGCAGGGCGATCCCGGTCGTCGTCCCTTGGAGCGCCTGCATGAGCGCCATCCCCGTCTCGAGCGGGACGCGGAAATGGCCCGTGCCGCGGGCGAGGTCGAGCTGGTGGAGATAATACGGCACGACGCGGACGTCGGTGAGGCGCTTGAAGATGGCGCGCAGTGTCGCGATGTCATCGTTGACGCCGCGCAGGAGCACCGCCTGGTTGCGGACGACAATCCCCGCGTCTACGAGCGCGGCGAGGGCGGCGATGTTTTCCGGTGCGAGCTCACGCGGATGGTTGAAATGCGTGACGACGTAGACAGGATGCGTCGCGTCCATGGCCGCACGCAAGAGGGAGATCAGGCCGGGCGTGATCCGCGCTGGCAAATTGACAGGCACCCGAGTGTGAATCCGGATCCGCGTCATGGTCGGGATGCCCCGCAAGGCCGTGAGCCATTCCTCAAGCTGGGCGTCCACGAGGGTGAGCGGGTCACCGCCGGTCAGGATCACCTCATCGACCTCAGGATGCGCGCGCAGGTACGCGCAGACGCGCTCGCGATCCTGCGCCGTCGGGCCGGGGGTCGCCTGCCCCGTCTTGAAGCGGCGGAAGCAGAAGCGGCAATACGAGGAACAGAAGAAGGTGACGTAGACAAGAACGCGGTCCGGATAGCGATGCGTGAGGAACGGGACCGGCGACTTGGCCTCGTCGCCGATGGGGTCGGCCAGCTCCTCAGGGGCGATCGTGAGTTCCTGCGCCTGCGGGACAGTCAGGAGAAAGAGCGGATCCTGCGGGTCCGTAAAGTCAATTAGGCGCGCCGTGTGCGGCGTGATCGCAAGCCGCATGTTCTTGAGGGCTGCCCGGAGGGACTCGCGATGCGGGAGCGGGACATGCGCTTCCAGCTGGTCGAGCGTGCGGATGGCTTGGGTAAGTTCATGTTGCCAAGGTTCCATAGAAAAGGAGAAAACAAAAAATGAAGACCGGAAAAGAACAAAGAAGGCCCTCCCTCAAAATAAGGACGGCGGGTCGTCGATAAACGAGGCGCCAAAGGGGATGGTGAAAAAGTGGGGCCAATCTTGTTTAAACGTGGGCACGGCCCCAGCCTGACAGCTGGACGGGCGTCAGACAAGGCGGTCGGGCGGCGGCGAGGACTGGTGGGCGATGTCGTTGCTGATGCGGTGTTGGCGTTGACGATCGCGGCCGGGATCGCTGAGGCGATAGGCTTCGGTACGGTCCTGGCTGGCCCGCAAGAACGCTTGCCAATCCGCTGCGGCAGCCGCGATCCGCTCCGGATCCGGACGGTACCCGTCGAGGGAGACGCGATACGGCACGTCATCGCCGGGCGCCCGTTCGAGACCGATCCCCAAGGAAATGCGCTCTTCCTGGCGGAAGCGGCGGTCCGCATACTTCGCGAGCTTGCCGCCCAACCAACGGGCCAGCGCCGGCTGGTCAACGGCGAGGTCGCGCATGTCGAAAAACGGGTAGGTTTCGTGCACGCGGGTGAGGACGTCGAAGATCGACGTTTCCCCAGGACGGACCTGGCCGATCTGGCGGCCGAGGTAGAACAGGCGGTCGAGCAGGGCGCCCGCGTTCTTCTTGCGCGCGAACTTGCGGGCGAGGGCGAGCCAGTAGATGCCGAAATCCAGCTGCTCATTGAGCGGCGTGAACTCGAACGAGGCCGCCTTGCCTTCGGCGACGAACTTGAGGAGGCGTTGCAAGCCACGGTTCTTCGCCAGCTTGTGGCCGTCAAAGAACAGCGTCTCGGACCCGTACAGGCCGCGCTCCGTGCCGTCGAGGGCGATGGAGCCGGAACGGGCGGATTCCAACGCCTGCTGCGTATAGGCAAGCCCATCCAGGCCGAAGAAGCACTGGTTCAGGTCAATGTCGCGGCCCGCGAAGAGGAGGTCCAGGTCCTCAAGCGATTCGACCTGCTCGATTCCCTCGATGTCAACGCCCATGCGCACGGCCTCGCGCTGGCGGAGGACGGGATCCCCTGTCGCGATCACGTCGAAATCGTTCGGCGGGAGCTCCGCACGGATGCGCTCGATGGGCGCGCCGGCCAGGATCTTGAGGATCACCCGCGGCGTGCCACCCTTATGCATGATGTATTCGGATGTCGGCAGCGGCAGCGGGTACCACGGGTTCTCCGCGCCTTCCCCCGCACGCACGAAGAGGGCCTCCATCGTCTCGCCTGACGGCATCTCGTGCGTCCCGAGCTTGAAATGAGTCGGATCGTCGAGCAACTCCAACAAGGAGACGCGGTGGATCGTGAACCGGCGCTCTTGCGAGCGGGCGGGCGTCAGGAGATGCTCGATCACATGGATCAGTTCCTGGGCCGCCTGGGCGTGCTCGTCCGCGGAGAGCGGCGCGGACCCATCGGCAGGCCGCGTGGCCGCCTGCTGACGGATCGCCTCAAGCAGGCGTTCCAGGTTGCGGCCGAGGAAGCGGGCGATCTCGGGCTCGCGCGTGTCGAGGTTGCGTTGCGCGCGCAGGAGACGACGATACACGAGCGGCAACCATCGCTCGGGCGGCTGGTCTTCTAGCACGTCGGTCACGTCGCGCAAAACGTCCTGGAACGCCGCGCGCACGCGCTGGTGGCGCGCCAGGTCACGCTCGGGCACGCGGGCGGATTCCTGGGTGAACGCGCCGAGGGCGGAAGACGGATCGGAAAGCATAGGGTGAAGGGGCGTGGACGGCGATGGCCCCATCATAGCGCACGCGGCCGGACTGTTGAAGGGCTAAAAAGGCCGCCCTTGCGGGTGGCCTGATACGATAGCCGACGATCACGCCTTCCAAATCCCCCGCATCGCTTTCCACACGTACTTGGCCAAGAGCGCAGCCAGCAGGAGGTAGACGACGTACTGCGCCGCGAAGGCGACGAGGGCCACGAGGCCGAGGGTCAGGTCCTGCGCGATCTGGTTGATGGCGCGCACGAAGTCGCGGACGGCGGCCTGCCAGGATTCCTTGAGCTGCTTCGCGTCGAGGTACGGGCGCTCGTAGACGTCGACCGAGAAATAGGTGTAATCGAGCTGGTCGAGGCGTTCGGCCTTGAGCCGCTGCAGGCGGTCGACCTGCTCGTTGACGGCCAGGCGCTCGGCAGTCAGGCGTTCGATGGTCTGGAGCTTGGCCTCGATGACGCGCGCAAGGCTCGCGGCGTCCTGGGTGCGCGTGGCGAGGGTGGAGATCTCGTCATACGCGCGCGTGGCGGCGTCGAGCGTGCTATCGATGGAGCGTTGCTTCTTCTGGAGGATATCGAGCTCGCCCGTGAAATCGTCGACCTCGCGTTTGATGGTCTGCGTGTCCTGCACCAGCTCCTTCGGCTTCAGGGCCTGGAGGCGGCCGAGGACCTCGTCGACATGCGCACGCTCGACCTTGAAACGGTAGTCGCAGGTCCGGTCGCCGCGGTTGGCGCGCTCGAAGATGACGTAGCTTTGGCTTTTCCAGGCGCCGATCTGGTCACAGGCGCTTCCGAGCTCGCGCGTCTCGATGCGGGCGCTGTATTGGGTGACCTCGAAGGCTTCGGCGTCGTTGCCGCTCGCGCCTGGCGCGCTTGGCGGCGTGGGGGCGATGTTGCGGGCAGAAAGGGCCGGTCCGCCCTGGTCGAACATCTTCCCGTACGAACCGGCGATCGCCTGATACGAATCGCTGACGGAAGGCAGGGACGGCGCGACGGCGGATCCCTCAGCGGAGCCGAAGCCCGGACGCCCCATGAGACCGACCGGCGAACCGACGACCCGCACCACGATGACGAGGACCGCGAGACCAAGGACCGACATCCCGGCGATCCGCAAGACCTGCTGCTGCTTGGGATTGAGGCGAGAAAGGAATTCCATATGCGTTTCAGGATAGCAGACGGGACGTGGCGATCCTAATCATGCGCAAGGCGCGATCCCTTGCCCGACCATCCCGGATCGGCCATCATGGCGGCACGCGGCCACGGCCACCGACGTCATACCCACCCCACCAGGAGGCGATCTTGTACGAAATCACGGGGATCCGCATCTATCCCATCAAGTCGTGCGCCGGCATCACGCTCACGGAAGCGACGCTCGGGAAAGACGGCCTGGAGCTCGACCGGCGCTGGATGGTCGTCAATGCCGACGGCCGGTTCCTCACCCAACGGACGCATCCCCGCCTGGCGCGGATCGTCCCCACCCTCTCGGAGGGCGGCCTCGGGATCGGCCTGGACGGCGGAGAAGCCCTTTTCCGCCGACGGGAGACCTGGCCCCTCGGGCCGCGCACGCCCGTCCGGGTCTGGAACCATACGGGACCCGCCCACGAGCACGATGCCCAGGTGGCGGCCTTCCTCTCGGATCTCCTCGAAGAGCCGGTGCGCCTGGTCTTCCAGCCGGCGCAGCACGCGCGGGTCCCCAAGCGCCGCCCGGAAGGCGTGGCTGCGGGCCTGAGCTTCGCGGACGCGTATCCCCTGCTCATCGCGGGACAGGCGTCGCTGGAGGAGCTCAACCGCGCCCTCCCGCCCGATGGCGCGGTCGGCATGGACCGTTTCCGGCCGAACCTGGTCGTACGCACCCGCCGGCCGTGGGAAGAGGACGCGTGGAACCGTTTCCGCCTCGGCGGCGTGGCCATGCACGGCGTCAAGCGGTGCGAGCGCTGCCCCATCATCCGCGTGGGCCAAGGCGACGGACGGCAACACGCGACGGAACCCACGGAGACGCTGAAACGGATCCATTCCGCCGGCGGCAAGCCGCTCTTCGGCCTCTACGCGATCCACGAGGCCCCCGGCCGCCTCCGCGTCGGTGACCGGATCGAAGCCATCGAATTCGGCGATCCGCCGGACCTATGAGACCGCCTGTGACAGCGGTTTTTTTCATGTGGTCGATGCCAGCGGGCTTGACCGGTCACTTCATACGGCCTACCGTGCGGCAGGCATCGTCACAACCGAGGAACCGCCCCATGCCGAAGAACGCCCCTGACGAAATCATCCTGCTCATGGTCCCGAACGGCCAGGCCACGGAAGAGGTCGCCCTCCTCGGCGTCACGGCCGAAGAGGTCATGGCCATGCGCCTGGGCCGACGGCTCGCAACCGACGGGATGCCGATCCGGACCGAAACGATGGAGGGGATCCGCCGCGTCCCGCTCGTCACGCTCGAAGACCTCGCGGCCCTCTACCCGCTCCCGGACGCGCCCCCGAGCGCCAAGGCGCCGACCCGCCCGATGCGCGCCGTCACGCCCTACCCGGTGCCGAAGCGGGCGGACGACCCCTAACCATCCTGACGGATGGCTTTTTCATCAAAAAATGAGGCGGCCGACCCATTCGAGCGGCCGTCTCGCGACAAGCCAAGGCCATCAGCCCTTGACGTGCAGGCCCGTTTCCTGGACCATGCGCGGCACGAGCAGGTTCCCTGCCCGCCCTTGACGGACAACAGTCGAAGGAGGAAGCGCCGTGGAAGAGCGTCCCGAACCCACCTATCGCAACAGCGGCTGGGTCTACCACCTGAACCGCCTGAACGCCGCGATCGCCGCCGAAGCGCGGGCGCGGGCCGAAGCCCGCCATCGTGAACGCCTGGACGCCCTGCGGATCGGCTTCGGTTGCCTGCTCGCAGCCTCCCTGCTCGTGGGAGGCCTCAACGCGCTGCGTGACCGTATCCAGGCGCCCGAAGGCGGGACCGCGCCTCGGCATCCGCCTGCGCCCGGCCCCCTGCTCCCGGTCTGCGAAGGCTACATCAGCTTCGAGGCGACGTCCTGGACGGGTCGTCCCTGCATTCGCTTCCCCTACGCCCCGAGACGGGACAGCGGCGGCGAGTGTGCCCTCGAATATGGCGTCCGCCTTCGACCGGCGCCCCTTCCCGACGCGGATGCCGTGGTCACGGACCTCCGCGACGCGTCGCCCTGAGCCTCATCCCTACGGGGATGTTTTTATATCGCCCCAAGCAGTTCCTCGAACGATCCCACGGTCGCCTCCGGCTCAACCGGTGCCTCCATCCGGAACCGCGCGTCGCGCACGAACACGACCGGCATCCCGGCGGCCCGGGCGCTCCGCAGGCCGTTGCCCGCGTCCTCGAAGGCGAGGCAGCGGCCAGGCTCAAGCCCAAGCTGGCGGGCGGCCTCGAGATAGGCGTCGGGGGCGGGCTTATGGTGGGTGATGTCGTCGGCCGTCACGACGACCTCGAACATCCCTTGCCAGCCCAAACCAGCCAACTGCGCGGAAATGTCTTCGCGCGTGGCGCTCGTCGCCATCGCGAGGCGCTTCCCTGCCCGTTTCGCGCTCGCAAGAAATGCCGTGACCCCCGGAAGGGGCGTGATGCCCCGTTCGGCACGGACCGCATGAAAAAACCGACGGCGATCTTCAACGAGCGCCTCGGCCGCCTCGGGACCCTGAGGCAGGGCCGGATACGCACGTTGCAGGGCCTCGACGCAGGCCTGCGGCGACAGGCCCATCATCGAACGCTGGACATCGGGGCGGTGCGTGATGCCATACGGGGCAAGCAGGCGGGCATACGTCTCGAGCCAGAGGGTTTCGGTATCGACGAGCGTCCCGTCGTTATCGAACGCATAGGCGGAAGCGGCACGGAGGAGATCGGAAGCGCTCGTAGGCATATGCGGAGCAGCGTCGCACGGGAGAAGGAAAAAGACAATTGACGCGCATGGCCCCACCTTCGTATGCTCATGCATATAGGACATATGCCCCTCTCCCCCCAGCGTCGCCACCTCATCGCCGCGATCCTTTTCACGCTTCTGCATTATGCGGCCAGCGCGGTGACCGTGTTGCTCATGCTCGCCTCCATCGGCAGTTTCGACCGTCCGGCGACGCCCCTCTCGGAACTGGCCGCCTCGATCCCGCAGTCCGTCTTCTTTGGTATCTTCTACCTCCTGCTCCTCCCGTTCGGCTTCCTCCCATTCGGTCCTTTGCATAACAGCGCCGCGCTCGGATACGGGCTGTACCGGCTCCTTGGCTGGCTCCACGAACGGAAGATGCCGCACGCATAAAAAACCCCGCGCTCTGCATGAACGCGGGAAAGGCTCAGGGAACGACCGTCACGACGCTCATCGCGGCCTCGCGGCTGCCGTCGAAGTCGGCCTGGCCGGGGCCGTCGCAACCGACGGTGCGCGTCGCCGAGATGCAGGTGGCCGCCCACTCGTTGCGCTCGGCATCGCGGGCGCGGAAGTCGCATGGGTACTCGGCATAGGCGCGGATGCGGCTGCCGATGGGGGCCGTGACGCGGCCACGGATGGCGTAGTCGGTCGTGGCGTCGGCCGGCACCTCGAGCGGCTGGGACGGCACGAGGAAGAGCGTCCCATTGAAGCGCATGTCCCACTCGATGAGGGGGATGCGCTCGCGGCCGCGCCAGAGCTCGAGGTCGCGGAGCTCGTCGGCGCGCATCCCCACGCTCCCGTTCGCCAGGGTGAACATGAGCGAAGGCAGGCGGAGGCGGGACGCGCCCCCGACCAGGCTGAACGAGACGATGGGGACGGAGGCGAAGTCGCGCGTCGTGGGACCGAGGGCCGGACCCGGACGGATCCCCAGGCGCACCGCCCGGCGCGCGCCGACCGTGATGGGAAACCCACGCACCGCCGGGAAGGCGATGGTCTCGCGGTCGGTGACGGCCTCGACGAGCTCGATGGCATGCTGCCCGCCCGCGCCGGAGGCATCGAAGTCGAGGAAGACGAGGATGGTGACGGTCACCCCCGCCCGGACATTGCTGTCGAGGTTGTACTGGAAGATCCCCGTCTGCGGATTGACGGCTCGGGCCGTGGAATACCGGATCGGCTGGCCGGAACGCGAACCGTCAGGGACGGCGAAGAAGTAGGCGTTGGCGATGTCGGTCGCGTTCCCCACCCCGACCCGACGGAAACGGAAGCTGCGGACCGGGACCGCCTCTCCCGGCACGGTCACCTCGAAGGCGGCCGCGAAGAGGCCGGTCACGTTGGGCGCAACCTCCTGCGCGGGGGCGGTCGAAGCCGAGAGTCGGGCCGTCAGCCGCGGCGAGGGGACGTCAGCCTCCTCCGGCACCACGGGGACGTCCGGAGCGGTCACGTCGGCCTCCGCGGCCGCATCGGCCCCGATGGAGCCATCCTCGACGGACGCATCTGGGACCATGCCGGCCACCGTCGAGGCCCCGCAGGCGAGCACCGAGAACACGAGAACGGAGAGGAACGTCAGGCGCATCTGGGACATCCTTTCGATGAGGGTGAACGCGCAAGCCATCCTGGCGAAGCGCGTCGGATCCTATCACGAAACGGCCTTCCCGTCAAGCCGATCGCCCACCGCGCGCCGTCCGAAACAAGGCCATGCAGCCTCACGGCAAACCGATTGACAACAGGCGCGAAGCGTGGTAGGAATCCGGACATCGACGAACCAACGACACCAATGGATCACACAAAAAGGATGCCATGCCTCCATCCCGAACCTGCCTCACCCTCACGAACCGCGGCGACGAGCTCAAGGCCGCGCTCGAGGCGCTCGGCGACCGGGTCATCCATCATGACACGGGCCAGCCCTACCTCCAGGTCTTCGTCGATACGGTCGTCGTGACCATCTCGGACCGCGACCTGGCCGACCTGCAGGCACGCTTCCAGGACCTGCACGTCGAAGAGGCATACGCGAACGTCCCCTCTCCCCCCAACGCGGAAGGACCCGACATGAACCAGAAATGGACCCTCTCCCTCGTCGGACGCGGCGACGAGCTCAAGGCAGCCCTCGAGGCGCTCGGGCCACGCGTCACCATCCACGCGTTCAGCGCCTTCGTCGGCACGGGCGAGGTCACGATCGGCGACACGGACCTGGCGGACCTGCGGACGCGCTTCCCGGCGCTCGAGGCGCTGCCGTGCGCCGGCCATCCGCCGTCGGGCTGATCGCCCCAAAGCGAAAAACCTGCACCCTTCCATCGCCCTCACGCCCGAGGGCGTTTCTTTTTTCCATTCTGCGCACCAAGGTCCGCTCAAACGAAACCGAAAAAAGCCCTCAGGCTTTTTTCTTGGACGCCTGGCCCGGTTCCGTCTTGAAGCGCAGCCCATGCTCCCCAAGGGCTTTGCGTAAGGCGGGCAATGAGGCACGTCCGATGCCGTGCAACGCCAACAGGCGCGCTTCGGTCCACCGGGAAAGGTCCTTGAGCGTCTCGATGCCCGCCACGTCCAGCGCCCGCCGCGTCGGGGCCGACAGCTTCGGGAACAGCCGGCCCGCGCGGCGCAGGTTCTCTTGCCGACAAAAACCGACCATCCGCGTGATGAGCGCCCGCGGCAGGGGTCGGTCGAGCGGAAAGCGGACGGCCCCGCGCGAGGTCGGGTACGCGGCGAGATCGCGACGGAACGCGGCAATCGCCGCTGGCCCGGGATAGAACCCGAGATGGTGGGGGTATCCCGCAAAATGCACCAGGTGGCCGTAGAGGTCGAAGGTCGGGATCCCGTAACTGATCGTCTCGGCCGCTTCAGGGGCGGCCGCCCGAATGAGGGCGCGAAGCGAACGCAGCAGGACCTGGGTCGCTTTCGGCCAACGGGCGATATGCGCATCGATCGTACGGGCGGAAGGAAGCATAGGGCAAGTATACCAGGCCCGCGGTCATTAACCCTTGACAGTCGCCCGGCCCCATCCTATCTTGAGCCATCGCCATGCCGACAGGAGCTTGAAAATACCTCTATTTTCAGCCTTCTGTCGGCAATCGATCCGACAGAAATCCGGACTCGTACGGATTCACATCCAAGAGGAACCATGAAGGCATTGCACACTTCCCTGCTTCTCACGGCGTTGACGCTCGGCTGCGGCTCCTCCGCAAGCGGCGTCAGCGACATGGACGACCATGACGCGCAGGCGATGGCCGACAAGGCACCCAGCCCGGACGCCGACCCGACCGTCGACGCGGATGCGCCCACCAAGGACGCGCCCGCGGATGCGGCATCGGACGCCGTGACGGAAGACGCCTCGGCCGTGGCGCCGGTCCTCACGGTCCGGTTCCGGGCGGCAGCGGAGCGGGCGTACGCCCGTGGCACGCAAGGCGCGGGCTTCTTCTGGGTCACGCTCGCCGCGCACCGCGACGTCGAGCTGTTCCGGCTCCCCGTCTCCTTCGACCAGGTCCGCGAGAGCGCCTGCGCCATCGGCGGCGAGGGCGCACCCAACTATCGCCGCATCCTGCTGCGCAACGAAACGATCGGCGCAACGGCGCTCACGGCCCCCGGCGAGCTCATGGGCAGCCCGAACAGCCCGCGTGGGACCATCGAACTCGGCGGCGCGATCCCGCTGCGCCTCACGGCCGGCGCCGAATACCTGTTCGGGATCACGGCCGACATCCGGCTCACCGACCCGCGCTGCCCCTTCCTCAACCAGGGCGTGCGCGTGACCGTCGGGGATCCGTCCACGGGGCGGTTCTTTCCGCCCGAAGCAGTCGGCCTCTCGGACGAGGGCCGCTATGCGCGTCCCGAAGAGATCGCGGGGAACGACCTGCACACCGACGGCATCGTCACCGTCACGGGCCCCGACTACGGCCACCCGCTGGTGACGGATCCCGGGGGCCTGCGTGGCCAGTTCTGGTTCTGCGACGACCCGCTCAACGGGCTGCCCGGCGGTGACGCCAACGGGTACCGCGGCTGCTGCAGCAACGGCCGCTGGCGGACGCTCGAGCCCGGCACCCAACCGCAGGTCGGGATGCTGGTACGCGGCGTGGAGCGCTCGAACCTCTACCACCTCTTCGCGCGGCGGGACGGGTCGCTGGCCCGGGCCTTCTTCCCCTCGACGGGGGAACTCAACTCCTGGCGGCACCCGTCGGGCACGAACCACACGGGCATCGACGCGACCGACCCGACCGTCTGCCTGGACGTGGTCCAGATGGCGGACGCGGAGCTCGCGCTGCTGCCCCACGGCGGCAATGTCACCTATCGCCCGGGGTCGACGTACGTGCGCCTCGCGACGGACCCGAGCGTGTGGGCCGTGGGCGCCGACCGGGAGCTCCACCCCATCACCATGCGCGACGGGATGGGGCTGAACGACTGGCTGCCCGCGCGCCTGCTCCGAACGGTCCCCGACGGCTTCTCCTCCTCGTACCGACTGAACATGAGGCCGACGACCTTCGACCGCGGCACCACCGCCGACAACGCGCTCGCGACCTTCGACGCGCCCGCGGAACAGATCGAGACGTCGCTGCGCTGAAGCGACCTGCCGACACCCTGCGTGTCGGCATTTTATTGTCGAGCGTAGCGAACGGGATTCTTCGCCAAGATACGGTATTTTTGGCTAAATATAGGGAAAAACCCTTGACAAAACAGCGACTTTATGGTATGATGAGGCACTGGCTCGCCCTGCGAACACGGCCGTTTAGACGCCCTGAACAAGAGACGTCCATACGGCCATCGATCGCAACGACGCACGTCCCTTCGCCACACCCACCGATACGCACAGAAAGGCATCCATGAAGAACGCGCTCCTGCTGTCCCTCATCCTCTTCGCCTGCGCCCCCGGGCGATCGGAAGCGCCGGCCACGCGCCCCAGCTCCGAACTGCCCCCGGCCCTGCCGGTGTCGCCCGCGCCGCGGGACGTACCGGCGGTCACGGGGGTGGCGGTGCCGCCGGTCTCGCACCGGACGGCGCTGCGCCTCCGCTTCGACGGGCCGCCCACGCAGGCGGTACGGGTCGGGATGCAGGTCGACCTGTATCGCCTCACCTTCCAGGCGGAACGAAGCATCGAACTGCGCCTGCCGCCGTTCCTCCTGGAAGCGCTCGTCAGCAACGACCGCCTCGGGTGCCTCGTGAACGATGCGGGCCGGCCCAACTTCGTCGACCTGCGCCTCGACGACCTGCGCACGGGCGCACTGCTGGCGGGCCCGGCGAGCCTCCGCCCGACGGCGGGCTCGCCGCGGCAGCCCGTCACCTTCCCCAGCGACGTGCTCATGATGCGCGCGGGGGAGGAACGGACGCTCGCGTTCCGGGCGACCACGGTCGACCAGGACGAGACGGGCTGCGCCTTCACGAACCAGCGCTTCGTGGTGACGGCGGGCTCCGACGGGCGCCTCTTCCGTCCCGGTGACGTGCGGGTCCTCGACGAGGATCGCGCGGCCACGGCCGAGGAGATCGACGGCGACGTCGAGATCCCCGGCAACCCGGTCACGGTCATCCGACCGGAACTGCGCATCGCGCTCAGCAGCGCGGTCATGTCCTCGACGGGCGTCAAGAACCAGGGAGACGTCCCCGCCGTCGCCATCACCCTCACCGCCAACGGCGCCAGTGACGTGCTGGTGCGCGGCCTGTCGCCCGTGGGCGTGGGCGACATCGGCCTGGGACGGCGGCGCGGGAACTTCCAAGATGTCGCCGTCGCCTGCGCGCTGTACGACGGGATGCGCCAGGTCGGCAGCCCGCGGGTCCCGAACCCCGAGGGCCGGCTCCTGTACCAGAACCTGAACTACGTCGTGACCCGCGGAACGACGCGCACGCTCATCGCGATCTGCAGCCACGACTCCGTCGTCGCCCAGGACAACGGCGACCGATACAGCCTCGGGTTCCCGGGTCCCGAAGGCGTCGACGCGGTCGACACCGACAACCGCCGCGTCCGTGTCACCGTCAGCCCTGAGCTCACCCGCCAGCTCACGGACCCCGCCGTCGAGGTCACGGTGCGGCGCTCGGGGACCTTCACGCTCGTCCCCCTCCCCTCCGGGGGACGGACGGTGACGGGCGGCGACGTCTGGCAGGTGGTCGCCGAATACCGCGCGCTGGCCATCCACGAGCCGTCCGCGATCGAGCGGCTGGCGATCACCTGGGACAACCGCGAGGGCGGCTGCCTGGACGCCGTCGCCATCGCGAGCGACCGCGTCATCCAGAACTGGGCATACGCGCCCGCGACGGGCACGAACGCGGACATCGAGCTCGACGCGCGACCGATCGTGGTCGTGAATCGCCCCGTCGACCTGCAGGTCCTGGCCCGCTTCCACGAGCCCAGGCCCGGCACCCGCTGCGAGCCGGGCACGACCTACGCCTTCGGCCTCGCGGCCGGCCTCACCGACGGCGAATGGGACACCACCCCCGTCGGCAGCCTCAACGTGCGCTGGATCGGACTCGTATCCGGCGCACGCGTCCACCTCCCCGGCCCCATCGCCGGCGGCCGTCCCGTGACGGTCGTCGAGCGGTAACCACTCTCCCGCCTCGTCCGAGGCCATGTCAGGTATACAACAACTTCCTGGACGTCCTGACCGTCCATATCCCCTTTCTTTTCTCCCTGGAGGAAGGAAGCGGGATGGAAACGCACCGGCAAAGGCCGGTGCGTTTTTGTTTTCACATAAAGAAAGGGATACTTACCCAAACGAATAATTCGTCAATTGTTCGCGGGACACACTAGAAATCGAGGCGGGATCCGCCGCCCGATACCAAGGCATGCCCTCTCTGAACATAAAAATGCGCGCGCCCATTTGACAAACAAAAAAGCGCCGCCCCACGAAAGCGGATGCGGCACCCAGCAGCCCCCTCACCTCACCCGCGCCGCGGCTTGGCGACGCGCACGGTCCAGGCCTTCTCGCAGACCCATTCGACCTGCATCGGTTCGCCATGCCCGCCGGGACCGACGTGCCGGGGACGGTCGATCGTGGCCTCGAACCGCCCGACTTTCCAAAGCGTGTCGACGACGCGCTGCGCGAAGGCCTGGTCAGCGCCACGCGGCAGAGGGAGATCGAGGGACGCTTCAGCGCCCCAGGGGTTGCCGTCCCGGAGCCGGGCCATGAAGCCGTCGATGACGCGCTGCACGGCCTCCATGCCTACCCGCGCCTGGTCACGCCTGGCCTGGCACTCGGCTTCCAGGCGCGCGGCGACCCGCGCGTCTTCGGCGTCGAGCCATTCGGCGGCCGTCATCGGTCGGGGCGGCATCGGCGTGACCGGAGTCGCCTCAGGCTCGGGGCAGGCGCCACCGATCCCAAGGGTATCCCAGTCGTGCTCTTTCCCGCAGTGCGGACAAACCTCATCGAACATCGAAGGCTCCTTTGCGCATCCCATCAGGAACGAGGGGAAGTAGCTTATCCTAACGAAAAAGCAGCCGATCTGTCAATGGCGTGCGCGGACGGTTGCCCTTGGCCGTCTCGATGCCTCGACATGGCCGGAACCATGCGGCCGCCCCTCAGCTGGCGCGAACGTTTATCCGCGTCTCAAAAAAGGCGTTCGCGTGCCGGGAGACGTGCGCGGGAAGGCATATTCTTTGACCGACCTCCAGACCCGCTCGGGATCCCCCACGCGCCCGGCCACGTCTTGCGCGAGCAGGAAGGCATCGACCGCGTCATCACGGTCGCGTCCAAGCTCGACGAGAAGCGGAACAGACGGTCGAGCGCCCGCCATCCGACCAGAATCCGCCAAGGAAATGCGAAGGACATAGCGCGACGATGGGGACGCAAGCGGTGACCCTACGCGCTCCGGATGCCCATCCAAGGCGAGACGGACGCCATTGACCACGCGTTCGGCGTGGAGCGGACGGTCATACGCAAGACGATGCCGCCCGGCCAGCGCCTTCGCCTCTTGCTGGTGCGCCAAGGCGGCTTCCAGGTGCGGGATGACGGCGAGGTACAGGTCCTGCAGCGAATCAGCCTCCTCCGCAAGACGGACAGCTTCGCGGAAGACCTCGACCGAAAGGTCGGCGTCCCCCGACAGCCGCAATGACGCGTCCCAAATCCCCCGCTCCGAGGCCGCTTCCCCAAGCTCGTCCACCAGGTCTGGGAAGAAAAGCTCGTAGGTATCCATCCCGGGCAAGCAAGCCAAGATGAGATGCTTCCCGTTCACGGTCGCCTCCGCCCGGTACTTCCCGTTCGCGTCCACGTCCAAATCGATGGCGGAGGGCGAAAAGACGGGCCAATGTTCGGATCGGCGTTGCGGAGACCAGGAGCGCTCGATAGACATAGATAAAGAAAGGGCGTGCCTGAGGGACATTAGACGGATCGCTTGCCACGGAACCCGCGGGCGGCATAATACGACTCCGCCCCGTTATGGTAGGTGAAAACGGTCTCATAGCGGCGATCGCAGAACAGGGCCCCGCCCAGCGCGCGGATCGCGGGCGGCGTCTGGATCCAGCTGGACGTCTTCCGGTCGAACGCGTCGAGCGCTTGGAGCGCACGGTATTCGGCTTCGGTCAGGAGTTCGATGCCCATGCTCGCGGCCAGCTCATGGGCACTGGTTTCGGGCGGATGCTCTTTCCTCGATTCGCGTGCCACCTTATCGAAACACAGGCTGCGGCGTCCGGCAGGGCTTTCAACGGACGTGTCACAGAACACATAGCCTCGCGTCTTCTTGTCTTGCCAGACCACGTCGGGCTCGCCGCCCGTCTCTTCCATCTGATGCAAAGAGCAGAGGGCGGACGGGTCCGCCTCGAGGCGCGCCCGCACCTTTGTCCAGGCGATCCCAGGATGAAGATGCGCACGTCGCGAGAAACGCGCCTCAAGAACCGCCAAGAGGCGCGTGCGCTCCGTTTCGGAGAGGCCCTTTTTCTTTTTTTCGCTTGTCGGCATGCGTACAGGATAGCGAACATGCGGCCAAAGGGCGAACCGCCCGGAAAATGCCGCGGCGATGCAAAACAAAAACGCCCCCGGAGCGCGGCCCACCGAAGGATGGGGCCGCCCTCACGAGGGCAAGACATACCGCGCTACTCGAACCCGGGGACGGGCACGAGACGCTCGGCGCAGCTGTAGGTCTCGACGGGACAAGCCCCGGATGCGTGCCGATGGATGGCGACCTGGGGCGTCAGCCCGTAGCGCTCGTGCATGTCGAGGTAGGGCAGGATTTCCGCTGGCGCGATCTTGCCGGTGCGGCACAAGAGCAGCCAGCGCTCGTGCCAGATCCCCGACTCGTTCGGCGGCTGGTGCCCGCCGCGCGTCATGCTGGCCGATCCCCAGCTGTAGGTCCCGTGGCCGTCGAGCATGCGTCCGGCGCTATCGAAGCCATCGGTGACGAACGAGTCATCGGGACCGAACTTCCAGCGCATCCAGAGCGGATTCGGCTCGAAGTACCAGCCCAGATGCCACGCCGGGTACCGGAAGTTGTTCAAGGCCCCGGATGCGCTCGGGTGAAGGAACGGCCAGAGCTCGCCGACCGGCACGGCCCAGACGCTCACCTCGATGTCCCGGTACGCCCAGTAGCGGTCGGCGGCGGGCACGCGGGCGAGCTGTGCGGCCCAGGGAGCGGAGGCGCTGGTGCTGAGGCTCGGGTTCGGGCGCGTCTCGGGACGGGCGAGCCCATTGGCACCAGGACACGCGGGGCACTGGAAGCTGAGGCCGACCAGGATGAGCCGGTCGTCGCCATGCTCGCAGGGGTCGAGCGGAGGAAGGCCCGTCGGGAGCAGGCCAGGGACGAACAGCCCGCCCGCCTGGGCGGCGGAGCGGGGATGGTCGTCGAGGTTGGCGCACCCCATGAGGAGCGCGACGCAGAAGAGAGCAAAGGACGTCCATTTCATGGCATCACCGGCCGTTCACGAGCAGATTGACGGAAACGCCGGCACGGGGGATCCATGCAGGCGCTCATGAACAGCTCACGAGACGGGAAAGAGGCCTGTCGCATGAGCTATAGCGATCCCCTAGGCTAACAAAAGAAGATGCCCTCGTCAAGAGGAATCGCCCGGATCGGCGCACAAAAAAGCCGACCCGTTTCCTGCAGCGACGGAACGGATCGGCATCAGAACCCATCGGGCCAGACGGTGCGGACCCGCTCCTCCGCCCCGAGCGTCCGCACGCGCCGCCCAAGGTAGGGAAAGCGAAGCCCGGGCGCGATCCGCGAAAAACGCTCGATGTCTTCCAGGTCACGCTTCCCCACTTCCGGTCCACGCTGGAGGAGGGCCTTGATGAGCAGGACGTCCTCCGGCGGATAGAGCCAGACCGGCTCACCGTCGAACGAGGTCACGAGACGATGCGCGAGGACCTCGGCCGTGAGCGCCAGGCCATAGCCCTTCCCCGCGATCGACAGGCGCAGGTCGCTCGTGAGCTGGATGGCGTGGCCGCCGCCCGGATTGGAGTTGCGCACGTCCTCCTGGGAAGATCGGTAACGGTACGAGACGCACCCGAAGAGGCCGTCAGCCACGTCATGCGCCCCGTTCGGCAGATAGATGTCGACATCATCTGGGAGACGATCGTTCCCAAGGAGGAACAGGCAGCCGTTCCCCCCGATGGCGAACGGAAGGCCAGCCGCATTGAGGGCGCGGATCGTGGGGAGAAGGCTCGGGAACCGGGCGAAGAAGGCCGCGAGACGATCTGGGAGGATGGTCATGGCGCCGGGCACCCTCGCACGAAACGGCAGCCCGGTCAAGAGACGGCGAAATATCCCAACACGCCCATGGGAACCAAAAAAAGAGCCCGTGAAGGCTCCTTTTTATTCGCCACGTCTTACCAATTCTGATCGATCGTCACCGCCAACCCGGCCTCGACGCTCGGCACGAACTGCCCCGCCGCCGTGATGTCGGCACCAAAGGCGTAGTTCGTAAAGAAGACGTCGGAAATGTCGTCGACCTGCGTGGCCCAGGCCGCACCGTACAGGTCACGCGCGACCGCCTCGGTCGTAACCCAGCGGAGGATCCCACCCCGGGCGACGGCGTACACGCGGTTGAGGGTCGTGAATTTGACGAGACGGCTTCCTGGGCGATAGGTCACGTTCCGGCCAAGCGGGATCGCGGCTAAGGCGGAGTCGCTGATCTCGCGTACCCCCGAGAAATCCCGGTACCAGGTGAAGTAGACCCGCTCGTTCGGGAAGGCGTGGCGACGACCGTCCTGGCCATTGTAGTAGACGGCGCGGCACGGGTGGTCGGCGGCCACGGCATACGCCGGACAGGTGGCCTTGACGAGGCCGACGGCCGGTGCGCCGCCAGGGGCCCCGCCCCCGCTGGTTCCGGACGTAACCGACACGCTCACGACCGGCCCGGAGGCCCCATTGCCGGCGCGGTCCCAGCAGCTGACGTAGACGCTATAGGTCCCGGCGGAGCCGAACGAATGCGTCCGCGCGGCCGTGGCGCCGCTGAGGTCCATCAGCCCCTGGCTCGTGCCGTTCACGAACAGCTCACAGCGAGCGATGCCCGAATCCGCATCAGAAACCGTTGCCGTATAGCGGACGGACGTGTTCACCGAGACGGGAGCGGTCGTGACGGCGCTCACCGTCGGCGCGACGCGATCAACGACCGCACCGGAAGCGGCGGCCACATTGACCGTGTAGGTCGTGGAAACGCCGGTATTCCCCGCCGCGTCACGGCACTGGAACCGAGCGGCATGAGCACCCGCCGTCGCGAACGCATGCGAACGGGAGGTCGTGCCCGACGCCCCACCCGAGGAAGATCCGCCCGCAAGGGCGCCATCCACATACAGGTAACACTCCGTCACGCCGACGTTATCGGCATACGCGAGCGAGAGGGTCACCGGAACGCCAACGGTCGCGGTCAACGGGGAAATCGCTCCAGAAAAGGTCGGCGCAAGCGTGTCCGCAACGGAAGCCGCGGCCACCGTGATGGTGCGCGTGCCCGTATCGCCGCTATTCAGGGCGGCGTCCTTGCAGAAGATGCTCGCCGTATGCGCCCCGGCCGTCGTGAAGGTGTGGGCGCGCGAAGCGGTGCCGGACATGGCCGTCCCCGTCAACGTGGCCATGCCGACCGTCTCGCCGTCGACGTACAGGAAACAGGAACCGACCCCGACATCATCGGAATACGAGGCGGAAAAGGTCACCGGCGTCCCGACCGTGGCGGACAGTGGCGAGAGCGTCCCGACGACCGGGGCCGTCGCGTCCACCCCACCCGCTGGCATGACGGTGACTCTGCGAATGCCGATCCCCGGGTTCCCGCGGGCATCGGTGCAGCGGAAGGTGACATCAAACGTTCCGGGAGAGGAGAAGGAATAGGTGTATGATGCCGTGCCGGACATCGGGGAACCCGAACGGGTTGCCTCAAGGAAGGTCCCGGTCCCAAGGCCGAACTGGCATTGCACGACCCCGACATTATCAGCATATGACGCGGAAAAGGTCACCGGCGTCCCGACCGTTGCGGAATCCGGCGAAACGGTCCCGACAAGCGGCCCCGAAGCGTCCTCCTCCGGCGAGAGGACGGATACCGTCCGGTTGGCGCTCGTACCGATATTTCCCTCGCGGTCGACGCAGCGAGCGGCGACGGTATACGTCCCGCCGAACGGGAAGGTGTAGGACTGGCTATAATACGCGTCCTGGTCGGTCCCCGTGGTGCGGATCATGTTCGTCGACAACGCCGTCAGGTCGACGATCAGGTAGCAATAATCGACGCCCGCATCATTGTCGGTCGCGGGCAGGGTGAACGTGGTAGGGCTGCCGGCGGTCACCCCCGGACCGGTGGACGGGGTACCGACGACAGGCGGCACCGAATCGGCGGCGTAGGCGGACGGGACTGCCACGAGTCCAATCGCCAACGCGAGGAACGCGGTCATGAGACGGACTATGTTGGGAAAATAACGCATAGGTTAGGGAAAAATAGATATCCTAGACCGACCTTAAGCTTGCAGAACCGCACACGAGAAGGCAAAGGCGCCTTTTCGGCTCGTCGCGTTGCGCCGCTATACAATATATACGCGCAAGAGATACGCGGAAACCGCCACCGCCGCCCCAATGAGGACGCAGGAAAGGAGGATCCGGATCGCCTTCTTCCGGTCTTTCGCCCGGAAGGCCGCCTGTTCGACGCTTTCCCGCGCCAAGAGGGCATCGCTCACGTTGAAGAGCCCCTTCATCCCAAAGGCGACGCAAAAGTGGCTGAACGCTTGAACGAACCCCAAGGCAGACAGGGTCGCCGGGATGAAGAGGAGCAAAAACCAAGCGGGAGAGGGCCGAACGCGGGCAAGCAGGACCCAGAGGACGATGGTCGCGAACAGGCCGGCCCACCCGAGGCGCAGGCGCCACTGGATGTCGGGCTTGCCGATGTTGCAGGTGCCGGGGATGTAGGTGGAGGGCATATGGGAGAAGGATAGCACGGGAAGCGAAGGGCGGGGGAAAAACCGACGAACGATCACCCCTCCCCTTCCCCATCCCCCTTGACACTATCCCTTGCCTTTTCATGGATATTCGGGTACGATCGCCGGGCCTTCCGGGGTAGCTCAGCGGTAGAGCAGTGGACTGTTAATCCATTGGTCCAGGGTTCGAATCCCTGCCCCGGAGCCAACAAAGAAGTTACCAGTACGGTGGCTTTTTTGTTTGTGCCGAGTCAAGAAACGATCATCACAAAAAAATAATCCCTGAACCAAAAACGGCTGGGCGCCGGCAGCCAAATATCTAGGCGGGAATGAACCGCTTGAAGCGACATAAGGCTCCAGTAGAGCAAATACCTACTGTCTTTCGGGTATTTGAGGGCGAGATGCCTACCCATCGTCATGGAAGCAGCGGCGGGCGGCCATCGTTTACAAAAAGAGGGAAATACTGTAATAAGTAATTAACGGAGAGATGAAAGGAGTTGGCATTCATGCTGAATAAGCTCTTGCGTTTCACGGGACTGGTCACGATCTTCGTTCTCAGTTTGGTCTTGGTCTTTCTTCCGATGCTGTTCGTCAAGCTGGTCTTCGGTCTCATGGGCTGTAGAACGACGATCACTGAGGAGGAGGTATACGAGAGCCTCTCCCACACCGAATGGAAAACCGGTCTGGAGCTGACCGACGAGATCCGCAAGGTACGGCTCGAGCGACAGCCATACGCGGCAATGCTCGATTCGATCTATCCAGCGCTCCGGAGCCTGGAGAGGTCCGATCTCGTCGAGCGTCGGGAACGGCAACTCAGTGAGGAGAGGGCAAAGATCCGCGGCAATCGCCCACAGCACGAGTTTCGTCGTAAGCCCGGAGGAAAGAGGACCAAGGAAGAAAAGGGGGGCTGGCTCACCCTGCCGACGCCCGTGCCGTCTTGGGAGAGCGCCTAGCGCAGCCTAGGCAAAGAAAGGAACGTCACGCAAAGACGTGCCGTGTAAAAAATAGGCGCCCGACTACGCTCCTGACCCCTGCGTCGAGGCGATGAAGCGCCACCAAGGCTTGGAGACGCTGGCCCGTGCGGAGATCCACTCTCCCCACGGGCCGTCTGCTTTTAATGACATTAGCTGAGACGGAAACACCCTCAAAAAAAGGCGGTTGCACTGACGGATTCTGGTCGGTCACAGGCTGGCCAAAGAAGAATTCGTCATGATAATTTCGGCATAATCCCACGCCCGACCATCATCGGGAAACGATGCCACGACGGGATGAGAACGTCAGTGACGATGCCCCACCGCCCGGTTCGCGCAGCGCGCCCACCCAGAGGATGAAAAAGATGCCTGCCAGGAACCCAAGCGCCAACGAAGGGAACCACAGCTCAAGAAACGTCCCGATGAGCGCCTTCGAGGGATCCTGACGGTCGTGGTAGACCGTCACGCGGTCCCCGACCTTGAAACGGGGCGGGTTTGACCGGATGCGGGCCTGCACTTGCCACGCCACGCCATCGACCAGGTACACGGCCTTGTATGCGTACGACCCCGTCCGCTCGTTGATATGCCGCGAAGGGGCAACGACCGCGGTCGGCGGGACGTATGACTGGTCCTGGATGGTCCCTTGCGCCTTCTCGTACAGCAAGACCGCCTTGACGCTCTTGCCGGTATACCAACACCACGGCAGAAAAAAGAGGAGGAACACGATGAAGAGGGGCCAGGAAAACGTTCCGTGGAATGAGGGCGCGGACATAGGGACGACGTGCCCAGCATACCGAATCCGGTCCCGAAAGGCGAACGCAATGAAGGTGCCACATCGACCGGGGTGTGCCGGTCTTGGATACCAAGAGCGCGCGAATCCATCCGCTTGTGTCCCGCCCCATAAACCGCTACGCTAAAAGAGCCAGGAACCCCGGTCGGCGGACACCCGGTCGGAGCTCTAGATTAGAGGCCATCAGCTTGCGGTGGCCTTTTGCATTTTTGGGGAAGGTGAGCTCGATTGCCGCCGCCACTCCCCTCCCCTAGACTGAAGGCCAGCGTGACCCCTTTTTCTCAAATCCACCTATGCTGCCGCAGCAAACCCATCGCATCTACACCACCAGCGTCGCCAGCGTCTACCCCCACTACCTCGCCAAGGCCGAAAAGAAGGGGCGCACGAAAGCGGAGGTCGACACGGTCATCCGCTGGCTCACGGGCTATACCCAAACGGAGCTGACCGCACACCTCAAAAAGCAGACCGATTTCCAGACCTTCTTCGGAAAGGCGAAACGGCTGAACCCGCTGCGGAAACAGATCACGGGCACCATCTGCGGCGTCCGCATCGAAGACATCGAAGAACCGACGATGCGCGAGATCCGCTACCTGGACAAGCTGGTCGACGAGCTAGCGAAGGGGCGCCCGCTGGAGAAGGCCTTGCGGACGCCGTAGGGCGGGCAACGCGGGCGCTTGCGCCCGCATTCATTTAGCGCGCCTGACGGCGGCAAAGATCGTGGCCAGCAACCCAACAAAAAAACAGCCGAAGCGCGAAGACGCATCGGCCGAGCGTGACCCGACACCGGTCGCGGCTACGCGGCACGGGCGGTGACGCGCGGGCGGATCCGGGGATCCGTGTCGCGCGCGACCATCGGCCAGTCGTAGTCGAAGAGCGGGTTGTGGCTGTTGCCCAGGCGGTCGAAGATCCGGGTCTCCCACGAGACGCGGAGCCAGGTGCGCTCGACGGGGACCTTGGCCACGTCGCCACGGTGCACGCAGTAGGCGTCCATGAGGACGAGGTCGAAGTCGTCCGCGCGCCAGGTGGGCGTGTCGGGGCGACCCTCGATCACCTGCCCGAACTCGGCGTAGATGTCGTCGAAGTTGGGGTCGATGTGGTCGAGCGGGAAGGCGACCGGGTAGAAGACGGTCGGCAGCGCGTTCGCGAGCAGGTAGCTGTGGTTCACGGGGTGCTTGCGCTCCCAACGCGGCCCCTGGAACCCGTCGACGTGGTACGGGTTCTCCCGCATGCGCTCGCCAGGCTCGATCCGCGCCTGGTGCACGGAGAGGTAGGCGTAGTACTCGTCGTAGGAGCCGTTGAGCTGCACCTCGATGTCGAGGATGCGTTGCACCGCCGGCGCGACGCTCGCGAGGGCCCGGGGCAGGCGCACGTCCGTCCCCGGGAACTTGATGGGCATGTCGAGCACATGCTTGCACCAGGCCGGCAGGGGCGCGACGAAGGAACGCTGGGTCGCCGCCTCGACGACCCCGAGCGAGACCGGCCGGCGCGCGATGGCGTGCTTGCGCATGTCCCAGGGCGTGTGGATGTCGCGCCGCACCGGCTCGTCGGCAGGAACGCGCACGGTCGGCGCGGCCAGGTTGGGCGTGAGGGTGAGGCCGTCGCGAGAGCCGAAGACGGGCAGGAGGAGGTCCTGGCCCCGGTGCTCGATGACCTGGGCGTCGTGCGGGAAGGCGGCGGCGATGCGACGGGCGATCTGCTGGCCGGGAAATCCCTTGTAGTCGTGCTGCATGGCGTGTCTCCTTGGTCGTGCCGTGGAAGCGGGGGTCCGTTTTCCGCTCCACGCCTGCAACGTACCGCATCTGCATGCATCAGGGGTGCAGAAGCCATAAAATGTAAAAAATCAGTACATTCATTGGCCCAGCCGCACCTGCAACGCGCTGGCTTGATAAAAATACACCGTGGAATCCCCATACAAGACCTACGGAATCGTCACGCGGCAAATGACCGCGGACACCTGCGCCTGGCAGGAACGGCTTCAGGCCCACCTGCAGGCGAAGCACCCGGAACTGGCCCTCGCGCCCCAAGATGAAGCCGAGCTGCTGCTGATCCTGGGAGGGGACGGAACCCTCCTCGAAACCCTGCGTGACGCCCGCTTGGCGAAGGCTCAGCTGCTCGCGCTCAATACAGGGCACGTCGGATTCCTGTCGACGGAACGGGACCCGGGCCACTTCATCGAGACGGTGGAGGCGGGACTCGCCCGCCGGCTCGTGACGATGGAGATCCCCATCATGGAGATCTCCCATCATTCCAGCGGCCAGACCTTCCGCCATCGCGCCGTGAACGACGCGCTGATCGAACGAACCATGACCTGGAGCACCCTGCGGGTCGAACGGGTCGACGCGGACCGGACCACGTTTCTGAAGGACATCCGCGGCTCGGGCCTGTGCGCCTGTTCCGCGATCGGATCCACCACCCCCATGGCGACCCACTTCCAGGCACCGATCATGGACCCCCTGCTCCGGGCCTTCTATCTGAAAGGCGTGAACGATACGGGCGCACCGAAGGGCGGCCTCCTGATCACGGCAGGAGGCACGCAGGCAGTGCGCATCACGCTGCGGAGCGTCGAACCGAACCTTGGACTCCCCGAAAGCCATCGCCTCAACCCGGTGCTGTATCTCGACGGCGCCCATCGAGGGGTCCTCGGCATCGGCGACCGCGTGGAACTGCGGTATGCGACCGCGCCCGGGATCCTCCTGCGCACGCCCGACGACCTCCACTGGGATCGCGTACGGGAACTCCCCTAGCCTATCCACGGCACGCATAGCCGCGGGTGGGCACGTTTTTTTCTCGACGACACACCCGACCGGACTTTGACACTCGCCAGGGCTTCACGCATCCTTGATTAGGATGAACAATCGGCGGGCCTACTAAGACCAACGTCTTTCCAACGACCACATCACCTTCCGCATATGACCGCAAAACGCTGGCGCACCGTCACCTACACCGTCACCGAGGCCACCCCCATCGAACCGCAGGCCGGCATGACGCAAGACGGCGACAGGCTGACGTTCGGACCGAAAAATAGCCTCGCCATCGCCGGCCGCCACTACCAGCTCTCGGGCACCTACATCGTGGACGGCACCACCTACGCCATTTCCTTCCCCATGATCTGCGACGCGGTCCCCGAGACCCTCACCCTCGCCTACGACCCCACCGACCCCACCAAGTGGGACTGGCCCGAAGACCGCACCCTAGAGACCGACTAAACGCGGGACCCGGCGCGCTTGCCCTGCGCTCCCCCAACCCGTTACCATCCACACACATGAAATCCATCGTCCCCACCTCTGGTTCGACAAGGAGGCCCTCGCGGCCACGGAGTTCTACACAAAGCTCTTCCCAAGCTCGAAGATCACGCACCATGAGGTCCTGAAAGGCACCCCGTCGGGTGACTGCGACGTCCTCGCGTTCGAGCTCTGGGGACAGCCGTTCATGGCGATCAGCGCCGGCCCATATTTCAAGATCAACCCGTCGATCTCGTTCATGGTCAATTTCGACCCGTCGCAGGACCCTGAAGCCGCGACCCGCATCGATACCATCTGGAACGCCCTCGCGGACGGCGGAAAGATCCTGATGCCCATCGGCGAATACCCCTACAGCAAGCGCTACGGCTGGGTCGAAGACCGGTTCGGCGTCTCCTGGCAGCTCATCCTCACCAATCCGGACGGCGAACCGCGCCCGACGATCATGCCTTCGCTGCTCTTCACCCAACAGGCCTGCGGCAAGGCCGAAGCGGCGACCGATGCGTACATCGCGCTGTTCCCCAACAGCAAGCGCGGCACGATCTCGCGCTATCCCGCCGGCCGCGAACCGGACAAGGAAGGGACCACCCAGTTCACCGACTTCACCCTCAACGGCCAATGGTTCACCGCCATGGACAGCGCGCATGCCCACGCGTTCACCTTCAACGAGGGCGTCTCGCTCCTGGTCCAATGCGACACGCAAGAGGAGATCGACCGCTATTGGAAGGCCCTCTCCGCCGTTCCCGCCGCCGAACAATGTGGCTGGCTGAAAGACGCATATGGGATCTCGTGGCAGATCGCCCCGGCGAACATGGCTGAGCTCTTGAAAGGCGCGACCCCGGAAGAAACCCAACGCAAGACGCAGGCCATGCTGCAGATGAAGAAGCTCGACATCGAGGCCTTGCGGGAGGCGTAAGCCAAACGAGGAAAGCCTCCAAGCAAAAAAAATACCCATACAAGGGCATTTTTTTTGCACGAAGGCCACATCCATTCGCCGCAGACCGTCTTGACAAAAAGCTCGTGCGCATGCAAGGATCGCTTGTCCGCCAAGAAGGAGATGCGCATGGCCAAGCAAGACCCCACGAACGCCCTCGGGACTCCAAAAAATCCCATCACGGAAGCGGATACGCACGCGACGCTCCCCTGGAAGCACTGCAAGTGCTCCATCTGCGCGCAGGTGGTCCGATGCACCCCCACGACGGACGTGTATCGCTGCGACGACGGCAAGCTCCGCTGCACCCCCTGCAACGACACCTACACGGCCAAATGCGCCGACCAGTCCATCCTCAACCCGGCGGGCAGGCCGGACCCGTCCACGATGAACTGAGGCCGCGGCACGGCGCATCCGCACAGGAGGCCCCGGTGTCGCGGATCCGCCATGCGGGCTCACGGTCACATGGGCATGCGCGCCCCCTTCCGGAAGCGCTCCGCCACCTTCCCCTCCTCCGCCGGCTGTGTGGCCTCGCCAACACGGCGAACGCCCCGCGCCGCTGAGCGCGCCCAACAAGCGCGTTTTTTCATTTCCAGAAAAAAACCGCCTCCGCGCCGTTCAGGCGGTGGCGGTCTGGGGCGGGGACGGGGCGGGGACGCCGCGCTTGCAGGCCTCGTCGGGACTGAGGCAGAAGCGCTCGGGCAACTGCTCGGGCTCGATCATGAACCCGCCGCGCGGGATGCTCGAGACGACCAGGCCGCGGCACGCGAGGAGCGGGAGCGCCTTGGCGAAGGACGTCCGCCGGCGCTGCAGGGTCTGCCAGTCGCGCACGGGCGCGATGCGGTCGGCGATCTCGTCGCAAGTGAGCCAGCCGGGGCGGGAACCCGTGGCACCACCAGAGGCGAGGGCGGCGGCCTCGTCAGCGAGCACCCGCAGGATGCGGCCCTCGAGGTAGGTCTTCGCGAGCCACTTGATCCCCTCGAGGAAGAGGTACCCGCCGACGAGGGTGATCACGATGAGCTTCAGCATACGCTTCTCCTGGCAATCCCAGGACGATCCTGGGATCGGCGCGTCCTAGCGGAATACTGGTACCCCGTCAAGGGGTAAGGCGTCATGGAATGAAAAAATGGCCGTCATTAGGCCATTTTTTCATTCCCCCTAGTAGTCGATCAATTTCTTCACCGCGCCATGCTGCTGGATCTTCTCCAACGCCTTCGCCTCGATCTGGCGGATGCGTTCGCGCGTGACATCGAACTCCTTGCCCACCTCCTCGAGCGTATGCCCGACACCATCGAGCAAGCCGAAGCGCATCTCGAGGATCTTCTGCTCGCGCGGGTTGAGGTCCTTGATGATGTCGCGGACATAGTCGCGCAGGAGCTGGAGCGCGGCGGCACGGTCCGGGGACGGGTTCTTGGAGTCCTCGATGAAGTCCGCGAGGGTCGTGTCGCCGTCGTCGTCGTCACCGATGGAGGTCTCGAGCGAGACCGTATCCTGCGAGATCTTGATGATATGGCGCACCTTCTCGACGTCCTGGCCCATTTCGGCGGCGATCTCCTCCGGCAACGGCTCGCGGCCGAGCTCCTGGATGAGCTCGCGCTCGATCTGCTGGTACTTGTTGATGGTCTCGACCATGTGCACCGGGATGCGGATGGTGCGCGACTGGTCGGCGAGGGCGCGCGTGATGGCCTGGCGGATCCACCAGGTCGCATACGTGGAAAACTTGAAGCCCTTGCGGTACTCGAACTTCTTGACGGCGCGGAAGAGACCGATGTTCCCCTCCTGGATCAGGTCGAGGAGCGAGAGGGACTTGCCCGTGAACTTCTTGGCGATCGACACCACGAGGCGAAGGTTGGCCTCGATGAGGGCCTGTTCGGCCTCCTTGTCGTTCTTCTCCTTGCGCTTGGCGAGGGCGATCTCCTGCTCGGCGTTGAGCAGCGGGATCTTGCCGATCTCGCGCAGGTACATCTGGATCGAGTCGATATTAAGGAAATCGACGGGTTCGGCCTTGGCGACGGCGGCTGAGGATGACTTGCGCTCACGGTCCTCCTGGCTGTGCAGCGACTTCAGGATGTCCTTGCGTTCGCCGGCACGTCCCAGGATCCCCTCCTTCTGCTCGACCATGCCGATGCCAGCGGTGTCCAGGCGATCGATGAACGCTTCAAGGACATCGGCGTAGTCCTCGACTTCCGGGAACGCGAAATAGAGCTCGTTCTCGGTCATGAACCCGCGGGAGCGGGCCTTATCGAACAGCCGGTCGAGCATCTCCTGCGCCGGCGGGGCCGCCTTGACGTAGGGCGGCGCCTTCACCGCCATCCCCTTGGCGGGTTTCGCGGGCTTGGTGGCGGGCTTTTTCGTGGCGGCGGGCTTCTTGGCGGGCGCCGCCTTCTTCTTGGCGACGACCTTCTTGCCTTTCGGGACGGACGGATAAAACTTCTTCTTCGCGACGGGCTTCTTGGCGGGCATAAAAGACCTGAAGAGAGGGAAGGTTAACGGCGCGAGGCCGTACTCAAGGATCCTGTGTCAGGGCAGAGAACTGGCGGGCCAGCGCATCGACACGCGCATGGTCCCCCGCCGCTTCCGCCTGCCGCATCGCTTCCTGCAGGGCCGTCAGCCGCTGGGTGCGGACGACGTGCCGGCGCATCTGCAGCATCTGCGCGTGCTCTTGGGCGTTCTCTTGGGACGAACGCGAAGCGAGGGCATGTTCTGCCAGGAGAGTGAGCGTGTTGTAGGTCTTCATCTCGTCGGGCCCAAGCGAGGCCGTGAGATGGGAAAGCGTCTGGCTCCAGGCCGTAGACGTGGGTGGTGGAAAACCGTCCCGATGATACGCGTCGCGCAAGGAAACGTAAAGGGCCTTCAGCTCAGGTGACGAATCCTCACCCCAGGGCACCAGCTCCGCCTGGAAAAAGGCTTCCAACAGGGGTCGTGCCTGCAAGGATAACGCGAATAGCCGCCAGGCGGGACGGCGGTCGACGGGCGTCTCCCGGCTCGGTTCAGGGGCCGAGGCGGGCTTGGGCGCGCTCAGCGTGAAGGCTTTCGCTTCGGAACGCCTGATGCCTTGGCGCAGGCTCTCCTCCCCGATCCCCAGGTCCTGGGCCAGGCGCTTGATCCAGGCGTCGCGCTCGACCGGATGCGGGATGCGGGCGAGCTCCGGCAAGACCGCGTCGGCGATGAGGCGCTTGTGCTCAGGCGACATGGACGGATAGCGCGCGAAGGCCCCCCGGTACACCCATTCGATGATGCCGGTCGCCTCGGCGATGGCCTGGCGCCAGAGGTTCGGGTCCTTCTTGCATGCCTCATCCGGATCCTTGCCGGCCTCGGGCGGGAGCGTGATGATCCTGATCGAATATTCCTGCACGCGCGCGAGGTCGAGGCCGCGCAACGTCGCGGCGGCTCCGGCGGCATCCTGGTCGAAGGCGATGGCAAGGTTGGTCGTGAACCGCTTGAGCAGGCCCAACTGCTCCAAGGTCAACGCCGTGCCGCTCGCCGCGACGACGTTGGTGATGCCCGCCTGGTGCGACGAGACCACGTCCATGTTCCCTTCCACGATCACGGCGAGGCCGGTGCGGCGGATCTCGGCCTTGGCCTTGTCGAGGCCATAGAGCACGCCGGACTTGCGGTAGACGGGCGTTTCGGGAGTGTTCATGTATTTCGGCTGGTTCGGGTCGGCCGTGAGGATGCGGCCCGTGAAGCCGACGACGTTGCCGTGCACGTCCTGGATCGGGAACATGAGGCGGCCACGGAAACGGTCATACACCCCATCGCCACGCTCGCGCCGCATGGCGAGGCCGGCAAGGACCAGCTCCTCGGCGGTGACGCCTTTCTTGCCCAGGGCTTCGGTGAGCAGCGTCCACGCTTCGGGCGCATACCCAATCTGAAACAGGTCGGCGGACAGGTCGTCGATCTGGCGCTTGACGACGTACGCACGGGCCTCCGCCGCCTGCGGCAGCTGCAAGAGCATGCTCCGGAAAAACCGGGCCGCGAGCTCGTTGACCTCATGCAGCCGCTTCTTCTTGGTCCGGTGCTGCTCCCCCGCCTCGTGCTCGGGCAAGGTGACGCCCGCCTTCTGCGCCAAGAACTGGAGGGCCTCGCGAAATTCCATCCCCTCGATCCGCTCAATGAACGTAAAGATGTCACCGCCACAATCACAGCCGAAACAGTGCCAGGACTGGCGGGTGCGGGAGACGTGGAACGATGGGCTCCGCTCCTGGTGGAACGGGCAGAGGCCCTTAAACGAGCCCGCACCGGCGGGCTTGAGGGGGACGTATTCGCCCACGAGGTCGACCACGTCGATACGGGCCTTGATGTCGGGCACGATGTCCATGCGTTGGTTATACCCAAGAAGGGCAGGGGTGTCACTGGGCGCAAAAACGGGTGTAAAGCCGCGCTTGCCATGCTGGGGACGCGGTGATAGAACGGGGACGCTCGCAGCCCAACTCACGGCGCGGGCAGAAGGATTCAGAGCATGTCGAACGATGCACGTCCCCCCATGAACGGCACGGCCTCGTCCGCCTCCTCGAGCGGCCCGCCGCGGCCCGGCCGCCGGTTCGCCCGCGTGCAGCCGCAGCGGGGAGAAGATCGCAGCGGGAACCTCTTCGACCCGAGCGAGACCGACGCGACCGTGCGCCACCTGCGGCGCGCGCGATGACGCCCGACCTCGACGAGCTGCGCGCCCGCTCCCTGCGCGCCACCGTCGCCCTCCTGCGCGAGCAGGTGCCCGACTGGCCCGCCAACGGCAGCCTGGAAGGGCGTTTCGGCGGCATCCGCCTGAAGCCCCTCGAACGCGACACGGCTTCACCCCCGACGGAACTCGAGATCCTCGTCGATGGCCGCCCCCTCACCGTACCGCTCGAGACCCGGTCCACTGACGTTCCGGCACGCCTCGGGTTCCCGACCGCGCCGGCCGTCCACCCGCGCGACGTCGCCCTGTTCCTGCTCTCGGCGGCCGCCCAAGCGACCGGGCGGACGACGCGCCTGCTGTACCGGCCCTTCCACGAGATCTACGAAGCCGATCCCAACGGCCAACTCACCCTGGTCGGGACTGTCGATGACAATGACCTGGCCCACTGGCCCTGATCCCCTCACCTGGGGATTTTTTCAATAAAAGACCGCTCGCAACAGGCGCGAGCGGATCAGGCGATCATGAATTCCTGCAGGGAGTGCTTGAACCGCTCGAGCGAGATCTCGAGAAGCTGGGCGGCCGCACGGTGATCGCCTTGTGCCCTTGCGAGCGCGCGCCGCAGAAGCTCCTCCTCGAGCCGCCTCGTCGCACGCGCCATCGAGAGGTCGGGCAGCGGGATGGTCATGCCGTCCATCTCGGCGAATGGCGGACTCAGCGCCTCCGCCTGCGGCTCGGCATAGAAGACCGTGATCGCGAGGAAGGCCCCGTTCGCCGAGGCCCCACCAGCAGACAGGCGATGGCGAATGACCGCCGACGGATGCTCCTTCAACCACTCGTTGACCCTTCGGTCGAGAGAGGCGAACGAGTTGTCCGGACCGAGGCTCGCATAGGCCGAAAACGTAATGACACGCTCGTTGGTCGCCACGAGCAGCTTCCCTTTCCATCCCACCAAGTCATTTTGGCAGGAATCCGGTCGAGGATAGCAGGAATCCGCCACGCGGTCAAGCATAAAAACGCGAGGCGCCATCCGACGCATGGCAGATCAGACACTACTGATTTGCCGATTCTGCAGACGCTTCCAAAGAACGTTCCAAGGACGGGTGGAACGTGGCCGGAAAACCCTGCCACGAAACATGGGCATGTCAACCGAAAGGCTCCGTCGACGAAGCGCAGATAAAAAATCCCCGACAGGCGGAGGGTCAGAACCAGACGACGAAGCGCTCGTACAGCATGGGCGTCGTGGGATCGACGCGGCTGATGAGCGGAGGACCGCCCGGCACCGAGGTGAAGACGACCTGGTGGGCGGAGGTGGCCGCGTAGGTGGTGGTCGCCAGCGAGTACATGTCGTCGTGGCGCGTGAAGGTGGTGCGGTCGGGGCTCTCGCGCGTGACGATGATCGCGCGGATGTCGCCGTCGGTCGCGGACGCGGCGTCGTCCTCGTTGAGGAACGACATCGAGTAGCGCAGGATGTTGCCGTCCTCGAGCGGCCAGCGGTAGGCCACCGCGCAGGATGACTGGGTCGGCGCGCAGATCGCCGCCGCGAGGTCGCGGCCGCCGCGGATCGAGAAACGGTAGGCACGACGCCAGTCGCTGGGGTTGGTGCGGCTCTGCACCCAGCCCGCGAAGTTCGGACGCGGGATGCGGTTCGGGAGCGTCCCGGCGCACCAGGTGACGCACTCGTAGGTCCCGGGCCCGGTGATCGCCTGGCTCTCGGGGAGCAGCACGATGGCGTCGCACGACAGGTCCCACGCCGGTCCGGAACAGGAGGTGAACGGCTTGATGACCGTCGGCGGGGTGATCGGGAAGAGGATCGACTGGGTGGCCGCGTGGTCGGCGGGCGGGTCGACGGCCCCCTGACAGGCGGACACGAGCGCGGCGACCAGGGCAAGGCAGCGGATGGCCTTCATCGAGAACGCTTCTTTCCCTCACGGCGGGCTAAACGGTGGCCCAGCCATGAGGCGGGCTTTATACAGCAAAAAAGCACCCCCGTCAAGGGGTGCGACCCTACCGCGTCCGCCCATGGCGCAACGCCCGCTTCGCCTTCACTTTCTTCGCTTCGGCGTCTGGCAGTGGCGCGCCTTTCTCCTGTTTCTTGACCTCCTTTTCGAGGATCGCGATCTCGTCGCGGAGGATCGCGGCCAGCTCGAACTGCAGGTCCTTGGCGGCCTGCTTCATCTCTTTCGCCTTCTGCTTGATGACCTGGTCCAGGCGATGCGCGTCCGGGGCCTGCTCGAGGGCAAGGATGTCCTTCACGCGCTCGGTCTTGCCTTCGAGACCGAGCATCTCACGGAGGTCCTCGACCTTCTTGCGGATCGTGCGCGGTGTGATGCCGTGCCGTTCGTTATAGGCCAGCTGCTTGGTTCGGCGGCGTTCGGTCTCGGTGATGGCGCGCTGCATCGAGCCCGTCATCTTGTCGGCATACAGCAGGACCTGGCCCTGCACGTTGCGGGCGGCACGACCGATGGTCTGGATGAGCGACGTCTCCGAGCGCAGGAACCCCTCCTTGTCGGCATCCAAGATGGCGACGAGCGAGACTTCGGGCAGGTCCAAGCCTTCACGCAACAGGTTCACGCCGACGACGATCTCGTATTCGCCCTTGCGGAAGGCCGACAGGATCTCGAGACGCTCGATGGTATCGATGTCGCTATGCAAATACTGGACCTTGAACCCCTTCTCCTTCATGAACTCGGTGAGGTCCTGGGCCATCTTCTTGGTGAGGGTCGTCACGAGGACGCGCTCGTCACGCGCCAGCACGGGCCGGACGCGTTCGATGAGGTCCTGGACCTGGCCGGGATAGGCCTCCTCGCCCACGCGGCCGGGGGAGGCGGGCTGGATGATGACTTCCGGATCGACGAGACCGGTCGGACGGATGATCTGCTCGACGACATGCTCGGAGTGCTTGAGCTCATACGGCCCCGGCGTCGCGGACACGAACACGGCGGACTTGATCTTCTCCTCGAGCTCAGGGAAGCGCAACGGGCGGTTGTCGGCGGCCGACGGCAGGCGGAAGCCGTGCTCGATCAGCGTCTGCTTACGCGAACGGTCGCCCTCATACATGCCGCCAAGCTGTGGCACGGTGACGTGGGACTCGTCGACGACAAGCAGGAAATCGTCGGGGAAATAGGAAAAGAGCGTATCCGGCGGCGCGCCCGGCGGGCGGCCGGAGAGCGGCTGCGAATAGTTCTCGACGCCATTGCAGTAGCCGAGGGTCTCGAGGAGCTCCAGATCGTATTTCGTGCGCCGTTCGAGCCGTTCGGCCTCAAGCAGTTTCCCGTTCGCCTCGAAGTAGGCCAGGCGATCACGGAGCTCCTGGCGGATGAGCGTGAGGGCGCGCTCGCGTTCAGGCCCCAGGGTGACGAAATGCTTGGCCGGGAACACCCAAAGGTCCTTCTGCTCCCGCTTCACCTCTTTCGTGACAGGATCGAGTTTCGCGATCCGTTCGACGATCCCGCGCGGCATCTCAAGGCGGTAGATGACCTCCTCATTCGCCGGCATGAGCTCGATGAGGTCGCCGCGCACGAAGAAGCTGCCACGGGTGAGGTCGGCCGGCGTGCGCGTGAATTGCATGTCGATGAGGCGCTGCATGGCCGTCTCGCGATTCAGCGGCTGGCCAACCTCAAGCCGTAGGACCGTCTGCTCGTAGGCCTGTGGGGCGCCGAGGCCGTAGATGCAGGAAACCGACGACACGATGATCACGTCGCGCCGGGTGAGCAGGGCCTGGGTCGCCGCGTGGCGGAGGCGGTCGATCTCCTCGTTGATCATGGCCTCCTTTTCGATGTACGTGTCGGAGGAAGGGATGTAGGCTTCCGGCTGGTAGTAGTCGTAATACGACACGAAATATTCGACCGCGTTGTCCGGGAAGAACTGCCGGAACTCGTTGCAGAGCTGGGCGGCGAGGGTCTTGTTATGCGCGATGACGAGCGTGGGACGCTGGACGTTGGCGATCACGTTCGCCATCGTGAACGTCTTGCCCGTGCCCGTGGCACCGAGCAGGGTCTGAAAACGCGCGCCCTCGCGCAAGCCGCGCGTGAGGGCGTCGATCGCCGCCGGCTGGTCGCCCGAAGGTTGGTAGCTCGACGCGAGCTTGAAGGAAGACGAGGAAAGAGGCATGCCTCCTATATAGCACTCCCCCAAGAAGTCGTCATGTCGCCCGCGAAATAGCCAAGGATGGCTTGACGGAGCGAGAAAAAATTGCTACAGCGAAGGGGACGGAGGCCCCATGGCACAAGACCCTTCCACGCGAACGCTCCTCAGGCCCTTCAAGGACGATCCCGACGCCCTGGTCGGCTCGCTCACGGTCGCCTACGGCCGGCCCAGGCCGTACCTGCTCCCCGACGGCCGCCAGGTCGCTTACACCCGCGAGCCCGCCTGGACGCGCGAGGGCACGCCCTTAGGGCACCTCCCGGCGCCGGACAGCCGTCCCGAGGGCGGTCGGCCGCCCCTGCGGAAGCTCATCCTGCGCCGCATCTCGGCGAGCGAGTACGACGAGCATGACCTCGCGGATCCGGACCGGTGTGAGACGGTCCTGCGGCTCTGGGGCCGATCGTACGGGCTCGACTTCGCCCGCATCGAGGATCTGGTGGCGCTCGCCGAAGCCCTCCCGCCGCCCGCGAGCCTCTGGCGCGAGCTGGGGACGGCCCCGTCGACGCCGCGGCGGATCGTCGCGCCCGGCACCTGGCATTTCGGCGGCGGCACCCGCCACGGCAAGGCTGCCATCCAGACCCGCCTCTTTCCGGCACTCGCCGCCAAAGGCCGGTTCCTGGGCGATCCGGACCCGCGCCGCGCCATCCTGCACTCCCTGCCGGCCGACGAGGCCTTCGGCTTCAAGGCGTGCTTCCACTACCTGCTCTTCGCCGAACGGCCGTAAGCGGTCACCCCTCCCCGTAATGCGGGGTTTTCCATCGGCACCTCGACGCGTCACGCGATGAGGCGTGTCCGCCCCTACACCGACACCGCTTACGCGCCTACCCGCCTGGACCCATCCGATGTGGGTCTTTTTTTGTTTTGAGAGACGGCTCCCTTCGCCCTCGCTCATGTGGTACACTAAGAGCATCTATGATCACGTACGCGCCCGAGGTCGAACAATCGCTGATCGCGCTCCAGGACCGCTTCGTCTGGGAGACGGCGTCTTTCGACAAGTACGAGCGCGGGCCCAAGTGGTATGCCATCATGGGCGTGGTCTCGCTCTTCCTGTTGGCCTATGCCATCTGGAACGAGAATTTCCTCTTCGCCTTCCTGATCCTCCTCGCAGACATCACGCTGATCCTTGGGTACCGGCGCGACCCGCAGGCGGTCCTCGTGCAGGTCGGCGAAAACGGGGTCGTCTGGAACGGCAAGCTGCACCTGTTCCAAGACCTCGAGCGCTTCGCCATCGTCTACCAGCCCCCGCACGTCAAGGTCCTCTATCTCCAACCCAAGACCGGCATCCAGAACGGCCTCCGGATCCACCTCGAGCAGCAGGACCCCGTCCTCCTCCGCGACCATTTGCGCCAATATCTTGCGGAAAACCTGGACTTGCCAAACGAATACCCTTCTGATACGATCGGGCGGCTTTTGCGGCTGTAGAAAGGGCTTTCGTCCTGATCTCATCCGCACGAAACGCCTTTCCCCTTGGGGGTTCGGCAGATACGCCTGCAGCCGTAGCTCAGCTGGATAGAGCGCTTCCCTGCGAAGGAAGAGGTCAGACGTTCAAATCGTCTCGGCTGCACCACGCAAAAACCCACCTATCGAGTGGGTTTTTTCGTGATCGGGCACTTGAGAGCCGAGCACCGCTCCGCCTCTGCTTCATCACCCATTTCGCACCTGCTACAATATGGCCGATATGCTCGAACAGTTCGACCGCGCCCCCATCGACCCCACGAACGAGGCAGCCATCGAGCGAGCCTTCGTGGAGCGTCCATGCGCCGGCATCGAGCTCCACGCCAACCACCTCACGCGACCGGACGCGTTCGCGAAAATGCTCATCTTGGGACGACTGACGGCCTCACGGGAGCTCGCACGAAGCATCGACCGACGGTTTACGCGCTCACATAGGGGCTACCATATGACGATCGATGGGACCGAAGAGGATCAGCAGGACCACCATTTCAACGATTACATCTCCTTTAACGTCGGCAAGACGCAGGCGCTGTACGCCTCAAGCAAGGGGCGGCCGAACCTGCCCGGCCATGGCGGCCTCGGGGTGACGCTCCCGGCGGAACCGCTCATCGCCGATCCTCGGACGCGGATCGCTTGGGGACAATTGGAAACGTACGCAGCCCTCAAGCGCATCCGCAGCACGCCGCTCATGGAAGACGCCTTCCGGCCGCTGCTGCAAAAGACGCGCCAGGAGCTGAACGACGAAGAATTTGAGCCGCCGAAGGCCGACTTCCTCATGCGCGTCCACCTATCGCGCAAGGCGGGCCTCCTGACCGGCTCGGACCAGGCCGAGATCAACTTCGATGGGTCCGCCGATCACGCGCCCGAAATCCCGTTGGAACAGGTCATCGTCCTCGCGCCCCGAGGGACCGAAGCGGCCATCCTCCACCTTCTCCGCATCAAGCTTCACGCGATCGAGCCATGGAACGCCGCCATCGAACGGCGGTACGGGATCGACCTGACGAGGCTCACGCCGGAACGCATCCTCGAACGCCTCCCCAACCTGTACTGGTACCCCCAACGAACCATAGGAAGCGCCGTGGAGTTTTTGAGCATGCGCTCATAAGGAGCCCTTGACAAATCCCCCCCCTTTCCAGCAGGCTGGCGTATCCGTCACTCCACATCGAAGGAGCGTCACCATGCAACGTCGATCCGTGATCCCCGTCCTCATCCCGCTCTGCCTGATGCCTGTCATCGGGGCAGGATTCCAGGCGGCACACTTGCCGATCCCCTCCTGGATAGCCATCGCGAACTTGGTCTTGCTCATCGGCATTTGGGTAGGCCTGGTCGTCCAGAAGAACCTGGACCACACAACCACCAAGCCCTCCCCCGCTCCCTACGGCGCAGCCATCGAGACCGACCATGCCCGGCCCTCGGACGCCTCCATCCCGCGCGCCTTCCCGCTGGACGTGGGCACGGTCCGCTGGCACGAGCCCGCCGAACCGACGGCCCTGCGGGCGCTGGGCCTCACGCTCCAGATCCCCGGGATCGCCACGGACACGGCCCTCGTGGACGTCGTGGCCGCGTGGAGGGCGTGGATCGAGGCGCAGGCCGACAAGCGCGAGGCCCTCCTCCGCACCATCGGCGCGATGGCATACAGGCACGACTATGTGATCACATGGCGTGTCGCCGAGCGGTTCCGCCGCGACGCCTGGACTACCTTCACGGAGCGCGAGCGCGTGACGATGGTCCAGCTCTGGGAAGACCACGGTGCCGGCAACCGCCTCATCGACGACCAGCCGATCGCCGGCACCGACCCGGAGAAGCCCGACCCCCTTCCGCCGCACGCCGAAGGGCCCGGCCATGCGGAGGGTGAAGAGGCGTCGTGGTGGCGCACGCAGCGGATCGGCGCCGACGGCCCGCCCGCCTACACGCGCCTGGACCCCTATGGCCGCTGCGGCACGGGCGACCGGCGCTATGTCATCCAGGTCTGGCACCCGCGCGCCCGCCTGGCCGACGGCACGTTCGTCCGCGCCGCCTACGGCCACCTCTGAACCGCTTCCCGAGCGGTCTTTTCATGCCCGAATGAACGGAGGTTGACCGTGATGGGGAGCGGGCGTAGCGTGACGGGACGGGCTTATTCTTGTCGACCAACCGCTATGTTCACCCCTCATGACAAGCATCATTCCTGTACGCATTGGGGCGCGACCCTCGCGACCGGGCTCCTGGCCGGCGTCGCCGCCGCCCTCTTCTTCCGCTCCGACCGCGGGGAGCGGCTGCTCACCGACGCCGAGCGGGCCGCCCGCCTCGCCAAGAAGCGGGTCTCCCGTGGGCTCACGCGCGCCCAACGCGTCACCCGCGAGGCCTACGAGGACGCCGTCGAGGAGATCGTCGAACGCTACCAGGAGACGAAAGACCTCGCCGACGAGCAGGTCGACCAGCTGCGCCGCACCCTCCTCGCCCGCTGGGAAGACGTCCGCACGCGCCTCGATCCCGATGAAGGGGGCAAGGACGAATAGCCCCGCCTTTGGGGGAGACCCTTTCGGGGGTCTTTTTTGCCCCTTGACAAGGAACGGGCCACCCTTGAGATTCCACGCGATGCGTGTTTACAAAAAACCACAGGGGCGTAGAGTGGTTCCTGCCACTCATTCTTAAGCTGTCGCCTTATCATATGAGCATCATCTGGTTCATCATCATCGGTATCGTCGCCGGTTGGATCGCTGGCGAGCTCACGAAAGGAAGCGGGTTCGGCGTGTTGGGCAATCTGATCGTGGGAATCATCGGTGCGGTCCTGGGCGGTTTCCTGTTCGATCTCTTCAACGTGTCGGCGGGCGGCCTCCTCGGACGGCTGATCATGTCGGTGATAGGTGCCCTGGTCCTCCTCTTTATCCTTTCGCTGGTCCCTGGTCCAAAGAGGCTGTAAACGACGGGTCGGGCTTTGGCCCTTCCTCGTCGCAGGGCAAGAACGTGGCAAAAAACACGGAGATCGACAGCCTCCGTGTTTTGCTATGTGCTTTTTCTATTGCCGGTCGAGGAACGCCTTCTTTTCGGCGAGGAAACGTTCCCCCGCCTCGACCGCCGCGTCGCCATCGAGGGTCTTGCGCGCTTTCGGGAACATCTTTTCCTCTTCCTCGTCCATGTGGTGGGTGAGGGTTTCGCGCAGGACCTCCATCTTGGCACCCCAGGTCTCGTCGGTCACCGGAAGGGCCTCGATGCGCGTGAGTTCAAGCTCTGCGAGCTCATGCTCCTCCTTTCCTTCAAGCAAGGCGTCATGGAGGGCCGCATCGGCCATGAGAGGCTCATAAAACGCGAGCTCTTCGGCATGGGCATGGGCGCGCACGGCCAGGGCGATGCGCCCCAACAGGGCCTCGCGCGTCTTGATCGCCCGTTCGGTCGTGTCTTCCGCTTCCTTGAGGTGCCGTTTCAGCTCGACGTGTTCGGCCTTCAGGATCTGGTAGATCTGCATAGGGATGGGATCTGAGGGATTAGGGCCATCCTATCCAGCGTAGCGGCCAACCGACGTCGCCGCAAGCCCGTGGCATACGAAATGAAAAACCCGAGCGAGGCTCGGGGGAAGGCGCGCTCGAGGGACGAGCTAGCCGGAGGCCGCCGTGCGCCAGGTGGCGCGGCGGAGCAGGTAGGGGCCGTAGGAGGCTCCGGGCTGGACCACCTCCTCAGGCGTCGAATCGTTGCCAGGGACGAGATCCGCCGGGGCGAGCGCGGCCGGGAAGGCATGGAGGCCGCCGGAGAGGCGGGCGAAGAGGCTGCCATCGAACCGGCCTTGGCGGGTCGGGGGCTCCGTGAGGGTACGGCTGAGCTCCTGGATGACGTGGAGACGGGCGTCCGGCTCGCACCAGGCGGCGGCGACGGCGTCGCAGTACGGCCGCTGGGCGGACCAGGGGATGCGCCCGTGCTCGGCGAGCCACGGATCGGCGAGGCGGCGAGCGACCTGGTGGCGCTCGAGCCGGGCCGCCGAAACGAGCACGAGCGGACGGCGCCCGAGGAGGACGACGGGGGCGTTGCGCGGGTTGCGCAGGACCCGATAGCCCCCGGGCGACGGCGCGAGGAGGCCGGCGGCCACGAAGCGCTCACACGCGAGGGCGAAGTCAGCCGGGGTGAGGCCCGCGTGGGCGCGCAGGCGCTCGACCGGCAGGCAGTCGGCGAGGGCCGGGTCCCAGGCACGGAAAGGCTGCTTGACCGACAGCAGGCTCGCGATCACGGTCCAGAGATGCCCCTCGTTGAGCGTGAGGCAGACCGGCATGAGGGCCTGACGCAGCAACGGGCCACGGTCCGGGCGGACCGGACGCGGATACGGGCGCGTGAGGCGCACGGACGGCAGCGGACGCGCTTCGGGCGGAGGCCTGTGGTCGAGAGCGGCGGCGTCGTCCGGGTCGGGATCGGCATCGAGGCTGTCGAGCCCCTTGAACTCGGGAGAGAGGACCAGGATGCAGGTCGCCCGCCCCGGCTGGCCGATCTGGTCGTAGCGGAAGACGCGACAACCGATGAGGCGGTTGATGGTGGCGCGGGGGTCGGGGTCCTGGGCCTTGCGCAAGGCCTCGGTCGCGGCCCGGGCCCAGAAGAAGCGGCGGCCCCCTTCCTCATCCTCGTTGATCCCGGTGTCGTGGATGGTCCGGAACGCCTGCACGAGGGAGGCGACGAGACGCTCGCCGCGTTCCTCACGGCCATACGACGGGATCTCACCGCCATCCGGCGAGACTTGACCACCCATGACCAATTTTTGATGTTCCATGGATACTCCTCTGCGATCACGGCCCTTCACATCGGGCCGGGCGCCGATCGGTTGCGGCGCAGCCCTGACCTTAGAGCAAATGCGCCCGTCTGTCAATCAAATATGAACAAAAATGAAAGGGAGCGGGACCCTCCCTAAACCGCTTCAACATGGGCGGGGTCGGAACGGGTTCCCTCCCAAAGAGCCGAATGCTTTTTCGATGATCCCTTTTTAGGCTTCCGGAACATTCCTTAGGGATCTTCCCCACGCTTGACAGAATGGGCGCGACCTGCTAGAATAGCCCGTTCCTAAGCCAAAAAATCCGCTTGGGACGGAAGGAAGGGACCATGGGAGAGATTTCCGTTCGCTGCCACGTTTCTGGCCTCTGGATCGATCGAGGGACGCCGGCGGTCGGCGTGTTCCTGGCACTGCAAAGCCTCGCCTCCTGGAACGGGGGGCCGTACCTCGGCGGCTGGGTGACCCGTTCCCTGCCCCTCCCCGGCACCTACGACGGGAACGGCGGGCTCTGGCTCCGCCCGTCGTGCGTCTGCCAGGTCACGGCCGAAAGCTTCGACCTGGACCTGACGCCGGAAACGCGGGAGACCATCACGATCCGCGGGGGCGGCCAGGCTTTCTGGAATACGCCTCCTCACCAGCGAGTCCAGCACCTGCTCGGTGAGGCGACCCGGCTCGACGACCTCACGATCCTCAACGAGCCTGACGCCGCCTTCACCTATGAGGACCGTCTCGAAGGCGGCGGAGACGGTCGGCTCACACGCGCGAAGATCCGGCGCGACATCCGCGAGCAAGGCCGCAATGGGAACTGGATGAGAGGCTTCCGGACGGAGCTGCCCCTCAAGACCGCGTTCATCCGGCGGGATATCTGGGACCTCCTCGTGCAGCGGAATCCGCCCCCGCGACCGAAGTGGCGAGAACCCTCGTATCCGGGCGGCAAGAGGTACAAGGAATCCGTGCTCGCGACCGACATGGCCTGCCTCATCAACGGGACCTGGTGCTGGGAAATGGTGCAGCTCCACCGCGGCCACTTCGGCACGCAGCGCCTGCAGGTGTATGAGCCCCTCCTCTGGGCCTATACGCGGACGATCGTCCCTCACCTGCTCCGGCAGAACCTTGGCTGGGCCCCAGCCGCCCTCGCATCCACTGGCCAGAATACCTTCGCCCTTCAGGAACAGGCGGCGCTCATGGCCCGGTTCGCGGAACTGGCGGCGCAGGACGCGAAGCGGCACCGGCCGCATCCGGAAGAGACCGGCGAATAGGATGACAGATTGACCGCTTAAAGACACCCTTCACGCATACGGCTTCCAGCGCACATGAGCATCTCTCTCCATGGGAGGAGATGCATGGTACGGAAGCCCGGATCCGACTGGATCCGTGTCTGGTTCATCCCTGGTTCGCCTTGCGCGAATCGCCTGGGATGAATCCATTCCTGAGGAACGGAATCGTCCGTCACTCAGGTCTGGACGACAAGCTTCAGACGCGAAAGCCACCCAAATGGGTGGCTTTTGCTTGCGGGCGTGGCGGGTTAGGCCGTCGCCGCCTCGATGTGCCAGATGTGGGTCTTGCTGGGCAGGTCCATGACGCCATGGGCCTGGGCCGTCGCGAGCGCGGCGCGCAGGCAGTGGTACTCGACACGGAAGTCATGCACCCCCGCGCAGAAGTTGGCGCCGGTACGGACCGCTTCCATGATTTCCTGCGGGCTCTTCCAGGCGAACTGCTCGACCTCACCCGGCTGGGGGGTGAACTCGTGGTGCGGCTGGTCGACCATCACGACGAAGTCACGGGCCCAGAGGCGGGCGGACGGGATCTTGGTGGTGCGCCACGAGACGAGCTCGTGCGGCTTGACCCAGATGCCGGCCTCCTCGTGCAGTTCCTTCCAGGCGTTGGACTCGTAGGTCTCGCCGACGCCGACGTGTCCGCCGAGGTGCGTCATCCAGTAGCCCGGCATGCGCTCCTTGTTCATCGTGCGCTGGTGGCACAGGACGTGCCCTTCCGGGTTCAGCACGAAGATGTTCGTCGAACGGCACCAGGCCTGCTGCTCGATGGCCTCGCCACGCGGCAAGACCTTCCCGATGAGTTCCCCAGTGTGCTCATGCACGATCTCTAATTCCTCCATAGATCAGAAAAATGGCTAATGTTAGATTAATTTTTTGGCTTTTCGTAAGAATGAGCATCATCTCCTCGCTGAAGAGACGGGCGCATGGCCGAACCGTTCGGCCATCGCCCAACGACTGACGCCGATCTTACGAAAAGGCCGGACAAGATTGTAGCACGGCCCCGGTAAGAAATCAAGGCAAGAAAACACCCGCCGGAGGGCGGGGGTCAGGTCCGGGCATGCGGGACCGAGGGGCGGACGGCGCGCAGGTCGATCGCCTCGATCGCCATCCCAGCCGGGAGGAGGGCCTCGAGATGGGGCGGCAGTTCGCCTCCGGGGGCAAGCGTCAGGAGCGTCGCGGTCGGATCGGTCGCGAGCGCCAGGCGGATGACGGTCAGGTCGTCGGGCGGCAGCAGGGTCTGCAGCGGCTCGCGCGGCGAGGCGTCCTCGGGACGGAGGTAGTTGTGCGTGAGGACGTTCGCCGCCACGAGCGCGACCTCGGCCCGACCGCGGCGCCCCACCCGCTGGACGTCGATCCAGACCAGCTCCTGCCGCCCCGGCAAAAAACGCAGGCAGGCAGGCTCGTGGACGAAACGCTCGACCCCCAGGCGGAACGCGAGGCCCGCCAAGAAGGCGTGGACCGCGTCGATGAGGAAGCGCTCCCAGAGGGCCGCCGAGAGGGTCGGGGGCGCGAGACGCCGAGGCGGCAGGGCGAACCCGCCCGCCCGGAAGACGGGCTCGAGTTCGCGCTTCACCCAGGCATCGACGCCCGGCTGCAGGGCCAGGCGCTCCGCGTAGGTGCGGGCCTGGGCGATGGAGGAGATGAAGGCGAAGGCCTGGTCCGTGAGAAACGGCACGCGGACCAGGATCGACAGCCGCGTCTGCCCGGGATGCGTACGGCCACGCGCCCCAATGGCTTGGCCAAGGGCGGTGAGGCCGTCACGCACGAGCAGCGAACGGACGTCGAGCGGATCCAGGACGAGCACGGCGGACGCCTGGGATGGAGCGGGCATGGCGGATGGACCTTTCTGCGAAACGGATGGGACGCGCGAGCCGGCAACCGCGCCGGCTCAGGCGGGACGGGGGCCAGGATAGCCGAGGTATCCGGCCGGGATATCCCAGACATCCTGGTACCCGGCCGCCTCGAGCCAGCGGACGGCGGCCGCGGACCGGCGGCCGCCCTGGCAGAAACAGGCGATCGATTGGGAGCGGTCCGGCAGGACCAGCGGCGCATACCGCGGCAAGGCGGCGACCGGAAGATGCCGCGTGCCCAGGACTGGCGCCGCGGCCACCTCCTCGGCATCACGCACATCAAGCAGCACGAACGGCCGCCCGGCAGCTTGCCAGGCCGACACCTCTTCCCACGTAAGCGAACGAAGCATGGCCAGGACGTTCTAGCACGGATCGACGGTTTTCGCCAGTGGCGGACCCGCGCGTTCCCCATCTTTACGAAAAGGCGGACCGAACCGTCCCACGGGCGAGATCGGATACCGATTGACAATCCCCGCATTTTCTGGCAGCGTGCCAAGCGCATGGAGGCACTGATGACCCGTTCCGAACGATTGGCGCTGGCCCGCGAAGGGATCGCGCAGTTTGCCCTCAGCCGCGACAACCTACTCGTGGCCGTGATGATCGGGCTCGGGCTGGCCGGCAAGCGGCCGCTCGCGCGCGTCCACCTGATCGGCGAGACGGCCAAGGAAGGCGCCGGGTTCCAGACCCTGCTCGGGACGGCGTACGCGCTCACGACCGGCACGGTGGTGTATGTGGCGCATCCGAGCGACGAGGCGAAGCTGAACGGGGAGCCGCTCATCGACGACCTCTCGGGGTTCCTGATCCCCTCCCCGCGCAAGCACCGGCGGGACCTGTACGCCCTGCAACCCTTCGCACGCGAGCACTCGCGGGCACGCACGGTGATCACCCGTACGGCCGGCAGCGACCAGCCCGTGGCACGCGCCCTGGCCGCCCGCGGGTATGCATACCGCTTCTCCTGGAACGACGGCTGCCAGCAACGGAGCCAGACCTTCGGGATCCCTCAAGCGACCTGGGACGCGCTCGAGGCGCACATCTTCCCGCACCTGTGTGAAGATCGGGCCTGACCATCCGACGTCGCCCATCGGCATGCCGAGCCACGCGCTCGGTCTTTTTTTGGCGCACGTTTCCCCAAGGGCCTCGTGAAATACTGGTATGATACATGGCGATACATCCGTATGCCCCAGACGATCCGCCTTTCCCTCACCCATCCCCGCTGGTCCATCGACGAGCCGCTCGATGCCGAAGCGGCGTGCGAGCTGTTGGCGCACCTGTATTTGCAGGGTCGGCAAACCGCGCGCCGCGACGAGGAACCGCGAACGGGAGACGACGTTCCCCCTCGAGAGGATGGCGCACGCGCGCCAAGCCTGACGTTCCCGCAAAAGATCGCCCTCTGTGCGGCAGAGCTCGAGGCGGCCGGGACGGAACGCTTCACGCTCGCGCAACTGAAGGCCGCCCTCCTCGCCCGCGGGCACGCCTCGCGCAACATCCCGCGCGACGTCCAACGGGCCGTGGCCAGCGGCTTCCTCGCGAAAGCGCCCGGCCAGAAACGCATCTTCGTCCTGACCGAAGCGGGACGGCAGGAGGCGCAAGCGATCGTCGGACGCGCCTAACAAAGAACACCCTTTTGAGGGTGTTCTTTTGCCTTATTTCGTGGCGACCGGGATGACGTTGATGAACTTCGCCATCTTGAAGTGCCCCGTGTAGCGGACGACGCGCTTGCGCGAGAAGCTGACGAGGCCGTCGGCGACCGCGAAGAGCGTGTCGTCGGACCCTTTCTGGACATTGATCCCCGGGCGGACCTGGGTGCCGCGCTGACGGACGAGGATGTTGCCGACGCGGGCGAACTCACCCGCGAATTTCTTCACGCCCAGACGTTGCCCATGGGAATCGCGGCCGTTCCGTGTGGAACCCTTGGCCATCTTTGTTGCCATATTTTTTGCTGTGTAGCGCTATTTTTGAGGGTGAACCCACACCCTTTTAATTGCATTCCTTTGCAATGGGAATGAGGGGAGGATAGCTCCTCCAAGGCGCTTCGTCAAGGGGGATGCCTCCCGGCCAGGGGAGGGTATGGGGCTGGCGCCCCATACGGTCCGCCCTCTCCTCTCGGTCGGGCCGGTCCCCCGGAAGGCAGGCCCTTTTGCCTGACCTGAACTCGCCGCTTGCTCCTGGGATGGATTGCTCACACAGCAGGTCAGGCAAAAGGGCCTGCCTTCCGGGGGGCCTACAGGGGGAGGGAAAGGATGAAAAATAATCAAATAAGAAGAACTCGGACGAGCCCCCCCCCTCCGTCATTGCGAGGAACGCCTGGACGAAGGCACGTCGTTGGCAAGCGACGTGCCGAAGCAACCCAAAGCGGTATCCTGGCGACCCGAGACGAAAGCGGATCCGGCGACGAGCCGACCCCCCACCAATATGGACATCCCCTCCCCTTTCCCGTACCGTCCCTCGCATATGAAGACGAAAGACGAACTGCGGGCCGAGATCGAGGGCGTGCTCGGGATCGTGCGGCAGGGGCTCGCGATGCATGGCGGGAACGTGGAGGTGACGGACGTGGAACCGGAGACCGGGAAGGTGTTCGTGCGGCTGCAGGGGGCGTGCGTAGGATGCCCGATGTCGGAGATGACGCTTAAGGCCGGCATCGAGGATACGCTACTGAGCATGGTGCCGGGACTGACGGAAGTGGTGAACGTGGATGCGACGGAAGAGGACTTGGACGCGTGTTGCGCGCCCGAGCAGGACGAGACGCCCTCATAACCAGCGCCCGCCTGATCGCGGGCGTTTTTTTTGATAAAAAAGCAGGCCGGAAAGGGCCTGGGGACGGGTCAGGATCGGTAGAACCGGAAGCGCTCGATCGACTCGTACAGATAGGCCTCGGCGCGGTCCCAGTCGATGGGGAGAAGGACGTCGCGGTCGACGTGGAGGTCGCGCCAGGCGTCGATGCCGAAGCGGAGGGGACGCTCGGCGGCGACCTGGAGGCCCGGGCGGCGGCGGAAGAACGGATCGAGAGCCCCGAGAGCATCCGGACCGAGGCCGCCGACAATGATCCCCAGCGCAGGGAAATGCTCGCGGAGGAAGCGGGCCTCGTCGGCGAGCGCGGGGCCATCGAGCGGGCGGCCCCGGCCCTCGCAACGGTCGAGGAGGACGCCGGCGAGATTGGATGGGACGGGCCGGTACCGGTCGAGGGCGTGCAGGAGCTTGGCGAGATCATCGCCGTACTCCCCCAGCTCTTCGCGCATCCGGAGCCGGTCCATGGCACGGCGGTCGACCCGGAGGATGACGGGGACCCGGGGATGCGCCGCACGGACCGCGACGATGGCTTCGGGGTCGGGCCAGGCCAGGTCGAGCTGGAGGGCATCGATGCCGGGTGAGGCATCCCGGATGGCGCCCGTGAGATGATGGATGACGTCTTGCGCCACGCCGTCGCCGTCGTTGCCTTCGTCGACATAGCGAAGAACGCGGAAGGGGCGGGCGGGGTCATCGGGACGCTCGCCCGGCAGGGGCGCGAAGAGCCTGGGGATCGCCGCAGGGCTCGGCCAGACCGCGCGAACCGACGTCTGTCCGCCGGTGCGGACCCGGCGGCCAGTCAGGACACCGACGCCAAGGCGAAGGCCGAGGCGTGGCCCGCCCGCCGCGACGAACGCGTCCCGCATGCGCATGACCTGGGCGCGTTCAGTGAAACCGGTGATGCCGATGTAGGGAGGGATCGTCGCACACATGGGAGCTCCTTGGTCGAGAGAGGTGAACGAACGCGGCGAGCGTACAAGAAAATGACCTTCCGGTCAAACGGTCCCGGCCCACAGGAAGCGGACCGTGGGGATGGCATCATTTCGGCAAAAACGGTACGACGAGGTCGAGATAGCGCTCAGGCGGCACGGAGCGCAGGTCGAGCGAACGTTCCTGTGCCGACACCTGCCGGAACACGCCTCGTATCGCCTCGGTTTGGCTCTCAAGGGACAGCTGGTCGACCTTGCGTTGGCGCAAGAGTTCCAGCTCAAGGCCCGTGAGGAGCTTCCCCAGCCCCTTCCCACGCCAAGAAAGCTCAGGGGAAAGCCGGTGCCGACGATAATAGGCCGCAAGCGCGTCGGCATCGATCGAGGCGGCGGCGTCCTCTTCGAGACGCTGCAAGCTCGGGACGATATCAACGCCGTTCCCTTGCCAAAGCCCGTCGGCGGCCTCAAGGACAGGCGCGGCCGCTTCGGGAACGGGAGTGCGGCTCCATTGGCGAAAGAGCCGTCGGTCGATCGTCAGGTTCCCATTTGCACGGACAGGCTCATCGACCTCCTCAAAGCGGGCGATGAGGACGTCACGATGACCCACGGGGGTGAGCGTCCCGGAGCCGGCGGGGCATTCGGCGATGAGGTCGATGATGCAGGCATCCGTAAACCCGTACGCAAACCGGCCCAAGGAGCGGTGTCGGTCAAGGCTCAACCTTCCCGACGGGGCTTCGGGATTCGCCATCGCGCGGTACACCGCAAAAAGGCGGACGGGCGGATCCTGGGGCGGCGGCCCAAGCTCTACCCACCCCTCCGTCCGCAAGCGCTTGACCAATTCGGCGGCGGCCAAACGCTCTTGCGCGCGAATCGCTTCAGCCCCGGAAGGGACTGCCCGCTCATGCGGCAGGGGGATCCGCTGCCAACCGGAAACGGGAGAACGGTCGCTCATATGGTTCGTCTGCAAGGATGATAGCAAAAAAAACACCCGCATGGGAGCGAAGCGGGTCCGCCATCATCGTCATGTGCACGCCCCCCCTCACGATCCGTACCGACGTTGGCGCTGGGCGTAGGCCTCGAGCGCCTCATCGAGCTCCTTCTCGCCGAAATCAGGCCAATGGCTGCGGGTCCAATGGAGTTCGCTGTAGGCGGATTGCCAAAGGAGAAAGCCACTCAGGCGCTCCTCGCCGGACGTACGGATGATGAGGTCCGGATCTGGCATCTCCGGGAGATAGAGGGCTTTCTGGACGGCGGCCTCGTCGATCCGGTCGATGGGCGTGCCGGAAGCGACGATCCGCTTGATGGCATCGACGATCTCGGCGCGGCCGCCGTAGTTGAGGCAAATTGCGAGCGTGTGCTCGTGAAAATCTTTCGTGGCGTCGACGGCGCGCTGGATCGCCTCCTGCAAGGTCGGGCGCAGCTCGTTGAGGCGGCCGAGGACCTTGAGGCGGATCCCCTTCTGCACGAAAAACTCGAGCTCTTCGCTGAGGGCCTTCTCGAGGAGGCTCATGAGGTAGCCCACTTCCTCTTTGGTGCGCTTCCAGTTCTCGGTCGAGAACGCGAAGACCGTCAGCATGGCGATCCCCCGGTCGAGGCACCATTGGCCGGCCTGCTTGAGGGTCTCGTAGCCGGCACGGTGGCCCTCCGATGCCGGGAGGCCGCGTTCCTTGGCCCAGCGGCGGTTGCCGTCCATGATGATGGCGAGGTGGTTCACGCCGGAAGGTGACTGCATAACAGGAGAAGACAGATGGGGCGTAGCATACGGAGAGACGGGGAAAAGGTCAAAAAAAGAGGTTTTCTAGGGGCTGCGCGCCCCTAGGGCCCCGGTTCGCGGGGACTCAACCGCTCTTGGGGGCGGGCACTCTTTTTGGCGTGGGAAAACTCGCGTCTATATCTCCAATGCGGACCACAGGTGCGCTCACACATTCCCACGCCAAAAAGAGTGCCCGCCCCCAAGAGCGGAGGCCGCGAACGAAAAAAGAGGAGGGGGAAAAAGAAAGAATCAGGGGAAGGCTCGACAACGGAAGGGTGAGTGGGCACACTGGGCGGAAAACGTATGATGACGCTTTCTGGGAAGGAATTGGCGCGCAGGATTCGTGAGGGATTGAAGGAACAGATCGAGTGGGAACGGATCGCGCCAGGATTGGCGGTGCTTTTGGTTGGGGAAGATCCGGCTTCGGCGCTGTATGTCCGCCTGAAAGAGAAGGCGGCGGCAGAGGTGGGCGTGCGGATGACGGTCCATCGCCTGGCCGCCTGTTCCACCGACGAGGCGATCGCTCGCGTGGAGGCCTGGAACGCCGATCCTACGATCCATGGGATCATCGTGCAGCTCCCCTTGCCTGCTGGGGTCGATACCGACGCGGTGGTGCGGGCGATCTCGCCGGCAAAAGACGTGGACGGGTTCCATCCGGAGACACGCGAAGCCATGCTCACCGGGACGGGAGAACGGTTTTCGCCGGTCCACCTGGCGACCCTGAGCCTCATCGCGCAAAGCGGGTTGGACCTGAACGGGACGGAGGCGTTGGTGCTCGGCAAGTCCCCTATCTTCACCGAGCCATTGGCGCACCTGCTGAAACGGACGGGGGCCTTCGTCAGCGTCGAAACAGAAAAGCCACGCCCGCATGCGCTGAAAGGGGCGCGGCTTGTCGTGACGGCCCTTGGGCAGGCGGGCCTGCTCACGGGACCGGAGCTGCATCCGGACGCGGTCGTGATCGACATCAGCACGAACCGGCGGGCGGATGGGACGACGGTGGGCGATGTCGTGACGGACACATTGGGGGAAACGCAGGCGGCCTCCCCTGTCCCGGGCGGGGTCGGTCCGCTCACGATCGCCTTCCTGCTCAAGAATACGATTGAGGCGGCGCAGCGGGCGGGATGACGGAACCGGGGACCGGCTCAGGAAGCGTCGCCGGCGGCCGCGTGCGGCGGAGCCAAGCGGCGGCCACGAAGCCGGCGAGGGCCTGGATGACGAGACCGACCAGGAATCTCCACGTGAACATGTTCCCAAACCCCGACCAGCCGCCCAAATACAACGTCAACCCGCACTCCCAAAGGAAGGTCCCCAGGACGAGCAAGGCTGCCGCCCAAAGGACGCTTTTTTTGTCTAGCGGATGGCGCTTCTGGAGGCGATGTGACAGGAGCACGCTCACGCCGAACAGCGCCAGGAGGACGAACGCAGGCAACGTCCAGGCAGGCAAGGGCGACACCTCGAAACGCATTTCCCAAAAACGCAGGAAGACCCAAACGACGAAAAGCCAGAAACTGATGTGGATGCCACGGAGGGTGAAGAGCATAGGTCAAAGGAAAAGCCAGGTGGCGATTTGGCCGGAAACGCCGAAGCCATAAATGAAGACCGCCGTGAGGCCGAGGCCGAGCGCAAGAAGCTCGCGCTTCCGCTCCGCGATCGCCACGCGCATCATGCCGACCAGCATCCCGTTGATGCCCCCGCAGACCGTCCCGATGATCGTGACGAGCAGCATGAACCCGTCCCGAATAAGAAGCGCAAGGAAGAGCGACGGCAGGAGCGTCACCAGCCACGAGGCGGCGAAGCGGAAGCCGTAATCATGGCGCCAGGCCCCTTGCAGCGCTTCGGCGGTGGTGAGATAGGCGGTCCCGATGGACACGAGACCCATGAGCGGCAAGACGAGCCGTGCCCACGCGGGTAGGGCGAAGAGGAGGCTTTCCGGCTGGCTGGTGAGCTGCGTCCCTCCGGCACGCGCCATGGACACGGCGAACAGCCAAATGAACAATGCCGCCAGGAGCGTGCCGAACGTGACCGCGCGCTTCGCCGGTCGGGCCTGGCGTCCGGTGAGCTCGACGACTTCCGGGATGATCGCCAGGGCAGACAAGGCGAACAGCACGAGGCCGAACGCTTCCCACGACGGCTCGGCGATCAGGCGCGTCGGGGCCGGTCCACGGAACGCCGCCGCGAGGATGATCGACGTGAACAGGACCAGGTTAAGCACGACCATGGCCGCGTCGACCCGCGCGACGCGCCGGAGCCCGCCCCACATGGCCGCCGCCACGAACGCGAAGATCGCGAGCATGGCCAGGCGCCGCGGAACGCCGATCCCGAACCACGCGAGCAACGACTGGAAGAAGACGCTGCCCAGCATGAGGTACACGACCTGCCCCGCATACATGGGAAAAAAATACGTGGCGACCGCGACCGCGCCCACGCGCTTCCCAAGCGTAAGCCGAACATAGCCAGGCAAGCGGTGCGGCGCCTGTACGGCCAGGATGACGTCAACGTACAGGCGCTTGATGATGATGACGCAGGCCGCAAGGAACCAGAAGCAGAGGCTCGCCTGCCAGATCCCGAAGCGGGCGAACAGGCTCGGGAGCGCGAACGCCCCCGCGCCGATCGTCAGGCCGACGAGCGCAGGCACGGCAAGGAAAAAGGAACGACGCATAGTCAGGGCCATTATGCGGGATGGGACGCCGCCCGACAAACGGCGTCTGCGATAGGCAAGAAAACCTCATATACAGCTCTATTCTCTTGCGTCGGAAAATATTTAAATCGGTTTTCCGCCTGATTCGACCACGGTTGCATCTTGGGGACGAGGTTCGTAGGATGCGGTCATATGTCCTCCCTCGAGAAAGTCACGCCCCAAAACATCGAAGCCGAGCAGTCGTTCTTGGGTTCGCTGCTGCTCGACAAGGACGCGATGGTCAAGGTCGCCGACACCGTCCAGGCGGAGGATTTTTATCTCGACAAGCACCGCCGCATCTACGAGGCGATGCTCGACCTGTACCGGCGCAGCGAACCGATCGACCTGCTGTCGCTCGGCAACCGGCTGCAGGAACGCGGCGACCTCGAACGGGTCGGCGGACGGTCTGACCTCATCGCCCTCTCGAACGCCGTCCCGACCGCGAGCCACGTCGTCCACTATGGCGAGATCGTGCAGAAGAAGGCGACGCTGCGCCGCCTGCTGCAGGCCGCGGGCGAGATCACCTCGCTCGGGTACGAGCAATCGGAAGACGTCGAGGACCTGCTGGACCAGGCCGAGAAGAGCCTCTTCCAGGTCTCGCAGAAGCTCGGCAAGCGCAGCTTCACGCCCATCCGCGACGTGCTCGCCGACACCTTCGACCGCATCGACGAGATGCACCGCCAGAAGGGCAAGCTCCGCGGCATCCCGACCGGCTTCAGCGACATCGACGCGCTCCTGGGCGGCATGCAGAAGAGCGACCTGGTGATCCTGGCGGCCCGTCCGGCGTGCGGCAAAACCTCGTTCGCGCTCGACATCGCGCGCCATGCAGCCGTGAAGCACCGCGTCCCGGTGGGCATCTTCTCGCTGGAAATGTCCAAGGACCAGCTGGCGGAGCGCATGCTTTGCGCCGAAGCCCGCATCGACCTCTGGCGCCTGCGCAACGGACACCTGTCCGACTCTTCCCAAAGCGATGATTTCCCCCGGATCGGCCACGCCATCGGCGTCCTCACCGAAGCGCCCATCCACATCGACGACACGGGCAGCGCGAACATCATGGAGGTGCGCACCAAGTGCCGCCGGCTGCAGATGGAGCACGGGCTCGGCATGGTGATCGTCGACTACTTGCAGCTCATGGAAAGCCGCAACAAGTCGACCGGCGATAACCGCAACGCCGAAATCTCGGAGATCAGCCGCGGGCTCAAGACGCTCGCGCGCGAGCTGAACGTGCCTGTCATCGCCCTGTCGCAGCTGGCACGTGCCGTCGAGCTGCAGAAGCCAGCCATCCCCCGCCTCGCGCACCTGCGCGATTCGGGTTCCATCGAGCAGGACGCCGACGTCGTCATGTTCATTTACCGCAAGGCGACCGACCGCAACTACCGCCTCGAGGACCTGTCGCCGGAAGAGCAGAACATCGCCGAAATCCACGTCGCCAAGCACCGTAACGGACCGACGGGCGTGGTGAAGATGTTCTTCGACGCCTCGAACGCGAGCTTCCGGACGCTCACCAAGGATTCGGGCTTCGGCGCCCTCGTCCCCCCGCCGGGGAATGCGCCTGGCGTGGCTGCCCCAGCCGCGCCGGCCCTCGCGAACACGAACCCGTTTTGACCGCGTATAGGCCCCTCCAAAAGGGGCATTTTTCTCTCGCAAAACCGCTTCCCCGTATTGACGGGCGCACAAATTTCTGTCACCCTTCCGCCTGGATAAGGAGACTCCATGAACGAACCCCATTGGTTCGCCGCGATCCATCCCATGGGACGGGCCGACCCACACGCACCCTACCAACCTGAAGACGAGCATGCCCCAACGCCCGCCCGTCGGCTGCACGAGCTGGTCGGCGAGCACCTTCCCCGGTTCATCCTGCCGCCGGAGTTCCCCCTCGAAGCAGCCATGAGCGAGCTCTACATCCCGCCCCATGTGGCGTTCGGGGCGGCGCCGATCAGCCTGAACGACCAGCGCGCGCCCCTCCGCGTGAGGAGCCCCCGGAGCCTGAATTCGTTCCGCCAATGCCTTGCGTCCGGCCTCCCAGGCCGCCATATCGCGACGGCCGGCGACCTCCTCTGGCTCCTTCCGCAGATGGAAGACAGCCTCTGGGACGGCCTCTCCCTCATCTGCCTCCTCAGCCGGGCACCGGCGGAGCCCCCGTTCGGACCCGCCCCCCAGAACTGGCTCTACCTGTTCAAGCCCACGGAGCGGCGCACCGAGAACAACGAGCTCATCTGGGCGGTCCACGATGCGACGACCCTCCTCGACGAGCCCATCCACGACTCGCCCGTGACCGTCATCGCCCTGGCGTATCGTCGCGCCACGCTCGCGATCTGACCCCCCTCCCCTGCCCAACCCGGCGGGGATTTTCTTTTCCGGACGGCCCGGGTACACTTTGGCGGCTATGTTTTCCAAACTGAAAGAATTCAAGGACAAGGCCGCGACCGCAAAAAAGCTCATGGACCTCCAGAAGAAGGTCGCCGAGATCACGGTCGAGGGCACGAGCGGGTGGGGCAAGGTGAAGGTCGTCATGAACGGCCTGCAGAACACGCTCTCCTGCACGATCGACGACGAGCTCATGGCCGACAAGAAGAAGCTTGAGGGCCTGATGTGCGAAGCCATGAACGACGCTGTCAAGAAGCTGCAGCAAGTGATGGCGGAACGCATGAAGGACCTTGGCGGGAACGAGCTCGCCGAAGAGTTCGGCGCGCTCATGAAATAACCGGAGCGCCGACCGCCCGCCATGTCCTCGCTTCCCGAACCGGTCGAACGGGCCGCCGCCGCCTTCGACCGCTTGCCTGGACTAGGTCCGCGGGCGTCTTTGCGCTACGTCTCCTGGCTCACGACGCAGCCGAAAGAGGCGATCCTCGCCTTCGCACGCAGCATCGAGGCCCTGGCGCAGGCCGTGCGGCGCTGCGAGACCTGCCAGCAGTGGACGGACCAGAACCCCTGCCGCATCTGCCGGGATGCGGGACGGGACCAGAACATCCTCTGCCTCGTCGCGACAAGCCAGGACATCCGCCCGCTTGAAGACAGCGGCGCATTCAAGGGCCGATACCACGTCCTGCACGGTACGCTCGATCCGCTCGAGGGCCGCGGCGCCGACCAGCTCACCATCGGGCTCCTCCAACAGCGGTTGCGCGGTCCGGACGCACACGTCCGCGAGATCCTGCTCGCGCTCGATGCGGACGTGCCCGGCGATGCGACCTCGCTGTACCTGCAACGCGTCCTGCAGGAGTTCCCCGCCGTCCGCGTGAGCCGATTGGCGCGCGGGCTGCCGTCCGGCGCCTCCCTCGAATACGCGGACCCGCTCACCCTCGTCGAAGCGATCCGGCACCGGCGCGAGGCGAAGGGGCCGTAACGAAAAACAGCCGATGGCTGTTTTTTCTTTTTCCTAAGCGGGATTCTTCGCCGCGGCGGCCTGCTGCGCCTTGATCACTTCCTCAAGCGCGTTCTTGTTCCAGCCGACAATGACCTGGCCGCTGATGTCGATGACGGGCACGCCCATCTGGCCAGAGAGCTTGACCATCTTCTGGATGGCGTCATTGTCGAGCGAGACGTCGATGTCGGTGAAGGGGAGGTTCTGTTCCTTGAGGTAATCCTTCACGAGCTTGCAATAGGGACACGACGGGGTGGAATAGAGCGTGATGGTCATAAGAGGCAAAGAGCGAAACGGATGAGGGGAGGATAGCACGGGCGCAAACGCATGCCAACCGATCTCCCTACCGCAGCAAGAGAAAGAGCGCGGGCGCACCCACGACGGCCAACACCGCGAAGACGAGCGCGTAGCCGTTCAGGTCGTCAAGGCGCTGCGACTCGGTGAGCGAGGTCCGATCGAAGACGGACGCGGCGAGGAGGCCGACCGTCGCGACCCCGGAGGCGAGACACCACAGGCAGAACGCCTTGATGACGGCGAGCTGGATATAGAAGAGATGCGCGGACTCGATGAAGCCGACGACGGCGAGGAAGAACACGAACCAGCGCAGGCGCCGTTCCTGCCATGGCGTCAACGCGCGAAGGAGCAACAGGCCCAACATCGCGGCATAGAACGCGAGCCCAAGCAGCGGCCGCGGAACGGGACCGAGATACGCCCACGCTGACGCGCGGACGACCTCGCAGCCGCCTTCCGCCCCACAGACGATGGGGCCGCCCGTGACGTACACGACGAGCAGGTACGCCGACGCGAACAGGCCGAGGGCAAGCCAGGCAGCCATCCAGACGCGCGGGGAACGGAGGAAGTTCATACGGGAAGCGTACGCAGGAAGACGGACGGGCGCAAGTCACTCGCGGACCGCTTCCCCACCGCAGGTGCGCGGATCCCAAAGGCCACGCTCGGCCGCACGCGCCTCCGCCTCAAGGCGACGCAATTGCGCCTTCCTATCCTTATTTAACGGAAAATCCAGGTAGGCGTGGGCATACCCCTGGGCCACCAGCGTCGCGTTCACGTCGGTGCCATCTTCCATGGCCAGCTCGCGCAGGAGGCGGCCGTAGCGGTCACGGTCGTCGGCTTTCGGGTCCTCGATGAGGCGCACGCGCTGCCCTTCGACGCGCTCGCGCAGCACGCGCGAGGCTTCCTTGCCGAAGCATTCGACAGGACGGCGCGGGTCGACGGATTCGGGCGTGTTGATGCCGAGCATGCGGATACGCACGATCTTCGTCTCGCCATCGGGCAAGGCGTCGACCGTATCGCCATCGACGACGCGGGTGACGCGGGCATTCGTGGGACGCGGTTCAGACAGGCGGATCACGGGCAATGACGATGAGGCGACGGGAGCCGCCACGGGGACGGTGGAGGAAACGACGGGGGGAACCGTCGCCTCACGCGCGTCCGGAACCGTTCCGACACCGAGCAGCTTCAGGGCGACCCAGACCAAAAACACGGCCACAAGCATCGGGACGGACAGGCGTCGCGTGGAAGGGAGGGAGGGCATGGTCAAGGAGTTCAAGGGGTGAGGCGCGGTCCGCGCGTCGGTCTCCAGGTGGGAGGTGACGTGAGCGGCGGACGGGCCGCTGGCGCACGTTGGCGCGGCGGACGCTCGGTTGGCGCGTCAGCAAGCGGCATGAAGGGACGGCCGGCTCGCGCGTCAACGGGCGTTTTTTCCGTCGCGGCTTCAGCCACGCGCATCAAGCCGGTAAATCCATCAAGGCCATGCGGGGCGGGCGGCGGCGAAGGCAAACGCGAAACGGATGAGACAGGTCGAGCCAGCGCGCAGTCGGAGGAGCGGCGCATGACCGCTTCAAGTAGGCCGACCGCCGGAAACGGGTCGCCCAACAGGTCACGAAGCAACTCAACCGTTTCGACGAACGGCCGCGGGTACGGCCGCGGCTCCAGGGACAACCGCTCCTCAAACGCGTGCCGGAGCCACGCGAGCTCGCGCGAATGGCGATCGCTCGAGGCGACGCCGAGCCGAAGGTCGACAAGCATCCGGAGCAGTTCCACCGGCAGGCCACCCTCATACAAGCCATCGAAATCTTCCGCGAGGAACTTCGCGAACCGTCGGTTCACGTCTTGCGCGCACGCATCGACGGAAAAGGCGTCTTGCGCCGCCTCGGGAAATGGGATCGCAGCCGGACGCTCGGAGAACATAGACGCGTTGAGTATAGCACGGGCGCCCGAGGCCTATCGGCGTGCATGGGTTGGCGCGGAGATGGCCTGGTCCGTTGGGATACTCCGTTCAATGGGATCGCGTGAGGTGTCAAGAGAAGCCCCGCCAGGATCACGACAAAAAAATCACCACGAGCGTGGCGTTTTTTGATCGATGCGTCCGACCCACCAAACGCGGCCGCGCATGGTCCCCGATCATGGACGTTGCTTGGATGGATCTCAGGCACGGGGTTATGACGGGATCCGCTTAAGCAAATGCCCGCTTCCATTGGGACCGAAGAATTCTTTCTTCGCTTTTCTGTATTCCGATCTCTGTTTGCCCTCGTAGGACCGCTTGAGGGCATTATATCGCTCCAGGAGATCGGGGCTCGCCTTAAGCAAATCCCTCTGCCTTGAGAACTCATCGTACGAAGTGCCTTTAACGGTAACGACAATGCTCATCGGCATGATGTGATGATCCTTTCTGTGGAAGAGGGCGAATGACTTATTCCACATTTCTTTGCGATTCACATGATATATGCTCGCCAAACCCGGCAGGATCGAATCGAATTCTTCCTGTGTCACGCGAATCTGGATATCTAAATCGCCCATGGTCAGAGCTCCTGGGATCGCGCTTGACCCAACGTGCTCCACTTCTGCATTGGGTTCCAGGCTGAGAATACGTGCCTTTTCTTCCAAGAAAAGCTCTTGGGTTATCTGTTGAAGCTCATCAGACGGTACGAAGTGAGCCAGTTCATTTTTCATATCGATATCAACTTTGTATCATTCTCTCCTATGCTAACAAAATTCTCGCTTTTTCGGCGAGAATTTTGCTGGCTCCGGGGCTTGGGCTCGAACCAAGATACGCAGCTTCAAAGGCTGCTGTCCTACCATTAGACGACCCCGGAAGAAGCGGGGCTAGCCTAGCGCGTGTGGCCGGGATGGTCAACTGCCGGGAAGTGAAGACGCCTCTTTTTTTGGCGACAACAAAAAAAACCGCCGGAGCGGCAGGGCTCAGGCGGCAGGCCGAGGCCGCGCCGACGGCGCAAGGGTGAAGTTCTGGCCGTGCTTCCTCACGACCCACCACCCGCTCACGGTCCCGTCGGGGCCGAAACGGCCGGTACGGATCAGTTCCGCGAGCTGCTCGAGATGGACGATCGCTTCCCCGCCCGCCTGCGTGCGGAAGACCGCATGGGCCGCCGACCGCCCCCGCCTGAATTCGCTGAAGGTGAGGGTGAGTTCGCGCGGCTCGTCGGCAGGGACCCAGACGACGCCGGGCTTGTTGCCGTCCCCTTCCCAACCGATGAGGTCCTGCCCCAACCAGGGCGCGAGACGGTTCCAGCGAGTGCCTTTTTCCCTCATGTTGAAACAAACTCCTTTCTTCGATGGCGATGTTCCCATGAGACCAGAAAACGCCCATCCTGTCAATGGTTGCGCAGCAGTGCGCGGGCCTGGAACGTCACCCGCTTCCGCCGGACGCAACGCGCATCGAGGCTCACCCCATCGGCATTGACAATATCCCCTCTTTCCCGCACCGTACCGTCTGCCTCGTCTCCCACATCGAAAGGCTCCCCCATGCACACGAGCGTCCTCCTCCTCTGCCTCGGCCTCGGTTGCACCCGTTCAGAGAACGCGCGCTCCGGCCACCGCGCCGGAGCCGACCCCGCCCAAGCCGGCCCCACCGTCAACATTAACGCGACCATGGTCACGAGCGTCAACGGGGTCGGGGTGCGGGTGCGCTCCCACCTCCTCAACGCGAACATGGAGAGCGTCAACGGCGAGACGCGCCTGGTCGTCACCCACGACGAGCCCGTGACGGACGCCATCTGCCGGCACGACCTGGCCTCCGTGGAAGCGGAAGGCCTCGACGGGCGCCCCTGCCCCATGCGGGCCCGCGTCCTGAACCCGACCACCTGCCTGCTCGAGATCTCCCCGCCCGAGCCGCGCTGACCCCCGCAAGGGGTATTTTTTGACGGTTGACAAAACGGCGGGTTTCGGGTATAAGCGGAGCGGCCCTCCCACCCTGGGAAGCGGCCGGATTTTCCCCAGACACAGCCAAGAAAGGGCTCAGCCATGGGACGTCCCCGAACGCTCACGCTCGTCCGCCTCACGCTGCTGCTGTTCGCCTTGTTCAGCGGCCTCTTCGCCGCAACGGCGCAGGCCTACCCCCCTGCCACCCCCGGCCAGCGGGTCTACGACCTCGCCGGGTACCTGCCCGACGGGGCCCGACGCCACCAGCTCAACCGCGAGCTGCTGGCCTTCGAGGCGGCCCACCGCGGCACACAGGTCGCCGTCGTGACCGTCCCCGACACGGAGGGCGAAGGCCTCGAGCGGTACGCCAACGGCCTGTTCCGCGCCTGGGGTATCGGCCAGCAGGGCCAGAACAACGGCGTCCTCCTGCTCATCTCACGGACCGCGGACGCGGCAGGCAACAAGACGCGCATCGAGGTCGGCTACGGCCTCGAAGGCGCGCTCCCTGACGCGACCTGCCACCGGATCATCACCGAGACGATCATGCCGCTCGCCCGCGACCAGCATAACCCGCAAGGGGCGATCGAAGCGGGCGCGCGGCTGATCCTCCACCATCTCGGCGGCCAGGGCCCCTTGGGCCCGATGGGCGGACCGACCACGATGGTGGCGCAGCCCCGGCCCTCTGACGCGCCGCCCGGCATCCTCTTGATCATCTTCCTGGTCATCGTGGGAGCGGGCGGCCTCGCGCTCTGGACGCTGACGACGGATGCGCGGAGGGCGTGGGCCCGGCGCCGTACCCAACGCGAACAGCATGCGTCGGCGACCCAGACCCTGCTGGGCGCGCTCATGAGCCGCTCGGACGTCCTCGAAGACGCCCGCGCGACCCTGCTCCTCCCGGCCGGCAAGCAAGCCATCGACGGCTTCATCACCGGGACCGAACGCATGAAGCGGGAAGCGGAGACCGCCCTCGCGCAGATGGCCCAAGCCATCGAGCGCGACGAGAGCTACGCGGTCCGGCGCGCCCTGGACCATGCCCGGCTCGGCACGCGGGCCATCGAACGGTCCGTCACGGAACTGCGCCAGCGCGTGGAACGCTTCCGGCACTGCGCCGAAGGGATCACGACGGCCCTCGAGACGGCCGCCACCGCCATCGCGCGCGCCGAAGAGGCCCTCACGGCCCACCGCCAACGCGGGATCCGCATCCCGGCGGATGCGCTCGCCAGGGCCGAAGCGACCCTCGCGCAGGCCCGCGCCTGCGTGTCCCCGCCGGAAGGCAGCCTTCCCGACCCCGAGACCGCCGAGTCGCTCGCCGCTGAGGCGGTGCGCCAAGCCAAGGGGATCGAGGCCACCTGGGAGAACCGGCTCGCCCGCGCCCGACAGGTAGACGAGTTCCTCCATTCGATCCCCGCAAGGATCGACGCGCTGCGCAAGCAGGTCCCCGAAGCCCGCGACGCGCTCAAGCAACTGCGGATGACCCACGCGGAAGACGTCTGGCGCCCCGCCGAACAGGCCCTCGCCAACGCCAGCCAGGCGTTCGAGCCGCTCCTCAACCTGGGCGCCAAGGCCGTGAACGTGAACGGCGTCCTCCGCCAGGAGTACGAGCGGGCCGCCGAGCTGCGCGACGAGATCAGCGCAGGCCTCACGGAGCTGGAACGCCGGCTGCATTTCCCGAAAGCGCAGCTCACGGCCGCCGAGGCGGCAAAGGCGGACAGCGTCCGCTGGCCCGAGCGCGCACGGCATCTCGAGCAGGAGCTCGAGGCGCTCGTGGCGCACGCGGACACCTCCGCCGACCTGAAGCGACGGATCCGCCACGCCATCGGGAGCCTGCGGACGGCGAGCGTGACCCCTCACGACGCCCGCACCCCCGACTGGATCGCCCTCGCCTCGGCCTACCACGAGGCCACGGGGGCCGCGACCCGCCTCAGGGCCGCAGCAGAAGCGGAGATCGCCGCCAAGCGCCCGAAGCCGCGACCCGCCTCTTCCGGCAGCGGCTCCGGCAGCCCTTCCCCTAGCAGCTATAGCCCCTCCTGGGACACGTCCTCACCCTCCAGCAGCTGGTCCTCCTCGGACAGCGGCTCGAGCTTCGGGGGCGGCGACAGCGGGGGCGGCGGCTCCTCCGGCGGGTTCGACTGAAGGACCCTCAAGCGAATCTCCCCCAAGGTTCGCTCTTTTTTTGTGAGAAAAAAGGCTGAATCTTGACAAAAATGGCAAAGAATGATAGGCTCCGGCCGTCCGTTACGAAACGGCCCGGTCGGTAAGGCATTCCTACCGGATGAAGGGAGATCACGATGGAAAACATGAAGGCATGGATCGCGATTGGGGTGATCGGCCTGCTGGCGGCGATCGGGATCGGGAGCTACAACTCGGTCGCCGAGGCCCAGAACGCCGTCGACGCCCGGATGGGCGACCTGCAGAGCGCCTACCAACGGCGCCTCGACCTGATCCCCAACCTCGTCCGCACGGTCGAGGCCGCGGCGGCCCACGAGCAGCGCGTGCAGGAGACCGTGGCGCGCCTGCGCAGCGCCCAGCAGGCGGCCGCCCAAGCCCCGGCTCCCGGCACCAACGCCGCGGCCGCACAGCAGTACGACGCGGCCCAGCGCCAGCTCGGCGTCGCCATCCGCGCGACGTTGGAGGCCTACCCGCAGGTCACGGCGACCGGCAACTTCCGGGACCTGCAGGCCCAGATCGAAGGGACCGAAAACCGGATCAACGTCGCGCGGCGCGACTACAACCACGCCGTCGAGACCTTCAACAACCGCCTGACCACCTACCCCACGAAGATCTTCGCGGGCGGGCGGCTGCCGCGCGCGAGCTTCACCGCCTCGGACACCGCCCAGGCCGCCCCGGTCGTCCAGTTCGGCAACGGCCCCGCGGCCGCGCCGGCGCAGTAGCGAGGGGGCGACATGGACCGGTTGCGCCTCTTCCTCCTCGCCTGCGCGCTCATCCTCGTACCGGGGCTGGGGCTCGCCCAGTCCTTTCCCGCGGCCGAGCGCGACCAGCGCGTCTACGACCTCGCCGCCTCCATGCCCGACGCCGGTCGGCGGGAAGCCCTCAACCGCGAGCTCCTGGCCTTCGAGGCGGCGCACGGCGGCATCCAGGTCGCCGTCCTCACGGTCCCGGACACGCAGGGCTACTCGATGGAGGAATATGCCCACGGCGTCTTCCGCGCCTGGGGCATCGGCCAGCGCGGCCTCAACAACGGCGTCCTCCTGCTCGTCTCGCGCCAACCCGATCCCGCCGGCCACACCAAGCGCATCGAGACGGGATACGGCCTCGAAGGCGAGCTCCCCGACGCGATCTGCCTCCGAATCCTCCGCGAGACGATGCGGCCACTCATCGAGGCCAACAACCCCCAGGGCGCCATCGAGGCCGGAGCCCGCGCGATCCTGCGCCGGCTCGGCAACCAGGGACCCGAAGGTCCGCTCGGTGGCCCTGCGGCGGTCGTCACCAACCGCTCAGACGAGGACGGCACGTTCTGGACCGTTGGCTTCATCGTGGTCTTCATCGTGCTCTTCCTCATCCTGATCTGGTTCCTCGCCACGCGTGACCGCAGTCGTTCCGGCGGCTGGAGCAGCCGCTCGTCGTCCTACGACGGCGAATCCGGGTTCTCTAGCGGGGGCGACAGCGGCGGGAGGAGCGAGGGTAGCGGCTTCGGCGGCGGCGACAGCGGAGGCGGCGGCGCGTCCGAGTGATCCCTACGGCACACGGTCCATCCGGTGCCGTTTTTTCTTTGGAGGATTTGAAGGCGCGGGAAAAGAGCTGGATTCCACAAAACAAAAAAGACCCGCTCAGTCGCAGGTCAGGGCAAACGCGATCCTGACGACATTCAGGTCAGCGCCGTAGACGCCGGTAACGACGGTGGCCAGCTTGCGGATGTAGATGCGGTAGGTCTCACGCTTGGCCGAGTCCATCCAGCCCGCCGTCTTCCAGTTGCTCACCTTGTCATACAGCTTGAGCAGCAGGACGAACGGCTCGTGGTCCCAGACCTTGACCATCTCCTCCGCCGTGCCGCCGTAGTAGGTCATGGCGTCGATGAGCGTGACGAGGCGTTCAGGCAGGCCCTCGGGCGGCGGGATGTTGGTGTCCTCCGGCACGTCGTGGTAGAGGAGCGCCAGGGCACCCACGGCCCGATCGCCCTCGGAGAGCCGCGGCTCGTTGAGGATCTCGGTGAAGCAGTCGAGGGCGTGCGACGCGGTGGGCGTCTTCCGGTCGAACTTGCGGACGTCGCGCCCAGGTTTGGCGTGCTCGCCGTGAGCTCGCAGCGCGTACAGGATGTAGCGTTCGAGCTCCGGCCCGACAGGCAAGGGGATGATGCCCTGGTTGGCGAGGGTGAAGATCTGGCCGTCGCGGAACTCGATCCCGGGGGTCCGTTGTGACATGCGTCCTCCTTCTGCTGGACAAGAACCTCATACCATACGGCGCTGCCGCCGTCAATCCTTCTCCTAACATAAGAACTCGCGCTCTCGCGTTGCCCCTCGGGAAAGGGTGCCGTTGAATAACGCCCCGTTTTCCTTGCTCAACCAAACAAAAAAAGACCCGCTCAGTCGCAGGTCAGGGCACGGGCGATCTTGATGATGTTGAGGTCAGCACCGTACGCCGGAGCGACCTCGGCCGACAGGGCACGGATGAGCCGGCAGGAGCGGTCACGGTCCTCCCCAACGCTCCCCTTCGAGAACTTCCAGTGGCTGCAGCAGTCATACAGCGCCAGCAGGCGGAGAAACGGCTCCCCGACGGGGTCATCCGGAGCCGGCGCCTCGTACTCCGGCCGCCCCACGCGCGCGAGCGCGCTGATGAGCCGCTTGACCCGACGCGACAGGTTCTCGAGGAGGACCGCCGTAGAATCCTCATGCACCCCGTGGAAGAGCAGGACCAGGCCCCCGACGGCCCGGTCGGCTTCGGAGAGCCGCGGCTCGGCGCTGATCTCGGTGAAGCAATCGAGCGGATGGAGGAGATCCGGAAGCGCGCGCCCATTCCCCGCAAGCAGCCGCTCCGGCTTGGGGAACTTGGTCTGCGCACGGAGCACGTAGGCCAAGTAGTGGCCGAGCTCGTCGGGCGTCGGCAAGCGTTCTGCGGCGTTGGCGGGCGTGACGATGCGCCCCTCGTGAGGTTCCGTCCTCTTGTTTCCGTCCATGGGTCCCTCCCCTGATCGAACCTCTTTTTGGTACCACCTTTTTCCCGGTTCGTCAACCTCAACGGGACCGTTTTTCGAGAACGGATTTGGCAAAAATGGACAGCGCCAACAACGACCCGCCCGAAAGGTCCAACAACAGGTCGCACATGGTATCCGGCAAACGGATATCATAGGTCGGATCCAGCCAAATGTAGACCGCGTACTCGTAAAACTCCCACAGCACGCCCACGAGAGCCGTCAGGGCGATGCACGTCAGGGCGATCGCCCAATGCGGCAGCTCCGGAAACGTCGCCCGCTCGCGCAGCAGCCGATAGCCGCGCCACGCAAGCCAGGCGATGCTCATCCCGCCAAAGAAATGCAGGAACGGATCAAACCGCCCATCCCACGGCACCAGGAAGATCCGCAGGCGGTGGACCAAAAACAGGGTCCCGGTCGGGGCCAGCATCGCGAAGAGGGAGCGTGCAGATGAGGTCATACGTATCGCCCCCGAAGGTACAGCACGGCCCCCGTTTCGTGAAGGAAGGGCGAATCCATCGCCTCGATCCCTTCCCGCCGGGCCCAGGCCAGGATCCCCGCCCGCAAGGCCCCCGTCCCCCGCCCATGGATCACTTTCAACACTTCCGTCCGTCTCCCCAACGCGAGACGGATCTCATGGGTCGCACCCAGGACGTCGTACCCATGGAGGTCGATCTCATCGGTCGCGTAGAGGTCGGAGAGGGTCATGCGGGGATGATAGCAGGCTCCTCACCCAAAACAAAAAGCCCTCGCAGCCTACCGGCTGGAGGACCCAGAAGCCTCGCGGGCACGAGCCCCGCTATACCCGACCCGCTTCTCGAACGCGCCCCGCCCGTTGATGCCGAAGAACTCGAGGATCCCCCCTTGGCGAGGTTGATCGTCTTCTCGACGATCATCGCATCCTCGATCTTCGGAAAAAGAGGAGCAGCGCATCCTTTCCCCCGTCCGAGTTTCTCTTTTTCTGTTTTTCATCCCTTTCCCTCCCCTGTAGGTCCCTGGCGGGCGAGGCCCTTTTGGGGCGACGAGAACTCGCCTTTTATCTTGATGGAAGCTCAGACAGCTCGTCGCCCCAAAAGGGCCTCGCCCGCCAGGGACCGGCCCACCCAACGGAAAAGGGCGGGCCGTGGGGCGCCAGCCCCACCCCTCTTGCCGGGAGGCAAAGCGAAACTCGCCGTTCGGCGAGTTTCTTTCGTACTTACGAGATGCTGACAATCTTCACTTTCGTAAACGGCTGGCGGTGTCCCACGCGCTTGGCGTAGCGGACCTTCGGCTTGTAATGCACGACTTCGATCTTGTCGGCACGGCCCTGTTCGATGACTTCGGCGCTGACCTTGCCCGCAAGCGTCGGCATGCCGAGCTTGATGGCCTTGCCTTCGGCGGTCATGAGGGCGTCAAACGAAACCTTGTCGCCCTGTTTCGCGGCGAGCTTCTCGACCTTGAGGAGGTCGCCTTCTTTCACGAGGTACTGCTTACCCCCGGTTTGGATCACGGCAATCATATGAGAATGGGCATAGGATAGCCAAAAAGGCGGGGCCTGTCAACGGGAACGGGACGGATCCGGGCGGAAGCAAGAAAACCCCCGTTTTTCCCACCAAAAAGCCTTTTTTATGAACCGCTGACAGGCGTCCCGACCCCCCAACCCCGGCGGGTCGCTTCGCCAGCCTGGACCTCAAGGACGGCGTCCGCGGGACCGGACGGCGTCACGATGGCAGGGGTCCCGGAGGCGGCCGGGAACGGGACGTCGGCAAAGACGTCGCGGATCTGGCCATCCCGCAGGTAAAGGATATCCAAGGGGAACCGCATGTCCTTCATCCAGAAGGGCTGGATGGCCGGCTCCGGGAAGCGAAACAGCATGCCCGTCCCTGGGGCGAGACCAGGGCGGCCGCTGAGGCCCCGTTCGCGCTCGACCGGGTCGTCGGCGATCTCGACCTCAAGGCGCGCATCACCCACCCGCAACGGCTCACGCGGCAAGATGGGCTGACCAGACGCGCTGCCCGATCCCGGAACCTGCGAGGACAGAAAAAAGGCGGAGGCCACGAGGGCGAGACCGGCCACGCCCGCCACGGATAGGACAGCCTTCATACGCTTCATGTGAGACGCGCGCCGCGGCGTTCGGCGATGGAGGTGCCGACGTACGATAGCGTCCAGGTGAGCAGCACGACGACCCCAAGGAGCAGCATCTTCGCCTGGGTCTGCATCTGGAGGGCGGCCAGGCCGAAACCGAGGGCAAGACCCCATAGCAGCAAGGTCACGGCCCAGGGCGGGAGGCCCGCGGCCAGCAACACGAAGTGCAGGTGGGTCCGGTCCCCCTGCAACGGCGAGAGGCCGCGCCAAAGGCGGCGCAGCATCACCCAGACGATATCAGCCGCAAAAAAACCCACGGCCATGAGCGCGATCGCGAATTTCGCGCCGGAGATGAGGGCGAGGATCCCGAGCCCAAAGCCGGCGAAGGTGCTGCCGAATTCGCCGAGGAAGAGCCGCGCCTTCGGCCAGCCATGCAGGAACACCCCGAAAAAGCTGCCGCCGAAGAGTGCGGCGAACAAGGCGACTTCGGGCTGGAAGAAGCGGCCCGACAGGCAGAGGCCGACGATGAGGATCGCGCCGATGACGGTCTGGCCCGAGACCAGGCCATCAAGCCCATCGGAAAACTTGGTCGCGCCCGTACACGCCAAAAGCCACAAGGCGGAGATGGCGAGCGACGCGAAGGAAGACAGGGGCAGCGGCACGCCGGACGGCAGGCTGAGGCGATCGACCCGCAAGCCGAAGGCGAGGGCGACCGTGACGGACAGCGACGCCCCCAGCAGCAGCCACCCGGGACGCAAGGGACGGCGATCATCGACGGTACCGACGATCAGCAGGGGCAGCGTGGACAGGAAGAACCCCAAGCGGTCGAGGGGCGTGACGGTCCGGAACAGGTCGGGGTACAGCCACGAGGCGAGGGCGACCGCCAAGGCGCACACGAGCCAGGCGACGAGCCCCCCGCCATAGGGGATCGGCCGGGCATGGCGATGGCGTCCCGCATCCGGCACGTCGAGCCAACCATGGGCCGTGGCCCACCGGCGCATCCAAAAGCCGAGGCCCCAGGCCCCGGCAGCCGCGAGGGAGAACCCGACGAGCAGGCGGACAAGCAGCATATGGCCCGATTATTTCCGCTCGACGAGGACCTGTCCATCTTCCTTGAGGACGATGGTGTCGCCGCGCTTGGCCTCCTTCTTGAGGAGGAAATCGGCGATGGCGGTCTCGACACGGTCCTGGATGAGGCGACGGAGGGGCCGGGCGCCGAATTCGGGATCGTAGCCGTCGTGGGCGAGGCGCTCGACGCCGGCATCCTCGGCACGGAAGAGGAGCCCCTTCTCGGCGAGATGGGTCTCGAGGGCACGGAGCATGAGCCAGGCGATGCGCGTGACGTCGTCGAGGGTGAGCGGACGGAAGACATGGACGCCGTCGAAGCGGTTGAGGAACTCGGGACGGAACGTCTTCTTCAGTTCGCGCTCCAGGAGCTCGCGGCGCAGGGTCTCGGCGTCGGCACCGGCCCGGATGCGCTCTTGGATGTACGGGGCGGACGCGTTCGAGGTCGCGATGATGATCGTATGCGAAAAGTCGATGGTGCGGCCGACGCCATCGGTGAGGCGGCCGTCATCGAGGACCTGGAGGAAGAGGGTCAGGATGTCGGGATGGGCCTTTTCGAGCTCGTCGAGCAGTACGAGGCCATACGGGCGCTGCCGCACCGCCTCGGTAAGGAGGCCGCCCTTCTCGTCTTGCGGCTGGCCGATAAGGCGGGCGACCGAGGATGGCGCCTGGTATTCGGAGCAGTCGAGGCGGATGAGGCGGTCTTCGGCGCCGAAGAACTCGCGCGCGAGCGCCTTGGCGAGTTCCGTCTTCCCCACGCCGGTCGGGCCAAGGAAAAGGAACGACGCCATCGGGCGATGCGTATCGCGGACGTCGGCACGGGCACGGCGCATGGCCTGCGCCACGGCGGCGACGGCATCCGATTGGCCGATGACGCGCGCCTTGAGGGCCTCCTCGAGGCGTAACAGGCGGGCCGCCTCGTCATCTTGGACGACGCGGGCCGGGATGCCCGTCTTCTCCTCGATGACGCGGGCGATCTCCTCACGGCCCACGAGCGCGCGTTCGCCGTGTTCGCGACGGGTCAAGGCCGCCGCCTCACGAAGCCAGCCCAAGGCATTCCCGGGACAGACGAGGCCGGACGAGACCTGGTCCGCCGCCTCAAGCGCGACTTGGATGGCGGCGTAGGTAAAGAAGATGTCGTGCTTGTATTCGAGGCCGCCCGCATGGGTGAGGAGGATGGCCTCGGCGACCGTGCCGGTGGGCGGAGGGAGCTGGATGGATGTGGCACGCTTGCCGAACACGCGGTTCTCGAGATGGCTGCGCCAGCCTTCGGGCGTGACGGTCGCGATCACGAACAGGCCAAGGCGCTCGATCTCGGAAGAAAGCAACTCGAACAGGTCGCGGGTCCCGCCATATCCGGCGCCCGCCAACCCCTCGACCCCCTCGAGCACAAGGACGATGCTGCCGCTTTGCGCGACCTCGCGGGTCAGCTGCAGGAGCCGCTCGGAGATGACGCCCGCATCCGCTCCCGTGACGAGTTCGGCGACATGGACGGACACGAGACGCTTGTCGAACAGCACGGCCGGCACGCGCTCCTCGACCATGCGGCGCGCCAATCCCTCGAGGAAGGCCGTCTTGCCTGCCCCATCGGCCCCGACGAGGACCAGCGTACGCTGGCCGCCTTCCCAGGCACGGACGGCGGACGTCCAGGCCTCGGCCCGCTCGATGACGGGAGCGATGAGGCCGTTCTTTGCCGCAGACGTCAGGTCCTCGCTGAGCTGGTTAAGCAGCGGCGTGAACCGGGCCGTCATGGTCCGATTGAGGCCGGTGTCCGGCTTGGCGGCGGCGGCCCGCACGAACCGGTCGTGCTCGACCTTCAAGGCGGATTGCACGGAAAGCCAACGGCTGATGCCGTCGATATGGCGCGCGTCGGCCCCCGCGGCCTCCAACGCCTCCGCAAGCCGCGGATCCTGCGCCAAGGCGGCACGTAGCAGCTCCACGGCCCCGATCCCCTGCCCCGCGCCTTCGGAAATGGCCAGGTCACGAGCCGCAGCAAGCATCGTCTCGACTTCCGGACGCGTGGCCCCAGGCGATTCCGCCTCACCCTCGCGGACCAGCGCGATGAAGGGCTTCTGTAGGTCATCGAACCCGATCCCCAGGCGTGCCAGGACCGACGCGCCTTCGCCGCTCACGAACGCTCCCAGCACGACATGGGCAACGCCGAGGGGACGCCGCAGCGTATCGGCCAATTGGCGCCCCTGCTCCAACGCCAACCAGGCGCTGGCGCGGAACATCTCGAGCGGCTGGTCCGCCTTCGGAAGGAAGGCGCGTTCAGGCTGCCAAGGAAAGGCGCGCAACCGATAGACCGCCAGGGCGGTCGCGAGCAAGAAAAGCCCGAGCGGGGCAGCCGACGCCCGGATCCAAACGGACGGCACGAAAGAGGCATCCGCAAGAGCCATCCACACGGAAGCCGACCAGGCGAGGGATCCGATCAGGACGGCGACCGTCGCGACCCACACCCATTGGCGTACGCGCAATTGCTGGCGGCGCCAGACGAACAGCTCCGCAGACAGGGGCACGGAAGAAAGAGGCGTTACCATAGGAGCGGAAGAAGCAAGAGGATCACGGCGAGGACGGGCCAAGCCAACCAGGCGAACGCCCCAAGGGCGTATATCGAGGCCAAAATAAGCCACCACACGGATCGCCCCAGGATCACGACGGTGCGCATGACGACGCTGATGAGACGACCGATCAGGTCAGACGCGCCATACATGGGGCGCAGCCAGGACCGCATCCAGAGCCGCACGCCGAGACGGCCCCATTCGAGTCGCAGGTCCTCTCGCATCCACTTCAGGACCGAAGAAAAGCCCGCTCCGTACCACCACACCGGGAACCGGATGATCCCGACGAGCTCTTGGCCGAGGAGAGAAGGGAGCGCGGACATGTGGGGAGTATAGCATACGGAGACGCCTTGTTCCGTCATCCGCGAAAAGAACGTGATCGCCTTGTTCAGGCCCCTTCTTCGTTGCCATCTTCTGGCCCTGGCTCACGCAAGGCCTCCCGAGCGCGAACATCCCAACCGGCGATATGCGGAATGAATCGGAGCGCCCGCTCCCGCGCCTCACGATAGGTGCTGCGTCCCGCCGCCCAGGCGATCGCCGCCTCTCGGTCCCCTTCCTCAAAGAGATACAAGCCAACGCCGTGGTTAGGGCTGTCGACGGCATAGACCGTACGCCCATCCGACAGGGTCGCCTCGATCAGGAGACGTTCGCCGAAAGACAGGTCTACACGCTTGACCGCTTGGAAGATCCGGAGATCGATACACTCGCCCACCAGCTCACGCGCACGCGCCTCTCGTTGGGACTCAAGACGAGCTTTTTGATGCGCCCCCCGAACGCGATCCCGAAGCCTTGGGACGTCCTTGTAATACTGACCTTCGGCCAGGCGCAAGAGCGTCGGCCAAGCAGCCACATCCACCCTTGAAAGCGGCCTTATTTCAGGAGGTAAGGCCGCCCATTCGCGAGACCCGCTTGGCCGTTGCGGGGGAATCGTAAGGACTCTTCGTGGCGCATGCCAGCCAGCCGCATCCTGGACAGACGGGAGGCTCGCCTGCACACCACCTCCGACAAGAGGATGAAACGGTTGCTCGGGCTCCTCGAGCGAGGGACTGGACGCCACAGGAATACGAAACCGTCGATACGCGGAACGTAAACGATCCTGATACGCTTGATCGGCGCGCCGCAACTCATACCCGGTATAGGGGCGCCTATATAAAGCATCGGCAACGGGCTCCCCGACCTCCAGGCGCGCAAGCTGGTCATACCGCAGAAAACGCGTCAGGCGGTTATTCCCCGTCTCAAAAAACAGGCAAGCATCCACGGGCCATTCCCCGTCTGGGGCACGATACGCCCATTCCGGGAGACGCGCTTCGCGATCGGCGAGCGAAAACGCGCGGCTGACGAATTCGTCCCAAGCCGATTGGGCGGTTTCAGCAGAAACAAAGCGCTTTCCCCGCGCCATCCTCTGCATTTCCGCAAGAAGATCTTCCGTCCGTGCGAAGATTGCCCAGCGATAAAAGTCCGTGCCTTCGAGTCTAGCGATCTCCTTCGGATCATAGACATCCGCCGTTTCCTCACTCCCAGAAAAGCGTACCCGTACGAATGGGAGGATCGTCTTCCGTGCCGCCAAGAACGCTTTCGTAAAAGGGGAACGCTTGGCGCCGATCAGGACACGCTCGGTTTCCCCGGGCAAGCCATACCCGACAAATACTGGCCAGACGGCCCGGGCGGCGTCGGTCAGGTTGGCATGCTTTCGCCTCCACGCAAAAGACTCTTTTTTATCTATCTTAAGGTCTTTTTCTGAGATATCAATAAAGATCTCCGCGGATACCCAGACGGACGGCCGCGAACAGACTTGGTCACGCAGGAGCCGCCCAGGAAGAAACGGGCTCTCTTCGACCGGCCTCGCAGATGACAAACGGTCCATACGTCCCTACCGCGTCTCCAAATATTCCACCCCATCCGCTTGCACATATCCGAGACCCTTCACGCGATCCTGTAACGACGCATACGACTGGAACACCGCGATCTGCGCTTCCAACACGCTCACCTGCTCGGCGAGGCGTTCGGCTTGGCGCTCGAGGGAACGGATATCAAAGGTCTTGGCCGCCGACGTGTTCACGGAAATGATTGAAAAGCCCATCAGGACGCAGCCTAAAACGGCACAGGCATATACCCAGCCCCTCTTGCCGACGCGACGGACGCGTTGGCTTGCGGATACGTTGACGCCGAGTGCCTCCTGGGGGCGCTGCAAGGAAAGGACAAAGGAACGAGACATAGGTGGTGAGGTGGTCAGCGAAGGGGCTTGGCGGCGACGCGCAGCTTGGCGCTGCGGGCGCGCGGGTTCCTTCGGCATTCGTCGTCGCTGGGAGCGAGGGGCTTGCGCATGACCGTGTCCCACCGGGGATCACGGAAGGCGCGCTTCACCCACCCGTCCTCGATCGACTGAAAGGTGATGATGGCGAGGCGGCCACCGGGAGCCAGGAGCGCAAACGCCTGGTCGATGGCCTGCTGGAGGTGTGGCAATTCCTGGTTGACTTCCATCCGCAGCGCCAGGAAGACGCGGGTCGCGGGATGGATGCGTCCGGCCTCATATGAAGCGGGGACGGCCGCCGCCACCAGATCGGCGAGCTGGCGGGTGGTGACGATCGGCGCCTCCCGGCGGGCCTGGACGATCGCCTGCGCGATACGGAACGCATACCGCTCGTCGGCGTACTCCTCAAACAGGCGGGAGAGGTCTGCTGCGTTCCAGGTATTGACGATCTCGGCAGCCATGAGGCCGTCGTCGTTCGCCAGGTCCCCCAACCGCATGTCCAAGACCCCGTCCTGCTGGAACGACAGGCCGATGCGCGGGTCCTCGAGCTCGTCCGAAGAGAAGCCGAGGTCGAGCAGCATCCCATCGACCTGATCGACGCCACGCGCGCGCAGGGCTTGGCCCCACGTCGCGAAGTTGGCGTAGATCCCCTGCCAACGCCGGCCATACGGGGCCAGCCGCACTTCCGCCTGCCGCAACGCCTCGGGGTAGATATCAAAGGAATAGACGTGCCCCGTTGGCGCGGACCGGTCGAGCAGCGCTTGCGTATGTGAGCCGCCACCCAGGGTTCCGTCGACGTACACGCCCCCGCTCCGCGGCTCGAGGACAAGCATGGTTTCCTCAAGCATCACGGGCACATGGACGGTCTCGTTCATACGGAAAAGCGAGTGAGGGCTGCGGCGATGGTATCGGCTTGGGCTTCGGCGGTGGCGATGGACGTTTCCCAGGCGCCTTTCCCCCAGAGCTCAAGGCGGTTTCCCAAGCCAAGGAAAACGACCTCGCGTTCCAGGGAGGCATAGGCGCGTAGGTGTTCCGGGACAAGCATGCGCCCAGAACGATCCAGCTGCACTTCGGTCGCCCCCGCCAAAAACAATCGCACCAATGCGCGCGTTTCCGCCTGTTGCCAAGGGAGCGTCTGCAGCTCTTCCATGAATCGCTCCCAGGCCACGCGCGGAAACACCACGAGAGAATGGTCCAATCCCCGCGTCAGGATGGCGCCTGCTTCCCAGGACGCACGAAACTTCGCCGGGAGGGCGACCCGGTTCTTGTCGTCGAGGGTATGGTGGTATTCCCCGATGAACATAGGATAGGTCGCGAGAGGAGAAAGTCTCCCACTTTCTGCCACTTGGTGCCATGCTAGGATGAAAATGGCCTTTCGTCAAAGGGGGTTTGTGGATAAAAAACGTTTCTCATAAGGAAAAAATCCTTAACGGGTTTGGCCTCCCGGCTAGGGGGTGTGGGGCTGGCGCCCCACGGGCCGCCCTTTCCCGCTCGGAGGGGCGGTCCCGGGGGGGCAGGGCCTTTTTCCCGGACCTGAACTCGCTGCTTGTTCCGGGGATGGATGGCTCACACAGCAGGTCCGGGAAAAAGGCCCTGCCCCCCGGGGACCTACAGGGGAGGGAAAGGATGAAAAGATAGAAAAATAGAAAAAACTCGGACATGGCTCCTTTCTCATCGTAGCGCGAGGAGCGTCTCGAAGACGTGGCTCGGGGCGACTCGCTGGCAGCAAAAAAAATGGCGGTCACCTCTGAGAAAAACAAAAAGGCGGCCTTCTTCGGGTCCGCCTTGATTCCTTGTGCTCATGGGGTCACTACCTTGACCGTGCGTTTGGTGCCCGCATCATCGACCCATACGATCGCCGCCTGCCAGGTACGGCCGGCTTGCTCCCAGGCCTCTAGGCGCCAGGCGCGCGGACGGATCTCTTGTGGAAGGCTGATGGCTTGCCAGCGATTATTGACGTATGCGGTAAGGCGCAGGCTGGCCTGTTGGGCCTTATCGACGGCGAGATACGAGACGAGCGCGGCGCCATCACGACGCGAGAGGATGCGCTGGCCGAGGACGGTGGATGCCTCGGGGTCGATATCCCTGGTACGGCCGATCCAAAGGGCGGCGCCCGCGACGTCGGTAAGGGCCCAAAAGTCTTGCGTCCCTTCTTGGCGCGTGGATTGCACGACCCCTTGGAATAGGCCGAGGCCGCGCGTCGGATCGACCGCCTGCCAATACCCTTGCCGGATCGGCGTCGGGACAGGGCGGAAGGCCCCGATGCGGACATCGTACACGGTCCAGGCGGTGATCGGCGGATGTTCGCAGACGTCAGCGAACGCGCATGCTTGACGAGAACCGCTCAGCATATGGACATATCGCCCCTCCAACGACGGCCCCAGCAGCGAACACCAAGCGCCCTCGACTTGGCCGACGGAAGAAGAAGCGGCCGCCCCCTCCTCAACCAGCAGGCACGGGCCATGCGTCTCCTCGCGGACCAGCCGCCAACGTTGCGCACGCGTTTGCGTGGAAGAGGGGGCGGGCGGGACGAGGGACGCGAACTCTCCGAGCGGGGCCCGGACCGTTTCAGGCACCCGCTCGAGGACCGCCTGCGGTGCAGCGATCGGGACGAGCGACGCACGCATCCGCAGCAGCGAAAACAGGACGCCGGCCAAAAGGGTCGCCGAAATGCCCACCACGAGCCCCACCGACCCGCGCGGTGCGGCCATCATATGCTACCGAGCCGATTGCAGGGTCTGGCGGATCGCATCGAGCTGCGATTGCGTCTGCTTGGCCTGGACGAGGACGAAACTCGAGAGGAACAGGACCATGGCCGTCAGGAACAGCAGGACGGTGAGCGTAAAACGGGATTCGCGTTCGGTGGTTTTCATAGGAAGAAGGAACAGAAAAGAAATGACGCACGGAGTATAGCACGAAGGCGAGCGGCGAACCATCGGGTAAAAAAAGAGGGCGCCCACGCTGGGCTACCCCGTCAGCCGTTCCTCGCAATCGCTAAGGAAAGCGCCCCTCGTCCGAGTCTTTCTTTATTGATTTTCTTCTCTTTCCCTCCCCCTGTAGGTCCCCGGCGGGCACATCCTTCCTTTGCTCCTGGAATGTGTGAGCACACCTGTGGTCCTCCGGAGATACAGACGCGAGTTTTCCAGGGGCAAAGGAAGGATGTGCCCGCCGGGGACCGGCCCTCCCCCTGGGAAAGGGCGGGTTGTAGGGCGCCAGCCCCACACCCTTTGGCTTGGGAAGCCAATTCTCACCTCCCCAAAAACAAGCTCGAACGCAGCTTCCGATGATAGGTTATCGCAAACCGATGCGACTCATCCCGCACTTGCGTCAGCAGCCGTACATGCTCTTCCGCCGCCTTACAGATCGCCTCGTGTTTCTGCATGCACACCAGATCGGTTCGCTTGCGTTCCGGGCCTTTCGCCATCCCAATCACGGGGATCTGTACGCCCAAGTGGTGCAAGGCATCGTTCGCCGCATGGACCTGCGCCAATCCCCCATCGATCAGCAGCAGGTCCGGATGCCGCCACTCGGGATGGCGGAAACGCCGGATGATCGTCTCGTGGATCGAGGCGACGTCGTTGACCTCGTCGACGGTCTTGATGCGGAACTTGCGGTATTCGGCCTTGGCGGGCTGTCCACCCTCAAAGACGACCATCGACGCGACCATCGCCGTGCCGCTCACGTGCGAAATGTCGTAGCCCTCGATGCGGCCGAAGAAGTCGATGGGGGCATCGCTGTTGCGGATGGTGTCGACGTCGTCGTCTTCGCGCTTCAAGAGCGCGATGTCCTTGATGTGTTCAAGCGAGAACAGGCGGTTGCGGAGCTTGGCGGCCTCCTCGAACCGCTGCCCCTTCGCGGCGGTCGCCATTTCCTTGCGGAGGCGCTTCAGGATCTCCTCCTTGCGGCCGTCGAAGAAGGCGATCAGGTCACGGATCACCTTTTTGTATGCCTTCTCGTCGGCCGTTCCCACGCAGACGCCCGGGCACAGGCCGATATGCGTATAGAAGCAAGCCTTCTTTTGGCCTGGCTCGCAGGTGGACCAGGGGAAGATGTGGCGAAGCCAGTCGAGGGACGCGCGCAGCGAACGGGCGGACGTGTAGGGACCGAACACGGCGAGATAGGCTTTCGCGTCCGTCGACAGGTCCTTGCCGCGGATCAGGAGCGGCTTCGGGTAACGGTCGTTCGTGAAGACGAGGTAAAGGAAGCTCTTGTTATCCTTCTCACGGATGTTATAGGGCGGGAAATAATACTTGATCAGGTTCGCCTCCAAGATGAGGGCCTCGAGCGCCGACCCCTTTTGGATGTAGTCGATGAGGCGGACCCGGCGGGTCATTTCCTCGATGAGCTGGTTGTGGGGACGCAAGAAATGCTGCTGGACGCGGCGCTTGAGCGAGGTGGCCTTGCCGACATATAAAACCTGGCCCTGCTCGTCCTTCATCAGGTAGACGCCGGGATCGTCGGGCAATTGGCCGTCGCGGATCTCAATGTGCGCGGGGATCATGGGTCCAGTGTAGCGCCAAACGCATGCGGGTCAACCCTTGACGCCGACCCTTGCCGAACCGGCGCGTTTGCCGCATCGTTTGGACCATGAACAACCGTCCGCTCGCCGCCCTGGAACGGTTTTTCGCGTCAAGGACGCGGCTTTTGCTGATCGCCGCACCGGAAGCCGACATGGACAGCCTCGCCGGCGCGGCGGCCCTCGGAGACATGCTGAAAACGCTGGGAAAAGCCGTGACGCTCGTGGCGCCCGGCAAGGACGCCTGGCCGGAACCGCTACGCGCGCCCCTTCCCCTCCACGCGGGCATCCACGCCTTGCGGGCCCTCCACATCCGGCTCCCGATCGGCCAGACGCCGCTCGACCAATTCTCCTACGACGTCCGCGACCAGAGCCTGCACATCGAACTGCTGCCGAAAGCGGGCATCTGGCCCCAAGAAGCGGTCGCGGTCGAAAGCGGGGCGGTGCGTTATGATGGCCTGATCGCGCTGAACGTGGCATCCCCGTCCGGACTGCGCGACCTCATCCCCCAAGAGCCCGAATGGCTGCACGCCCTCCCGACGCTGCACCTCACCACGAAAGCGGACGCGGAGCCCTGGGCCACGGAAACGGTCCCGCTCCTCCAGAACGGCAGCCTCTGCGAGGCGCTCTACGCCTGGGCGAAGGAACGGCCTGACATTCCCCTGAATGCCGGCCTGGTCCACAACCTCCTCGTCGGCGTGATCGCCGGCAGCGACGGGTTCCGCAGTCCGCGCGTCCAGAGCCAGACCCTGCAGGCGGCCAGCGAGCTCATCGAACGCGGCGCTGATCGACAGGCGATCATGAACCGGCTGTGGCGTGTCCGTTCGGTGCCGACCTTGAACCTGTGGGGACGCGGTTTCATGCGGCTGAACCTGCATCCGACGCTGCCGATCGCGACGACGCTGGTGACTGAGCATGATTTCTTGCAGGCCCAGACGAATCCCGACGCGCTCGCCGGCCTTGGGCGCGCGCTGCTCGACCGCCTGCCGGAAACGCGCCTCGTCCTCGTGTTCAGCGGCTGGAATGCCGCCCTCCAGGTCCAAGCGCTCGCCCGCCCGCCCCTACGCGCGGACCTGGTCGCCCGCTGGTTCGGTGGCCAAGGGAGCGCGGATCAGGCACAGTGGACAGCGCATGCGGGCGACCTGCTCGCCCTCCAACGCGATACCCTCACCATCCTCGAACGCGAACTCCCCCGTCTCCTTGCCTCCCACGAACCCGTATGAGCCTCCACCTCCTCCACGCGGACACGTACCTTGCCATGATCGAAGGCAGCGTCGGCACGCAGGCCTATCGCCACGCCTATGGCCTGCTCGACGGCCGCCGCACCGACCTCACCCGTGACGGCCGCTCGTCGTGCGCGTTCTTCGCGAGCGACATCCTCTTGCGCTTCGGCCTGCTGCAGGAGCCGCACCTGCGCGTGCAAGGCACGGTCGCCGACCTGCGCCGCTCCGGCTGGATCGAGACCGACCGACCCGACCTAGGCGACGTGCTCATTTGGGAACCCATCACGGAAGACGACGGTGAGGCGCATTTCCACATCGGTTTCTTCGCCGGTCCCGGCGAGGCGATCAGCAACCTGACTTCCAAAGGCGCGCCCGGACGGCACCACTGGACCTTCGGCGAGACGCCGGAAGGCCGGCCCAGCCGACGGATCGTGAACATCTTCACCCATCCCACCTTTTTCCAAGAGGCAAGCTATCGGTAAACGAAATCTCCGCTCGGTCGAGCGGAGATTTTCTATTGCGTGAACCCCGTCTTTTGAATGACGGCGGTCGTCGTGAGGGCGGTACGCGGCGCGAAGCGCTCGTCGGCGATGGTCAGGCGGTACTTCTGGACATAGCCGATGGTCTCCTTGCGCAGGAGGGAGGCCTGCAAGGTATCGATCTGGGCCTGGAGGCCGCGATAGACCTTGCGCTGGGCATCAAGCTGTCCCTGGAGCGTTGCGCGCTTCTTCTTGTCTTTCTCTGCGAGCGTCTTGAGGCGAAGGCTTTCCGCCTTGGCGAAGGCGGCGTCGTAGTCTTTCTGCAGGCGGGCGAGCTGGCGCGTACGTTCGCCGTTGAAGATCTGCTGCCAGGTGCCGATGGCGCGGCGGACGCGGCCGCTCCCCCCGTTGTAGGCCGCGACGATGTATTCGCTCGCCGTATCGGGATCCTCGAGGTATTGCGTGCGGATGGCTTGCGGGAATTCGGTGAGGAGCGTATCGAGGTAGATGGCTTGGGCGCGGAGGGCGTTCTCATGGTTCGTCATGCCGCGCTCGAAGTTCTTCTCAAGCCCCCACTCGGCGCGGTCGGCCAGGCGGGCATAGGTGCTGGGAATGAACTGCACGAGACCGAGGGCGTCGGCGGACGAGCGTGAATAATTATAGGCATCCCCCTGGTTGCCCCCCAAGGTCACGAAAAAACGCTCGAGGGCCTTGTCGCTGTCTTTTTGCAGCGAAGACCCATCCAGATGCTCGATGGCGGCGATCGCCTTCACGAGCGACGGGTCGACGACATCGACAAGAAGCTTGTCGGGATAGGCGCGCGAGCGGACCTGCTCCGTGCGCAGCCGGTCGAAAACGACGCGAACAAGCTCATCAAGATAGCGCTCGCCCTCATCGACGAGGGCATCCGTATGGACAGCGGACGAATAGGGGACGTAAACGACGTCTTCGAGGGTGAATAGCGTCTTTTTGGCATTGAGGGACCGCAGGACCGGGTAGCGCAACGCGATCACGGCCTGGTCCTGGTTGTCCTTCACGGCGATGTACGAATTCAAGCCGTTCGCGAAGAGGACGCGCAGGTCGAGGTCGTCCGCCGTCTCTTCGGCCAGGCGCAGTTCCGTGCCACGCATGCGGGCCTGGACATAGCGGAGCTGGTCGGTGCTGCGCTGCCAGACGGCGAGCGTGATCGGGAGCCAGTCCGGGCGTTCCTTCACGACTTTAGACCCGGCCGCATCGGCATCCGCCGCGATGCGGGCACGGAGCTCGGCCTGGGCACGGCGGATCGCCGCGACCAGCGGATCGACGACCGGAACCGGTGGCGCCTCTTCGGGCTCCGGGGCCGGCGTACTGGCTCCGGGACCCAACACGAGCACGCGCAACTCCGCTTCGGTCGCCGCCGTGAGGCCGCTCGCGGGATGAAAAAAGCGCCCATCCGCCATCCGGAACACCGTAAACGGCGGTTCGGCGGCGGCGGTCGGGGCTTGCGTCTCAACAGGCAAAACAGGCAGCGTCGTTGACGCGGACGCGGCATCGAGGGTGCTCGTAGGAACCGCTTGCGCCGCTACCGGCAGGGCCGGTACGGCCACGAGGATCCCGAACGCGATTCCCAAAGAACGAGAGACAAGGAGAGCACGCATGAGGGACATGATACCCTCCCCTCCAAACGCCGTCTAGCGCAAGAAAAACGTGGGCGGGCGGCGACGGTGCTGGCGCTCCTCCTGCGCGATGAGGCGCAAGGCCTTCGAGAGCAACCGATCGAGGTTCCGGTAGCTGCTCATCGCGAACGCCTGGTGCGCCTTGACCCAGGCCGCCTCCCAAATGGCGCCGCTGCCCGTGAGGTGTTCTTTCGCATCCGGCGGAGCCTCGAACAGGAAGAAGTAAACGACCTTCTCGTACGTCACCCCTTCACGCCGAAACCGGAACGAGGTGCGGCCGATGGGCGCGATGAAACGAAGCCCATGCAGGCCCGTCTCTTCCTTGATTTCGCGGATGCTGGTCTGGACGAGCGTCTCCCCTAGCTCCTGCTTGCCTTTCGGGAAGGTGTAGCGCCCGAACGGGTCCTTGATAAAGAAAATTTCCAAGCCCGTGGGCTGACGGCGGAAGATGATCCCGCCGGCCGAGATGACCGTCCGCGGCCGCACGACCGCCCCGGCACGGGCAGCCTCAACGGCCGGGACGCGTGCCGGTCGCGCTGACGGCGGGGACGGTGGACGACGCGAACCCGCCCTCCAGGAGGAATTGCTGCGCCCGATCGAGTTGTGGGTCACGTTTTGCTTCATAATCTGCTTCCGTTCGCTCCACCACGAACGTGGGATCAAGGCCGATATGGTTGATCACCCGGTCGTTGGGCGTGAGCCATTCGGCGATGGTAATTTTTAAGGCGGACCCGTCTTTGAGCTCTTGGTATTCCTGCACCGACCCCTTGCCGAACGTCTTGGTGCCCAGCACCGTCGCCTTCCCATAGTCCTGGAGGGCTCCCGCGACGATCTCGGAGGCGCTGGCCGAGCCGCGATTCACCAAGACGACCGTCGGAATCGTGCCCAGCTCCCCACCCCCGATCCCCTTCACCGACTCGACGATCTTGCCCTGGCGGCGCTCCTTGAAGATGACGCGGTCACCGACCCAGGCGCCCGCGACGACCTGCGCCGTGAGGACGGACCCGCCGGGGTTGTTGCGCACATCAAGAATGATCCCCTTGGCTCGCTTGCGCTGGATTTCTTGGCGCGCGGCCTCAAAGAGGTCCGGGACGTCGTTGTTGAACCCGGTGATCTCGAGGAGGGCGATATTTCCCGGCTTCCAGCTCAGCACCACGGACTTGACCTGAATCTCATCCCGCACGATGGTCAGGGAAAAGGGTTCCGGGCGGGATCCCTGACGGATCACCGCGATCGTCACGGCCGTCCCCTTCGGGCCGCGGATCTGCTCCGCCGCCTGGTCGACCGTGAGCCCTTCGGTTGGCTTTTCATCGATCTTAACAATCCAGTCGCCGGGACGCAAGCCGGCCTTCTCGGCGGGCGAGCCGGGAAGCGGGGCGACGATCTGCAATTGCCCTTGTTTTAGCTCAATTTGGGCACCAATACCCTCAAATTTACCGTCAAGCTGTTGCGAGAAGTCATCCGCCTCCTTCGGCGAAAAGAAGGCCGTGTACGGATCGCCCGTGCCGGCGACGAGGCCCGTGAGCGCGCCGTAAAAGAGGTCCTTGTCCGGGACGGGCTGCTCGTAGTATTTGCTGCGGACGGTCTGCCAGACATCCCAGAAGAGGGCGAAATCGACATCCTCACCGACCGGAAGGCGCGGTGACTGGCCTTGGCCGAGGACGCGGCCCACGGTCGATGAGCTCGCGCCACCGAAGACCTGCGCCAACGGTTGCGCTGGCGCGGACGTCCACCGACCGAACCCCGCCCCTACGACAAAGGTGAGGGCAGAGATCCCCAACACCCGTCCCCACGTCGGCACCGTGCGCATGTTCATAGGAAAAAGAAAGGAGAGAAAATCGGACCGCGGACAACCTAATTTTAGATAAACGGTTCGGGTGCGGCGTTATGAATGCCCATCCTTCAGCCATTCGAGGTGGGCGCCGACGTCCCGGAGGCGCTCGTCGAGGCGTTCGTAGCCGCGGTAGACGATCTCGGCGTCATGGATGACCGTCTCTCCCTCGGCGATGAGCCCGGCCAGGACCATGGTGACGCCCGCACGGAGGTCGAGGCTGCGGATGTCGGTCCCATGCAGGGGCGTGGGACCGCTCACCACGGCGCGGTGCGGATCGGCGATGACGACGTTCGCCCCCATCTTGGCCAGCTCATGGAGATACCCGAGGCGCGACTCAAACAGCGGGTCATGCAGGATCGAGGTCCCGTGGCACTGCGTCGCAAGCAGCCCGAACGGCGCCTGGTTATCGGTCGGGAAACCCGGATAGACCATCGCCTGCAAGCGAAACGCCTGGAGCCGCGGGGCACGGCGGACCTGCAGCCAATCAGGACCGAGCTCGACGGGGACGCCCGCGCGACGAAGGAGCGAGACGCTTGCCTCCATGTGCGTCGGATCGACCCCCGCGATCTTGAGGTTCCCATGCGTGACGGCGGCCGCGACGGCGAAGGTGGCGGCCTCGTTGGCGTCGGCGATGACCTCCCACGTCGAAGGCGGGGTGAGGCGCTCGACGCCGGTGATCTCGAGCTCATGCGTGCCGATCCCCTTGATGCGCGCGCCGGAGGCCTGCAGGAAGGCGCAGAGGCTCTGCACATGCGGTTCGGCGGCGGCGAGGCGGATGTGGGTCGTGCCGGGCGTGAGGACAGCGGCCATGACCAGGTTCTCGGTGGCGGTGACACTGAATTCGGGAAGAATGATGTAGGCACCGGCCAGGGATTGGCCCGTCATCTGCAGGAGGCCAGCCCCATCCGTCTCCATGTTCGCGCCGAGGGACTGCAGGGCGAACAGGTGGGTGTCGATCGGGCGGTTGCCGATGTTGCAGCCGCCGGGTTCGGGGACGGTGACGCGACGGAAGCGGGCGAGGAGCGGGCCGAGGAGCAAGATCGAATAGCGCATGCTCTTCATCTTCTTCTGGTCGAGGCGGTCCGGATCGAGGTCCGTGGGATCGATCTCGAGCGTGTGCTCGTCCGTCCAGGTGACGCGCGCGCCCATGCTCTCGAGGATCTCGAGGAGCTTCTGCACGTCCGTGAGGCGCGGCACGCGGGTGAGGCGGACGGGAGCCTGGAACAGGACGCTCGCGGCGATGAGGGGGCCGGCGGCATTTTTTGAACCGGAAACGGTCATTTGCCCTTCGAGGGGGGCGCCACCGACGATCTTCATGCGCATAGGGGCCGAATGGTCAAGAGTCAAATCGTTTGCTAGTCTACGAGAAACCCCTCCCGTTTGTCGAGCATGTACACTCCCCCGCTTCACCGCAAGCTCATCCCCTGGGTCTATACCGCGCTGTTTTTTCTGGTCGCGCCGGTCGTGGTCTTCTATACCGCGGGCTATCGCTATAACAGCAAGAAGGCGGCCATCGAGAAGCGTGGGACGCTGATCGTCGATTCGGAACCGGAAGACGCGCGGATCCTTTTGGACGGCCAGGACACGCGGAGCAAAACGCCTGGCGTCTTCCAGGAGCTCACGCCAGGCTGGCACCAGGTGCGCTTCGAGAAGGATGGCTACCTGCCCTGGGAGAAGAGCCTCGAGATCCGCGCCGAACGCGTCACCTTCGCCGACCACGCACGCCTGTGGCGCGTCGCGCCGGAAACGAGCCTCACGCTCGCGGGGCCCATCGCGCGTGTCGCGGCCAATCCGGACCGCGATACGCTGGCCGCCTTGGAACAAGGCATGGCAAGCGGAACGGCAACCCTCTTATTGCTGCAACCGAACGGACGGGTTTCACTCGAAACCCCCGTGCACGTGACGGATACCCAGGCGACCGTCCTCTCCTGGGAAGCGGAGGGCCGGGCCCTCCTGCTGGATGCGCCCGGCGACCGCGATACGGCCGTACGCTTCGTACGGACCGGGGCGATCGCGACTAGCACGCCTGCGCAAGCGACCTGGCAGGGCAGCGATCTCGTGGCTTCCCGACCGGGGACCTTGTGGCGCTGGAGCAGCCGGACCGGGCTCACCCTCACGGACGAGCTCGCGACATCGGTACGGCAACGCGTCGGCACCTTCGTGCTCCCCCATGCCGCGACAGGATCGGCACAGCTGCTCCTGGACCGGACGTTTTCGAGCCGCGCCTTCGCGCTGCCGGACGGATGGTGGACGTTCGGATACGTTTTCGCGGACGCGCTCGTCCTGCATGACGGGAACCGGTGGCTCGGCCTGAATCCGCAAGAGACGTCTTCCTTCCTCGGGCTTCTCGAGGGCATGCCTCCGCGTTGGCAGGTCGATACGGGAACGCCGACGACGCGCGGGCTCTTCCTTCAGGAAAACGAGCTTTGGCTGTGGCCATTGGGTGAAGCGCCCAGCCTCCTCATCCGCCAGAGCGAGCCGCTCGTGGCCGCCGCCTGGCATGAGAGCGGCGATGCCGTCTTCGTGGCGACACGGACAAGCCTGGACGTGCTGGACCTGGATGCGCGCGGCGGGCGGACACGCCACACGCTCGCGACCTTCGAGGAGATCCGCGACGTGGACGCGCTCGGCGGGATCGTCTATGTCGCCGGAAAAAAGGAGGGAAAGGAAGGGCTGTGGGCGGTTCGGGCAGAATGACCAAAAGAAAAACGAACATCCCTCACGCGAGGGATGTTTTGATGGCGGAAAACCGTCACGAGGCAGCCAGCGCCGCGCTGACCTTGACCTGAAGCGCATCGGCATACGCCTCGTCGAGGGGTTGGCCGTGGCGTTCGGCGAGGCCGTCGTGCTCGTAGCGCGGGATGATGTGCATGTGCAGGTGCGGGACTTCCTGGCCACCGGCCTTGCCGTTGTTCTGGCCGAGCTGGAAGCCGGGGCATCCGGTCGCCTGCTGCAGGGCACAGGCAACCCGCTGGGTCACCGCGATCCAGCGTGCGAGCAAGGGGGCGGGAACGTCGAGGAGGGTTTCCACATGGGCCTTAGGCACGACCAGGGCGTGGCCCGGCTGGACGGGACGGATATTCAGGAACGCGATGATCTCGTCGTCCTCGTAGAGACGGCGGGACGGGAGCTCGTTGGCGATGAGGCGACAGAAGACGCAGTCAGGCATAGGTAAAACGTTAAAATTCGGTTTCGCTCGGCAAGAAAGCCGCCGGGACGAACGCCGCGACCAGCGCGCCGAGCAGCGAGACGGTCGCATAAACGAAGGTGGAGTCGGCGCGGATGGAGAACACCAGCAACAACGAAAGGACGGCGAAACACGGGACGGCAAGCCCGACCGCCGCGACCCACTGGCGACGGAAGGGCGGCAGGGACGGGCCGATGAGCAGCGTCACGGCCATCCAGGCGAGGATCCCGCCAAACAACGGCACGAACGCGCTCACGCTGCCCGGGACCAGCCATTCGCACGCCAACCAGGCGGCCAGGACCACCCAGCCCGCCAACAGGACCTGCCGGATCCACGCATACATGCCGACAGCGTACCCGATCCGGACCCGGCGCGGAATCCCCTACCACCGGCGCCAGGCACGCGCCAATTCCTGCCGCAACGCCGTCCACCAACCCATCACGCTCGGCGGGCGCTCATAGGTGACGACGATCCGGCGGATGTCCACGGCCGCAGCGCGACGGGCGATGCCAGGCGCGGCGAGGGCGAGCTTGAGGCGGTCCTGCCCGGGATCAAGGCGGACACGGATCGTCCCGGCATACCACCCGTCACCGAGCGGGACGGGATCCTCATAGGTCGTCGCGACGGCCTGGATCCCCTCGTCGACGAGCGCCGTGTCATCGGTGAGGCGGCGGGGCGTAGGAAAGAAGAGGGCCTCAGGCGTCCAGGAGACGTAGCCGTCGCCGAGCGTCCAGACGTTGCCGCGCGGAGCCTGCAGCAAGACGTTGCCGCTGCGCTCACTGGGGCCACGCGTGAGGCCAACGGTCGCATGCGTGGTCGTGACGGCTGCCTGGGCGGCCTTCCCCAAAGACACCGTCTGCAGCCCCTCCTTATGCAGCGTCTTCACGGTCGTGTGGTACGAATTCGTCCAGACGGCGACAGGCGGCGTCGAGGTCGAATAGCCGACCTCGTCGGCGAAATAGACGCGCGGGCCGATCACCCACCGCTTCGCGGTCGTCGTCCAGGCACGGATGAAGATGCTGTCATCGGCGAGGAAGCTGAGACGGTAGACCCCTGGCGGCAGCGCATAGAACGCGAGACGTTTCTGGATGACGGCCGTGGGGCGCGTGTCCTGCTCGCCGCCAAAGCTGACGGCATCGCTCCACAACAGCTCCTGGTCGCGCATCAGGCGGAACGTGGCGGTCGCGTGCTGGCGGGACCGGTTGACGTCCTGCAGGGCAAAGCTCACGTCGATGCGGCCATCGACCGGGACGAAGAAGAAATCGTGGGCACCGCGCAAGGAACTGCTCACGACGCGGGGAACGGCGGGGCCCTGGTCCATCCAGGCGGAAGCGGTCGTGCCGGTCGCGTGCCAAACGAGGCGCGCATCGCTGGGGCGGTCGAGGTCGGCCGCGGTGACGGTCGGCGGCACGAGCCAACGCGTCTGGCCAACGGCGAGCGGACGGTATCCGCCTTGCGTGAGTTCGCGACTCCAGAGCGGTGAGAGCTCATAGGAGGCCGCGTTCTCAGGCCCGCGCTCGACGCCGAATTCCAAGAGCGGCTGGCCGTTCGGACGGAATTCCACCCGAATTTCGGCGCTCTCGTAGGCCCCCGGCAGGCGCAGGCGGGCATAGACGGGCTCGTCGCGGATCTGTTGGCCAACCCACCCACCGGGCTGAGTACCGGGCGAGCTGGCCCGTTGGCCGGGCAGAAACGCCTCAAACCAAGGAGAGCGCCCGTCCAGCGCCACCCCCATCGTGAGCCGGCCATCGGCAGGAAAGTGATGCGACAGGACCCAAGCAAATACGCCCGCACCCGCCACCCAAGGCAGGAGGCAGGCGATCACCAGCAAGAAGCGACGGAGCCGGAGCATAGGAAGAGGCATCGGAAAGATCGCCTTCACGGATGAGTGTACGGCACCACGCCCGAACAAGCCACTCCCCCGTTCTTCGCAAAAAAAGAAAAGGCGTCCGGTCAGAAGACACGGACGCCAGGACCCTCACCAGCCGTCGCTACCGGTCGAACCGTCGGACGATCCGCTCGAGGACGAGGAGCTGTCGCTCGAAGATGAGGAGCTCGAGTCGCTCCCCCAGCCGGAGCCGCCGGTCGAGCCGGAGGAGCTGTCGGAGGAAGAGGCGCCCCACCCGGACGAAGGCGCCGGAACCGGCGTATCGTGATGGCTCGAGTGGGAGCTCGACCCGTGGTGGGCGCCGTAAGCGGTCCCGTGATGGTGATGGCCGCCATACGCGGGCGCGGGCGACGGCCGCGACGGCTCGTCGTCCCCATCATCGTGCCGCGAACGGCCGTGCGAAGGGGAAGCGGCCCTCGAAGCCGGCGCGCGCATCGAGGAAGGCACCGCGTAGGACGCGTGCCCCGAACGCGAGGAGGCCTCGGACGGGCGGGTCGGCTTGCGGGCATCCTCGCAGGCCTGGACCGCCTCGTTGGCGCAGCGCCCTGCCTCGTTGAGGAAGTCCTCGGCGTCGTTGGCCGTACGGAGCGCGGAACGGTACCGGCGTTCGGCGCCGGCCCGCGTCGCTGCGGCGAGGTACTCCTGCGCCTGGACCAGGGCCGCCTGGGCACGGTCGATCTTGGCATCGGCCGCGCGCGGCGCCTCGTGGCGCGCCTGGGCGGCCTTGACCTTGGCCTGGGCCGCCGTGACGCTCGCCGTGACCGTCGGGATCCGTCCCCCGACATGCGCAAGCGCATGCGGGAGCTGGTCGCGGCTGCGCTCGAGCCCATCCAGCTGGAACGATGCGCCGCTGAAATCGGCCGCGAGATCGATGAGGAGCAGCCGCAACGGCTCTTCCTCCTCGATGACGTGGGCGTAGTGCCCATCGCTGAAGGCCTGCCGCATCTCGTTGAAGCGGGGCGAGGCCCGCTCCGCGAAACGCTTGGCCGCGAGGTCGAACGGCTGGCGGTCGAACTCGGGGAACATGGCCTGCGCCCCGGCGAGCCGGGGCAGGACCCGTTCCCGCGCCGCCTCGGCCTGGTCGAAACGCTCCTCGAGCGCCCGTCGGGCGGCAGGCGCAGCCTGGGCGAGCCTGCGGATCTCGAAGGCGAGGGCCTCCGCCGTCGCCCGCAACGCGAGGACGGCATCGGCCTGGACCTTCACCTGCTCGAGCGGCGTGGGCTGCGCGAGCAGGGCGCGCAGGCGCCGCTCCGCCGCGTTGGCGGCATCGAGGGCCGCCTGCGGCGTCGCGGGGCCGACGACGGTGACCTCCTGCGGGACCGCGATGTCGACGGGCGGCGCCTTGAAGACCGGGGCGAGGACCCCTTCGAGGGTCCGCAGCCCGGCCAGGGCCGCATCGTAGTCGAGGCGCAAGCGGCTGACCGCCTGCCGGTACGCGTAGGGATCCGTCCGCTGCAGGGCGCCGAGTTGGGCGTGGACGGAAGCCGCGGCCTCCGGACCGCCCACGAAGGGCAGCCCTGCCGGCCAGTCGGACGGCAGGCCGATGGCGCGGGCGCGATCCTGGACCTGGACGAACCAGGCGGCCGGGACCTCCTGTGCGGGCTCCGCCTGGCCCTGGACGGCCGCAAGGCCATCGAGGTCCCTGACCTGGGTGGACACGTCCCTCTCCGTGGCCTCGCACGCCTTGAGCCAGTCGGATACCGGGAGCGGCGGAGGGACCACGGGCGGCGGCGCCTGGCGCATGGGATGCCCGCCCGAGGTCGCCGTCTCGGTGACAGGGGGCGGGAACGGCGCATCGGCCCGCGCGAGGACATCGAGCAGGACGTTGGGATCATCACCCGCCTTCTCGAGGCGGGCCCGGATGTCGGTGACACGCTCCTGCCCCCGCATGAACGCCGGGCGATGCTCGTCGAGCGTGCGGATGAGGCGGTCATAGCGGGCCCTGGTCTCGCCGGTCGCGGTCACGAGCCAGGGATGCCGGCCAGGCCACGCGTCGACCCGCCCGACATGGCCGAAGAACCCGTCGACCACGCGCTCGAGCGGGGCCAGGGCGTCGTCGACCTGTTCGCGCAGCGCGTCGGCGCGCGCCTTGCGGTCGCGGTGCGCCCGGAAGATGAGCCAGCCGGCGAGGAGGACCATGCCGACCACGCCGAGGACGAGCCCGACGGCGATGCCGAAGTCCACCTGCTTTGAGGAGACGAAGTCTTCCAACGTCCGATTCTCGAAGGCGAGCTGGGCGCCCGCGCGCTGCACGCGCTCGAGCGGGACTTCCGCGGACGGCGTGCCCGCCTGGACGACGAAGGCCGCCTCCTCGTAGGCGCGACGGAAGGCCTGCTCCCCGCTGGAGAGATAGCCCAGGCCCGGCAAGCGACGCGTGAGCTGCTCGGCGTGCGCGATGGCCCGAACGATCTGCCCGCGCGCCTCGTTCCAGGCGCGCTGCTCCCGACGCTCCCGGACCATGCGGAGGACGTCCTGGCGGCGGGCTTCCTGGCGCTCGGGGTCGACCCGATCGAATACCTGGGCGTCGAACGCCTGCGCGAGCGCGATGGTCCCGTCGGCCACACCGAGCGGATCGGTCTCATTGCGCGCGTGCTGGCTGAAGGCGTCGAGGAACGGCCTGTTCGGCACGTCGCCGCGCAGGCCGAGGTCACGCATCCACCGCTGCGCCGGCAGGAACTGCTTCCCCTGCGGGTCGAACAGCACCACGAAGAGGCTGGCATCCTCGGTGAACTGCTCGGGCTGGCGGGCGCGCCACTCCGTGGCGAGACGGCCGAGGAGCGTCACGCGATTCAGGCCCGCCGGGGGCTGCGCGGCGTAGACGACGTAGAACGGGTAATGCAGCGCGTCGAGCGCCGCCTCCACCCGCTCAAGGCCCTCCTGCCCCACATGCGGCGGGACGAATCCGGCCGGCAGGGTGTAGACGCGCCGCCCGGCCTCGAGGGCCAGGAGCGGCTCGGGCTCGAGCGCGACCATGGGCTGCGCGCCCACGAGCCCCGTCCAGGCCACCAGGGCCAAGACGAGGAGAAGGCCGAGAAACCTTTTTTTATCCATCTTCTTTCCTCCCAACGAAGGGTCGGTCGCCCCATCCCGAATGGACGAGGCAGCCCCCGTTTATAGCATAAAAATCCTGCTTTTGTCAAATAAACGGAACGCCCTGCCAAGCAAGCACGCTTTCCGTCAACGGGGACTGCGCTCTTCGGCAAAGCCGTTGACGTTGACAGACGGGTATTCACCTGCTATGATCGGTCACCTTCGGAGGTCCCATGAAGCACCCGATCCAGCCTTCTCCCCCCAACCTTCCCACCGTCGACGCGCTCCTCGCCTACGGCCGCGCACGCAGCCTGGCGATGACGCTGGAGACGTTCCCACCCTGGTCGTTCCGAGCCTTCCAACGCCTGGCCGGGCTCGCCAAGATGGCTTGGCTCAACGCGCTCGTCTTCTGGATCCTCGTGATGCTGGCGGCTCCGGGCCTGTCGCCTGGGCTCGCCGCCACGTTCACGGGGATCGTCGCAGGCATGCTCGTCACCGCCGTCGCCAGCACCCTCGTCGCCCTCACCATCCGGGGTACGTCCGCCTGGAATGCGAAGGACTTCGCCTCGCATCCCGCCGGAACCCCGGAAGGGCGGCGGGAGCTCCTCGAATTCGCCTGCGATCACCGCCGTATCGTCGACGTCGGCTTTCAGGCCTGGCGTGAGTACGTCGAGACGCACCAGGCCACCGATCGAATCGGAGGCTATCGCGACGCCTCGGGAGGGGCAGGTACCGCCTGGGCTCTCGAGGACATCGCCACCCTCGAAAACCTTGCCCGCGACTGGGGCAGGGAGTACCAACGTTCCACCCTTGGCCGTCGCGATCTCGACTTCTTCTACGGCGAATTCGTCGCCATGCAGGCCGCCTCCCGCTAAGGCGGTTTTTTTCATGCAAACTACGCACATGAAGCGCAAAATCCCCTTGACAAAACAACGAATATCGCCCGCCTGGCGCAGGCCTTCAACGGCATTTCAGCGCCAACAAAAATACCCCGACCATGCGAAGGTCGGGGCCGGACGGTCAGTCCGCGAACGGGCCGGCGAGGCGACCGTCGAGGTAGCGGTACACCTGGCCGCGGAAGCGGAAGGTCTCGGTGAACGCGCCGTTGTACAGGCTCTGGACCTGGGGCACGAGGTGGTCGCAGAGCAGGTGGCGCTGGGCGAGGTTGCGCCGGTCGAAGCGGGCGCAGAAGAGCCCGATGGCCTCCGCGTGCGTCTTGCCGAGCGCGTGGTGCAGCAGCCAGGCCTTCGTCGGGCGCACCTTGTCGGCGTGCTCGTAGAAGGGCGCCTCGCGGGCCGTGAAGACGGGATCGTCCTCGCCCGCCACGAGCGCGTCGCGCAGGACCCGCTGCGCGCGGTGGCGGTCGGCCCGGTTGGACCACCGCCGCTGGGACTTGCTGGAGTCGGAGCGGCCACCCTCGAGGATGGTCCGCGCGATGTTCTTGGTCGCCATGGTGAGGCGCTCCTTTTACGCCTTCAACTTCTCATGGCCGCCTCCTTTCGCTTCATGTGGGGCAATGGATTCTAGCAGGCCTTCTAATGCCTGTCAAATGCCCATGCGCAAATTCCCCAAGAAAAAACCGGCCTGATGGCCAGTCACGGGACAGGATCGAGGCGGCGATAGGCCTCCTGGAATGCCTTCGCCTCGATGAGGCAGACCTCACTCGTCAGGACCCCGTCCGCGCTGCAGGCACCGACGATGAGGCAGTCGGCCGCGCCCTGCTGCGGGGAGCCCCAGGCGTCGTGGATCTTGATGGGGACACCGAACGGGTTGGGGAAGGCCCGGCAGAACCCTTCGGCCTCGTACGTCCCAAGGATGTCCGTCGCGCGATAACGCGCGAAGAACGTCGCCTCGGAGATGAGGTACCGCTCGCCGGAAGGGTCCGTGACGAGATACTGGTCTTCCCGGGTAATTTGCACGGTCCTCTCGACCCCCTTCGCCGTGACCGTGACGACGCGCTCGCCGATCGGAACGGGACAGGCCACGACCCGCCCGCACGTGCGGAAGAGCGGGGCCCGGACAAGCGGCATGAGGACCTCCGCCGACCGACGATCGATCAACAGAAACGAACCTTCTTCTTCCGCCATGGAACTCCTTCCTGATGCGTCGCCGTGGCGACAGCCGGGCAGATCTTGGCGGCAAATGGGGCTTTTGTCAATGGGAGTCATCATTCGCCCCTTGAACGACCCTCCTCGCCAATTCGCCGTCCCCCGATCAGGCCGGTCCTTGACAGCTTCCCGAATTCGACGTATACTGACCCTCATTAACTCATATCGCGCCACCCGTCAACGCTATGCATTCCCAGCCGCATCACCGCCCGTCTGCTCGCTTGGTGGCCGATCTGATCGTGATTTCTTAAGTTCGCGCGCTTTGCCGCTTAAGGACCTCTCGCGACGGATCGGCCGAGAGGTTCTTTGTTTTCATTCGGGAAGAACCTGCCCATACGGCCGCTTCCTCCCTTCCCTGCACCCGCCCCTTCCACCCTTCCACCGGAGAACGGCATGGACCCGTCCATCGAAACGCCCGATGATCCCGACACCGACGACACCCACACCCCCAAGACGATCCGCCAGGTCGCGCGGCATTTCCGCCGCGTGCTCGGGATCTGCTGGGACCTGGCCCGTTCGCAGCGGCAACGGCTGCTCGTGAGCTTCGTGGGGACGCTCGCCCTCGAGGGGCTGAGCATCGTCTCGCCCTGGCTGATCGCGCTCCTCATGGCGCGCGCGGCCCTGCCCAGCACGGGGACGATCCTCCGTCCCGGCCTGCTCACGCCGCTCGTGGGGATCCTGCTCATCTGGATCGCCTCGGTCGGCATCGACTTCGTCCGCGAGACGAACGGGGCTCGGGCGCGCGCCGAGCTCGAACGCCGGCTGCCCCTGGAGGCGCTGGACCGCCTGCTCCGGCTGCACCGCGGCTTCCACCAGGACCACAACACCGCCGAGCTCACCGCCAAGGTCACGCGCGGCAGCGCCTATGTGAGCGCCGTCCTGAACCTGCTGCAGTTCAACCTGCTCCCGCGCCTCACGCTGCTCGCGGCGACGATCGTGATCCTGTGCTTCCTGCACCCGATCTTCACCGCCCTCGCCCTCGCGATCCTGGCTTTCTACGCCTGGCTCCTGCTCGTCGGGCGGCTGCAGGTGACGCCGGAGTACGATGCGCGCGAGAAGCTGCGCCGCAAGGCGGAGCGCGTCGGCGGCGAGGGAGTCGCGAACGCGAGCGTCGTCCAGGCGTTCCACCGCGAAACCGCCTTCCACGCGGAAGTCCAGGCCATGCGCGACGCCATGCTCGAGCACCAGAAGAAGGAGAGCCTCCTCGGCATGCGTAATTGGGTCAAGCGTTGCCTGGGCGCGGACCAGATCCAGTGGGCCATGCTGCTGCTCGCGCTCCACCTCCAGCAGACGGGCCGGATGGGCCTGCCGACCCTGCTGTTCACCGTCACGCTCGTCCTCCGCTACCGCCAGGAGCTGTTCAACTTCGGGTGGATGTATGACGAGCTCATGGACAAGACCGACGCGATCATCCGGCTCCACGAGCTCCTCCACGAGGTGCCGCGGATCACGGACCCGGCCGTGCCGCTCCCCCTGCCCACGCCGGCGCAGGCGCACCTGGCCTTCGACCGCGTCAGCTACCGCTACCCAGGCGCCGACGGGAAGGACGGCCGCTGGGCCCTCCGCGACGTCTCGCTCGAGGTCAGGCCTGGCGAGGTCCTCGGCATCGCCGGGCACTCGGGGCACGGCAAGTCGACCTTCCTCAGCCTCGTCTCGCGCGCGGACGACCCCACCGAGGGGCGCGTCCTGCTGAATGGCGTCGACGTGCGGCAGGTACGCCTCGGTGACCTGCGCGGGCGGATGGCCGTCGTCGAGCAGGACCCGCGTGTCTTCAACGACACCATCTTCAACAACGTCGACTTCGGGCGCGGGTTCTCGCCGCAGGCCGTCGAGGAAGCCTGCAAGATGGCGGGCGCGCACGAGTTCATCCTCAAGGGCACGCCGAAGGGCTACCAAAGCCGCATCGGCGACCGCGGGACCAAGCTCTCGGGCGGGCAGAAGCAGCGCCTCTGCCTGGCCCGCGCCCTCCTCGGCCAGCCGTCGCTCCTCATCCTCGACGAGGCCACCTCGAGCATCGACCCGCACAGCATCGAGCTGATCATGCAGTCGATGGAACGGCTGAAGGGACGGTGCACCATCCTCCTGGTGTCGCACCAGCTCTCGACCCTGCAGCGCCTGGCCGACCGCATCGCCGTCATCAACGACGGCCAGATCGCCGAGATCGGCACGCACGCCCAGCTCCTCCTCGAGAACGGGCTCTACCACAAGCTCGTCAACATCCAGCAGAAGCAGGAACAGGCCGAGTGACCTGACCCCCGGAAACGGGGGTTTTTCTTGTGCGCCAGAAACCCTTGACAAAACGGGCAAGCGTCCCTATGATATGCCACTGCCTTGTCAGGACGGCAGAGAAAGACGAAAGAGCCTTCATGAGCAAGGGAACGTCGATTCCGACGGTGATGGACAGGCGCACCTTCGAAGCCTTGGGGCTGCTGGGATTCCGCTTCACCAGCTCCCCTGGCGCGACCTGGTTTCCAAGCGAGAAGGAACGCGAAGCGCGGAAGGGAGCGAGAATGCGGGAAGCCCTGCTTCCGGACGGCTGGACCACGAAGGGGGCTCCGCGAGGCCTCTATACCGAGCTGCTCGACACCGAGGGCCGGCGGCGCGCGATCATTTCCATCGGGTTGGCTACCCTCTTCGGGGATCCCGCCTTCAGTCTCCTCACCCGCTACGCGGTGGAGGCGGCCTTCCATCCGGACATCGCGGCAGGCACGCGGACGTACACGGCCATCGACCGGCGGCAGTCAGGGGATCCGTTGTTCGCTTCGCCCTCCCTCTACCGGAGGGAGGAGGAACCACGGGCGTTCCAGGCACGAGCCGAGGCGGAAGCGTGGCTCGACAGGCACTTCCCCGCCTGGCGCGATCCGCTCGCGTACTGGGACGCGGGGATCGGGGCCGCCTGAAGGGAAGGGGGGTACCCTGTAAGCGGACTAGCGCGGACGATCTGTCCGTGTTTTTTTGGAGCGTATGACATTTCGACACAAGATCCGCTCGAGGCAGCTTCAAGGGCCCACCGCAAGCTCGTCAACATCCAGCAGAAGCAGGAAGAGGCCGAGTGACCTGACCCCCGGAAACGGGGGTTTTTCTTGTGTGGCGGCAGGCCTCGATCTTGACGGCTGCGCCATTTTGTCCTAAACTGAAGCGTCCGTCCGTAACGACCGAAAGGAGGTCATGCCATGACAACGACCGAACGCCGACTGGTGATTCCGACCGTGATGAGCGCCAACACCTTCCGCGCCCTGAAACGTGTCGGGTTCCGCTTCATCCCGACCACAAGCGGGGGCCTCGCCTACGAGAACGACCTGGTGCGCCGGCATGCGGGCGGCCCCGTGGACCAGGAGGTGGTGCTGCCGGACGGGTGGCACGCCGTCACGAGCCGCGCCAGGATCCGGACCGACCTCTACGACGCATACGATCACAAGCGCGGCACCTGCTCCACGCGACTCGCCGCCACCATCGGCGGCCATCCGTTCGTCCTCTTCACCCGCTATGCGATCGAGGAGGTTCAGCCCGAGGATTTCGGGATGGGCGAGCGGGCATACGCCATCATCGACCGCCAGCGACCGGGCCGGCCCCTGTACCGCAGCGCGAAGCGCTTCACCACCACGCCGTCCCCCGCCGCCCATGCCGCCCGCGGAGAAGCGGAGGCATGGCTCCGGCGCACGTTCCGGGAAGAGCAAGACCCGAGCGCATACTGGGACACCACTACTGGAGACAGCCGATGAGCCACGCACCGCCCCACCTCCCCGAATGCCCCATCCACGTCGGCTGCCCGATCGTGGGCGCACAATGCGCGTGCGGCGAGCACTGGTTCGGCGCGACGGAAGAGGTGCGGCAAGCCCTGCGCCTCGGCCTGCTCGCCAATGACCCGTTCGTGGTGCGCCTGCTGCAGCTCGAGGACGTCGGCGTCGCGTTCGCGGACGCCATCGCCTCCTTCACCCGCAACGGCGACGACGCGTCGATGCAACTTGGGGCCCTTGCGGTCCTGAGCCCGGCTTCGACCGCTGCCTTCCTGACGCGGCAGGCCACCGGCGCACCCCTTCCCGGACTGCGCCTGGCCGACGCCAACCACGTCGACCGCAGGCCGCCTGGATGAGCAAGCCCGGTCGCAGGCCGAACCTCACGATCGACGCGGACATCGCCGACCGCGTGATGCTCTGCGACCGGGGCACGGCCATCCTGCGGATCCCGATGCCGGAACAGGAGCAGGCCGCTTCCTGACCGGACCACCGCAAACGGACCACCTGACCGCGGGCCAACGCGAACCGTACGCGCATGGCCCGCTTTTTTTCTATGAAAAAGCCCGCCGGTTGTTAGCGGGTGAAGGCGGCGTGCAGAGGTGCGGCGACGCCCTGATCATAAGCGCGCTCGAAACGGACGGCGCGGTCGCGCCCGTCGTTCCCTGCCCCATCCTGAATCCACGAGAGATCATGTTCGTCGTTCGACTCATGGTCCATCCGGCTCATACCGGGAAGGAATCTCACGCGTTCCGCGACCTCGTTGACGAGGGAGATGCGGATACCCGTCGAACGGGCGGAGTCGCGGAAACCGACGGGACGGTCGTCACAGAGGGCCTCCGTCCGCTCCCTTTCCAGAAAGGCATTGAGGCGTTCGATGGCTTCGGTCCGAACCCGATCCGAATCGACGGCTTCGGCGAGGGCGGCCGCACGCCCGGCAGGGGTACGGAGCGACGCATCGATGGTGTCGAACGAAAAGCGCTTGGAGCGTATCGTGATAGAGGATTCGAACAGGAGCAGCGCCACGACGAAGAGCGCCGCGACAGGAAGCACCGCATTCACGATCAGGTCGCACATCAGGTCGCGCAGCAAGGGCAGATGCCCCCAAGGCCAAGGACAACGGAACGTGATCACGCTCACCAAGGCCATGAGACAGCTCATTACCATCGCGAATTTGATCGCAGCGGCATAAAGGCCGTCACCCTGGTCTTGACGAGCGTACCACGGCGGAAAACGCGCCTTGAGGGCCGCCACCCGCTGCGCACGCACGTGCGCGAGCAGGGCCTTGGCGGAACGGAACTCGGGTGGAAGATCGCTTGTTTTCATGTTGTTTGGCCTCCGGCAGAAACGACGTTCGATCGTAGCAAAAAGCCGCCGTTCTGTCAAGAAAATCACCCGCCGGTCAGCGGGTGAAGGCGGCGCGGAGCCGCGGGGCGATATCCTGGTCGAAGGTTTTCATGAAATGCTCCGTGCGGTCGCGCTCGTGTGGGCCGAGCGTTCCCGGCATGAGATCGAGGTAGATCAGCGTCATGAAATCGAGGTAGATCAGCGTGCTTTTGAGGCTCATCCTCGGGGCGGGATCCGGCGAGCGCTCAAGGCGCCGCACCGTTTCTGCCGCCTCTTCGAGGCAGGCGACGCGGACGCCTGTCGGCAGGGCTGGGTCACGGAACCCGAGAGGGCCATCTGGAAGGGATGCAACCCGTTCATCTTCGAGGAACGTGCGCAGGCACGCGAGAGCCTCGATCCGCACGCGTCGCGGATTCATCGCCTCGGTCATCGCCAGCACGAAGGCAGTGGGGAACGGACGCAGCCCAGGCGCCCGCAGAAGAGTGTAGGCGAGGGACGTCACGAGCAACGACCAGCCCGGGACCACCGCCAGGGCGAGCAGCCACACCCAACGATCACGGGACCGAGTGCGGTGGGACGAAAAACGCGCATCGAGGGCCGCCACCCGCTGCGCACGCACGTGCGCGAGCAGGGCCTTGGCGGAACGGAAATGGGCGGGAAGCGCTTGCGGATCCATCTTGAACCTCCAGGGGAACCGCTGCGGATGTCACCAGAAAAAGCCTTTTTCGTCAAGGGGTAGAGCAAAAAAACACCTACCGCAGGGCAAGATATAAAGCACGGAAATCTTTTTAAATCAAAACCCCACCGTTACGGTGAGGCGGACAGGGCGCGCTCCACGGCCAGCGCATCTGCGACGAAGCCGGCCGGGAGCTCCGCGGTCAGCTCGATGTCGGACACCTTGCGGCCGCGGATCTTGCGCATGCCCCCACTAATACCCTGCCCGCAACCGCACCTCATAAATCAGCTCGCGCTCGAAGCGGTGCCGCTCGACGAGCTCGAGCCCGGCCGCATGCCAGGCATCACGCTCGCCTTGGCTGGGTGGGCGGCGGTAGATCCAGACGGGACCGGCGTCCGCCTTCAAGAAACGACGGACCTCCTCGATGGAAGGCAGGGGCGAGGCCGCCGCACGCGCCGGGAAGACGATCTTATCCGAACGGTCGGAAAGCCAGACCAGTGAAGGGACGCTTTCTCGTTCGACCACCTCGCGGACTTGGGCATACGCTTCGCGCTCATGGCGATTCTGGAGGATGCCGTCGACCGGATCCGTATACGCCCAGGCAACCCCACCGGCGAGATGCCCGATCGTGAGGACACCGAACGCGATTTGACGGACGCGTCCCGCCGTTTGCGTGTGGAGCACCCAAAACAGCCACGCTGTCCAACCGACGAAGGCGGGCGTCAGGTAGCGGAACAGCGAACTCCCCAAATGGAACGCCTCGCCACCGATGTGGTCAGCGTAGCGGCCTTGGCCATAATAGACGCCGAGCCAAAGCGTCAGGAGACAGAGACCGACGAAGACGCGGCGCTCCGCCCGGGACGCGTTCGGGCGACGCTTCCAGAGCCAGGCGAGCGCGCCCCCTGCCCACGCGACCATCCATGGCCACCAGCCGAGCGCCCACATGCCTTGAAGGTTTTCCCAGGCCTGGCGCCAGGAGAAGCCATACGGAAAGAACGCGCGCCAACGGGCGACTGGAACGACCGACGGAACGGCGGAAGCGCTCGGCAAGGCGGGCAGGTCACGCAAAAAGTAGCCGATCGCGAACGGCGAACCGTATACCCACGCATGCAAGCCGGCGACCGCAGCCGCCACGAGGACAAATCCGATCACCCAAGCGAGCAAGGCCCGGCGGAAGGAGAGCGCGAACCGTTCACGCGCCCAAACGAATGTGCCGAACAGCCCGGGAACGATCCAGACGCCTTCGATCGGACGGATGCCGACGGCGACGGCCGCCATGCCTCCCGCGACGATCGCGCCCATCCATCCGCGGATACGGAGGCTCGCCCAAAGGGCCCACGCGACCAGCGCGAGCTGCGGGACCAGCCCAAACAGGCTACGGTTCCCGTACAGGACCAGCGTCGGGAGCGCCGCAATGGACAGCGAGGCGACTAACGCCTCAAACCAGGAGAACGTAAACGCCCGCCGCAAGATGAGTATCGACGCGACGGCGACGGAGGCCGCCAGAAAAACCGGAACCCAAATGACCGCCCCTTGGCTCAGGAACCCAACACCCCCCAGCACGAACGACCACAACGGGAAGCTGACCGGCAGCAAGTCCCCCTGCTGGGCGACGAAGCTACGGGGGTGCAGCCAAGGGAACTCCGTGGCACGCGACTCCGCGAGCGTCAACTGGCCGGTCTTCGCGAAGGATTGCGCGGTCGCGTAGGTCGCCGTCTCGTCGGGAGACATGAACGGCAAGGCTCCCTGCCGGGCCAAGGCGCCATAAAGGGCCACGACCACCGCAAAAACGCTCCCGAGCAGAAGCAGGGATCGCGCACGCGGTGCGGATACGGCCGGAAGAGAGGGTAAACGCATGATCAGAGGCGAAGACGAGGGGAAAAATGGCGTATTTTCGGGGCGACCCGAGACTCGTTTCCGCCCATTCGACGCATAGCATCGCAAGTTTCCTTCCGCTTGTCACCATGGTAGCCTGATCGGCATGAAACGCGCGCTTGCCGCGATGCTGATCGCCAGCCTGGTGGGCTCCTCGAGCCCGTCCTTCGCATATGCGCAAGAGGCACCCCCCTCGGCTCCAACGGCTCCAGGCTTCAACCCGAATCTCGTCCTAGACGACAGCGACCTGTTCGACCTCGGCGATTGGGACGCGGAAGACATCCAACGCTTCCTCGTCGCCAAGCGGAGCGCGCTTGCCACCAGGACGCTTCCGGACATCGACGGCATCGAGAGGCGGGCCGCCGACATCGTCTGGCGCGTGGCCGGCTCCTACCGGCTGAACCCGAAATACCTGCTCGCCCTGATGCAGAAAGAGCAGAGCCTCATCGAAGATGCCTCCCCCACGCAACGGCAACTCGATTGGGCCATGGGGTTCGGCGTCTGCGACAGCTGCGCGATGGACGATCCCGCGATCCAGGCCTACAAGGGGTTCGCCAACCAGGTGGAATATGCAGCAAAACAGCATCGGGAGCGCTATCTCTTCCAGCTCCTCAGCCGCGGCACGACCGTGGGCGGCCATGCGCCCGGCCGCGTGAGCGTCATCGACCGCGTCCCCGTGACGCCGGTGAACCAGGCGACGGCCATGCTCTATACCTATACGCCCCACATCCATGGGAACCTGCTGCTGTGGCAGATCTGGCGGCGCTGGTTTTCGCGCGCGTTGCCGGATGGGACGTTGGTCGCCAGCAAGGAGAACCCTGAACGGCGCTACCTGATCCGGCGCGGCGAGCGGCGCCCGCTTTCCCAGGCGGTCTTCCTGAGCCTCACGAACGGGACCGACAAGACCGTAGCCCTCAGCGAATCCGACCTGGCCGCCTATCCCGAAGGCGAACCGTTACGCTTCCCTAACTTCAGCCTGGTCGAGCTGCCGACCGGTGCCCGTTACCTCCTCAGCGGCGAGCAGAAGCGGCTGATCGTTTCGACGAAGGCGTTCCGGACGCTCGGCTTTCAGGAAGACGAGGTAATGCCCGCGACGGCCGAAGACCTGGCCGGCTACGCGGACGGTCCGGACCTCAGCGAGAAGAGCCGCCATCCGACCGGGCTGCTGGCGAAAGACAAGAAGGGCGCGTACTGGTATGTGGAGGAAGGCGTCCGCCATCCGATCCCCCATCCCGCGCTCCTGAAGCTCTATTTCCGAGGCCGTCCCGCGAAGGCCTTGAGCGCGACCGAGGCCCAGGGCTACGCCATCGGCGAGCCGTACCGCCTGCGCGACGGGGAGCTTGTCCGCAGCGCGACGAACCCGGCGGTCTATGCCATCGACCAGGGACAGCGGCGAGCCATCCCGAGCGAGGAAGTCTTTCTTTCCTTGGGGTATGCCTGGAAGAACGTCCTGACCCTTCCCGAAGCCCTGCTCGCGGATTACCCTGAGGGCGAACCCCTCGAACCGGCCTGGCACCCCACGTCGCTCGCGAGCGACGTCGCCGGCCAAGTCCCGGACGTGATTTCCACCCAAACGTCTTCCCCCTCCCTATGATCGTCTTCTCCGCCATCGTGCCGCACGCCCCGTTTTTGGTCCCCAGCGTCGGCAAGGATGCCTACGACCAGGTCAAGCGCACGGTCGAGGCCCTCAAGCAGGTCGAAGAACGCCTCGCGCTCGCGAAACCAGACACCATCGTCGTGGTCTCGCCGCACGCGCCCCGCTATCCCGATGCCTTCAGCGCCAACATGTCGCCCCAGTTCACGGCGCACATGCAGGATTTCGGCGACCACGAGACGACCGTGCCGGCACGCGTCAATTACCTGCTGCTCGACCGGGTCCACCGCGCCATGCGCGAGGCGCAGATCCCCTTCACCCTCCGCAGCGGCGAAGCGCTGGACTACGGCTTCACAGTTCCTCTCCTCTACCTGACCAAGCACCTGCCCGCCTGGACCCTGCTGCCGCTTGCGCCGAGCGACCTCCCCCTCGAAGCGCACGCGCAGTTCGGGGAAGCCCTTTACCGCACGCTCCAGGGCGAAGACGCGCGCATCGCGATCCTTGCCTCCGCCGACCTCTGCCATCACGGCAAGCCAGGTGAAAAGAACCAGATCTCCCCAGAGACCCAAGCCTACGACGACCACCTGCGGGCTGCCGTGGCCGCAAAAGACCTTTCGCCTCTCGTCCAGGACCCGCTCGCCGCCGAGCGGCGCCCCTGCGGCGAACGCCCCGTCGCGATCCTGCTCGGTGCCCTCAAGGAACTGAACACCCGCACCGAAGAGCTCTGCTATGAGGCCCCCTTCGGCGTCGGCTACCTCACGACGCTGTTCCACATCGCCTGACCCCACCCATGCCCCGTTTCGCGCGCATCGTTCCCCTGTGCCGGACGCCCGTGGGGATCGACGCGTTCGATTACGTCCTGCCGGACGGCACGCGCTGGCTCCCCGGTGACCTGGTCCGCATCCCCCTCCGTGCGCAAACCGTCGAAGGGGTGATCTTGGCGATCCTCGATACGTCACCCTTCGCGGCGAAGGCGAAGCCGATCGTCTCGAGCGCGCCATTGACGCGGTTCGGGCAGGATTGGGTGGACCTGGTGGAATGGCTGGCCGCGCGCACGTTCCAATCGACGGCGAGCATCGCAAAAGCCTGGCTGCGGCTGCTTCCGAAAAAGCTCGACCCCTGGAACACGCGACCGGCAGAACGCGCGCGCCCGGGGACCCTCGAGACGCATTGGGTCGCCTACCCGGAGCGGCTCGTCAAAGGCCATCTCGACGAACGCGGGCGGACCCTCATCATCGCGCCGTTCGCGCAGCAGGCCGAACGGCTGGCCGCGTCACTCGATTGCCCAATCCTCCTCAGCGACGACCCGAAGACGGTCGCGACCGGCACCTGGCGCGCGCTCCTCGAGGGGACGACCCGCACGCTCGTCACGACGCGGGTCGGCAGCTGGCTGGGGCTCTTTGCGGAACGGCTGATCCTCTTGGAACCCGAACAGGACGAACACAAGCAGGACGAGAGCTCGCCCCGCTTCGACGCCCGCCTCATCGCCGCCTGGCTGCACCAGCGCAAGGGGCTCGCCCTCACCACCATCGGGCGCACGCCCCCCATCCACGTCGACCAGGACGGCGCGACGATCCCGATCCACCCGACATTGAGCATCCGCCACAGCCACGGGCGCAGCGGCGTGCCAGGGCTGAACATCGATACGCTGGAACGATTGCTCGAGAATGCGGAGGAGCGGCCGATCGTCGTGATCCATCCCATCCGCGGCTTGCGCGCGCGGTGCCAGTGCCGGACCTGCGGCCACGTCGTGGCCTGCGCACGGTGCGGGACGGCGCTGCGCCGGCAAGAGGCGAGCGGCTGGTGCGACCTCTGTCACCTCACGCAATTCCTGCCGGAGACCTGCCCACGCTGCGACGGCGTCGATTTTTCCGGTTCGCCGCCGGGCCTCGAGCTCCTGAAACGCGAGTGGGCCAAGCAGGGATACCCACCCTGCCTCTGGCGCGACGGCTCGCCGCTTGCCCTCGACCTCCCCTTCCCGCCGCGCGCGCTCGTCCTCGTCACGGAACCGCACTTGCTTGGAGGATTTGCGGAAGACATCCGCCGCACCGAACGCCTGTGCCGCACCTATCGCGGACTGGCCAGCCGCGTCGCCGAAGCGGAGGGCGAACTGGTCCTGCAGGTCCACGACGGCGACACCGACCGCTGGCTCACCTGGCTCACGCCCGACGGGGTCCGGGCCCTCAACCTCGCGGAGCGGGCCGCCCGGAACGTGTTCCGCTACCCGCCCAGCGTGCGCCTGGCGAAGCTGCTCATGGAAGGCTCCGAAGCGGCCGCGACGAGTCTCTGCCAAGAGATCCAGACGACCTGCGCGAACGATCCGGCCTTCCTCGAACTGCGCGGCCCCTTTGCCGCCGAAGGGCGCCTGCGTACCCGCACCCGCTGGGTCGCACACCTGCTGTTCCGCCCGGAAACGAGTGAACAGGCCCTCCTCGCGCGCCTCCGCCCGTGGGCCCGGCAGGCCAAGATCGACCTTGACGCCGTGGCGTTTTTGCGCTAAGCTAGGCCAGTTATGGAACTCTTTTCGATCGTCACGCATCCGGCCGCGAGCCTGCGCGTCCGCTCCCAAGAGGTCGATCCCGCCGAAGTCACCACTCCGGCCTTTCAGGCGTACCTCGACCGGCTGACCGAGACCATGCATGTGAAGGATGGCGTCGGCATCGCTTCGCCGCAGGTCGGCCGCAACATCCGCGCGATCGTCTGCGTGCTCGACGGCGAGGCCCTCTGCCTCATCAATCCCGTGATCACCAAGGCCTCGGAGGCGCGCGTCGAGAGCGAGGAGGGCTGCCTCAGCGTGCCGGGCGTGTACGGGATGGTCGAACGGCACAAGCGCATCACGGTCGAGGCCCTGAACCGCCACGGCCGCCGCGTCGAGCTTGACCTCCGCCAGTTTTCCGCGATCGTCGTACAGCACGAGATCGACCACCTCGACGGGATCCTGTTCATCGACAAGATGAAGCAGCCCGCCGCGGCCGCCGTAAAGCAGATCTGACCCCCATGCCCGTCCGCCTCGCGTTTTTTGGGACGTCGTCGTTTGCCGTCCCCCTGCTCCGTCGGCTGGCCGCCGATCCGCGCTTCGTGATCGTGCGCGTCGTGACGCAACCCGATCGGCCTGTCGGACGACACCAGGAGCTGACGCCGCCGGAGGTGAAGGTCGCCGCGCAGGAGCTCGGCCTCCCCGTCTTCCAACCGGAAAAGATCAAGGCGCCGGAAGCGCTCGAAGCCCTGCGCGCCGAACCGTTCGACGCCGCGGTCGTCGCCAGCTACGGGCAGATCCTCCCACAGGCACTCCTCGACCTCGCCCCAAACCGGTTCCTCAACCTGCACGGCTCGCTCCTGCCCGCATATCGCGGCGCCTCCCCCATCACCGAAGCGATCAAGAACGGCGATCCGGAAACAGGCGTCACCGTGATGCTCATGGATGCGGCGATGGACCACGGCGCGATGCTTGCGCACGTCAAGACGCCGATCCGGCCGGACGACACGACCGCGACGCTCTCCGACCGGCTCGCCCGCCTTGGTGCGGAACCTTTCAACGACATCTTGGCCGAGTATCTCGACGGCATGCGGACCGCCACCGAGCAGCCGCACGGCCAGGCCACGTTCTGCAAGCTCATCAACAAAGAGGATGCGCGGCTGGATCCAGCGGCACACACGGCCGCCGAGCTGGAACGCCGCGTCCGGGCCTATACGCCCTGGCCGACGGCCTTCCTATCGCATGACGGGAAACGCCTGAAGGTCTTGGCGAGCCGCGTTGCGGACGCTACGTCCTCGTTGGCGCCAGGAACGCTCTCACTCGAAGACGGGACGCTGCTGCTCGCCTGTGCCGGAGGGACGGCCCTCGAACTCATTTCCGTGCGCCCGGAAGGTGGCAAGACGATGACGGGAGCCGCGTATCTCCACGGGCAGAAAACCAGCTAAAAAGAGAAATCCCCCGTCCGAGGCCTGCTCCCGGACGGGGGATGTTCGGTTGACGGATCCCTGGTTTTCCGCTACCATCCCCCACGCACAGGAGGAAATGATGGAAGGGACGACGACGCCTCTCAGCCCCAGCCAACGGCTCCGGCAAGACCTCAGGCGCGCGCTCGAACGGGACTGGGAAGCCGATCCGCACGGTGGGCTGCACGCCGTCAAGGGCGCGATCACGCGGATGCTGGCACGCAAGCCCCGGTCGCTCCGGCAACGGATCCGGCACCTGAGCGCGCTGGTGCGCGAATGCCGCCGGGCGGCCGCCAAGGCCCCCGCCAAGGTCCGCGACGCCATCGCGCTCACGCTCCTCAACGCCTGCTACGACCGGCCCGGCTGGTCGGCGATGTTCCCCTGCGTGTGGGAGCCCGACATGTGGACGCGCCTCGCGGGCGGGTACCAGTTCAGCCTGCGCCTGGCCCGGAAGGCGCTCGAGATGGCCCGAGCGCTGCGCACAAGCGCGCGTGCCTCGGCAGCGGCGGAACGGCTGACGCTGCTCGCCATCGCCCGTGTCACGCTCGCCCACGCCCGATACGGGTTCTTCCAGGCGGGACCGAACGTGCGGGGCGTGCGGACGTCACGCCGCTTCGCGGACCGGACCGTCCGGCTGCTCGAGCGGCTCGCCCGCGAATCGGGCCTGACGAAGGACCGGCTGACGGCCGGATGGTTCCTCGAAGGGACGCGGCGCGCGTTCCTCGAAGCGCGGTGGCAGCGGAAGGAACGACCGGTCCTGCACTCGATGCTGGCCCCTTTCGCCCTCGGCGAGGCCCGCGCCCGCCCCTGGTTCCACCTCAAGGACCCGGTCCCGCTGGTCCACTGACCCCCGCCTCGGCACCTCGCCCGAGGCGTTTTTCGTTTTGCAGGAAGAGTTCAAGGAAAATCAGGAACCCCAGCCCAAGCGGATGGTTCAGGTACGGCGTGAAGACGTGCGTGACGGCGAGCAGGAGGACGCCTCCCCAAACGAACAGGCGGGAAGGCGGCTCGAGTGCAGCTGCCCGTGCCACCAACGAACCGAGCACCAGGATAAGTACAACCACCCCAAAGATCCCCACCTTGTACCAAAGATCCAACCATCCCCATTCGAAGGCAAAGGTCGTATACAGACCCCTCCCTTGCTCCACGAGGCGCGGGTCGCTCGTGGGATATGTGAGCGTTGCCCCGAACCCCGAACCGAGGAACGGGTGCGCACGGATCCCCGTCCGCATGATCGGCAACAGGGCCCAGCGGCTCGCGGCGGCGGGTTCCGTCGTCAGGAAGCGGCCGCCGATCACACCGGTCACGGCGAAGGAAGCGATGGTGAACAAGAGCGCAAGAGACCCGGCGAGGGCGAGCGACGGACGGACCAGCACCCGTCGAAATAACGACAGATCAAGGGCCTTCCGCGCTTCCCAAAGGGCGGCAACCGCCACGGTCCCGGCCGCGAGGGCAAGCGCCAGCCAAAAGCTCCGCGAGAACGAGACGAGGATCGCTGCCCCAAGCGCGATCCAGGCGGCCCAGGCGCGCCACTGGAGCGGACGGCGATCGAAGGTCCCTTGGGTCAGGAACCACAGCCAGGCGGGCAGCAGGAAGAATTGCGATTGCAAGAAAATGCGCGAGACGCGATAGGCGGTCTTGGTGATCTCCCCGAGGCCCGATTGGCGGACCCACCGATAGGCCGCCTCGAGGGCCTCGGCCGGGAACGGGATCGCCCGACTAAAGAGGACGAAGAGGACCAGCGTGAGGAGCGTCAACATGCCCAGCCCGGCACGGAGCGCCGGACGCAGCTCGCGCCAAACGGATCCGTCGTCCTGGCGCGCCAACCAGACGGCCGGCACGAGGAGCGCGAGGAATCCCCACGCGTTCGCATCGGCGACGAGGAAGGCGGGCGCGCTCCCTGACAGGAAGCCACGCACCGCCCCCCAGGCGACGACGAGGGCCAGGGCCGCATACGGGTACGCCCAACGCGCACGCAACAAGGCAGGCACGGAACGCCAGGACCCCGTGCGGAGCAGCGAGAGGCCCCACCCTAAGAAGAAGGCCGCGAACAGGAGGATGCGCACGCCCACCCCGCCGTCGTTCACGGCGTCCGAACCGAGCTTGAGCCAACCGCCCTTGGATCCCACGATCAGCTCGCCCGCCAAAAAGGCCAACGCCACCGGCGGGCGCCACGTCGCGACGACGAGCGTCCCGATCGCAAGCAAGCAGGCGGCCACCCCGTTCGCAGGCGTCCCGATCGCGAGGGCGGACACGAGCGCCAAAAGGACTCCCACGCCAAGCCAACGGCCGACGGACCCCATCGGGGCCGGGGAACGCTTCGCCATCTCCGCGAACCAGGCGGCATGTTTCGTGCGGATCACGCGCTCCGCCACCCGGTACCGCTCCACGGCCACGGGCGCCCACCCGAGGGCGCGCCAGGGCAGGCGATACGCGAACGCCGGGATCCACTGGCTCATCCCCCCCGTCTTCCGCTCCTCGATCTCAAGCAGCACCTCCGGGACGAAGACGCCCGCCCCGCCCGCCTGGACGATGCGGATCCACAGGTCCCAGTCTTGGAACTTGCGGAGCGCAGGATCGAACCCGGGAAAGGCGCCTCGGCGGATGAGGGCGCTGGTATGGATGAAATTCGCCTCCGCCAAGGGCGCGGCCGCAAAGGGCCGGCCCGTGAAGACCTTCCGGCCGAAGCGGAAAGCGCTGTATGCGAACGCCGCTTCCGGATGTGCCGCCAGGGCCTCAGAAAGCAACGCCAGCGCATCCGGACGGAGCGTGGCATCGGCATCCAAAAAGAGGACGGCTTCCCCCGTCGATGCGGCGAACCCGGTGTTGCGGGCGACGGGGGCGCCCCGGTTCGTGTCGAGCGTGAGCCACCGCGTGACGAGCGGACGCAAGCCGGCGGCGGCGACCGCGGCCTCGGGTCCGTCAGTGGACCCGTCGTCGACCACGATCACCTCCTCCGGCGCACGGGTCTGGCGCGCGATCGCCTGGAGGGTCCGCACGAGGGCATCGGCGTGGTTGTAGGCAGGGATGATGAGGGAGATGGTCATAGGCGGGAAAGGGTGGAACGGACGCGCTGCCAACGATCGTCCCAGCGGAAGGCACGAAGGGCACGCTCGCGCCCTTGCCGGCCTAACCGCGCACGCAAGGCCGGATCCGAAAAGAGGCGGGAAAAGGCTTCCGTTAGGGAAGATTCGTCTGTCACGTCGACCAGGAGCCCCGTCTCGCCCTCGGCGACGGCCTCGGGCACGCCGCCGCTGCGGCCGGCAAGGATGGGCAGGCCCGCGAGGGACGCCTCCAGGCACGCCAGGCCGAAGCCCTCGAGGTCGTTCGGCTCGTCGCGCGCCAAGAAGACGAACAGGTCGGCGGCGGCCAGCCAACGGTCACGCACGGGATCTTCCACGCCAGACAGGAACGTCACGCGCCCGGTGACGCCAGAAGCTTCCGCAAGCGCACGCAGGCGGTCGCCGTCTGCCCCCTCCCCGATCACCACGTACCGGACGGAAGCGGGCAATGCGGGCAACGCCCGGATCATCGCGTCGATCCCCTTGCGCGGGACGAGGCGGGCGACCGTGACGCAGAGGAAGGCAGCGTCCGGCACGCCAAGGCCGGCGCGGGCTTCGGCGCGACCGGGGAACGCGCGCGGCGTGACGCCGGGCGTGACGACGATGGGCCGCAACCCCGCATCGAGGGCGCGGACCTCGGCCGCGACCGCTTCCGAATTCACGAATACCGCCCCCGCCTGGCGCATGACCAGGCGCGCCAACCAGCGGCGATGACGACGCGCCATCGCCAGGCGCAGGTCCAACCCATGAATCAACACCGCATACGGGAGCCCGCCGCCGAAACGGGCCAGCAGGGCCGCGGTCCCCACCGGCAGGAGATGGCTCACGAGCAACGAACGGTACCCCCGTGCCCGCAAGCCGCGCAGCGAGCGGACCAACGGACGCCACGGGGAGGGACCGGATGCGAACGTCCGTAGCGTCTCGACCCGTCCCGGACCCGTGCAGGCATGCGTTTCCGGAACGAACACGTCCATCGTGCCGCCTGAAGCCTCGACCAGGTCGCCTAGGTAGCGGGCGACGCCACCCCGTTCCGGAGGGTAATCGAGGCTGAACAACGCGTGCTTCTCGCTCATACGGGCTTGGCGCGGCGCCGGATCCAGCCGCGGGCGGCGATGAGGTCGTCGCGACGGACCAGCTGCAGGATGATGGCCCCGGCGAGGGCCGCAAGCGGCGCGAGGCCGAGGGCGATGACGAGCGGGACCTCGACCAGGAGCGTCCGGATCACGGCCCAGAGGGCGATCCCCAATGCCAATCCTCGCAACGCGACGGAAACGGCCGTCATCGAGAAGAACACGGAGCGCGCATACCATCCGCCGATCGCCAGCAGCACGATGAACCCGACCAGCGCCGACCACGCGGCCCCCACCCCGCCGAGCGCCGGGACAAGCGCGACATTACACGCGGCGTTCACCAGCATGGCGATCCCCATGGCGACGGTCTTCTGCTTCGCGCGGTGCGTCGCATTCAAATAGGAGCCGACCGGGAAGTCGAGGAAGATGGGCGGGAGCACCCACGCCAGGATCGCGAGGATCGGGACCGCGAGCGCGAATTCGGACCCGTACACCCATGGCAGCAGCCGCGGCGCGAATCCGGAGAGGGCCGCCGCCAACGGGAATCCAAGCAAGGCCATGAACCGCCACGAACCCAGGGAGGTATGGACGAGGGCGGGCTCATCGTTGCGCGCGAACGCCGCGCTCAGGGCCGGATACAGGGCCGCGACGAAGGCGAGGGGCAGGAACTGGAGGGCATAGGTCATCTTGTACGCGACCGCATATTGCCCCACGACCGCCGCGCCGTGCCAATACTTCAGGAGCAGCGAGTCAACGGACGAATAGACCCGCACGAAAATCCCCGCGAGCGCGAACGGCCAGGCAAGCTGGAGCAGCTGTTTCCAGGGATATTTCGGCAAGCTCGACGGGATGCCGCCGATCTTGCGGATCCACCAGGCGCTCCACAGCACGTGCCAGGCGCTGCCGCAGACCAGCGCCCCCAAGGCCCCACCGACGCCCCAGCCGGCCCACACGGCGAACACGAGCAGACCGCCCGAAAGGAACTGGCCAAGGACCATCCCCAACGATTCGACGTCGAGGCGCTGGCGGCCGCGCAGGATGCCGTACCCCAAGAGGGAAAACGCGTCTTCCGCCATCACGAGGAGCGCGAGCCCGAGGAACGGCAAGAGGGCGGCGCCGACCCCGCCAAAACGCCAGCCATACGCGAGGGCCGCCACGGCAGCGAGGGGGATCAGGAGAAGCTTGGCGCGGATAGCGGCAAAGGCGAGCCGCCACCCCTCCTCTTCGGACGAGGAAAACGCCCGGATGATGACGGGGGTGCAGCCGAGGTCCGTCCACGCGCCCGCAAGCGAGCTGAGCGAGAGGACGTAGAAATAGGTGCCGACGCCTTCCGCCCCTAGCCGATAGGCGGCGTAAGTGAACGCCAAAAAGGCGATAGCCTTCTGCAGCGTCGAGGCCGTCATGAGGAAGGAGGCCTGGCGGGCGACGGTCTTGGCGGTCTGCGACATAGCGCTAGTCGAGGACCGTCGTCAGCCATGCGACAAACCCGACCATCATGAGCACGCAGGCGATGATGAGCGCGATCGAGACCATCGAGAGGATCGTTTCGGTGGGCATATCAGGCCGTGAGCCGCGGTTGGCTAGCAGCGGCGTAGAGGATGACCTGATACGTCTTCCATGGGGCAGGCTGGCCGCAGGCGCAGGCAAGCTCGGGGGCGGCGAGCAGGTCAAGAAAGACGCCCCCCTCACCGGCAGACGCGCGCGCGACCGAGGTGGCCCGCTCCAAGACCTCCCGTTCGGGCACGGTCGGCTCGACATGGATATGCTGCGTCGCGTCGATGGTCCACATACAGCCATCCTAGCAGACGGAACGGAAAAGGCCAGCCGGACGGGGCTGGCGCGTTTGCCGGTCGTGGGATGCGTCCGGAACGGCCCCAGGGCGCCGTTCGAGCTTCCGCCCAGGGCCGACGAGTCTGATTCGTGCGCACGTTCCCCTTTTTGGCCTCGTCGGGTAGGCTTGGGGCATGTTCCCGGCCCTGCATCGCTCACGCCCGCGCTTCTGGATCTATCTCCTTGGGCCGTACCTGTTGGGTTGGACGGCCGCGAGCCCCCTCCTCGCCCGCCACCCCGTCGACTGGCTGCCGTTTTGTCTCGGATTGCTCTTTTTCACGCTCCCCGCCAACCTCTTCATCTACGGCATCAACGACCTCCATGACGAGGCGACGGATCGGCTGAACCCGAAGAAGCAGGGGTACGAAGACGCGATCACGGACCAGGCACGGAGCGCGTTGCGACGGGCCATTCCACTCGTGCTCGCGGTTGCGGTCGGCTTCGTTCTTGGGATCGGCATCCTGACGCGGTCAGGGGTGCAAACGATTGAGGCGGCGGTTGGAATGCTTGGCCTCTTCTTTCTTGGCTGGCAGTACTCCGCTCCCCCCTGCCGAGCGAAAGCCCGACCATTTTGGGACAGTGCCTTCAATGGCCTGTACCTGTTTCCCGGGCTCGTGGGGCACGCGTTGGCGAATACGGCCGAACGGCTCCCGAACCCCCTCCTGATCGCCGCCGCCTGGAGCTGGTGCGCGGCCATGCACGCCTTCAGCGCGATTCCCGATATCACGGCCGACCGGGAGGCAGGCGTCGCGACCGTCGCGACCCGCTTGGGAAAGCAAAAGACCCTGCCGGGATGCGGGGTCCTGTATGCGACGGCGGGAATTCTGGCAGGGACGGCCCCTGAACTGCGCTGGGTCGCCATCGTGGCGACCCCCGCGTATCTCTCCCTCCTCTGGCTCGCCGCGCGGGCAGGGTCAGAGGAGCGGCTCTTCCGGATCTATACCTGGTTCCCTTGGCTTAATACGGGCGTCGGGTTCTTGCTGTGGACGGCGGTCGTCCATTAGGCGCGATCTCCCAGCTGGGAACGGCAGGCCTCGAAGGCCAGGCGCGCGTCTTCGGCAGCACGTTCCGCCTGCGCGCAAAGCGCGTCCAGGCGCGCAGCGAGCGGATCACGGGGATCAAGCGCCTCGCCCCTTAGGGCGCGCACCGCTTCGAGCAGGGAACGGTTGCGGGCAAGCTCCTCGCGCAAGACCTGCCGATGCGCCTCGAGGGAAATCGGCTCGGGGGACGGGCGCTCAGGGTGGCGGGACACGGACCGGTCAAAGGCGGGTGACATCATACGCGGACGGATTCGCTTAAGATCTGCTTCACGCGCTCAAGGGCGCGGTTGGCGCGATGGAGGGCCTCAAGGGAGCGACGGAGCTGGTCGAGGACGTCCTCATCGGACACGCGTGGGCCGCGGTCGAAGGACGAGCGGCGGCGCGGCGGAAAGGGCGAGCGCATATGCGGGGAGGATAGCACGGTTACGGGGAGAGGCCCAAGAAACGGACTTCGGACTCCGGCATAACGTCTCGTGATTTGGCCTTGAAAGGTAGCGCCACGAGAAAAAACCGAAATCGTGAAGATGGCGGTCGTTGCCTCTTTTCGACAGATGCAGGAGTGGAGGCGGCATGCTATTTTAATGGGCATGGGATCCACCGATTTATCGCACTCGCCTACGACGGAACTCCCCCACCGCGAACGCGCACCGTTCGCCGTGAACCGCGTCCTGTGGACCGATGCGGATTATGAGCGCAAGCACGAGGAGATGAAGGACCTCCCTTGCCTGCGTGGCGTGGAGACCTACGTGAGCCTCCGGGACACGTTGAACGACCTCCGAGCCGCGCATGCGGACGACCCGGCCTTCGCCTGGGAGGAAACGCTGGACACCTTCAAGCCAGAACAGGTCGCCATGCGCTACAACGGAGAAGACTGGTCGCACCAGTTCCACAAGCAGACGAAATATGGGGCGCCAGGAGGCGACGAGGACGAATCGTCGGTGACATGGATCGCGAAACACCTGGTGCGCCGAATCTCAGACCTCACGCGCACCTGCAAGCGGCGGCTGGAAGCCGAGACCGACGAGGCCGAACGTGAAGCGCTGAAAAAAGGCCTCGTGCAAGACGTCGAGAACACGGCCTCCCTGTTTTATTACAACGACCGGAAAAAAAGCGGCAACGTTTCCGTCATGGAACTGCAGGGGCCGCGGGGGCCGATCTACCTCTCGTCAGACGGGAACCACCGCCTGGCGGCCGCGAGACTGATCGAGCTGCGGAAGGTGCGTGGGAAGGTCACGCGGATCCAGGATCCGGTCGCGGCACAAGCGTTCTGGCATGAGACGCTGGCAAAGCTTCCCCCGGCGGCCGCGGAGGAGGTACGGACGTTTTATGACCAGCTCTATCCCCCAACCGCCGAACAGCGGGCGGCGGAAGCGGCAACGCAGGAGGCGACTGCCGGACGGATGGGCGACCTGAACGCGAAGCTCGTCGAGATCCGCGAGGCGCAACGCCGAGCCGCCAAGGCGGCAACCGAAAAACGTGAACAGGAACGGGTGGCGGCCGAGCAACGGTATATACTGGTTGATCGGGCCTATGAGCCGCTGGCCCATGCCTCGGGATTCAAAGAGGCACTCCACCAGGCGGCCTTGGACTATCTTTGGAATGCGCCTGATGACTACGTCCGCACGCGGTATCGGCGGGAGGTGACGGCGGAGGGGAGGATGCCCGCCATCGACGGCAGCGAAGACGCGCACGTCCTAAGCATCAGCCTGGACGCTTGGCCGCGGGATACGGAAAAGGAGATCAAGTACGCGGCGATCAGGGCGTATGCGCAAGGGCATCCGGAAGCGGCGAGCCTTCTGGAAGAGCGAGCTCCGTCAGTCGAACCAAAGGCCGAATTCCTGCCCGCACGCGAAAACGAGAAAGAGGCGACCTCGCTAGCCCCGATGGGCGTTGGAGATTGGCAGGCGAACCGAGACAGCGGTGGGACGCCGTTACGGGCTGACGAGCACGGGGTCTAGATGTGCAAATTCCCCTCTACACAGGGAAAAATCGTTTCTCCAAAAAGGCGATCACCTGCTCTTGGCCAGGGTCCCGCAGCAGGACCCCCTCCTCGTTCCGCATGATCGCCGCGGCGAACTGGGGCAAGCCGCGCAAGAACTGCCCGAGCAGCTCTGGCTCGAGGGTCGGATGCGCGATCCCGAAGCCATATTCGGCGATCACGTGGGCATTCATGGCCTGCTCATAGAGCGGGAGCGGCAGCGCATAGACGGGGATGCCGAGATACATCGCTTCGGACAGGAGCGTATGGCCGGCGGTCGAGATGAGGCCGTGACAAGAGGCAAGGACCTTCGCGAACCGCGCATCCCCATGGGCATAAACGTGGACGTGCGCGGGTAACGCGAACGGAGCGAGGCCGTCCGGTGAGAAGAGATGGAAATCCGTCTCGGGAAAGAGCGCGAGGATGCGCGTGAGCGTCGCGGGGTCCTGCGAAAAATCCTGTTGTGCGGAGAGATAGAAGAGGAGGGACGGGTGCATGGACGGGTTCCGAACCATCTGTAAGATAGACGACTTTATGATCGGCGGGCAGAGCAGGACGTCTTCCCGTGCCTCCGCACGTTCGGCTACACGGAAGAACGAGCAGGCGATCCGCGCTTCGGCGCGCGGGAAGAAGAGGCGCAGGCGCGCGACCTCGTCGCGGAAGCCTTGCCCCAACAGGCGCTCGGGGAAGTCGCCGCACAGGTACTTGCTCTGCTGGTCGATGGTAACGAGCGGCGCGCCGGTGGCATAGGCATAGCTCGCGCTCACGGGCTCGTAGTCGGAGATTACGAGGTCCGGGACGCCGAGCAGGCGCTGGGCGGTCGCGAGGGCTTCCGCGTTGACGCGGAAGAAATCCGGGGCGAGCGGCTGGCGGGCGGTCGCAAGGAAATCCAGACCGTCGGGCGTGCCCACGTAGAACGGGACGACAACGGGAACGATCTGGACCGAGGGGACGTCGCGAAACCGCTCGCGGTAGATGCGCTCGCTTTCGCCGTATGCGAAGAGCACGATCCGGCTGGAACGCGCGAAATGCTCGACGATCGGCAGCTGGCGTGAAGCGTGGCCGCGGCCGATGCCGCAGATGCCATAGAGGATCTTGCGTGGGGTCATAGGGTGGCGATGGTGCCCGCTACGAAGGCGGGCGAGCCGGCGACGGCGTAGACGGGGATCGCCTGCGTGGCCCGGGCCAAGGCGGCGGCGAGCCAGTCCTGGGTTCCCGGCGGTGGCGTGCCCGGCAACACGGCCCGGCCGCCACACAGAACGATATCGGCGTTCACCGCATCAAGGAAAGACGGATAGAGCGTGTGTAGGGCGCTGAGCGGCGCGAGGCGGGCGCATTCCTCCACCCCTTCGTTCAGGCGCGGAAACACGATGGCGCGGATACGGACCGTGGCTTCCTGAGCCCGGAACCTCGGGTCAAGGAAAAAGGCGTACCGCGTCCCATAGGCGACGCCGGCGCCGATGAGGCTCCGATGCCGTTCACGATCAACGAGGCGGATCGTCGTTGTTTGCGTACCTGCAATGGCGCTGAGCGCACCATCCCCATCGAAGGCGACGACCGTCTTGTTGCCGGAAAAGAGCCGCCAACCAAAATCCTGGAGAAGGCGGAGGGTGAGCATGGTCTTGCCGGTGCCCGAAGGCCCAGCGAGGAGGACGTAGTCGCCGTCCCCCACGCAGGCGGCATGCACGCAGAAGGCGTGGCGTGCAAGGAGGAAGCGCCGAAAAAGCCCGTAAATCGCATATAATCCATCCATGGCAAGCTCGCCGTGCCAGGCATCGTGGATGGTGACGGTGTCGCCGTCGCAGAACGCGCCTGGCAGGGAAGACTCGACGTGACGGACCACGAGATCAGGTCGCGCAACCGCTTCGGCGAGCAGGCGCGTCCCCGGCAGATAGGCGTGGAGGAGCGCTTCCGCCTGCGCGTCGAAACGGAGCTCCGCGTCGCTCGTGAGGAGCGCACGCACGTTTCCAGGCAAGGAAAGATGGAACTGGCTCATGGGCGAACTGTACCATAGAATAGCCGGGAGACGCTCCCGCATCATCCACGCTTTTCTATGCTCATCACGGAACACGTACGCACCCTCGTCCACCAGATCGACCTTAAGACGGAGCCGCAACGTCTTGACCGTCGGCTTCAGGAACTCGTCACGACGCTGCGTGAAGCCTGCGCACGCCCAGCCGTTCGCGCCCGATACGCGGCCCTGGCTCGGGCACCCGGAATCCTATCTCCGTACCCGCTCGATACCGACGGCTATGCCCGCTCCTTCGACCCGCTCGAAGACGAGGAGGGATTCATTGCCGCGTGGGAACGGTATGGGATCGTAGTTGGACGGCAGGTGATCCCCACAGACCTCCGTGATGCCGCCATCGCGCGCCTCCATAAGCTCGTCCTTGATTTGAGCGAAGGCGCGTGCGACCTGGCGCATCCGGACACCTGGGGCGCCTTACCGACGGATGCGGCCGGCGTACCCGTCCTGACCCGCGGGTTCTTTGAGATCTATCACGACGCGCTCCTTGCCGAGCTGCGCCAGGCCGTGCGGGTGTATGTGCACCACGTCTTGCTGTGGGGCCAGGCGGACCTTTGGACAAGCTTCGACCGGTTCGGCATGAAACTGCCGGGACATGCGGAATCGCGCGCCCTGCCCCTCCACGTGGACCAAAATCCCCTTATCCATCCCGACTTTCGGACGATCCAGGGGGTCCTGGCCTTGAGCGATTGCCCCGTGGAGCGCGGGACGTATGTCGGCGTCCCGGGATCGAAGGCCCTGTTTCCCGGGTATGCGGCGATCGCCCCACCACGCGGCGAGTACGTGGAATTGTCGCCGTCCGCGGAGATGGCCCCGACATTAGCTGGCCTGGCGCAGCCGCTTCCCCTGCGCGGCGGCGACCTCGTCTCGTGGGACAGCCGGACGACCCACGCCAACACGGAGAACCGGTCGGGAGACATCCGGATGGTCGCGCTCATCGCGGCGGGTCCGGCCCACGAGCACGACCCGTCGGCCCGCCTGGCCCGGGAAGACGCCTTCCGCAGCGGTCTGGGCAGCAACGTCCGCGATGCGCTCATGCACGCGAGCAAGAAGCCACGCTTCACCGATCCGGAAGCGGCGAACCGCGTGCGGATCCCGGAACGGCTCACCCTGCTCGGCCGGCTCCTCTACGGCCAACGCTCCTATGAAACGCTCTGAACAGCGCCTCCTCCTGAACGCCGAACCCTTTGGCTTCGGGCCGACCGCGGCGATCGCCTCGTTTTTCCCCTATCTTAGGGAAAGGTTCTCTTGGATCGGGTATGTGGGAAGCGGCCACACGCTCGACCTGCAACGCATGCTCCCCTACGACGAGATCATCGATGCGACGGGGCGTTCGGGGCCGGCAGAGGCGCGGCTGATGACGGATCTCGCGGAACACTACGACCTCTTCTTCACCGCCCTGGACTTTCGCCTCGCGGACCTCGCGAGGCAGGCGGGACTCGTGACCTGTCTCTACGATCCCATCACCTGGTTCTGGAAGGAGATCCCCGCCTCCGCGCGACACCTCGACCTCTACATCGCCCAAAATTTCATTGGCGTCGAGGCGCGGCTCGAGCGGGAGCGCGACCGCTTCCCCCGTACCATCCTCGTCCCGGCGATCGTGGAACCGAAGGCGGGCGAGGCGCGGACGGCGGAACGTGTCCTAGTCAACCTAGGCGGGTTGCAGAACCCCTTCTGGACCGTCCCTGACGCGACCGCCTATGCGCGCGAGATCATTCGGGCCCTACGGCTTACGCTCCCGAACGACCCGCCCATCGCCATCGCGACCAGCAAGGCGATCGCGGACGCGCTCAACGATCCCGATGTGCGGCCATACGGCCGAACGGAAATGGAAGGCCTCATGCAAACGAGCGCCTACGCCTTCATGACCCCGGGGTTAGGGAACATTTACGACAGCGCCGGCCACGACCTGCCGACGGCCTGGCTGCCTGCGGCAAACGACAGCCAGGGGCAGCAGGCGGACCTGCTGGAAGATGAGGGACTGTGCGACGCGCGTCTCGATTGGAAGACCATTTTGCCGGAACAACCATTTTCGTATTGGGACGAGCAAGGGGAGGTCCTGAAACGCATCACGGCGGCCGTCCGGGAACTAGCCATGCAACCTGAAGCGCAACGACGGCTGCAGACGGCGTGCAAAGAAGCCATAGCAACCTTAAAAAAACGTCCCGGAACAAACGGGAGTGCCCTCCTAACACGATTCGGGAGCGGCGGGGCGCGGCAGGTGGCGGAGGCGGTCTCCCAACTGGCCGAAACGGAAAGCGCCCCTTAGGACCCCTCAAAAAGAGCCGAGAAAAGCGGCCAGGCTTGCCTTCCCCGCCCCGTCCAGGTACGATGGCCCGGCACGAAAAATCCGTAGGGGCGTCGTATAATGGTAGTACAACGGTCTCCAAAACCGTTAGCGTGGGTTCGATTCCCCCCGCCCCTGCCAAGAAGAAATCACAGACGAAAAAGCTGTGGTTTTTTCGTTTATGGAGCCA
>CAZXZS010000002.1:0-295524 GCA_964645655.1 uncultured Gammaproteobacteria bacterium
AGTAACCGTGAATCAGCCTCGTCACGGTGAATACGTTCTCGGGTCTTGTACTCACTGCCCGTCACATCAAGAGAGTCGGAAATACCCGAAGGCCCCGTTGAGGGGACGAAGGTAGAGCCGATGATAGGGATGAAGTCGTAACAAGGCATCCGTAGCGGAAGCTGTGGATGGATCACCTCCTTTCTAGGGAGAACTTGTCTCGCCTTTACGGCAGACAAAACAACCGATGGTCGATATCTCGACGCACGTCGAGGTCCATCAAATCGTTCGCTTATACGGCCGAGCTAGTCTCGGTACGTAAACGAATTGCAGGCAACCGTTTCTTGTGGTCACTTTTCTGAAGTTAATAGTCAACTTCAAAATCCTCCGCACGGAGGATTTTGAAGTTTGCTGTGAACCGAGGATTGACAGGCGCAAGCAGATTCATCAAGCTGGCAAGGCGAAAGGAGAGATGGGTTCAATGCGTGAACATCGAAAGTCCCCTCCCGTGGCTCCGAAGGTCCCTCCGCTCGTGAAGGGGGCTCGGGCCAAGATGTGCATCTTCGCCTCGCAAGCGCTGCAGGACTCCCTGGGGATCATGCGTCATCCTGGAATGGCGACGTCGGTTCGTCCTGGTCCGCCGCTCCGATTCAGTGATGCGCTGCGGGCCCTCGGAGCGTACCTGGACTGTGACATCGAGCCGACCCTTCCCATCTTCGACGATGGGCGGCTGCTCGTTCGATGGATCCGGAACGCGGTGTTTCACGGCGAGGACGAGCCCTCGAGCCCGCGCATCCAGCACATCGTCGTGGCCTTCAAGGCCGACAGGGAGCCGGCGGATGCCTGCCGCGAGCTGCTGATCGAGCTCGCCCGCCCTGAGTATGCCGAACGACGCATTTCGCTGCCTGGTCCGGATGGGGTCGTCGTAGGACCGCAGGTCCGTCGCGTCCTGGTCACCGAGCGGGCCGCGCCCGAACGCGGGACGCTGCTGTTCTCGACGGCGGAGGTGCGGGTCAGGCGGATGGCGTTCGACGTGGACGGGGTGGAGGACACGCTGTGTGGGCTTCCGGAGCTGTTCGAGCGCTCGACGGCGGACACGGTGCATACGGACCAGTTCCAGCCGGGTCCCGCCCCGCCCCGCCCCGTTCACGTCACTGATGACTCTCCCCGGCGACCGATGCCGGGTCTTTTTTTTGCCAAAAATAAGGCTTTCTTGACAGGCGGTGGGGCGGTGGGTATGATTTTCCGGCACAGAACGCACGCATAGCTCAGTTGGTTAGAGCGTCACATTGACATTGTGAAGGTCCCAAGTTCGAATCTTGGTGCGTGCACCACAAAAACACCCTCGTTACGGCGAGGGTGTTTTGTTTTTTTTCATGTTCAGGCGGCGTCCGCGGCCGTTTCCATCTTGCGGCTCACGTCCCAGAGGAGGTCGAAGACTTGCTGCATCATCTCGCGGAGGAGGGGGCTTTGGATGAGGAGGGCGATGCCTTCGTGCGTATCCGTAAAAAATGCCACGGAATCGTCCCAAAAGAAGATCGAGGCGTGAAAGGTGAGGGTGCGAGGCAGGAATTTCGCTTCGCGGAGTTCGCGGCGGTGGGTGGCTTGGGAGTAGCTTTTGATTTCCTGGGCCTCGATGCGGAGGCTTTTGAGGCGGATGCCGGCCTTGATGCGGCGGCGGCTGAAGTGGAACCGTTCGCCCAGGACGGCCTGGAGGCTTTTCGCGGCGACGATCTCGTGGATCAGCTTTTGCTTGCATTGTAGGGCGCGGTGGAAGATGTCGGTGACGCGCTCGCGGCTGTAGATGCGGACCTTGGCGGGGCTCAGGTCTTCGCGTCGGAGGCCTTGGAGGAGGGGGATGGCGCTTTGCAGGTCTTGGATTTGGCGCTCAAGGAGGCGCCGCAGGGCGATGGGGTCGTGGGCTTCATAGAGGTGGCGTGACTTGCGGGCCGAAACGGCGATCAGGCCGGTCTTCGCGAGGCGCTGGAGGATCGATTGGGCGGTCGTGACGGGGATTTGCGCGGCGGCCGCGAGCGGCGTGACGGTGGTTTGGCCGAGCGAAAGCAGCTCCAGGTAGACGGCTTGCTCCTTTTCGCGCAGCCCGAACCGTTCGAGGGTTTCGCGGATTTCCTGTTGTTCGCTCGCGGCAAGTTGGGAGAGGGGCATAAAAACGAGAAAAATCGTTGAAAAAGATACAGGAAATATAGCTTATATCAAAGAAAAAAGCAATTTTCCTCACCGGTATACGGGATATTTCGGCGCTTTTTCGCGGAGGATTTGAGATGCTGTAGGGGTCGGGGACAGGGCGGGTGGCGTCCTCATCCCCGAACGGAGGCTGCCATGAAGGTGATCAAGAAGGCTATCGAGCGTGAGGACCTGATGAAGGAAGTCACGTGCCAGTGCGGGGCGTTGCTCGGGGTGACTCCCGGGGACTTGAAGCGGGACCGCGATGGGGAGTATCGGTTCGTGTGTCCGGAATGCTCCTATAGCACGTTCATGCGTCCGTGGTGGTGGGAAGAAAAGAAGTGGATGTACTAGGCTGGCCGCCCTGTTCTGGGGCGGTTTTTTGTTGGGTGTGCGGGATGCGCTAGAAATAATGCCTTTTTATACCTCTTTCGCGATTTCCTGCATGGTTCCTGCGGCGGTCGGGCCCATCAGCGTACCGAACCAGATCGTGAAAAAGACGAACCAGATGACGCCGAGGATGAGGGGGGCGAGCCAAAGGTCTCGAAACAGGGCGATCCGGTTATCCGTCGGGTCGCTTGGGTTGAAATAGACGGAGATGGTCGCGCCCTCCTTTAGGTTAAGGTTCGAGGAGGTTCGGGTGCGCGAGGTGGCGACGTAGGGGGTCCCGTTGACGATGAAATAGGCGCGGTCGCCGGACACCTGGTCGAGCGCTTCAACATCGCGTCCGAGCGCCGGGGCTTGGAAGGCCTCCGGGAGAGTGGCGGTTCCCTGCGCTTTTTCGTAGGTCAGGGCGATGCGCAGGCTGCGGAACGTGAAGAAGGCGAAAAACCCGAAAATGACCACCATGGGGAGGAAGAACATCCATTCGAAGGTCCCTTTGATGGCACTCATACCGTTTTTTCAGGCGGATGGTGGTGGTCCGAGGCCTCAAGTTCCAGCTCCTCGACGACATCGCCGATGCTATTGGAACGGTCGGCTTCGGCGAGCTGCATGATGGTCTTGGCGACCTCTTGGGGGCGGCCGATATCTTCGAAGATGAAGCGGGCTTTCTCGCCGGCGGTCTGGATTTCGATTTGGCCGAAATTCAGCAGGGTATGCAGGAGGCCGGCGAGGGAGGCGGTCGCATCTTGGACCCGGTACAGGCGCAATTCGGAGACCTGACGATGGAAAAGGCCGGATTGCGTGATGTTCATGATGCGCCGGTTGGTGACGACCCAGACGTCGAGGTAGTAGTCGAGGAACGCTTGGAACAGGAACAGCCAGGCGAAGAGGAAGAACAGGGAGCCGGCGAGGGCGATGATGGGAAACGCGACCGGGTCTCGGATCAGGTCGGGCCGCATCAGGGTCAGGACGCTCCCGGCGATGAAGGGAAGCGCCAAGAGGCCGACATACCCAAAGAGGACGCCGGCGAGGGTGATCGGGTGACGTCGAAGGAAATAGACCAGGCGCTCGTCTGGATGGCAGCCCGGCAGGTGCGAGATGTCGATCATGGGAAGAGGAGCGAGTCTGAGGGGCCTAAGGCAGAGCCTGCGAAACTGATCGCTTGCGACCAGTCGACTTGGGTGGCGTAGAGCGCGACGAGGCCGATGACGAGGGCGCTGCCGGCGAGGTATAGGCCGCAAAAGAAGAACGTACGCAGGCCGCCCACCCCGAAGCGCAGCGCGAGGGTGATGGTGAGCAGCGACAAAATCAAGAACAGGGTGACGCCTGCCAACCAGAGGACGAGGACCCAGACGAGCGGGATCATGACGGAAGCAGTATACCCTGCTCGATGGCGGGCGTGAAGCCGAGGTGACGGAAGGCCTCGGCCGTGGCCACGCGCCCGCGCGGGGTGCGGTTCAGCAAGCCCTCTTGGAGGAGGAAGGGTTCGATCACCTCTTCGAGCGTTTCCATCTCTTCTGCGGCGGAGGCGGCGAGGGTGGCGAGGCCGGCGGGGCCACCCTGGAACTTTTCGATGAGGATCTGGAGGATGCGGCGGTCGGAGGCATCGAGGCCGCGCTGGTCGATGTTGAGGCGGTCGAGGGCGAGGTCGGCCAGGTCTTTCGTGACTTCGCCGGTGCCATGGACTTGTGCGAAATCGCGCACGCGGCGCAGCAGGCGGTTGCCGATGCGGGGCGTTCGGCGCGAGCGGATGGCCATCGCTTCGAGGGCATCGGGGGCGACGGGCAGGTTCAGGAGCTGGGCGCTGCGGTCGAGGATCTCGACCATGTCTTCGCGGGTGTAGAAATCAAGGTGGAAAATGGAGCCGAAGCGGTCGCGTAAGGGGTTTCCGAGCAGCGACATGCGGGTCGTCGCGCCGATCAGGGTAAAGCGTTTGAGGTCGAGGCGGACCGTGCGGGCCGTGGGGCCCTTGCCGATGACGATGTCGAGCGCGAAATCTTCCATCGCGGGGTAGAGCACTTCCTCGATGGCCCGGTTCATGCGGTGGATCTCGTCGATGAAGAGGATGTCACCCGTTTCGAGGCCGGAGAGGATCGCGGCCAGGTCACCGACGCGCTCCAGGGCGGGGCCGCTGGTGATCTTGATCGCGGAGCCCATCTCGTGGGCGATGACGTGGGCGAGGGAGGTCTTGCCGAGGCCGGGCGGGCCGTAAAAGAGCAGGTGTTCGCAGGGCTCGCCACGCTTTTTGGCGGCTTCGAGGAAGATGCGCAGGTTTTCCTTGACCGCTCGTTGGCCGATGAACTCGTCGAGGGTCTTTGGGCGGAGCGCCAAATCGACCGCGCCTTCTTCGGGCGTGCGGCTCTGCGGATCGAGCGTCCGTTCGGTGATGGGCGCTTGCGTTTGGATGTCGTCAAAAGAAAAGGCCTCCATGCGCCCACTACACAGGGAAAAAACGGCTTCGTCAACTTGGGGGAAGGCCTTCGAAAAAAAATCCCCACGCAAGACGGGGGATCTTTTATCTTAGTACGCACCGGCACGGACGGTCGTGCGGGCCGCGCCATCCTTGTTCGTCATGATCTCGAGCTTGGTGAGGCCATTGGGAGCGAGGGGACGGGTTGGCAGGTCGGACCAGGTGAAGTCGGGCCAGGCGAAGGTCTGGGCCTGGGCCAAGGCGTCTCCGGTCGGGTGGAAATCGTTGCCGGCGAGGTTCGTGAAGCGCGGTTCCGTGCCGTTGATGGCGTTATCGCGTTCGAGCTGTGCGACGTTGCAGGTCGGATTCGTGTCGGCACAGCCGCCTTCTTCGCGGTAGATGCCGAGATCGGTCGCGTTGCCGTTCCAAATGACGTTGCCCTTGATCTGCAGGTTCGTGTCCGTGTGCTGCAGGCCATTTAGGCCCGTTCCGGCGGGGGCCGTGCGGGCGCGGCCGATCTGGAACAGGTATGGGATCTCCTGGCCGCGGGCGCCGTAGAAGAGGTTGTTATAGACGTAGACGTTGCGGTTCGGGATCGGTGCGACGACGTCGGGGCTGAGGGAGCCCCAGGCACCGGCTTCCATGCGCGTGGCGCAGGCGGTGCGGTTGCCATCGCATTCTCGGCCGCCGTGGTTTGCCTCGAAGAAATGGTCGCGCGTCCCGGCACGGACGAGCGTGTTGTGGGCAAAGAGAATGTTGTACCCGCCGTTCACGCCCATGCCCGCCGTACCGGTGTCGCGGATCACGTTATTCACGAAGGTGATGCCGTAGGCTTCGTAATGCAGCCATGGGGATTCCATGAATTCCAGGCCCGCCCCCTGTCCGGCCACGAAGCCGCCGGTGCCGCAGTTGAAGATCTCGTTGCCTTCCCAGTGGATGTAGGCCGAGCCGCCCTTCACGTAGGCGCACCAGTCTTGGGCGTTGGAAATCTTGCTCCGCAGGACGTGGCCATATTGGACGGCGACGAAGTCGATGGCGTTGTCGTCTGCGCCCGAAATTTCGCTATCCTCAATGTAGAACCGTTGCGATTGGTTCACCTTGACCGTTTCGTGGGCGGAACGGTTGCCGCCGCTGAGTTTCATGCCCCGGAGAAGGGTCGTGTCGCACTTCTCGCAGTGGAACGCGTCACCCGCAGGTTGCGGGATGATGTTGAAATCAAGCGCGTAGAAGTGCTCGACGCCATACATGTTGATGTCGCCCTCGAACGTGGCGCTCCCACGCCCGTCTGCCGCCTGGAAGACGATGGGGAAGGCGGCGGTGCCCTGCTTGCTTTCCCAGTAGTTCGGCAGGTGGTCTTTGGGGTATGTCCCGGCGACGAGCTGGACGCGGTAGCCGGTTCCGGTCAGGGTGCCGTTCGGGATGCGGCGCCATGCCTCGTAGACGTGCTTGACGGCCGTATTGCGCGTGTTCCCGTCGTTCGCATCGTTCCCACGCACCGGATCGACCCAGATGTCGCGGAGGGTGGGGGAGCCGATGTCGAAGGCGGTGCCACCGGTCGTGGGCGTGGAGGGCGGGAGCGGGACCGTGGGCGGTGTGGGGAGTGGAAGGGGTGTCGGGAGAGGAGTTGGGATAGGGGGCGGGGTTGGGACAGGCGTTGGTGCCGCCACGGGTTTTTTGGTCACGTTAACCGTTAAGGCCAGCGTTCGGCGCGCGTTCGCGGAATCGGCGTCGACCAAGATTTTATACGATCCGACGGCCAGGGCGTCGCTCGCTTGCAAGAGAAGCGTCCCGCGGGAGGTGCCCTTCGCGATGATCAGCGGGGAAGCCGAGAGGCCGGCCGGCGCCTGCAGGATTCGGATGGTCACATCTTCCTTGGTTTTCCAGCGATTTATACCGAGCGGAATGAAGACGCCATTGCCTTGGCGGACCGAAAAACGGCTCGCGTTCGCCCAGAGGGAAAAGGTCTGGGCGGTCGGGCTCTGTACGTTCAGCGTGAAATGGAGGCTGGAGCGGATGTCTCCCTCGCTAGATACGACCTGGAAGGGGAAGGAGCCGAGCGGGCTTTGGGCCGTGGTGCGGATGCGGAGGGTGCTCGCGCTGCCAATGAGGCTAGTCGCAAACGTCGCCGTGATCCCGGCGGGCAGGCCTTCAACGCGCAATGGCGGGCGTCCTGTGTAGCCGGAGAGGCGTTTAAGCCGGATGGTCGTCGTGACGGAGGTGCCGCGATTGAGGGAAAGGGTGCGGTTTGCCGGTCCCGTCAATTGAAAACCGGGTACGGTGGCCGCTTCTGCGACGGGGACCGCGGGTTGATGGACGGCAAGAATGCCGCCCATGATCACGGCGATCCCGGCCAGAGCCGCGAACGAGCGCCCAAAGCGGGCGAGGGAGGGGGGGAGGAGCATGTAGGTAGGGTAGAGGATGGAAAAAGCGACGGCAACAAATGGCCTTGTCAAAAAATAGGAGACGGATGGCGTCCATGGCTCTTACGAGCACTTGATGCGCCGCCTGTATTTATTTATGGCTTGGCAGAAAGTGCGGTAGCTTCTATCCTATGCGTATGGTCTGGCTCCTTGACATGTTCGATGTCCTGTTGCATGTCGACCTATATTTGGCGCGTGTCATCGAGCATTTTGGGTCGTGGTCCTATGTCGCGCTGGGGTTTTTCATCTTTATTGAGACGGGGGTGGTGATCGCGCCCTTCCTCCCTGGGGACGCCTTCATGTTCGCGGCGGGGGCTTTGGCGGCGCGTGGAGTGCTGAGCATCCGAGCCTTGTATCCTATTTTTGTCGTCGGGGCGATCTTAGGGGATACGGCCAGCTACCTGATTGGCCGCTGGTGCCGGCAATGGCTCACGGAAGATCGGAGCATCCGCTGGATCAAACGCGAGCATCTCCAGCAGACGGAGGCGTTTTATGAGACGCACGGCGCACGGATGGTCGTGATCGCCCGGTTCATCCCCGTACTCTGTTCGCTGGCTCCCTTCGTGGCGGGCGTCTCCCGGATGAGGTATTCCACGTTTTTAGGCGTCAATGCCCTGGGTGGGTTCTTATGGGTGACCGCATTCTTGTGGGCAGGCTATTTTTTCGGGGCGATCCCACTGGTCCAGCAGCGCTTTTCCGTGTTCGTGGCCGGGGTCGCCTTCCTGACGGTCCTGCCGCTCCTTATTGATCTCTTTAAGCGCCTTCGGGCCCGTCGCCGGGCCCGTCGGGCGGCGGACTCTTCGTGATCGACGCGCCGTCCTGGAAAAAAACCATCCACCGTGATAGAACGGGGGCCATGCCCGGGTGGCGGAATGGTATACGCAGCGGACTTAAAATCCGTGGCCGCAAGGCATGAGGGTTCGATCCCCTCCCTGGGCACCAGGTAAAAACTCGCTTTTTCTGGCGAGTTTTTGCATGGTTGGAGAGCGGCGAAAAATGTCAGGGCGTGCCGAGGAGGCCTTGACGGGACCTCTAAAATAGGGCAGCGTAGGCGCCGGAGGCACCATCATGGATCCGTTTTCCTGGTTCACGGACCTTCCTGCCGCGCAGCGGTTTTTCGCGGCCTATCTCGCGTTCACCTGGTTCGCGACGCTCATCTGGGCCATGCTCAGCGGGACCGGTCGCCCTGGCGAGGGCGGCAAGCGCTCGTGGCTCGACGCCGCGCTCGTCGCCATCGCGCCGCTGATCCCGCTCATCGCGATCGGCATCAACATCTACGAAGCGGCACAGGCCTCCCGCGCGCATCGTCACGCCCCGCCGCCGCCCAGCGCCCCCACGGCGACGAGCGGCTGAACGTCCTCGGCTTCGGCCGTTTTTTCATGTTCCAATCATTGACAGGACGCCTATTTCCTGCTAAGAAGCACCCGTTCCTTGTGAAAGGAGGGACGCATGATCCGAATGACGAACGAGCAGCTCGCGCGGCTCGAAAACCGCCTCAAAGGCCTCTGTTCCGGCGCCTACATGGGAGACCTGCTCGGATTCCCGTGGGAGCGCATGACTCGGGAGGCCATCCTGAAGGAGACGGGCGGGCGTGGCGTCGAAGGGACGCATACGCCGTTCAAGCCCCGGTATCTCGACCCGCAGTGGGGTGATCGGCTCCAGTACCGCCCGTCCGATGACTGGCGCCTGACCCGGGCGGTCGGGGAGGCGCTGTGCAATCCTCGCCTGTACATGGATGGGATGGCGCACGCGCTCGCCTATCTCCGTGCGATGCGTGAGGATGCGACGGGGTGGGGGCCGACCGTCCTCGCCGGTCTGCGACCGCGTCAGGCGTGGCTCGATTCCGGTGGCCTCGGAGGCCTCGACCCGTCGTTTCCCGTTCCGGAGACGGACGGCAACCAGTCGGGGACCGGCGTTCTCATGAGGACCTCCCTGATGGCACTGCCTGCCCTGTTCGAGCTGCTGGCCGACAAGCCTTCGGAGACGGCGATGCGGGCATTTCTCGGCCGGCTTTTCAGTCTTGGTCGGATGACGCATGCGGGTGACGCGGTTCTCGTCACGATCCCGTACGTCCTGCTGATTGCGCAGTTCCTCGACCCGCGACGTCCGGACGGCGGCGCGCGCGTCTCTCTCGCGCAGATGGAGCGCTGGCGCGAGCAGGTCGGGTACGAATTGGGCGACCGGGCATACGGCCTCTGCTATTCGGCGCTGTGCGCCGTCTGGTCCAGGTCCAGCCTGGTCGATGAGGTGTCGGAGCGCTACCGCCTCAATGGCTGCGATCCGCGCTTTACGCAAGAGGGACGGTCGCCCGGCGGTGATGCGTTTCTGGCTCAACACGCCGCCGATCCCGGCAAGATCGGTCTCACCGGCGCTCAGTACGCGCTCGCCCAGGCGCTGCTGCTCGATTCGCCCGGCCCCTCGCTCCCGGCGGCCGTCCTGGCGGCCGTGAACCGGGGTGGGGATACCGACACGCACGGCTGCATCACGGGTGCGTACGCGGGCGCGTTCCACGGCTGGCACGAGGACGCGCTCCCTGCCTGGTGGAAGGAGCATGATGCGCCCGCCCGCGCCTTCGCGGCGGAGATGTTCGAGCGGTACGTCATCCCTCGTGTCCAGGTCGGATGATGGTCTCTTCCCTCGGTTCTTCCGAGGGATTTTTATATAAAAAATGGCTTTATAAAGCCATTTTACCGATCCTCGAATAAGTCTCCCGGATCCGGCACCTGGCGCAGGACGTCGGCTTCCGCGAACGCGTGCGTGCTGAGGATCGGGGCGTCCTCGCTGTATTTCGTCATTTCCGAATTGGGGAGCGTCACGATCGAGCGTGCCCAGCGTGGGCCGGCATAGGCTTCGGCGATGGTCTCGTTCGCGAGCCAGCGGAGATGGTTGGGGGCCGTCACCAGGTAGACATGCGGTCGCGTCTTGGCCTTGATAAGGGTCCCGGGCGGCTCGGTCAGGTCGCCGCCGCGGAGCAGGTCGTTGAGGGCACTCGTGCCGATGACGGTCACGTCGACGGGGTAGGGGTACCAACGCAGCGTCCGTCCCAAGCCCTCGAGAAGGTGGACGCGGTTGTTCTGCCCCAAGACATACACCGGATCTTCTTCGGTCGCGCGGATCTGCGTGCCGGCCGTGATCGTCCGGCTGCCGTTGTCGTTGCGCGTGACCGTGCCACCCGAAAAGACGGGCGAGAACAGGTCGCCGGGAGCGGCGGGGCTGAAAAAGAAGAGCGAGTCCTCGTCTTGCTCGATGGTCCCGTCGTCATGCACGGTTTCTGCGGCGACCGTGCGCGCGTTTGGAAGGAAGACAGGCTGGCGTTCATCGGCGAACCAGAAGACGTCGCCGGTCCAGCTGACGTGATGCCGGCTCTTCGGTCCGGCGAGCCGGAGGGAGCTCGTGGCCGTCTCGATCCGGGTGTACGCGATCAGGAGCGTCGAGCTGGGGCTACTCGCATCGCGCTCGTCGATGGCGAACGGCGTGGCATCAGGGGTGAGCTTGTAGAAAAGCGAGCGTTCCACGACCAGGTCGGGCCCGACGTGCGCGATGAGGCCGCGCCCCTTGGTCGCGATCTCCGTTTTTCCCACGAATCCACCTTCCGCAAGGGAGAGCGCCGTCCCCGAGATCTGGCTGAAAAAACTGTTGCTGATCGACGGCCGGCCGCCTTCGACCCGCAACCCATCTCCTTCCACGTCACGGAGCGAAAGGTCGCGGACGCGCAGGTTCGTGGAAGAGGCGGACAGGAACAGGGCGCTTGAGCTCGCGCTGCCGTCGCCGATCTGCTCGATGCGCAGACGGTTCCAGCGCTGCGTTAAGCAGGCACCCGTACATTGCACGGCGGAGCCGCTGTCACGGATGGTCGTGTGCGAAATCGTGCCATATTCCCAGCGATGCCCGTTGCCGTTGAGCGCCGTGCGGCAATGGTCCAGGCGCAGGTAGGCGAATTCGAGGTCTTGGACGTCGCCCGCGAGCCGTACGCAATCACCGGCCGTGACCAGTTCCTCTCCCGTGATCGCGAACCCCTCCAGGCGGACATGCGAAGCCGCGATTTCTGCGGGCTGTTGCGCGTCCTGAAGCGCGAAGACGACCCGTTCGCCGCTGTTTTCTGGACGGATGACGAGCGGGTCGTGGGCCGTCCCTCCTCGCGAGATGCGCCCAAATTGCCCATACCGGCCATTTTTCAGGACGACCGTCCGACCGAGCTGCGCCGCGTGGCCCGGCGTCAAAAATGGGCGTTCGGATGAGCCATCTCCCGCGGCATCCGACCCGTTCGGCGCGACCCAGGTCACGCGTTCGGGTAGGGCTGATGCCACATACGCGTCCGGCGTCAGGGCTTGCGTATCGGCAAGCACGGCCTGCGGAAAGAGACAGGCCGCGAAGGCAAGGAAGCAAGCGAACCGGAGGGTCATACGGGGGGAAGGGGATGGTGATGGCCATGCGTCCCCTGGGTGGCGTGGTCCTTATGCCAACCCGGGCGGGTGACGGCCCAGGCGGCGAGGAGCGCGGTAATGGGGACGGTGAAGATAAGGCCGATGGTGCCGCAGAGCGAGCGGATCACTTCGTCGACGACCGTATCAAAGTTCATGAATTTTAGCCAAGATTGGCCGTATTGCTTGTACAGGAGCAGGGAAGACAGCGAGGCGCCGACGTACGCGTAAATGAGGGTGTTCGCCAATGCCGACATGTGGTCGCGCCCGACCACCATTCCGGACAGGAAGAGCTGCTTGAAGCCTAATCGCGGATTCGCGCGGTGCACTTCGGACACGCCCGACACGATCGAGACGGCGACGTCCTCGAGGATCCCCACCGAAGCGATGATGATCCCCGCGAATAATAGCCCCCGCGGATCCAGGCGAGGATTCTTTTGGAAGAACAGGCGGTCTTCTTCGGTGCTGAGCCCGGACAGGTGCGTCATGTCGACGAACGCGACCGACAGCAGGTAGGCGACCAGCGCCCCGCCCATGGTCCCGGCGGCCGTCACGAGCGCTTTCTTGTTCCAGCCGGTCGCCAAGCCGCACGACAGGATCGTGAAGAGCCCGCCCAACAGGATCGCCACGGGCACCGGGTTCCAACCCGCCAGGAAGGCAGGGATCAGGACATACCCGATGAGCCCCAACGAGATCCCGATCGAGAGCGCCACCTTCACGCCCTGCCAGCCCGCGAGCAGGATGAGCATCAGGACGAACAGCAGGATCAGCAAGACGAGCGCCCCACGCCGATCGAAGCCCTCGAGATAGATGTCCCAGGTGTCGGGCGCCTCGCCGCGTTGCAGGAACGTCACCATCGTGTCGCCTTCCGAGGGGCGCAACTTGTAGGGGTTGCCGCCGACCTCGTTCAGGATGGTCCGTTCTTGCCCCTCAAGGGGGCCCGAGAGGAACTTGAGGCGATAGACCTCGACCTGTTGGCTGGTCGTCGAGCTGGTCTGTTGCGTTTCCGTGCCGATGCCGACGATCCGGGCGCGCTCGTAGATCCCTTCGGCCTGCGGATCGGCGGTTTGGGCCGCGACAGGCGTCAAGCAGGTGACGAACGTAGCCAACGCAACGGCAAGCGCGGCCAACAGGCGACGGGCGATCATATGCCTTCCAGGCTATCAGACCCCGCCGACCAAGGGTAGGGCGCATGGTACGCGGTTTCCTGCCTGGCCCAGGTTTCGGCCCAACCGACGATATGCGCCAACCCGCGCACGTCATCTTCGTTATAGCGGCGGAGGGAGGCCGCCAGTTCCGGGTCTTGCGTCTGTCGCCAAGCCTCGTAGACGTAAATCGAGTCGCGTCCGTGGCGGATCTCCTCGCGCCAGCGATAGCCCAAGAACATGGCCACGCTCTTGAGGCTGTAGAAGAACAGCGGGAGGACGAGCGCATCACGCACGAGCTCCTTCACGTCAACCAGGCGGTCCAGGAATTGCGCGAGCCAAGGGTTCTGTTCGGTGCCGTAGCGCGTCGCGAGGCTAGTGAGGCGCGTCGCCTCGTAATCGCCATAGTGGTAGACGTGGTAGTTCGGAGGGAGGGTTTGTAGGAACGCGAGGAGCCGTTCCCATAGGGCATGTTCCGACGAGCCATCGAAGCGGTCGAGGGCCTGGGCGCTCCAAGACCCGTCCGCCTGCTGGATCCAGAAGCCGTACAGGTAGTCCTCATCGGTCGCGGGATGGCTTTCGATGTCGAAGAAGACGTGCGCATGTGCGGATAGGTTGGGCCACGGTTCGCGCACGATCACCGCCCGGTCGATGAGGCTGCGGGCCTGCTTTTGGAGCCGCAGCAATCCGCGCAGCGTCAGCCCCGGCGCGGCGCCTTCGAGCTGGAGAGGGTCCATGTCGGCGGCCTGGTGGACCGTTTCGATCCCTTGCGCGCGCAGCCCCGCCATCTGTTTCTGCGAGATACTGAAGAGGAGGGCGATGTCGTCGCGTTCGGCCGCGAGCCGCAAGCAGGCGTTCCCCCAAGGGGACGTGTCGGCGCAGCCTTTCCGGTAGACCGGTTCCGGGCACTCCCCGCCGATCGTCCGGCGGAGCCGCTGCACGAATTCACGGTATTCTTCCATCGATTCGGTGGATTCGGGCGAGAGGACGGCGCCGTCGCGATTGAGGCACAGGAGCGCCGTCGGGGCGGTCCCTTGGATCGCCTCGAGCAGGTCGGCATAGAAAAACAGCCGGAAGGCCTCGTCTTTCCGCAAGCGCGTCCCTCGGCGCACGTCGATGGGGACATACAGGAACTCCCCAAGGTCGCTATGTCCTGGGCGACGCAGCAGGGCGGTCGGATGCCCTTCGCGATCGTCCGTGAGGAGGCATGGATGGAGGATTGCGGGCGCCCCGGCCCGCATGAGGCGTTCGGTGGCGCGGGCCCGCTCTTCCGGCGTTGCGCCCTCAACCGCTTCCGCTTCGGGGGCGACCGCCTTCAGGAGGTCCGTCTCGTTCCAGAGGCTCTCCCAGAGGTCGCTGGCGTGCGCACCTGTTTCGGCACGCTTGTCGTTCGGGTCGCCAAACCGCTCCCAATAGGGCCAATGGGGGCATACGAAGGCATGGGCCAGGTCGAGGTCGGTGAGGCGGGAAGCGGGCATGCGTGGCATGGTAAAACGAACGGCCTGGAAAGGCTAGCCGCGGGAAAGAAAACCACCGAGCGGGGCTCGGCGGCTTATTTCGTTTCCTTGTGGGCCTTGTGGCTCTTGCAGTGCTTGCAGAACTTGTTCATCTCGAGGCGCACCTTGAGTTTTGGGTTGCGCGTCGTGTTGTAGTTGTTCTCGCCGCACTCGGTGCACTTGAGGCGGACCATGGTCTTTTGGGGCATAAGGGGGAAAATCAGTGATGGATCGGATCTTGCCAGAGATTGGCGGGTTTGGGAAGGGGGAGCGGCCCAAATCCGGGGCGGCACTTTCTGTGGAACATCATCGGCCCCTGGCCACGTCTGTTTGGTGGGCCTGGCAACGGGTCGCGGATGATCTTGAGAAAAAGCCTTATCTTAGCGGAATAGTGGTCAGACGTGGAGCCGGCGACCGGGTTCGAACCGGTGGCCTGCTGTTTACAAAACAGCTGCTCTACCGCTGAGCTACGCCGGCAGATCGTGGGGAGAGGATAGCGGTCCAGGCGGGTTTTGTCAATGTCTTGGAGAAAAAGAAAGGCCCCGCGACACCGGACGGTGTGGCGGGGCAGGGAAGGGGGATCAGGCCTTCGGGGTGGTGGTGGAGGCGAGACCGCCGGGGAGGAGGCGGAGATCCGGACGGGCCGGGCTCGGTTGGGTGTCCGTCCGGTCGATTCGGCGAATCCCGTCCTGCGCCGGAGCTTGCTCGCTCTCGGGGCGGGTCTGCGGGCCGCGCGGGGTCGGCGGGGTCGGCGGAGGCACCGGCCGCTCCGGAACCTCTTCGAGGTCCGCGGTCTCCACGGTCAGCGCCGGCTCCTCCCAGCCGGTCGAGCGGCTGATCCAGCGGAAGTCGATCTCGTCGACCATCTCCCTCTGGAGCGTGAGCCGCATGTCCTTGCCGCCGATCCAGGCCGGCTTGGTCTCGCCCTTCTCGTCGAAGCGCGCGTCCAGGTGGGCCAGGCGGAGCAGGAGTGGGGCGACGCGCCCGCGGAAGAAGCCGTGGCTCTCGGCGGTGATGTGCCCGCGCGTCTGCCCGTCGCGGCCGCATGACAGGATCACGTCCCGCCAGTCGGCGTGGGCTTCGAGGAGGTTCTCCTGCAGCCTCCGGTACTCGGCGCGCAGGGCCTCGAACTGGAGCCGGAGCGGTGTAGGGTCGTCCCAACCGCGCTTGACGAGCTCCCCCTTTGCGATCTCCCACCGGCCGCGCTGCCCTTCGGCACGCGGGTCGGAGAGGTGCTCATAGACCTTCGGCCAAGCGATGGCCGGCAGTCCATTGCGCACGTGCCGCGCCGACTCGAGGATGAGGGCCTCGACGGCGGGGCGGAGGTTCGCGACCTCGTAGCTCATGAGCTGGCCCTGGATGTCCGTGTGGGCCAGGTGCCAGCCATAGGCGTCCTTCGCACGGGCGAGACGGGTGATCTCGTCGTCGAAGGCGCCGATGGCCTTGGCGACGTCGGCACAGAGCTGGTCGCCACGGGCGCGAGCTTCGCGTACGAGGTCGGTGACCGCGTAGGCCTCGAAGTCCGTGACGCCCTGCGTGTAGCGCAGGAGGTCCTGGTCTTCCTTGCTCCCGGCGGCCGCGCGCATCCCGTAGGACAGGTATGCGTTGACGTCACGGGGGTTCATCTTGTTCAGGAACAGGATCATCACCGAGATTGCGCCGAGCATGATCTCGGCGGCGTGGATGAAGCTGTCCAGATGCTCCCGGTTCGCCTGCCGGATCTCCTGGAACGCCTTGTACTGGGCCATGAAGCCGCGGGACAGGCGCCAGGTCAGGCGGTAGCGGGCTGCGAGCGCGTCCGGGTCCTCCACGCGGGTGAGTCGAATTTCGTCGTGCTCACGCGCCTCGAGGGTGGCCAGGCTCGCGCCGAGTTCGTGCGAGCGCTGCTCGCGACCAGAGGTGGTGTCGGCGTCGAACCGGTTGAGGATCCGTGTCGTCTCCGCCTCGTAGTCGCGCGCGGCGGTCTCTGCTTCCACGGCCCGGGCGTCGAGGCCGTCGTAGATGGGTCCGAGGCCGCGGCGTCCTTGGCGGGTCGCCTCGTCGTGGGCCTGGCTGCGGCGCTGGCGTGCTTCCGCCTGCAGTTCGGCGAGGCGGTCGCGCCGCCGGCGCTCGAGGTCCGCGCGGACGGCGGGCGTACGGGCCGCGTTCCAGGCGGCGAGGTCCCCGCTCAGGCGCTCACGCTCCTGGGCGCGGAGGTTCTCGTAGCGGCGGTGGACGTCCGCTTCGGCGGTGTCGCGAAGGTGTCCCAGGCGGACGTTCTCCTGCTCCTGGAAGTGCATCTCGATTTCCGACGATACGAGCGACATGACCGCCGTGATGGAATTGACCATCACGAAGGCGAGGATGACGGCCAGGCGCCCGAGAGCGGTCCGGCTGCCACTCGTGCGGACCCACCAGGCGCTGAAGGTGTCGCCAAAGGCTCCGAAAGCCTCCATGCGCTTGCCCGCGCGCCAGGAGGCGACGAAGCGCGGCCAGGCCTCCTGGTGGAGGCGCATGAAGAGCCGGTCGTCGCGCTCGAGGGCAGGGAGCATGATCATGGCCCGGTCGACCACCACGATGGTGACGACGAAGACCGCGGTCAGCGCGTGGCGCCAGGGGCTGTCGTGGAGCGCGTTCTTGAAGACGCGGCTCCAGATGTACCACTCCATCACGGCGACCCCGGAGAGTACCAGTCCGCGCAGCTCCATCGAGAACTGCACGCTCTTGGTGTAGAGCGGCGTCTCGAAGGGCTTCAGCCGGAAGAGCTTCACGAGCCCCTCGACGAAACTCTCCACGACCGCCGCAGCCATCCGGAAGAAGATCCGGGGGATCGCGAACAGGATGGAGAAGATGGTCGTGAGCAGCCGCTCCACCCAGCGGATGGCCCGGTCGAAGCCGTCCAGGGGCGGATCGGTCATGGTAGGTGCCTGTGCGTTCGGTGCCTGGCCGTTGGGGGCCGCGAGGCTGTTGTCCTGCGGGGCCGGCCTGACGGGCGGTCGGGGTTGGAGCCGTGCCCGAGTGAGGGGCGCGGGGAGGTCATCGGGTAGAGGCCTGTTGCTTTGATCGCTCATGGCGAAGCCTTTCGTTGGGGGATTGCTCCCCTGGATACTCCGTTGTCTTGTTTTGAAGTACTCGTCAAGACCAGCTTTCTGGCCTCGGCGAATATCGTAGGGTAGCAGTCCGAGCGATTTTTGTCAAGGGGAGGAAGATATCCTTTGAGCGATAATTTTTGTTTAAGGAAAGGGATTTTTCGCAAAAAAAGAAGCGCGCCGAACGCGGTGCGTTCGGCGCTGGGCGTGCGGGCGCTCCGGAAGCGGTCGCTCAGGGTGAGGAGGTTCTTCGCCTCAGTAGGGCCTCTCCATCAGGTTCGCCGGGATCTCGAGGCCCGAGATCTCGGGCCGGACCACGCCATGGGCCGCCTCCCAGGCCTCGCGGGTCGGCAGCTCTCCAGGGAGGAAGGTGTCCGTGCCCGCCGCGCTCACCGTGAAGCAGTGGGGGCAGAGGAAGGAGGCCTCGTTGGCGTAGTCGCCGCCGTTGAAGCGCCAGCCGCTGGTCGTGAAGAGGCTGGCCCGCCCCAACCGGTAGGTCCGGCGGCACGGACGCCGGTCCCCGCGGTCTTGTTCGCCGGTGCAGGTGGCCGTGATGGTCCACTCCGGGTCGTAGGGGCCCGGCTCGACCTGGGTCGCCCAGGGGATCGGAGCGGAGATCTCGGTGGGCGGGTGCGCCGCGAGCCATTCGTCCTTCGTGGGGAGCTCGCTCGCGTGCAGGGAGCCGGCCACCGGCACCGCCACGTCTACGCCGCAGGGGCACTGCGCGCAGACGAGGGTGACGTAGTTGCCCATCCCGATCGACTGGCCCACGGTGTAGAGGCTGCCGAAGTCGACCTGGATGAGCGCGCCGCACGGGAGCTTCTCCGGGGGTTCGCGGGTCGTGGGCGCGCTCTTCAGGCGCCGCACGGGTCCCGAGGCCTCCTTGAGGGCCGCGGTGAGCTCACCGCCGCACCGCACCGTCATCGTCCAGCCGGGGGTCTTGGGTCCGGGCTTGAGGATCTTCGCCGCCATCTTTTTTTCTCTTTCGTGTCGTCCCGCTTGGGGGACGGGGGTGGAAAATCGTCGGGAAACCGTTCCCTCTTAATATCAGAAAAACCACATCCTATCAACCCATCGCAATAAAAAGACCTGATTCGAGGGAAAATCAGGTCAGAGATCGAGCAGTCTTCCGATGGTCCGACGCGGCTTGGAAGGAGGGCCTTCAGGAGAGGTCGTGTTCGCCGCGAGTGGAACGTCGGGCCGGCGCTCGAGTACGCGCACGGGTCCCAGCGGGTCGCTCGTGGGCGGCGCATCGTCAGGCGTGGGGTCTTCAGGCTCGGACATCGGCCGTTCCTTTCGTCGGGTGCGGCGTCACGAGAAACAGGTACTCGCCCGCCATGGTCCAGGTCCCCTGGGTGGTCGCCAGGTCGAAATGGATCACGCCGTGCGCATCCCGGAAGATTTCCAGGACGAAGGGAGCGTCGCTTCCCGCCGCCATGGCCATGCGACCGGCGGCGAGATAGGCGCGTTCGGGGAGCAGGGCTTCGGGGTGTTGCAGGGCCAGCCGCAACGCCTCTTCGGGGGACGCGGGTCGCATGCCGATCCCGGCGATCAGGCGTAGGGCGGCCACATGCCCCACGTCCGCCCGGATGTTCAGCCCGAGCAGATCGGCGTCGCCCGTCGGTGGCTCCGGCGGCAGCCAGCGTGCGTTCAGGACGGTCGGATCGAGATCGTGTCCGGCTCCCGCCACGGCAGCCAGCAGCTGGGCCAGCGACCGCCGATCCGCCAGGACCCGTACCAAGGGCGTACATTCGTGAGGGGTCTCGTTCATCGGGCCTCCTTTTTTACGGACGGCCCGAGTATGACGGGAATAAAGAAAACGTGCAACCCCTCGGCGAGGAGAGGGGATTGAGGGCGGATGAGGCTCTTGCCCGATCAGGTGGCGCGTTGCCGGCATCACGGCTCGCATTTTTTTGACCATAGAAAAACTCGCTTGGGAAAGCGAGTTTTTCTATGGTCGGGCTAGTGGGATTTGAACCCACGGCCTCTTCGTCCCGAACGAAGCGCGCTACCAACTGCGCTATAGCCCGACGGAGCGAGGGAAAACGTGCATCGGATGCATGTTTTCGCGAGCGAAGGAGGGCTATCTGGCTCGTCCGACGAGACAGCTAGCCCATAAAGATCATGGATGGGCATCCATACTCTTCATCGGGTCCCTTCCGCTTATCAAAAGCCGGGCAAGCATATCCGATCCACCGAAAAACGGCAAGGGCCATGCCTTTTCGTATAGAAAACCCCCGTAGATCACGGGGGAGGGGGTCAGGCCATCAGGTCCGGACCCGTGCTCGCGCGTTGGGTCGGCGCGAGCGTCTTGGTGGGGCTGGGCGTGGGGCGCGGCGCGGGCGGGTCCTCGCGCCAGCGGCAGTGCCCGTAGTTCAGGGTCCCGTCGGCGTTGCGCGACGGCGGCCTGTCGCCGCAGTCGATGCGCCCGAAGAGGATCGTGTACGGCAGGGCATTGATCTGCTCCGGCCGTACCCTCTCCAGGTTACGGACGTTGAGGTCGTGCGGCCGCAGGGGACGCGAGGGCGCCTGGCTTGCGACCGGCGGGACTGGTTGCGTCGGGCCCGGCCGGATGGCGTTCGGGCCCGGCCGGGTCGGGGTGGGCGGCTGGCGCGGCGGTTGCGGGACCTGCGCCGTCCGCGTCGGCCCGGTCGTTGCGGGCGGGATGGTGAAGAAGATGATGGAGCCCAGCACCCCGATCGCGAAGACGAAGAGCGCTGCCGCGAGGTACAGGGGCCAGCGGGAGCCCTTCTGCTTGGGCGCCTCGACGGTGGGCGTCGGAGCCGCCTTGTCCGGACGCCGCCGGGGCGGGGCGACGGTCTCCGTCCGTGCCGGCGGGCGGGCCGGCATCGGCGGAGGCGGGGGTTCGGTGGTCCGCTGCGCGAGGGGCTGACGGTTCGCATCGCCCGCCTTCTCGTTCGTGCCGGGATGGGGGGTCCGCGCGAGGGCCTCACGCAGCTTCGGATGCAGGTCGTTTCGATGGGTCCTGACCCACTCGGTCTCCGCGTCGGTCCAGTCGCTCTTGCGGAGCAGGATCTCGGCGATCCAGCGCCGCCAGAGCGCGATCTTGCTGAAGTCGGAGGACCCCATCGGATTGATCTTGGCGGGATCCAGCGTGCCCAGCAGGTACTGCGCGCCTGCCACCCAATTGGCGTTGAACTCCGGGGTGCGGTCCAGGTCCGCGAGGACCGTCCGCAGGCGGGTCCTGACCTGCTGGAGACGGGTGACCAGTTCCTCCATGCCCGGCCGGGGCTGGGTGGTGTTGCCGACGCCATAGGTGAGCGCGCTCGCCTCGATGAGGTCGGGGAATCCCCAGTCGTTGATGGGCTTGCTCACGAGCAGGTCGCGCTTGTGGAGCTCCTCCGCCGTCGGGGCGGTGGGCGCGTACGGGTTGTCGGCGGGCGGCGGCGCGCCATCCGGGACGCCCGGCGTGGGGACCGCCGTTCCGAAGGCGAGCGTCTTGAGGGGTGCGCTCGAGCTCGACCCGTCGTCGTTGTTGGGAGGCGTGGAGCCCCCGAGGGAACCGTCGGTCATGTCTCGTTCTCCGTCTTCGGCGGGGGTGGGGGGGACGTCGCTCGGGCGGTCGAACTTCGGGTTCGCCAGGGCGGTGAGTCGCTGGGACTTGACGAGGAGCGGGACCCGGCCGTTGCGGACCGCGCCGTTGCCGTCGTCACAGAGGGCTTCGACTTCGGCGGTGTGGGCCGGTGTCCACGCGTCATCGGGCAGGTCGTACAGCTCCTGCGCCCGGGCTTCCTCGGCGGCTTCGCGTACCGACTGCAGGCGCATCGCGTTGCGCCAGAGGCCTCGCAGGGCTTCAGCTTCGGGGTCGCGGGGATCGTTCGACAGCAGATACGCGTCGTCTCGGTCTTCGCGGGTCCAGGCAGCTGTCGGCTTGGCCCAGAGCTCCTGCTTGCGAGCCTGTTCCGCCGTGGTCGGTTCGGTCAGGGGGTCGACCGTTCCGTCCGCCGTCGCGGAATCCGAGGCCCTGGCCTCGGCGCGCGCCTCGGCCGGGGCCGGGGGTTCGCTGAAGTGGCGGATCTCCTCGGCGTGGGCCTCGGAATCGCCGCTGGGCGGATCTGCCGTCTTCGTGCGCGGGTCATCCCTCCCCGGAAGGTCCGGGTTGGGGTCGATCGCGGACGCGGAGGTCACGACGGGCGCCTCTTCTTTCGGGGGCGCGAGCGCGGCGAAGGCCTTCTTGCGGGCCTCGATGCGCGCGTCGAGCTCCTGTCGCAGATCGGCGAAGATGCCGCCCTTGGTGAACGCGATGTTGCGCGCGCCACCCTTCTTCGAGAGCCCCTTGGACACGGTGCTCCAGGCCTCACGCCGGCCGTTGGCCTCGTCGGAGAGGCGGTTCGCCTCCTCATTCTGCGCTTCGTTCCACGAAGGGAGATTGAGCAGGCTCTCGATCTTGCCGATGAGGGCCTGATCCTCTTCCGGCAGCTGCGGAACGAGAGGCCGCTTGGTTTCCTTTACCCAGCTTGTCATCTTTCTTTCTCCACTTTCTTGGCTTCTCTGAGCGAGAAAAACGGTCTTCTCGCGAGAGAATGACCGATCCTACCAGGAACTGGGGATATTGTCAATAATCTGCAGATCTTGGGTTGGGAAACGGGCTCGTCCTTCATTGTGGGGACCGTTTTTTGTTTCGGCTCTCGATTTCTTGACGGATCCGCTAAAATAAGCTATTTTCGTTCGATCGTCGGGTCCCCACATCGGAGGTCTGGAGCATGAACGAAAAAGACATCGGGCGTCGGCATTGGACCGAGCGGTTCGTGTTGGCGGCCAAGATCGCCTGTCTGGCCTGCATCACCGTGAGCCTGCAGGCGATGCTCTGGTCAGCGGGGCATCGGCCCTGGCTGGGGCACCACTACGAGGTCGTGTCGACGATCCGTACCGTGCCCGCCGCGCGGCGGCATCTCGACTGGTATGTCGAGCAGCTTGAGCGCGAGGGGCTGACCCGGGGCAACACGGCTGTCCTCACCCAGGGTCCCGAGGATGACCTGGCGTCCTGGTACGGGCGGCTGCAGACGCTCCAAGCCGACTTGCGTCGGGACGAGGCGGTCGCCGACCCGATGGCGCTGCGACGGTTCCGGCAGGTCTTTCGTGGCGAGCCGGCGTACCTGAAGATCTACCCGTACCAGCGGCTCAACACCGCGTCGGGGATCATGACCTCCTTCTCCACGATCCTCGTTTGCGTGTCCTACGCCCTTCGGGATCGTCATCGGGCCAAGAGGCCTTCACCCGCCACCTGATCGGCGGTTTTTTCTTGGGTCGACAGCCGAGGGCCGGGCTTTTATACTCGCTTCACTATGTCCGCGTTCCGTCCCGTGGTCCTGCTCGTGATCGATGGGTTTGGCGTGGCGCCTTCGGAAGAAGGGAATGCCATCAAGAAAGCCGCGATGCCGCGCTTCCACCAGCTCGTGCAGACCTATCCCGCCATGACGGTGCAGGCGTCGGGGGCGGCGGTGGGGCTGTCGTGGGGCGAGATGGGCAATTCGGAGGTCGGGCACCTCACGATCGGGGCCGGAAGGGTGTTTTACCAAAGTTTCCCCCGCATCAACCTCGACATCGAGACGGGGCGTTTTTTTGAGAATCCGGCGCTCCTCCAGGCGATCAAGGCCGTGCAGGCGTCGGGTGGGAAGCTGCACCTGATGGGCTGCCTGTCGGCGGGAAACGTGCATGCGGCGCAGGAGCATTGCTATGCGCTGCTCGAATTGGCCAAGCGCCAAGCGCTGGACCGGGTGTTCGTCCACGCCTTCCTCGATGGGCGCGATGCGGGGTACAACTCGGCAAAAGGCTTCGTGCAGGAATTGCTCGACAAGATGAAGGAGCTGGGGGTCGGCCGATTGGCTTCGATGTCCGGGCGGTATTTCGCGATGGACCGCGATAACCGGTGGGATCGGGTCGAGAAGGCGTACAACGCGATCGTGCGTGGGGAAGGGGACAAGGCGGATGACGCGCTGCAGGCGATCGAGGCTTCCTATGCGCAGAAGGTGTATGACGAGCAGTTCGTGCCGACCGTCCTGCAGGCGGGTGGCCGTCCTGTCGCGTTGGTGGAGCCGGGCGATGCGGTCGTCTTCTTCAATTTCCGTCCTGACCGTGCGCGTGAGCTGACGAAGGCGTTCGTGCTGCCCGCCTTCGAGAAATTCCCGCGCCAAAAGGTCGATCGCCTCACCTTCGTGTCGCTCACCGAATACGAGAAGGACCTGCCGCTCGACGTGGCCTACCCGCCGAACATCATCGAGACGTGCTTGGCGCGCGTCGTCTCGGAAGCTGGGTTCCGTCAGCTCCATATCGCCGAGACCGAGAAATACGCCCACATCACCTTCTTCTTGAACGGCATGCGCGAGGAGGCGTTCGCGGGCGAGGAGCGGGTGATCATCCCTTCGCCGTCCGTCTCGACCTATGACCTGCAGCCCGAAATGTCGGTCGGTCCGCTGACCGAGCGGGTCGTCAAGGAGGTGTTGGCTCATGCGTACGAGTTCATCGCCGTGAATTTCGCGAATCCGGACATGGTGGGGCATACCGGCAATGAGGCGGCGACGATCAAGGCCTGCGAGGCCGTCGACAAGGCGATCGGGCAGATCGCGGATGCGGTCCTGGCGACCGGCGGCGCGCTCGTCATCACCGCGGACCACGGGAATGCGGAAGAGGTGAAGAACCTCGTAACCAACGAGATGGACAAGGAACATTCCACGAACCCCGCGCCGTGCGTGATCGTGGCGGCAAGCCTCGAGGGGCAGCGCGCGGCCACGGGGGACGTCGTTGGCGGCGACCTCTCGTTTACCCCGCCGTCTGGGATGTTGGCCGATGTCGCGCCGACGGTGTGCGCCTTGTTAGGTATCGCCCCGTCGCCGGACATGACGGGGAAAAGCCTGGTCTGAGCGCAGGTATGGCCGCCCATCCGCTCGCTCGCCGCAGCCGTGCGGTGCTCACGCGCCTCCAGAAGATCTATCGGAACAAGGCGATGGTCGATTTTGGAACCGCAGAAGATACGCTCATCGCCACCTTGCTGTCAGCGCGTACCCGCGATGAGCAGGTGATCGCGGCCTATCCGGGATTGCGGGCCGCGTTTCCGCGTTTGCAGGATCTTGCGCAAGCCCCCGTGGAGGCGATTGCGGCGAAGATCCGTACCGTTGGGTTTTTCCATGCGAAGGCGCGAGCGATCAAGGGGCTTGCGCGCATCTTGTTGGAGGAATATCAGGGCCAGGTCCCGCGCACGATGGAGGAGCTGGTTGAGTTGCCCGGCGTCGGGCGCAAGACGGCGAGCTGCGTCCTGTGGTACGCCTTCGGCCTTCCTGCGATTGCCGTCGATACGCATGTGTTCCGGCTGGCGCACCGCCTGGGCTGGGCGCGTGGCCGGACGCCGGAGGAGGTCGAGCGTGAGTTGGCGAAGGTCGTGCCGCGTGCGCTCTGGGGGGAGATGAACCGGGTGTTCGTGCAGTTCGGGCGGACGCTCTGCGTACCCGGCCGTCCACGCTGTTACGCCTGTCCCGTCGCCGATCTTTGTCCGTATCCCGACAAGACGAAGCGTGCTACACTGAAGCGGTGATCCTCCTTGACGTGCAGGCGGTCGCGTTCTTGCAGGGCGTCCTTCTCGGTTCGTTCGGGACCCCGTTTTTTCTCTTTGCCGCCCGCTGGCTGATCTTGGCGGTGCTGGGCGTGTCGGTGGGCGCCTTTCTTATCGAACGTGAGCCGAACCATCGGCATGCGTGGAAGGAAACGGCCTGGGCGTCGCTCTTGGCATTCGTGGCGAGCTTGGTGATTTCATATGCGTTGCAACGGGTGCGGCCGTATGAGGCGGCGCCGGAACTGGTTCGCCTGGTCGTGACGGCGCCATCATCGGCGTTCTCATTCCCTTCGGCGCACGCGGCGGCGATCTGGGCCTGGGCGGCTTCGGTGAGCCTGCTGGAGCGTCGCGCGGCGCCGCTTTGGGTGCTCGTGGCCGTCTTGGTCTCCCTCGGACGGGTCGTGGTCGGCGTCCATCATGTCTCTGATGTCGTTGCCGGGGCGGTCCTGGGTCTTGCCTGTGTGTTTTTCGTGCGTCGTGGCCACAAGGTGCTGCGCCGTTCCGCGCCTCCCGTATGAAACCGCTCTTCCGCTTGGCGTTCGCGATGGCGGCCATGGTCCTGGTCGCCCTCGCGGGTCGGATCGTCTATTGCGCCTGGTTCCAGATGCCGCAGGTCGGTCCCGTCGTGCCGGTTTCCATCGCGTCTACGGACCTTCAAGCGGTGACGCGTCAGTTGGCCGAGGCAAAGGTCATCACGAACCCGTGGCTGTTTCGCGTATATGCCGCCTTCGATTGGCGAACGGATCGGCTGAAGCCTGGCGGATATGAGCTCCGTCCCGGTACGCCGTATGCCGACCTGGTCGGGGAGCTGATCCGTGGGGTCCCGAAGACGGAAGTGCGCGCCAAGGTCATCGAGGGATGGACCGTGACCGATATCGAGAAGAGCCTGGTCCAGGAGTTTGGCGTGGCCGCGACCAATGTCCAGGCCGTGATCGGGGAGCGGGCCGATGCGCGTCGGTTCGATCCTGCCTGGCGCGAGGAGTTCGCTTTTCTTAAGTCCCTGCCGCCCGACCGTTCCTTGGAAGGGTACCTTTTTCCTGACACGTATCGCGTTTGGAAGGAACAGCTGCCGGAAGGGCTGATCCGCAAGCAGCTGCAGACGTTCCAGCAGGAGGTCGCATCGTTGCCACTCACCGAAAAGAGCCTTCCGCTCAAGAGCTTGGATGACGTGATCCGGCTTGCCTCCATCGTTGAGAAGGAGGTCGCGACCGATGCGGACCGCCGGCTCGTGGCGGGCGTCTTCCTCACCCGCTTGCGTGAGGGCATGTTGCTGCAGAGTGATGCGACCATCCAGTACGTCACCCAATCCGGTCGCTCGCGTTCGTCGGCGGCAGATTTGCGCCTGGCGTCCGATTTTAATACCTACCGCGTAAAAGGGTTGCCGCCTGCACCGATCTGCAACCCCAGCCTGTCCGCGATCCGAGCCGTCCTGGACCCGGATGTGCGCGGATACAGGTATTTCCTCACCGATACCGCTGGAAAGGTCTATTACGCCAAAACCCTCCAAGAACACGCACAAAATCGCGTAAAAGCCGGCCTGAACCGCTGACCCCCTTGACAAAAGGGCTGATTTAGGCTTAAATAAGGCATCGGCTACGCGCCGAATCCCTTCCAAAGATTCGAGAAAGAAAGGCAAAAAGGTCCATGTTATGGAACCCGCAAGTCGAGTCTCCGATCGACCCATCGACCCGGCTGCCGGGTCTTCGCCTGCGTGTCTCGAACACGAACCCCCCGATCATGCTCCGCAGGCCGTCGCGGATCCGGATGCGCATCCGCTCGCCGCGCTCGTCCCCCTGGGCCAAGCGGCCCGAGCCTTCGCCGAGCGGCTGAGCGGCATCCATGTCGCTGACGACGTCGTCCGCGAGACGGGGGAGTTCCCCTGCGGTCGGCACGGCGCCAACGATCAGCGTGTCGTCGAAGCCGAAGTCATTCAGCTGGGAGCCATCGAGCAGGGGGGCGCGAACGAAGAAGCCGCACCCGTCATCCACGAAGACCCTATCGCAGATCGCAAGCTCGGCCATGGGTACGATTGCGCCGTTCGGAGGCATGTCTCGTTCCGCCTCGCGCAGTTCATCGACGTGTACATCCTGCGCTCGAAGCCCCCGATGGGGCCTCTTCCTGAGGTGCTGGATGGCCATCTGTCCAATCCCTGGACGACGGCGTCCCTCCTGGCGAGTCAGCAGGAGCGCTGGACGGACGAGTGGCGGGAGCGGTTCTGCCAATGGTGGCATCGTCTCCTGTTTCCGCCGATGTGGTCTCGAGAGCTCGTCCGTCGCCGAGAAGGCGGCTGGATCACGGATAGCGAGGCTTCCTGGCCCGGGATCGACCCTGAGCAGGACCTCGATCCCCGCCGCATCCGCGACGTGCTGCTCTGGGCGTTTGATCGAGCGGGCTGGATCGACCCCCGCCGCAGCTTCGTCGATGCGCTCTTCCCGGCCAGGGCAGAGTCCGCCTCGACGGACGGGGACGCGCCCACCGCCGAAGTCAGCTCGAAGCCCGTCCCCAAGGACCCGCTCGCGACCTGGCTTTCGGAAGACGCGCGGTACGTCCTCGCGACGATCCGTCGCGCCGATCCCAACGGCGAACGGGCCCTGCAACTCCTCTGGGCCACCATGAGCCGCCGCGACCAGCTGCGCGCCACCGCCAACCGCGCCAGCCGCCGTGCCCAACGCGCGCGCGCCCCCCTTCCGACCCCCGCACCCTGAACCGCTACGCATCCCAAAAGGATGTGTTTCTTTTTACCGAAGCGTCGTGCTCCTGGTCGAAGATTCAAAAAAACCACCGCAAGACCAAAGGGCCGCCTCTCTCGTCCGAGTCTCTTTTCATATTTTTTTTGACCTTATCCTTCTCTGCGTAGGCCCCCAAGATGGCAGCTTCCTTTCTCCGGGCCTGAACTCGCCGCTTGTTCTTGGGATGGATGGCTCACACAGCAGGCCCGGAGAAAGGAAGCTGCCATCTTGGGGACCGGCCCACCCAAGCAAAAGGGGCGGGCCTTGTGGGGCGCCAGCCCCACACCTTCTGGCCGGAAGGCTATTCTGAAAACAAATTGAAAAAGGACTTTTTCATCTATTCCCTTTTTTGCTACGCTCCGCCCATGCCCGAATTCGTCCTCTCCGCCCGCCAGGGCCCGTCCAAGCGTCTCGACTACGCCAAGGAACTCAACCAGGAGCAATTGGATGTCGTTTTGCATGGGGACGGCCCGTGCCTTGTCCTCGCGGGCGCAGGCTCCGGCAAGACGCGGACCCTCACCTATCGCGTGGCGTATTTGCTGGAGCAGGGCGTCGATCCGTCCTCGATCTTGCTGTTGACCTTCACCAACAAGGCGGCCCGCGAAATGCTTTCTCGTGTTCAGGGGCTCATCGGCACCGAGGCGGTCGGCCTGTGGGGCGGCACCTTCCATTCCATCGGCAGCCGCATCTTGCGTGCGTTCGCCGATCGTCTTGGGTATTCTTCGGCATTCTCGATCATGGACAGCGAGGATGCGGGGGACCTCGTGAAGGCGATCATCAAGGAGCTGGCGATCGATACCAAGGCGCGGCGGTTCCCGTCGCCCTCCGTCGTCCAGGACGTGATCTCCTATGCCCGCAACGTCCAAGAGCCGATCGGTGACACCTTGGGCCGAAAATATCCGCATTTCCAAGAGGCGACGTCTCAGATCGAAGAGATCGCCCGCGTCTACCAGGGCCGAAAGAAAAGCGGGAACATGATGGATTTCGACGATCTCCTCTCGCTGTTGGTCATCTTGTTGGAGGACCCCACCTTCGGCCGTTCAATCGCCGAACGGTTCCGCTATGTGCTCGTCGATGAGTACCAGGATACGAACGCCATCCAGGCCCGCATCGTCAAGGGGTTTTCGCAAGTCCATAAGAACGTGCTGGTGGTGGGGGACGACGCGCAGTCCATCTATGCGTTCCGTGGGGCCGACGTGAAGAACATCCTCTCGTTTCCCAAGCTTTGGCCGGAGGCGAAGACGTTTAAGCTGCTGACGAACTATCGTTCCACCCCACAAATCCTGGAGGTGGCGAACGCCTCGCTCAAGCACAACGAGGAACAGTTCGAGAAGGACCTGGTGGCCATGGGGAGCGCGGGCGAGAAGCCGCGCCTGATCCCGTGCCAATCGGCGAGCCAGGAGGCGCGCTATGTCGCCGACCAGATCGCCGTCCTGCGCCAACAGGGCAAGCCGCTGCGCGAGATCGCCGTGCTCTTCCGTTCCAGCGCCCATTCGCAGACCCTCGAATTCGAGCTGATGAAACGCGATTTGCCTTACGAATATCGGGGCGGCCAGAAGTTCTTCGAGCGGGCGCACATCAAGGACGCGATCTGTTTCTTGCGTATCCGCCACAATCCGCGCGACGAGGTCGCATGGTTGCGCGTCCTCCAGCTCCAACCCGGCATCGGCGTGACGTCTGCCGCCGCCTTCTCCCGCTCCGTTGGCGCCTGCGAGTCTTGGAACGACGCGACGGAGATGGAGGCGGCCCAGGCGTGGAAAGGGAAGGCGAAAGAGGGTTGGCGCCTCTTCGTGGAGCTCATGAACGACCTGGGCGGGCCCGCCGAATGGCCGAGCACCGTCTTGCGCCGCGTTGCCGCCTCGTCCTACAAGCGGTATCTCGAGCAGGAATACCCGAACTGGCGCGACCGCCTCGAAGACCTCGAGCAGCTTGCCCTGTTTGCCGAATCCTACCAGGAGACGGCGACATTCCTGGCCGATATCGCCCTCTACGATGATGTCGTGGCCGCGCGCCAGGAAGCGGGGGAGAATGAGCGTGAGCGCCTTGTCCTCTCAACGATCCACCAGGCCAAGGGGCTTGAGTGGGATGCGGTCTTCATCATCCATTTGGCCGACCAAAGCTTTCCGAGCCGCCGCGCGTTGTCCGAACAGGGCGGCATGGAAGAGGAACGGCGCCTGTTTTATGTGGCGGTGACCCGTGCCCGGCGTGACCTGTTTTTGACCTACCCGATGACGCTCGGCTATGACACGCTCCAATTCCAGCCGCCGAGCACGTTTCTTGAAGAGCTTCCTCCACGCCTGTTCGAGCGGCTACAGCTGCGGGACCCTTCGTTGGGCCGTGGCTTTGCTCCAAAGAAGCAGCTGTGGTCGTCCGGGGGCGATGAGGGTGACGGCTGGGACGAGCCCTTCCTGGAACAGGATGGCCTCGGCGAACGTTCTGCCCCGAAGACGGCGTGGAAACAGGACCCGAAGAAGCCCTCCGGTCCGCTGCCGACGAGCTTTCTCCGTCCGATCAGCGGAGATGACGCTTGACGTATGCCTCTTGCCCATGCCCGCGGCCCCGGCCATCCCGATGCCCTCTGTGACACGCTCGCCATCGCGCTCGTGGAAGAGTATTTGCGTCGCGATCCGGAGGCGCGCCTGCGCTTATGCGTGACGGGTGGGCGTGAAAGCCTGTTCGTCGATGGTGACCTGGCTTCGACGGCGGATTTTGATCCGGCCATGATCCTCCGTCGCGTCCTGGCGGAGGTTGATCCGACCCTGACGGCCGAGCCCTTCGTCACCTGCGAACCGGTCCACGCGAATTTCCTGCCAAAAAATGCCAGCTTCGATCCCTGGATCGTCTACGGGTATGCGACCGCCGAAACCCCCGATGGCTGGCCGCCAGCCCAGACCGCGATCCGCCAACTCCTGCCGGCGATCGAGGCGTTCCGTGCCAAGCCCGACGGCTATGCGCTCGGTCCGGACTACGATCTTCTCGCCGACGACGTGACGCGCGAGCTGTCGATGCGTTTTGAGCATCCTTCGACGGTCCCGCGCGACGAGGTTGAGGCTTCCGTGCGCGCCTTGGTCGCCGCAACCTTGCCCGGCTGGTCCTACCGGATCTTGGCCGCGGGATCCGTCACGGAAGCGGGCCTCCGGCGCCGTTCGGGCGTTTCGGGGCGCACCCAGGCGGCGGATCTCTATTCCTCCCATATCCCTGCCCAGGCATCAGGTGTCGGGTACGCCGTGCGCCATCCGGGAAACCTGGGGGCCTGGCTTGCCCGCGACGAAGCCCGTCGGCTGGTCGGGGAGGGGCATGGGCGTGGGATCCTGCTCGTGCTCCGCTGGAATCCCTTCGAGACGCGTCCCGTGGTCGTTTCGGTGCGCAACGAGCGCGGCGAAGATTTGGTCGCGCACGTCGATCCGGAACGCTTCGACCTTGGCGCCGCGTATGGCGAGTACACCGAGCCAGGAGCCCTTACCCGTGCCTTCCGTCAGGCTTGGGGAGGGGACCAAAAAACCCTCAAGTGAGGGTTTTTAGGTGTTTTGGGAAAGCCTTCGCGCGTGCGTGAGGAGCGCGCTTAGGTGGTGCGTTCGCCTGAACGTGTTTTCTTGGAGATCGCGTCGCCGCTGTTCCAGTTCGCGAACGATGGGCGCCATCCGTTCGTAGAGGGACGTTTCGAGCGGCTGCCCTGCTGAGGCGGCAAGGCGCGTGAGCTGTTGGGTGATCTCCTCGATAACCGCTTGCGCCTTCCGCTCTTCTTCGCTGTCGATCTTGCGGATTGCGCCCTCTAGGGCCCGGATGGCCAGCCTGAGGGTTTCCGTGCGTTCGGCTTTGGAGCGGTTGCGTTCGTCATCGAGTTTCGCCATCGTGCCCAGGAGTCCGCGTCCCCGGATGTGTTGGCCTAGTTCCGGATTGTTCTCGAGGCAGTGCAAGAGGGGCTGGATCGCCTCTTTGAGAAGTTGCTGCTCCGCTCGGTTTGGCATGAAATGGGCTTCATCCTCGCGCTGGCACGCGTGCGCGACCAGCTCGACGCTGTGCGCGTACGACGCGTCAATCGGCGTGTCTCGTCGCTCGGATGCGGTGTCCTGATCGGGTTGGTTGGATGATGCCTGCGTCCGCCTCTCCGCCTCGAGAAAGGACTCGGCGGCGGTTTGGACCATCGACGCGTGGAAGGCTGCGCGGCCTGTGGCGTGCGGGAGGAGGTGCTTGGTCAGGTCCAGAAAGGTGAGGGTGTGCGGGTCTTTTGCGTTGCGGCGAAGGGCTGTCAGGGCCTCGACGGTGGCGGCGTGTCCGAAATTCTTCAGGATCTCATTTCCGCCGTAGCGAATGAACCGTTCGACGGCGAACGCCTCTTCGCTGGCGCGGCGTTCGTCTTTCAGGGAGTTTTCGGCATCCTCAAGGCCGCGCTTCGCCGCTTCGTAGATGCGTTGCTCATAGGGTTTTTCTGGGGAACGGTCTTCCCGTGACGTTTCTTGCGCGGCCATCGGTCGGCCGTTTTGCTCCGTGCGTACGTATCCGGGTGAACGTCTGGCGTCAAGGGAGTGATGGGGGAAGGCCATAGGAAAAAGATCTTGTTCGATCATACCATATCCATCCGCAGGCCCGCGAGAACGAGCCCTCGACAGCCATGTCCCGACACGCTACGCTGGGAGGACTATGCGTTCTTCGCTCGTTACGCTCGGTTCCATCGCGTTGCTGGTCGTCTCGCTGGGTGCCGGTTGTTCCCAAGGGGAAAAGCCGGCTCCCGCAGCTTCTTCGGACGCGTACGCCACGTCGACCGTCTCATCCACCGTTTCCACCCCCGTCATGTCTCCCGACCTCAGCTTCCCGGGCCAACGTCCGGCCGCCGACCTGCAAAAGAAGGTGCGCATCAGCACCACCAAGGGCGATATCGTCGTCCAGATCGATCCCCAGGCCGGTCCGAATGCCGCCTCCAATTTCGTGTATCTCGTCCAGCAGGATTTCTATCGCGGCACGATTTTCCACCGCGTCATCCCGGGCTTCATGATCCAAGGTGGCGACCCGACCGGAACTGGCCGCAGCGGCCCCGGGTACACGATTCCGGACGACGCGGTCCGTGGCCTCCCGCAAAAGAACTTCCAGCCCTTCGGTGTCCGCGCCTATTACCCGAAGGGGACGCTCGCCATGGCCCGCACCTCCGAACCGAACAGCGCCGGCTCGCAATTCTTCCTCATGGTCGCGGATTACCCGCTTGATCCCGACTACGCCGTCTTCGGCAAGATCATTGCCGGCCAGGAGGTTGCCGATGCGATCGCCGCCGTCCCGCGCGACGAGGCTGACCGTCCTTTCGAAGACGTCAAAATGACCAGCGTCACCATCGAGCCGTAGCGGTATGGCCGACCGGAAGAGGGCGGGAGCCGTTCTCATCTGCGTCGGCCTTTTGTTATTCGTGTTGGCGTGGAAGGTCTCCGATCGGCGTACGCCGGCACCGCCTGTTTTGCCGCCGCCCGCGCCGTTCGCGACCTCGACGGTTCCCGCCGTTCCGGCTTCGACTTCGACGCACTCAATACCTACGCCCGTCCACCCGACGGCAACAGTCCCGCAGGCGTCTTCATCCACGGCCGCCGGTGCGATCCCAAAAGAATTGCGCTTGGATGTCCCGTTTTTGAGCCAGGCCCCAAAGAAAGACTGGTCCATGCCGTATCAGGAGGCGTGCGAGGAGGCATCCGTCCTCATGGTCCAAGCGTATTTCGCGAACAGGCGGACCAATTTTTCGCCTGAAGAGGGCGATGCGGCCCTTTTGACGCTCATCACCCGTCAAGCCGAGGCGCGCGGCCCGGAGCATATCGACAGCACGATCCAAGAGATGGCTGAGGACGTCGAGGCATTCATGCCGGAACTCGATGCGCGCGTCGTCCAGGCGAAGGATGTCGACCAGATCAAGGGCATCCTGGCCCAGGGGTATCCCATCGTGGTACCGGCAGATGGGAAGGCGTTAAAAAATCCGCATTTTCGCAACGGCGGCCCTCCCTACCACATGCTGGTCCTGAAAGGCTATCTCGCCGATGGCCGTTGGATCACCAACGACCCTGGGACTCAATTTGGAGAGAATTTTCTCTATCCGCAACGGCACTTGTTCGACGTGATCCATGACTGGAATGGGGGAGACGTGCCGAACGGGGAAGCGGTCATGCTGGTTTTATTGCCAAAAAACGCCCCTTTACGGATTCCGTAAGGAGGGGGACAATGGAGGCATATGCCTACCAACCCTCCCTCCCAAGACGCCTCGCGTCCGGTTGGCCAACTGAGCCTGTTCTTGCTGTTCGTCGTGTTGGCGGCCCTTGGCCTTTTTCTGATCATGCGCGCGGTCACGCCCATGCGCGATCGTGATGCCTCGCCGATCTTGCCGACCTCAACCGTTCCGACGGCGACGCCTCCGGTCGCGGCCCCGACTTCTACGCTTCCGCGTCCGAATCCGCCGACGCCCATTCCGGCCACGCCGACCCCAACGCGGCCCGTCGTTCGCCCTCGTCCCGCCAATGCGCTTTGCGATGAGCAGAACTTTATCTGCATCAGTACGCCCGGCCAAAATGACCTCATCAGTAACCCGACCGTCGTGACGGGAACCGCAATCGCCTTTGAAAATACGTTCCTATGGCGTATCGAGGATGCGCGCGGCAACCTTGTTGCCGGCTCCCACGCGATGGCGAACGCTCCGGATATCGGCCAACCGGGCCCCTTCTCGATCCGCGCGTTTTGGGATGCGGCTCCGCAGACGGCGACCGGTACGCTCATCGCGTATGAGGCTTCGGCCCGCGACGGCGAACCCACGCATGTCGTCCGTGTTCCGGTCCGTTTCGCACCCCGTGCGGCCGCATCCCGTCGGCTGTTCTTCGTACCCGAAGTCCTGAACGAGAACATGGATTGCACGAGCGTTCGTGAGCAGACGGTCTCGATCCCAGGTTCCATCGCCCCTATCGAAGCCACCCTCCGGGCCTTGCTCTCCTATGACGACAGCCGCACCCCGCCTGGCCTCAAGACCAGCATCCCAAGCGGGACCGGAATCGTTTCGATCACGGTCAATAACGGCCTCGCGAAAGTGATCTTTGACGCGAACCTTGAGCGTGAGGTCGGCGGCTCCTGCCGTGTCGGTTCCATTCGTGCCCAGATCACCAAGACGCTCTTCCAGTTCCCGTCCATCCGGCAAGTCGACATCTCCGTTGACGGAAAGACCCCGCAAGAGACCCTGCAGCCATAGCGCTTGGCAGCGGGATCCGAACGCGATAGCCTGGGGGCATGGACGTACGTTCCCGCTTGTTTTTCCTTCCCATCGCCGCCTTTGCCGTGGTTCTCGGTTTGGCGGTGGTAGGGTTTTTCGTCTTCTTTGGCGGTGTTCCGGTGAAGGTCCCCACGCCGCCCTATCCGCCGCCCATGGCGCCGACGGTCGCGGATCCGCTCCCGCCTACCCCGGTCACAGCCGCCGCACCCACATCGACGTCCGTCGTGGCGCCGTCCCCTGATCCCAAGCCGAATAGGGCGTCCCTGCTTTTCGTGGGCGACATCATGCTCGATCGGAATGTCCGCCTCCGCTCCCTTGAGGCCGGTACCCGCGGCTATCCTTTCGCGAAGCTTCCCCCCGGTTGGTTCGACGCCGCTGACTACGCCGTCGCCAACCTGGAAGGGCCGGTGACGGCCCTCCGGCGTCCCCCGGAAAAATCGATCGACTTTCTCTTTGAGCCGGCCGTCCTCGAAGCGCTTCGCGCGACCGGCATCGACGCCTTTTCCCAAGCGAATAACCATGCCCTCGATCAAGGGGCGGCGGGGTATGCCGATTCTGTCCGCGCATTGCGTGATGAGGGGTTCCTTGTCTTTGGCCACCAGGTTCAAGATGGGGACATCGCCGTCGCCACCACGACCGCCAACGGTCTCCGTCTTGCCTTTTTTGGCTGGAATACGACCGATAACCCGCTCGATCGATCCCAGGCACAAGCCACCATCTCACGCGTGCGCGCCGAGGCGGATGTCCTGATCGCGTATCTGCATTGGGGGCCCGAATACCGCAACACGCCCCATCCGAATGAGGTCCAGACCGCCCATTGGCTCGTCGACCAGGGCTTCGACGCCGTCATCGGCGGCCATCCGCACTGGGTCCAGGGATTGAGCGTGTATAAGGGCAAGCCGATCGCCTGGTCCCTCGGCAATTTCGTCTTCGACCAAGACTTTTCACCTGAAACCCGTCAGGGCTTGGCGCTCAGGCTGATCGTGGATGCGCATGGCGTCACTTCCATCGAGCCCATCCCGTTGCAAATCGACCGCAGCCAGCCCCGCGTGCTCTCAGGCGAGGAGCGGCAGGCGCGGCTCGATGCCCTCGCCGCCATCTCCGATTCGGCCTTGGCTTCCTCCACGGCCGCCGGTCTCTGGACCCTCCGTATCCCCGAATAATCCCCCTCCTTCATGAGTATGGTGATGACCGTCACCCAGTTCGTCGCGTACCTGAACGAAACGTTCAAGGCGATTTGGGATAGTACGGCCGTGGCGATCGAAGGGGAAGTGAGCGGCTTCCGCGTTTCGCAGGGCCAATGGGTGAATTTTGACCTTAAGGACAGCGATTCCCTGGTTTCCTGTTTCTCTGTCCTGGCAAAAATGCCCTTCCGGCTCGAGGACGGGATGCGGGTCCGCGTCTTCGGCATGCCACGGGTCTATCAGAAATACGGGAAATTCTCCCTCTCGGTCGAGCGGTTCGAGGTCGTGGGGGAGGGGGCACTCAAAAAGGCCCTCGCCGCCCTCCGGGCCCGCCTCGAAGCGGAAGGGCTCTTCGATCCCACCCGCAAACGCCCGCTTCCGCGCTTCCCACAACGCATCGCCCTTGTCGCGTCCACGGAGAGTGCGGCATACGGGGACTTCCTCCGGATCGTCGGTGAGCGCTGGGGCGGCCTCGAAATCGATGCGTACCACGTTCTCGTACAGGGTGAAAAAGCCCCGTTGGCCATCTGCCGTGCTTTCGCCCATCTTGCCAAGAAGGCGGACCAATACGATGTCGTCGTGATGACGCGCGGTGGCGGATCCTTCGAGGAACTCATGGCGTTCCAGGACGAGCGGGTCGTGCGCGCCGTCTACGCCTGCCCGATCCCCACCCTGGTCGCCATCGGCCACGAGCGTGACGTGACCCTCGCCGAAGAGGTCGCCGATGTCCGCGGCTCCACCCCGACCGACTGCGCGCGCCGCCTCGTTCCGGACCGCCGCGATGTCGCATACGAAGTCTCTGTCTTCGGCGAGCGGATCGAGGCGGCCCTCGAGCGCCAACTCGCCGACCTCCGTGCCGCCACGGCGACCATCTTCACCGTCACGGACCGCTGGATGATGCGTTGCACGCAGCAGGTCGACCAGACCCGCCAACGTCTTGACCAGGCCGTCGACCGTTGGCTCGCCGCTTGCAAGGAGCGCCTCGTCCACGCCGCGGCGCTCACGGCCGCCATGGATCCGAATCGCGTCCTCGCCCGCGGCTATGCGCTCATCAAGGATGCGCACACCGGCAAGCCGCTCCTTCGCCTTGCCCAGCTGCGTCCCGGCCAAGCGGTCTCCCTTTGCCTGCAGGACGGCTCCATTGGCGCGACCATCGACGGCACGTCCTCGATCCCTCAACCACCCCTTCCCCTTTTCTTCTATGGCCAAGAAAAAGCTTGATATCAAGGCGGCATACGAAGAGCTTGAGACCCTTACCCGTTGGTTCGAGCGCGGCGAACCCGACCTTGAGGCGGGTCTGGAAAAATACGAACGCGCGACGGAACTCGTTCGCCTGCTCCAGGAACGCCTTCAGGAGGCCGAACAAAAAGTCCGCCAGATCCGCGTCCCGGCGGATGAGCCCATTCCGGAGCTTCCCAAGAAAGACGAAGATCAGGCATTTTAACCGCCAAGAAGCTCTTTTTGGTGATTCGCTCCCGGGGTTGCCGAAACCCCGGATTCGGTCGATACTACCTCCGTATGCATCTCCTCCTCCGTCTCCTGTTCAATACGCTTGCCGTCCTCATCGTCGCTCGCGTCGTTCCCGGCATCAGCGTCACCGGCTACGGTCCGGCCTTCTTCGCCGGCCTCGCCATCGCCGTCATCAACACGGTGCTGCGCCCGATCCTCCAGGTCCTGGCCCTTCCGGTCTCGATCCTGACGCTCGGGTTCTTCTCCCTGGTCGTGAATGCGCTCCTGTTTTGGCTGGCTTCGACGTTCGTTCCCGGCTTCACCGTGAGCGGGTTTTGGCCCGCGTTTTGGGGGTCGATCGTGTTTTGGCTGGTCTCCCTGGTCACGAACGCCTTCTTGGCGGATGGGGAAGGGAAATAAGGAAAAACAGGCGACATGCCTGTTTTTTTGCTAAAGAAAGGGCATTTTTGCAAGTCGCCGAGACTTGACAGGCGATGCCCGTTTCTGCTAACCTTCCCCACGAATCGCAGGTCCTGAGACGCGTAGGTCCCCGCCAGGGGATGAAATGGGGCAACCCACCTCGCCGAGGCCGCCGCGGAAAAACCCTGTTTTTCCAAAGGCCACAGGACGTCCCTGTGGTTTTTTATCCCCGATGAGGGGGTAGATTTACTCCTTTAGGCAATTCGTATGGCGAAATCCCGCATCCAAAAGCAGGAAACGCTGACCGAGCTGCAGCAGGCCTTCGCTGGGGCCAAGTCCGTGATGTTCGCGGACTACCAGGGCATGAACGTGCCCAAGGTCTCCCAGCTCCGCAAGGACCTGACCGCCGCCAAGGTGCAGTACATCGTCGCCAAGAAGACGTTGCTCAGCCTCGCCGCCAAGCAGGCCGGCTACGAGATGGACGTCAAGTCCCTCCCGGGCATGCTCGGCATCGCCGTCGCGCAGGAAGATGAGATGGCCGCGGCCAAGATCATCGGCGACGCCGGCAAGGACACGACGATCAAGCTCGTCGGCGGCATCTTCGAGGGCAAGGTCGTGGACCAAGGCTATGTCGTCGCGCTTTCCAAGCTCCCGAGCAAGGAACAGCTCCTTGGCCAGCTCCTCAGCGTCCTCAACGGTCCGATGAGTGGGTTCGTGCGCGTGTTGGATGGCTATCGTGGGCAGAAAGAGCAAGCGTAAACCTTTAATCATCATTACAAACATACTATGTCCGACATGAAGAACGTCGAGATCCCGGAGAAGTTCAAGGGACTCGTCGAATCGATCGAAAAGCTCTCGGTGATGGAATTGGCTGAGCTCGTCAAGCTCTTGGAAGAAAAGTTCGGCGTCTCCGCCGCCGCTCCGATGGTCGCTGCCGCCCCGGGCGCCGCTGCCGTCGAAGAGAAGTCCTCGTTCAACGTCGAGCTCACCGAAGCCGGTGGGAACAAGATCGGCGTGATCAAGGCCGTCCGCGAACTCACGGGCCTGGGCCTCAAGGAAGCCAAGGACATGGTCGACGGCGCGCCGAAGGTCGTGAAGGAAGGCGCCGCCAAGGCCGAAGCCGAAGACATGAAGAAGAAGCTCGAGGAAGCCGGTGCGAAGGTCACCCTCAAATAAGCTCTCCAAAAACCGCCTCAGGGCGGTTTTTGCGTAGAAAAAACCCCGGCGTGGCCGAGATCAGATGGGGAACAGGTCGTGCCGTCCGGTATGGATGCTGGTGAGGGGTGCCCCGTTCGTCCCGGGGGCGTCGAGGATGCGGCCGGACTCTTCCTGCCGGCGACAGGTTCCGGCGATGGCTCCCCTGGGGGAGCCGAACCCCTCGTCGAGATACGCCTCCGTGAATAGAAAACTGAAACCGTCGTAGAGGGTGAAGAGATCGTCCTTCCGGAGGTCATCCACGCGCGACGCGGAGGCGCCGATCTCGTGGGGCGGGCTCTTGATGCCGTGAATGGTCAGGCCGGCATCGATCAGGCCGAACCCTTCGACGGTCTCCACATGTCGCTGCGGGCCCGCCTCCTGTCTTCCGGTGCGGAAGCAGGCCAGCGCCCCACCTCCGGAAGCGATGACGACCCGCCTCTTTTTCCAAAAGGCTCGGATCACCTCCTCGTACCCATGTCCGCGCAGGATCCCCAACAGGTTCGTGGGCGATCCCTCGTCGATCCACAGCATGTCGGCGCGTTCCAGCTGGCGTGCCAGCTTGCCCGCATCCGGAGGGTTGATGAGGGGCTCGATCGGCCTGATCTGGGCGCAGGCGTTCTTGTTCAGGAAGCGCCACAGGCGTCGGTGGCGCGACTCGCTACGGGGATGGGCACTGAGGAAGACGATGTGGGGATCGATCGCCTTGCTCAACCAAAGGGCGTGGCGCACCCCGGGCAGGGGATTGAGTTCCGCCGCATCCCACGGGCGCTCTTCGCTGATGGCGAGCAGGTAGCTGCGTTCCGGGAACCGTTTCGATTGCATGAGACCCTCCAGCTGTCGCGGAGGGTCTCATGGGTTGGCTGGATTGTCAACCCTGCTAGCGCGCTCGTGCGCTTGGCAGGGTGCTTGTGGTTGAGGTCGGGATCGCGATCGACTGTTCCTGTTGGAGCGCGACGCGGGCGGAAAGGGCGTTCACCTGTGTTTGCAAAGCGTTCAGACGCTGTTCGAGGGCCGCGTTCGCATTCCAGGTCTCGCGGCGCAAGGTCTCTTCGCGGGCCGTCTGCGAGATCACGAAGAAGGTCGAGAATACGAAGGTTGCCGTGAGGAGCAGGAAGAAGAAGATGAAGCCGAACGGGGCGCGGCTGCTGCGCGTTACGGACGCGGTGGCAACGGAGACGGCGGCGGGTTTCGCCGTTTTTTGGGCTTTTGGGGTGGGCATAGAAGGTGCGATTCTTCGGGAGTATAGCAGATGCCTTACTCACGCGGAAGGTCGGTTTTTAGCAGGCGATCGCCGTTAAGCAGGTAGAGGGCGTTCGTCGTCGGATCGCCCCAAGCGGCTTTCAGGTCCGTAAATTCGGGCGAAAGGAGCTGCGTGACGAGGCGGCCGGCTTTCGAGTAGACGAGGACGCGCTTCTCGCTCGCATCTACGATGGTGATGACGGGGCTATCGGCATTCGTCCAGAGGCTGTTGAGCTGCTTGAGGGGCGGATCGACGGGTGTGAGGCTCCAGGCATCCTGTTGGCCGGAGGTGAACTTGCTCACCTCGCCGTTTGCGCTGCCCAGGTAGACGCTCGAGTCGATGGCGATGGCCGTGGCTCGTCGCGCCAGGTCAAGCGGCTCCCGAAGGTACCCGTTTTCGCCGGTGAGGCCATTTGCGGAAAGCGTGTATCGCCAAACCATCCCGGCGGCCTGGTCGACGGCATAGGCGCGTTGGCCGTAGGTCGTAAGGGCCGTCACGCCCGTCGCCTGACGGATGCCGCTCGTGTTCAGTGGGTTGAGGGTTTGCGCGCGGACCGTCAGCAGGCCTTTTGTCCCATCGCTTACGAGAGGCGCTTCGCGACCGGCACCAAGGAGGCGTAGGCTGGTCCCTTCTGGGGCGGTGAGCCGCGTGCTGCTGCCGGTTTCAAGGTCGACGCGCAACAGGCGATTATTGACCGAATCCAAGGTAAACGCGTTGCCATTCTGCACGACCAGCTGCTGCGCGCCGACGGCCTGCCCATTTTCCCGCAAGTCCGCGATGACGGTCGGGTTCGTGACCGTCCGTTGCCGCCGCAGGCGCGTGCGGATCTCATCGAGTTCCTTTTGAAGGGCGGCGCGGGCCTGGGCACGATCGGGGGTCTTGTCGTCGAGCTGCTGGAAGTGGCCCATCGCTTGGGTGAATTGGGCGCGGACCCGGTCCTCGTCGTTGTAGACGAGGGCGGCTTCGGCGCGGTTCTTCGCCTCGACGGCCTGGTCGTAGATGGCGGTCCAGAGCCGTTGTTCGGCCTGTTGGGCGCGCACGGAACGCAGCCAGAGCCCACCGCCAACAAGGCTCACCAAAACCACGGCGGCCACGACCAGGGCGGAACGCTTTTCCGCAAAAAGCCCGCGCGCGTATCCCGCATTCATGCCCCGAAGCCCGGCGAGCGAGATGGGGGAGAGCGGAGCCGTTGCTGCGGCTGGCCCTGAAGAGGGCTTGCGCATGTTTTGCCAGGTGTTTTTTGCGCGGCCGACGGCTGCGGAAACGAGGGTCCCGAGCGCGGCAGGCGCCGTTTCGGAGCCGTGTTCAAGGATATTCTCGGTCGCCTGCTCGGTTTGGTGGATCGCGTGGATCGGCGGTTCCGGTTCATCAGCAGGTTCCGCGATCGGGGCGCGTTCTACGGCACCGGCCTTCGGTTCCGTGAGGGCGACCCCCGCAATCACGACGCCAAAATGGGATTCAAGCGAGCGCAGCGCCTGGAGCTGCTGTTGGATCTCCAGGGCCGCGGTTACCGGTGGGTGGGCTTGGCAAAGGGGGACCAGGCCGATCTTCTCCCTGAGCGCCTGCATGTTTTGCGTGCCGATGAACAGCACGTCGCCGATGTTCAAGTTGCCACAGACGATCGAAGCCAGCGGCTTTTGGGGATCTGTCGTTTCGGGCTGTTCCAAGGAGCCCAGCAGGTCGAACGGCTTGGTGGAGCCGTTTTCCTGGTGTTGCAAGAAGACGTTGGTGAGCGAGCCGATCCCGGAAAAGCAGAGGTGTTCCTCGCCAAGCTGGAAAATGAACAGGTTCACGCGCTGCCAATGGATGGGCGTGGCCTCGCTGGAAGCGAACTGCGCCAGGGCCTCGTTCACTTTCTGGATGATCTTCTCGAAGCGGACCATCGGATCGCCCTCCATTTTGGCCACGAGCGTGCGCGCCTGGGTGATGGCGGCGTGGACGGTGTCAAGGAGGCGCTCGTAGACATAGACGGTCGCGTGGATCTCGGCGAGCGCCAGGATCGTCGCGCCTTTTTTCTGTCGCGGCTCATCATCAAAACGGAGGCATTCGATGATGGCTCCCGAAGACGGACGCCGGGCGTCGATCTCCGCAATACGAAATTGCAGCGTAGGGGCAGGCATGGGAAAGGGGCTGGCTGCCAAGGGGGACGTTGGGTTCTAGGGTACCCGGTCGGGGGCCGGGCGTCCAGGCCGCCATGGGGACCGAATCGCTTGCCAATGGCCCCGTGGTCAGGCACTCTACACCGCAAAGCCCTATGCTTGAGCAACTCTTCGGTTCACGGACCCGCGTGAAGCTCTTGAGCCTGTTTTTGCGCTATCCGCGCGACCCCATGTTCGTGCGCGAGCTGACCCGCAAGGTCGACACGCAGATCAATGCCGTCCGTCGCGAGTTGGCCAATCTACTCAAACTCGGACTCATCGCCGAGATCGATTCCAACGAGGAGGCTGACCCCGAAGAGGCCGGCACCAAAAAGACGTTCGGGGTCAAGCGCAAGTATTACATGGTCAACCAGACGTTCCCACTCCTGCCGGAGCTGACGACCCTCATCATCAAGGCCCAGCTCATGCTGGAAAAGAACCTCGACGAGGAGATCCAGACGTACGGGGACATCCGGTATCTGGCCTTTTTGGGCGTGTTCATCGGTAAGCCGAAGGCGCCCGTCGACGTGTTCGTCGTTTCGGACAAATTCGACACCGACCGTCTCCGTAAGGTCCTGCAGGAAATGGAACACGACTTGGGGACGGACATCAATTTCAGCGTCATGACGGTCGACGATTTTCGCTACCGCAAGGAAATGACCGACAAGTTCCTCTACGCCATCTTGGAAGCCCCGAAAAACGTGGTGGTTGATCGGCTAAACGAGCGTTCCGCCTAGCTATGGGCTATCTGCTGTTGGATACGCGCGGGCCGGGGCAGGCGAGCCTGCAGTGGGGGACGGATCAGTTTGTGGCCTGGCAGGCCGAAGGCGTCCCGAACGCTTTTTTGGGGCTGGTCCGTGAACGGCGCGATCTCCTGACCCGCGAGCTGGAAGGCGTGGTCGTCGCTTCCGGGCCGGGTCGCTTTTCCGCGTTGCGGGTCGGGGTCCTGTATGCCCACCTGCTCGCCCGTTGGTTCCGCGTGCCCCTGTTCGAGGCGTTCCCCGAGGATCTCGCGGATGAGATGGCTCGCGACCAGCTCCTCGCCTCCGTACGGGCCGGACGGCGCCCTCCGGCCGCCATCATCGCGCCGCGGTACGATCGCGAACCCAACATCACCCTCCCTCGCCTATGACCGCCGCCCAACGTATTCGCCTCTGGGAGATCATCCCGGGGGTCCTGGTTTGGACCCTCTTGGCGGGCTCGATTCTCTTATCGTTCCTCCAGCCTATCTGGATGATGTATTTCGTGATCCTGTTTGACCTCTATTGGCTGTTCCGTGTCTTCTATTTTACGCCGTTCATCCTGATCTCTTGGCGTCGCTATCGGGTCGCCCTGCGCCGGTCCTGGCAGCAGGAAGCCGAGCGCCTGCCGGGCTATGACCGTGTGCGGCACGTCGTCTTCTTGCCGTTTTCCAAAGAATCCGCCGCCGTCGTCCGCGAAACCCTCGATTCGCTCACCAAGGTCGCGTATCCGGCCGAACGCATGACGGTCATCCTGGCCGGGGAGGAGCGTTTTTCGGGCATCGTGGAAGAGGTCGAGCGTGAGGTCATGCCCCTGTTCGCGGACGCGTTTCAGGATCTCATCCTGACCAGGCACCCGATCGGCCTTCCCGGCGAGATCCCGGGGAAGGGCTCGAACCTGCATTATGCGGGCAAGGCCACCCTTCCGCGCCTGCAGGCCCTGGGCCTGGACCCGGATTGGTCGGTCGTCTCTTCGTTTGATGTCGACACGATCGTCCATCCCCACTATTTTTCGGCCCTGACCTACGCCTACCTGACGGTCCAGGAGCCGACGCGCAGCTCCTACCAACCGATGGCCCTCTACAATAACAACCTCTGGGAATCGCCCGCCGTCGTGCGCGTAGCCATGTTCGGGACCACCTTCTGGCTGATGCAGGAATTGGCCCGTCCGGAGGGGATGATGACCTTCTCGTCGCACTCGATGAGCCTGCGCATGCTCATGGACGTGGGCTTTTGGCAAAAGGACATCGTTTCCGAAGATTCGCGCATCTTCTTGCAGGGGTTGGTCAAATACCATGGCCGCTATCGCGTGACCCCCATTTACCTGCCGGTCTCGATGGATACCGTCATGACCGACCAGTATTGGAAGGCCTTGCCCGCCCTCTACAAGCAGCTTCGCCGCTGGGCGTGGGGGATGGAGAACTTCCCGTTCATGATGGAGACGCTGTGGCGCGACCCGAAGTTCCCGCGTTGGCGGAAGGTCGTATGGCTCTTCAAGCAGCTTGAGGGCGGCGTCATGTGGGCGACGGCGCCGGTACTGATTTTCCTGCTGGGATATCTGCCGTTTTGGGCGGCTCCGGAATCGTTCCATGCGTTTGTCCTGTTCCAGAATACGCCGTTCACGCTCCAGTGGCTGATGCGGCTGTCCATGATGGGGCTGTTCGTTTCCGCGGGGCTTTCGTTGACGCTCCTGCCTCCGCCGCCGCAACACGCGTCGAAGCCGTACGCCTACCTCACGATGATCCTGCAATGGGCCTTGCTGCCGCTTACGTACACCCTCTTCGGTTCCATTCCTGCGACCGACGCGATGACGCGCCTCATGATCGGGGGGAAGTACCGGCTCGGCTTCCAGGTTTCCCCGAAACGGACCATTCCCGCCAAAGAACGGGCGGCCTGAGCCATTCGCAAAGGTTCTCCGGCTGGGTATCATGCACGCATGGAAGATCCGCGCCTCATCGTCGCCACCGTCGTCTGGAACCACCGCGACCGGCTGCCCTTGCTGTTGCGTTCCTTGGATGACCAGACGCACCGTCCGGACCAGACCGTGCTGGTTGATGCGGCCTCACACGACGGCGTTTCCGCATGGTTAGCCCAAGCGTATCCCTATGTTTCCACGTTACGGCTCTTTCAGCACCATGGCCTTGGCCATATTTGGCGGCAGGCGGCCAAGTTTGCCCTGCAACGGGTCCCGGCCGCCGAGCGGGCCTGCTCTTGGGTCCTGTTCGTGAGTCCGGAGACGCTGCTTGCGAAGGATGTCTGCGCTCGTCTGCTTGCCGAGGCGGTCGGGCATCCGGAGGTGGGTGCGTTTGGTCCCGCGGTCTTGCGAGCCTGGTATTTGGGGGAAGGGGACGACGGCCTGGAACAGATCGAGCCGACGGAGCTGGTCGACGCGGTTGGTATGGGCCTCACGAAGGCCTTCTCCTGGCAGCCGCAAGGGGCAGGCGGGTCGTTGCGGCAATACGACGCCGCCTCGACGGAGGTGTTCTCATTATCCGCGACGGCCGCCATGTATCGGGCGGACCATCTCGCCCGCCTCTTGGAGCTCGAGGCCTTGTCGTTCCCTTGGCGGACCGTGGATGCGTTATTCTTCGATCTGGGCTGGCGCCTACACTGGTTGGGGGTTGAGGCGCGCGTGCTACCAGCCGCCCTCGCCTGGCGCGTCGAGCGAAAGGGCGACGAGACGGGCGTCACCACCTGGGCAGAGCGCCTTGATCGCGATCGTGATCGGCGTCGGCTGATCTACCTGCACCTGCTTGGCATCGGGACCCGCCTCCGCACCCTGCCAGCCCGCCTGTGGGCGGCGGTGCGGTCGTGGCCGTATCACGCCTGGGCGGTCTTGGCTCGCCGGTCCGATGCTAAAACGGATGCTGCCACCGGTGTCTGGAAGGTCGGCCGTCGGGCGCGTGACCGGCAGCGTGAGCAGGCGGTCGCCGTCCTGCGGGCCTGGATCGGACGGCAGCCCTTGACAGTCGCGCAAAAACCCGTAGAATCAAGGCCGGATTCTTCGGCTTAAGGCCTAAAGGAGTTCGTCATGGGACATCGGTCGTCACCTCGACGCCGCCGCTCCCGTTCGGGTCGGCGTCGGGTCAGGGAAGAGAGGCTCGCGCTCCTGGCGCGGGTCCTGCAGCATCCGCACGTTCCCCGGTTCCATCCACAACGCTTCCGTTATCGGCAAGATGGGACGGTTGAGGCGGTGTTGCATACGCGGGCGTTCGAGGGGGTCTCCGGCCAAATCGCCATTCCTCTGTACGAGCCGGTCGCGTTTTTGCACGCGGATGCCGTGGAAGGGCATTTTCGCGGAATGGGGGCTTCCGGTAACCGGTATGGTTTCGGCCTTGCCCTCGTCCGCTACGTCCTCGAGCAGATGGGCGCCCCACTCGACGGCGCCAGCGAGTTCGACTTCCGCCATCTGGCACCGGCCCAGGTCCGGATCCTGCTGCAGCTCTACCAGCGGGCACGGGAAGAGAGTCACTAGCGCAAACGCCCCGGGCAGGGGCGTTCTTTTTATCGATTAGGCGGCTCTCAGGCGGGAGGCTTCAGCTTCCCCTCGGCAGAGGTTTTCAATGGTTTGCGCGGTTTCGAGAGTTGCTGTCACCAGGGCAAAGAGAGGCGTTGCCTTATGCCGTTCTACGAGCGTCCTCCATGCGTCAGATGTGCTAAGGCTGGACCCTTGCAGGATCGCGCGATATGCCTGTCCGTCTTGGTTAGCGCTCGAGATGAGCGGCTTCTCGAATTCCTCGTATCCGTCAAGGTACCCGAGGGCCATCTTCCCAAGCCGCACCTGCCCAGGATTCCACATCCAATCCAACGTCCGCATCCATGTTTTTGCGTCCCGCATGGTTTGGAGATCTGCCGGTCGGGCGTCGATCCGCTGTGAGAGTCGATTCGCGCAAAGGAGGCCAAGATCACGGCATTGGAGCGTGAGTTGCAGGGCGAACAAGCGTACAGCGTCCTTAGCTTGCGCGTCCGTGAGCTGTTCCTTGATGGTTGCGAAGGGTAGGTGGGCGACGGTCGGGACGCGGAAGACCCGGTCGGATACATGCGGGCCTCCCGGCAGTCGGTCCTTGAATCCCTCGCTTAGGTCCGCATCTTCTTTCCAGCTGTCCGGGACGTAGACATAGTCGCGATGGCGCAAATGGGGGATCTCGATGACCCGCTTAAGGGTCCGGCTCAGTTTTTTTTCGATCTCTCTTGCGCCGATGGTGACGTCGATTCCCACGATGCTGACGTCATCCTCGTCGCGTGAGCTTGGGCTTAGGCCGCTGCTGACGACGGCGATCACATCCGTCCCGTTAAGCAGGTCATTTAAACGGTCCGCCAAGCAGGCATCAACGGAGATTTGTTTGGCTAATATGGCGGCGAGCCGTTCGGCGAAATCACTTGCTTCCGGGTTATATGCCTGTCCCCATTGTTCCCGAATCCGGGCAAATTCGCCGTTTATGTAGGACTTGTCGTCAGGTGCGAGACGCGACGTAGGGCGTCGCATTGCGTGGGCCTCCTGGAGGAAGCCTCGCCACGTCTGTCCAGGCACCCGTTCGGTGCGGAACTCCGGTATCCTGTGGGAAAGGGGCATGGTCATACGATCAGCTCGCCATAGGATACCACATCCAATCCGATCCCCAAAAATAAAACCCGCTGACATGGGTCAGCGGGTCGCGGCTAGGCGGCTTTATCGAGTTCGTCCATGCCTGCCGTGTTTGATCTAGACGGCTCCTGAGTGGAACTCTTACGCTTCGCTGCGAATTCATTTCCCGAAGCGTTAGAATCGCCCAAGCCGAATCGTGCGCCATCGGCACGTTCCTCATCCGGGAGAAGGCGGTCCTGCGCGCGCTCGTCGCTGGAAGAGGCGAGCGATTGCTGGTCTAGGCGAAGCACGCCATCCCAGTCCGCAAGATCGATGTCGTTCCCACGTTTCGTGTCTCTTTCCCAAACCTGGCGCTTTTTCTGCCATTCTGCATCCGCACCGATCTCCCTGGCGTAGCGAGCCGCTTCATCCGCCCCCATGCCGATCTTCGTGAACGCATCACGCGCGCGTTCCTCGGCGCCCTTGGCCATGCGCGAGTCGTCCATGCTGAGAGGATCGAGCCAATCCCGATGGCGGCGGGGTCTTACAAGGTTGTGCCGTTTTACCTCCGTGCGAGCGCGTTGTTCTTCTTCGCGCGCCCGTTCTGCCGACCGCTTGCGCTGGGCGTACTCTGCGGCACGGTCGTTTTCCGTTTGCGTAAGATCCTTCAGTTCGCGTTCCAGTTGCTCTTTTTCCTGAATGAGTTCGGCCAGTTTCCCTTGCTGTTCGATGAGATATCGGCGGTTGATCCGATTCTGTTCCAGGGCGGCAGCCGGGCTTTCATTTGAGGTCCCCTTGAGGACGTGGACGGCATTTTGCATCAAGGACCAAAGCTTCTTTCCCAGAGGTATGGAGCCCTCATCATGGTGAACGGGGTTGATGCCATATTTTTTCTCGATCCCTTGCATTTGTTCCTCTACCCGCTGTTCAAAATCGGTAATGTTTGCTTGGAGTGCCGCGATTTCCTGCATACGAGCCTCAAGCCCGCGCTGCTTTAGGCGGATGGCGTCGCGGCGCGCGTTTGCGTGGAGCTCTTCGGGCGTCAGCGGCTCGATCTTTTGGATATCGATAATGGGCGGTTCATTCCGTTTTCGTTCAGCTGCGACCTCTTCCGCTTCTCGTCGCTCTCGCTCTGCCATGAACGGGATCATGCTTGCGTAGATCTCCTCTCGTGTCAGGGGCCGTACTTCCTTTTTGGCGGGTGCCGCCTCGGACGACAGGGGGGCTATGGCTGCGGCTCCCCAATTTTCATCCGGATCTTCAAATTCAACATCCGCAAGATTTTCGTAATCGATTTCCGTGTTCGGTCTATCGTCTACGAGCGCGCCAAGATCCTGGCCGGCAAACGGATTTTTCCCCTCCGAACCTTTGAATCCCTTCGAGGACTGATCCAAGAAATCAAGGCTGTTTAGGGCCTCACGCCTGACCTCCTCATGACTACGCCGATCGTTGTTCGGATGGAACAGGTGATCGTATCTTTCCGGCCGCGCCTTTCGGTCAAAGTCATCCAAATCGTCAAGAGCTTCGCGCCGTTCGCTGAGCCAGCGTCCTTCGATCTCCTGACGCTTGGCCTCCTGATCGGCGAACCAGGCGCTTTCAATGCGCTTTCGCTCCGCTTCCTGCTCATCACGGCGCTTTCGACGCATTTCCTCAAGTCGATTGACCATGTCAGGGGCCTTGTGCCAGCTGGAATGATCGACCTTGTTCGCGAGTTCCTGATTATTCAAGAGGTGCGACGCGGCCTCTATGCCGCTCAGGCGGAGCGAGTCGGTCGGTCTCGATCGAAACGGATCAGTCTCCCTGATCAGGGAGAGGTGCTCATCTTGACGGCGGGCATTTGGCCGCTCCGTACGTTCATAGGCATTCAAAACGTTTGCGAGACGATCGGCGGTTGACCGTGTAGCCGATGTGGTTTCGCTAAGGCGGCCAACGGAAGAGGTCGGCTCGCGTCGGCTTGGTCCCCGTTCGGCACGGGGGACGCGTGCGGCGGGTCGTTCGGATCCTTCAAAAGGGCGTGACATAGATGGGGATATGGATACGCCGCCTATGATACCACACTTTTTTAAACGCAAGTATGCGTCCATCCGCGTCGCAAAAAACGCCCCGACGAATCGGGGCGTTTTTCTCTTTTCTTACGCCGCCTTCACGATCTCCGCGAACACCTCCGGGTGCTTGCTGGCGAGTTCGGCGAGGACCTTGCGGTCAAGGACGACGTTCTTCTTCTTGAGGCCGCTGATCAGCTTCGAGTAGGTGGTGCCGTTGAGGCGGGCCGCCGCGTTGATGCGGACCTGCTGGAGGCCGCGGTTGTCGCGCTTCTTCAGCTTGCGGTCGCGGTAGGCGTTGGCGCCGGCCTTCTTGGCGGCGGTCTTGGCGAGGGTGATCTTGCTCTTGCGCCCCCACATCATGCCCTTGGTGCGGGCGAGGATATTGCTGCGGCGCTTGGTGCGGTGGGTACCGCGTTTGACACGAGGCATAACGGTTAGAAGTTGACGATAAGGGATTTGATGTTGCGGACGTAGCGCTTGGAGACGTCGAGGTCACGGCGCTTGTTGCGGGTGACGTTCCCGCTCTCGCGGCTGTTGAAGTGGTCCTGCCCGGCCTTGCGCTTGATGAGCTTGCCGGAGGCGGTGATCTTGATGCGTTTGGCGACCGTCTTGTGCGTTTTGAGTTTCATAGGAGTGAAGTTAGGATTTCCGTCCCACGATCGCCGAGACGTTGCCGCCGCTGCGCGTGACCGGTTGTTCGATGTAGAGCTGGTAGCTTTGCTGGAGGGCGGCGATGAAGGCGTTGATCCGTTGCGTCGCGAGCTCGCCGTGTTCCTTCTCGCGGCCGCGGAGCATGATCTCGATCTTGATCTTGTGCCCGTCCTGCAGGAATCCCTTGGACTGGTCGACGCGGATGTCGAGGTCGTGCTGGCCCATCTTCACGGAGAGCCGCACCCCCTTCACGTCGACCTTCTTGGCGTGGGCCTTCTGCGCCCGCGCCTCCTTTTCTTTTTGGTATTTGAATTGGCCGTAATCGATGAGGCGGCACACCGGCGGCACGGCCTTGGGGGAGACCTCGACCAGGTCGAAGCTCTTCTCCTGGGCCAGGGCGATGGCTTGGCTCGTCGGCATCTCGCCGCGCATCTCGCCGTTCTCGTCAATCACGCGCACCGTGGGAGCGAGGATCTGCTCGTTGGCGCGGAATTGCAATCCTTCCTCTTTCTTTTGTTGGCCGCCGCGGCGGCGATGGTGGATGCGCATGATTGGGTGCCAGTCTTCCTGGCGGGTGGATAAAAAGGGTTCTGGAAGGCCTAGCGGCCTTCATCCTCAAGGGTTTTTGGTGGAGATGGGGGGAATCGCACCCCCGTCCGGACAACCGTCCTCCTTCCTTCGTTCACAAGCTTGGTTCGGTTCGAGGGGGTCATGCCCGCGTTCGGAGCCGACAAGCGGCAGGCATCAAGTTCTAGCCGGTCACCCGCGACCTAGAACGGGGCCGCGGATCACGTCTCAAAGGGTGACGATCAGGCTCTGGCGTGAGACGGCACCAGGGCGGATCGGCTCGGTAGCAGTCGCCTTAGGCGAGGACCGGAGCAGCGTGTTGAACGCGGAACGCCGAAGCGAGCGCATTCTTGACGCGAGCGACAGGGTTGGCAACTGTCAGTTGTCGATGGGGTTACGGGCGCATCGACACGTCCGGCTTGCAGGAGAGGAGGGGAGTCGCCGTCGAAACTGGTCATCCCCATGCCATGGGTCCTAGAAGGCTTCGCGCGTATCGCGGAGAAACCGTCCAGTTTGTCGCTTTAATTCACGTTCCTTGAGGGCGGCGCGCTTGTCATGCAGGCGCTTGCCACGCCCCAAGCCAAACAGGAGCTTAAAACGTCGACCAGAAGGATACACGCGAAGGGGGATCAGTGTCAAGCCTTTTTCGGCTAGTTTTCCCGCAAAATACAGGAGTTCTTTTCGGTGGACCAGCAGTTTTCGGCTGCGGAGGGGGTCGTAGGGGGTCGGGTGGCCCTGTTTTCCGTATTGGTCGATATGGGCCCCGATCAGCCAAAATCCCCCCTGGAGTGGCCGAACGTAGGCCCCTTCGAGCCGCATGTGGCCGTTGCGGAGGCTCTTGACCTCGTCGCCCGTCAACGCCAAGCCCGCCTCGCAGGTTTCGAGGATGTCATATTCGTGGCGCGCCTTCCGGTGCTCGATCATGCGCTAAGGATAGGGAAAAAGCCGCGGTTTGTCGAGGTGGGCGACCCTGGAAAAACATGGTATCTTAGGCCCATGCCCTCTCCTCGCCCTCTTTCCAACGACCTCAGCTTCGCCTCGATCTTCAAGGTCGTGGCCGTCGCCTTGGGGCTTGTCACGGTCTGGCTCATCCAGGACATCGTTTTATACTGCTTCCTCGCCATCCTCCTGGCCGGTGTCATCTACCCGGTGGCAAATTGGGGGGTACGGCACCGCATCCCCAAGACCGTCTCTGTCCTTTGTTTATATCTCTTGCTTTTTGGGGTCTTGGCCCTCATCGTGACCCTCCTTGTTCCGGCCCTCATCGGCCAAACGAGGGCGTTGGTCACCACCTATGGCGACCGATTGGGGGATGCGGCCCGGATCGTGCGCGATCTGGACGTCCTCACCCAAATCCAGTCCGCCGGGTTCGACCTGTCATCCGGGCTCAGCGGGCTCCAAGGCCAGGCGCAGACCTTCCTCTCCAATGCCTTGTCGACGGTTGTGGATATCTTCGGCGGGATCGCTGGGTTCGTCGTCGTCCTGGTGCTGGCCCTGTATGTCGTCATCGAGGATTCCGCCATCAAACGGGTCTTCCATGAGTGGGTCCCGAAGGGGTATCAGGATTTCGCGACCCGCCTCACTTGGCTCCTGATGGAAAAATTAGGCGCGTGGATGCGCGGCCAGCTGCTCCTTTGCTTGATCATCGGCCTCATGTACCTGGTCGCCTTCGGGCTGATCGGGGTGCCGTACGCCCTCCTGTTGGCGGTCATCGGCGGCCTCTTCGAGTTCATCCCATATATCGGGCCGATCCTCTCCGCCGTCCCGGCCGTGATGTTGGCGTTCACCAAGTCGCCGACGACGGCCCTCGTCACGCTTGCTGCGCTCATCCTCATCCAGCAGTTGGAAAATAACCTCATCGTTCCCAAGATCACCGAAAAGACCCTTGGGCTGAACCCGATCGTCAGCATCATCGCCTTCCTGATCGGGGCAAAGCTGTTCGGGACCGTGGGCGCGATCGTCTCCATCCCGGTCGCCATGGCCGTCGCCGTCACGCTTTCCGAATGGCGCGAATTTCGTCGGACGTCGCCCGAACGGCACGCCTAGCCGCCGCCTATGAATCGGATGCATAAGTGGTTGGTGGCGCTTATCCTTGTCCTCTGCCTGGCCGTAGGAGGTGGTTTGTGGTGGAAATCCCGAAGCCCGGCGGCAGGCGTTTCGTCTCCGGCCCCCATCGTTACGCGCTCGCCGGAAGAGCTGGAATCCGCCTGGAAAGCGGAGGTCCAGCGCGTGATCACGGCGTACGAACAAGATAAGGATGCGGCCCAGGCCCGCGGGGACCTGCTCCGGCTCGTGGTCCCCGGGCCCCGTCGTGACCTGCATTTGGCGCTTGTCTTGGCCTTGGAGGGGCTCGTCCGCCAAGAGCCTGGAGCGGAAGCCCGTTGGCGGCAGGCCCTTACGGCCGCGCGGGCCGCGTTTTAGCTATGTTTGCCCTCCTGCTGCGCCTTGGTCCGTTGCTTGCGGGGTTTGCGATTTATGGGCTCTTCGAGTGGCAGTGGCGGTCGCCCTTATTGTTCCCATGGCCGTTGGTCGCCGCCGTGGCCGCGTATGCCCTTGTCGCCTGGCGCGTCGCCTGGGCCCGCAAGGAGCGCTGGGAGATGATGGTGAAGACCTTGCCCGGTTGCCTCTTTGTCGTTTCCGCGACGGTCTGTGCCTTGCTTCTGGAAGATCCGACCTGGCGCCACGCGCTCTCGTTTTTTGTCGCGATCGTCTCGTATTTTTCGTTGGAACTCTTTTTCCTGCTCAAGTATGACGCGGGCCATTATCCGGTGAACGGCCTCACGCACCTGCATGTCGGCCTGGTCCCGCTTACGAACGCGCTTCTCGCCTGGGGTGCCGTCGGCATCAATACGTTCTCGAAGACGGCCATGCCCGCTTGGGTCCCCATCGTCGTCTTCGCGCTCGTGAATATGGTGGGCTTTGCCGCCACCTCGCATCCGGACGCGGCCCGCGCCCAGCGCCGCGCGTGGACCCTGTTCGGGATGTGGATCGGGTGTGCGGTGGGTTGCCTGCTCTTGTTCTTGCCGCTCAGCATGCCAACCCAGGCGTTCCTCGCTGCGCTCCTGGTGGCGGCCCCCCTCCGCGTGCGTCGCTACGGGTTCTCGCCGCGCCCCAGCGCCCTCACGGCCTGGCTTGAGGCGATCGGATTCTTATTAGCGTTTTTCGCGCTCCTGCTGCTCTCGCGTTGGGCTTAAGGATTTGCTATCGTACGCGCATATGCCTTCGTCCGTTCCCGTCGAACGTCGCGTCTGGTTGGTTGCGATCCTGTTGGCGGTCGTTTTTGGGGCGGGCGCCGGACTGCTCGGCTTCGTGGCGATCGTCATGCCTAGCCTGCGTCGTCTTGAGGCGCGCATCGACCAGGTGGCCAACAAGGACGACTCGCCCACTCCTCCGGCGACGCCGCCCATCGAGATCATCCCCGTCGAGCCGACCGCGGATGGCCGCTTGGGCTTGCCGGCGGCGCTCCGCGTGGGTCGTGCCACGCCGACGGTCCCAGTTTTCCGGCTCGATCCTCGCGCGTCCTCGGCACGCATCCCCGCTTCGGAACGTGTCGCCGTCGCCGTGGCCGTCACGAATGACGGGTGGCTCGTGACCCTGGATTCCGCGTTCGCATCGTTGCCGCGCCTCGCGGAGGTGGGTATCGGCTGGAAAGGGAAGGTGCTCGTTCCCACGAAGGGGATTCGGGATCGCGCCACGGGCTTGCTGTTCCTGAAGGTCGAGGCCCGTGATTTTCCGGCCGCTGCCCTCGTCTCTCCGGCCGATGTCGATCTTGGTCAGGCCGTGTGGGGCGAACGCGCGTCGAATCAGTACGTTCCAACCGTCCTCACGGGCCTCGGGTCCATGGCGACATCCTCCGCGTCTTTCTCAAGCGACCAATGGAATCGGCGCTTCCTGCTTGATGACGTAAAGTTCCCGGTCGCGACGCCCGTTTGGGAAGCCCGTGGCCAGCTCGTCGGACTGACCTTGCCGACGTCCGATGGGGCGACGGTCCTTCCGGCCCAAGCCATCCGGAGCGCGCTTGCGAGCGTCCTCTCGGGGGGCGATATTCGTCGTCCGACACTAGGCGTGCGGTATCTTGAGCTCGGGGATACCTTCACGCGTCAAACCGGCACGGCTCCCACGAAAGGGGCGCTGTTGGTGGGGGCGCGGAGTGTCGCCGCGGTCAATGCGCAGGGCCCTGCCGCAACCGCGCTCCGTGAAGGCGACATCATCGAGCGTATCGACCAGGATGTCCTGGACGGGTCCTGGACCTTGGCGGAGCGCGTGCTCGAATATCGTCCCGGTACCGCCGTCACCATCGCCGGGCTCCGCCAAGGCAAGCCATTCGAGGCGCGGGTCACTTTCGGAAATGCCGTTACCAGTGAGCCGTTGAAATAGCCCGCTGTCACGTTCTGCCGCAGATCACGCGCATACGGTATACTCATCCCCATCGCCCTTTCCTATGTTGAATGCCTTTTTACAACAGCTTGAACGGTCCTGGGTGCGTCTCCTTTGGAGCGCCGTGTTGGGGGCGGTCCTCGCCACCGGTGTCGCTTTGGCTTTCCCTTGGAAATACAGCTCGAGCATGCGCCTCCTGGTCGTCCAGGCGAATGTCGCCGGTCTCGATCCGTATACGGCCCTCAAGTCCACGGAGCAGATCGCGACGAATGTCCGCGAGCTGGTCTATACGTCCCTCGTCGCGAATCGTGTCTTAAGTGAGACGCCAGGGCTGGATGCGGCCGCTTTCCCCCAAGACGAGTACCGTCGCCGCAAGGCTTGGCAGGAGGCGGTCGAGGTGGGGGTCACGCCCGGGACCGGCATCATCAACCTCACGGCTTACCATTCCGATCGCGAGCAGGCTCGTCTCCTGGTGCAGGGGGTCGCCGCGCAGGTCATCGAAAAGACCCCCAATTTTGGCTACAACGCCCAAGCGCAAATCATCGATACGCCGCTCCCGTCGCGCTGGATCGCCCGCCCGAACCTCCTTCAGGCCGCTGGGTACGGAGCGATATTAGGGCTTGTTTTAGCGATTTTTTGGCTCTTTTTAAGCCTCGACGATCGTCGGCGCTAGGGGCGGGGAGGGCGGATGCCTTCGCGAACGGGTGGGGGTCTTGACAGAACCCCCATTTTTTGATATCATTTGGCATTAGTTTTCGAGCTCATTTCCCTGATTGCGAATCAGGAAGCCAAATTTGAAAGATTTTGAAGCCGTTCCGTTCCCTGTCGAGCCGCCTCTCGAGAGGATCGGATGGGACGGCTTCAGGACCTTTCGTGCCACGTCAGGTCTCGTAACTTTCACCGTCAGAGTCAACCAACCGCGCGGGCCCCGCTCGCGTTCCACGCGGGTCGAGGGATCCCTCGCCCAATTGCATGCGGCGTCACGAGACGCCAGGAGACACGTCATGAAGAAGAACGCGATTGGGCGCCCCAGGGCGCTCCTGCTCGCGGCCATGGTGGCCGTGGTCGGCGTCATCAGCCAGGCGGAGCCGGCGGCCGCGCAGGGGGCTCCCAACTACGGGGCTCTTCGCAACACCCCCGGAACCAACTGCAACAGCAACTCCATGCCGGCCGGGCCGACACCGGCCTGCGTAGACTGGGTCAACCTGTCGGCGTGCCTCACCCACGTCGCCAGCCAGCCGCAGAACGCCGGCACCTGCACCCAGGTGTCCGTCGCGGCCCTCCAGGCGCTCGAGGGCGCGCGAACCGCCTGTGCGGCGACCGAGGCCGAGCAGGCCCGCCGGATCGTGGAGCTCACGCAGCGCCTCACGCGCTGCGAGCAGACCGCGGCCCAGCGGCCCAGCCTCGTCCGCATCCCCGTCTGCCTCTCGGGCTCGGAGTATGGCGGCGCGGCGACCGCGATCCGGCTCCGCGGCAACGTGGAGTGCGTGGTCCAGATGAACGCCCGGCGGCAGGTCCTCGACGTCCTGTCCGGGCCCGTCAGCGCCTGCTCGCGCATCGACCGGCGGCAGGTCGTGCGGGCTGGCTGCTACTGCCCGCCGGGCTCGCAGCTGGTCTACCTCGCCGATCGCCGTGGCGTCACCTGCGCCGCGACGGTGGGTTCTGGCGCTGCGCAGGTGGTCATCGCCCCCTCCGGGTCGAGCGACCCCACCCTCGCCGCGCGCGTGGGTGCGCTCGAGGCGCAATTCGCCGCCCTCACCGCGCGGGTCGACGCCGCCTGTCGGCACACGGTCGTCGGAGCGGACAGCGCCCAGGTGCCCAGCGTCGACTGCGAGGAGCTCAACCGGCTCCTCATGGACCGCCTCTTCGCCGCCGCCACCTCGGCCACCCCGCTCAACACGGTGGGGATCGAGGACCGCCTCACGCGCCTCGAGACCACGGTGGCCGAGCACACGACGCAGATCGCTGCCGTCCGCGAGGACGTCAACGCCCTGCGGGACTCCGCCCGCACCCTCGACCGCCTCGACGCGGACTTCTTCGTCGGTGGAGAGGGCGGCAGCGGTGTCCTCACCGGCATGAACATGGCGTACGGGGTGGCCGGCGCGCGCCTCCGGGTGCGCATCAGCCACCTGTTCTCCGTCCATGCCTCGGGTGGGGTGCTCTACGGGCTGTACGGGGCGCCGATGTTCCCCACCGCCACGGGCTACCTCGCCGACGTGGGGTTCGGCTTCTCCTTCGGCGAGGGCAACGTGCGCCACACGTTCAGCCTCGCGTTCGGGGTGCGGACCTACACCAACACGGGGTACGCCGAGGTCGAGTCGATCGACCGGGGCGTGATCCTCGGCGACTACCGGGGACGCGTCTTCGGCGCGAAGGCGAGCTACGAGTTCGCCTGGCGCTTCCTGGCCGTCGAGCCCAGCCTGTTCGTGGGCTACGGCGACTCCGCCCTCGGCGTGATCGCCACCCGTGGCAACCAACGCGTCGCGCTGTTCGGCAGCGACGTGGGGATGGCGGTCATGGGGGGGCTCACGTTCCACCTGGGAACGCCCCCCCGGTTCTGACGGTTCCCTGCGGAGCCGCCGCGTCTTCACCGACGCGCGCGGTTCCGCTTCTTCCTCGAGATGATCATCTACATGGTCCTCTCAAGGAAGATCTCAACCATCTTCACCGTTCCCTCCAATCAAAGCCCCGGCATCCTTGGGTAAATGGATGCAGAAAGAAGGCCAACATGGCCCCTCGTTCCATCGTGCGCCTCGTCGCCTCTTCATCCCTCGCCGCGCTCGCGGCCCTCGCGCTCGCGGGGTGCCTCGGCAACAACGCCGTGGGCATCGACGGCAATGCCGGTGCGGGCACGCTCGCGTGCACGCCCGGCCAGATCCTCTCGTCCGAGCTCTGCTCGGCGAACGGCTGCGCCACGGGGCGCGTCGCGGGCCGGCTGTGCCTGCCCGACCGGACCCTCGGCCCCTGCGGCTGCTACGACTCCGGGTCGGTGACCCCGCCCCCGGCGTCCGTCTGCTCCACCGGCTCGGTCCGCTACGGCGGTCCGGGCTCGGCCGTCGTGGCCTGCCGCGCCGACTGCGCCTCGGGCCAGCTCACCTCCGAGACCTGCGTGAACAACGCGTGGGTCGACTGCCGCTGCCACAACCCCTCCCCGGGCGGTGGCGGCTGCGTCCCGAACTCCATCGCCCCGAACTCCTGCGGCGGGCTCGTCTGTCCCGCCGGCTGGTACGCCGGCCGGCAGTGCGAGTCGTCGGGAATGGGGTACGGCGGGTGCATGTGCTTCGCCAGTCCCGGTGGCGGCACCGCCCAGTGCACCCCGGGCTACGAGCGCGTCTGCGTCCGCAGCTGCGCGGAGGGCCAGCGCCCCCGCGAGGTCTGCAACGCGGCCGGCACCTGGGACGCCTGCCAGTGCCTCGGGACCGCCGCCACGTCCCAGGTCTGCATCCCGGGCTCCACCAGCGGCTCCTGCACCTGCCCGGGCGCCGTCACCACGGGCACCCGCATCTGCAACGGTGCGGGGACCGGCTACGACTGCTCGTCGTGCACGACCGCGGCGACCTGCACCCCGGGCCAGCTCTACTCGCGCGACGCCTGCGTGGGGCGGCTGAGCTGCCCCTCCGGGCAGTCCTCGCTCCAGCAGTGCAACGCCGCCGGCCAGTACGGCGACTGCCAGTGCGGGGTCGTCGGCGGCGGCGCGGTGAACACCTCCGCCTGCCGCACGCAGTCGTTCAACCTCATCCTGCGTTCCACCAACAGCGCCCTCCGGGTGCGCTGCTGGGACATGAACGGCACGCCGGTGACGTCCCTGACCAACGAGCTCCGCTACACCTTCTCGGGTGGCTGCGGGACGCTCCACTGCGTCGACGGCACCGGCGAGGGCGCGAGCTTCGTCGAGAGCGGCTACTGGTCGACGTCGCGCAGCGGCTACATGTCGGAGCGGTTCGACATCATCGTCGTCGAGGGCCGCGACGCCTCCCTGCGCAACCAGCAGTCGCTGGCGCGCATCTGTCCCGACGGCGCCCGTTCCAAGGGCAACGTGGCGGTCAACGAAGACCGCCTCGGCCAGTGCAACTGGTGAACCCTCCTCTCCCGTCCCCCGTTGTCTCCTCGTGAGGCGCGGGCGCCGGGAGTCTTTATTTTTCCAAAAAGAGCTTGTTTAAGCATATTTATAGCAATATGAGACAGGGGAGTGGCAAGGAAATGAACGGGCTCGCCTCGCTCGCGAGAACGGCCCCTTATTTAGGTGTTTTTCGTAAGAGCGCTCGCGTGTTTTCGTCATAACGAATGCCTGTTCACCCAGCCGTCCGCCCTTGACAAGACGGGCGATCTGTGATAAAAAAGGGAACCCTGAGGAAACGGATCCTCTGGTGTTTTGGAAGGAGAATGTCATGAGCGTTCGATTGTTCGTCGTCACGGTCGCGTTGGCCATCGTCCCCGCCGTCAGCCACGCCCAGCAGGGTGGCGCCCCCACGGGCCCCGTGCACCGCCTGGACGTGCGGACGAACACGTCCGACGACGCCTACAACGACCCGGCGGGCCTGGTACGGAGCTGTCTCGCCGAGTGCTTCACCTCCGACCCCAGCCTCCAGGCCGGGGTCTGCGGGGGCGAGGTCCGTCCCGGCGAGCTCTCGCACCGCTGCTTCGGCAGCGGGACCCCGGCCTGCGACCGCGCGGCCCGTGCGATCGCCACCGGGGCCAACCTCCTGGCCGTCGTCAGCCGGCGCTGCCAGGAGCCCCCGGCGCCCGCCGCGGCCGCTCGTCCCGCCGTGGCCGAGGTCGACCGCGACGCCATCCGCCGTCGGCGCGAGCAGCGCGCCGACGCCCAGTGCGGCTCGGCCGGTGCCCTCCGCGCCATGTGCCGCCGATGCGCGACGAGCGGCGACCGGACGGTCTGGCTTTCGGGGAACTTCTCGCCGGCGGTCATCCGCATGATGGCCGGCCGCACCGACCTCGCGCCGCCCAGCGATGCTGAGGAATACAGGTTCCGCTGCCAGGGCAGCGACACCGCCCCGATCGCCGGAGCGCTCGGCTCGCTCGGCCGCGAGGTCGAGAGCGCCAACGCCCGCGTGCGTGGTGTCGAGTCTGACGTCCGGAGCATCACCCTCACGGGCGCCCCCGCGTCCCCCGAGACCGTCGAGGGGATGCGCGTGCTCTTCCTCGCATTCCAGCGGGCAATGGTGCTCGCCGAAATCCGGCAGGCGGCCAACGACGTGCGGCTTTGCGCGATGGAGGGCGTACGGCTGGAGGGGGATCGTTGCGGCGGTGTCCGCGAGGCCCTCGCGCGCGTCGAGGACCTGTACGCTCCGCTCCTGGCGCGTACCCAGGGCTTGGATCACGTCGGCGTCGTTCCCTTCATGGACCGTCTCGCCCGCGTCCGTGACCTTTGCCGTGACGTGACCGCCGATCGCGCCACCGCGTGCATGCGCGCGCGGGACGAGCTCACGGAAGCCCTCACGCAGGTGATGAACCGCTCGACGTCGCGTCCCCCGCCGCGCGCGCTCGCCCGCGACACGCACGTCCCGCAGACCGGTGCGCACGACGTCCCCGTCGTGCCCCCGGCTCCGGCGGCCCCCGTGCCCGTCCCGGTCGCCGCCCCGGCGCCCGCGCCCACCCCCGCCGCCCCGTCCCCGACGGGCGGCGGCACCGTCGTCTACCCCGAGTTCGAGTAGGCGATCGACGGATCCCTGGCCCATCGGCGTTACGCGGATGGGCCTTTTTCTATGCGCAAAAAACAACCTCACCAAGGCGGAGATGTGGTTATGATGAGCCGGACCGGTTCAACGCGAGATAAAACCGCCCCAATGGGCGGTTTTATGCGGTCTGCGGCAAGCTGTTTCGTTGGTTCTTGGGCGGGAAGCCGATGATCCGTTCGACCTCGTCGCGCTCGATGGTCTCGTGTTCGACGAGGTGGGCGGCGATGGCGTCGAGCGTCTCGCGGTGGTCGCGGAGGAGCTTGGTGGCGGTGGCTTGGCCCTCGGCGAGCAGGCGATCGATCTCACGGTCGATGAGTTCGGCGCGCGCTTCGGAGTAGTCGCGCTGTTCGGAGATCTCCCGGCCAAGGAAGACCATCTCGGCCTGTTGGCCGTACACGCGCGGCCCGAGGGCATCCGACATGCCCCAGTGCGTCACCATGTTGCGCGCGAGGCCGGTCGCGTTTTGCATGTCGTTGGTGGCGCCGGTCGTGACGTCGCCGAAGACCAGCTTTTCGGCCGTATAGCCGCCAAGCATCATGGCGATGTCCTCGACGTATTCGACCGAGCGGCGCATGCGGCGGTCCTCGACGGGGAGCTTGATGGTATACCCGGCCGCGCGGCCACGGCTGATGATCGAGATCTTGTGGACGGCGTCGGCGTTGGGCGAGAGGTAGGCGACCAGCGCGTGGCCTGCCTCGTGGTAGGCGGTGACGCGGCGTTCCTCATCGTTCATGAGGTGGCTGCGGCGCTCTGGGCCGAGCATGACCTTTTCGATGGAATTGATGATGTCGAGCTGGTTCACCTTGGCCTTGTTTTCGCGGGCGGCCAGGATGGCGGCCTCGTTCATGAGGTTGGCGAGGTCGGCGCCCGAGAAGCCGGGCGTGCGTTCGGCGATGCGGCGCAGGTTGACGTCGGCGTCGAGCGGCTTGCTTTTGGCGTGGATCTTGAGGACTTCCTCGCGGTCGTTGAGGTCGGGCGGGTCGATGACGATGCGGCGGTCGAAGCGGCCGGGGCGGAGGAGGGCCGGGTCGAGCACGTCGGGCCGGTTGGTGGCGGCCATCACGATCACGCCGAGGTTGGGCTCGAACCCGTCCATTTCGACCAGGATCTGGTTGAGGGTCTGCTCGCGCTCGTCATGGGAGCCGCCTAGGCCTGCGCCGCGCTGGCGGCCGACGGCGTCGATCTCGTCGATGAAGACGATGCACGGGGCCTGCTTCTTGGCGCGGTCAAAGAGGTCGCGCACGCGCGAGGCGCCCACGCCCACGAACATTTCCACGAATTCGGACCCGCTCAGGTGGAAGAACGGGACATTCGCCTCGCCGGCCGTGGCGCGGGCGAGCAGCGTCTTGCCGGTGCCGGGGCTGCCCATGAGGAGCATGCCCTTGGGGATCTTGGCGCCCAGCTTATCGAACTTATCGGGGAACTTGAGGAATTCCACGACTTCCGCCAATTCCTGCTTCGCCTCCTTCGCGCCCGCGACGTCGGCGAAGGTGAGCTTGTTCTTGTCGTCCGGGGCGCTTTCCTTCGCGGTCGATTGGCCGAACGATAGGGCGCGGCCGCCTTGCCCTTGGGCCTGGCGGGCCATGTAGACCATGATGCCGATGAGGACGAGGATCGGCAGGACGTTGGAGATGACGACGGGCCAGATCAGCTCCCAGGACGAGGGCTGGATGACGGTGACGGGGATGGTACGGATGGTTTCGGCATCGACGCCGTAGCTGCTGAGGAGCTCAGAAAGGGGCTGGTTGACCTCTTTTTGCAGCTCCTTGGTCGAGCCGTCCTTGAGCTTGACGTTCAGCCGGGTGTCCTTGACCTCGACGGACGCCACGTTACGGCTCTGTGCCTCGCGGACGAAGGTCGTCAGGTCCATGTTTGCGGGCTTGTCGGTGTTGATCAGCGAAAACCCGCCGCCGATGATGCCCAGGATGGCCAGCGTGATGACGGTATTGCGCACGAGGGGAGAGAATCGCATAGCTGAGGGTAAGCCTATCCAAGCTGGGGGCGTTCGTCTAGGGAAGGGGGACGTTCTTTGTTCGGCGCCTAGTGCTTTTTGTCTCAATCGGCTTTTCCTGCGTGTATCAGGTCGTGGCAGACCGTGCAGAGGGTCTTTAGGTTGTCTGCAGTATTAAATCCTCCTTCCGCGTGCGGACGGACATGGTGAGGTTCCAAATGCCGGGGATCTGATGGGTTCCAAAGCGCGTGTTTCCACTTGCATCTTGTGCAGGCGTATCCGTCGCGCATCAGGACCGCGCTTCTGACGCTGTCTGGGATCGTTCGATCATGGGCCGGGCTTTGTCGATCTGCTTCTAGCATGTACGTCCCCATTGGGAGGTCGGGGCGCCCGGACATCTTTGTGGAGACGGGCCACCCTTGCTCTGTACGTAATTCCCGAACGCGGCGAGCCCATTCGGAGCGGTTGCCCGCAACGTATCGGAGCTCGTCGGCCATGACCTCCTTCCCAACGTTTGCTCGCAGGTATTCCAAGATTTTTTCACGCGTTCCAATGGATTTCCTCTTGATCGTATTCGCCACATTCCATCGGTAAGCGGACTCGCGATCCTAGGTTTGATTTAGAAGGATGTATTCATTCACCGTAAGTTTCGATGGCTTTGTTCCCGCATCTGCATTGACTTCGGATTCTTGCATTTCCCGTGCCGCTAATCCATTGATGATCGGCCAGCCTAACTGCACGCGGAGCTCGCGCAATCGGCGAGCCCATTCGCTTATGCCTGCCACGATCTCGATTTCCGATCCTTGTATGGGGACGCCGGGATAGCGGTTGAAGTAATGAAGGATCCGCTCTCGGGCACTCGTCGGCATTTCCGCGGGAATGAGCGATGTTCCGAGTTTGCGAAGGAGTTGCAGCGCTGGGATGAGGGCGCGAACGTCACTTCGGAGGTCTGTCGATGCTTGTCCGTGTCTGAATTCGGTGAGGATCTTAAGGAGCCGTGCCTGGATCGATCTTGTCTCCTTAGGATTAGGTGTTTTCGTCATAGATGTCGACAAGAATATCTTCCCCGAGAAGCAGGTTGAAGAGCTCTTTCGTGTCCGCCCTGTCTTCCAGGGATATCTCCTGTCGCAGCGCCCTATGCGCTTCATCGCCAATCGCCTTCGCCAGGAGAACGGGTACGGCGTTCCCGATTTGCCTTGCGATTTCGATTTTTGATCCTAGGAATCGGAATGAATCGGGAAAGCTCTGAATCCTCGCCGCTTCCCGATGGGTGATGGGTCGATGCTGTTCGGGATGGAGGTACCGTCCTTTCTCTGGTTTAAAGAATTCCGTACGGATGGTCACTGAGGGTCGGTCCCACCAAAGGCGTCCAAATAGGTCCGTCCCTCCGGAGGGTTTTCGAAGCCAGCAGGCGGGTGTGATGTCTGGACGGTGCTTCGCGAGATTAAAACGATTCCCGCCCGTGGGGATGGCGGCATATCGTTCCAGGCTTGTACCGGTTGGAGTGCGGCCGAAATGCAGGTCTAGGGGCGCCTGCTCCATTCTGATGTCTGTCCCTTTGGGCGGGGGAAGATCCGCGATCGCGGATCGCACCGTTTCCCAAGGCCTGATCGCGAACTTGGTTATATGGGGAAGCTGCTTCGCGTGTTTATCTGGGCGGATGTGTGTCGGCCGAGGGAGCGATACGTTGCCGATCTTGGAAGCGATGACGACGGCGCGACGCCTTGCTTCCGGTACGCCGTAATTAGCTGCATTTAAGACGTGGGCAATGATATTTGCAAAGCCCAGTTCATGTAAACGTTCCTTGATTTCGGCGAATTCAGGCGACGCGAGGAGCTGTGGGACGTTTTCCATTACAATAACCTTTGCTTCGGAATGTTCCGCAACTCGGAGGAACTGGTACCAAAGGGTTCTGCGCTTGTCGTGCGTGCCTCTTTTCTTGTTGAGTAGGGAAAACCCTTGGCATGGGGGGCCGCCGATAACGATATCCGCCTTAGGTATGAGTTCTGGTGCCGTATCAACGACACGCTCGATATCCCCAAGAAAGGAGTGCGTGCCAGAGGGATCAAAATTTGCCCGATACGTCTCTATGGATTCCGGATTATTGTCATTCGCCCAAACGGGTTCAAAGAACCCCGTATCGATGAATCCCTTCGTGAGTCCTCCACAACCGCAAAACAGGTCGATCATTTTGAGCTTCGTGCGGTCGGCGTTCTTTGCCTCGTTGGATTTTTTGCTCATAAGGATGATCGCGGATGAGGGGTTTTAGTCCTTAACCCTTGCCGTGTGAGTATTACACTGGCTTCTGGGTGATGGCAATGTTTTCGTAAAACCAAAAAGAAACACCGTACGGTGTTTCTTTTTGGTTTTACGCCTTCTCTTCCTTCGGCTTGCGGAGGGAGAGCCCGAGACGGTGGTTGTCCGGGTCGATGTTGATGATGCGGAAGTCGAACTCGTCGCCCACGCGGGCCACTTCGTTGACGTCCTTGACCGGCTTGTTCGACAGCTCGCTGATGTGGGCGAGGCCGTGGATGTCCGGGTCGAGCTCGACGAAGAGCCCGAACGGGTTGATCTTGAGCACGCGGCCCTTGACCGACTGGCCGACCTTGTACTTGGAGGCGACGTCCTTCCACGGGTCCTGGATGAGCTTCTTCATGGAGAGGAAGATCTTGGACCCTTCGATGTTGATGATCTCGGCCCGCACGCGGTCGCCCATCTTGAGGACGTCGCGCGGGTGGTCGATGCGTTGCCAGGCGATCTCGGAGATGTGGACCAGGCCCTCGAGGTTCTCCTCGAAGCGGATGAAGGCCCCGAAATCCGTCACGGCCGTGACCGCGCCTTCGACGACGTCGCCGATCTTGTACTTGGCGAGGACCGATTCCTGCTTGGTCTCCCAGACGGCCTTTTCGGAGACGACGATCTTCTCCTCGTCCTCGTTGACGTCGATGATCTTGACGTCGAGGGTGCCGCCGACCAGGGTCTTGAGCTTCTCGTGGATCTTGGACTTCTCGCCGCCCGCGACGCGCGGGTAGTTGTTCGGCGAGAGCTGCGACACCGGGATGAAGGCCGGGACGCTCTCGACGCGGGTGATGAGGCCGCCCTTGTTGGCGTCCAGCACCTTGACCGAGATGACCGCGCCTTGGGTGAAGAGCTCCTTGATCTTGTCCCAGGCGCGCTTGCGGCCGGCGCCCTTGAGGGAGAGCTCGAGCTCGTCGAACTCGTTGTGGAGGTCGATGACGGTCGCCTCGATCTCGTCGCCGACGCGGAGGTCGAGGTTCTTGTCGAGCTCCGGCCCGCGGATCATGCCGACCGCGAAGCCGTTGAGGTCACAGCGGACCTCGTTGCGGCCGACCGCGATGACGATGCCCTTCACGACGTCGCCGACGCGGGGGAAATGGGTATAGGTCTCGTCGTTGAGCAATTGAGCCAACGCCGAAAGTTGAACGGTTGCCATGGGTGTTTCACGTGATCGTCCAACCGGATGCCGTGCGTAATGCTCGCCAGTCCATTCGGGTGCCCGATCAAGATGGGCGAATGTTAGCCAAAAACGGAAGATTCGTCAAGCGCGGGGCGGGTTGGTACCATGGGCGCATGTCTTCCCTTGAAAAAGGCCGGGTCCGCCGCTGGTCCGACGAGGAGCGGCGCGTGCGCGTGGACGCCCTCCTGCTGTGGTGGCCCTATGCCGACGGGTCCGTCCGCGGCACCCTCGAAGGCCTGCGCGAGGAGGCCGAACGGGACGTCTGGAATGAGGAAAACGAGGCCCAGATGCTCGCCTGCGCCGCCGCCACCTGGCCGGCCCGCCTCGCGGCCCGTTGGTACGCGGAGACCCATCCGGAGGCGCTCTGGGAACGGCTGGTCCCGCGTTGCCTGCCGACGACGCAGGTCCTGCTGAAGCGCCTGGCCGAACAGGAGGGGACCGTGTCCTATGCGGCCATCCTCGCCTCGCCCCAAGCTGATTTTGCCCTGCATGAGGCGGAGCGGCTGGAACTCGAGCTGCTCCTGCCGCAGGTGTACGCCCTCCTGTGGAAAGAATGTTCAGCGGACATGGCATCCGAGCTCGAACGGGCCCGCGCGGTCCGCGAGGAGAAGCGGGCGCTCTTTCCGGATCCGACGGTGGGGAAGGCGGGCCTGTCGGTCTTTGATCACCTGATGATGTATGGGGAAGAGGCGGAATGAAAGACCAGACCCCGGATGGGTCTGGTCTTTTTTCTAGAACCGGTCGAAGCGGGTGCCGGGCGACCAGGTCTCCTTGCCGTCCTTGGAGAGGATGCGGGCGTTGAGGAGGACTTGGCTGCCGTAGGGGTAGGCGCTTCCGGAGATCGTGGCGCTGCAGAACGAGATCCCTGCTTCGGTATCACCGGTGCAGGTACGGGCGAGGGCGCCGTTGACCCACATCTCGATGCGCTCGATGCCGTCCGCGTGGCTCGCAGCCACGCGGACGGTGCGGGTATCGGTACCGTTGAGGATGGTCGGCGTGCTCGAGCTGGGGGTGACCCAGGAGGCGCTGCCGATGCCGTTTTGGGGGTCCGTGTTCCAGGCGAGGCCTGCCGGCATGCGGCCGTCCTGCTCGGTGGTCGGCTCGTTCGGTTGCGCGGCGATCGTCTTGCGGATGAGGAGGACGAGGCCGGGGCCTTCGGTGACGCGGCCGAGGGTGTCGGTGGCGCGGCTCGAGAAGACGACGCGCTGCTCGCGCGGATCGCCGGTTTCCGTGTTCCAGTAGGTCTGGACGTAGCGGCAGGTGGTGGCATTGCAGGTCGTGACGCGGTTGCCGTTCACGAGGAGGTCGAGCGAGCGGATGCCGCTCTGGCTGCTGGCTTCGGCGCGCACGGCGAACGAGCTGCCGCTATCGATGATGGCCGAACCGGACTCGCTCACGATGGTGATGCGGGCGAGCTCGGCACGCGAGCGCGGGGCTTCGGTGCGGAGGAGGTAGCTCGCGTCGTTGGCGGAGAGCTTGCGGCCGAGGAGCGCGAGGGCGGGGGCCTTTGTCGCGGGTTCCGCGGTCGCATCGAATTCGCCACGCGTGCCGATCAGGAGGGCTTGGCCGTTGGTACTGCCGGCGAGGGCGTTCGGTTGGTCGCGGAGCGTGCCTTCGACGGCGAACGCGCCGTCATGCTGCTGGATGAGGGTCTTCCCGGCGGTCATGACCCAGGCGTCGCCGGTGTAGGCGGCCTGGATCGCGCGCGTGTCGACCGAGCGGAGGCCGGCTTCGAGCGGCTCGTTCTGGGCGGCGGTGAAGGTGCGGCCATCGAACGTCCAGTAGGTGTCGGCGGCGTAGGGGTTGGTGACCGCATCGGTGGTGGCGAGGAGGATCGCGTCACGGCTGGTCCAAGCGGCGCTCACGAACCGGGCCTTGGGGGCGTTCGCGAGGCGTTCGAAGCGGTCATTGGTCCAGCGCCAGACGCCGGCGCGGCCTTCTTGGGTGAGCTTGCCGGCGGCGTCACGCGTTTCCATGGAGCCTCCAAAGAGGTACCACTCGCCGTTGAGGGGGAGGAGCTTGCTGGTGCCATTGCAGATGGTGCTGCCGCCCGTTTCCTTGGTGCAGCCGGAAACGAGGTCGGAGGCGCCTTCGGGAAGCCGTAGGGATTGCGGGAGCGGGCTGACGCCCTCGTCGAGGAGGGTGGCTTGCCAGCGGCGGGGGAGCGAGCCGGCTTCGAAGGCATCCTCTGTAACGATGGCCCAGCGACCGTTTGCGCCCTGCAGGTCGCGGAGGCGGGCCTGCGGGAAGCGGGCGTCGATCGTGTTCCAGTCGCGCAGGTCGGTTTTGACGAGCGTCGGGCCGTTCGCGCCCTGGAAGCCGAGGAGATAGGCGCGGCCATCGCTCGCGAGGGCCTGGACGCGGCCGAAACCGCGGACGCGGTCGGTATAATCCGTCGTCTCTTCCTTGGCGTTGACCTGCCAGAGGCGTTCGCCGTTGCTCACGAGCCAGTCCTCGCCGCGGCCGGCGGCCAAGGTGAGGCCGGTTTGTACCGACGAAGGGATGGCTTGGGACAAGTCACGCCATTCCCAGGGCTCGGAGGCGCGCAGGGACGGCGTCACGGCGGCGGCGAGGGCGAGGACCGCAAGCCCGGTGCCGGCGAGGAGGGGGAGCCGGCGGCCCTGGAGGGAAGTGGCCGCGCGGGTGAATAAGCGATGCAGCATAGGAAACACGGCAAAGAGTGATGCCTCCGTGATAAGGCGCGCGCACCCGCTTGTCCAGGTGCGGACGATCCAAAAGTGTGGTATCTTGTCTGGGTAACTCATCCTTGTCTTTTAAAAGCTCTTTGCTATGCCGGAGGAACTGCGTAAGCGTCCCGTCTCCCGCCGCCGGGCTGCGGCGGCACCTGCCCCTGAGGCTGCCTCAGAAGGTGGGGCTCCCGTCCCGTCCATGGTCAGTTCGACTTGTGGCCATGGGGCCTGTGACGGGTCCACGACCTGTAACGTCCGGTATGTGGGTGCCGTCTCCCATATCCGCGACCATCATGCGCTGCATGCCGCCCGTGGGGTGGGCCACATTTGGGCCGCCTCGGTGATCACGGGCTTTGCCGTGGTCCTGACGGGCGTCGTCGCCTTCCAGTCCGCCCAGGCCAAGACGGTCCAGGAAAACGCTGCGGTCCGCCAGACGACCCAAACGGAACTGCGCCAGGTCATGGACCGGCTGACCCGCATGGAGCGCCTGCTCGAGGAGACCCGCCGCTCTTGCGTGGGGCCTCAGGACATGGGGGAGGGGCAGCCTGAGTCCGACGCCGATCGCCAGCTCCTCCAGAAGAAGCTCCCGACGGCCCCGGTCCGTGGTGGCACGCAGGATTCCTCAAATTAAAGGCCTGTTTTTGGCCTCGTCTTGACCGATTCCGAACGAGAGGATACCCTCTCGTTCGTCGTTCCGGGGTCGTCTAACGGTAGGACGCTTGGTTCTGGCCCAAGTAATCGAGGTTCAAATCCTTGCCCCGGAGCCATGAGTGGCTGTGTCTGGCGACCCAGACACTGTCAATCAAAAAAGCACCACAAACGTGGTGCTTTTTTGTTGGTTGGGGACGCCTGGGGGAGTTCAGTATCTGACGAGGGGAAAGGTCTTGAAAGTGGGAATATATTTACGGCGAGCGAAGATTGGCGGTCCAATTTCTACTCGTATTTAAATTGACATACAGTTGGCTTATGACAACATCTGGGCATGAAGGGATTATTTATGATAACGAACTATGCATCAACTTTTATTTTGTTTTACGGAATGGCTGAATCATAATCAAGGACCGGTCACATTAGCTGTTGCGGGAATTCAAATTTGGCTTGCGTGGTGGGCAGTAATAAGACCCTTAGAACAAAACAGTACAGATCGTGAGAATTCTGTACTTGATTTATTGAAATCCGAAATCGAACAAAACTATTCTATCGCCAGAACAGATCTTAAAATTGCCAATGATGAAATCGCTATCGTGGATTCTGAAAGAACTATTGTTGAGCCGATGCAAGAATTGTCCAATGGCTCAAAGATATACTTCTTTGCAAATTTGCCGAGTAAAATTTATACAAATCAAGATAGATTTAAGTTGATTCAGAAAATCCTGGAATCATCAGACATGATCAATGCGTGTATTCGACATCGTGAAATGTATAAGCTGCAAAATGAATCGATGACCAATTTTTCCGGGCGTTTGAAAAAAATCGATCTCAACTTAAAAACTATTCTTGAAGATTTGATAAAATCCTTCGAAGAAATCAAGCAGAACTGGTGGTAGATTACATGGTTCTTCGTGTGTGCTTCTTCAGAGCCGAAGACGTTCTCTCTCGAGAGTGTATGAGAAATATCCGATTCAAAATCTGCAAGCTAATTCCTGAGTCAATTGGGAAGCATGCGTGATTAATGTCCATTAGCCGTCTATTCGTGTCAGATCTTTACGATTTCCCGCCTGACCCGCATAGGTCAAAAGCCCACTTTAAACCCTCCAAGACCCCTCACGAAACGAGTTCGTCACCCACCCATCGAGCCATGAGCTGGCGTTCCTGGTAACCAAGGTGCGTCGCTAAAAAACAAAGCCCCATCACTGAAGAGTGGTGGGGTTTTGAGTTGAAGACCGGTGCTGCTCGTTTTGTTGGGGGCGTTGTCATTTATGGGGAGTACAGAATTCCACGTTCTTGCTATGCTAATCCCGCATTGCTTACTTCATCAAATGACTTCTTTGATATGGGACTTGTTAAAACATCAAATCGCGATGGGCGGATTGTTTTTCATGTAGGTAAAGAGCTGCCGGCAAGCGGATCTGATTTTTTGCTTGTACCCGGCAAACAGAACGCCCAAGGCCGTGGCGTGTACGCTACCGAAGGTTTTCCGCAGCTAAAATACGCCGGAGGAGAGCATTATCAGAAAGAGGTTGAGCGAGTACCTATTTTCCTTCTGCCGGCACAAGGCGTGTGGGCGCGAGGCGTATTAAAGATGAAAAATAATATGGTTATATACCATACGAATGGAAAGCTTCTATTGATGCGCAATATCCAGTCAGTTGATGGGGAAGACGAAGGCAAGCCTGTCCGTTATTACTTTTCTGCAGATATCGAAACCATTCAAGAGCCGGCAGAGCAAGATCGGGAAGGAAGCCTTCTTGATAGATTGCGTCATGGAAAGATTTCGCAGGAGGAGGTATTGGAAGCCTTAGAGAGAATGCCTTTGAGAAGAGAGCGCATGAACCCGGAGCTGGTTCGGCAGAAATTGCGTGAAGCGGTTGACCAAGAGTGTATTCCTGAAAAAATACTGGAATTGCTTACGCCTGCTGAACGGCAGCGAGAATCGTATCCGTATAGGATGAGATAGATCCTCCATGAACCGCTTGAAGATCGGTCCGTCGGGCCAACGCAAAGGCGCCTGTATCTTCTTTGGCCCTTCTCGAATTCTGAGTTTTTAACTCGTCCAACAGGGGAGTCATTCGCGACCGTGGCCGACTCACGGGACACGGTCAATCAAAAGCCCATCACGCGCGTAATGGGCTATCGATGCCTACCAATGCCATTTGCCGCGGCAAGGGCTTGATTTCCGCTCTCTCATCCCTCATCTTGCCGATGCAGACGGGCCGCTTTCTCGTCCCTAGCAGGCTCCCGTCTCCCCAGTTTCCATATGAAAAAAATCATCATTTTTGAAGGCATGGCCTCGAGCGGAAAAACGACCTTGGTGAAGATGCTGCAAGAGGGTATTCAGGATTCCGCCGTGATCACGGAAGGCGAGACCTTGATGCCGATTTTTGAGGAAAAAGATCCGCGCGTTGCCGCCGCGCATCTGATGGGCGTGCTCCAGGAGGCTCGCGACGTAGATTCGGGTACGGTCATCATTGACCGGCTCCATTTTACCCAAGCCTTTCGAACGGGATCTTCCCTCCGTGCGTTCCGAAGCATCGAGGATGGGCTGCTGGGCGCGGGCCAGCCGTTCCTTGTCCTGTTGACCGTGCGGGATGAGGCGATTCTTGAGCGGATCAAGGAAACGGACGAGCATCGGGCAGGCGCATGGGTAAAGAAAAAGCAGGGAACGTATGAGGAAAGGGCCGAATACTATAAAGCCCAACAGTACGTATTGAGGCAGTGCGCGGACGAATCGCGCCTGCCGGTTCTCGTCGTGGATACCACGGATAAAAATTGGGGTGCGTGCCTCTCCCGCATTGCCGATTTCGTGGGTATGCGCGGTCATTCCTAGTCTCTTTGCTTGGAGGCGCTCCAGGGAGGGGTATTCCTCATCTTTCATGTGGGCCGGATGGGATGCTGGGGTGGGCGTAACGATTTGCAAACCAAGAACGCGTCCCACCTGCCGGGACGCGTTCTTTTGAAAATGCCTAACGCATGGACCACCTCCCACCGCTCACCTAAGCCCATTCAGTAGCGCGATCATCCGGGCTCCCAGGATTCCGGTCCCTGTTCCCAAGTCGTAGGGCTTGAGGATCGCGTCCTTGAATGCTTCCTGGAAGCGTTTCACCGCCCGTGCGGTGGCGGGGCCAAAGAATGCGGTCTCGCGCCCAGGGGAACCTGCGCCGCTTGTCGCGACCCGGAACCCCTTGGCATTCAGGAAGGCCTGCAGGGAGCGGACGTCCTCGCCGCGATCCCCCAAGCGGAGGATGCGGGTGAAGGTCGTGGAAGGCTTGATGGCCTTCGTGGCTTGCATGGGCGGCGATGCGGGTGAGATGGGCGATCCGGGCGTTTGAAGTGGCTCGATTCTGGTCGAGGCCTCGTTTGCGGGTCGGCTGGCTGAAGGCTCAACGAAGGTCGCGATCTGTGCGGGTGCGTTGCCGGAGGAAGGGGGCGTGAACGAGGAGGCCCCGCCGCCCGTCGCGGTCGTCGCCCGGACGGTCACGCTCGCCGTCGCGGCGACGGAGGCGTTCCCGGTGGCGTCCAGGGCAAAGAGGCTGTAGTAATAGGTCCCGTTTGAAAGGGACGCATCCGTATATGCGGTGCCGGTCGTTTCCGTGACGGCCGTCCCGTCGGTGGTCGAGGTCGGATAGCCGGTCGCGCTTCGGCGTAGGCTGGACGTTGAGAAATCGCTCTCGAGCGGGTTGGACCATGTCAGGCGGACACTACTTCCGTCGGCGGATGCGGCAAAGGAGGATGGGGCGCTGGGAGAGGTCGTATCGATGGTGACGGTGGATGTGCCCGCGGTCGAATAGTTCAGGAAGTCGTCGGCCGCGAAGAGGCTGTAGTAGCAGGTCCCGTCCGCGAGGCCCGTGTCCACGAGGCTGGTATTGACGGTGGAGCTGACCGTCGTGCCATCCGAGATCGAGGTGGGATGGCGGAGGAGGCTTCGTACCAAGCGAAAGAACGTCGTTGAAAGGGGCGTATTCCAAGTCAGGGACGCGCTCGAGCCGCTTGCCGTCGCCGTGAGCGTCGGGGCTTCCGGCCCGGTCGTGTCGATGGTCACGCTTGCGCTGCCTGCGTCCGAATCGTTTCCCGTTCCATCCGTGGCGAAAAGGCTGTAGTAATAGGTGCCGTCGGCGAGGGCGGTGTCCGTGAAGCTGACCACGTCGGCCCCGGTTGTCGTGACGGTGGTGCCTTCCGCGCGGATGGTCGGGGAGCCGGTCGTGCTGCGGACAAGGGTGAATGAGGCCGTTCCCGCAGGGATCGTCCATGTGAGGTTCGCCGAACTCCCGATCATGGAGGCCGTCACCGAGGGGGCGGCGGGTGGAATGTCGATCGTCGCCGTCGAAGTGGCGGCGATGCTGAAATATCCGTCCGTCGTTTCATTGAAGATGCTGTAGTAATAGGTCGCTTCAGATAAGCCCGTATCCGTGAAAGAGACGTCGATGTTCGTCGATGTCACGGCCGATCCGTCGGTCGGGCTGGTCGGGAAGCTGGCGGTGCTCCGCCGGATGGTGACCCCAGCGAAGTCGCCGTCCATGACTCCGGTGGTCCAGTCCAGGGTCACGTTGGTGCCGCTGGCGCTTGCCGTAAACGCCGAAACGGGCCCGATGGGGGAGTACTCGTAGACCGTGCCGCTCGTAAGGACGAGATACATTTCACCGGTCGTCGCATCGATGTCCATGCCCGCGATATTCGAGATGGATTTTATCCAATAGGTGGCGCCGCTCACCGCCGAGACCTTGCCGTAACCGGATGTGCTGGCGTAGTAGAGGGCGCTCCCGTCGCCGGACGCGACGAACCCCTTGACGGTGGCTGAACTGGGTCCGCCCGTGACGATCAGGGTTTCTGCGACCCCCGGGGTCGAGCTCGTGTATCGACCGGTACTGCTGAGGTAGTACAGCTGGTCGCCACCGAACCCGAGACGGGTGATCGAGGTGGATGCGGAGGATTGCGAGAGGGGGGTTAAGTTCCCGTCAAACTGGTAGAGGTTGGTCCCTTTGCCGACGTATAGCGAACCGGAACCTCCCCGCGTGATGCTTGACGTTCCGGTGGCGAGCGAACTGCTGGCGAAGTACGACGCCGTCGTTCCGCTTACGTCGTAGCGAGAAAAGGTGTTTGACGTTCCGCCGGTGACGATGTACGCATGGCCATTCGAAACGGCGAGGTCTGAATTGCTGTGATTCGGAAGCCAGGTATCATATGAAATGTTGGAATAGGTCGACCTGTCCGTGCCGATGCGGCCGAATCCCGACAGGCTGGAACCGAGGATGTAGAGATCCCCGGTGCTCTGGTCCATGCGCACCTGTCGGATCGTGCCGAGGGTGGTCGTTGGCGCGGTCACGGGCAGGGTTCGGCTCAGCGTGGAAGCGGCTTGCGCATTTCCCATCGCGCCAAAAAATCCGCAGGCGGCAATGATGACGGCGCTCAGGGTTCTAAGCAGGGATCGCAGCGGAAACACGATGCGAGTATAGCATTTTTTGAAGCGCCGCGCCTCGTATGGTCGGGGGTATATTCAAGCGGGTCCCGTCATGGTCGAGGGTCCACGGGTCGCATTTCCGATTTCCCCATGATAGGCTTCGCCAAACGCCAATGCGCGTGAGCATCGTATGAAAAAAACAGTCATCGTCTATTGGGCTCGCCGTGACCTGCGCTGGGAGGACAATCCCGCCCTATGTGCGGCCTTCCAGCGGGCACGGGCAAGCGGGGCTGTTTTCCTCCCCGTCTTTTTCGTCGAGCCGTACATGCGCGCCGATACCGCCGGTGCATCCTTTGGGTACCCGTCACGTTGGTTCCTGTCCCACGCCTTGCCTCCGTTCGCCAAGCGTTTCCAGGCGTTCCTCGCGCTGGCCGAACGTCCCGCGCGTTGGTTCCATGCCCGCGCCCAGGAGTGGGCGATCGAGCTGTTCGTGAACGAGGATGCCTATCCGGATTTCTACACGCAGCTCAAAAAAATTCGGGCCGCGGGCGTTGACGTGAGCCTGTTCGCCGACCAGCTGACCGTCTCAAAAGAGACGAGAACCGGCGATGGGAAGGTGTATTCGGTGTTCACTCCGTTCAAGAACGCCGTTTGGGACGCGTTCTGCCGCTCCGTCCCGCTGCCCCATGCGGACGGCAAGGGGGTCTCCTGGATGCGGACGGATGACGTTCCCGGCAGGAAGCTCTCGATCGGTGACCCGCAAGAGCTCTTAGGCGCATTCTCCGTGCGCGAGCAGATCGAGATCGGCCGATCCGCCTATGCCTTGAGCGATCTCGATCTCCCGGTTCGCGCCCTGGGGGATTGGTACGTGACGGAACGAGAGGCGAAGCATCGATTGGAGGCGTTTTTTGAGCGGCGCGTGAACGAATACCATGTCTCGCGTGACCGGTTGGGCGACCCGCAGGGGACCTCGCAGCTCTCCCTGGCCCTGACGTGGGGCCTGCTTTCCGCGCGGCAGATCGTTGCCGCGCTTCATCGCCGGTTAGGGCACGAAGGGGCCCAAACCTACGTTTCCGAGCTCATCTGGCGCGAATTTTATAAGTATCTCTTTTTCCACCGTCCGGAATTGATGGAAAAGCCGTTTCAGGCCGTCGCGAATCATCTCCGGTGGGAGCCTGCCTCGGTTGCGGAGCCGCGATTCCGCGCGTGGGTGCGCAGCGAGACCGGTTATCCGCTCGTCGATGCCGCGATGCGGCAGCTTGCGGTGACGGGCTGGATGCATAACCGTGCGCGGATGGTCGTCTCGTCCTTCCTGACCAAGCACCTCGGCGTCGATTGGCGCTGGGGCCAGGAATATTTCCGTGCGATGCTCATCGACCTCGATGAGGCCTCGAACATCGGCGGGTGGCAGTGGGGGGCGAGCGTCGGCGCCGATCCCAAGCCGATCCGCATCTTCAACCCGACGCTCCAGGCGGAACGGCATGATCCGGACGCCGCGTATTGCCGCCGGTGGCTCCCGTCCGCGTATCTGGAAAGCCCTCCAGCGCCTATCATTGCGCATGCCGTGGCGCGTGCCCAGGCGCTCGCCCGGTATGCGCACGCGCGTCATGCCGCTTGACGGGCCTTGATTCGGGCGGCATCGCGACCTACGATGGGGATCCTATGGACCTCTCCTCCGCCGCGCTCGAGCTGCACCGCCGATTAAAAGGGAAGATTCGCGTTGAGGCCACCTGTCCCTTGGACGAGATGGCCGACCTCTCGCTGGCGTATTCTCCCGGCGTCGGGGCCGTTTCGAAGTACCTGGCCGAACACCCCCAAGAGGATCGGGAATATACCTGGCGCGGCAACGCGGTCGCGATCGTTTCGGACGGTTCCGCGGTCCTCGGGTTCGGGAACATCGGTCCCACGGCCGCCCTTCCGGTGATGGAAGGCAAGAGCGCGATTTTCCGTCGGTTCGCCGGGATCGATGCGGTCCCGCTCGTCCTCGCGACGCAAGACGTCGACCAGATCGTCGAAACCGTGGCTGCCCTCGAGCCCAGCTTTGGGGCGATCCAGCTTGAGGACATTGCCGCCCCGCGCTGTTTCGAGATCGAGCGTAGGTTGGCGGAACGTCTCTCGATCCCGGTCATGCATGACGACCAGCACGGGACGGCCGTCGTGGTCCTGGCCGGATTGCTGAATGCGCTGCGGGTCGTCGGCAAAACCCTGCCTGACGTTCGTGTCGTCATGAATGGGGCGGGGGCCGCGGGGGTCGCCATCGCCAAGCTGCTGCGGGTGGCGGGCCTGCGCTCGTTCGTCGCGGTCGACCGCACGGGACCGATCCTCCCGCATCGTCAGGACCTGACGCCGGAAAAGCGCTGGCTGGCGGAGATGGCGGATGGCGCGACGACGGGGGCGACGTTGGCGGAGGTCACGCGTGGGGCGGATGTCCTCATCGGCGTGAGCGCCGCCGGCGCCTTTCCCGAGGCGATGCTGCGGTCCATGGCGCCGTCACCGATCGTCTTCGCGCTTGCGAACCCGGTTCCCGAGGTCATGCCGGAGGTCGCCAAGGCGGCGGGGGTCATGGTCCTCGCGACGGGCCGTAGCGATTTTCCCAACCAGGTCAACAACGCCCTTTGCTATCCGGGGCTCTTCCGAGGGTTGCTGGACGCGCGCGTGTCGCGGGTTGATGACGCGCTCAAGCTGCGTGCCGCACGGGCGATCGCTGCCTTCGTGGCTGAGCCGACTGCCGAGCGCATCGTCCCGAACATGTTTGATCCGGGGCTGCACGAGGCGGTCGCGCAAAGCGTGCGCGGGTGAGCGGCTCCGTAAGAAAAAATCCTCTATCGAGAGGATTTTTTGTTCGTTCGGACCGTCTTTTGGACACGCGCTCGGCGTTTTTCGCAAGCGGCGCATCGGCAATGGTCCTTACCGATGAACGCCTCGAAATATTCGGTGCCATAATCGTATGAGACCTCCTGACCGGTACGGATGGGCTTGATCGAATGGATGAAGACGCGGTTTTTCGTGATCCGGACTTCCGCATTCGGCACGCAGGCGTGGTTGATGTACCGGGCCGTGTTTTTGCGGGTTCCGCCCAGGATGGTATTTCCGTTCTCAAGATCGAACAGGTAGCGCCCGCCGACCGCGTTCGCCCGTTCCGTCGGCACGAGCTCGCCCCAGTATTCCATCAGGAAACGACCCGCTGGGATATCCGCGGTCGCAAAGACGCCGAAGCCGGTGGCGCTACGGCCGACACGGAGGGACGGGTGGGGCGGGCGTGGGGAGATGGGCATATTCTTGCATGGCATCCTTGTGAGGATATAATCTGGGGGTATCATGCAAATTCGTGAAGCGTTTGTCGAGTTATTGGATGTTTGCCGTCAAGCGGCGCATTCCGTCGCTTCGGACGGATGGCGCATCGAGGAGGCGGCCTCAGATATTGTTGCGTTCATCCTGCTTCATGATGAGCTGTTGGGGTGCGAGGGGACCCGGGCATTGCTCCACGCGGCTGGAGTGGCGGAGTTGGATCGTGAAACATCGTACGCGCAGCCGATTGGCATGTGGGATGCGGCGATCGCTGATCGGCGAAAGCGTGAGGAGTGGGAAAAGGTGCGAATATGCATGAATGATATTGCGGGCTATTTGGGCGAGGGAGGTCCCGTGTTCTAGGGCGATTCCCTCATGGGGGGGTGGTCATATCGTGAGCGGGATCGAATTCGATGTGTGGGCGTCACGTGAACGCCCTTTTCCCTGTTGAGGGGATTCCCATGCTCTTTGTCGTCGGACAAAATTGCGGATAGTGACCACATCTGGAGGCTCGAGCGCTTGGTCAGTCGCAGCGCGGCGAACGGCGAAGCGCCTGCCGTGGTGGATCGCCGCCTCGCGAGGCGCTATCGGTCATCGTCGGTTTTCCCCAGTTGTCCGTAGGAGAAAGGGTCTTATTTGATATACTAGTGCCGTATGAAGAAATTTCTTTACGTCGGAGCGATCCTTGCGCTCCTCGTCCTTGGGACGGGGTTGCGGACGGTGGATGCGGCGGACGGGGAAGTGATCAATTGGTTTCGCCTCTTAGAGACGAAGCTGAACACGATCCAGTTTAACATGGCAGGTAACCAGGAGCAGAACGGCACCCGCCTCGATACCGTCGAGACCAAGCTGGACCGGATCTATGAGGCCTGTGGCCGCGGGACGACGGCCGCGCGCCGCGTGACGCTCGCCCAGGTCAATACCTGCATCGACGCCTGTTTCACCACGGCGGCGATCGGCCCTGCTTCGCAGGGGGCCGTGGATAAGCCGCGCTTTGTCGCGTGCGTCTCGCGTTGCCCTTCGAACACCCTTCGCAACATTGAATGCGCGACGACGTATGTCAATTATGCGACCATTGGCGGATCGGTGCGGTTGGAGACGGGCGAGGTCGTCCAGGGGGCTTTGTCGCCGAGCGCGTTCGCGCGACAGTGCGCGCAGTACCAGCGCGCCCCTGAGCCGATGTGCAGGGTGTTCGGCGACCTGTTCCGCAGCAACCTTGGCGCCTGTCTCTTTGACCAGGCGGCAAACACCTGCCAGAGCGATTGCCAGCGGAACTATCGCAATGATGCCGGATATATCTTCTGCCAGTTGCGTTGCCAAAACCGAACCCGCGCCACCGAGCGTTTCGAGCAGTTGCAGGATGCCGGATTCCTGGATGAGGAAGGCCGTCTGCGGATGACCGTTTCCGATGCTGCCATCAGTCCGCTCGCCCCGACCACCCAGCTGACCAACCCGACGACCCCGTCGACCTCCGTGACCGCGCCTGCGCCAGCGACCGAGACGTTCAGCCAATGCGTCTATCGCTGCGACAACGAGCGAACCGCCTGCCTTGAGCGAAACGCCAAGTCCGCGGAATGCCAGCCGACATACGAGGCCTGCTACTCCGGTTGCTCAAGCAAGCGTTCCTAGCCCGATCATTACGAAAAAAAAGCCCTCTATCGGGGCTTTTTTTGCGCATGCGCAGCTGCATGATGGGTTGTCGATGGGTGACGCATGCCATACCATCCAAGCATGAACATGTTCACCCCCGTGGCGGCGAAGACCGTCGCCTCGTACCTCGACGCCCTTCCCGCCGAACGCAAGGCGCTCATGAAAACGGCCCACGCCTTCATCCGTAAGACGGTTCCGGTCCTCCGGGTCCATTTCGCCAGCAACATGATCGGGTACGGTTCTTTCCCGTACCTGAATCATAAAAAGGAGCGCATCCAGTGGCCGGTCATCGCCCTTGCCAGCCAAAAGCAGCACGTCAGCCTGTACGTCTGCGCCCTTGAACGGGGGAAATACCTCGCCGAGGCGCATAAGGCGGAACTCGGAAAGGTCCAGGTCGGCAAGAGCTGCATCCGGTTTAAAAAATGGGAAGACGTTGACCTCGACGGGTTGGCCCGCGTCCTGAAGATGGCGGAAGCGCATCCGGGCTTGCGTGCCGAATGAGCCTGCCTACAGCCGCGAAACGTAACGCATCACGAGCCAGAAGTGGCAGAAGCTGCCCGCCATCACGAAGACGTGGAACAGCTCGTGCATCCCGAACCAGCGCGTCCGGCGCACATGCGGGTCCAGCGCGTAAAAGACGGCCCCGATCGAGTAGCAGGCGCCTCCCAGCAGGAGCCAGCCGAGTGCCGCCCGCGGAAGCCAGGCCGAGAGCTGCGGCCAAGCGAGCAGGGCCGTCCAGCCTAGGCAGACGTACAAGGCGGGCGATCGCCAGCCCGTAAGCGCGCGCCCGCTGGCCTTTAAGGCGATCCCGAGGAGGGCACATCCCCAGACGGCGCCAAACAGCGACCATCCCCAGCCGCGCTGCGGAAGGGCGAGCGTGATGGGGGTGTAGGTCCCGGCGATCAGGGCGAAGATGCACGCATGGTCCAGGCGTTGGAAGAGGCGCTTCGCGCGCGTCCCTTGGGCAAAGAAATGAAACAGCGCGCTGGCGACGTACAGCATGATCAGGCTTGACCCAAAGATCGAAGCCCCGACCACGTCCGAAGCGCGCCCATAGGTGGCCGCGAAGACGACCATGAGCACGAGGCCGGCCACCGACAGGAGGGCGCCGATCAGGTGCGTTAGCGAGCTCAGCGGCTCATTTTGTTTGGGATGAAGGGGCATAGGGGCTTAGGCATGACGTTCGAGCGCCTGCCGCCAGAGGTTAGGGAGGTGCGCGGGAAGGAGCGTGACGCCGGCGGGCGTGGTCTCCGCGATGGCGCCGTTGCCCGCGGCGATGGTTCGGACGCCAAGCGCGTCCGCCTCGTGCGGGGGGATGCCGTACCCTTCATACCAGCTCGGATAGAGGAGGGCTTGGGCATGGGCAAGCCAGCGCTCTCGTTCATCGGGCGTAAGATAGCCTAGCGAGATCACGCCGGGACCCTCTTTTTTTTCTGCATTTCCGGCCAAGACGAGTCGGTGGTGAGGGTGGCTTGTCCGAAACGCGTCGAAGGCCCGTCGCGCCACCTCGGCGTTTTTTCGCTTGTCGGACGCGCCCAACAGCAGAAAATATGGCTCCGCAATCGGACGGGGCACCTCGACGGTTCGTTTCTCGCTAGCGGGGAGGCTAACCCGTGTTATTCGCGCTTCCGGGATGCCGATCAGCTCGACCAGGTCACGGCGCGTCCACTCAGACAAGACAAAAAGCCTATCTGCCCCCGTGATGAGGCGGATCGGACGCGCCGCCGCATGCCAAAGGCGCGTTTTCCACGAGAACCATTGCGGTCGCAAGAGGAACGAAAGGTCATGGACGAGGAGGCTATAGGGAAGCCGGGGCTTGCCCACGATGTTGAGGTTTGGGAAAAGCAGCCGATCGGCCTTCCCAAAAAGGCGTTCAAACGAGAGCGCGCCGCTGCCGCACAGGGCATGCATCGCCTTGCTGGGGATGCGGGCGTGCACCCAGGGATAGGGGAGGCTGCGCCGCTCCGCTTCGCTCGGCGGCTGCCACCCGTAGGTCGCGAGCGCCACCTCGCCCACAAGCCCGAACGCGTTTGTTCGCAGGAGGTCTCGGACGGCGTTCGTGACGCCGGTCGGGTGCGCCGCCCGAAGGCAGCTCGCGTCAACGAGGGTCCGCATAGCGCTGGATCGTTTCCGCGAACCGGCGGACGTCAAACGGCTCCATGCGTGCGCGGATGCGTTGCGGATCGTATGCCGCAGGCGCGAACCGGCGCATGGCCTGGATGAAGGCGGCGGTCGTCATGGTCGGAAGCAGGAGCCCGCTGGTGCCGGATTCGACGATCTCCAGGGCGCCGCCAGCCGCAGTCGCGATCACTGGCGTACCGCTGGCTTGGGCTTCGAGCATCGTCATGCCGAAATCCTCCACCCCTGGATGCAAAAACGCGTACGCGTCGCGATAGAGGGCCCATTTGGTCGGCTCATCGACCTGGCCGAGGAATTCCACGGTCGGTCCCGCCATCCGTTTCAGGGAACGCAGCTGGGGCCCGTCGCCAAAGACCTTGAGGGGCGCGCGCACCTCGTTCGCCGCCTCGATGCAGAGGTCAAAACGCTTGTAGCCCACCAGCCGTCCGCCGGTCAGCCAAAACCGACCGCTCCCGGCCCGCTGGAACGGGATCTGGGCCAGGTCGATGGGGGGATGGAGGATGTCCGCGGAACGTTGGTAGTACCGGGCGATCCGGGCCTGCGAAAGGCGGCTGTTGGTGAGAAGGGCTTCCGGGCGTTGTGCCGCCTGGTGGTCCCAGAGCCGCAGGCGATGGAACGCGTTCTGTAATGGCCAGCTCGCCAGTTTTGGCCACTGGCGCCCATCCGCGTAGGTATGCCGTTCCTCCCACAGGAAGCGCGTCGGCGTGTGAAGGTAGCACACGGTACGCGTTTCGGGCGGTGCGATCACGCCTTTCGCGAAACTGGACGAGGAAATGATCGCCAGATCATACCCGGACAGGTCGAACCGCTCGACCATCTGCGGCATCAGCGTGGTCACGAGCGGATACCAGGAAGCGTCCGGCAGCAGCCGCTGTAACGGGGAAGTGACGAGGCGTTTTGGCGCGAATCCGGGCGGAAAGGTGCGCGGGTCGGCGAGCAGCGTGTAGATCGGCGCGTCCGGAAACAGGCGGTGCAACGCCATGAGGACGCGTTCGGCACCGCCGTCTTGAATGAAATAGTCATGGACAAGGGCAACGCGCATCGTTTTCAGCCTAGCAGGGTTGGCGTTCGATTAGTAGACGCCTTTCGGGCGCAGGACGGCGATCGGGGTCTTCAGGATCACGATCAGGTCCAGCATGAGCGACCAGTTCTCGATATACCAGGTGTCCAGGCGCGCCTCATCTTCGGTACTGAGGTCGCTCCGTCCCGACACCTGCGCCATGCCGGTGATGCCTGGCTTGATCGCGAGCACCTTGCGGTGGTGCGCCTCGTATTTGCTGACCTCACGGGGTTGGTGCGGGCGCGGTCCCACGATCGACATCGTGCCATTGAGGACGTTCAGCAGCTGCGGAAGCTCGTCGATCGACCAGCGCCGGATCCAGCGTCCGAACGGGGTCACGCGCGGGTCGTTCTGGATCTTGTAGATGGGGCCTTCCTTGATGCTCTGCGTCTTGATGAGTTCCTTCTCGCGGTGGAGGTTGCGCTCGTTCGCGTCCTGGGAGAACTGGGGCCCGATCGAGTCCTTCTTCCACATGGAACGCAGCTTGTAGACGGAAAAGAGCCGCCCGCGTTCGCCGACGCGCTCGTTGTGGAACAGGATGGGGAACCCGTCCTGAAGCACGATCACGCAGGCCGAGACCGCGAGGAGCGGGGAAACGAGGATGAGGGCGATGCCAGCCGCCACCACGTCGAACAGGCGCTTGATGATGCGTCCCCAGCCTTCGAGCGGCGTCCCTTTCGGTTCGATGAGGGGGATGCCGGCTTCCGTCATCACGTCGATCCGCGTAAACCGTGCCGCGAACAGGTCGGCGAGGTAGCGGAAGGTGAGGTGCTCTTCTTCGGCGAAGGCGATCAGGTCGAGCGCCTGCTCCTTGCTGGTTTTCGGTTCCGCGAGCAGCACGCCGTCGAGCTTCCCTTCCCGGCGTAGGGTCATCATTTCTTCGCGCGCCGCCTCATTCCAGGTTTTGTAGCTCTTGACGACCGTATAGCCCAGCACCGGTTTCTGTAGGTAGAGGGTCTTCAGCGAGGCGGCCGCGTTGCTTGCCCCGATCACGGCGATCCGCTGGTGCCCGATGCGTTTCTTGAGGAGGTGGCTTCGGATGGCGCGCAAGATCAGCCGTCCGATCCAGACGTATACGATCGCGAGTCCCCATACGGCCAGGACGAGGAAGCGCGAAGCCGTCACTTCGCGACGAAAGAAGACCGAGGTGATGAGGATCATCATCCCGGCGGTGCTGCCAAGGATGATCCGTCCCAATTCCTGCCAGGCGGCGCGATGCTTGGCCGTATAGAGGCCCGCCAGCCAAAAGCAGATCAGCCAAGCGAAAATGAAGGTCGCTGCCGACGCGAGGTAGTCGCCCGGGGTGATCTGCTGCAGGATCGGGCGATATTCCAAGAAAGGCTGGGATAGGCGCAGGATATACGCCGTCAGCGCGGCCCCGCAGAGTGCCAGCAGGTCCGTGGGCACGCGGAGGGCCGTAAACGTGAGGTCAAGCCGTCGCATAGATGGGCAAAGTGTAGCAGGCGAAGAAGGGGAGCGAAAGAAACGATCCGCCGGGCGTGCGGGATCGGCCGAGGCTTTCCTCATGGGCGGCCCGTCACGCGGGGTACGCGACCGGAACCTGGGCGTCTTTGTCAAGCCTCCCGCGATCCGCTACGGTGTCGACATATGACGGTCCCCCTTTGCGGCCACGCCGACCTCCGCGCGCTCCTCGGACGCATGCGTTCGCGTCCAGCCGGGGCGTATGGGTTTTTTGGTCCGGAGCATGTGGGGAAGCGCCGCTTGGCCGAGGGGTTTGCCCGCGATCTCGTCACCCATCCGGAACCGCTCCCGCTCGAAGGCCATCCCGACCTCGCCCTCCTCGACGCACAGGCCGACGGCAGCATCGAAGCCGTCCGCGCGTTCCTCGAGCGCACCCATCGGACGGCGGCCATGGGCGGGCGCCGGGTGTTCCTGATCGACCACGCCGAGGGACTGAACGCGGCCGGGTTCAATGCGCTCTTGAAGGACGTCGAGGAGCCACGGCCGGGCGTCACGTTCTTGTTCGTCGCGGCGCAACCCGACCGCCTGCCCGCCACCCTGCGTTCGCGCTTGGTGCCGCTTGCGGTGCGCGAGGTCCCCTCGTCCGAAATCGGCCCGTGGGCGCACGCGCTTGGCGCCTTGCCGGCGTGGGTTGATGAGGCCTGCGGCCGTCCCGGACTCCTTATGCGCCGTCTTGAGCAGCCGGGGGAGTGGGACCGCATCATGCAGGCCGCAGGCCGCCTCGAGCAGGCCTTTGCCCATCCCGAACCCGGGGCGCTCGTGGCGGCCCTCGATGATTGGCAGAAGATCGTCGATGCCGATGGCCAAGGTGACCAGGCCTGGCGCATCTCGCTGCTCATCCTTGCGCGACGTGCGTCGACACAGGGGCTCGCCGTGCCCGCGTGGGCGGACGCGATCCGTCTCGCGTGGCAGGCGGTCGGGGGTCCGCTTCCCGTGCGCCTCGCCTTCGAATGGGAGCGGCTTGAGGCATTGGTTCCGCCGCATCAGCGCCTGCAGGCGGTCGAGGCGTGGGCGCGGTAGGTGGGGTTTTTCGCGCCGGTCCATTCATGCTATCATTCGTCACATATGAAACGCAGCGCTCTTTTCTTGGCCTTGGGCGGTCTCTCCCTCTTCGGGGCAGGATGTTTCGGCTTCGGTGCGCAAACGTCCGCCGCCCCCGATGGCGGGGTCTACCGTACCGCCAATTACGGAACCGATTGGGCCCAGCCTGCGGTCCTGAACCAGGGCGGAAAAATCGGCAGCATCGGCAATGTCGGCACCGTTTCCGCGGCCTTTGACCCGCAAGATCCGGAGGTGATGTATGTCGGCACCACACAAAACGGCCTGCTCGTGACGCTCGATGCGGGCGCCTCCTGGCAACAGGCCCGTGGCCTGACGACGGGCCAGATCGAGGCCGTCGCCGTTGATCCGCGCGACACCTGCACGGTGTTTGCGGCACGCGCGAACCAGCTCATGAAGACCGAGACCTGTGGCCGCACCTGGACCCAGGCCTACTACGACCCGCGTGTCGCCCAGCTCTATACGACGGTCGTCATCGACCCGCTCAGCTCGCGCGTGGTCTACGCCGGCAATGCCGACGGCGACCTGCTCCGCTCCGAGGATGGCGGCGTGTCGTGGCGCGTCCTCTATCGTGCGGACGCCCGCATCAACGACCTCGTGATCGACCCGCGCAACCGCAATGTCCTCTACGTCGCCACGAACGGCGCCGGCCTGCTCAAGAGCGCCGATGGCGGCGCCACCTGGACCGAGATCCGCGCCCAGATCGACAACTACGACGGCGCCCGCCGTCCGCTGAAGGTCGTCCTCGACCCGCTCAATTCCAACATCGTCTATCACGTCTCCCGAAACGGCATCCTGCGTTCCGAGGACGGCGGCACCAGCTGGCGCGCCCTGGCCCTGCCCACGCCGCCCGCCACCACCAACATCCGCGCGTTCGCCGTGCATCCAAAAACGCCGAACCTGCTGGTTTACGCGACCGACACCTCCATCGTCTTTACCTCGGACCTCGGCCAAACCTGGACGCCGAAGCAGCTTCCCACCACCCGTTCCGCCTCGTTCATCACGTTCGACCAGGGGCCGGACAACGCCCTCTACCTCGGGACGCTCACGCGCCGCTAACCGACCAAGACGAACGAAAAAAATCCCTCGCCGTTCCTGGTGGGGGATTTTGCGAAAAGAAAAACTGAGCCGCGTCAGCTCAGCTTAGACGATGTCCGTGTCCGGTTTGTTCACGTTGCTGCGCCCGCTCGGTAGTATACCGGGTAGCCCGCGTATTTCTTGGGGAAGGTGAGCCATTCCTTGCGGGGGACCGCCGGCGCTTCCGGAGCGGCCCTCTCGCCTGCGGCGTTCGTTCTCGGCCATAGCGTTGCCGGAACGTGCTCGACGAAGAGGGCTTCTTCCTTCGCTCCGCACCCGTGCTGCACCTTCCAGGCCTCATCCACCTCGTCCGATCCGCACAGTTCCTGGATCATGACCGGCGCCCCGTCCTCGCCCTCGATGATGCCTACCGGGGGCTGCAGTTCCGCTTCCACCTCGATCAAGGCCATGAAGGCCTTGGTGAAGGCGCGCTTCGCTTCGGTGACCGTGACCATGCCCTTGTCTTTCATGTCGATCTTCTCCTTACCGTTCGGGACCGCTTCAATGCTGTACAGAAAAGCGCATGAAGTCAAGGGGCGGACTCCTTGAGCGCTCTCGCCATTGACGCCAAGCTCCTCCCTATGGCACGCTTTTCGGCGAATATGTCTTCCCATCTCGAGCAGCACCGCCCGGAATTCCAAAAGGCGATCGACCATTTCCAACGCGAATTGCAGTCTTTGCGTACCGGACGCGCGAACGTCCAGCTGGTCGAAAACATCCGCGTCGAGGCGTACGGCCAATCGATGGACATCAAGGGCGTCGCCTCGCTCACCACGCCGGACGCGAAGACGATCCAGATCGAGCCCTGGGACAAGAGCATCGTGAAGGATGTCGAGAAGGCCCTCATCGACGCCTCGCTCGGCATGCAGCCCAACGTCGCGGGCACCGTGATCCGCCTCGTCATGCCGCCCATGACCGAAGAAGGGCGCAAGAATCTCGTGAAGGTCCTCCGCCAAAAGGCTGAAGACGCCCGCATCGGCATCCGCAACGTCCGTGAGAAGGTAAAGTCGCTGATCACCGACGACGAAAAGGCGAAAACGATCTCTGAAGACGACCGCCGACGCTTCCTGGAACAACTTGATAAGGTGGTTGCCGAACAGAACGCCGCCGTCGAACGCATCGCGGATGAGAAGGAGGAAGAGATCCTGAAGGTGTAAGACGGGGCTTCGGCCTCGTTTTTTTGCCCTTCCTACGGCTCCCTTTCCATTTTTTTCCGCCTATGGAATAGTTGCGGCCTATGGATCTCGCCAAAAAGATGGACCTCCTGGTCTCCCTCTGCAAGCGCCGCGGCTTCGTGTTCGCCGATTCCGACATTTATGGCGGGTTCGCCAACGCCTGGGATTACGGCCCGTACGGCATCGAGCTCAAGAACAACATCCGCGACGCCTGGTGGCAGCGCTTCGTGCGTGACCGTGACGATGTCGTCGGCGTCGACACCCCCGTCATCCAGCACCCCAAGGTCTGGGAGGCGTCCGGCCACCTTACGACGTTCGCCGACCCGCTCGTCGAATGCAAAAAGTGCCACCACCGCTTCCGTGCCGACCACCTGATGGAAGATGCGCAGGAGAAGAAGGGGAGTCCCGTCGACATCAAGGAGATCGCCTGCCCCGACTGCGGCGGCACCTTCACCGACATCAAGCAGTTCAACCAGATGCTGAAGACCTTCATCGGCGTCACCGAAGACGCGTCCGCGGTCGCCTATTTGCGTCCCGAAACCGCCGGCGGCATGTTCACTGCCTGGAAGGACATCCGTGACTCGATGCGCAAGAAGCTCCCGTTCGGCATCGCCCAGGTCGGCAAGGCCTTCCGCAACGAGATCACCCCCGGCAACTTCATCTTCCGCACCCGCGAGTTCGAACAGATGGAGATCGAGTATTTCGTCCGCCCCGAAGACGCCCCACGCGCGTATGAGATGTGGCTCGAAGAATACAAGGCCTGGGTGACCGACGTCCTGAAGATCAAGCCGGAGCACGTCGTCTACCACGAGATCCCTGACGCCGACCGCGCCTTCTATTCCAAGCGTTCCATCGACCCCGAATACCAATTCCCATTCGGCCTCAAGGAGCTCGGCGGCCTCGCCAACCGCGGCGACCACGACTTGTCGCGCCACCAGGGGTTTTCTGGCGAGGATTTGCGTTGGTTCGACCAAGGCACCGGCGAACGCGTCCTCCCGCACGTCATCGAGCCCACGTGGGGCCTCACCCGTTCCGTCCTCGCCGTCCTCTGCGAGCATTTGGATATCGACGAGGCTGACACCTCGGTCGAAGGCGAAACCGAGCCCCGCATGGTCCTCCGCCTGCCCGCCAAGCTCGCGCCCGTGAAGGTCGCCGTCTTGCCGCTCCAAAAGAAGAACGGCCTGCCGGAAATCGCCCAAGCCCTCCTCAAGGACCTCCGCCGCCGCGGTTGGATGGTCGAATACGACGAGTCCGGCTCCATCGGCAAGCGCTACCGCCGCCAAGACGAGATCGGTACCCCCTGGTGCGTCACCGTCGACTTCGACACCGCCGAAAAGAACGAGGTCACCATCCGCGACCGCGACTCCATGGAACAGGTCCGCGTCCCGCTTGTGGATGTTCCCGCCTGGGTCGCCGAACGCCTCTTGTAGGTCCCGGATATGCCAAAAAAAGCCCTTTCTCCCACCCTCCGCACCCTCAAGAACGGGATGCGCGTCGCCTGGATCGAGCAGCCCACCAGCACCGCCTGCGCCATCGAGGTGTTCGTCAACGTCGGTTCGCGCCATGAGGACCCCGCCGTCAGCGGCGTCTCCCACTTTTTGGAGCACCTCATGTTCAAGGGGACGCGCCGCCGTCCCACCGCCCAGGCCATCAGCCGCGACCTCGACCGCTTCGGCGCCGACTACAACGCCTCCACCGGCAAGGACCGCACGTCCTACTACGTGAAGATCGAAGCCGAACGTCTCCCGCACGCCATCGACGTCCTCCACGACATGCTCGCGCATTCCACCTTCAAGGCCGACGAGATCGACCGCGAGCGCGGCGTCATCATCGAGGAGATCAACATGTACGAGGACAACCCGCAGAGCCAGATGGTGGACCTATTGGATGAGATGGCCTTCGGCGAACACCCGCTCGGCTGGAACATCGCCGGCACCCGCGACATCATCCGCAAGGTGACCCGTGACGAGATCATCGCCTATTACCAGCGCCACTATCGCCCGGACCGCATGGTGATCGCCGTCGCCGGCCGTCTTCCGAAGGGGACCTGGAAGCAGCTGCAAGAGACCTTCGGGACCTGGCCGAAGCACGCCTCTGCCGCGCCCGGACCCGTCCGCCCGTTTGCTGCGAACGACCTCAAGGGCCTGCGCCTCTCCGTCCACAAGAAAAACATCGAGCAGGCCCAGCTTGGCCTGTCTTTCCTGACGTTCCCGATCCTCGACCCGCGCCAGGACGCCGCCCGCCTGCTGGCGGTCATCCTCGGCGGCACCATGTCGTCACGCCTCTTCACCGAAGTCCGTGAACGCCGTGGCCTCTGCTACAACATCGGCGCCAGCCGCACCTCCTACGACGACATCGGCGCGTTCCGCATCACCGCCGGGCTCGAGAAGGGTCGCCTGCAGGAGGCGGTCGACGTCATCTGGGCCGAGCTCGACAAGATGAAGACGAAACCCGTCTCCCTCCAGGAGCTCAACCGCGCCAAGGATTTCGTCCACGGCAAGTTCTTCCTGGATTTCGAAGACCCCCTCACCCGCGCCGACTGGTATGGCGACCAGCTCTGCTATCGCGACAAATGGCGTACTCCCGAGGAACGCATGAAGGGCCTGGCCGCCGTCACCCCCAAGCAGCTCCAACAGGTCGCCAAAGACATCTTCACCCGCGAGACATACGCCGCCTCGGTCGTCGGCCCATTCGATGGGGAAAAACCATTGAAATCATGGTTCTAAAGACCGATCACAAGAGGAAAGCGAAGCCACGAAGGCTTCGTTTTTCATCCCAAAGGAGCCGCGCTCTCGTCCGAGTCTTTTTTTGTATATCTTCTCTTTCCCCCTTTTTCCTGTAGGTCCTCGGGGCGGCAGGGCCTTTTGCCGGACCTGCTGTGTGAGCCATCCATCCCCGGAACAAGCAGCGAGTTCAGGTCCGGCAAAAGGCCCTGCCGCCCCGAGGACTGGCCCACCTGAGCGGAAAAGGCAGGCCGTGGGGCGCCAGCCCCACAATCCCCAGGCCGGGCAGGCCACCTCACTTTTAGGGGATTAAAAGGACTTTTCCTCCTTTTTAGAGGACCTATTGCCAAAACCCTAGAAATAAGGTAGGAAAAGGGGGACTTTTTCTATGTCCAAGCTTATCGTCGCCAACTGGAAAATGATGTACGGCCCCATCAAGGCCGGTTCCTGGATCCGCGCGTTCCGCCGTGAACGGTTGCCGAAGGATTTGGAGATCGCCGTCGCGGTCCCGCACGTGTCGCTACCGGCCGCGAAGGCTTCGCTTGGCCGTGCCTCCGTGCCCGTTTTGGCGGCCCAGAACGTCTCGTGGTTGGAAGAGGGCGCCTTCACGGGCGAGATCGCGCCATCGATGCTCGTCGAGCTTGGCGCCTCCCTGTGCCTTGTCGGCCACAGCGAACGGCGTCTCCTCCTGAATGAGACCGACGAGATGGTCGCCAAGAAGGCCGTCGCCCTGCAGAAGGCCGGCATCCGCCCCGTGATCTGCGTCGGTGAGACCGATGCCCAAAAGAAGAAGGGGAAGGCTGAAGTGAGCAAGGCCCTTCGTCAGCAGGTCCAGGCCGTCCTCGGCGGGCTCGATTGGGATGATGCCAAGACCCAACCCGTCTTCGCCTATGAGCCCGTCTGGGCCATCGGTTCCGGCAAGGCGTGCGCCCCGCAAGAGGCGCGGGACCAGCATGAGTGCATCCGCGAGATCCTCCGCAAGAAGCTCGGTGATGCCGTGGCCGAACGCGTGCAAATCCTGTATGGTGGGTCTGTTGATCCCCGCAACGTCGCCGACTACCTGTCGACGACGCATATCGACGGGGTGCTGGTCGGGGGCGCGTCGTTGGATCCGCGGGTGTTCGGCATGCTCTGCCGCGCCGCTTCCACGGCCTAAGCCCGACCGCCCGCCCGCATGCTCATTCCCTTGATCTTTTTGGCGCTTGCCCTGGGCTGTCTCGCCTGGGCGGGGTTCTTGCTGGCCCGCCGTTGGACGGACCTCCGCCTGCTCGACCCGCTCACCATCAAGGAAGAGCAATACCGCGCCAAGCGTGAGACGATGATCCGCAAGCGGTTCGAGCGCATGCGCGCCGAGCGTTCGCAGCCGTTCCGTCGCCTCGGCCGTGCCTTCACCCGGCAGGTCGGCGCGTTGTATGACGGCGCCACCCATCGCCTGCGCGCCATCGAGAGCAGCTATGGCTCGGTGAAGAGCCCGTTCTCCTCGCTGACGCCGACCACGCGCGAGCGCATCAAGCTCCTCCTCACCGAAGCCCGTTCGCTCATGCGCGACGTCAAGTGGGCCGAGGCGGAGAAGCGGTTCCTCGATGTCCTCGCCCTGGATCCGCACCATGTGGAGGCGTATAAGGGTCTCGGCCAGATTTATTTGAAGCAAAAGCTCTATCCGCAGGCGCAAGAGACGTTCTCGTTCATCCTCAAGATGAAGCGGGCCGACGACGCGACCTACGCCGCCCTCGCCGAGATCGAAGAGGCGGCCGGCCACTGGCACGAGGCGGAGCTCTACCGTCTCCATGCCGTCGAGTCGGGCGGCAAGCAGGCCTATCGCCACGCCGAACTCGCGCAGCATTACATCGAAGCCGGTGACCTGCTCAAGGCTTGGCCTCCCGCCAAGCGCGCCGTCGAGCTCGAACCGAACAGCGCCAAATACGTCGAGCAGGCCCTCGAGATCGCCGTCGGGATGGGGGATCCGCAAGAGGCCCGCATCTGGTACCAGAAATTCCGTCTCCTCTCGGATGACCGTTCACGCTTCCAGTACTGGCGCGAGAAGGTCGAGGCGCTGGAAAGCGCGACCCTTTCGCAAACGACCGCGACAGGGGCGGAGCCTGTCGCTTCTCCCATCGCGTCCCCCGCAAAAAAGCGCCGGACGAAAAAAGCCCCTCTGGTGACCCCTCCGCAGGCATAGCAAAAAAAGACCGTACAATCGGTCTTTTTTGTTCGCTCACGGGGCGCCCGCCGCCTGAAACGGTGTGGATGCCCGTATCCTTGGAGGGTCTCACGGCCGCGAATGCGGTGTGCCTTGACGGCCTTTCCTGGCCGTGGTAAACATGGGGAAGCCCGCATATGTGTATTAAATACACGAAGCAGGCGCCCTTTTCCTCCGAACCAAGCAACAAAGGAGCTACGCATGAGCTTGCTCGATGCTCGTCCTGTCGCGATCCCGCCGCACCTGCGGCGAGGGATCAACAAGCGTCTCGAGGAGTCCGTCCATCCCCCCTTCAGGCCTCGTCCGGGAGGGGAAGACGCGGCCTTCCAACGCCTCGCCGGCCGTGATCCGACCTTCGGTGGCCTCAAGGGGCTTACCGAGGCGGATGTGCACGAGGCCTGCTCGGCCCTTCACCTCGACCTGGTCGCTCGCGAACGGACGGACCTGCTTCGCGTGCTGCAGGCCATCGATCCGTTCACGCCCGTCTGTTCCGCCTGTGGCGAGCTCATGGTCCGCGTGGCGGGCGGCCGCGTGACGAGCCTGTCGCTGGGGCACCTCTGTCCCGCCTGCAGGAACGGCCAGGCGACGCTCATCCCGTTTCGCCTGCGCAAGCTGGCCTGGCCCACGGGCCGGCTGGTCGAGCCGCAGGCGCTCGTCGATGCGCTCACCCTGCCGGGCTATGAGCTGCCCCTCACCGATGAGGGGATCCGCGAGTGGTCGGACCGCATCGACCGCGCCCTCGATCGCCGGCTGCAGGAGGAAGGGCTTTCACTCGCCCTCTTCCTCGCCTACCTCAAGGACGTCCCGCGTCGCTTCACGCGCCCGCAGGAGGCGCCGACGCTCCTCGCCGACCCCCGTCGGTACGGCCTCGAAGGGGAAGCGCTCGACACCGCCATCCTCGAAGCCCTCACCTACGGCAACGAGCGCGAGCCGCAGAACGTCCCGCGCCTCACGCGGCGGGCCTTCCTCCTGCGTCGCCGGCAGCCTGATGCGCCTACATGGACTATCGACGGCCGGTCCTACCTGGTCGATGGCCAGATCGGCCGCGGCGACCGCTCGGACGTCTACCGCCTCACGGCCTGCGTCGAGCCGGCGGAGGTCCTGGTGGCCAAGGTCCTGCGCGTCCCGGAGGAGGCTCCCGCCTTCGCCCGGGCCCGGGCGTTCCTCAGCCGGACGGCGACGTTCGAGAGCGCCGCGACCCATACGTACGCCCGTCGCATCCACCAGGCGCGCGAGGTCGATACCTGCGTCGACGAGCGTGGCGTCCGCCATCCGGCGATGGTCTTCAGCGACAAGCCGGGCTACGAGTACGATGGCCGCGCCATCCGCGAGGCCTATCCGAACGGCGTGCCGACGCATGCCTTCGGCTGGATGGCCAAGCGGCTCTTCGAACTGCTGTCCTGGCTGCATCAGGAGGGGTGGGCGCATGGGGCGATCGTCCCGGAGCACCTGCTCGTCCTGCCGCAGGACCATATGGTGACGCTGCTCGACTGGTCCTCCGTGGGCCAGCTCGGGGCAGTCGTGCAGGGGCTCGTGCCCGCCGTCGAGGCCTTCGCGCCCGAACGGGGGCCGGGCCTGCGCCACACCCGCGCCCGCGACGTCGCCATGGCCTGCCGGTCCCTGCTCTTCCTGCTCGGGGCCGATCTGGCCACGGGCGAGCTGCCGCCGGGCGCGCGTGATGGGGCGACGGAATTCGTCCTCGCCCACGCGGGCTACGGTCCTGGCCCGCTCGCGCCGATCACCGACACCAAGCGGCAGGTGCACGACCCGTATGAGACGGCCCTCCGCGCCGCGCACGGGCCGTCACGCTACATCCCGTTCTTCCTTCCGGAGCGGCGTCCGCGCTGATCCGTTCGCCTCGGCCTCGCTTCCTTCCAAACGACCCAACGACCAAGGAGAGACCATCATGGGATACGGCGGATACGACCACTCGGCGCACCAGCAGATCACTCGCCGGCAGGCGGACCTCCCCCGGGAGCAGCTCTTCACCGAGACGCGCGTGCGCACCGACATGTGCGTGCGCAACATGAAGCCGCGCGAGTCCCGTGACAGCGCGGACCACCCGGAGTCGCTCGCCATCGCCTTCCTGCTCGACGGCACCGGCTCGATGGACCGCATCCCGGAGCAGATGGCTCGGGATACCCTGCCCCAGTTCATGGCGACCGTCCTCGGTCTCGGCGTGCGCGATCCCCAGATCCTGTTCGGGATGGTCGGGGATACCTTCACCGACCTCACGCCTGGCCGGGAACCGATCCAGATCGGTGAGTTCGAGTCGACGGCGGAGCTCATCAACACCTGGCTCCGTCGCTACGCGCGCGACGCGTTCCATGGTGGGGGCAACGGCGGGGAGTCCTACCACCTCGGCTTCACGTTCCTCGCCAAGCGCACCGTGATCGACTGCCTCGAGAAGCGCGGCAAGCGCGGCTACGCCATCTTCACGGGCGATGACCACGCCTTCCCGTCCTCGGGCCACACCGAGATCGGTGACGTGTTCGGGGACATCCACGAGGGCGCGCGCCCCGTGCGCGAGCTCCTCGCCGAGGCCCAGGAGAAGTACCACGTCTTCTTCATCATCCCGGACCCGCAGCGCGCCCTGAGCCGGGGCAGCCGCGGCACGGTCGAGGAGACCTGGCGGACCCTGCTCGGTGACCGGGTGGTGGTCTCGCCGCGGCCGGAGGACGTCTGCGCCATCAGCGGGGCGCTCATCGCCCTCACCGAGGGCACGGTCACGACGCTCGACGACCTCTTCGCCCGTCTCCACGGCCTCGGCATCGACGAGGGGCGGGTCGGCGGCATCATGAAGGCCGTCACGCCCTACGCCAACGCCATCGGCCGCGGCGCGCGTCCGCCGGCCGCGGAGCCCGACGCCGGGTCGCGCTCCACCCCGCGCGACCGCCGCCAGGCCCGCGACGCCGCGCGCTGACCCCTGCGGGGATCCTCTCGGATCCTCGTTTTTCTTTTTGCCGCATTGTTTGATGCGCGCGATCCGTGTTTACTGGATGCATGCCACTTGCCGGTTCTTTTCTCCTGCTGCTCCTCCTTCTGGCTGTTTTATGGACCCTCGTTCGCTGGTTGGCGGGGGTCGGTGGCGGCGCACCGTTCGTCCCCGTGCCACAAGCATGGCTCGAGGAGGCGCTTGTCGCCTGTCCCGTCGACGCCACGGATGTCGTCGTCGACCTGGGATCGGGAAGCGGGGCGATCTTGGCGGCCGCGGCACGTCGCGGCGCGCGGGTCATCGGCTATGAATTTCACCCGGTATTAGCGCTTTTTTCGCGTTGGCGGCTGCGTCGGTTCGGGGCCAGGGCACGCGTCATCCGGGGAGACCTGTTTCAGGCGGATCTTTCGTCAGCCACGGTGGTGACGGTCTTCGGGCTCGGAAGCATGCGGGAGCGGCTCGTGCCGTTATTCGCCCGTGCGCTCGCCCCTGGGACGCGAGTGATCGTCTTCCTGGCGCCAGAGCTGCCCTATCCGTTGGTCTATCAAGGAAAATGTGTCCGCGTCTATCGTGTCGGAGGATGAAAAAACTCCCCGGAGAGGGGAGGGGTTCAGGGATGCGCCCGTCTGGCCGTAGTGCCTGCGGCGAGGGCGAGCGCCGCTTGTTCGTCGGGTGCCACGCGCGCGTCAGTCGTGAGGAGGACCGCCTCCGCTTCTCGTGCCGCACGACGCAGGTCGAGATACGCTCGGCGGAGCAGGTCCAGCTGCAGCAGGTCGTTCGTGTCGTCGTCGGCGAGCGCTCCCGCCCGGCGAAGCCGTTGGCGGCTGTCCTGCAGGGTCTCGTATGTCCGCACATGGCGTTGGACGGTCTCGAGGCATTCCTCGAGCGCCTTGGCGGAGTCGCTGAGCCGGTCGGCCCGGACGGTGAGCATTTCCACGCGCCTCTCTTCGAGTAGAATCGAGCGCGTGAGCTGGTCACCGAGATGGGCCATCTCAGGCGCCAGTCGCGCCCGTTCCTCGGCATAGCGCTTGATCCGCTCTTGCGTGGAGGCAATCTCGCAGCGGTAGGGGACTTCTTCGTCCTTGAGCCTGCGCAAGACGTTCCGTTGCCACGAGAAGTGGGTCTCGAGGAAGTCTTCCGAGATATGGTGGGCGGCCCGGTCTTCGTCCCAGGGGTGCTTCACGGGGTCACGCCAGCGCTTGCCGCCGTGGTAGAACAAGGCCCACGCCACGACTTCCTTGAACGTCAGCCACAGAGAGACCGGCGGCAGGCCGACGTGCTTGATGGCCCACCACAGGCCATTGAAGCGTGCGAGTCCGAGCGTGGCCGCGAGGATGATGCCTCCGCACCACAGGTGCGCGTAGGCGGCCGCCCCCAGCAGCGGACCGCCTGAGACATGGGACCGGATGCCCAGATGGAGTAACCACAGGGAAAGATTCCATGCGGCGCTGGCGACGAAGAAGGTCGGGCAGGGGTCGGCCGATCGCTTTTCCGGATCGAAGTCCCGGACGTGCCGATCCACATGGCGCATCCACCAGTTGGGCGGAACCCTGTTCCGTTCCCAGACCCGTTTCCGTGCCGCTACCAGGTCGTCAAGCCGTTTCGTGAGGAAGTCCGGGAGCGGTTCGGCGGGCTCGTCGATGACGACGCGGACACCGGTTCGGTAGGGATCGGCGTTTTTTGTTTCCATGGATCCTCCAGGGGTGAAAGGGAGCCGGTTCGAATATACCACAGGACGGTCGTTTTGTCAATCCTACCCAGATCAAAAAATCCCCTTCAGGAAGAAGGGGAGGGTGCGCCCGCGCGTGCCGCGAGAGGGGCCGGTTCATCGTCTTGGATGACGTGCTCCGCCCTCGGTTCCGAAATTGCCTCCGCCTCTTCGAAGGTGTCCAGCAGCGCCAGGTAGGCGGTGCGGAGGATGGCTTGCTGCTGCACATCCGTCTGGTCGTGGGGAGGTAGGGAGCCTGTCTTTTCCAGCTTGAGCCGGTCTTCCAGCAGTTGCGCGTACGTCGTGTAGGCGAGGTTCGCGGTCCGGAGGGCGTCCTGCATCCGGTCGATCCGCGTCTCTAGGCGTGCGGCCTCTTGGTCGAACGCTTCCGCCTTCGCGTCTTCGAAGGTGGCCGCGGCATCCAGCTGCTGGGCCAAGATCGCCTGTATGCCGCCGCGGGCCTGGCCTGCCTGCGTCCGCTGGTGTCGGGCACGCTCGCGCGCTTCCCGGACCTGTCCACGGAGGGTGCGGAACCGTTCGACGACCGCGTCCAGGGCTCGTTGCCTTGGGCGCAGGCATGTCTCCTGGAACGTACGGAGCTCTTCCGCCATGGCCCGTTCGGCGTCCCAGGGTCGGTACGTCCATCGTTTTCCCTGGGCCATCCACATGAGCCACGCGACGAACTCCTTGAACGTCAGCCAGAGCGACACCGGCGGCAGGAGCACGTACTTCAGGATCCAGACCCCTACCGTCAGGCGGTCGTGCGCGCTTGAACGCAGTTCCCCTCCATACCCGTCACGGGACACGAGGTAGGTGGCGAGGGCGGGGAGCGAGGCCATGAGCAGGCAGCGAAGGAGGCCTTGCTGCGCGCTTTCGAGCGTCGGGGGCGCCGACTGGGCACTGGCCCAGATCCCTACCAGGACGATGGTCCAGATGACGCTCGCGATGAACGGTCTCACGTCGGGCTGCAGGTTGGCCTCGCGAAACACGGTTGCGGGCGCCTCCGTGACGACATGGCGTTCCAGGTGCCGGACCCACCACGGGGGCGGCTGCCTGCTGCGCCAGTCGAGCTCGCGTGCCTGCAGCAGGTCACGATACCGGTGGGTCAGGAGCGGCGGGCAACGGGCGAGCCCGTCGGGATCCGCGCGGACGTTGGTTCGATAGGCGGTGTTCTCCATGGCGTTTCTCCGAGGGGAAGGGGCAAGGCGGCCCCCGCATCCAATCCGAGCCTAATGGGTTTGTCAAGGATGCGGGCGCATGGCCACGCGCACCTGCCTGCGGAAAAAATGAAAAACCCTCCGTTCGGAGGGTCAGCCGCGTGCGGCGGTCCGTTCGGACGCCTCGCGGATCTGCGCCGTCAGCTCGTCCTCACCGGTGGCCGTCGTGCGTGCCGGCGGGCCCTGGAACACGGCCTCGACCTGCCGCAGGATGGCACGGAGCTTGAGATGCTCGTCGCGGACGGCTTCCTGCTGAACCAGGTCGGACGTCTCATCTGCGGCGAGTGAGTTCCCCTTGCGTAGCCAGAGGCGGCTTTTCTGCACGGACACATACGTCGATATGGCGCGTTCCAGGGCTTCGAGATGCCTCCCCCCGTCACGCGCGAGGGCGCCGAGCCGGTCCGCCTTGGCGCCGAGCGCGTCCGCACGTTCGCGCTCCATGGCGATCGAACGTGCCAGCTGCCCACGGTTGATCGTATCCTCCGTGTCCAGCCGGTCGCGCAGGCGCTCACCTGAGTCGATCCGATCCCGGGCGCGCGAGACCTCCTCGCGGCACGTCCCCTCGCGCACACGCAGGGTGGCCAGGTCCTTGGCGTGTTGCGCGATGGTCGTGTTGCGGAAGGTGTTAGCGACCCGTTCGACGGAGCATTGCTCATCCCAATCCTCCGCCTTCCATCGCTTGCCGACCCTAGACCAAAGGTTCCAGGCGACCACCTCCTTGAAGGTCAGGTACAGCGACATCGGCGGCAGCCCGACGTGCTTGATCGACCACCAGAACCCGTTAAGGCTGCAGATGAGCGTGCCGACCCCGAGCAAGACGCCACAGGCCATGTTCGCGGTCCGCACGGGATCGTGTCGCTGGTCCCCCGAGATGACCGTGTGGATCCCGATCCAGAACGCGATCACGATGGCGGTCCAGACGAGGCTGTTGCGGAACGGCTCGGTCCTGGGCTCGATGGCCCGTCGCATCACGTCGTCCGGTCCGACGTCGACATGCCGTGACACGTGCTTGACCCACCATTTGGGCGGCTTGAAGGTCGCCTCCCACTCGATCTTCTCGCGTTCCACGAGATCGTCGTACCGGACCGTGAGGAAGTCGGGGAGCGGCTCATTGGGCGCTTCCGTCGGTTCGATGCGGACGCCCTCGCGATACGGGGACGTTCTCTTTTGTTCTGACCCCATCGTGGCACCTCCAGGAAAAGGCACGATGCCTTTTATCTACCTGAAAAAAGCGTCCGCGTCAACGTTGCTGCCATGAAAAAACCTCCCGTGAGGGAGGATCAGGTCCGGGTCGCGGTGCGCGCCGCGGCCTCGCGGATCTGTGCCGACAGCTCGTCCTCATCGGTGGCCGTCGTGCGTGCCGGCGGGCCCTGGAACACGGCCTCGACCTGCCGCAGGATGGCGCGGAGCTTGAGGTGCTCGTCGCGGGCGATCTTCTGCTGGGTCAGGTCGTTCGTGTCATCCTGGTCGAGCGACTTGGCCTCACGAAGTTCCTGCCGGCTCTTCTGGAGGTTCTCATAGGTGTCGATCGCCTGCTTGAGGGCTTCGAGGTGCTGCTCGCCGTCGGTCCCGAGGGTGGCCAGCCGGTCAGCCTTGCCCATGAGCATTTCCGCCCGCGTCGCTTCGACCTCGATCGAGCGTACGAGCTGCTCGCCGATGATCGCGTCCTTCGGGGCCAGGCGGTCGCGTTGCGACGCATAGGTCTCGATTCGCCGCCGCGCGTTGTCGGCCTCGCTGCGGCACTTCGCCTCGCGGGCCCGCAGGTCCGCAAGGTCCCTCGCGTGCCGCTGGAGCGTGTCTTCCCGGAACGCGGTCGCGATCCGTTCGATCGCCGTCTGCGCGCTCCAGTTCGCGAACGACCAGCGCTTGCCGCTCGTCCGCCAGCGGTTCCAGGCGACCACCTCCTTGAAGGTCAGGTACAGCGACAGCGGCGGCAGCGACACGTGCTTGAAAGACCACAGAAGGTCTTCCTTCTCTATCATCGCGATGAGCATCACGATGCCTTTGGCGATTCCGCAGGTCAGGGCGGCGGTTCGTACGGGGTCGTACCCGTGATGCGGCTTCGTGATCGCGTAGGCGATGATCCCGATCGCGCCCAGCGAGAACGTCCAAAGCAGGCTTCGCCGAAAAGGGGTCGCGTCCGGAGTGAGGATGCGGCGCTCCAGGTACCCGCCGTAATATCCGGACTGGCTCCGTACCAGCGTGTGCCGCTTCACGTGCCGGACCCACCACTCGGGCGGTTTGACGTGCGCTTCCCAGTCGGCCTGGTCGTGCGTGACGAGTTCGTCATAACGCACGGTGAGGAAGTCGGGGAGCGGCTCGGTCGACTCTTCGGCCGGTTCGACGCGAACCTTGCTCCGATACGGGGAAGCGGTCTTCTTGCGGTCATCCGTCATCGTGGCACCTCCTTGCGAATAGGCACGATTAAGGAGGTGTATCGAAAAAAGGCAGGCGTGTCAAGGGTCTGGGAAGGGCACCCGTTTCCGAAAGAAGGCCATCACGCCCACGCGTTGACGGAGTCGGTCCCGTTTTTCGGACCGTATTCCCATCGGTCCCGCAACGCGCTCCGCGCCACCCGTTCGTCATCACACGCCCCCCGCCAACCTTGTACACAACAAAAAACCCTCATTCAAGAATGAGGGCCAGCCGCCTTCAGGACCGGCTCATGTGCCGCGAGCTCGTGCGCATCTTCCGCGGCTCTCGTCGGCGTCGGCTGCAGGAGCGCTTCCGTCTGCCTCCGGCACTCGAGGATCGCCCGGTGCGCCGATCCCATCTGGGTGCGCAGCTCGAGGTCGGTCACGTCATCCGTCGGCAGCGAATCCGCCGCCCGCAGCTCGCGCAGGCTGCCCTGGAGCGCGCGATATTGGGCCGTGAGCGACACGAGTGTCTCGAGGTGGTTCCCGGTTTCGATCGCCAGGCCCTCGAGCTCGCGGGCGCGTCGGTTCAGCTGGTCCGCCCGTGCCTGCGCGTGCAGGTACGCACGTTCGAAATGCTTGCTCAGCGTGGCTTGCCTGATGCGGTGTTCCTCGAACCGACGCCGCTCCGTTTCCGCAAGCGTCGCGAGCTCTCCGCTCCTCTGGCGGTCCCGGGTGGCCGCCGCCTGCATCTGCAGGTGCGCCGCCCGGTGCGCGCCGATCACGTCCGCCTCGAACGCCGAAAACAGCTCCGCCCCGACCCGCTCCTCATCCCACGGTTCCGCCGTCCACGCCCGCCCCGCCCGTCGCCAGAGGATCCAGGCGACCGCCTCCTTCCCGCACAGGTAGAGGGAGAGGGGAGCGATGGCCACATAGCGTATGGCCCGCCGGGAACTGAACTGTTTGGCGGCCGTGAAAGGCATCCCGCGTTCGTCCAGGAGATCCGCATGGTCCTTTTCCGAGCGCTCAGTCGCGTACACGCCTCCCGCCACGGCGGCGGTGAGATACGCAAGGAAGATCGTCTCACGATGCCACGCCTTCACCATGATGGCGACGGCGACGGAAGCGAGGAGCAGGAGCGTCGTCCAGGCGACGCTATACAGGAGCCGTACCGGCTTCGGCCGGAGGTCCTCCGCCCGCCAGTAGGCGCGCGGGGCCTCGTGCGCGTCGACGTGTACCTGCCACCAGGGCGGCGCCTGTTCCGTCTCCCAGGTCCGGCGCTTCTGGGCGACCAGCCGCTCGAACGGCGCGCCGATCAGCGCCGGCAGGGGTGTCGCGTCATCCGTGGTCACGACACGGACTGTTCGGTACGGATCCGTTCTCTCATCCATTCGTCCTTCTCCTTGGGGCCGGCCTCGCGGCCATCACGAACCCTTCGACGAGTCCCTCGGTTTTGGGGTGCCCTGACACGGTTTTCGCATCGGCGCCGATCGCGGATCGTAACACCTTCGCCGCGTGCCGTCAAGCGCTTCTCGCACGCATTTTGCCCTTGTTTCCCGACCTCATCCGTGCTGAGATGCGCCACGAACCCGATTTCGTATGTCCTGGCAACGGATCCTGCGCTTCGCCAAGCAGCGCCAAGTCCCCGTGATCATCACCGACGAGAGTGGCGAAGAGCCCCTCATTTTGCTGTCCTTGGACCAGCTGGAGCAGGCGCTTGATGGGGGAGCGGGCCCGGACTTGCCGCCCGTTCCGCCCACCCCGCGCCCCACGACGCCTTCCTTTGTCCCGGAGCAGGCCGCCTCTCCCGAGGCGGTACCGTCCGAGCCGGCCCCCGTCCCGGAGCCTGTTCCGACCGGGGAGGGGCCGGCCGAGCCCCATCTCCCGGCCGCCCTGTCGACGTTTGCCGAGCTTGAGCAGGCGGCCCAGCGCCCTCCTTCACCTGTTGTCGATATCGTGACGCCGCCGACGGCGGAACTGCCTGATTTGTCCCCACCCGAGCCGTCCGTGCAAGTTCCCGAACCGACCAAGCCGACCCCTGCCTTCCCCGATTCCGCCCCCGCCGTGCCGTCGCCGCGGCCCGATCTGAGCCTCGAAGAGCGTTTTTTCCTCGATTTTTAGCCAAAAACTCACCGGTCTTTCCGCCCAGACGCCTCCGGTCCCGCCGGAGGCGTCTTTCGGATTCTGCTTTTTTCTCTCACTCTTGCCAGAATCTCGCCCTTTTGCTATCCTATTCCCGTTCGCTCGATTGGGGCGAATTTCTTCACAACAGACCCGGTTTTTCGAAGCCGGTCTCTTGTCCACTTACTTATGGCCTGAGCGGCCCTTCCCGGGCCGTTCTGCCGACCTGTTATTTCTTTTCTAGCCATATGGCGGATGCATTTCAACGGTCAAAGCCGCACGTGAACATCGGAACGATCGGTCACGTCGACCACGGCAAGACCACCACGACGGCGGCGATTCTCGCGGTGCTCTCGAAGCACGGCATGAAGGCGGACGAAGCGGCGAAGGACAAGCTCGACAAGGCTCCTGAGTCCCGCTCCCGCGGCATTACGATTGCGACGGCGCACGTCGAATACGAATCCGAGAAGCGCCACTATGCGCACGTCGACTGTCCGGGCCACGCCGACTACATCAAGAACATGATCACGGGTGCCGCCCAGATGGACGGTGCCATCTTGGTCGTGTCCGCGACCGATGGTCCGATGCCCCAGACGCGTGAGCACATCCTCTTGGCCCGCCAGGTCGGCGTTCCGGCCATCGTCGTCTTCCTCAACAAGTGCGACATGGTCGATGACCAGGACATGATCATGCTGGTCGAAGAAGAAATTCGCGAGCTCCTCAGCAAGTACAATTTCGACGGCAAGAACACCCCGATCATCCGCGGTTCCGCCCTCAAGGCCCTCGAGAACCCGGGCGACGAGGCCGCTTCCAAGCCGATCCTCGACCTCATGGCCGCCTGTGACTCCTACATCCCGGAGCCGGTGCGCGAGACCGAGAAGCCGTTCCTCATGCCGGTCGAAGACGTGTTCTCGATCGAGGGCCGTGGCACCGTCGTCACGGGCCGCATCGAGCGCGGTCAGATCAAGGTCAACGAGGAAGTCGAGATCGTCGGTCTGGGCGAAACCCGCAAGACCGTCGTGACCGGCATCGAAATGTTCAACAAGTCCCTTGACTCCGGCATGGCTGGTGACAACGCCGGCTTGCTCATCCGCGGCGTCAAGAAGGAAGAGATCGAGCGCGGCATGGTGCTCGCCAAGGGCGGCTCCATCACCCCGCACACCGAGTTCGAAGGCGAGGTCTACGCCTTGACCAAGGAAGAAGGCGGCCGCCACAAGCCGTTCGTCTCCGGATACAAGCCGCAGTTCTACATCCGCACGACCGACGTGACGGGTGAGGTCCAGCTCCCGGCCGACGTCGCCATGGTCCAGCCGGGCGACACCATCAAGATGACCGTCAAGCTCATCACCCCGGTCGCCATCGAAGAGAAGATGCGTTTCGCCATCCGCGAGGGCGGCAAGACCGTCGGCGCCGGCGTCGTGACCAAGATCATCAAGTAAGACCGTCGAATGGGGGCTCGCCCCGTTCGCCTCAGGAGAAAACCCTACGTTGCCTCCTGAAGTGAGCGGGGACGTCCCCCTTTCGCGTGCTCACGCCCTTCCGCACCCTCCTATGAAAGAAGCCACTTCCAGCCGCATCCGCATCAAGCTCCGCTCGCATGACCACCGCCTGGTGGACCAGGCCGTGCGGACGCTCATCGAGACCGCCACGCGGACGGGGGCGAAAGTCGTCGGTCCGGTCCCGCTTCCCACCAAGAACAAGAAGTGGACCGTTAACCGCTCGACCTTCGTCCACAAGAACGCCCGCGAGCAGTACGAGATGCGCACCTACACCCGTCTCGTCGACATCCTGGACCTCAACCCCGCCGCGCTCGAAGCGTTGCACGCGTTGAACCTCCCGGCCGGTGTCGATCCGCAGATGACGCAGGCGTAGTCGAGGCCCGTTCACAATTTCCAGTTCCGTCGAGGAACGATTCCCAAGGAGAAAGTTGCTTCCCGCGCGCATGCGCAGGATGGGTCGCCCGTAAGGGGGCGACCGATCGCATAACCTCCCTGCAGCTTCTTTCGGACCCTGTCCGGAAACGGCGCTCGGGTCCTGCGTGTTGGTGCCAGAACATGGCCGCAGCGCGCAGGACCGTAGCCGCCCTTCGCCTCGTTCGAGGCAAAGAACCCACCCGGGATGAATCGCGAATCGGCTTCATCAATTTGGCTTGTCCGTTTTCAGCGGAAGGGTCAGAGGGTTGAAGACGAAGCGTTTTCGTGTCGTCTGCAGTCTTCTGACCCTTTTTCGTTTGCAAGAACGTCTAAAAGCGTCCGCATCTCCCCATTATTCATCTAGTGCGACCAATCCGAACGGTACGTATGAAATACATTTTGGCAAAAAAGCTCGAGATGTCGCAGGTGTACGGATCCGATGGGTCCGTGATCCCGGTGACGCTCGTCAAGGCCGGTCCCTGCTACGTCACGAAGGTGGCGACCAAGGAACGCGACGGGTACGAGGCGGTCCAGGTCGGGTTCGAAGTCATCAAGAAGCTCAACAAGGCGGAAGCCGGTCACCTCAAGGACCTGCCGAAGCTGCGACACCTCGCGGAATTCCGCGTCGAGAAGCCGACCGTGCAGCGTGGCGACCTCATCGAGGCCGGCGCGTTCGCCGCGGGCGACGTCGTCCAGGTGATGGGCATCTCGAAAGGGAAGGGCTTCCAGGGCGTGGTCAAGCGCCATGGCTTCCATGGGCACCCCACGACCCACGGTCACAAGGACCAGACCCGCATGCCGGGTTCGATCGGTGCCGGCGGGCCGCAGCACGTGTTCAAGGGTCGCCGCATGGCGGGCCACATGGGCTCCGACCAGGTCACGGTGAAGAATCTTAAAGTCATCGAGGTGCGGGAGGGCGGCGTGCTGGCCATCAAGGGAGCGATCCCGGGGGCCCGCAACACCATCATCCACATCCAGTCTGTCTAATATGCCTAAGGTTCCTGTTTACAACATCGAAGGAAAAGCCGCCGGGGACATGGCGTTGGCGGACGCGCTGTTCGCGGTGAAGCCCAATCCGGGCCTGCTGCACGAGGTGGTCGTCGGGTTGCGTGCGAACGCCCGCAAGTCGATCGCGAACACCAAGACGCGCGGCGAGGTGTCCGGTGGTGGCAAGAAGCCGTGGAAGCAGAAGGGGACGGGTCGTGCCCGCCAGGGATCGATCCGCTCGCCGCAATGGGTGGGTGGTGGCATCACGTTCGGTCCGACCAGCGAGCGCAACTTCTCCGTCAAGATCAACAAGAAGGCGAAGAAGAAGGCCCTCTTCATGGGGCTCAGCGACAAGGTCGCGAACAACAAGCTCTTCGTGCTCGAGGCCGTCAACGTCTCCACGCCGAAGACGAAGGTCGCCGCGCAGCTCTTTGCCAAGCTCCCGCTTGACCGCAACGCGCTCGTGGTTTCCCCGGGGTCGCAGCCGGCGCTCATGCGCATGGTCCGCAACCTCCCCAACGTCAAGCTCGTCACGGCCCAGTCCGTGAACCTGCTCGATGTCCTTACGTACCGGACGGTGATCTTCCTCAAGGACGCCGTTCCCGCCTTTGAACAGGTGTATCGTCTCTCCTAAGTATGGCACTCATTGACCGACTCCGAAAAACGAAGACGGAAGACGCGGCCGGTCCGGCCGCCGAGGCGCCTGGGAAGAAGATCGCGCCCAAGAAGAAGGCCGCCCCCAAGGCCAAGAAAGAAGAAAAGACCGAAGAGACGACCGCCCCGGCCGCCCAGGCCAAGGTCGTCGTGAACGCCTACGCCTCCGGCTCGCTCCTGCGTCCGCATGTGAGCGAGAAGGCAGCGCTCCTCACCGAGCGTGGCGTCTACACCTTCGACGTGCCCGTGTCTGCCGAGAAGATCTCGGTCCGCAAGGCGGTCGAGGCCCTGTACGGCGTGAAGGTCGCGGCTGTCCGCATGGTCCGCCATGCCGGCAAGCCGGTGTACCGCGGCAAGCGCGTCACGGCCCGCAACACGTGGAAGAAGGCCCTCGTCACCTTGGCGAACGGCCAGAAGCTTGATCTCTACCAAGGCGTCTAACCGGTTATGCCAATTAAAGTCTATCGTCCCGTGACCAAGGGCCGTCGGTTCTCCTCGGTCCAGGACTTCTCGGACATCACCCGCAACGAACCCGAAAAATCGCTCATCGTGATGCGGAAGGAGCAGGCCGGCCGTACCAACGGCAAGATCACCGTCCGCCATCGCGGGGGTGGCACGCGCCGCTACATCCGTGTCGTCGACACCAAGCGCTTGCGCTTCGACATCCCGGCCACCGTCACCTCGGTCGAATACGACCCGAACCGTGGCGGCCGCATCGGGCTCATCACCTACAAGGACGGCGTGAAGGCCTACATCCTGCTTCCGGACGGCGTGAAGGTCGGCGAACAGCTGGTCTCCTCGCTCACCGAAGCCGAAATCAAGCCGGGCAACCGCCTGCCGCTCGAGAAGATGCCGATCGGCGTCTTCATCCACGCGGTCGAACTCGCTCCCATGCAGGGCGCGAAGCTCGGTCGCGGCGCGGGCACCTCGCTCCAGCTCATGGCCATCGAAGGGAATTGGGCCACCATCAAGATGCCGTCGGGCGAGGTCCGTCGCGTCCCCAAGAACTGCTTGGCGACCATCGGGACCGTCTCCAACCCGGACTGGCACCTGGTGCGCTGGGGCAAGGCCGGCCGCATGCGCCTCCGCGGCATCAAGCCGACGGTGCGCGGCAAGGTCATGAACCCGGTCGACCACCCGCACGGCGGTGGTGAAGGCAAGCACCCGATCGGTATGAAATTCGCGAAGACGAAATGGGGCAAGCACGCGCTGGGCGTCAAGACGCGCCGTCGCCACCTTGCGTCGAACCAGCACATCGTCTCGCGTCGCAACGGTAATCTCCTCACCCGCTAACTTATGTCCCGCAGCCTCAAGAAAGGCCCCTTCACCGACGCCAAGCTCTTGGCCAAGGTGCAGAAGGCCGGACCCAACAGCAAGGCCGTGATCAAGACCTGGTCCCGTGCCTCGACCATCACCCCAGAAATGGTGGGGATGACCTTCGCGGTCCACACCGGCAACAAGTTCAAGAACGTCCTCGTGGTCGAGAACATGGTGGGGCACAAGCTTGGCGAATTCGCGCCGACCCGCACGTTCTCCCGCCACGGTGGCAAGCTCACGAAGGCGATCGACGCCGCTAAGGCTACGGCCACGGCTGCCTCGGCGCCCAAGAAATAACGTATGGATGTCCACGCCTCTCTCCGTTACCTCCGCATGTCGCCGCGGAAGGTCCGGCTCGTCGTGAACGCGGTCCGCGGGATGAATGCCCGCGCCGCCGAGACGCGCCTCTCCTTCCTCGACAAGGGCGCGGCCGAACCGGTGCTCAAGCTCCTGCGTTCCGCCATGGCCAATGCCGAGCATAACTTCAAGATCGCCAAAGAATCCCTCTTCATCAAGACCATCGTCGCCGACGGCGGTCCGACGCAGAAGCGCTTCCGCCCGCGGGCCCAAGGCCGCGCGGCGCCGATCCGCAAGCGGACGACCCACGTGACGATCGTCCTCGCCCCCAAGGGTGAGGCCGCGACCAAGGCTCCGGCTTCCGCCAAGCCCGTCGAACCGGCCCCGGCCGCGCCGAAAAAGCGCGCCCCGGCCAAGAAGGCCCCCGCCGCTAAGGCGAAGGCCGCCACTTCTCCTGACGCCTAATCCCTATGGGTCACAAAGTTCATCCCGTCGTCTTCCGTCTCGGAACGACGACCACCTGGCCGTCCCGCTGGTTCGCGCGTAAGGACGCGTTCGCCACGCAGCTCCGCCAGGACCTCGAAATGCGCGAGTTCCTCGCCAAGGCCCTCAAGGATTCGGCCGTCAAGCGCATCGATATCGAACGCTCCCGCGGCGTCATCCGTATCACGGTCCACTCGGCCAAGCCGGGCCTCGTGATCGGCCGCTCCGGGACCGGCATCGAGGACCTCAAGAAGAAGCTGATGAAGACGTTCTTCCCCATGAAGGCGAAGTCCGTCCAGCTCCACCTGTCGGTGCAGGAGATCATGAAACCGTCCCTCGAAGCGGCCCTCGTCGCCCAAGGGGTGGTGGCTGACCTCGAGCGCCGCATGCAGTTCCGCCGCGTCCTCAAGATGACCATCGAGCGCGTGAAGAAGGCCGGGGCCCTCGGCGTGAAAATCGCCGTGTCCGGCCGCCTCAACGGCGCCGAGATCGCGCGCCGCGAATGGCTGGGCTGGGGCAAGATCCCGCTCACCAACCTCCGCGCCGACATCGACTACAGCCAGACCTTCGCCCAGACGATGGCCGGCAGCATCGGTGTCAAGGTCTGGATCTACCGTGGCGACGTGTTCGACAAGGACCGTCTCACGCAGTACCAGCCGACCACGCCGGAACGCGCCCGCAGCGACCGCCGTGAAGGTGGCCGCGACGCCGGCCGCGGTCCGCGCCGTGACGGCCGTCCGTCGTTCGGTGGCCGCCCCATGGGCGCCCCGCGCGGCCCGGCCGCTCCTCAATCCGCCGCCGCCTAACCTCGTATGTTGATCCCTAAGAAAGTCAAGTACCGGAAGGCCCATAAGGGCGTCTTCCCCTCGGGGCACAACGCCACCGACAAGATCGAGCTCGCGTTCGGCAGCTTCGGCCTCAAGTCGCTCGGTTCCGGCTGGATCTCCAGCCAGCAGATCGAGTCCGCCCGTCGCGTGCTCACGCGCTACATCAAGCGCGGGGGCAAGATCTGGATCCGCATCTTCCCGGACCGGCCGATCACGCAGAAGGGCAACGAGGTGGGCATGGGTGCCGGCAAGGGCGCGGTCGACCACTTCGTCGCCGTCGTCCGCCCGGGCACGATCCTCTTCGAGATGGACGGCATCCCCGCCGCCTCGGCGAAGACCGCCCTCGAAGCCGCTGCCTACAAGATCTGCACGAAATGTAAGTTCGTAAGCCGCTAACCCTATGCTTGCGAAAGACCTCAAACAAAAGACGAACGAAGAATTGCAGTCCCTCGCCCAGGAATTGGAAGCGAAGCTGCGCGGGACGCGGTTCAGCCTCGTGACGCGCCAGCTCAAGAACGTTTCCGAAGTCGGCGCCATGAAGCGCGACCTCGCCCGGGTGAAGACCGTCCTTCGCCAGTCGAAGCCACAGGCTTAATCCTCACGTATGTCGACCCAACAACCAGCTCGTCGTCGCTTGCAGGGCGTCGTCACGTCCACCGCGATGAAAGATACGGCCGTCGTGCGCGTGGATCGCCGCGTGGCCGACGAGAAGTACGGCAAGTATTTCACGGTCTCCAAAAAATTCATGGCACATGACCCTCAGCACCTCGCCCACGTGGGCGACCTGGTCGAGTTCGAGGAGTGCCGTCCGATCAGCCGCCACAAGTGCTGGCGCGTGATCGCGATGATCAAGGCGGCCTAAGAAACCCGTATGGTCCAACACCGTTCCATGCTCGCCGTGGCGGATAACAGCGGAGCCAAGCTCCTGCAGTGCATCCACGTCAACGGCGGCTACAAGAAGCGCTACGGCGTGCTCGGCGACCTCGTCACCTGCGTGGTGAAGGAAGCCGCGCCCCGCGGCGCCGTCAAGAAGTCCGACATCGTCTACGCGGTCCTGGTGCGCTCCCGCAAGGAGACGCGCCGCACCGACGGTTCCTACATTCGTTTCGATGAGAACGCCGCCGTGATCATCGACAAGAAGACGAAGGAACCGAAGGGGACCCGCATCTTCGGCCCGGTCGCCCGCGAGCTCCGCTTGCGCGGCTATGCCAAGATCATTTCCCTCGCGCCCGAGGTCCTGTAATCCTATGGCTACCATCCAGATCAAGAGCGGTGACGAGGTCATCGTCATCGCCGGTTCCGCGAAGGGGACGAAGGCCAAGGTCACCCAGGTCTTCCCGCGGCTCGGCAAGGTCGTCGTCGAAGGGGTCAACGTCCGGACGCGCCACCTGAAAGCCCGCGGCCAAGGCCAAGCCGGGCAGAAGGTCTCGTTCGCGATGCCCATCGACGTCTCCAACGTCCAGCTCGTCGGCACCGACGGCAAGCCCATGCGCCACTCCAAGCGCACCAAGTAACCTATGACGCTCAAAGAACGCTACCAAAACGAGGTGGTGCCCGCGCTCAAGAAAGAGCTCGGCATCACCAACCCCAACGCCGTCCCGAAAGTGACGAAGGTTGTGGTGTCGGTCGGCTTGTCCCAGGGCCTCAAGGACCCCAAGGTGCTCGAGACAGTGGAGCAGACGCTCATCCGCATCACGGGCCAGAAGCCGGTCAAGACGAAAGCCAAGAAAGCCATCTCCAACTTCAAGGTCCGCCAGGGCATGGTCGTTGGCATGATGGTGACCTTGCGTGGCCAGCGCATGTGGGATTTCCTCACGCGCCTCACGCAGGTGACCTTCCCGCGCATCCGTGACTTCCGTGGCGTCTCGCCCAAGGTCATCGACGCGATGGGGAACGCCTCCTTCGGGTTCCGCGAGCACATCGCGTTCCCGGAAATCCGTTCCGATGAAGTCGAACGTATCCATGGCCTCCAGGTCACGGTGGCGACCACCGCCGGCGACCGCAAGCAGGGCAAGCTCCTGCTCGAGGGCCTGGGCTTTCCCTTCCTGAACGCCTAAATCTCCCCCTTATGGCTACTCAGAATCAAATCGCCAAATCCAACCGGCCGCCGAAGTTCTCGACGCGCACGGTGAACCGCTGCTGGCGCTGCGGGCGCAAACACGGCTACATCCGCTTCTTCAAGCTGTGCCGTATCTGCTTCCGCGAACTGGCAAACCGGGGCGAGATCCCGGGTGTCACGAAGTCCAGCTGGTAAGACTCCCCACGTATGTTTACCGATCCAATCAGCGACTTCCTGACCCGCATTCGCAACGCGCAGGCCGCCCGTCATGACACGACGTCCGCGCCGGGTTCGAAGATCAAGCGCGCCATCGCCGACATCCTCGTTCGCGAGGGGTTCCTCGAAAGCGCCAGCGAGCAGACCGAAGAGGGGAAGAAGACCCTGACGGTCACGCTCAAGTACAACGCCAAGGTCCCGGCCATCCGCTCGATCCGCCGCGTCTCCCACCCGGGCCGCCGCATCTACAGCAAGTCTTCCGACCTCGTCTCGGTCCTCTCCGGACAAGGCATCTCCATCATCTCGACCTCGGTCGGGCTGATGACCAATAAAGAGGCTCGCCGCCGTAAGCTCGGTGGGGAGATCATTTGCGAAGTCTTCTAAGCCCTATGTCTCGTATCGGAAAGAAACCCGTCCTTCTCCCCTCTGGGGTGGAAGCGGCGGTGGCCGACGGGGCCGTCACGATCAAGGGGCCGAAGGGGACGCTCGCCGTCCGCCTCGCGGACGGGGTCACGGTCGCCAACCAGGCCGACCCGAAGGCCCTCACCGTCGCCGTGCGCGACGAGAACAAGGTGGATGACCGCGCCCTCTGGGGCCTCTTCCGCCAGCTCCTGCAGAACGCCGTCGATGGCGTGCAGAAGCCGTTCGAGAAATCCCTCGAGTTCGTCGGCGTCGGCTACAAGGTCGCCGTCGAAGGACGCAAGGTGATGATGGACGTCGGCTACTCGCACCGCGTCCCGTTCGAACTCCCGGAAGGGATCGACGCCAAGGCCGAGAAGCAGATCCTGACCCTCACGGGCATCGACAAGTACCTGGTGGGAGAGACGGCCGCGCGCATCCGCCGCGTCCGCCCGCCGGAGCCCTACAAGGGGAAGGGGATTAAGTACACGGATGAGACCATCCGCCGCAAAGCGGGTAAGACGGCGAAAGCCTAACCTCTGATATGTCCACATTGTCTCGTAACACCCAAGCCGGCCGCCGCCTCGCGCGCGTCCGCGCCAAGGTGAGCGGAACGGCTGAACGCCCGCGCCTCTGCGTGGTGCGCAGCTTGAAGCATATCTCGGTGCAGGTGATCGACGACGTGGCCCGCAAGACCATCGTCGCCGCCTCGGACGCCAACCTGCCGGACAGCCTCGCCAAGGCCAAGAAAATGGACAAGGCGCAGGCCCTCGGCAAGCTCATCGCCGAACAGGCGAAGGCCAAGGGCGTGACGACGGTCGTCTTCGACCGCCGCGATAAGAAATATCATGGTCGCGTTCGCGCGGTCGCCGAAGGCGCCCGCGAAGGCGGTCTCTCCTTCTAATATGTCTGATGTGATCCAACCAGCAACGCCAGAAACCGCCGCGACGCCTGAAACGACGCCGGCGGCTCCGGCCAAGCCCGCGACCCCGGTCGCGCGGCCCGGGTTCATCATGGCGAACCACCCGGGGACGGGAGCGGCCGGCCGCGGTCCCATGGGCGGTCGTGGAGGGATGGGCGGTCGTGGTGGCCAGGGAGGCCGCGGCGGCATGGGTGGCCGTGGCGGCATGGGCGGTCGTGGCCGTGATGGCCGCGGTCCCCGCCGCGACGGCGACGTGCCGGCCGAGGCCGACTACATCGAGAAGAACCTCGAGGTCGCCCGCGTCACGCGTGTCACCAAGGGCGGCAAGCGCATGCGTTTCCGTGTCCTGTCCGTCATCGGCAACCAGAAGGGCCGCGTCGGCTTCGGGCTCGCCAAGGGCGTGGACGTCGCAGGTGCGACGGCCAAGTCCACGGCGCAGGCCCGCAAGGCCCTCGTCACGGTCCCCCTCATCAACGGCACGATCCCGCACGCGGTCGAAGCCAAGTTCCGCGCGGCGCGCGTCCTCCTGAAGCCGGCCCCGAAAGGGACGGGCGTCAAGTCCGGTGGCGCCATCCGCCCGGTCCTCGAGCTCGCCGGGGTGCAGAACATCGTCTCGAAGATGCTCGGTTCCAGCAATAAGTCTAACAACGTGAAAGCGACCATGCTCGCCCTCAAGATGCTTCGTGCCCCTGCGGGCAAGAAGACGTCCGAGGAGGCGGCGCAGGGCACGCGCACCGCTGCCTAACCCTTTCCTATGTCTCTCATGATGCACACGCTCGCCCCGCAAGACGGCGCGCGTGAAAAAGCCTTCCGCGTGGGCCGTGGGAACGGTTCGGGGCGCGGGACGACCGCAGGCCGCGGCACCAAGGGCCAGCGCGCCCGTTCGGGCGGCCGCAACAAGCTTCGCCTCAAGGGGTTGAAGCAGATGCTGCTCGCTTTCCCGAAGGTCCGCGGGTTCCAGAGCCGCTACGACAAGGCCTGTACCTTGACGTTGGCCCAATTGGAGCGCCTCACGGACGGGTCGGTCGTGACGATGGACTCGTTGCGCCGCGCCGGTCTCGTGTTGCGCACGCACCGCTCGGTCAAGATCGTGGCGGGCGAAGGCCTCACCAAGAAGCTCACCATCCGTGACCTTCCCGTGAGCGCCGGCGCCAAGGCTATGATCGAGAAGATCGGCGGCTCGGTGGTGATGTCGAAGAAGAAGGCGTCCCAAAAAACGTCTAAGAAAACGTCTTAACCCCGTTGTTATGGCGCGCTTTCGGGCGCGCCATATTGCTTCCTATGTGGGATAAACTCCTCCAAGCCTGGCGCGTGCGCGAGGTGCGGAACGGCCTCCTCTTCGCGCTCGCGATGATGATCGTCTTCCGCCTCGCCGCCAACATCCCGCTGCCGGGCATCGACCTGGTCGCGCTGCAGGCCTTCATCGAAGGCAACCGCGCGCTCGGCCTGCTCAACCTCTTTGCGGGCGGCACGATGCGTACGTTCAGCATCGTCGCGATGGGGGTCGCGCCGTACATCACGGCGTCCATCATCGTCCAGCTGCTCGGGATGATCTTTCCGAAGATCGAAGAGATCCAAAAAGACGGGGAAGCGGGTCGCCGCCGCGTCAACCAATGGACGCGCGTGCTGACGGTGCCGTTCGCGATCATCCAATCGTTCGGCATCATCGCCCTCTTGCGCCAGTCGACCGTGCCGATCCTGACCGAACGTGGCCCGTTGCACCTGATCATGATCATTGCGACGGTCACGGCGGGAACGATGTTCCTGGTGTGGCTCGGTGAGCTCATCCAGGAGAAAAAGGTCGGGAACGGCATGTCGCTGCTCATCGCCGCCGGCATCCTCGCGGACCTGCCGACGAGCCTGTCGCGGTTTACGGCCACCTTCTCGGGCGGCTCGCGCGATTGGTTCGTGATCGCCCTCTACGGGGCGGCCGCGGTCGCCATGATTGTGGGCGTGGTCTTCATCACCGAAGGCCAACGCAACGTCCCCGTGCAATATGCCCGGCAGGTCCGTGGCGCGAGCGCCGCGTCGACCTTGCCGCTGCGCATCAACATGGTGGGCGTGATCCCGATCATCTTCGCCATCTCGCTCCTCCTGTTCCCCACGCTCGTCGCGCAGTTCCTGGTCGGTGCACGCACCGCCTGGGTCGCCAACGGCGCGCGCTGGGTGATCGCGACGCTGCAGAACCAGTGGGTGTATGGGATCCTGTACCTCCTCCTCACGGTCGGGTTCACGTATTTCTACACCTCCATCGTGTTCCAGCCGGACAAGATCGCCGAGAACCTGCAGAAGCAGGGGGCCTTCGTCCCGGGCGTCCGTCCGGGCAAGCCCACCTCGGAATACCTCAACCACGTGATCGAACGGATCACCTTGGGTGGCGCGCTCTTCCTGGGCGTCGTCGCCGTCATGCCGCTGATCGCGCAAGCGTTCACGGGCACGACGGTCCTCGCCCTCGGCGGCACGTCTCTCCTCATCGTGGTGTCGGTGGTGATCGAGTCGGTCAAGCAGATCGAAGGGCAAGTCACGATGCGGCAGTACGACGCGTATTAGTCGCAACCATAAAACCGCCGAAGGGCGGTTTTATGGTTGACGGAGCCTATAGATGGAATAAGATAGATGGCATGTTATCCCGTTTAAAAAATATCGACTGGTTGGTCCCGATAGCGGTGCTTGGGCTGCTTGTGATGGTTGGAATCTCACTCTATTGGCTGAATGCTTTTTTCGTTGCGATGCTGACGCGACTGGTGATTGCCAACGACTCTCCGGTTGCTGTAGAGATGCGCTACCTGCACGATGATGGCGATAATTCAAACAATAAGAGCTACACCTCGTGGCGGCAGATCCAGCCAACAGGGGAATTCAGTGACCTGTTTTATGGCGGGTTATATTGTCTAGAGGTACGTACCGCAACGACGACGGCTTCGTATGAGTTTGATGTCCTTGCGCCTCAGCCGGTTATCCACGAGGAACAGACACAGGCACAAGCATGGCTATTCGGATCTCCTGGCCGTCGAGTATGGGCGTACCGACTTTCTGATTTTCGTGAGCCCTGCAGGATTGATATAGGCACGCGGCGGGCGGCGGATGCCCAGTAGGTGGCCAGGGTTTTTGCCTTTTCGTTTTTCGAGTGTTACCCTCCCCCTATTATGCCCCGCAAGCGCCTCCGCGCCGTCTTTTTCGGCCCCCATGGGGCGGGGAAGCGTACCCAGGCCGAGCGTTTGGCCGCGACGTTTGATGTGGCGTTGATCTCATCGGGATATTTGCTCCAAGAAGAGATCCGCGAAGGCACGGCCATCGGCAAGCTCATCCGCGAATATGTGGACCAAGGGATGTTGGTTCCGGACGATCTCGTAAATGCCGTTATCTTGCGTAAAATAAAGCGTTTTGCGACGCAAGAGAAGGGATTTGTCCTCGAAGGTTACCCTCGCAACGTCGAACAGGCCGCCGCTCTCGAAAAGCTCGCGAAGGTCCAGGTCGCCATCCATATTAAGATGGGCGACGTGGAGGCGGCGAAACGCGTCGAGGATCGTCGCGAGTGCGTTTCCTGCAAGAGCGTCTACCATTTGCGGGAAAATCCGCCCGGCCCGCTGGAAACCTGCCTGCATTGCGGAAGCGGCCTCCAGGGCCGTCCTACCGACCAGCCGAACGCCTTTTTCAGTCGCCAAGCCATCTACCATTTCATGACCGAGCCGCTCATCTCGTTTTATCGCCAAAAGGGGGTCCTGCTCTCCGTGAAGGCGGACCAGGCGATCGATTCGTTGGCGAAGGAGCTGCAAAGCAAGTTGCGCCGGTTAGGGTTCGCCTAGATCACCATCTTGAAAAATGGGCCCGTATTTGGTAGGCTTTTAGGTATGTCGCTCACCAAATCCCCCCAAGAAATCGAGAAACTGAAACGCGGCGGCCAGCTCCTTTCGGCGATCCTCCGCGAGATCCGGGAGAAGTGCGTCCCTGGCGTCGGAACGGCCGAGCTGGATGCCCTCGCCCGCCGGCGGATGGCCGAAGTCGGGGCCAAGCCCTCGTTTTTGGGCTATTCCATCTCCGACGAGGATCCGCCCTTCAACGGCGCCCTCTGCACCTCCCTCAACGAGGAGGTCGTCCACGGCCTGCCGCACCCGAACCGCATCATCCAGGCCGGTGACGTGGTCGGCTTGGATATCGGCATGTGGTACGAAGGTCTCGCGACCGACATGGCCACGACCGTCATCGCCGGTGGGACGTTCGACAAGAAGAAAGAGCAGTTGGTCGCCGACACGCGCGAAGCCCTGGTGCGCGGGATCGGGGCCATCAAGGCGGGCGGATGGATCCACGACGTCGGGGCCGCCATCGAGGATTTCATCAAGCCGAAAGGGTATGGCATCGTCCGTGACCTGGTCGGCCACGGGGTGGGGCACGCGGTCCATGAGGAACCGAACGTCCCGAATTATCGCGACACCTTCCTGCCGCGCCAGCGCCTGCTCGAGAACATGGTCCTCGCCATCGAGCCCATGATCACGCTTGGGACCTGGAAAGTCCGCACCAAGCGCGACGGCTGGACGGTCGTCACGACGGACGGTAGCCCATGTGCCCACTTTGAGGTGAGCGTGGTCGTGACGAAGGACGGGTACGAGCTGATCACCCCCTGGCCGGACGCGAACGTGTAGCGCATTTATCTTTTACCGCCTGTATGCTTTCTCCCGATCTTGCTCCCAAGCGCCCTGAGCGCCACAAGAACTTCGCCGGCATCTTTCAGGCGGGACTGATGGAATATTGGATTGAAAGCCATCATCCGGCAACCGATGAGAGGCGGATGGAGCTGATGCTCAGCTGGGGCTCTGAAGGGGCGGATTATACGGGGTATGCGGAACAGTTCGCCGCCCTGTTTAAGGCGAAAGGGGATCGTCTGACCGACCAAGACCTGAACCCAGAGGTTTTTGCCGCCTGGATCGCGGAGCTTGACCGGATGCGTGCGGATTCTTCTTCCCATGCCCGAGCTGCCTGAGGTCGAGACCGTCCGTCGCCAACTCGAGAAGCGCCTGGAGGGGGCACGGGTTTTGGGCGTGACGGTCTGGCAGTCCGACAAGGAACGGCCGCAGGGAGAGGCGTTCACCGCCGCCCTTAAGGGGAAGCGGATCACTGCCCTCGAGCGCCGCGGAAAGCTCTTGCTATGGCGTTTTTCCGACGGTATGGTGCTTGCCGTCCACCTCAAGATGACAGGCAAGCTCATTTTTTACGACAAGAAGCCGAGCGGTCCCGCGAATCGGCACGAGCGCCTGCTTTTTACGTTCAAGCGTGGTTCGGAGACGGGGTATTTGGCTTGGTCCGATGTCCGCCGCTTTGGCTATGTGCGCTTGCTGGATGCCGCCGCGACGGACGCGGCCCTCTCCGAATACGGCCCCGAGCCGCTCACGGCGACCGTCGAAACGTTGGTGGAGCGCCTCTCCCGACCTTCCAAGCGTACGATCAAGGCCATTCTCCTGGACCAGTCCATCATTGCCGGCATCGGGAATATTTATGCGGATGAGGCTTGTTTCCTGAGCGCGATCCACCCCGCCCGCCGGCAAGGGAGCCTCAGGCTGGCCGAACGCTGGACGCTTGCCGCCTCCATTCAGGACGTCCTTGCCCGCTCCGTAAAGCAACGGGGGACGAGCGCCCACACGTACGTCGATACCGAAGGGAAGAAGGGCGGCTTCCTGCGCCTTTTGCAGGTCTATGGTCGTGCCGGGGAGGCGTGCCTCCGTTGCGCGAACCCCATCACAAAATGCGTCCTCGCGGGGCGCGGGACGCATCTCTGCTTGGTCTGCCAGCCCTTGAAAGGAAAACGTTAGGCGCCCGATGGGTCGCTTTCGTCCATACCCGTCCCTTCGCTCATCGAACCCAGGTATACGTCAAAGAGCTGGCTGACGAGCTGTTCGATCGGCGTCGCCTCCGCGACAGGTTCCACGTGGACGGCGGTTTTTTGGGTGAGGTTGACCCCGCCGCGGATCTCGGTCACGACACGTTCCATGTTGAGGGCGCATGTGAATGAGCTCAACACCGGCTCGCCGTTGCGTTGGAAGCGGGTATAATCGCAGCCTTTTTCGGTGGTCGTCTCACGGGTGAAGAACTCGATGCGCGTGATCGTCGGTTTGGCGGCATTTTGCGCATCGAGGACGATCGCGAGCTGCATCTTCGCGAGCTCGGTACGCGCTTCCTTAAACATCGCCTGCGTCTCGCGGCGTTTGGCCTGGTCGCGCCCATCAAGCTTGAGGGCCTCTTGCTCGAGCAGGTTCACGAACGCCGGATGAAATCGGACCTTCATGCGCCGAAGCGGCGACCCTGCGCGTAGCGGTTGGTTCGATAAGACCTGTAACGCGGGAATCTTTTTCGTTTCGGCCAGCAAGACGCCGCGCTTGACCTTTTCGAGGTTCGCGAAGAAAACTTCCTCATCCGTCGGAGCGACGGGAAGGCTCATGAGGGACGTGCTCGCGCTCGCATCCGCCTTGATCCAGCGCTCGAAAGGGGCGACCAGGTCAGCGGAAATCGGCACTTCCAGGGCGGAAAGAAGTGGGGCGACGTTTCCGAAGCGCAGGAAGAGGGCGTTATTGTTGAGGGACCGGAACTCGACCTGTGGCGCAGGGGAGAAGGTGAAGGCCTGGTCCGAGGTCGCCGTCTTGTTGGCGGCTTTTTTCAGTTGCACCCAACCCTGCACGTTCCGGTCGCCATCGGTTTCGCGTTCGACCGAAAATTCGAGCGTGCCCGTTTGTGTCGAGGCGGTCACCCCGCGACGTAGGGGCGTCTTTTGCACGCGGATCTCAACCGTACCCTGTGCGGCATTCTGCGTCGGGTTGGTGATGAGGGTCCGAAATGCTTGCTGGACGAGCTGTTGAGGCGTGGCGGCAAGGGCCTGCAGGGGGAACGTGGCCAGGCTTAGGGCTAGGCCCGTCGCGCTGAGGAGGCGAGGAAGGGAAGGCATACCCGGCCATCGTAGATGCCTCCCGACCCCTCGTCAAAACGCTGCCGATCGCCTATGCTGCGCCCATGTTCCAAGAGGTCCTGCTCCGCATCGACGCCCTCCGCGCCAAACTCAATGAGGCGTGGGAATTGTTGTCGCTCGAGCGTGTCCGCGCCGACCTGCAGGCCCTGGAGGCCCGCGCGGCCGCGCCTGACCTGTGGACGGATGCCGATGAGGCCCGCAAGACCCTCCAAAAATTGGCTGAGAAAAAGGCCGTTTTCGACGGTTGGCAACACCTCCGCCAAGACCTGCTTGAAGCCGAAGAGATGCTCCGGCTCTCCATGGAAGAGCGCGACGAGGCCGTCTTGACCGATATCGCGGCCCGTGTCACGGAGTTGGAGGGGCTGTACCTCAAAAAGGAGTTCGAGCTCCTCTTTTCCGGCCCGCACGATGCCCGGAACGCGATCGTCGCCATCCATGCCGGCGCCGGTGGCACGGATGCGCAAGATTGGGCCGAGATGCTGCTGCGCATGTATGTTCGGTATGCCGAAACCAAGGGCTGGACGGTCCGCCTGGTCGATGAGTCGCGCGGCGGCGAAGCGGGCATCAAGTCGGTCACCATGATCATCGAGGGGCTGCATGCCTATGGCCATCTCCGTGGCGAGGCCGGCGTCCACCGCCTGGTCCGCCAATCGCCGTTCAATGCCGACGGTTTGCGCCAGACCTCGTTCGCGTTGCTCGAGGTCTTGCCTGAACTCGACGAGTCCGTCTCCGTCGACATCAAGCCTGACGACCTGCGCGTCGATACCTTCATGAGCGGCGGCAAGGGCGGCCAGTCCGTGAACACGACCTATTCCGCGGTTCGCATCGTCCACCTGCCCACGGGGATCACGGTTTCTTGTCAGAACGAGCGCTCGCAAACCCAAAACAAGGCCGTCGCGATGAATATTTTACGTTCGAAACTCGTGAAGCTGCAGGAAGAGGAGCATCAGAAAGAAAAACAAAAGCTCCGCGGCGCCTTCCAGAGCGCCGAATGGGGGAACCAGATCCGTTCGTATGTCCTGCATCCGTACAAGATGGTGAAGGACCACCGTACCGACGTCGAAACCGCCGATGCGGAAGGCGTGCTGGATGGGGCGCTGGACGCGTTCGTCGAAGGCGAACTCCGTTGGTCCGCGAAACAGAAAGCCGCGTAACGCGCGTGTGCTACAATGCGCGCATGTCGAGCGTCGCGCACATTCCAGGGATTCCGAAAGGAGAAGGGTTGCCTGCGTGGAAGGCATATTTCTGGTTCTTGCGATATACGTACGCGGCTTCGAGGAAGCAGGCGGTCCTTCTCGTGGGTGCGTTACTGCTGGTCCCGCTCACGTCGGTGGGGAATATCTGGATCGTGAAGCTGCTGATCGATGCGCTCACGGCAGGTCAATTCGCGAGTGCCCAGCGGCTTTTTGTTTGGATGGCGATGCTCTTTCTGGTCGGCATGCTGGTAGATCGCGTGCGCGACTATGTCCGCGACATCAGCCGTTTGACCTTGGATTATCGCACGAAGGAAGATCTCATGCTCCAGCTCCAAAGGCTTGATCCGGCCATGATCGAGCATCCGCGTTTTCAGGCCCTGTACCATGCGTTCGAGGAAACGCGTGGCAACCTCCTTGGCATCGCCCAAGAAGGGTATTGGCTCATTTTTACCAGTATAGAGCTATTGAGCTATGGAACCGTCCTCATCCTCCTTCCCTGGTGGTTGGCGCTCCTCATGTTCGTTCCGCTGGGCTTCCTGTTCATCTCGCTTCGGCATGAGCGCGAATGGTCTTGGGGCATCCTCAATATGGAGTCCCGTGAAGGGAGGCGCGGAAACTACTATAAGATGGTCCTCCTGACGCCAGGATGGCTGGTCCACCGCTGGGTGCTGGGGCTGCACGCGGTCTTTTTCCGTCGCTGGCAACAGGTCGCGAAAAAGGCGTTGGCGCTTCGGACGCATGAGAGCTGGTTACGCGTTCGGTCAAGCACGCTTACCGACGTCGTCATGCTGATTGGCCTGTTGGGCGGCGGCTGGTCGCTCTTTCGTGAGGCGGTGGCGACAGGCGGCGCCGGTTCCTTCGTCGTATTCATTCCTACGTTCCAGCGCCTGACCGGTTCTTTTTCGAACCTGGTCGCGAACATCGGCTGGCTCCAAAAGCAGCGCGTCGGTCCCCAGCTGTTCAAGACACTCATGGAATTGCCGCATCGTCAGGATGGAAAACGCCAGTTGCCACGCCTGCCCCTACGGATCGAATTCGAGCGGGTTTCTTTTGCGTACCCAGACCAGCAGAAGCCGGTCCTCAACGAGATTTCCCTGCGCCTCCGTGAAGGCGAATACGTCGCCCTCGTCGGCCTGAATGGCGCCGGCAAGAGCACGTTCCTCAAACTTCTTGCGGGCATTTACCGTCCGACCTCTGGCCGTATCCTCATCAATGGCACCCCTATCGAGGAGATTCGTTCGGAGGAGTGGGTGAAGGCGCTCGCCTACATGAACCAAGATACACCGCGTTTTGACGATACGGTCGAAAACATCATCCGCTATGGCAATGCGACGGCCCCTTGGGGCGCCCGGGCGAAGCAGGTGTTGCGGGTCAGCGGCTTCGACGAGGTCGCCAAAGGCCTTGAAAAGGGGACGCGCACCCATATCGGCCGCTCCTACGGCATGCCCGAAGACAAGCCCGTCGAACTCTCCGGCGGCCAACGGCAGCTGCTCATGATCGCGCAGACGCTCTACCGCAAGGCGCGGATCCTGATCCTCGACGAGCCGACCTCCGCTGTCGACGCCGAAAAAGAGGAGGCGTTCTTCTCGCGCTTGCCGGAAGCCATCGAAGGCCGCCTGTCCGTCGTGGTCTCGCACCGGTTCTCCGTCTTGCGCCGGGCGGAACGGATCCTGGTGATGGATCAGGGGCGGGTGATCGAAGACGGCTCCCACGACGAGCTGGTCGCAAAAGAGGGAAGGTATGCCGAACTGTTCGCCTTGCAGGCAAAGATGTATCAGTAAATACCCTAAGATGGGCGAAAAACGGGGCCATTGCGTTTCTGGGACCGGTGACGTAGGATACGGCGGCTGAGGAAAAACGGGAAGGGAAGACATATGGAAGAGGAACCCCTTTCGTTCGTCGCTATATGGCTCGTCGGACGATCCATATAGCCCTCGCTCGTTCGGACAAACATGCATCGGATGCACGTTTGTCGCTCACTCGCTCGGGCTATGGCGCAGTTGGTAGCGCGCATGCATGGGGTGCATGAGGCCGTGGGTTCGAACCCCACTAGCCCGACCATGGAAAACTCGCTTTCGAGCGAGTTTTTCGTTTTTGGAAGCCTTTGGGCGGATGCCGATGCCGAAGAGGCCGCTCCCGGCCCATGGTCAGGCGTGATCCGTCGTTCTTCCGTCAAGGGAAATGCAAATGTATTGACAAAACCGCATTTTTATGGGATGATGGGTTACCGCCCCGCCGCCGAAGCTCTTCAATGAAGAAGACCGTCTTCGATGCGGCCGCATGAGCTCAGGCATGGATCGCTCTTTCCGAAAGGGCGACGGCTCCGATCCCTCTCCCCGCAACTCTCTCACCCAGAAAGGTCCGTTCGCATGAGCCGTAAGCGCACGCTCGTCACGTTCGCCGTCTTCGCTGGCCTGTCGCTCGCCCTGGGCATCGACGATGATGACCGGCGGATGGAGTGGTTCACGGCGCTGTGCCTCTGGTGTGGGGCGCTGTACCTGCTCCAGTCCCAGGGCGCGCGTGAGGCCTTCTTCCGCGTCAACGCCGTTTCGGCGGGCGCCCTCATCGGGATCGCGATCCCGCATGCCCTCACCGGCATCTGCCTGGGGATCGAGTCTTGTGAGGAGGCGCCGATCATCCTCGGCGGCCTCTTCGCTTGTGCCGCCCTTTCCGCCGGTGTCTGCCTTGCTCTCGCGATTCAGGCGCCGTACGAGGCCACGCGCCCTCGCGGCTTCTCTTCCGTCCGTATCTGAGCCCCTTTTTCTTGCCCCGCCGCGCACGCCGCCGGCGGGGTTCGACGTTTCAGATGACCAAATGGGTTATGAAACATGACATGTTGCGCCAACGGTTTTTTTGCGAGATACTGTGTCCAGATTTCTATGCCATTTGACATGGGTCCGTCATATAAGAATCCGATCGAGCAGGTCCCTCCGCCAAACGCGGAGCGCCCCGCCGCCCCCGCGTTTACCGCTCAAGGCCGCGGTCCAGAGGCGAGACTTGCCGATCCTCTAGCGGAGGCGCGCAAGGGATTGTCCTACGCGTTTCGTGCGGCAGAAGGCGCCATCGGAACGCTCAATGAAGACCAGGTAAAGATTCTCGAGAGCCTTCGTGAAAACCCCTCTGTCGAGACGCTTAATCAGGTCGTTTATCGTGATGAGGCCACTGGGCAAGAGTATCGCGCGCAAGACTACCTAACCGCTGAGGGGAACGATTCGCGTGTCGCAGGCCTGCCGTCAGCGGTACGTGCGTATGAGGCGGCTCTTGCAAAGGCGAATGGTCCTTGGGGAGCCGGTGACCTCGCGGACCAATACCGTCGCCAATGGGCGACCGCCCAAGATCAAGCGCCGTTTGTGGCCAAGAATCGGTCCGATTGGCGTGAATACAATCAGCGCCCTGAGGTCGCGGCCGGTCTCGCTGCGGCCCGTGAGCAGGCTGCGGATCGTGCCGTCGGCGAAGCCGCCGGCTGGGTTGACCAGCTGCAGGCGGATTGGAAGAAATACAACCAAGCGACGGCGAAGCATCTGGAAGGGATCAAGAGGCTTTTAGATGAGCCCATGAAAGGCGCTGCCGCCTACGCTGCGCTCGAAGCGAATCAGCGTCAGCCTGCTGCTGCTGATCGGGTCCAGCCGGCCGTAGCGCAAGAGGCGCCCCTTCCTGTCCTCGGGGCGCTTCCGCCCCTTCCTGGACAGCCTGGATACGATGAGATGATGGCCGCCCGCATCCAGACGCCGAATTCTGATCAGCGTCTCCCTGAAGGGTACGCCGGGCCAAACGAGAAAACCGTCGTGATGCCGGTCGCACCCGCGCCGAGGCGCTCGTTGTTCTCGCGTATCCGGAGCTTCTTCAGCTGATTATCGTACGTTGGTCTTTCGTGCCCGGATCGCCAAGAACAACGGAATCTCCACCCGCGACACGTTCTCCGCTTTCGCCCGCGGTCCCGAATCGCTATGGGAAGGCGACGTCCATTCCTCGAGCCCGTCCACGGAAAATCCCGCCTGCGCCAATGCGTTCACATAAAAACTCAAGGGTCGGTGATACGAGATCGTGCTTAGGGATGGCTGCTTCCCCGGATGCGCGACGATTTGCATGTCATAGGGACGCAGGTACCGGTCAACGCGCCGGTATTGGATCTTCCGTTCCTCATCCCACCCCCAACCGCTCTGCCGCGGCTGTCGAAAGCACGGGTGGTTCATGACGATCACGAACGGGGCATCCGTCTCCAGGCGCGCGCTTGCTTGCGCGAAAGCGGCAGCCGCATCCTCGATATTTTGAATCGCCAAGAGGCAACTCGCGGAGGTGAAGCGCTGAACCGGCAGGCGGGGGAGTCGCTGCGCATCCCCGACGAGGAATTCCGCCTGACGGATCCCTTTTCGTCTCGCCGCCTGGATCAGCGAGGGGGCCGCATCCACGCCCACCGCCGAGCGGCGCAGGAACGTTCGCAGGAAGACCTGTAAAAATCCGCCTTCTCCGCAGGCAAGGTCAAGGTGCGGACCCGGATCGGCGTCCGCGAGCAGGGCGAGCGTTCCTGGGATTACCACGTCGCGCTGCAAAAAATCGTCCTGCTTGAGGTGGGTTCCGTACCAGCGGGAGACGCGTTCCCAGCTGGTGTGGGCGGCGGGTCGGGGCATGGGCCCATTCTACCGGTTCGGCCGCGCCTGGCAACCGTGCTATACTCGCGCCATGGCCATCCTGTTTCGCATCGTCTTGGGCGTCCTGATCGATCTCGTGGGACTCTTCTTTATTTTTCGCTCCGAGACGCTCCTCGATTTTCTGGGTCCGATCGACATGATCGACGCCAAGCTCGGCGGTGGAGGGACGCGGCTTTTCTATAAGCTCGTGGGCACGATCATCGTCATCGTCGGTTTCCTCTATATGACGAACCTCTGGGATGCCTTTTTGGGCGCGACCCTGGGCTCGCTTTTTCCGAAGCGGATGTAGGTGGATGCGCTGATCGCTTCAGACCCTTATTTCGATAAATAGGGGTTTGCCATTCTATCGGACATATGGAACGGGTTGAAAGACCCGCCTATGTCCCTACGTCCGTTTGAGCACGCCTTCGGTCAGAGGGCCGAAACGGTCGCGCTACAATGGCTCGTCGCGCATGGGTTCTCTTTCGTCGACCGCCACTGGGCCTGTCGGGCAGGAGAGCTGGATCTCGTGATGGGACGCGGCCCCCGCCTTCATTTCATCGAGGTTAAGGCGCGTGCCTCATGCCGGCAGCACCCCTTCGAAGCCATCCCGCCCCGTAAGCGTCGACGCATCGCGCTGGCCGCCGAGGCTTGGCTTCAGGCCCATCCGGAAGCCGCATCCCGACCGTACCAGGTGGACGCCTTTTTCCTATGGCGCGACGCGTTCGGGCGGTGGCGGTCGGTCTACCTGGAGGGAATCTGAGCCGTTTTAACATTTTTTACCTATAATTAGCCAAAAAAACTACAGGCTCCATTGACAAAACCAGGATTTTTTGCTATAATAAGGCATTGCATTATGACGATTCTGATGATCGGCCAAAAAGGTCTGCCGGCCCGTTCGGGCGGGATCGAGCAGCACGTCGAGTCCTTGGCGAAGGGCTTGGTTGCGCGTGGCCATCGGGTCGTCGCGTTTGGCCGTCGCTGGTACGTCGGCCAGGCTGCTGCTCCGCATGGGATCGAGCAGGTCTGCACGCCCGGCCTGTGCACGAAGCATCTTGATGCCATCACGCACAGCCTGACGGCCCTCCTCACGGCCCGCCGGTTCCGTCCCGATGTCTTGCACCTGCATGGCGTCGGCATCGCCCTCCTGGCCCCGTTGGCTCGCTTGTTATATCCGAGCGCGAAGCTCGTGATCACCTTCCACTGCATGGACCGCCGGTTCAGCAAGTGGGGAACGATCGCTCGCGCCGCTTTCTGGATCGGCGAATGGCTTACCTGCGCCTTCGCGCATGAGGTCGTCACCGTTTCGCAGGACCTGCAGCGGTATTGCGACGAGGCGTATGGGCGTCGCGCACAGTATGTCTCGCACGCTTTCCGTTTCCAGCGTCCCGACGACCGTGCCCAGGCGGAAGCGCGCGTCCGCGCGCTGGGGCTTGAGCCGTACCGCTATTTCCTGTTCGTCGGCCGCCTGATCCCGCATAAGGGTGCCCATTCGTTTCTCGAGGCCTTCGCGCTTGCCAAGCGTCAGCATCCGGAAGCGTTTTCCGGTCTCCAGGCCGCCATCGTCGGCGGCAGCTCGTTCACCGATGCCTACCTCGAACGGCTCCGGCCCCTGCTTGAGGCGACCCCTGATGCCCTCGCCTTGGGTGAACGTTTCGACGGCGAACTCCGCGCCTTGCAGACGTGCGCGTTAGGCCACGTCTTTCCGAGCCTCGAAGAAGGGCTCTCGCTCGCGGTCTTGGAAGCGTCCAGCACCGGCCGTCCGGTCCTGATGCACGACATCCGGGCCAACCGCGAGGCGACCGGTGGCTATGCGCATACCGTCGACATCGCCCAACCCGGAGCCCTTGCCGACGGCCTGCTCGCGCTTGCGACCGCTTCCGAGGAGGCTCGCCAAGCCTACGGGCAGGCCCTGAGCGCCTACGTCGCCCAGGCCTTCGACGCCACTAAGAACATCGATGCCATGGACGCCCTGTATCGAGACCTGGTCCTCAAGGATGGGGCGTTGGTCAGTGCTCCGACGCCCAGCCTCCCGTAAGCCGGCCCCGTGCCGGTTTTCTGGTATTTATTGCATATTTAGGGGGATTATGATAGGCTTCCCCCGTTCGGGACTCGTGTTCCCGCCCCTCGTTCCTTCTGTCGCCATAGTATTCGTCCGCTTCCGCCAGATCGTTAAGAAATGGCTGAAATAAGCGAATATTGGTTGACAAACGGGTGATCGGCCCCCTTTCCAGGGAGTCTCCGCCATGTTTTCCTTACTCGAATCCTATTATGCCTATCGGGTGCGGGCCTCTCGCGATGAGCAGGCGTTCGCCCAGATCTACGATGCCTATGTCGAGGCTATTTATCGGTTTGTCTACGTAAAATTATCATCGCGTGAACAGGCCGAAGAGGTCACCTCTGAGACCTTTCTCCGCCTCTGGCAGGCCCTGCAGCGCGGCGAGGAGATCCGCCATGTCCGCGGCATGCTCTATCGCATCGCCCGTCACCTGGTGATCGACGAGTATCGCCGTCGCCATGCCGCCGCCGAAGGGGGGAGTGTAACGTTTTCGTCACCTGACCCGGCTTCTGATAGCGAAGGGACCATTTCGGACGCGGGCAGGGGATCGCGGGCCATTGAGGCCCAAGCCGATCTCGCCCTCGTCCTGACGCAGATCGCCCAATTGAAAGAGGACTATCAGGATGTCCTTACCCTGCGCCTCATCGACGACCTGTCCTTCCAGGACATCGCCGAAGCGCTGGGGAAGGAGGCCGGTACCGTTCGGGTGCTTTACCATCGGGCCTTCAAGGCGCTCCAGCGTCTCCAGGCCGGTGAAAAAAAGAAGGGATAGTCGTTCGTCCTGTCGGTTTCCCGTTTTATGAACAAACGCCACCTCAAACTTGCCGTCCGGCAACTGAGAGACGCTGAACGCCGCATCCGCCCCGATGCGGCCTGGGTGGCGCGTACCCGTAATTCGCTGTTGAAAGAAGTGCGCCGTGATGCGATGCGTCGTGCCCCGGTGTCTTTTGGCGCTCGCCTCAAAGCGCTGATTTTGTCATTCGTCCCGCGACCGCTCGTTGAAACCATCAGAGGGCCGGTCATGGCCGTCCTGTCCGTATTCGGGGTGGTACTGGGCGGCTCGCTCGCGAGCGTTTCCGCTGCCGAACGGTCCATCCCGGGCGACCTGCTCTACCCGGTGAAGCTCGCCACCGAACAGGCCCGTATCCTCATGGAAAAGGAGCCGCCTAACCAGCTCAGGCTCAAGGTCGAATTCGTCGAGCGGCGCGGCGAGGAGATCAAGCAGCTCGCCAAAACGGATGCGCCGAAGAATGCCAACCGTCTCCGTGAGGCCGCTGACTCGCTCAAACAAGACCTGGACGCCGTCAAGCTTCAGCTCCACAGCGTCGGCATGGAATCCTCACCGCCGAAGGCCGTCGCGGCAGCGAAGGACCTCGACGAGAAGAGCGGGCGCCTAGTCCAGACGCTGAAAGAGGTCAAGGAAGTGGTTCCGGAAGATATCAAGCAGAACGTTGCCGAGGTCCAGGTCGCTGCCGTCAATGCCGGTCTCAAGGCCGTCCAGATCCTCATCGACAAGCATGACGATCCTGGCGTGACCGAAGTGGTCAGTAACGATGACCTCAAGCGTGTGGTGACGGGCCATGTCGAAGGATTGGCCCAGGGGATCGCCGACAGCACCAAGAAGGTCGAAGAGATCACGAATGCCGCCAGCAGCTCCAAGATCCTGCTGATCGATCCGCTGCAGGGAGGCTCTGCGAATGCTTCTGGCACGGCCCCGGCGGTGCTCCTCAAGGAGCCGCTCGACCAACTCAAGCAGGCCCAAGCCTCCTTGGAAGAGATGCGGCAGCTGATCGAGAAAGACCAGTTCGGGATGTTAAAGGATAAGCTAGGGGAGGCGGCCCGCGCCGTGACGGTCGCCGAGCGGACCGTCAACTCGGTCCTGCCTAGCCTCTCAGCTGCGGCGGCCGCTTCCACGTCGGCTCCGGATGTGGGGAGCGCTTCAGGGACGGTCGTCACCACCACGACGCCGAGTTCAAGCGCCATGATGCCGCAAACCAATGGGGGTTCCACGGCCCCCATGTCCAGCTCGACCGCCAGCTCCACGAACGCAAGCGCGGTGAAGTAGTTCCATGGGAGAGCTTCTCTCCCGCATCCGACAGGGCATCTGTGCTCGTGGCATGGATTCCCTGCAGGATGAGGAACACCTTCCTGCCTCGTGTTCGAACCTCTTGGCTTGGATCAATAAAGGTCGTGCCCCTTGCAAAAGGGGGATCCGAGTCGTTACTCATTCTCACTTCTTGTTCCGAACGCGTCCTAGCCGTATTAACGCGGCAAACGATGCGCTCGGGACCAACCTTATTGGTTCCCTATGGGTCAATTCTCCAAAAAGGTAGTGTCTACGGTCGCCACCCTCTCCACGGTGTTGTCGTCCGTTGGTGTCGGTGCGTTCGCGGTGCCCTCCGTGGCGTCTGCGGCCACCCTCATGAACGGTGACCTCATCAAGGCTTCGGGTCCGGCTGTCTACTACTTCCAAAACAACCGTCGCTACGTCTTCCCGAATGAGACGACGTACCGCTCTTGGTTCTCCGACTTCTCCGGCGTTCGTACGATCAGCGACTCCGAGCTCTCCGCGATCATGATTGGCGGCAACGTCACCATTCGCCCGGGCACGAACCTCGTCAAGATCACGACGGATCCGAAGGTCTACGCGGTCACGCGTGGCGGCACCCTGCGCTGGGTCGAGACCGAATCGGTCGCGACGGCCCTCTTCGGTTCGAACTGGGCTCGCCGCGTCGTCGACGTCCCGGACGCCTTCTTCGTGAACTACACGGTTGGCGCCTCGCTCGCGACGGCCGTCCACCCGGATGGTTCCCTCGTGTCCTACTCGGGTTCCTCTGACCGCTACGTCGTCATGGGTGGCATGCGCCGCCGCATCACGGACGCTGGCTTCAGCGCGAACATGTTCCAATCCGGCAACGTGATCCAGACGACGATCTCCTACCCGATGGGTACGGACGTCAACTCCCGCGAAGCCGAACTCTCTGACGCGATCATGTCCTCCGGCGGTCCGGTGACCCCGGTCGGTGGCGCGCTCACGGTCTCCTTGGCCTCGGATTCTCCGGCCGCCATGGTGCTCCCGAAGAACGCCCAGAGCGTCATGTTCACCAAGGTGAACCTGATGGCTGGCAGTGGCGCGGTCCGCGTCACGGGCATGAAGTTCCGCCGCGTCGGCGTCGGTTCGACGACGGACTTCAGCAACGTCTACCTCTACAAGGCGGACGGCACTCGTTTGACCTCCGGTCGCACGATCAGCTCGTCCTCCAACTTGGTTGAATTCAATGGCTTGGCCCTTGACATCCCGGCGGGCTCGACGCAATCGGTCTACCTCTCGGCGGACCTTTCCAGCCCGAGCTCGACCGGTGGCCAGCACGCGTTTGAACTCACCGACGCCGCTTCGGTGGTCGTCGACGGTTCCAGCACGGTTTCTGCGAGCTTCCCGGTTCGCGGCAATGCCATGACGGTTGGTACGGCCTCCGTGGCTCGTGTCGACGTCATCGACGGGTCTGAACCGGCCAACCCGCGTGTCGGTACGGCTGACGCCGAACTTGCGAACTTCCGCCTTCAGGCGAACGGTTCCAATGACGTCGAAGTCCGCCGCATCACGCTTTACCAGGCCGGCAACATCTCCAACACGGACTTGACCAGCCTCAAGCTGTTCCAGGGCGCGACGGAAGTCGCCGCCGCGAGCACCGTGGCGGCTGATGGCAAGATCGTCTTGAACTTCGCCACGCCGTTCCTGATTCCGAATGGGCAGTCCCGCACCTTCAACCTGCGTGGCGCCGTGGCTGGCCGCTCTGGCCGCACGATCCGCATCTACGCGGAATACACCTCCGACGTCTACGCGGTTGACCGCGTCTACGGTGTTGGTGCCCAGGTCTGTACCGATTCGACCTCGCCGTGCTCTGGTTCCTACGACGGTTCCAGCTCTACGACGAGCAATGCCAGCTATTCCACGACGGAAGGCGGCCAGTTCACCATCTCCTACAATGGTCCGGCAACGGCCAACGTCGGTCGTGGCCAGAACGACGCCGTGTTCTATCGCTTCGCCATCACGTCCGGCTCTAACGACGTCGAAATCCGCCGTTTCAACTTCACGGTGACGACGACGGGTTCCGGCGTGTACGACGGGACGACGGAATACCTGCGCGACATCAAGATCAAGGATGCCGATACGGGTGAGATCGTCGCCGGTCCGGTCAGCTGTACGTCGGCTTGTGCCACGCCCAGCTCCAGCCCGGTCCAATACAAGGCGTTCACCTCGGCGGTTTCCGTGACGCTTCGCGCCGGTCAGACGCGCAACTTCGTCATCACGGGTGACACGTCCACCAGCATCACCGACGGCGCGACCTACAAGTTCGCCTTGGGTGGCGCTTCCAGTGATGCGATCTTCGGCAGCACTGACCTCCGGATCTTGAGCTCTGGCGAGTTCTTGACCTCTGGCATCGCTCCGAACACGACCGTCACGGGGAACACCATGACGGTGCGCACGCCGACCTTGAACGTCGCCCTCGCGGGTACGCCGTCGGCGGACGTCTTCGTGAAGAACCAGCAGAACATTCCGGCGGCTGGCTTTACCTTCACGGCCGGTTCGCAAAGCGCGGTGCGCATCACCTCGCTGAAGTTCACGGGTTTCGGTGATGCGGATGCAGGGAACTCCACCTACTCCGCTGCTGAGCTCCTCAGCGTTGTCAACTCCTGTGGGTTGTTCGAAGGTGCTACGGCTGTCGGGACTCGTTTGTCCCCGGGCGCCACTGACGGCACCATGACCTTCTCCGGGCTTAACCTCCTGGTGAACCGCGGGATGACGAAGACGCTCGAAGTCCGCTGTAACGCTGACTCGTCCGTCTCCAAGACGACCGACCGCTTCTCGATCGGTATCGATGCGGACGCCGACATCTCGGCTCAGGACGAGGACGGAAACTCCGTCACCGCTTCCCGCGCCACGGCTGTCGACAACAACGCCTCGACGTCTCCGACGATCGCGCAATCCGTTCGTGCCGGTGGTACGCTCACGGTCGCGGCGAACAACCGGCGCCAATCGACGATCCTCGTCGCCGATGGGACGACCTGGAACGTGATGTCGCGTTACCGCGCGGATGCTCAATACGAAGCCATTCGCATCGACTACGTCGGTGTCACCTCCACCGGTGCTGCCGCGAACTTCACCTCGGCCACCCCGGCTGGCAGCGATGTCCCGGGCGGGATCGCGGTGGTGCAATCCTCCGATGCGGACTGTCGGACCTTCTCGATTCGCGGGACCACCTCTCTCCCGAGCGGTGTGGACCAACCGGGCGAGATCGACCTCTCCACCAACCCGATCGTGGTTCCGAAAGGCTCCGCGACCTACGTCTGTCTCTTGGGGCGCTTGGCTGAACGCATGACCTCCTCCTCGGAGCGCACGTCCAGCAACTCTCCGGTGACGGGTAACGTGGTTGCCCTCGGTCTTCCGACGGGTGCCCTCACGGTCGGTGGGACGGCGAGCACGATCTTCACCTCGGCGCTCTTCACGGGCAACCTCGCGTTGCGTGCGACGGGTGACGCCTCCGGTGAACGTGTCTACCAGGCTTCCGCTTCGAACATCGTCGGCAACTCCTTCGTTGTCCGCAAGTCGAAACCGGTGATCACGCAGTCCACTTCCGGCTTGAGCACCACGCTCGCGGCTGGTCAACGCACGCTTTACCGCGCGCAGATCGGTTCTGAGGGTGGCGAAGTCGGCATCAAGCAAATGACCTTCAAGGTTGCCGTCACGACGACCTCGAACATGACGCTTGGCAACTTCCGCTTGCAGCGGAACGGCGTGGACCTCAACCTCGCTGACATCGACATTCGCGACGCTTACGGCGCGAACCTCGAGAGCACGACGGTGAACGTCTATGCCTCCACGGCAACGGCAACGATGATGGTCCTCGTTCGCTTCACGAACGAAGAAACCGTCTCCGGCTCTGGCTCGACCTACTCCCTCGTGGCGACGGTCGGCGGCTTGAGCTCGACGACGGGTGACTCCATCAGCACGAGCTTGGCCCTCCGCAGCTTCTCTGGCTCGGTCTCTACCAACGCCATCACCGGCTACTTGGCACAGAGCTCCGCCCAGATCACGGTTGAGGGCGAGGACGCCGGTCTCGTTGGCATCAGCGCAACCTCGGCCGCCCCGTCCCTCCTCACGGGTGGTGGCGATACGGCTTACGCGTTGCTCTGGTCTGACAAGGCTGAACAGCCGCACTACTCGAACATCTATACGGGTTCCGAGAGTGTCTCGCGCGACTGGACGAACGAATACTTGGTCGACACGATCTCCGGATCCGTTGTCTTGAGCAAGTAATCGGTCTCCTACCAAAAACCAACCCCTTCGGGGGTTGGTTTTTTTGTGCGGACCCGCTAGCATTGGGGCATATGTCACGTCCATCGCTGGTTCGCGTACTGAAGGCCGTCGCCTGGATCGGGGTGTTCGGTGGGCTGCTCATGCCGCTCGTCTTCATCAAGGAGGTCATCTTTCCGTTCGTCTTCTCGAAGCTGATCTTCTTCCAGGCTCTGATCGGCCTCACCTTCCCGGCTTATGCTCTCTTGGCCTGGATGGAGCCGGAATTCCGGCCGCGAAAACACCCGCTCCTCTTCGCGATCCTTGCGTATTTCGTGGCCATGGGCCTGTCCGTCGTCTTCTCGATTGATCCGCTCCGTTCGTGGTGGGGAAATCAGGAGCGTATGAACGGGTATTTCACCCTTCTCCATTTCCTGGCATGGCTCATGATGCTGATCGGCATGTTGCGCACATGGAAGGGGTGGGAGGCGTTCTTGCGGGTGCAGGCGTTCGTGGGTGGAGCGGTCGCGCTCACGGCCATCTGGCAGCGTTGGGTGAATCCTGAGCTCTTCTTCTACCGGGCGGGTGATCGCGTCGGCGGCATCCTCGATAATCCGATCTACATGGGGATGTATCAGATGTTCGCGTTCTTCATTCTGGCCTTGCTCGCCTTCAAGACGCGTGTCCGGGGCTGGTGGCTTGCGTATGGGGCATTGGGCTTGTTGGGCTTGGCTGGGTTTGCGGCCTCTCAGTCGCGTGGGCCGTTGGTGGGCCTGTTTGTGGGATTGGTGGCCTTTGCCGTCTTCTTCGGCCTCACGTCCGAGCGTCGTCGTAACCGGATCGCAGCGGTCGGTTTGGTCGTGGCGGCCATGGCCGGGTATGGGGCTCTCTATCTCGCTCGTGGGACCGCGCTGGTTCAGGCCTTGCGCCTCAACCGGTTCGTCGATTTCTCCTCGACGGCCTCGACACGCTTCATCGCCTGGCGGATCGCTTGGGAGGGTTTCTTGGAGTCTCCGCTTCGTACCCTCTTCGGGTGGGGATTGGATACGTTCCACATCATCTTCAACATCCACTACAATCCGATTTCGTTACGGTATTCGTTATACGAGACCTGGTTCGATCGCGCGCACAATACGGTTTTGGACGTCTTATCGATGACGGGCGCGTTGGGATTATTGACCTATATCGGGATCTTCCTGTGCCTATTCTGGTCAGTTTATCGGGCCTACAGGCGCGGCTGGATCGACCATGTGTTCGCATCCTTCCTGGTGGCCTTGCCGGTCGCGTATTTCGTGCAGAACCTCTTCGTGTTTGACCATCCGGCCGGGTTCGTTCTGAGCTATCTGATGTTCGCCCTCGTGATCGCGGCAACGGGTCCTGGGTTCCTCGCTCCTTCGACCATCCGGCCAGAGGCGATGAAGCCGCGTATGTTGCGGATGTGGTTCGCGGTTCCGGTTCTCCTGGCGGCGGGGGTATTGGTCTGGCGCACGTCGATCCTCCCGTTCCGTGCCTCCTTCTTGACGATCAAGGCAAGTCAGCTGTTCCCGCAGGCGACCGCGCTTGAGAGCGTTCAGGAAGCGATGCGCCTCTGGACCCCGTATCGTGACGAGCAGGTCTTCCTGCTGACGCGTGCCCTCGTTGGGGTCGGTAACAACCTCACGAAGGTCCCGCAGTGGCAGGAGTGGCTGGCTGTCGCGAAGGTGGCCGGAAAACAGGAGACCGAGCGCCATCCGAAGAACAGTTACATCCGCTATGTCTATGCCCGCCTGCTCTCGGATACGGCCAAATTCGTTCCCGGCCAGGTCGCGGAGGCTGAGGAGCAGTTCAAGGCGGCCATAGCCTATAGCCCGAAACGGCAACAGCTCCACGAGGGGCTGGCTCGCCTCTACATTTCTCAAGACCGGATAGATGAGGCGCTGGCGCAGATCAAGTTAATACAGGATGCGGATCCGGAGAATGGATATGGCGATTGGATGGCGGGATTGACCTACCTCTTCGATCTTCAGCGCGAGCAGGAGGGGGCGCGCCATATCGTTTCCGCGTTGGAGAAGCCGTTCCCATACGCTCCGAGCAATATTCGTGAGTTCGTGCCGATCTTCCATGCGTACCGAATTCTCGGTCGCGGCCCCGAGCTTGATGCGTGGGCAAGCCAGATCGGTCCGGATGAGGTGTCCGCCGGTGATGGGCCATACTACCAATTCGCGTACCAGGCCCGCCTCGCCGGACGTAAGGACCTGGAAGCGCGCTTCGTTGACCAGGTGGAACGGCTCTTTCCCGGCTCGAGACAGAAATACGAACAAAGCGTCGCCGAGCTCGAAGCCCCGACGCCTGCACGCTGATAGCCAAAAAACGAGGCGAATGGGATCCGCGGACCCTGGCCGCCTCGTTTTCTTGTTGTCAGGCCATCGTTAGGAGGCGGTAGTGCGCACGAAAGCACGTTTCCTCGTCGTACCGAGCCAGGCTCCGCTCGTATGAGGCATGTTGCGGGCTCTCGATCGCCGCCACGATCGCTTGCGCGAGGGCTGCCGGTCGCTGCGGCGGGATGATTGTCGCTTCTGGAAGCATCCAGGCATGCGCGCCGACGTCGGTGGTGATGATCGGGAGCCCAGCTGCCGCCGCTTCCAGAAGGACGAAAGGCATGCCTTCTTTTTTTGAAGGGAGGACGAAGAGATCAAACGCGTTCAGGAATTGGGCAGCCTGCTCGCGGGCACCGACCACGAAGATCGCGTTTCCTAGGCCATGTTTTAGGATGGCGGCCTCAATTTCCGGACGTTCGGGACCTTCGCCGATGAGGCAGAAGCGGACTTCCGGATGGGCTCGGTAGACTTCCGCGTAGGCCGCACAGGCCGCCGGAAGGTCCTTGGCGGGATAGAAGTTCGCGATCGTGCCTACGATGAATCCCTTTTTAGGTAGTCCAAGCCGGTGTCGAGCCTGTGCGCGTGCGAGGAGTCCTTTGCGGATGGCGGCTACGTCAATGCCATTCGGGATCACGGCGAGTCCGGTGCGCGGTCGGATGCCGTTTTCCTGAGCGAACGCGAGGTCTCCCGGGTGGAGGCAAACGATCGAATCCTTGAAGGGAGCGGACATTCGTTCGGGCCACAGGTAAGCGGCGCGTTCTAGGCGGGAGCGGGCATCCAGCGCGGCCCAGCCGCCTATGCAGTAAACAACGGGCTTGATCTTTTCCAGCCGTGCCGCAAGCGAACCGATCACGCCCGCTTTGGAGCTATTCAGGTGCAGCGCTCTTGGCCGGACCTCCCGCAAGGCGGCTCGGAAAGCGAAAAGGGCTCGGATGTCGTGCCAGGGGTGGATCGCGCGCCGGAGGTGGGGGATCCGTCTAAAGGGGATCTTGGCCTCCGTGCAGCGCTCTTCCAGCCACGTCCCTTCCTCGCCGGCGAGGATGATGACGACCTCCCCTTGGGCCTGCAGCCACTTGGCAAACCGAAATACGAACGAGGTCGTTCCTCCCGGCTTGGCCAGGGTGATGGCGAGGGCGATCGGGGGTCGGTCGGTCTGCATTGCTCAAGCGTACCGGTCGGGGCCAGGATCGCCAAGATTCCCTTGCCGAAAGGCCGATGATTGGCTATGGTGGGCCCAATCTATGTCTGCGGAAAAACGCGTGTTAGTCACGGGTGGGGCTGGGTTTCTCGGCTCCCATCTTTGTGATCGACTGATCGCGGACGGTCACGAGGTCATCTGTCTGGACAACCTGTTCACGGGTTCAAAGGGCAATATCCAGCACTTGCTCACTCACCCGCGTTTCCAATTCGTGAAGCACGACGTCCAACAGCCTTTTTTTGCAAAGGTTGATTGGATCTTCAACTTAGCCTGCCCTGCGAGCCCGAAGCACTACCAATTCGACCCGGTCGCGACCGTGCGGACGAACGTTATCGGGATGGCCAACCTATTGGAGCTGGCGAGAGAGGTTGGCGCCCGCATCCTTCAGGCCTCCACATCCGAAGTCTATGGCGATCCGCTCGTTCATCCGCAGACGGAGGCGTATTGGGGGAACGTAGATCCGATCTCGCGGCGCGGTTGCTATGATGAGGGCAAGCGATGCGCGGAGACCCTCTGCTTCGATTATCACCGCGAGCACGGCGTCGACATCCGTGTGGTCCGCATCTTCAATACCTATGGTCCGCGCATGGCTTTCGATGACGGGCGAGTCGTTTCGAATTTCGTGCTGCAGGCGTTGCGTGGCGAGGACCTGACGATGTATGGCGACGGTTCGTATACCCGCTCCTTCCAGTATGTCGACGACCTTATCGAGGGGATGATGCGTATGATTCAGACCGACGGCTTTACGGGGCCCGTCAATCTCGGCAATCCGCACGAGTTCACCATCGGGCAGCTCGCCGAGCTCGTCCGCGAGCTCACGGGAACGTCTTCCGGCCTGGCGCGCCTTTCTCCTGTGGACCACGATCCAAAGCAGCGTCAAGCCGACATTGCGCTCGCCAAGGAGCGTCTCGGTTGGGAGCCGCGCATCGAACTCCGTGAAGGTTTGCGACGAATGATTGAGGATTTTCGTGCCCGCTTGCGGTCCAACTAGCTTTTCCTATGTCCAAACCTGATCCGATCGTCATCTTCGCCACCGCCTATTTTCCGCTTGTCGGTGGGGCTGAGGTCGCCATGAAGGAGATCACCGATCGCCTTCTCCAGGAGCGGTTTCATCTGATTACGGCGCAGATCCGCCCAGGCTTGCCCGCACGCGAGCGAATCGGGAACGTGGAGGTGCATCGGTTGGGCATCGGGCACCCCATCGACAAGTACCTGTTGGCGGTTTTGGCGCCGTGGCGTGCCTGGCGCATTCAGCGGCACGTCAAACGGCCCATCATCTGGTCCCTCATGGCAAGCTATAACGGGTTTGCGGCCTTGTTTTATGCGTGGCTACGTCCGAAGACCCGCTTCCTCCTCACGCTCCAGGAAGGGGATCCGCTCGAATACATCGATGTGCGTGTCGGCCGTTTTCGTGGCCTTTTTCGCAAAATCTTCCAGCGGGCCAATGCGGTGCAAGCGATCAGTCATTTTCTCGCTAAATGGGCCCTCCAGATGGGTGCGCGTGTGTCACCCCAGGTGGTCCCGAACGGGGTGGACATCGAGCGGTTCACGCAGCCGTTTTCGGAGCGAGATCGTTTTTCGTTGCGGGCGTCGCTTGGGTATGCGCCAACTGATCTCGTCTTGATCACGACCTCGCGCCTGACCCTCAAGAATGGGATCGATGACGTCATCCGTGCCCTGCCCTTGCTGCCGGCGCGCGTCAAGTTCCTGATCGTGGGCGAAGGGGCGGATGAGGATAAGCTTAAAGCCCTTGCCGTCGAGAAAGGGGTTGCGGTCCGGGTCCAATTTCTCGGGAAGCGGGACCATGCCGACCTACCGGGTCTCTTGCGCGCTTCAGACTTCTTTATCCGTGCGTCATTGTCGGAAGGGCTAGGGATCTCGTTTTTGGAGGCGATGGCGGTAGGCGTACCAATCATCGGGACCCCGGTCGGAGGCATACCAGACTTCTTGACCGATGGGGAGACGGGTGTCTTCTGCCAGCCGCGTAATCCTGCTTCCGTCGCGCAGGCGGTGCGACGCCTGTTGGACGATCCTTCTTTATGCGAAAAGCTAGCCCACGCCGGACCACGCTTCATTCGTGACGGCTACGCATGGCAGGGGATCGCTGACCGGATCCATGCGATGATCACCGGCTTGCGCGTATGAGGATCGTCTTGGCGACCGGGATCTATCCACCCGAGATCGGTGGGCCGGCGACCTTCACGCGTGATGCTGCGGAGGCCCTGCAGGCGGAAGGCGATATCGTCCACGTCCTCACTTATGGAGACGCAAAGACCTTCTTTGGTCCCGCTCCCGTGACCGTAATTTTTCGGGATGGTGGGGTTTTGATGCGCTATGTACGCTATTTTTGGCGCGCGTTTGCGCTGGCCAGACGTGCGGACCTTGTCTTTGCCCAAGGTCCGGTCTCTGAGGGTGTGCCAGCCGCCTTAGCGGCTTGGTTGGCGGGCAAGCCGTTCACGTTGAAGGTGGTCGGGGACGTGGCCTGGGAAACGGCACAGCGCAGCGGGTATGCGGGTTCCTTGGATGATTTGCTAAGGGCAAAAGCCCCTTCTTCGAAAGTGGCCTTGATCCGTTGGATCCAGGGTAGGGTTGCACGGTTCGCTGGACAGGTTGTCGTCCCCAGCCGCTACCTACAGCGGGTTGTCCAGGCTTGGGGTGTTCCGGAGGCCCGGATCTCCGTTATCTACAATGCTGTTCATCAGGTGCTGCCAGATGAGACGGAGGCATCCCTGCGGGACCTGTTCGGACTGGAAGGGAAACGTATTTGGCTGGCGGGTGGGCGCTTGGTGCCATGGAAGCGGATCGATCTCCTGTTGCGCGCGCTCACATATCGGCCGGAGACGGATGTCCTTGCCGTGGCCGGTGAAGGGCCGTGCCTGGCCGCCTGGCAGCGGCTCGCTATGGATCTCGGCGTCACGCATCGGGTCATTTGGCTGGGGCGGTGTTCGGCGCAGCGGTTGGCGGCGTGGTATCGGACGGCGACGGCATTCCTCCTGCCTTCCCTCTACGAAGGGTTGCCTCATATGCCGCTTGAGGCGGCGCGATATGGCTGTCCTTCGCTCGTGAGCCAGTGGGGAGGTAATCCGGAAGCGGAGGAAGTCTGTCCAGGTTTGGTTGAGGTCGTCCGTTCGGACCAGCCGCTCGCTTGGGCCCAGGCCTTGGACCGGGTAAGGAGATTGGACGCTTCCGTCAGTCCCCACGCCTGGACGCAGTCGCGCCAAATGCAAGCCTATCGCGCCTGGCTCAAGCGGGCCAAGTGAATGACGACGCGCGGGCCGTGAACAAAGCGGGTGACCTCGCGATAGTCAGTGAACGCCTCTCGGAACGTAGAAAAAGGGAGGTTGGCTAAGTCCGGATGGACTTCCGCGATCAGGTAGCGCGGCTGAAGGCGCGCTAAATCAGCCGCGATGGCGTATTCCGCGCCCTCGATGTCCACTTTCACGAGGTCCACGGAGGTCCAGCCCATGTTCGCAAGGGTCGTTTCGAGCGTTTGTCCCTGTACCGTATAGGAGGGGCTAGCGTTGCGTTGGATCAGTGATCCACCCCAATGCTCTTGGTTCTGATAGAAGGTCAGTGGGCCGTCGGCGGTCGTGACGGCGATCGGCGCTAACGTGACTCGACCCTGAAATGGCCGGACGTTCTCTTGCAGGTGGGCAAAGCAATCCGAATTCGGTTCAATCGCCGCGATACGAGCGTCCGGGAACGCGAGCGCGAACCAGGCGACCGATGCCCCAATGTTCGCCCCTAGATCCAGGATGGTCCGAATGGGCGTTTCTGGTGTAACGGCGTATTCCTTGCCCAGGAAGACCTCTTTCAGGACATGCAAGTCCAAGATCCCATGCAGGGTGAACCGGAAACGTTGGCCGTTTGAACGAAAATAAATCGTTTGTCGTCGTGTGGGCGTCGACCGGCGTAAGAGGCGTTTTTCCCCTTGCAAGCGCAGGTACCAGACGGCGAGCCAGAACCGTTCCTTTCGTCCGTCAGCCAACATGAAGAGAGGAAAAAGGGAGGGCATGCCTCCAGCCTAGGGCAGATGGCGTACCTACGCAACCGGTGCCTCAGCTTGGTTTTTTCTTCAAGCGCGGGAATTTTCTTTACTTATCGAGGTTGCTTGGGTACGCTCGCGTCAATCCTCTGGCTTCTTTATGAACCTACTTCTCCTCACTCAGCGCGTTGACGAGCATGACGCGAACCTCGCCTTCCATATGCGTTGGATCGCAGAGCTGGCCCGGCGTGCGACGCGGGTTACGGTCATCGCCCAGGCGGTTGGGGAATATGGCGCCTTGCCGGCGAACGTCTCGGTCCATTCTTTGGGGAAGGAGCGGGGAGCGCCAAAGGTGGCCCAGGGTTGGGCGCTATTTCGCTTGCTGGCTCGTTTCGTCCGGACGCATGAGGCGGTCCTCGCGCTCATGATTCCGGCCTACGTTCTGGCGGCAGCTCCCTTCGCGTGGCTTTGGCGGCGGCCGCTTTTCCTGTGGTATGCGCATGGAACCGTCACGCGCCGCCTGCGCCTCGCCGTTCGTGCGTGCGCAAAAGTCTTCACTTCCTCAGTGAACGGGATGCGCCTCGATACGCCAAAGCGTCATATTCTCGGACAGGCGATCGATACCGATTCGTTCTCGCCTGATTCGAGCGTTTCCCGGTCTGCGGCCACGCTCGTTACCGTCGGCCGCATCTCTCCGGTGAAGCATCTGGATACGCTCATTGAGGCGGTCCGTATCCTGAAGGGGCGTGGGCGACCCGTCGAACTGCAGATCATCGGCGAGCCGATCCTTGAAGCGGACCGTCAGCACGAAATCCGTCTGCGTCAGCATGCCGTCGAATTAGGTTTGGAGTCCCTTGTTCGTTTTTGTGGGGCGTTGCCTCCTGAGCGGCTTCCGGACGTCTATCGTCGTGCGACCGTGTGCGTGAATGCGAGTACGACGGGGAGCCTGGACAAGGCGGTCCTAGAGGCGCTCGCATGCGGCTGTCCCGCGGTGACCGGAAATGAGGCGTATCGAGATCTCCTGCCGGCGACCGCGCTTGTCGCTGGAACTGCGCCGGAAGCGTATGCGTCTGCCCTCGAACGCCTCCTGTCCGATCCCTATGACGTGGCTCCGCTTCGCGCTTGGGTGGTTCAAGACCACAATCTTGAGCGCACTATCGGTCGTCTGTATGACGAGATGGCTCTGACCATTCGTCGCTGGCGTTAGCCGTATGATTTTCCGATCAAAAAAAGACTATCTTCAAGCGAACATTCGCCCCACGGATACGGTCTTGGATGTCGGCTTCGTCGGGCAGGGGATTCGCGCGGATCACGCTTCTTCGAGCCACGCCGTGCTGCGTTCCCTGGCAGGGACGGTCTACGGACTGGATATGCAGGGCTATGTTCCCGACGGCCCTGTCTTCCCAGGTCAATACAGGCAAGGGAGCGCCGAAGACTTCGCGTTTCCCGAACGGTTCGACGTGATCTATGCGGGTGACCTGATCGAGCACTTGGCGAACCCGGGACGCTTCTTGGAGGCTTCCCTCCGTCACCTCAAGCCGGGTGGCCGGCTTCTGCTCACGACCCCGAACACGTTTAACTTATTCAATCTTGCGGAGAAGCTGACGAAGCCAGAGCCGACGGTGAACCCGGACCATACGCTTTACCTGAACCGCAAAACACTTAAGGCGCTCTTGGAAAAGAGCGGCTTCATGATGGGTGAGGTCGCCTGGGTCTACTCGCTTGGCCTCACGCACCGGGAAAGCTTCCGGAAGAAGATCCTGAACGCGTTGTACTGGGTCCTGGTCCATTTTACCGATAAGTTCGTGGAAACGCTTTGCGTTACGGCCATTCCCATTCCGATGGATACGCGGGAAGAAGGGTAGTGATTGGTCCGTATTGACCCGCATTGACACCATTTTGGGCCCACGTTAGACTGGTTTGCGATGAGTAATGAGATCCGTCCGAACGAGGTGTATACCACCGGAGAGTCGCAGCGGCTCCTCAAGATCAGCGCTAGTACCATGAAGCGCTTGCTTAAGCGCGGCCTGATCCAGGCGAATAAGGTCGGTGGGCAATATCGCATCCTGGGAAGGGAGCTCCTCCGACTCGTTTCCCCGGAGCTTGAGAAAGATGCCGTCCGTTCGTACCTGACGCTCAAAAAGAAGGTGGTTAACGAGATTAATGCCTGGTAATGCTTATGTCCACCACCACGACCGTCATTCGTCCCAAGAAGACCCTTAGCTGGGAAGACGCCCGCGAGATCTGGCGTTACAAGGAATTGCTCTATTTTTTTACATGGCGCGACCTTAAGGTTCGCTATAAGCAGACGGTGATCGGGATCCTTTGGTCCGTTTTCCAGCCGCTCGTGACGATGGTCGTCTTCAGCGTGTTCTTTGGGGGGCTGTTGCGTGCTCCTTCTGATGGCGTTCCGTATCCGATCTTTGTGTATACGGGCTTGCTGTTCTGGCAATTCTTTTCGGGGGCGCTTTCCGAGACGAGCGGCGTCCTCATCTCGAACCAGGCCATCATCACGAAGGTCTATTTTCCGCGTCTGGTCTTGCCGCTCTCATCGGTCATCACGAAGCTCGTGGATTTTGGGATCGCGGCCCTGATCTTGGTGGGGATGATGCTTTACTACGGGTATGCGCCTCGTTTGGTCGGCTTGTTCGTCGTGCCGCTCCTGCTCTCGATCGCGTTCATGGCGGCGGTCGGTGGCGGCCTGTTCCTCGCGGCTGTGAATGTCAAGTATCGGGACGTTCGTTTCATTCTTCCGTTCTTCATCCAGATCCTGCTTTTTATCACCCCCGTCATTTACCCGGCGAGCGTGGCCGGTTCCCGTTCGTGGATCTTAGCTATCAATCCCATGACAGGTGTCATCCAGAACGCGCGCGCGGCCTTGTTGGGTACGGCGCCCATCAATTGGCTTCTGATCGGCATTTCCTTTGCGGCATGCTTGCTCCTGCTGACGATTGGGACCATCTACTTCAAGAAGGTTGAGCGCTATTTCGCGGATATTATCTGATTTCTTATGGAGCCTATCATCCAGATCCGTGGGCTAGGGAAATGCTATAACATCAATCGCCCCAAAGGCGGGTATGTTGCCTTGCGTGATGTGCTGACTAGCGTCGCTCGCCGTCCGTTCGCGTTCTTTGCCCGGAAGGCGAAAGAGGTCGTCGGCTTGGCGAAAAAACAAGATTTTTGGGCTCTCCGTGAGATCAGCTGTGACATTTTTCGAGGCGAAGTCGTCGGGGTTGTCGGTGCGAATGGGGCCGGTAAATCCACCCTCCTCAAGATCCTGACAGGCATCACGCCGCCGACGGAGGGCGAAATCATCATGCGTGGACGGGTCGCCTCCCTGCTCGAGGTCGGTACCGGATTCCACCCTGAGCTCACGGGCCGCGAGAACGTCTTCTTGAACGGGGCCATCTTGGGCATGACGAAAAAGGAGATCACGCGCAAGTTCGATGAGATCGTCGCCTTCGCCGGCATCGAAAAGTTCCTCGACACGCCGGTCAAATACTATTCGAGCGGCATGTATGTGCGCTTGGCGTTTTCCGTGGCCGCGCACATGGAGCCGGACATCTTGCTCGTCGATGAGGTCCTCGCGGTCGGTGATATCGAATTTCAAAAGAAATGCCTCGGCAAGATGGAAGAGGTCACGAAAGCGGAGGGGCGGACGATTCTGTTCGTCAGCCATAATCTTGCGGCGATCCAGCGTCTTTGCAAGAAGTGCATCTTCCTTGAAAAAGGCCGGTTGCGGATGGTAGGGACGACCGCGGAAGTGCTTGAGGCGTATGCCGGCGAATATAAGAGCGGGGACCAGCAGCAATGGGAGGGGATCGCGGGTGACGACCAGGTACGCTTGACCCGCACCTCCGTCAGGAGTCTAGACGCTGAAAATATGGGGATCCTGCACACGTCCGCCCCCATTGAAGTCTGTATCGAGGCGGAAATCCTGAAGCCGATCGATAAGCTGGTCTTCGGTTTTTCCCTCTATTCTGGCCTGAATCAGCGCCTAGCGTATACGCTGTACGATGATCGTGAGTATACGATCGCCCCGCAGTTGCCGCCCGGCCCATTCAAGAAGCGGTTCATCATCCCCGCGAACACGCTCTATCAGGGCGTTTATAAGATCGAGATCGACATCGGGATCCATAATATCAAGCGGATCGTCAAGGATGAGGGCTCGCTGATCTTCCGTGTTGAGAACATCGGTGGGCTGGGCCGCCGGTTCCGGATTTCGGACAGCAATAGCCCGGGGTTCCTGCGCCCTGATTGGTCCGTGTCGGATGACGTCTAGCAGATCGTGCTGACTTTATGCATACGCGCATCTTGGCGGATGGTCGCTTGTCGGGTGCGGATGGGATATGTCTAGGGGATTCGTATGAGGAATCTGGATGGATGCTACGTCGCGGATACGGCCTGTCCGTCCATGTGCGGTTCACGGCGGACGGTGAGCTGGTCACGGTAGGCCACGAGGCGCTAACGCCGCCCAAAGGGGGAGCTGCCGCCCAGATCGACTCGACGAAGTTGGCGGATCTGCGGGAAACGACTCGAGCTGGCCATCATATCCCCGTATTTACCGAGATCTTGGCTGTCTTCCGTTCGTTCGCGAAGGCGAAGCTGAGCCCGCATGTCTTTTTCGTCCTGCATCTGCAGGAAGGGCTCGAGGATCATGGGCAGCTCGATGCCTTCTTGGTGAAGGCGGCCTGGATGTATCCTCCTTACACGCTGATCGTGGCGGGTGAGGCGGCGGCGCGCTACTTGCACGCCAAGCGTCCCGATTTGCGGCTCGCCTTTCGCGTATCGGCGGGCGCATCCCTCGATCCGGCAGTCCTTCGGAAAAAATGCGCTACGTATTCCTTTGCCTGGATCGCCGCGGAAACGCCCCAGAACCAATTGGCGGAATGGGGGGCGGATCCGGCCTTCGGCGCGACGGTGAAGGCGGTCCGCGAGGCGGGGTTCTCCGTCGCGATCGCCTGTCGAGGGACCGAGGTTTCGTTGGGACGGGTCGCCTCCCTGCGTCCGGAGCTCCTTTGCACCGATGCGCCTGAGGTGGCGGAAGCGGCAGTGAACGCGGCTATAACGCCTCTCGAAGGGGTTTTTGAGCAGGTGCGGGCCTTACGGGGCGCTTTGAAGGTATCCCGTCTCCGTCATCGGCTGTCCCTCGCTAAGAATCGGCTTCTCTCTCATCTTCTGAATTTTGTCGAGGTCCGTTCCGGCTTTCTCATCACGTTCCACCGTCGTCCTCTGTTCTCTGCGGGCGTGACGGATACATGTGACCCGCTCGTTAAGACGCCTGCCTGCGCCATCGTCCTGCAGGGAGGGCTGTTGCGTACGCATGATTTCACTCTGGAAACGGTGCGAATTTATAAGAAATTCTATCCCGGCGCGCGCATTATCGTCTCGACCTGGGAAGGGGAGGATGCGCAGTATGTGGAGCGCATCCGCCAGGAAGGGGTCACCGTCCTCCAGAGCAAGAAGCCGGACTATTTCGGGCCATTCAACATCAACTTGCAGGTCTTGTCAGCGTTTCGAGGTATAGAAGAGGCGCGTCGCCAAGGGGCGGCTTACGTCTTCAAGACGAGGGCGGACCAGCGGATGTATAACAAGAATGCGCTGGAGACCGTCTGCAATCTATTGGAGTATTTCCCGCCTGCCCCTGATGCGGGCCAGCGCCGCCGCCTCCTCTTCGTCCACGGCGGCAACAAGTACCAGCCGTTCCACCTGCCGGACGTCTTCGTCTGTGGCGCGATCGAGGACATGTTGGACTATTGGGAGCCGATCCTGATCGAGAAAGAGGCTTCATATGCCCTTTTCCTTCCGGAAATCCATCTCGCCAGCCGCTACCTCAAGAAAAAGGGCGTCGCCCTCGAATGGACGACCCAACGGATGTGGCAGATGCAGCGTGACCGCTTCATGGCTCTCGACTGGTCTGACGTCGAACTCTATTGGTATAAGTATGACCGGTATCACGAGCATATGGATCGCAAGAGCTACACCGAACGCGTACCCGTCTATGACCACCTGAGTTTCTTCGAGTGGTTCAATATCTTCCATGCCCAGGAAAACAAGGTGCTATTACCGGTCCACGCCCTCTTCCTTCGTGAATTCCCGGCACGCTATCCCACGAAAACTGAGTTATGAACATCGCGATTCGCAACCTCCATCGGACGGGCATCACAGGCTTCGCCTTCCATGGCTATATCACGGAACTGCTGCGGAGCGGGGCCGTTTCCCATCTCTATTTTGACGAAGACCCGTTCCTGACGGAGGCGTTTGTCGCGCTTCGCAAGCAGTACGGCTGGAAAACGCTTGGCCTTGACCGCATCAAGGTCATCTTCCGTGAAGAGGAACTGCATGCCGACTGCGATGTGCTCTTGAATTTCGCCTCCTTGCCGGAAGATTTCACTCCCGCCGTGAAGCGTTTTCAAGGGCTCAAGATCTTCCACCTGATGGACTATTTCTGGAGCGAGCCGCTCAGCGTGAAGGCTGCGCGCCTGAAGGAATATGGGGTTGATTATGTCTTTGGTTATGGCAGTCCAGATCGGTATTGTGAATATTTCAGGCGGTTCGCTCCCGAATTTTCGGGGCGAGTGATTCCGTTGCCGTTCGGTTTTGCGCCTCGGTTCCGGGAGATTCGTCCGTTTCACGAGCGCCTTCGCAAGTGCGTCGCGGTCGGCAGCGTGCGTCCGCTACGGTTTCCGGATATCGATCCGCAGAATTGGCAAGAAGTCGCGGATTTTCATCATCCGCAAGCATGGTTCCACCCGTTTCGTCGTCAGCTGGTCGAGCATAAAAAAGAGCTGGCCTCCGTCATGGACTCGATGCTCCCTGAATTTCCGCGATATCGTGATTATGACTATGACATGGTCGCGAAACTGAATGACTACCAGCTCTTCACATCCGACGAGTCGATCTTTTTCTTCCCAAGCGCAAAAGCGTTCGAAGGGCCAGCTGCGGGTACGGTGATGGTGTGCTCGGATCACGCCTGTTTCCGGGATTTTGGTTTTCAGGATGGGGTGAATTGCCTCATGCATGCGGAGGGGTCGGTCGCGGATTTCCGTAAGCGCGTCGATGCCGTCATCCAGGATGAGGAGCGCCTGGCGGCGTTGGCGGCCGCGGGACGGGATTTCGTCGTCGCTCGCTACGCGCACCCCGTGATCGCCCGGACCCTGGCCGCGATCATTTCACGGTTGGCGGACGTTCATCGTGGGGTTCGTGCGCCGGATGCTGATCTTGCGGAAGCCTGTTATCGCCTCTATCGGCAAGAGGAGCCTCTCCCGGTCACCCCTCCTGTCCGTCCTCTCCTCGAGGCCGCGGTGCGGCGCCGACAATGGGCTTGGTATGTCCTGGGTGGCGGCAGGTGCCTCGTGAGGGCGGAGGCTCAGCGCTTCTGGCGACGCGCTTCTCGACTCGTCTCTCGCATGGTTTTCCGCGCTTGGGAGCGTTCCTGGAAAGTTGTGGTCACCTTGGCGCGTGACACGCATCCCATCGATGCTTGGCGTAAGAGCTGTTTTCAGCATCTCCAGCCGGCCTCACTCGCCCTCGCTGAACCGACCGACCGTGAGCGCCAGGCGATCACGCGCCTTCGAAACGACCTGGAGGCCCTTGCGCCCACGGATCCCGCACTCCCGCTTGATCCGCCCGCCAAGAAATGGCGCCTCTTTACGCAAATGCTGCGTGAGCGCTGCCTGAACGACGACCCGCGCCTTTTCCTCTCTTGGGAGGTCATTCGGAGCAACATGGGCTATCGTGCCAATACCCGTGACCTGCGCTTCCTCAGGCGTTCGCCGCTTTGGGAGAAATTGCGTCCCGCGCTGCGTGAACCGTCGCTCACGAATCGCCAGCCCTTTTTCGCCTGGCCCGAGACGAGTGAGAATGCGGTCCGTCAGGCTTTCCACATTGCCCAGTTCCAGCGGAAGACGGGAGCCATGCCCACCGATTTCGACGTGATCGTCGATTTCGGTGGCGGGTATGGCTCGATGGCTCGCCTCATCCAGGGGTTAGGGTTTCGTGGGACGTACATCATCTTCGATTGGCCGGAATTCCTGGCCCTGCAACGATTCTATCTTGCGTTGGCGGAAGTCTCTGCGCCGATCGAGGTTCGGCCTGATGCCTTGCGGGCCCCGACCATTGCCCAAGTCAGTGACCTTGAGGGTTTAAGGCGCTTGCTCGCAACCTTGCCAGCTTCGGCGAAGAAGCTCCTGATCGCTACCTGGTCGTTAAGCGAGGCTCCGGTTCCGCTTCGCGACGAGATCTTGTCAGCCGTCCGTCCGGACGCGTACCTGCTCGCCTATCAGCATTCCTTTGGCGGAATTCCCAATCGTCCGTATTTTGACCGCGTAGCCATTGATTGTCCGCGGGTTTCCTGGTATGACTATTCTATGGCGTATATTCCGGCCGAGCGCAACCGTTACCGGATTGGAATGACCAGACCCCTATGACCCATCCCCCTTACAAGGCTGTCCTCTTTGACCTCGACGGGGTCTTGGTGGATATGCCCTCCGGACACTACGAGGCCTTGAACAAGGCTTTGGCGCTGTTTGGCGTGCGTATCGAAGAGGATGAGCATCATAAGCTCTTTAATGGTTTGCCGACGAAGAAGAAGATCGACGAGCTCGAACGGCAGGGTCGCCTCCCGACTGGGCTCAAGGATTTTCTCAATGAGGTCAAGCAGAATTATACCAAAGAGCTGATCCCCAAATATTGTCCGCCGGACTACTCGAAGATCATCCTGTTACGGCACCTGAAATCCCAAGGATATCGCCTAGCCTGCTGCTCCAACTCCGTCCGTGAGACGCTCCATTTGATGCTGCGCTCCGCGGGCCTGTTCGACCTGTTCGACCTTATCTTGGGAAATGATGAGATCTCCCAGCCGAAGCCCCATCCCGAGATCTACCTGACGGCCTTCCAGCGTTTGGGGGTTCAGCCGGAGGAGTGCGTGATCGTAGAAGATTCGCCGTATGGCATCGCCAGCGCCAAGGCGAGCGGGGCGACCGTGTACGAGGTCAAGGGCGTTGACGACGTCAATCTTTCCCTGTTCGAGCGCCTAGCCGTACCGCGTGGCATGAATCGGCATCATCTTGATCAGTTCACTCGTGGGTGGATCGTTGGCGATTTCGTTCCCAGCATCATTCCTTGCAAGGAAGCCGAGCTGATGGTGCGTTCCTACCGCGCCGGTGACCGCGAGACCCGGCATGTGCACAAGGTCGCCCACGAGATCACGGTGATCATCACGGGCGTCTTCAGGATGAACGGCGTTCGCCTTGGGCCGGGAGATATCGTCCATCTCGAGCCGGGCACGCCCGCCGATTTCGAGTGTCTCGAGGACGGTTCCAACGTCGCCTTCAAGACGCCGTCGGTGAAAGGGGACAAGTATCTCGTTCCCGAAGGCGCCATCTAGCCACTCTCTATGAAACTCATTATCCCGATGGCTGGTTTAGGGAGCCGTTTCCATAAGGTCGCGGACATGAACCCGGAGTATCGTAAGCCGAAACCATTCATTTCCGTGCGCGGCCTCCCGATGGTCCGTTGGGCGACCGGTTCGCTTCCCTTCGTCGAGCATCCTGGCCAGCGGGTCGATTCACCCCTTCGCGTAGGCATGGAGGACTTGATCTTCCTGGTTCTGGCTGAGCATGACGAATCGTACGGTCTTGCGGACGGGTTACGAAAGATCTATTCCGAAGCGATCCGTGTCGTCGTCTTGCCCGCCCTCACCCGTGGCGCTTCCGAGACCGCATACCAGGCCAAGCCCTGGATCGATCCCGAAGAGGAGATCGTCATCACCGATTCGGACCATTTTTTCGATGGCCGTCCTTTTGAGCGGGCGATCTTGTCGAATCGCGATGCGGGAACCTCTGGCGTCATCCCGACCTTCGTTCCGCCGAACGACGGGATCCCGCGCTGGAGCTATTCCCTGATGGAGGAGGGGGTCGCCCGTATCACGAAAGTCGGAGAAAAGGACCGTGCCCTGATGGAGGCTGGCGCCCGTGCGAACATCGGGTCCTACTATTTTCGCCACGCGAGGGACTTTTTCCGAACGTTCGAGCAGGTCGAACGTGAGAACAAGCTCTTTGGCGAAGAGGGGAAGCGCGAATTCTACGTCGCCCCCTTGTACCAGGAACTGATTGAGGCGGGCCACATGGTTCATGCGGCCATCCTGCCGGAAGTCTGGGGACTGGGGACACCAGCCGACCTTGAGTATTTTTTGGCGCATTGTCCAGCGCGACACCCTTCTGACCTATGACCTCCGAAACGCAGCGATTGAACATCGTCATTCCCTTGGCGGGCATGGGGACGAAATTCAAGGAAGCCGGCTACGCCTTCCCAAAGGCCCTGGTTGACATCCAGGGCCAGACCATGATCGAGCGCGTAGTCAATAACATCCGCCCACAGGCCGAGCACCGGTTTATTTTCGTGTGCCAACGCGAGCAGTATGAGGCATATGACCTGCACAACGTCTTCAAGCGGGCGACGGGCGATGCGTTCGAGGTGATCAAGCTGCATGGCCCGACCGAAGGGGCGGCCTGTACGGTGTTGGCGGCAATCGAACGGATCAATAACGATGAGCCTCTCCTGGTCGCGAACGCCGACCAGCTCATCCGGTTTGATATGGACGGGTTTCTCCGCGCGGCCCGCACGAGCGGGGCGGATGGCTTGATCCTCACGTTCCGCGCGAGCCATCCGAAGTGGAGCTATGTGCGGGTGAGCGGGACGGGTGACGTCCTCGAGACAGCGGAGAAGAAAGTGATCTCTGACCGTGCCACGGCAGGTCTCTACTACTTCCGTCAAGGCACTGACTTCATTCGTGGTGCCCAAGCGATGATTCTGAAGGATATCCGCTACAACAAGGAATTCTACGTTTGCCCCGTCTACAACGAGCTTATCCTCCAAGGGAAGCGCATCCAGGTGTTTGAGGTCCCTCCGGATGTGATGCATAGCCTGGGAACGCCGGAAGACGTTCAGCAGCTTCTCCGCCAGGTCGAGGAAGGGAAGCTCGTGCTATGATTCAGGTCCTCACGCACCGCGGCCTCGATCCGTCGAAGAGCGGCTTTTTTCGGGAGAGCACATACGAGGCCTTCGAGGACCAGCTGCTGCGCGGGTTTGGCCTTGAGGTGGACGTTCAATTCACCAAGGACGACGAGATCGTTTTTCTCCACGATGCGACCTTGTCGCGCGTGTCCGGAGGGGTTGATGTGCGTGCGGTCGCGGACCTGACCTTGGCAGAGTTGCGCTCCCTTTCCTTCGACAGTTCCCATATCGCCTCATTCGACGAGCTATTTGCCTTGTTCTTGTATGCGCGCGCGAGCGGCCTGACGGAGGGGGCTCCGATTGCGGTCCATGTCAAGGGTCATTGGCAGGCCGATACTCGCTATCTTGATATCCTCCTCCGGAAGATCCGCGCGCATCATGTCCCGCTGGGCCAGTTCTTTCTGTTTGATGTCACTCCCGCATCCGCCGCCTATCTCAAGGCCGCCTGTCCGGAAATCCAGCTCGCCGCCTCCGTCGCGCATCCGTACGATATCGAGCGCTATCAGGCCTGTACCCATGGGACGCTGCTCTCCGTTGCCGAGCTGATCGAGCATAGGGCGTTGTATGAATGGGCCTGGTTGGATGAATGGGACCGTACGGACCGTGATGCGACGGAAAAGGCCTTCTATACCCCAGAAACCCTTGCACGTCTCCGCGCCCACGGTTTCAAGGTCGCCCTTGTTACGCCCGAGCTTCACGGCACGTCGCCAGGGCTCTTGGGTGGGGAAGCGCACCCCGACGGGACGGATCCCGTTCGCCGTGAAGCCCGTTTTGCCGAGATCGTCCGCCTCGCGCCGGACGCTGTCTGCACAGACTATCCTGACGCCTTTCGAGGACGTTGTACCCATGATGCGGCCCTTTTGGAGCGCGTTCCGTCCGCCTTTTCCAAATGGGCCCGTATCGTGACAGGCTGTCTTTCCGCGTTGGAAAAACGGGCGAAACAGAGGTGGATTAAAGCCGTAGAAGCCTTAACCAAAACGTTCGTCACCGTCCATGAGCGTCCGCGCGTGGCGGCCGAGGTCGGCCGTGCCGCGCATCCGGCAAGCGGGTCGGCCGCGCTGGCGGTCGTCATCCAGGGGCCTATTTTGAAAGACCGGCTTTTTACATATGAGACCGTTCGCCTATATCGCAAGACGTTTCCCGACGCCCAACTGATCCTGTCTACTTGGGATGACGAGCCGCACGATGTCCTGGCCGCCTGTCGCGCGGCCGGGGCCACGGTTGTGGCGTCTCCGAAGCCGTCCACTCCGGGACCGTCGAACGTGAATTATCAGCTCACCTCAACCTTTCAGGGGATCCTTGCGGCCGAACGCCTCGGTGCGGCCTACGTCCTCAAGACCCGTACCGACCAGCGGTTTTACGGTCTGGGCATTGGTGCGTATCTCGTGGACCTGGTCCGGCATTTCCCCGTGACTGGTGGCTATCGGCAGCGCGGGCGCCTCGTCACGCTGAGCTTTGGGACGGCGAAATACCATCCGTATCATTTCGGTGACATGTTCCTCTTCGGTTGCCTGGAAGACATGAAGCGCTATTGGGGGTTCCCTTTGCTGCCGCCAGCGGACCTCGTCGGCCCACGCCGGGCGTTTTTCAATCCGGAAGTGCATCTGGCCGCCGCCTTCTTGAAGGGGACGGGCCGCACGCTTCTCTGGACGCTGGAAGATGCGTGGCGCGTATATGCGGAACAGGTGATCGTCGTCGATGCGGCATCGCTCGACCTCTATTGGCATAAGTACGAGCGTTGGCGCGAGCATCGTGAACGTGATTACCGTTCCTTCGCCCGTCCGCGCGGCTGTTTCACTTTCCACGAATGGTTTACCTTGTATTGGAATCCGGCTACCATGGTCGCGCCAGCCGATCCGGCCGCGTTCTTTCGCGGCTTGGCGCTGGATGACATCATCGAAAAAGCCATTCGCTAGCTTTCACCCTTATGTGCGGCATCCTTGCCATTCGTGGAAAACGAGCCCTCCCCGCCGTCGACCCAGGCCAGATCTTGGCGACCCTCGATAAGCGCGGGCCGGAAGATCGGGGCCTGCTCCGCTTTGGCATGTGCCTTTTAGGGCAGACGCGGCTTTCGATCATCGACATCGCCGGCGGCCATCAGCCCATGCGGGACAAGGTGCGCAACCAGGCCATCACGTTCAACGGGGAGATCTATAACTACCGTGAGCTCCGACGCGCTCTCGAAACGCAAGGGCATGTTTTTTCAACTGATTCCGACACGGAAGTCATCCTAAAGGCCTACCAGGCTTATGGGGCCGCCTGTGTCGAGCATCTCGATGGGATGTTCGCGTTCGCGTTGTGGGATGAAGATCAGAGGACGCTCTTCCTTGCCCGCGACCGCTTCGGCAAGAAGCCTCTCTATTATGCCTACGATTCCGACGGTAACCTCTTCATCGCCTCCGAGATCAAGGCGTTGCTGCGTTCCGGAGTGATTAAGGGACGCATCTCCGACCGGGCCATCGACGCGTACCTGGCACTCATGTACCTGCCCCCTTGGCAGACGATCTACGAGAACGTCTTCACGCTCCCGCCCGCCTCGTATGCGATCCAGCGTGAAGGCCGGCTTGAGATCAGGCGGTATTGGCAGTTAAAAAAGCAGCCGCTGGCCATTGGCTACGCCGATGCGAAAGCCGAGGTCAAACGCTTGCTGGCTCAAGCCGTACAAAAACGCCTGGTCGCGGATGTCGAGATCGGTTCGTTCCTTTCCGGTGGGGTCGACTCGACGCTCGTGACGCTCCTCGCACAGTCTTTCCTTCCCAAGCCGATCAAGACGTTCTCATTGGGATACCAGGACTACATCAACGAGCTTCCGTTTGCGCGTGAGGCCGCCGACAAGATCGGTTCCGATCACCACGATCTTCAAGCGACGGATGACATGGTTGGGGAGCTGCGGGCTGTCATGGCCTATTACGACGAGCCGCACGCCGATTCTTCTGATTTTCCGCAGCATCTCCTGTCTCGTTTTGCGGCTTCCCGCGTGAAGGTGGCTCTCGCCGGCGATGGGGCTGACGAGCTGTTCTTGGGATATGGTTGGCACACCCGTCACCTGAACCTGTCCTACCGCCACCATTTCTTCGAGAAAGTGTTTCGCAACCCATTCTCGGGCTTTCTGAAGAGTATCGAGGTGTTCCCGCGCGCCGAACGGAAGCGTCTCCTCGGTTCAGCTGCCGTGAACGGGGATATCTTAAGCGACCAGCTGCGCCAATCGACCCTCTCTCCCACCGAAAAGATCAACCTATTCGACTACACGACGTATCTTCCTGGCCAGTTGCTCACGAAAGCGGATCGCATGGGCATGATGAATTCGCTCGAGGTCCGCTCGCCGTTCTTGGATCGTGAACTTGTCGAGTTCGTCTATAATCTACCCACCCAGTACAAGGCGACGCGGACACAAGGAAAGATTATCCTGAAAGAAATCCTCTCCGAGACGATGCCTCCGGCCTTCGTCTATCGCCGCAAGCAAGGTTTTGGCGCACCGGTACGGACCTGGCTCAAGCGGCCATCCTTCCAGCAGGATGTCCGGGCTGTGCTCGGCTCTCCGTGGGCCGAGCTATACCGTCGTTTCGAGCGCGCCCCCGTCGAGCGGCTCCTCAAGCGGTTCTATGAAAAGGGCGACGACCGCGGGTTTTATGGGATATGGATCTTATATTGTTTGGAGCTTTGGCTGCAGTCCCACGCCAACGTTCACATGTTTTCCGCCCGTTCTGAGACATAAAATAAGCCGCCATCTTGGCGGTCAGGTGCCCTGCGTCAGGAATGCGTAGGCCTGAGAGAGGCGGATGCGGCCGATCCTTACTACGACCGGATCTTCCTCGAGCCGAGCATTTAGCGTTTCGATGCGGGCATGAAAGGCTAGGAGCGCTGACCTACGGCCAGCTTCCTCCTCTGGGAGGCTCGTGAGCCGCACCTGGGTCGAGTGCAGGATGTGCTCGAGGGATAGTGGCTTGAGGTTGGCTTGCGCATACCCGCTCGCGACGACGTCCCGTGCGGCCAGGACCTCATCCGGGATGGTCCGGGCCGCGAGGATCACGGACCCGCCCGGATCGGCGATGAGCTGATCGAAACGGATCAGGACTTCCTGCAGCATATCTTGCGCCGCGCCGCGAAGCGCCTCCAGTGTGGGGTCGCGTATCTGCGGATCTAGGTCTTTGGCCGCCTCCGCTTCGAGGATGCTCGCATGGAGCGGGAAGTCCGTTCCCGCCCCGATAAGTCGGATGCCGACGTCTTGTCTGAGGCTGGCGAGTATCTCCCCGACTCGCCCTGTCGCTTTCGCGCCGAAACCGAAGGAGAGGTTCGCCCGTCGCTTCAGGCGCGGCGAGAAGCCCTCGAACGGTTTCAAGGTTCCATTCGCGTATGCCGCCAGTCCGCGCTCCCGGAGGTCGGCGTATTTCTTGAGGACCGGATCCCGTTCCTTCATGGCGTTCCCTCCCGTATGCGGGACCAAAGCGATAGGCCGAGATAGCGTACGCGTTGTAAGGATGATCAATTTTGTCGATGTGGAGCCCGAATGGCTCTTAGAACCCAAATGGAGCAGGGGCTAAAATGTGAGCGGGTGGGCAACCCATCAACCCAAAGTGTCCCATGAGCATCCTAGAGCGGATACCGGCGAAATCCAAGCTCGCGTCGAGGTTGCCGCGCCTTGTCTTCGGTACGCAGCCGCGCCCAGCGCAAGGCGGTCCCGTGCTGCACCTCGGAACGGGAACGGGGCGCGACGGACCGGCTCCTGCTCGCGCGCGTCGGGGCGCGCGGTGCGACGGTCTTCACCGACGGGCGGGTCCGGAATTGGGGGCGACGGGTATTACGGGCGCAGCCACGCCGCCTGCGGTCATTCCAAGTGAGCGTTCTCTGGCCCATGCGAATGGTGCAGAGCTTGCGGTCAAGGCTTGACCCGCTTGCGGCGAGGGCGTACCAACAGGTCCGTGCCAAGCGATAGCCGCTCCCGTCCTCAATCTGGAAGCCTCGATCGGCCACCCTTCATCTATGGGTCCCCTGAGCCGCTCTTCAGGTGCTCCATTGTCCATGCTGTAACCCGTTAACAGGTGGGTAAATGAACCACCGCCCCTCATCGATCCTCCGGAAGGATGGTATCCGCATTGCTTATCCGGCTCTTTCTTTCTGCCAGCGCAAGATCGCTTCGATGGTCATATCCGCCTGCGCATCCGTGAGCTTAGTGGAGGACGGGAGCCAGAGGCCGCGCTCGGAATAGCCCCTGTCTTGCACGCTGAATCCATGGATGGAGTGGCTCGCATAGGGCGCTTGGCTCGTGACGAGCGGATACATCTTGCGCGTCCCGATCCCTTGCGTCGCGAGATAGGCCGCCAGCCCATCCCGATCATCGACGTAGATATCGACGAACCAGGGAACGCCGGCATGCGGGCGCATGAGAGGCGCTAGGCGCTCGTAGTACCGCTTGTATAAGCGTACCTTCTTGCTGAGCAGCGTGGCGAGCCCATCGAATTGTTTCAGAACGAAATCGGCCTGGAGATCCGTGAACTTGAAGTTGTAGCCGATCGAGTCATGCACGTCGGCTCCGCCTGTTTCACGACCGAAGTTCTTCAGTTTCTTCACGGTTCGCGCGATCGTGTCATCATCCGTTACGATGCAGCCGCCATTGCCCGCCGTCAGGATCTTGTGGGGAGAGAAAGAAAAGCAACCCACCTTCCCGAAGGTCCCCAGGTGTTTACCGTTATGCATGGATCCAAACGCTTGGCAGGCGTCCTCGATGAGTGTCACGTGCGGGTATCTCTGACGCACCTCTTCGATGCCCAGATCGCGTCCATTCAACGAGACGTGGATGTACGTGTCTACGTCAGGTGGGAGCTCGTTATTGGCGACGAACGTTATTTTGCAGCCTGCCAGCTCAGCCGCTGTCGCCGTGGCGATCATCGTGAGGGCGGGGATGGCCACATGTTTCGCTCCTATCGCTCGTAATGCGAGGAAAATCGCCGTCGTTCCCGAAGTCACCATTACGCAGTGCTTCACGCCTAAGAAATCCGCGATACGCCGTTCGAGCTCTTGCGTCCGCAGGAATTCCCCACCCAGTCCGTCAAGCTCATATTGCGGGATCGTGATCATAGCATCACCTTGTCGTCGCTATGCGGCCCGTTCTTGAATTCGTAGAAAGCCGCGTCTTCCGTGACCTCGATCTTGTAGCCTCCGTCGACAAGGAAGAGGCATTCGCCCATTTTGATGAGGTACTCCCCAACATCCTCGCCGGTGCGCGTGCAGACCGTGACCCGTAACGCGCCCTTGGTCACGATGACCGCTTCCTGGAGCCAGCTGGTCGGACGTTCGATGACTCGGTGCGTGTGCTTCGCGAAGACGTGGCCGGCATCCCGCTTCATCATGAGCATCTGAAGCGGCCAGCCGGATTCGGTGATGGGATGGGTGCCGTCTTCGATGTCGGCATTGCTGATATGGAGGGCGACGAGCGTCGTGCCCGAGGTGATGTGGGTAATCATACGAGGTGGGCGAGGTCATGGTCGACCATCGCATGGACGATATCGCTGAATTTCATTTTCGGTTCCCAGCCTAAGGCGTTCTTGATCTTGGTGGCGTCGCCGAGGAGGAGGGGGACCTCGTTCGGGCGCAGGTACTTGTCGTCATGCTTCACATAGTCCTGCCAATTCAAGCCGACGTGCGCGAAGGCCTCCTCGACGAATTCCTTGATCGTATGGGTTTCGCCCGTGGCAACGACGTAGGTCTCCGGCGTCTCCTGTTGGAGGATTAGGTGGATCGCTTCAACGAATTCCGGCGACCAGCCCCAGTCGCGTTTCGCTTCCAGGTTCCCGAGGACGAGCGAGTCTTGCAGGCCTTTTTTGATGCGGGCGACGGCCGTGCTGACCTTCTTGGTCACGAACTGCCCTCCACGGCGCGGGCTCTCATGATTGAAGAGGATGCCTGTTGCTGCGTAGAGGCCGTATCCCTCGCGGTATTGTCGCGTGAGGTGGTAGGCGGCGAGCTTCGCGGCCCCATACGGGCTTTGGGGAATCATGGGGGTCGTCTCGCTATATGGCGTGGGAACGCCAGGAACCCCGAACATCTCTGAGCTCGACGCTTGGTAAAAACGTGTCTGTGGGGAGAATTTGCGGATCGCTTCCAGGACGTTCAAGACCCCGACCGTGTTCGCCTCAAGCGTGTATTGGGGGACCTCAAAGGAGACTTTTACATGGGACATGGCTCCCAAGTTATAAAATTCGTCCGGCTTATATTCGGCGATGAGGGCGGAGATCGACGGGCTGTCGGTCAGGTCGCCGTAATGCGTTGTGAAATCGTTATTCGCGTACAGGTGGTCGATCCGTCCAGAGGCAAACGAGGAGACCCGGCGCATGATGCCATGCACTTGGTAGCCTTTGCTGAGGAGCAATTCAGCCAAATAGGAGCCGTCTTGGCCGGTCACGCCCGAAATGAGAGCTGTTTTCATGTGGGGTCTCGTGTTGAGGGAAATGAAGGGGAGACAACCGCGCGTAGCGGAGATGGGCTGACTTTAGGGGAAGGGGCGAAAAATGTACAGGGTTAAGGCGATTATTGACAGCGGAGGCCGATGTGCTACTGTTTTTTCATGAAAACGCTGACGTATGTCGTCTCGACCCGCAACAAGCTCCCGGCCTTGTGCAAGTCCCTGCCTCGATTGATCGCCGCCAAGCAGGCGGATGAGGAGATCATCGTCATGGATGGCGCGAGCACAGACGGGACAAAGGAGTACCTGGAAGGCCTGCTTGCTTCCGGCCAGATCGACCAATACGTCTCCGAACCCGATTTTGGGGAGTCGCACGGCTTCAACAAGGCGATGTTCCTGGCGAGTGGCGAATTGCTGAAGATCATCACGGATGATGACTTCTTTTGGCCGCCAGCGATCCAGGCCTGCAAGCAATTTCTGTTGGCTCATCCGGGCATCGACCTTCTTTCTGCGAACGGACAGAAGAAACGTTTCGAGGTGGACGCGGCTTACCAATGGTTTCGTGACAGCGAGGCTTACCAGCGTTGGCGGGCGACCGGCGTCCCATTCGCATTCTGCGGTCTAGGGCTGATGATCCGTAAGCGCTCCTTGCCCTTGACTGGTTGGCTGAACCCATCTTACATCAAGGTCGACGCGGAGTTTTCCTTGCGCGTCACGGCGGGAAAAGCGGCCTTGGCATGGTATACGGGGGTCGCGTTTGTGCACTTGGCGAACCCGGGCGGAAACACCTTCACCAAGCACGAACGAATCTATGCGGAAACCATCCAGTTGGACCGGCAATATCTGGGTCGAAACCCTTCGCTGTTGGCGCGTATGCGGCATTTCCTGGCCAAGTGTTGGCGTTCGCGTTGGCCGGAGCCTCCTGTCCCAGCCATCGCGTTCGACTCCGAGCATTTTGGCGCTCTGTTCGCCGATTGCGAGCGCCACTTGCAGGCGCATCCGGAATTGGCGGGGACATTCCTCGTCCCAAAGGGGCACGTCGTCTAACGTTCCATCGCCACAAGAAAGGTGAGTCGGTATGAATGGCTTCGATCTGGCTCAATTTTGCGGATGCGGAGAGGATGTCTTCGTAAGTCCGCTCGCCTCATTCGTGCGGCCGCAGCTGGTCAGGCTCGGAAACCATGTCGCGATCGATCCCTTCGTCCACTGCGCCACGGCTCTCGAGACGGGGGACCATGTCCATATCTCTGCGCATGTCAGCATCATCGGCGGGAAGGATGGGGTTTTGCGCATGGGGCATTTCACGAACATCTCGGTGGGGGGGCGGATCATCTGCGGATCGGACGCGTTTCTTGGGGAGGGGCTCGTCGCGGCGCCCGGGATCCCCGATGCCTTCCGCGACCGTCTGATCGTCGAGCCTGTCGTCTTTGAGGACTTCGTGAACACGGGGGCGGGCGTGATCATCTTTCCAGGCGTGCGGCTCGCCGAAGGGACGGTCATCGGGGCCGGTTCGGTCGTCATGGGAAGCACTGAGCCGTGGACGGTGTATGTGGGCGCTCCCGCCCGTCCGCTTAAAGCCCGCTCCAGGGAGCGCATGCTGGAATATGCCCGACAGATGGGGTACCGATGATGGTTTTCTGAGGCGGGATCAAGCATTTCCCGTCTTTTTTGTTGCCGTGGGAAGCGTTCGTTTGCGTTTGACAAAATGGTGAAAATTCTTTGAAATATAGCCAATATGTCTTTGGCCGCCTCCACATGATGACCCCTTCCCTCGTACCGTTTGATGCCTGCTCGGTGTTTCGGCGGAAGGTGGCCCGTCGGCTCTTCGGGAGCGTGCGCCTGCTTCCTCCGGGATCGGCTCGCGGATCGGTCCTTTTGTCCTATGTGACGCATCCCTTCACGATCTCCAAGCAGGAGTTGGAGCAGGTGCCCCACACCAATCCGATCGAGTGCTTGGAGGTCGCTGAGGCATTTTTGCGCTTGGGGTATGCGGTTGACGTCATCGATGCCTGGAACAAGGCGTTCATCCCATCGCGCCCCTATGCGTTCTGCGTGGATATCCAGAGCAATCTGGAGCGTTTGGCGCCGCTCTTACCGCCCACATGCCAGAGGCTGTTTTATGTGACCGGGGCGCATTGGCTGTTCCAGAATCATGCAGAGTATGCGCAGCTTATGGCGTTGCGTGCGCGCAGGGGGATCGCGCTTCAGCCGCGGCGGACGGTTGAGCCGTCTCGCGGGTCGGAGATTGCCCACCGGATCTTCGGGCTTGGGAATGCGTTCATCCGTCAGACCTATGGGCCGGTAGGTGAAACGATCCATCCGCTCCCGTTGCCGGCTTCCGTCTCTTTTCCGGCGCCGAACCAGGTGCGTGATCCTTCGGTCCGGAAGCGCTTCTTATGGATCGGCGGGGGCGGTGCGGTCCATAAGGGACTCGATGTTGTGTTGGAGGCGTTCGCCACCCTGCCGGAATATGAGCTTACCGTCTGCGGACCCGTAGCGGCAGAGGCGGATTTTGTCGCCGCGTATCAAAAAGAGCTATTTGAAACGCCGAATATTAAGGCGGTTGGCCGAATAAACGTACGCGGTCCCGAATTCAAGGCATTGTTAGAGCGGGCGGTTGCCGTGATTTCGCCGTCCTGTTCCGAGGGGACGTCCGGAAGCGTCGTGACCGCGATGCATGGGGGGCTGATCCCGATCGTCAGTCAGGCTTCCGGAGTCGAGGTCGGAGATTTTGGCATCGTCTTGCCGGAAGGGACGGTTGAGGCGGTTACCCGTGCCGTCCGTGAAGTCTCCGCCTTTCCCGAGGCTGATCTACGTCGTCGCTCCCTTGCGACCTGGGAGTATGCGCATTCCTATCATACTCGTGCCCATTTTCGTGAAGCGCTACAGGCATTCATTGCTGGCCTCGATGTCTCTTCACGCGACTGATTTTTTCCTATGGACCCGCTTATCTCCATTATCATTCCCGCGCATAATTCCGCTGCGACCATCGGGACGGCGATCCAATCGATGTTGGGACAGACGTATGCGAATACGGAAATCGTGGTCGTCGATGACGCTAGTACGGACGCGACACCGGAGGTCGTCCAGGCCCTCGCCTTGGCGCATCCACGGGTCAGCTACCATCGCTTGCCGTATGACGACCCGCACCGGTTCAACGCGCGGGGGAGGAATATAAACGCCGGATATATGGCCCGGAACTACGGCTTCACGAAAATACATGGGGAATGGGTGACGTTTCAGGATGCGGATGACGCGTCGCTCCGCAATCGTCTCGAGGTCCAGTACCGACTGGCCTGCGAATATGATGCGCTGCATGTATGCATACAGTGGCAGCGGTACCGCGATGACCTGCTGGGGAAGGCTCTCGACGTCGACCGGATTTTCGCGGAGAAGGCGGGAGTATTGGTTTCCCCCGATCAAATCACCGGGCTGGCGCGTCGAACAAAGGGTCCCGTCATTCCACTCTTGGGCAGACTGAACGCGCGGATTCCCTTCGAGATCAAGACGGCGCGGGTCGTGAATCGCTTGTTCTTTCGTTCATTGGCCTCTTATCCGGCTTCCGGGAACAGCCCCTTGTTCCGGACCGAGATCTTGGAGCGGGTACGCTTTCGGGCCTTGCCGGAGCGGGTCTGGCCGTCGTTCACGGGTCGGGGAGCCGACCGAGATTTCAACTTTCAGGTCGCGGAGACGTATGGGCGTTCTATCGCCTTCAACCTTCCCCTGTACCTGTATCGCGTCAGCCGCCAGAACGAGCCGTTCGTGGGTTATGAGCCGTATCTTATCCCCTAATCCCGCCCCTATGTCATTTCGAGATCGGTTAAAGCGGGTCGCGTGGCTGCGGGTGGCGGTCGTATCTCTGCGTGTCTTGCGGAATAAGCATAGCCTCCCGGCGCGCATGCGTGGGCTGGTTTCCTATTTCGCCGATTGGCGTCGGTACCGGCGGCTGCCCGCGAACCCCCGTTTTCCGGTGCGGATTCGTGACGCGTATCCCTGTGTTCACGATAAGACCAGCACCACTCCCGTTGGGGCGGTCTATTTCTACCAGGATGCGTGGTGCGCGGGCCGTGTTTTCGCGACTCGGCCTGAGCGTCATTACGACATCGGTTCGAAGGCGGAGATGGTGGGGATCATTTCCCAATTCGTCCCCACGACAATGATCGATATCCGTCCGCTGACGCTGTCGTTACCGGGGCTCTCTTTTCTTAAGGGGGATATCCTCCATCTTCCGTTCACGGACCGAAGCATCGCCTCACTGAGTTCGATTTGCGTCTTGGAACATATCGGTTTGGGACGGTATGGCGACGCTCTTGACTCGTTCGGCTCCGAAAAGACGGTGCGGGAGCTGATCCGCGTCCTGGCTCCGAACGGAAACCTGTTTATCACGGTTCCGGTGGACGCGGAGGACCGAGTCTATTTCAACGCGCATCGAGCCTTTACCCGCGCCACGGTCTTGGAGCTGTTTGCGGAGCTTGGCCTGGTTGAGGAGCGGTACATTTACGGCGACCGTTTGGAGGGGGCGTACGCGCCCGAGAAGGGGTTCGGTACGGGCCTCTATCATTTTCGGCGGGTATGAGGCAGCGCCGCGTCGTCATCTTGGCGGCTTCCGGCGGGGAGCTTGCGAATCAGTTGTGGAATTACGTCAGCCTGTTCGCGTATGCGTGCGAGCGCGGCTATCGCCTTGAGAACCCTAGCTTTTTTGAGTATGGCGCTTCGTTCGCGATGGAGCCGCCAAGCCGTTTCTTCAAGTGGCTCTTTTTTGCGCCGTTTAAGGGATATGTGAAGCGCAAGCAGGCCTTCCGACGTCGGGCTTGGCGAAAGATATACGGTTGGTATGCGTCACTCCTCGCTTGGTGTCATCGGCTCACCCTCGTTAGGCATGCGGCGACCGAGGCCGTCCCTTTTTACTTGCCTCCTAGCGCGGAGCCTCGAGATCAGCTTCTACGGGCTGAGCGGGCTTTGGGGGACTTGTATTTTGATGGCTGGCTCTTTCGTAATCCTGTCGGCTTGGAGCGGTACCGTCCGGAGATCCGGACGTTCATCAAGCCTCGCCGCGACATCCTTGAGCGGGTCGAGCGACGGGTCGAAGCTTTGCGTGCCGGCTACGCGTACCTGGTGGGCGTCCATTTTCGCCAAGGTGACTACCGGTATTGGCGAGGTGGCGCGTATGCGCTTGAAGCGACGCGCGTGCGAGAAATCTTGGAGGAGTATCTCGTCGTGACGGGTCGTGACCGGCGCTCGACGCGGTTCGTCGTCGCTTCCGATGGGCCCGTCGATTTGGGGCTTTTCGCTGGCATCGAGGTCGTGCTGAGCGGGCAGGATGCCGTAACAGACCTCTTCTTGCTCGCCGCGACAGATGTGGTGATCGGTTCGAACAGCACGTTTGGCGCGTTTGCCGCCTATTACGGCGATATTCCCTTCGTTGTCATGCGGCGCGAGCCGATGGATTGGAAATATTACGAAGGCAAGACCCGCTTTTTTGAGAACCGCGATTCGACGATGGTGTTTTACTGAGGGGGGGGGTGAGGCGTGTGAGGGCGGCAGAACCTGCGCGGGATGGGACGGCCCTCATTTTAGGCGGCAGATCGCTCACGGATAAAAGCCAGGATGCGTCGAGCCCGTTCCTTCCATCCGTGGGTGCGGACATCTCGTGAGGCTTGCTGCGCGTGCCCCCTCGCCGCTTCCGGATCTGCAAGAACGGTGAGGATCGCGTCCGCAAGAGCCTTCGAATCGTCTGGAGGAACAAGTCGGGCATTCGTCTCGTTGAGGATCTCGCGGATAGAAGGCAGGTCACTCGCGACGATCGGCTTTCCGCTGGCCATGTACTCGAAGATCTTCATCGGGGAAGTGTCATATTTGGAGATCGCCTCTTTTGCGGTATTCGGCACGACGAGCACGTCGGCAGCCGCTTGCCAGAGCGGCATCTCCTGGTGCGGTCGGTGTCCGATGATCGTGATTCCTGCTTGCTTGCCGAACCGGGCGCGGAAACGGCGCAGATCTTCCTCGGTGCCGCCAACGAAATAGGTCTCAATGCCCGGCTGGAAGAGGGTCGCCGCCGTGGCGAGCGTATCGCCACCTTTCCAGTCATAAAGGTGGCCGGTATAGAGGACGATCTTTTTTTCGGAAGGAAGTGAGAGCCTGGCTCGTGCCGCCGTTGAATCCTGTCGCGTCGCGAATTGAGCGAGGTCGACCGCATTCAGTTCGCGGAGGATGTGCCCGGCTGGGAGCATGAAGCGTCGTTGCAGCTCGGTCTGCTTCCAGGTGTTGTTCGTCACGATGCCATGTACCCGACGGAAGAGCCGTCGATAGAACCAGGTTTTCTTGCGTGGAAGCTCGTGTGCCTCGAAAAAGGTCCGCAGCGGCAGAAACGAAGCGCAATAGAGGGGCAGGGTCTCGTTGGAATAGGCGATGTCCCCCTTTTTTCCGTGTCGCCGGAGCCATGCGAACGCGCTCAGTGAAAAGGCGAGTAGGCTAACCTCAAAAGCGATCCGGCGCACGAGCGGAACGGAAAAAAGATCCACGGTCGGCAGAAAGACGATCCGAAAATTCGCTTCGACCGAATAGAAGGCGAACGGGTCGTCTTGGGTCTGGCGTCGCCGTTTTGGGACGAGTAGCGTGACGTCCAGTCCCTCGCGTGCGAACGCTTCGGCGCTCTTGGCGGCAAAGAGGCTGGCCGCTTTCTCGCTGGGAAAGCGTCCGTGGAACGGGAGAAAAAGTCTTTCCATAGCCTATCGCCGCAACACGAAAAAATAGCCGAGCGGATAACGCTCGCGGGCTCGCGGTCGCAGGCGCAAGAACAGCGTATCCAGCACGTAGACCGCCGGGAATATCGCTAGGCGGACCGCGCGTGGCAGCGATAAGACGATCGTATTAAAGGCAGCCGCGAATGGCCCGCCACCGATCTCGCGGATCGTGATCTTCTCGAAACCGGCACGCGCGAAGATGCGCTGGAGCGCCTCTTTTGTATAGCGGAAATAATCGTGCGGGTCAGGATGGTAATTAATGAGGAACGGGACGAACCCCAGGAGCGGCGCTCCCGGCTTCAGGACGCGACGCGTCTCATCCACGAGGAGCTGGTGGTTGAAGATGTGTTCCAGGACATTGAAGATGATGATCTGGTCCAGGCTCGCGTCGGCATACGGCAGCGGATCCGTCTCAAAATCGAGTTGCCTAGTTCCCTGTTCGCGCGGCAGCAGGTCGACGGTCTGAATGTCCGTCCCCTCTGCCACGCGTAGGAACGTTAGGTAATCGCGATGCTTTCCGCCACCGACGTCGAGGACGGTGCCCGCGAGCTGGTGCTTGCGCAATTCCGCGTTCAGGAGGGCTCGGGTGAGGCTTTTTCGGTTAGCGATCTCTCGCAAGAGGAAGAGGAGCATATCTATACGCCCTGCCGTCGCAGCACGATCCCTACGGTCTTAAGCAGGATCAGCCCATCGAGGATCAGCGAGCGGTGCTTGAGATAGTAGAGGTCATACTGGAGCTTGGTGAGGTTGTCCTCATTGCGTTCGTTTGGCTTGAGGTAGGTGACCTGCGCCCAGCCCGTGAGGCCGGGGCGGGTGATGTGCCGCAAGGTATAGGCGGGTTCCTGCTCCATGAGCGGCCCCACGAACTCCGGCCGTTCCGGGCGCGGGCCGATCACCGACAGGTCGCCGCGCAAGACGTTCCAGATCTGCGGCAGCTCGTCGATGCGGAGCTTGCGCAGCCAGCGGCCGATCTTGGTCACGCGCGGGTCGCCGTCGGTGCCGCCGCTGAATTGTGGCCCGTTCTTTTCCGCGTCGAGCTGCATGGTCCGAAATTTCCAGAGCTGGAAGCGGGTATTGTGCAGCCCGACCCGCTCCTGCCGATAGAGCAGCGGTCCGGGAGAGAAGAGGGCGTTCAGGACCCAGAGGATCGGCATGCAGACGAGCGTCGCCAGGCCGAAGGGGATCGAGAAGGCCAAGTCGAGCACGCGTTTCAGCTGGTCATACAGGCGCTTTTCCGCCTCCTGCAAGTGGATCAGGAGCCAGGTCTCCGACAGCTGCCGGAGTGGGATGCGCCCGTCGATCGTCTCTTCGAGGTCCATCAGGTCAAAGATGGGGATCCCGGCGAAGAGGGCGGCGCGGGCGATGTCTCGGGCGGCAGGTTCGAGGGAGGCCTTGCGGTCCATCACGAGTCCGCGGATCTCGCGCGCCTCGACCGCGCGGATGACGGCCGGGGCGTCCGTCAGCACCTGCAGGTGCGGCATCTCCTCCGGCGGTTCGGTCCCGAGCGGGAGGAAGACGGAGCCGAACACGAAGCCGTAGTGGTTGCGCTTCAGGAGCTGGTTGGCGTCGTGGAGCAGGTGCGGGTCACCCATGTAGAGGAACGTGACCGGCTTGCGCGTCTCCACGACGAACCGGTGGAACAGCGCACGCCAGCCATAGCCAAGGAACAGGCTGATCAGGAAGTGCAGGAACAGGTTCGTCCGCGGCGCGATGTTGAAGGGGAGGAGGTAGAACACCGCGATCGCGATCCCTAGGTTCGCGAGCATCGATTCGAGGTAGGTCCGCAGCAGGCGGAGGGGCGGTTTCGCCTCAAGCTCGTAGAGGTGATTGATGTAGAAGCTCACGCACCACAAGAGCGCCACGCAGCCGAAGGCGGGGAGGTGGCGTTCGAGGTCGTCCCAGCGCAGCGTCCCGTAACGGATGAGGAGCGTGGGCAGAAGCGCGAGCTCGAAGGTGAGGAGATCGCCCATGAGGAGCGCGATCTGCTTGAGGCGGTAGGCCGGGGGCACCATATGGCGCCAGGGTGCCGGAACAGGGCGTATTTTTCAAGTTCTGGCGGAAATGCGGGTGTTGTGGAAACGGCCGCGGCGTTTTATCATGAGGGCCATGGCTCCTTCCTACGACAAGAAGACGGTCCTCGTGACGGGCGGTGCGGGTTTCATCGGCTCGCACCTCTGCGAATCCCTGGCCCGGCGCGCCCACGTCATTTGCGTCGATAACTTTTCGACGGGGACGCCCGCGCATATCCAGGCCCTCCTGCAGCAGCCGAACTTCGAGCTGATCCGCCACGACATCAACGAGCCGCTCGATCTCGCGGCCCATCGCGAACTCGACCGTTTCCAGATCCGCGTCCACGGGATCCACGAGATCTACCATCTCGCCTCACCGGTCGCGAAACATGCCTCCGACCGCTACCGCCTCGCCACCCTCCAGACGCATTCGACGGGCTTTCGCCACATCCTCGAATTGGCGGCACAATACAAGGCGAAGGTCCTCCTGGCTTCCTCTTCGACCCTCTACGAGCCGACGTCCGAGACCTATCTCGCGGAGGATGCCCGCTGTTGGGATGACCACCTGTTGCCGTCGTCGGTATACGAAGAGGCCCACCGTTTTGCCGAGACCATGCTGCAGGCCTACAGCGAGGTCCATCAGTTTTCGGCGAAGATCGTCCGCGTGTTCCCTGCGTACGGTCCGCGCCTGCGTGCTGGGGAAGGCTTCCTGCTGCCCGACCTCATCCGTGCCGCCTTGGCTCACGAGGACCTCGAGCTGGCGTATTCCGAAGATACGCGCCTGAGCCTCTGTTATGTCACGGACCTGGTCGATGGGATGGTCAAGGCGATGGAGCATCCGCACGAGATCCAGGTCCTCAACCTCGGTTCCGACCAGGAGGTACGCCTCGGGGCCGTCGTCGAGCAGGTGCTGGCGCTTACGGGCACGATGGCCCGTATCCGCTTCCGCGCCCAGGAGACGGTCGCCCACGCGCCGCTCCCGAACATCCACAAGGCGCGCCAGCTCCTCCATTGGCTGCCGCTCATCCGCTTGGACGAGGGGCTCAAGCGCATGATCGAATACGGGCGTTCGAAGCACCATGAGGTGGGGGAGTTCTCCTTCTGAGGGCAAGGAAGGCGGCCCATCGGGCCGTTTTTGGTATCCGTGCACGCGGGTCGCGCTCGCTAGAGCCTTCCCTCCGCGTGTGGTACCCTTCGTGCATCTATGCCCGCAACGATCATTGAAAAGAAGAACATCCTCGTGACCGGTGGCGCCGGTTTCATCGGTTCCCATCTTTGCGAGGAACTGCTCCGCGAAGGCCGCGTCATCTGCGTCGACACCTTCGTCACGAGCCAAGAATCGAACATCGACCACCTGCTCAAGCATCCCGATTTCGAATTCATCCGCCACGACATCAACCAGCCGCTGGACCTTGACGCGTTTCCCGAGCTCGCGCGCTTCCAGGTGAAGGTCCAGGGCATCCAGGAGGTCTACCACCTCGCCTGTCCCACGAGTCCCAAGAAGTTCGAGCAGTACCGCATGCAGACCCTGCTCGCGAACAGCGTCGGGACCAAGAACGTGCTCGATGTCGCGTTGCGCTACAAGGCGAAAACCGTGTTCGCGTCGAGCTGCGTGGTGTACGGCAATCGCCAGCCGGATAACCACTCCTTCCGCGAGGAGGAGATCGGCTCGTCGGACGCCCTGTCGCCGCGCGCGTGCTACGACGAAGGGAAGCGCTTCGCCGAGGCCGTTTGCGCGACCTACACGCAGGTCCACGACCTCGAGATCAAGATCGCCCGCATCTTTCGCGTCTATGGCCCGCGCATGCCGCTGTACGATGGCCAGCTCATCCCGGACTTCATCACGAGCGCCCTCGAAGGCAAGCCGCTCGAGATCTATGGCGACGAGACCTTCGCGACGGCGCTCGTCTATGTCTCGGACGTCGTCGACGGGATGATCAAGCTCATGCACGCCCCCAAGGATATCGGTCCCGTGAACTTCGGCAGCGACGTCGACGTGCGCGTGATGGACGTGGCCAAGCGGATCCTGCAGATGACCGGCGGGGCCTCGACGATCGCCTTCAAGCCGGCTCTCCTCTTCCTGACACAGCTCGGCCTGCCCGACCTCACCAAGGCCAAGGAAAAGCTCAGCTGGGTTCCCCTGGTGACGCTCGAGAACGGCCTCAAGGAGACCATCGCCTATACGATGGCCAACCGTCATGTGCTGAGCTTTCATCCGTTTTAAGAAAATCGTGCCCCCCCTCCAAAAAGAGGGGGATCGCGTTGCATTCCGCCGAAAAACCTCGTAGGCTGGCCGCATGCGCCTGGTCGCTGTCATTGCCGCCTATCAGGAGGCCGCCCGCCTGTCGGGCGTGCTTGCGTTGGTCGCGCCCCATGTGGATCGGATGGTCGTCGTCGACGACGGCTCGACGGACGGGACGGCCCAGGCGGTCGACCATCCGCAAGCGGTCCTGGTGCGCCATTCCCTCAATCGGGGCCAGGGGGCGGCGCTCCGAACGGGGACGGCTGCCGCCCTCGAATTGGGAGCCGACATCGTCGTGCATCTCGATGCCGACGGCCAGCATGATCCGACGAGCATCGCGGCCCTCGTCGCGCCCATCCGGGCAGGGGAAGCGGACATCGTCTTTGGTTCCCGCTTTTTGGGGATCCCGGCCGAAGGGATGCCGCGCGCCCGTCGGGTGCTGATTTGGGGCATCCGGCAGTTCAACCGGTGGGTGTTGGGGATCCCGGCCGCCGTCACCGATCCGCAGACGGGATTCCGTGCCCTGTCCGCCCCAGCCGCGCGGGCGCTCACGTTCCATCAGGACCGCATGGCGCACGCCTCCGAGATCCTAAGCCGCGTCACGCGCTCGCGTTGGCGTTGGCGTGAGGTCCCGGCCCGCATCGTGTACACGGAATACTCCCTCAAAAAGGGGCAAAAGGGGACGGATGCGCTCAAGATCGCGTGGAAACTTATTCTCGGGGCCTTTCAGCGTTCCTAGCCTATGATCTTCCAATGGGTCGTGGCCGCCCTCTTTTGCGCGGCCCTTGTCCTTACCTGGCGACGCGTCCGGCAGCGGGTGTTTCGCTTTGTCGAGGGCTTGCTGTGGACCTTCATTTGGGGGGCTGGGCTGGTGATGATCTGGCGTCCGGAAGCGACCAACCTGCTCGCGAACACCGTCGGCATCGGCCGCGGCGCCGACCTCATTTTGTATGTCGCGGTGATCAGCCTGTTTTTTTGCATCTTCCTGCTGGCGTTGGCCCACGACCGGCTTGAGCGCCAGATGACCAAGCTTGTCCAGCACCAGGCCCTTGAGCAGTTCCGCCAAACGCATCTCCGTTCGTGATATGCGGATCCGCCATGTCGTTTGCGTCGCCCCGCCGCGGTTAGGCGGGATGGGGACGGCCGCCCTCCGTTGGGTCGAGGCGTTGTCTGAACGGGGACATCAGGCGGACCTGGTCGTTCCCCAAGCCGACGGGTTCCGTCCCTCCCATCCGTTGATCCGCCCCTGGCCCGTCCGTTTCGCGTGGGGAAACGGGGCGGTTTTGCGCGACCTGAAGGGGATATGGGACGGGATCGACCTCCTTCACCTGCATCTCCCGTTTTACGGCGTACAGGAATTCGCGTTGGCGCTGAAGCCGCCCAAGCCCTGCGTCGCGACGTTCCATATGGATGCGGTCCATTCGGGTCCGCTCGGCATGGCCATTCGGGCGCACCAGCGGATCGTGCAGCCGTTCCTGCTCCGCCGTGTGGACCGGATCTTCGCCTCATCCCTGGATTATGTCGCGTCCTCTTCCGCGGCTTCGCATGGGCGCCGATTTCCGCTGCGTTGGCAGGAGCTTCCGTTTTTCGTTGATACAAAATGGTTTGTCCCTGTCCCGAAAATGGCCGGTCCGTCGCTACAAGCCCTGTTCGTGAGCGTGCTCGATCGTGCGCACCTGTTTAAGGGGCTGCCAATCCTGCTGGCGGCATTGGCGCGTCTTGAGGGGATCCGCCTGACGGTCGTCGGCGACGGCGACGCGCGGGCCGGATTCGAGGCGGAAGCGGCCCAACGGCGTCTGGCCAACCGCGTGACGTTTGTCGGCCGCCTTTCGGATGCGGACCTTCTCGCCGCGTATCAGGCGGCGGATGTCGTCGTCTCCCCGTCGACGAGCGCCGCCGAGGCATTTGGCTTGGTCGCCCTCGAAGCCCAAGCCTGCGGGACGCCGGTCATCGCCTCGCGCCTGCCTGGCGTGCGCACGGTCGTGCGCGATGGTGAGACGGGATGGCTCGTGACACCGGGATCCGCCGACGCGTTGACGGAAGCCTTGGCGCGGGTGCGTGACGATGCGGCCATGCGCCTTTCCTGTGGCCGGCGCGCGCGGGCCTGGATTGAGCGACGATTCACGAAAGATCGCCTCGTCTCGGAACTCGAGCAGGCATATAGCGACATATGCGCCTCGCGGTCGTGACGAACGCCTACCCGCCTGCCGCGCAAGGGGGTGCCGGCATTATCGCGGCAGAATTGGTTGAGCTTTGGCGCGCCTCGGGCCATGAGGTGCGCGTTTGGGCGGGGCAGGCGGGGTGGCTGAAAAAAAGCTCGCTGCGACGCTTATTCGGCCATCTCTTCCAAGACCTGCGGCCCTCGCCCGAAGCGGAAGCGGTGGTCGCGTGGAAGCCGGATCTGGTCGTTACGCATAACCTCACGGGCGTCGGTTGGGGAACGGGAGCCGCCATACGTTCGGCGGGCATCCCTTGGGTCCATGTGCTGCATGACGTGCAGCTATTCGAGCCCTCAGGGCAGGCGCGCACGGATCGTGTCACGCTTTGGCAGCGTATCTGGGCCGCTCTGCGTCGGAGGGTGTTTGGCGTCCCGACCCGTGCCGTCTCGCCGACCGCGTGGCTGCTCGAAGCGCATGCGCGCCGCGGTTGCGTCTTTCCGGAAACGCGCGTCATCCATAACCCGGCGCCTGGCATGATCGAGGGCGCGGCCGGCTCCGAAGCCGCCTGGGCCTTCGTCGGGCGCCTTTCGGAAGAGAAAGGGGCGGACTTCCTTGCTTCGCTTGCACGGACACAGCCGCATCGTCCATTCCTTTGCATCGGCGAGGGGCCGATGCGTCGTGAGCTGGAATCGCTGCCGAACGTGCGTTGTCTTGGGGCCTTGCCTCGGACACGGGTGCAAGCGGCGCTTTTGGGCGCGTCCGGCTTGCTCATGCCCTCACGCCTGCAGGAAAATCAGCCGACCGTTTTGCTTGAGGCGTTTTCGGTGGGGGTTCCCGTCATCGTCTCTCCCTGCGGCGGCATTCCCGAAACCGTCGGCGAAGGCGGGATCGTCGCGGAGCTGAGCGTGCCCGCTTGGGCGGAAGCGATGGGGCGGATTGAAGAATCATCCGCTGTTTGGTATGAGCGGGCCCGCCACCGCGCCGAGGCGTTTTCGCGTGAGCAGGTGCGCCTGGCGTGGGAGGCGCTTTTCGCTGAGATCACGGGGCGGTGATGCGGGTAAGCGACTCCGCGCTGAACTGGTAGACCCAAACGGCGCCATTTCCAAAGGAGATCTGGTGGTCCGCCTGCGCCCCGAGGCGTTCGCGGACGGCATCGGCATTCCACCAATAATCATTGATGACGACGAACAGCTGTCGGCTCTCGGTGAGTTCGGCGGCCTTTTTCAGGTCGGAGGCAGCGCCTTCGGTCGATGCGGCCCGCAGGAAGAGCTGGTAGAGCGGTCCGCCGGTGGGGATGGGGTAATAGAACGCGTCGTTCGCGTAGCGCGCGAATCCGTACGTCTCAAGGGCGGCGGCGCTGACGGACTGGTTGGCGAGGACGGCATACGGCGCCCCTTGGGCGCGTTCCTGCATCCAATGAATCGCATCCAGGTCCGCGCTGCCGACGCTCCAGCCGCTGCTTGCGCGGGCCGCATCGTGGCGCGGGAGGCTGTCATAGACGCGGAGCGGCCAGGCGGCTGCCAGCGTCAGGAGAAGCAAGCCGAACAGCCAGCCCGAACGGTCACGGATGGCCTGCAGCCGGGCGCTGAGCCACGCGGCCGCCAGAGGGGCGAGGCAGAGCGCGCTCAGGACGCCCAGCCGTTCCGTATAGTTGTTGCGCTCGTAGGAGATCAGGAACCCGAAGGTCGCGACATGTTCCAAGACCCACTGCACGCCCAAGAGACCCAATCCGGTCAGGGCGAGCCAGCGGTAGATGGGCTTTTGTGGGCGCACGGCTTGCCAGGTCCCGATGGCAACCAAGCCGAAGGCCGTCGCCAGCCGCACCCATTCGGCCGCGTCCACCCAGAGGTTCAGCGTCTGCTTTGGCTGTAAAAGGAGGCTTGGGATAAATGTCTTCCAGGAAAGCGTTTCGAAAAACGCCCACGACCAGGTGATGGGTGCGTTGCCGAGCCCGCTTTGCGCCCAAAAGGCGACCGGGATGGCGGCAAATGCCCCCACGATGCCCGCGACGTAGGAGAGGCGCTGCTTCCAGGCGTGCTCGGTCAGATTGGCGAGCCAAGCCCCGCCAACGAACAGGAGCGCCGGTAAGCCGCCCAATGGATGCGTGGCGGTCGCCCAAAGCGCCCACAGCCAGGGGAATGCCCATGAGCGTCGCGTCGAATGGGTCCAGAGCGTCGCGATGATCGCGCTGAAGCTGAGGAGATACGAAAAGGATTGTGGCGTCGTCGTGACGAAGGCGCCCAAGGGGATGAAGAGAAGGGTAAAGGGGATCACCCAGCGATGCGTCGCGTCGCTCTTTTGCCAACGCACAAGCGCCGCGACGGGCAGAAGGACGCCCAGGGGAACGAGCCAAATATCCACGTCCGCCAAAGGGAGCATGAACGTACCGGCGAGCCAGGTCGTCCAGACGTACTGGCCAATGTAGTAGAGCGGTTTCGGCGTGAGCGTGCCGGTCGCCTGGAGCACGGTTTCGCTGGCGCGGTGGATGAACCCGTCAAACCCGTATCCGAGTGGATAGAGGAGCGGGGTCAGCAACGATACGCTGAGCCAACTCGCCGCGTTCGTCGCGAAGGCCGCGAGCGGTCGTCGACCTTTCCAGGCCAGGGCAAGGCTTGCGACGAACGGGATGGCAAACAGCAGGAACGTCCCTTTCGGCAAGAGCGGCCAAGGGGTGCGGAGGCTGACGCGTGTCCCATGCGCGCTCGCGACGAAGATGAGGAGCCCAAGGCTCACGAGCGCGACCAGGGCGGCAAGGGCGGTGAGGAGGTCTCGCCAGCGATCCGTGGCGCGTGGGGCATGCGCCCGCGTCTCCTCGGCTGCAACGGGTTGGGGAAGGGCGCACAAGACGCCTAGCAGGCCTAAGACGGCTTCAACGAGGAGGTGCGTCTCTTGCCGGATAGGGGATCCGAGGTAATACAGGCCCGTCAGCAAGAGGGAGAGGATCGCGGCCCAGGCGCTGATGCCGAAGACCACCCGCCAAAGGCGGCCTGCGCCAGGCCCGGACCAGGCTTCCCCGAGCTGCCACCCAACGAAAAGGAGCAGCGTAAAGCGGATGCCGGCCTGCGCCGGCATCCCGATCCAGGCGGGAGGGATCCAAAGGCCTGCGGTGAGCAGCAGGCCTAGCAGGCGTTCCGAAGTGAGCCAAGAGGGCATGGGGGCAGTGTAGCATGCCTGGCCGCAGGATCGGGTAGGCGAAGGGTGGTTGGAGCGTCTGGAAACCCATCGGTGGGGATGGGGACGCCGACCCTTGACGGATTTCGTTTTCTTTGCCATACTAGCGTATTCTTGGAGGTGGGCTTGCCCGCCCTCGAGAACCGTCCAACCTCACCACGAAAGGGAAAAAATCGTGCGAACGTTCCCCCTGCGCTGGGCCCTGGTGGCCCTTGCCTGCTCGGGATCCGCGGCCCTCGCCGGCTGCGATCTCTTCTACGACTTCGCGGACCCTTCGGTGGCGGCCGCCGACCGGCCCGCTGACCAGGCGGATGCCGTCCCGGACCAGTCCCCGACGGATGGGTCCGACGTCGCGCCGCCCGACGACCGCGCCGACGCCCCGGACGCCCCGGACGCCTTCGATGGCTCCCCGCCGCTCGATGCCCGTCCCGACGACGTCGCGAGCGACGACGGTGTCCTCGTCGATCAGGACGATGCGTCCGCCGACCTCACCGACGAATCCGATGCGGCGATCCCCGACGTCCTGCCCGATGCCGCCGAGGCGGGGGATGCCCTGTCGATGGAGGTCGCCGTCGATGTCCCGCCCGACCGCTTCGACGACGCCTTCGCGGACCACACGGACGTCGCCGATGCGGATGCGCCCGCGGACGAGGTCCTGGACGTCCCTGATGCGCTCGCAGACGTGCCCGCGGACGCGAGCGACGGGGACGTGGGTTCCGCGGATACCGCCGACACCTCTTCGGATGCCTCGGATGCGGCCGACGTCCCCGACGCCGCTCCGGTTCCGGGCCTGGTCGTCACGTACCGCTCGACCAACGGTCCCTACACCATCCCTTCGGGGGGTCGCGTCGGCCAGGTCCTGATCTCCTTCGGTGCGCGCCGGAACGTGACGTGTACGCCGGTGGCCGAGCCCGATTCGGTCTACCGCTGCGTGATCCCCGCCGCTAGCCTTCCTGCGGGCGTGACTGACGCGACGGGGCTCTACCTCGCCATCCCGAACGCCTGCGGCATCGACATCGGTACGACCTGTGAGGGGTGGAACGACATGTGGGCCGTCAACTGGCAGGGCATCGCCTACGATGCCAGCTCACGCCGAACCGTCGACGGCGGCACCGAGCCTGCTTTCGGCCTCCTCAGCGATCGCGAGACTTGTTTCGCGCAGATGGGGTACTACAACTACTGCGTGCGGCTGAGGTTCTGACGCGTCCCGTCCCGGACGCGTTTTTTCATTGCGTTTTTCGTCGCTTTGCGCGTCCGCCGTCGGTTCCGTATGCTAGGGAGCAGCCATTTCTATGCTCATGACAAACGACAACATTCGTTTGTTCCCCCACGATCCGCTGATTCGCTATCTCTTCGCCTGGATCCCGCGCCGGGTCCGGCCGAATCACCTGACCGTCATCCGGTTCCTGTTCACGCCCGTCGTCCTTTTTTTCTTGTGGCGGGAGCGGTGGCCGGAGACCCTGGGCCTCTTCCTCTTTGCCGCGTTCACGGACGTTCTCGACGGCTCCCTGGCCCGCCTGCGCAAGCAGATCACCTTTTGGGGGACGGCTGCCGATCCCGTCGCTGACAAGCTGCTGATCGGGTCGGTTTCCGTGCTGTTCGTTTCGCGGGTCGTCGGTTGGTGGCTGGCGGCGCTTGTGCTCTTTATGGAGCTTCTGGTCGTCTCTGGCGTCTTGTACCGCCGTTACAAGGGGCGCGTGAGTTCGGCGAACGTCTTCGGAAAGACCAAGATGGCCCTCCAGGCCTGCGCGATCGCGCTCTTGCTGCTCTCGCAGGTCGGGACCTGGCCGATCCTCGTGCCGCTCGCCCTGTGCGGCTTCCTCTTGTCTTTTTTCTTCGCCTTCATTTCCTTTTTGACGTATAGTTCCTGACGGTATGCTTTCGACCCTCCGCCGCCTGGTGCCCGCTTCCTGGCTCCAGGTGTACCATTTTGCCCTCGCGCGCCTCGCCGCGTTCGTCTACCGCTATCCCTCCGAAGAGCTCATCGTCATCGGCGTGACGGGGACTAACGGCAAGACGACCACGAGCTATCTTATCGCCAAGGCCCTCGAGGCTGAAGGGGCGAAGGTCGGCTGCACCACGACCGCCATTTTGAAGATCGGGAGGAAGGAATGGGTTAACCCCACGAAAATGACCATGCCGGGGCGCTTTTTCCTGCAGCGCATGCTCCGCGAGATGGTGAACGCCGGTTGCCGCTACGCAGTGCTCGAGACGTCCTCGCAGGGGCTCATCCAGTCACGCCATGAGGGCATTTCCTATGATGTCGCCGTCTTCACGAACCTGACGCCCGAACACATCGAGGCCCACGGCGGGTTTGAGGCGTATAAGGCTGCCAAGGCGAGGCTCTTCTCCCACGTCGCCGCGCGCCATCCCAAGCGTATTCAGGGCCAGGACATTCCGCGGGCCCTGGTGCTGAACGCCGATAGCGAGCATGCCTCCTTCTATGCTGACGCCGGGAACGGCATCCCATGCCTTTGGTATGGCCGTACCTCCGCGCGCGGCCTGCATCCGGATGAGTGCCATCTGACGGAAAAGGGGACGGACCTCGTGGTCGCCGGTGCCTACGGCCATCTCCAGTTGCCCGGGGCCTACAACGTCGAGAACGCGCTCGCGGCCATTTCCGTCGCCGCTTCGCAAGGCATCCCGGTCGGGACGGCCCTTGCCGCCATCTGTGCGGTCCCGTTCGTGCCCGGACGGTTCGAGACGGTCGAGTCTGGCCAGCCGTTCCGCGTGATCATCGACTACGCTCCCGAGCCCGAATCGCTGCGCCAGCTGTATGCGGCCCTCCGGCTCACGTCGCGCCGTCGCCTGATCCATGTGCTGGGCTCCTGTGGCGGCGGTCGCGATGTCGCACGTCGGCCCGTATTGGGCCGGCTGGCCGCTAGCGAGGCCGACGTGGTCATCGTCACGAACGAGGATCCCTACGACGACGATCCGCGCCAGATCATCGAGCAGGTCGCCGCCGGCGCCCAAGAAGGGGGGAAGTCGATCGGAAAAGACCTTTTCCTCATCGATGACCGCGCCGAGGCCATCGCCCGCGCCGTCCGCCTTGCGGAATCCGGGGACGTCGTCCTTTTGACTGGCAAGGGGGCCGAGCCTTGGATTTGCGTCGCCAACGGGAAAAAAATCCCTTGGAGCGAACGGGCTGCCGCCGAGGCCGCCCTTCGCGCACGTCCTGTCGGGCTATGATCGACCTCTTCTCCCTGGCCCGCCTGCAGTCGCACGAGCGCCTCCTGACGGTGTCCCGTTCCCATGGCTCGCGCCTGCTCACGCGTCTCCTGGTGGCAGCGCTTTGGTTGGCCGTCCCGTTCTTTTTCCTGTTCGACCTCCGCGGTCCCATGTGGGGGATCGCGTTGGCGTTTTGGCTGATCGGGGCCTTCCTTCTTTGGCTTGCTTTCGATGTCTGGAGTTCTGCCGTGGTCCTGCAGACCACCGAGCGCGTCATCGGGGCCGAACGCAGCTCTTGGGGCCGCGTCCGTGTCCACGATTGGCGATTCCATGGGTCCTCGGCCCCGAGATGGGTTCCGTGGCGGCTGTTCCCATTCCTGGGGACGTCCACCTGGGTCCGTCCGGACGGCACGCCATTTCGGCTCTCGTGGACCCGCCCGCCCGCAACCCATGTCCACGCGGTCTCGCTCGCGAGCCGTCGTCGTCGCCTGTTTCGTCGCCTACGCAAGGCCGACGTCGCCGTCCTCGAGCGGATCGAGCGCGTCATCGACGCTCCTGAGGCCTCGTGATATCCTTTTCCCATGCAGGCGCGTGCCGTTTCCCCGAACCATCGCGAGGCTCGTCCTCTTGCCTTGTTTTTGGCGCTCGGCTTCGTCGCCGTCACCGGCCTCTCCGCGGCCCGCGAGCTGTATCGCCAAAATGAGGTGAAGGCCGAAGTCTCGACCCTCCAAGAGCGCGTCGCCCAGCTCGAGACCCGCAAGGCCACCGTCTCCCAACTCCTTGAGCGGTTGCAGACCCCCGACCTCATCGACCGTGAAGCTCGCCTTCGCCTCAACATGCAGCGTCCCGGCGAGCGCGTGTACATCTTGCGCGGCGAAGAATGGGAACGCCTATCGAATGATCCGCTTCCCGACACGCCCACGCTCTACCGTGACCATCCTGTCGAGCCCGCGCGTTCCAATCCCGAGCGCTGGTTCCGGTACTTCTTCGTCCATGATCCCGCCTCCTAGCTTATGCAGTTTTTGCGCTCCATGAAGGCACGTTTAGGGTTCCTCATCGCTTTGTCGGCCTTGGCTGCCGTTTTGCTTGTCATCGTCGGCATTTCCGTTTCGATCCTGCAACGTCAATCGGTGTCCAGGTTCGCGCGTCGCTTTGTCGGCATCGTCCCGGTTCCGGCGGCCTCCGTCGATGGGCATTGGGTCCTCTATCGCGATGTCCTGGCCCGTTGGGAGGATATCGACCGCTCCCTCGCGAACGCGACGCCCCCTGCCGGGCAGCAGCCGCGTCCGCTCGCCGAGCTCCGTCAAGAGGCCTACGAGCAGCTCATCCGTGAGACGTATCTCAAGGATCAGGCCGGGAAGGAGCGCTTCACCCTTTCCGAAGCCGTCGTCCAACAGAACCTCGAGCGCGTCCTGCTCGCGGGCGCCACGTCCACTCCCGAGCTCCTCGAACAGGCCGCCCAAGAACTCGCGGATCACGTCGGCTGGAGCCTCGACACCTTCCGTGACCGCATCATCCGCCCCGCGACCCTTGAGGAGGCGCTCGTCTTGCGCGCCGAAGTGACCGGCATGAGCCGCGCCGATTGGCTCCAGCAGGTCCAGGCCTTCTTGGGGTCGGGGAGCGTGAAGCGGTATCTGAGGTTTTAGCGGGGCCTTTAGGTAAAGACTGATCCCTCTTGCGAAACGGCGGTCGCATCCGGTACTCTCCGGAAAGTTGTTCGCTCACGCATTCAAGCGAGATCGGAGGCCTGATGGGTTCACTCAAAGATAGCTACCGCGCCCTCAACGGCCGGACGTACCGCCAAGACTCGCTCCTCGATGCCCTCCGCAAGATCCGCCTCGACCACTGGCTCTTTCACGTCGACGTGGAAGAGATGGCGAAGGAAGCGCTCGAGGACGGCTGGATCACGAGCAACGGCGACGGGACCTTCACGTTCTCCGTCGCGCATGGGCAGGTCGCCTGAGCGGTCTCCTTCCCTGGAAGAGGGAAGGCTGATCCGTCATGGACGGGTCTTTTTTGTGCATACCATCGACATGAGCCCTGTTCTTTTCAGGCGCGACTTACCTTGCTGCACGGCTGCGTGCGGGGGTTGGGTTCCGTCGCGCCTTTTGGGAGGGCGAGCGCCGCGGATGCCGAACCTCGCGAGTACGCGGGCGGCGCGCCCGCGGCCGCGCTCGAGCCGCTTCCCGTGGCCAGTCGTGGCCGGCTCGCCGCTGCTCCGGCGGGCGACCTCCGCCTTCAGGGCCTCGCGGTCTTGCGGGAGGAGCGCTGACTCAGCCAACGCCACCTGCGCGACCCGGTCGGCGAACTCCGCCTCGGCGCCCCGGAGCCCGTGCCGCCCCTCGAGAGCGGGTTGGGCGCGCCCGGGTCTTGACGCATTACGTCATCATGGTGCAGGGTGGGAGTGGGCATTTCGACCGCCGCCCGGCTTGCGTCCTGCGTGTGCTCCGCGGGGAGCGGGTCGGCCGGCGGTCCGACGCTGTCTTCGTCGATCTGGGGCATCTTCGGTGCTCCTGTCGGTGTTAGCGGCTCGTCGTCGTGGCGGTGGTTCGCCATTTCGGACGGGCCGTCGGCCCTTCATCTTGCGGGTTCCGCGTTTCCTTCCCCGAGGCCGTCTCCTCGGGCTTTTTTTGCGTGCCTTTCGACTACCGTGGGCGAGCTCAAGCCGTAGCGAGCTACGGCGGGGTCCTGAGGCCACCGACAAGGATGGCCCTTCGGTCGCCAAAGCTGGCCCCGCTGCCGCCAGCGGCCTTCCCATGTTGCGTAAGGGCGGCGAGAATTCGGCGCGTGGATTGGCGGAAACGTCGCCTTCGCGGAGCGCTGGCTCGGCTCACGCAGCTTACATGGGCCGAGTACGATGAGCTCGTGCCCAAGGACGGGCGGCCGAGCCTACAAGCGTTCAAGGACGTGGCCGCTGCTTTATTGCCAACCTATCCCGATGAATCGAAGGAGAGCGACAAGAGCCCCGTCAATGGGGCTCCAAGCAGGAAACCGCCGATCCTCGGGGAGCGCATCCTAGAGCGTGCTTCCAGGGTGCTGAATCTCGCGCTGTCGGGCTGCATGTGCCGCTCCGCATTGCTCGCGGGCTACGAGGTTGCCGATGCCGCCGGTGCTTGGGTGGGTGACGGTGGGGTCCCGTTCCTGGGCCGCCTAGCGCCAGAAGCTCTCACCCCGATCGACCGATCGGTGCTCGGGGGCAGGCTTGAGGTGGCGCGCTCGCGCACCCTCGGTCGGGTTCCGCTCCGATCGTGGCGGTCGTCGCGCCCGCTGGCTTCAGGAAGACCACCGCGTTCGGGCAGTTCGCGGGGCGCGCGGCAGAGGCGGGCGCGACGTGGGTACGCACGCGTTCTGCGAGGACTACGTCCTCGGGGAGGCGCCGGGCGAGGCAAGGCCGGGTCGTCCGCCGACGGCCGGAGGGCCTTTCCAATCCCGTTCGTTTAGGATATCGTGCGTTCAACCCTCCGCCTGTCGATTTTTCCTCCACCCTTTGCTCTCTAGTTGGCTCGCCCGTTCAGATCCGAAACCTTAAGGGGTTCGGATCATTGAAGTGGCAGCTTGAATTGGAGGCGCCTCTATGAATTTACATCCCCTGCCCAGAGCGCTCCTGATCGTTGGTGTCGGCGCTGTGCTGTTTGGAGTTGGTTGTGGAAGCGGCAGCCCTCTCGTCGGCGACTCAAACCGGCGTCCTGGCGATGGCGGGTTTGCGATGCCTTCCCCTGGCGAACCCACGGCGCTACCCGTCCAAACGAGACTCTACTCGCAAGGCCCGCTGAACCTGGAGACCGGTCCCGTCATTCATGACGCGATCTGGGCGGCGGCGCGATGTCGGGACCTGATCGCTGCCTGTGTCCGCCAGACCCACTCGCCAGCCAATTGTGTTACGGGGGCGAGAGCGTGTACGACGGAGACTCCGTGGCGAGAGCCTGTGCCCTGCTGCCCTACGAGTTGCCGCGTCGAGTTCGAGCGGCTACGGGCCGCTGGCCTAGCCGAACTCGACGCCATGCTCGGGTCCTATGGTCTGCCGGGGTCGGCATGTTTCCCCGGAGTTTCTGATGAGTTGAGGTCCGGAGCCAGGAGGAACCCGCCGTGAGAAAGCCTCTTCCCGTCCCAGCTCGCGATGGCCGGCGTGCCGATCCTCACGATCAAGGAGCTGATGGGCCGCTCCACGGTCCAGATGACCATGCGATACGCGCACCTGGCGCCGTCGACCTTGGCCCAGGCGGTGCCCGCCCTCCTGCGCGCGGAAAGCCGCCGTCGAAGATTCAAGGCCCCCTGGCGTCAACCGTGAGCCCCAAGCGCTCGTTCCCGTCCTCCAGGGCGCGAGCTTCTAGGCTTGATTCTCGGCTCAAACAACAGAAAAACGCTTCCTTCTGGAAGCGTTCCCCTGTGGAGCCAACTCCGGGAATCGAACCCGGGACCTCTGCTTTACGAAAGCATTGCTCTACCAGCTGAGCTAAGTTGGCAGAAGAACGCCCCGGCAAGCCGGGGCGTCTTCTCGTGTTCGTTCCCCTCATTCCACCTTCGTTCGTGTTCCGAACGGGGGTGGGTGGTCGAGCTAGGCTCGATCCCGAAGACAAGTGCCGCCTTCCGTACCGTTCACTTGTCCGCAAGATCGAGCCGAGCTCGTTGGAGCGGGTAGGGGGAATCGAACCCCCCTGTCGTGCTTGGGAAGCACGCATAATAGCCACTATACGATACCCGCGATGCCATCCACTATACAGGACGGTCCGCAACTCGGCAAGGGAGGGGAAAATCCCCAAATTTCCAGCCAACGAAAGCGGCGAGGCGATCCCGTATTTCTTGACGCCCATGCTCTCCCATGCTCCAATCCCGCCGCTCATCGTTCGGATGGGCAGGAAAGAACGAGGACCAGCCCGTGGAACCGCAATCCCTCACGCTTCCGTATCTCGTGGAGTGTCTCGCGCGCCCCGATGGCGGGGACGCGGCCCTGCTGCCCTACGCACAGGAGGTGCGGGCCCGCTTCTCGTCGGAGCTCCTCCTCCACACGCCGACCCTCGACCGCCGCGTCGCCATCCGCCGGGCCGTGGAGGCGCTGCACGTCATCGTGCCACGGCTCTTCGCGGATCGTGGCCTCGTGGAGGCCGAGGCCGATCACGGCCCCGGCCACTGGTGTCGCGATTACGTCAACGCCCTGCGTCTCGGGCATGACGTCGGGCTGAGCCCGCGCCTGGTCGTCCCCTGCATCCTCGGGGGCACGCTCCATGACGTCGGCACGCTCTTCGTCGACCGCTACGCCGATCGCCATCGCCTCGTCCGTCATGCGGAGGTCGGGGCGCTCGCCTTCAAGGCCGCCGCTCACGGCAGCGGGCTCACCACCGAGGAGATCGACCTCGTCGCCTACGCGATCGCGGCCCACACGCACTACCTCAAGCCCACCGAGGTCACCCTCGGCGATGGCACGGTCCACACGGTCACCCCGTATGCCGACATGGACGGCGACCGGCCGCTCCTCGAGGTCTGGCTTGCCCGCTGGGTCGACCGTCTCGACTGTTCGGGAGCCACCTTCGTGGGCCGGCATGCGCTCGTCAGCGTGCGCGATTTCCACGACTTCTCGTCGCATCACGGCTTCTATCCGGTCCGCTTCGCCGACCACATGCGCCCGCTGCTCCGCACTCGCGAGCAGGTCGCCGCCTCCGACGACAAGGCCCAGACCATGCTCGAGCATCTCATGATGTTCGCCAACAGCCAGACCAACGCCTCGCCCTACGGCCGCCACGACCTGGGTGCCATGGTCCAGCTCCGCGACGCCCAACGCGCTGCGCTTGAGCGCATCTGCCATCGGGTCCTGCAGCCGCTCAAGGTCGACGAGGGCCGTGTCCCGGAGGCCTGGGTACGCTTCCTGGCCACCAACATCGAGCCGTCGCCCGCCGGTCGAGAGGCGGCCGCTCGCCTCAAGGCCGATTTCGTCGCCCTCGCCCCGGAGACGCGCCGCGCCTGGACCTCCGGCTTCTACGCGACGATGGGGGAGTACCGCCACTGGGCCGCGAGCGCCCTCGCGTTCATCGAGGCCCTCCCGGCCAGCGAGCGCTCCCTCGTCGGCCTCCCGTTCGACCTGCCGACCCTCATCCGTCCCGACCCTTCCTGGGTCGATCTGCTTCCCTGAGTCCCGTCATCCGACGGGCTTTTCTTTTCCTCAGGTCCGGCTGTTCGTGTATATTTGACAATATAAAATCTTCGCCGTATGGTTCCATCTGGAGGTTCCCATGCCCATCCCCACCGAAATCCCGGGCCAACTCGACATCTTCCTCGAGACCGGCACCGAAGGCGCCATCTGGATCCTCGACCCCGACGAGAAGGGTCCCAACGACCCGCATAGCGACTACGGCCACCGCCTGGAGAAGGGCGACCGTCTCAAGGTCTTCAACGAGGACGGGACCGTCGCCTTCGAAGGCGTCATCGACCCCAATCGCCGGATCGGCTGGACCGAGTACCCCCGCAACCCCGGCCACGGCCAGCCCAGTGCCCTCGGCCTCTGGATCCACTGGACCCAGAGCGGCTGGAAGCCCGACGCCTGGGCCCGCCTCTTCCTCCCCCTCGACGGCCACCCCCGCCTCAAGGCCATCCTCACCAAGGCGAACCCGGCCTCCTGACCCCTCACGCGGGTCCTTTTCTTTTTCACCCCCCGTCCGAGCTGTCCTTTTTCGATTATTCTCATTTTTTCCCTCCCTTGTAGGTCCTCGGGGCGGCAGGGCTTTTTTCCCGGACCTGCTGTGTGAGCCATCCATCCCCGGAACAAGCAGCGAGTTCAGGTCCGGGAAAAAAGCCCTGCCGCCCCGGGGACCGCCCCCACCCGAGGGAAAGGCGGGCCGTATGGGGCGCCAGCCCCATAAAAACCTGTTTCTTCATTGACTTTTCCCCGTCAAGGGCAGAAAATGCTCATACTAAGCCTTAGCGAAGTATTTTCCTCATGGAAATGAACGTTTCTACCTATGCCCGGTAACGGTCCCAACAAGGATTTTATCATTCTCAAGGGCAAGGTCGTCGAAAACCTCCCCGCCACCTCCTTCAAGGTCAAGCTCGAGAATGGCCAAGAGATCTTGTGCCATCTTTCAGGCAAAATGCGCATGAACCGCATCCGCCTGACCCCTGGCGACGAGGTCCAGGTCGAGCTGAGCCCGTACGATTTGACAAAGGGGCGAATCACCTATAGATTATAGGCCTTGTACGGCGGTTTTTCAGGCTGTTTTGGAAGCCCTGACGACTGCCGGCAGCGCACGAGTCTTCTCCTGCGGAAATCCCCGGAAAACGGCAAAAACCCGTTCCCGGGCGATCTCTATTCACAACAGGGGCCCTTCACGCGATCCCGACGCTCGAAATTGGCCGAGCGCCTGGGTTTTGCTGAAACGGCCTGCTTCCATCGCATTATGAAAGTACGATCCTCTGTCAAGGCGATTTGCCGCGACTGCCAAGTGATCCGCCGCAAGGGACGCGTGGTCGTCATTTGCGCGAAGAGCCCTAAACATAAGCAACGTCAAGGATAACTCTATGGCACGTATCGCAGGCGTCAGCCTTCCCCAACAAAAGCGTGTCGACGTCGCCCTGACCTATATCTATGGGATCGGGACCACGACCGCCAAGCGCGTGATCGAAAAGACGGGCATCGCCCCGGAGATCCGCGTCAAGGACCTCACCGAAGCGCAAGCTAACAAGCTGCGCGAGGAGGTCGAGAAGAACATCCGCGTGGAGGGGGAACTTCGTCGTGAAGTCCTCGCCAACATCAAGCGCCTCAAGGAAATCGGTTCGTACCGTGGGTCGCGCCACATCAAGGGCCTCCCGGTCCGCGGTCAGCGCACCAGCACGAACTCCCGCACCATCCGCGGCAACGTCCGCCGCACGATGGGTTCCGGCAAGCGCAAGCTCGAGAAGACTTAATTTCTAGACTCAGACTATGAGTGAAGCCAAGAAAGCAGCCGGTTCCGGCGCTGCCGCTTCTGACAAGAAGCCGGCGGCTAAAGCCAGCGCGACGCGCACCCGCAAGAAAAAGGCCGCGCGCGCCCAGGTCACGCAGGGCAAGGTGTACATCCAGGCCACGTTCAACAACACGATCGTGACCATCACCGACAACAACGGCAACGCCATCGGTTGGTGTTCCGCCGGAGTCGTCGGCTTCAAGGGCCCGAAAAAGGCCACCCCGTACGCCGCCTCCGTCGTCGTCAAGGAAGCCATCGAGCGCACCAAGGACGCCGGCCTCAAGGACGTCAACGTGTACGTCTCGGGCGTCGGCCAGGGTCGTGAAGGCGCCATCCGCGCCCTCAACGCCAACGGCCTCAACGTCCTCTCAATCAAGGATGTCACGCCGGTCCCGCACAATGGGTGCCGGGCCCCGCGTCCGCGCCGCGTGTAATCGCCATTCGCTATGCGTTTTAAACTCACCGCCAAGTACTCCCGCCGCGAAGGCCAGGCCCTCACCGACAAGGCCTCCCACGCGCGCGCCCTCGCCCGCCGCCCCTTCCCGCCGGGTGTCCATGGTCCGACCAACGGCTATGGCCGCATGACGGACTACGGCAAGCAGCTCCGCGAGAAGCAGAAGGCGAAGCGCCTCTACGGCCTCGCCGAACGCCAGTTCAGCAACCTCTTCAAGGAAGCCACCAAGCGCAAGGGCAACACCGAAGAGGCGCTCGTCCAGTTCCTGGAGATGCGCCTCGACAACGCGGTCTATCGCGCCGGTTTCGCCAAGACGCGCGCTGCCGCCCGCCAGGCCGTCGGCCACGCCCACTTCGACATCAACGGGCGCAAGGTCAACATCCCGTCCTACCGCGTCAAGCCGGGAGACGTCATCAAGATCCGCAGCAACAAGCAAGGCAAGGGCCTCTGGCAGAAAACGGCTGAAGAGTTGGCCAAAAAGCAGGTCCCGTCGTGGATCTCCCTGCAAGCCAGCGACTTATCTGCTAAAATCACCTCCGTGCCGTCCGGCGAAGAATTGCGGCAACCCTTTGATCCGAAGTTGATCATCGAGTTCTACTCTCGTTAATCCCCTTAACAACCTGCAAGGTTTCGCGTTTATGGAGCCCATCATGCTTCCATCAAAAGTGCGCTTTACGCGCGGCGAACGTCCCAATGAGGGCGTGCTGACCGTCGAACCGTGTGTCCAAGGCTTTGGTACCACGATCGGCAATGTCCTGCGCCGCATCTTGCTGTCGTCCCTGTCGGGGGCGGCGGTCACGGCGGTCAAAATCAAGGGGGCGGACCATGAATTCGCGACGATCAACCACGTCAAGGAGGATGTCCTCGAGATCATCCTCAACGTGAAGGCCTTGCGCTTCAAGCTCTTTTCCGAAGAGCCGGTCAAGCTGCGCCTGGCCGTGAAGGGGGAACGGGTCGTCACGGCCCAAGATTTCGCCAAGGACGCCTTGGTCGAGATCGTCAACCCGGAACAGCCCATCGCCACGCTCACCGACGCCTCCGCGTCGTTCGAGATGGAGGTATGGGTGTCGTCCGGACGCGGCTACCAATCGCTGGAAGAACGGGCCAAGACCACCAAGAGCGAGCTCGGCGTCATGACGATCGACGCGCTCTACAGCCCGATCCTGAACGTCTCCTACAAGGTGGAGGAGACCCGCGTGGGGGACAAGATCAACTTCGATAAATTAACGTTGCGCGTCGAGACGGACGGTTCGATGGATCCGGTGGATGCGGTCAACCAAGGCCTGCAGACCCTCCAAGACCACCTGAACGTCCTCAAAGACTTGACGTACACGGCTGAATAAGCTTAAGATCGTGCTCGATTATGAGACATCGACGTGTCGGAAAAACGCTGGACCGGAAGACCGCCCCTCGCCGGGCCCTTTTGCGGAACCTGGCCACGTCCCTCATCGTGCATGAGCATGTGAACACGACGCTCGCGAAGGCGAAGGCGGTTCGTCCGTTGGTGGAACGGCTCATCACGAAAGGGAAAGTCAAGTCGCTGCATGCCCGTCGCGAATTGCTGAAGACGGTCATGACCGAAAAGGCGGTTAACAAAGTGCTGGAAGAGTTGGGGCCGCGCTACGCCACCCGTCCGGGCGGCTACACCCGCGTCGTCAAGCTCAGCCCGCGTAAGGGAGATGGTGCCGAGATGGCCCAGATCCAACTCGTGAAATAAGGTATGGCCTGGAAAAAGAAGGTGCCGGCCCTCGCCGGTTTCACGCGCAAGACCGTGGTTATCGATGGCGCCGGCCAGATCGTCGGCCGCCTCGCCACCGAAGTTGCGCGCATGCTGTTGGGAAAGGACCAACCCGGGTACGTGCCGCACATCGATACGGGCGCCATCGTCAAGGTGGTGAACGCCTCGAAGCTCGTCTACACCGGCAAGAAGATGGAGCAGAAGGTGCTCTTCCGCTCGTCCAACCGCCCGTCCGGGATCACGCGCCTGCCGGTTGCGAAACTGCAGGTCGACAAGCCGGGCGAAGTGCTTCGCCATGCCGTTAAATACATGCTTCCGAAGAACCGTACGCAGAACGAACGGATGAAGCGTTTGATCATCGAAGCCTAATATGCCTACGGACATCGAACAAAAGCCGGCCAAGGAAGCGGCCAAGAAAAAGGCCGCCGCGCCCCGCGCCCCGCGGAAGAAGAAGGTCGAGGAAGCGGCTCCGGCCGCCGCTCCGGCCACCCTCGCCATGACGAAAGAGAACGTGGTCCAAGCGATCGGGCGTCGCAAGACGGCCATCGCCCGCGTCCGCCTCGTCCGTGGCGGCAAGGGAATGATCCAGATCAACGGCAAGGCGTTCAAGGACTACTTCCCGACGTTCGACATGCAGCGGATCGTCCTCGAGCCGCTCAAGGCCGTCGCGATGGAAGCGGCCTATGACGTCAGCGTCAAGGCGGAAGGTGGAGGTGCCCACGCGCAGTCTGAAGCCGTCCGTCTCGGGATCGCCCGCGCCCTCCTCAAGGAGCAGGCCGATTACCGCGCCACTCTCAAGAAGCTCGGTTTCCTCACGCGCGACCCGCGTGCCAAGGAACGTAAGAAGCCGGGTCTCCGCCGCGCACGCCGCAGCCCGCAGTGGAGCAAGCGCTAAAGCCTTCCGACTTGAGCGGCCCAACGGCCGCGCTCGATGCGCCTTGCACCCAAAAACAAAGCATCCGTTTTCGACGGATGCTTTGTTTTTTTGGCATGTTCAAGGACCTCGTAAGGGTCAGCGATAAAGGGCGCGTTCAAGTCGTGATAAAGAAGCCGATCGCAGGCGTGTCGTTGCGCTTTTTATGCCTGGCTGGGGAGAGGCGGACGATTATCTTGTGGGTCCGCCAGATTTTTGGTATCTTCAGACCATGAAGCCCTTTTCCTCGTTTTTCATGGTCCCCGCGCGAACCACGCTCTTGGCGATGAGCCTTGCGCTGGTTGGGGTCATGCTGACGCCGGCGTCAGCCCGTGCGGCGGACTGTACCGTCGCCACCGATACGGTCATCGACCAGGCGTACGTCGACGCCAGTTCATGCAGCACGATCAGCATCGAGGGAAATGTGAGTACGACCTGGATCGGGACCGTAAACCTGCAGGGATCTGGGACGGTGACCGTGCGCAGTGGCTATACAATGACGATGGGGTCGAATAGCGAGATGATTTTAGGGTCAACTGATGACTTTACGATAGAGGCAAATGCGACGACGACTCATACGCTTGAGGATGTGAATGGGTTAAAAATCACGGCTCGCAACGTGACGATCTCTGGTGCGCTCTCGGCAAGCGAAAGGGGGTGTCGGGCTGGGGGAGCGTTTGGCGATGGCGGATATGGGGTTGATACGAGTACAGGGTTGTGCGGGTATCGTGCAGGTGGATATGGTCGCGGTGGCGGTGGGGGTGGTGGAGGCGGTGGTGGAGGTTCGCACGCCGCCGCGGCAGGTACCGGTGGTGGTGGCGTGTTGGGAGGGTCTACGATTTATGGAAACTCCCTTGTCCCCGCATATCTGGGTTCTGGAGGGGGGTCCGGCTACTTCTTTACGGCTTTCGGTGGGGCTGGTGGTGGCATCATTCATGTCACTTCGACGGGAACCTTGACGATTGATGGGGTTGTTGCGGCAACGGGTGGGATCGGAAGATATGATGGCGCATATAACGGCGGCGGTGGCGGGGCGGGCGGATCCGTCCTTGTTCGTGCTGGGACCTTGGCGGGTAGCGGCTCTATTTCCGCGAATGGCGGGAATGGGGCGATTGGCGGTGGGGGAGGGTCGGGTGGACGCGTGGCGGTTTACTATGGGGCGAATACGGGTTTTTCTCTTTCTTCGATATCTGCGGCCGCGGGTGGCGCTTTTGGCGCGGGTTCGGCGGGCGTGACGGGAACGACATTCGCCCTCGATCGTTATACGGATGATGGGGCCGGGACGGTGACGATCGCGTCAGGGTTTGACTTTCCTGCAAGCGGTGATTATGTCCGTGGAGCGTTCGATATCGCGTCCGGAGCGTATTTACGGTGCAGTGAAGCCATGTCTACGCTCGCTGTTTCGTCTACGGCTTGGTTATCGCTTAGCGATATTAGCTGGACCTGCGGCAATTCAATAAATGCGGTGTACCTCGGTTCCGCGGTCGGTGTGTCGACGACGAACACGGCCCTTACGTTTTCAGCCGCGACGTCGGTGACGGTGATGGCCCCCGTCTGGACGAACGTGACGACCACGATTTTGGCGACGCGAAGCGGGTCTAGGGCGGTTTTTGATGTCGCTTCTGATCTGACGTTACGCGGACTTGTCCTCACGTTGGGGGATGCGGGGGTCGTGGATGCGTTTGGTGGGTATCTGACATTGCCAAGGTCCATCGCCCTGAACCTCGTCAGCTCTACACTTGGGGCGAACGTGTCCTCAACGTCGCTCACGGCGCTGACGGTTGACGCGCTTTCGGTGGTTGATGCCGGCGGGCACGGTTGTCCTGCAGCAAATGCCGGCGGGAACGGATACGGTCCGAATACCACGACGGGCATATGCGCCATTTCAACGTCTGGCTACGGGACCGGCGGCGGTAGCGGCGGTGCTGGCGGATCTGGTGCCGCACATGGGGGAGCTGGCGGAAATTCGGCTGCCAATCTAGGGAGTTCGGCGACGTACGGATCTTCTACGAATCCGACGTTATATGGTTCGAGTGGAGGTGGAGGATACACACCGTTTACAGGATTAGGCGCCTCAGCTGGCGGCGTGATTCGACTCGTTATTTCAGGAACCGCCACGATTGATGGGGTGCTTAGGGCAAACGGAGGAAACGGGGTGAACCGCGGTTTCACGGGTGGCGGCGGAGGGTCAGGAGGCAGTATTTATCTTTCGGCAAGCACGATCGCCGGTTCTGGGGCTGTGACGGCGAATGGCGGTGCAGGAGCGGATGGTGGGAACGGGGGTGGAGGTGGAGGAGGTGGGCGCATTGCCTTTTCTGCTTCGGCGATCCCGTTTACGGGTACCTCCTCGACATCTGCGGGCGCCGCAGGGACCGGGTCACATAGTTCTGCGGGCGCCGCAGGGACGATCTATCAGTATATCGCCAACCAGACTCCCTCGGTTCCCTCCTCTCTTGGGCCGACGGCGCTTGTGAATGGCTCTGCGACAGGAACCGCAAATCCGACCCTGTCCTTTACCCTGGCGGATTCGGATGTCGCGGATACCGTGAAATATCGCATCCAGATCGACGATTCGAGTGATTTCGGGACGCCGGTGGTCGATTATTCCTCTGCCTTGGCGGCACAAGGGGGCCGCTCCTTCCAGGTGGGCCAGGCGGCCGGATCCGGTGCGTATTCCACCGGTTCTTCGGGACAAACGCTTGCCGATGGAGCCTATTACTGGCGGGTGAAGGCGATTGACGCGAGCGATGCCGCCTCGTCTTACGCGACGGCGAACTCCGGCGCGGCGGCCTTTACGGTGGATACGGCGACGCGGCTCCTTTCTTTCGAGTCGTCTGCAGGTTCTGGGCCCGAAAGCCTGACGGCGACCTCTATCCGCATCCTGGTCAACTCGACACATTTCGAGCCGATCACCGTTGCCTATGCGGTCACGGCCGGCACGGCAACGGGCGGAGGGGTCGATTACACGCTTACGGCAGGTACGGCCACCATTTCGGCCGGCCAGAGCTCGACGACCATCCCGCTGGTCATCGTGGATGACGCGACGGACGAGAGTGATGAGACATTGACGATTACGCTCAGTGACCCGACCTTCGCCATCATCGGATCCAACACCTCGACCGTTTACACGATCCTGGATGATGACGCGGCCCCGGCTTCTCCTGCGAGCGGAGGTGGTGCGGTTGGTGCCGGTGCTGCGGGAGCGCTTGCGCTCTTTACCCCGACGACGATTCTGACGCCGATAACGGCTCCCTTGCCGCAGGCGCCCGCCCCCGTGACGACGTCGCCGATCGTCCCCCCGCCGGCCGAGGTCTTCCCCCCGCTTCCTGTATTAGAAAACGGATTTACGTTCGTGAACCCGGATGACCTGGCGCAAGTGGTTGCCCGCTTCAATGGCGGCGTTCGCGATGAACGGGCCGAATCCGCGGCTCGAGCGAATGTCCAACGAGATGCGAGAGCCTTCGGCGTCAAGAATCTGGACGCCGCCGCACAAGATCGTCTTGCGACGTTCGTGGCATATGGCTTGACCCCGGAAACGGCGCGCTTGGGGGCGGGGGAACGGCGGGCCCTCCTCCGGGACGCATACGAGACCATGCGGACCGTCCCCTCCGTGTCCGATTTGGAACGCTTGGCGCGAGGTCAGGTTCCGCAGGCGCGTAACCTGACGGAAGAGCGTCGCCAATCGAAGCGTGCCCTGGCGACCTTCCGCACGATCTTCGGACATGCGCCTGACTATCGGGACCCAAGCGAGAATCTTGCCTGGAATACGCTCCTCTATCGTATCCGTTTCCCACGCGAATTGGAGCGTGAGCGTGCCGGAATCATGGAATTCCGAGCGCTGTTCCGTCGTGACCCGCAGGATCCGTTCCAATGGGCAGTGGTCCGGGTCCTTGGATATATTCAGGAATGAGGTGATGAAGAAAGGCGCTCCTGACCTATGGGATGGGGCGCTTTTTTTGTTCGGGAGAGGTGCGACGATGATGCCCGATATGAGATGTGCTATACTGACCGTGTCCTATGAAATACCTCGGATTTATTTTCGCCTTGTTCCTTGCATGCGCCGGCGTGCGCGTGACGGAAGCCGCGACGGTCAGTGTTTGCGCTTCCGGTTGTGACTATACCTCCGTTTCTGATGCGGCGTTATTTGCCGGTGCAGGCGATACGATCCAGGTGAATGGGGGAGGCGCTAGCCCGTATAACCCTGCAGCCGAAACGTTTAACATCTCTTTCGCCTTCGCGAGCACGACGTTGCAGTGCATCAACGGCGCCGTCATCGGGCAATCGAGCCCGGCAGGCGGGAACGCCCTCTTCCTCACGACGAGCTCTACGGTGACGGGGTGCACTTTTTCCAATATCGAGCTCCGTATCAGCCCGACGGCTTCCGTATCGGGGGTGATCATCTCTGGAAATACGTTTTCGACATCCGCGACGGGTACGATCCGGTTTGCGGGCGAGGCGCGCCATTTCTCCATCCTCAACAACACGAATATCGGTGGAATCGAGATCGCGGCCACGAGCAGCTATGGACTGATTGAGGGGAACACGATATATGGCCGGTCGACCCTGAGCAGCGGGAACGCGGCGTATTTTCTGAGCTCCGTCTCTTCTTCGCAATTGACAATCCGGAACAATGTTTTCAATAGCTATGTGACGACCACGAGCGATACGAACGTCACGGCGGTCGTCTTGAAGGGTGAGGATGTGACCTTCGTGACGAACACGATCCGCATGGTCAATACGCCGCCATCGGCATTCATCGGGACGCTTGGGGTGCATGCCAGCGGTACGGTGAACGTTTCCGGGAACAAGCTGGATTCGCCCATTCGTGGTGCTGGAACCTGCACGATCGTTAACGTCTCCCCGCCTTCGGACGTGGCTTGGACGCAATCCCTCACCATGCGTAACAACACGCTTCGTGGGCGCTGCGATGATGCGGGCGGCATCAACGTCACCGATAACAGCTACGCGGGACCGATTTCCATCACGGCAAACATTAGCCGCAACGCGATCTATGGCGCAAGCGCTGGGGCGGGATTGCGGTTTGTCCGTGGGATCGGGTCCATTTTCTCGATCACCAATACGGATAACGGTGTCTACGGATTCGCCGCCGCTTTGGTCAACGCGGGCTCCTCAAACGTCGCTCAGGGAACCGGGTACAAGACGACGAATCCGATCTTGCGGACGGATGATGCGGACACGACGAATGATCTCGAAATCGCCCCCTTTAGCGATTATCTTGACTACGGCGGGACGAATGATATCGGTGCGACCGTCGCGAGTCGGCGCACGACGATTTATGTCGATGATAACGGGACCGTCGATTATTCTTCCGTCGATGCGAATGCGCTGACCTTCGTGACCAGCACCCTCCGTAGCGGTGACACGCTATCATTGGCGGCAGGGACGTATCCGGCATTCTATGTCTCTTCGACGACGGCGACGACGAGCCTGACCATCGCGGGCGCGGGAGCGGGGACCGTCGTTAGCGCCGGATCAAACCAAAACGCCCTCCGATTGACGAACGTGACCTCTTCCGCGGTCAGTGGCCTGGTTTTGCAGAATGCCTCATCCACGAGCTATGGTTACACCGGCACGCGCATGGGCTTCGTCTACACTGGGAACGCCTATGATCAAGAGAGTGCCGGCGTCATGGTCCCTGCCAGCAGCACCCTGCTGATTACGGCCGGATGCTCGATTTCCTCATATGCCGAGGATGGCACGAGCTTCTCTTCTTTCGTGGGTGACGCGACCAATGACGTGAACGTCGTGCTTCTGAACCCTGGCGATGCCCGCCTCACCGCCCTCGTCCGTAACGATGTCGCCTCGTCGGGGGGTGCGTTAAACACGATGTGTGGAGGCTGCTGACCATCGACCGGTTCGTCAGTTCCGCCTTCACGGCATCCGGCGGTGTCTATACCTACCAAGCGGCGACGGTGGCGGGGGCGGGCTTGACGCTCGCGAACGGAGCCAGCACCCCGGCGATTACGCGTGTCGCAACCTCATATGCGGGGCTGAAGCTCGATGAATCGGGAGGTATTACCGCGACCAACGTCACCTCTACCCAGAATGGGTATGGGATCTGGTTCTCATCAGGCGGCGGAAATAGCTTGGTCGATAGCGTCCTGAGCTCAAGCGTCCTATATGACGCCTATCAGGCCGCAACGGCGGCGACGAACACGCTTGATAACGTCTCGTTCACCCGCGTGTCAAGTACGGTTGACGCCTTGGCGAAGCCATTGCTCGTCAAGTTTAGGGTCCGCGCCTATCTGACAAGGCTTGCCGCTCCCACCGTTGCCGTCTCAAGCACGACGGTCACCGCTTCCGACGCTTCCGACAACCCGACCTCGCTTGGTTCTTCCGGCGCCGATGGCTATACGTCCTATGTTCGTTTGCCCGCATACGCAATTACCAACGCCTCGAATGCATTAACCAATGGCGGCTACAACGCCTATGATTTTGTTGCCGCGGGAGGCGGTGGATTTAACGCCTCAACCACGAGCGAAACCGTCTCGACGACCAACCAAACGATCGCGATCCTGATGACCTCGAGCGCGTCTCCGGCGCCTCCAACCGGTGCGGCAGCCGGATCGATCACGGCGACCACGGCAGTCATTTCCTGGACGGATGTGGCGACGACCGAAAGCGCATACGTTTTCGACTATGCGACAACGACGCTTGGCTCCACGTTCCCCGGGACGGTGAGCGTATTGGCAGCCGATGCCACGTCGGCAAGCGTCTCCGGCCTCCTACCGAACCTCGGGTACCGTGCCCGCGTCGCGTCACGCAACGATTTCGGCGACTCCGCCTATTCCACGACCGCTGAATTCCGGACCTTGGCGGCGGTTCCCGGCGCCCCTTCCCTGACGGCCCTTTCCGGGACGACGGCTTCCGTCGCCCTCGCCGCAAACGGGAACTCCACCTCGACGGAATTCGTCCTCTATACGACCACGGCGGGCAAGTACGTCGACGCGACGGGCGCCCTGTCATCGACGCCCGCCTGGCAAACGACCTCCACCTGGGCAGGAACGACGCTTTCTGGCCTCACCTGCGGGACGACCTACAGCTTCTTATCCGTCGCCCGCAATGCCGAAAACACCGAAACCGTGTCTTCGACGGCGGCGACCGTCACGACGAGCGCCTGCTCCTCAGGCGGTGGTGGCGGGGGTGGGGGAGGTGCCGTCGGCTCCGGCTCTTCTGGATCCATCCTGGCCCCGGTCTCGACCGCAATCACGCCCCCTGTCCCGGTTACGACGCCTCCCGTCCTTCCGCCGATCGAGGTCACGTTCCTTGATGGCCTCCCGACGCCCTCCGCGGCTGATCCGACTCCGGCACCGACGGCGACCCTTCCGCCGGCTTCCGCTGCCTCGTTGCGCCTCGTCGAGTCCGATGCCCGTGCCTTCCAGGTCGTCCTGCCTTCCGCCGATCGTGAGCGGTTTGCCGCCTTCATCGATGCCGGTACCACGGCCGAAACCCGTGCCTTAGGCGCCGGGGAACGGCGTGCCCTGCTCCGTGACGCCTTGCAGACCATCGGTCGCGCCTCGCTGCCGATCGCGGACCTTGAGCGGCTGGCCCGCGGGCAGATCCCCACGACCCGCAACCTCGAAGGTGAACGCGCCCAACTCCCGCGCGCCCGCACCACGTTCCGCACCATCTATGGCCGTGATCCCGACTTCCGCAATCCCGAAGAGAATCTCGCCTGGAACACGCTGATGTACCGCATCCGTTTCCCGCGCGATCTCGCCCTCGAACGGCAAGGGATCCAGGAATTCCGTGCGACCTTCCGACGCGATCCGCAGGATCCGTTCCAATGGGCGGTGGTCCGTGCCCTGGGGTATGTGCAACGATAAGAAAAGAAGCGCTTCGGCGCTTCTTTTTTGTTCATAAAAAAATCACCACTGAGGTGATGCAGTTCGCTTCCATGGCTTCACTGCCAGCGCTTGCGCTGCCTGTGGGGCTTCTTGGCCCGTCGCGCGGGTCCGGGCCGGCGACGTGGAATGACGACAGGCTGGGTGATGGGAGGCGGTTTCCGCATGCGCAATCCCTGCAGGGGTCCGCCTGCCCGCGCCCCGATCAAGATCCCTAGCCAGGTACAAGGGAGGAGGTAGATCAGGGCGGGTTGCGGATGATCGAACAGCCTCAAGGCCACGAGCATCACCACCTGTCCAACGATGTTTCCGACGAGGGCTCCGGTTCGGACGCTTGGGCGGTCGTTCAGCTGTGCGAGACGCATCCCGGCGAGAACCACCAAGCCAGGAATGAGGATGTCTCCCATGCCGAGGGCGAAGAGCGGCCTCAGGTCGGCAGCCGGGATGTAGAGGACGCTTGGCGTGTAGCGCGCCTCTTCGGCGGCCTGGTTCATCATCCCGCTTCCGAAGACGTGGAGCGCGTCATACCCGAGCACCACGACGGAGAAGAAGGCGACGCCGCGAATAGGGACGTGACGTAGGAGCCGCAGGAATCCCAGTCCGCCCGCGAGGCCTAGGAGGTTGTTCACCATCCAGTGACGCGTCAGAAATGAGGCTGCGAACGCCCCGATCGCGATCCCGTGCAACAGCCATCGAGCCCTTGGGCTTGCTGCCGGAAACGCTCCGATGAGGAGTTCGTTCAGGTAAAAGGCGCTCGCTGCCGGCAGGAGAATCCCTAGCCATGTCCCTCCCCAGAATGCGACAAGCGCCAGGATCACCGTCATGAAGGCCAGCAGCAAAAGGCTTCTCAGGAGCCAGACGCGCCAGTCGACGGGCAGTTCCGTTGCCCCTTCTTCCGCTGCCTCCTCTTGGGAGGGTCCCGTCGCCATGCTTCGGAGGAACGGGTTTTTCTCGAAGATGGTAGGCGGCCCTGTTCGTACGTACGCGAGGTACCCAGCGAATTGGTAATAGGCGACGATCAGGAAGAGATAGGCGACAAGGCCCATCCAGACGGCGTTCGACATGGTCCCTCCAGAGGCGAATGCAATCCGATAACCGATCCTACTCCCGTTTGGCGCTCCCGTCAACCATTCAGAAAAGACGCGCAATCGCTCGCGCGTCAGGGGGCCGTGACCGTGGCCTCGATGGCCTCGAACTCAGTCGAGGCGTTGGTGATGGCCCGGAGGAGGGCCAGATGGTGCGTCGGCTCGAGGCCGAGGACCGGCTCGTGCCGGTCGAGCTCGACCTGTCCCCGGCGGAACCGGAGGCAGGGGTTGAGCAGGGTCGCTCCCGAAGGGCCGTGGAGCCGCACATGGGGGCTGTCGGGACTGATCCCCAGGTGCGCCTGCACGGGGACCCGTTCGCGTTCGAGGTGCCTCTTGAGCACTTCCAGGGCCTGTTCCCGCAACGGCGTGGCCAGGTGGTACCGTTCCTCGCGTCCCGTGGCGTGCAGCAGGGCTTCCAGGGGGACCTTCGCGTCAAATCGGATCGTCGCCATCTCCGCTCCTTTCGTGATGGTGGGGGATGGGGCGGACAGTGTACCGAGCCCGTTCCGGCCGCGTCAAGGGCAAGAAAAAAGACGCCGGAGCGTCAGGGGAGGGTCTTGTGCAGCGTCTGGAACGCTTGGTTCGCGTCCCGTACGGCCGCGAGCAGCGCCTGGGCCAGCCCGCCGCAGCGTCGCCGGTCGCCAGGGAGGCCGAAGCTCGCGTCTCCCGTGGTCTCGTCGAAATAGAGCTCGCGGATCACCTGGCCCTCGGGCCCGACCAGCTGGAGCCCGCACGGGTTCGGCGCCTGGCTGCATTCCCGAACGACGTAGGGCAGGCCTGCGCTACGCAGCTGGCCTTCCATGAGCCGTTGGGCGTCGGCGCGCAGCGATTCCCCGAGATAGCTCAGGGCGCCCTGCTTGAAGCCGTGGCGGGAGAAGTACTCTCCCAGATCGAAAACGTAGGTCAGAAGGCACGTCGCCATGGTCCCTCCGTGGTGGCCTGGTGGGTGGGTCCGATGCGGGTATTGAAGGGGATGCGGGATGGGGTTGGCAAGCGGGCCGCCGCCGATACGAAAACGCCGCGGCGGCGGCGTGTCGTTTCCGATTGGCATTGTGCGCGCGTTCAGCGTTGGACCCCGGCTTCCTTTTCGCGTTTCAAGCTGCCGATGATCCCTTTGGGGAGCTGGGCCTTGACGATATGGACGATCTCTTCGAGCGAGAGCTTGGTCGGCGGGATCCCTTGCGGATCGATGCCGCCATTTTGCAGGGTATTCGCGGCGTCGTCGTAATACCAATAGCTGATGTCGTCGGCGAGGCCCGTCGCCTGGCTCGCGTGCGCGAGCGGCGGCAGCCCGAGGGCGGCCCGTTCGGCCTGGCGCAGCCCCGCAATGACGGGACGCAGGTCGAGGCTCCGCAATTGCTGGGTGATGATGTTGGTGTGCCCGGTCGGCGCGCGCTGGATGACCAGGTCCATCTTCTTCGCCGCCTTGGCGAAGCCGGGGAAGGCCGTATTCGCGGACCGGACGAAGCAGCATTGCAACGCCGCCGACCCTTGCCGCGCCTCGAACGCCTGGATGTCCCCCGAAGCGTTCAACCGTTCCCATTCCTGCGGCAACTCGACCATGCGCTTGTATTCTTCCTGCACGTGCGCCGCCAGGATCTCCACGATGATCTTGAGCGCGTCGCCCAACCGGTCCCGATACAGCCGGTTGAAGTTCATGATGATGCCCGACAGCCCGAACGCCCGGTCCAGGGGATCGGCACTGACGGTCCCTTTCCCTTCCAGGTCGTCGCGCTTTGCCCACATGAGGAGCTTCTTGATCTCCGGGTTCTGCTCGATCCCCAAGTCCTTGGCGATGATGGTCGACAGGCACTCGCTGCGCTTCCCTTCCGCCTTGTTATTGACGTGGTGGTCGTAGCGGCCGCCCAGGTCGAGGAGGAGGGTCCCATCCGCTTCGACCTCTTCCGCCGTCTTCCCATCCGGTATTCGGTTCCAGAACACCACGTTCGCGGACGCGACCCCCGGATACCGTCCCGCCCCATATTTCTGGATCAGGAAGACCGAAGCCGCCGTATCCGCCTGGATCTTGGGGTAGATCGCGATGGTATGGATGGGGAGGGGGACGGGCGTTGATTTGGAAGATGGTTCCTCGCGTTTTGGCGGGATGCCGGGTGTGCTCGTCGATGGGGTACGTGCCGTTTCTGTTCTCGGCGGCTCGCTCTGGGGGGTGTCGTCCTCTAGTGGGTGAAACGCCCCAGCCGTATCGCTCCACCCATAACGAACCACCGTTTCTCCCTGCCTCCCGACCAGAATCAACCGACCGCGTACCTCAAGCGGTTCCGGCAACGGTCGTTGTTGGGGCTTTTTCGATGAGAACGGGTCGGGTCCGCCGATGCTCAGGTAGAGGTCCTGACAGTTCTTTTCCTGGACGTATGCCGTGGTTGACGTCAACGCCTGCTTTAACTTCCCTGGAAGGGTGGAGGGGGCGCTTTCCGATGTCAGGTACACGTAGCTTCCTTTTTCCGTATCGATGATCCCGTATCCTCCAAACCGGAAATCCGCGTGTTCTACCGGGCCCAGATTGGCCTGGGCTTCGCCAAGGACGGCTGCCAACCCAGAGGGGTCTACCGTTTCAAAATACCCAACGGACACATGGTGCTCTGGTTTGCCGCCTGATTTTTTAAGCCCCTTCTGACGAACGAGGCGTACGAACGAGTGACTCTCGACTTGGGTATATGGGACATCATATCCGAGCCAGGCGCGTGTAAGGGGGATCATAAGGCAAAGAAAAAGCGATGGGGTAAGTATAGCAAATGCGCAGGCGCAATCTCCAAAAATAGAACACCCCCGAGCCGGTAGGTCCACGATCTCGTGGATGTCCTACCTGGCCTCGGGGGCTAGGGGGTGGTCAGCAGGAGCGCCGGCCGGAGCGTCGCTCGGCGCGCCCCAGATCGCCCAGGGCGGCCTTGAGCACGTTCGGGTCGCGCAGGTTCGTGGCCGGGAGCGCATCCGTCGCGCGCTCCTCGGCCTCGATGGCCCGCTCCTCGGGCGTGACCGTGCGGATCGCCACGGCGCTCTTCCGCCCGCGGTAGACGGTGGCGTCGTACCGCGGGATGCTGTCCGCGTGGTGCACGGTGAGCACGCGGTCGGGCTCTCCCGTCTCCGTGCCGGCGGCCGGACGCACGACGAGGTACACGTGTCGGTCGGCGATGCGCCCGTCCTTGTCGCGGACGATGATCGCGCAGATCTCCACGTCCACCCGCGCCTCCCCGCTCAGGACGAGGTTGACGTCAAGCTGGTCGTACAGGATGACGTTCACCAGTCCCTGGGCGAAGCACTTCATGTGCTCCGGCGTCCCGTCCTCGCGGGCGTTCTCGTGCGTGAACTGGTTGGCGTCGCCGCCGAGCTTCACGCCGATGCTCCGGATGAAGTACACGTGGTGCTTCGTGCTGACCCGCTCGCCCGCGGCGGGCTTGACCTCGAACTTCGCGGGGGCAAGCTTGATCTCGCCCATGTCGATGATCGTGGCGGGGGTCTTGGTGGCGGGGGCGGTCTGGGCGTTCTCCATGATCTCTTCTCCTGGTTCTTGTGTTGGGTTCACCGGGGCTGCTTTCACCCTCAGTCCATCCATTATGCCATAAAAAACCCGTTTTGTCAAGTATATGGCTTACAAATACTCACAAAAATGCTTATATTAGCCAAAAATATAAAATAGCAAAAGTACGCATTATAGAAAGATATGGTTGGAAAAGCCTTTTTTAGGGGGTTATGGTGCGCTCCACCTGGGAATAATCGCCTCGGGTCGCCAGCCTACCGGACTGGATCGCGTCGTCCAGGCGTTCCTCACGATGACGGAGGGGACGTTTGGAAGAGGGGAGGCTGCGGGTGCTCAGGTGGCACCGGGCGGGGCACGCTAGAGTCCGGGTCCACAGGACTGGGTCCGCTTTCGTCTCGGGTCGCCCGGATACCGCTTTGGGTTGCTTCGTCAGGCGTTCCTCGCAATGACGTACCGCAACCAGGCACAGCCTCCCCATCCCCGTCCGAGTCCTCTTTTTATTTTTCTTCTTTGACTCTTTCCCTCCCCTGTAGGTCCCCGGGACGGGTCCCCTTTTTTCGTCCAGGAATGTGTGAGCGCACCTGTGGTCCGCATTGGAGATATAGACGCGAGTTTTCCTGGACGAAAAAAGGGGACCCGTCCCGGGGACCGCCCCTCCGCGCGGGAAAGGCCAGGCCGTGGGGCGCCAGCCCCACCCTCTCTTGCCGGGCGACAAAGCAAAAAAACACCGATAAAACCCCGTTTTACTCAACACCGTTGACGAAAACCCTTGCATCCTCTATGCCCTCCGGGCATACTTGCTCTTGCAAACCCATTTTAACCTTATTTAACAAGGGTTTCCGCACATATGTCGAAAATGACCAAGTCTCAGCTCATGGCTGAACTGGCCGCCAAGTCCGGCCACACCAAGAAAGAAGTCGTCGCCTTCATGGACCTCGTCATGAAGACGGCCTACGCCCAGGTCAAGAAGAACGGCGAGTTCGTCCTTCCGGGCCTCGGCAAGTTGGTCAAGGTCAAGCGTGCCGCCCGCATCGGCCGCAACCCGGCTACGGGGGCGGAGATCAAGATCCCGGCCAAGACCGTCGTCAAGTTCCGCGTCGCGAAGGCCGCCAAGGAAGCCCTCTTGTAAAGAGACAAAAACACCGGACCAACGTCCGGTGTTTTGTTACCTGCAGATCTGTCGCCAGCGGAGCCAATAGAACAGGCTCCGTACCCACACGAAGGCCCGCGATGGCAGGGAAAGCCCAAGGAGGTCGGTGATGGCCGTCGCGCCCAGCCAGAGCATCACGCCTGGGGAGCGGTAGCGGAAGGAGCGCAGTGGCTTGCCTGTGCGCTCCCGGAGGACGTTCTTCGCGATGAGCGCTCCCATCTTCATGGCGGTCTGGGCGTTCTTGGGGATCATCCGCTGCCCGTCCTTCAGCTGGATCACGTCACCTCCCGCGAACACGTTCGGCCGCACGCGGAGGGCGTGGTCCGTCATCAGGTCGGTGGTGGGGGAGTGCTCGGCCGTATCCCCATCGACATGGTTCGGCCGGACGCCTGCGGCCCACACGACCATGGTCGTGGGCACCCGTTCGCCGCCTTTCGTCTCAAGGCCATCCGGAAGCAGGCGGCTGACGGGCGTCATGAGTCGCACGTCGATGCGCGACGCGGCCAGGTGGGCATGGGCCCGTTCGACGGTTTTCGGCAGGAATCCCGGCAAGATCTGCGGTCCCGCCTGGAAGACGGTGATGGTGCGCGCGTCCGGACCGCGTCCCAGGGCCCGCAGGCGGAGGTCAAGGGCGCAGGCGGCCTCGATGCCCGTCGCCCCACCGCCGATGATCGCAAACCGCAGGTCCTCATTTTTGCGCGTGGCCTGCGCGAGGCGCTCCTCAAGCCGCAGCAGGTGCTCCCACGTCTTGAACGGATACGCGTAGTCCTGCCCTTGGGTGCCGTAGAAGGCGGTGCTGGCCCCGTAGGCGCAGATGAGCGTGTCGTAGGACGCCTGTACTTTTTCGGTGCTGCCGACGCGTTCGATATCCACCATTTTTTGCGCCTCATCGAGACGGACGGCTTTCCCCTGGATGAAATCATAGCCATGGCGCCCGGCGAGCGTCGCATGGGGGATGCGCAGATCCGATTCGCGGCAGGCTTGCGCGAGGGCGTCGACGAGCCGCGGCGTAAAGAGGGCGTGCGATTCGGGATCGACGACCGTCACCGTGACATCGGGCCGCGTCGCCAGGCGCCGGGCCACTTCAAGGCCCGTAAAGCCGCCTCCGAGGATCAGGACACGAAAAGGCATGCGGGCAGTATAGGGGATTTCTTCATGAATGCCTAGAATTGCGCATTTTTTGATCGTCGGTTAGGGTGCGTCTGATATGCCGCTGCGCAGCCAGGAGCCCGCCAGCCTTGCGCTTACGATCGTGACCGTCAACTACGCCACGATCGCGCATTTGGAGCGCCTGCTCGAGAGCCTGGAGGCCCACCCGCCCAGCGTGCCGTTCGAGATGGTGGTGGTCGAGAACGGCTCTTCCGACCCGACGCGCGACCTCCTGCGGCGCCGCTTTCCCTGGGTCCGCTATCGGTGGGCGAAAAACGAGGGGTTCGCCGCCGGCAACAACCGGGGGATCGAGATGGGCCGGGGGCACCACTTCCTTCTCCTGAATCCCGATACGCGCGTGTCCGCCGGCCAAATCGACCGTTGGCTGGCCTGGGCCAAGGAGCATCCCGAGGTCGGCCTTTCCGGCGCCGCCCTGTCGTACCCCGATGGGACCGACCAGCGGGCCCATTTCCGCTTCCACCGCCCGTTGACCCCTTTCTTGCGCCGGACTTCCCTCGGGGCGACCGCTTGGGGCCGACGCCGCCTCGCCGAGTTCGAGGCCGACCCGGTCCCGCAGCCGGATGGGTCACTCCGGGTCGATTGGACGATCGCCGCCGCCGTCCTCCTGCCGCGCGCGGCCGTCTACGCGGCCGATGGCCTCGACGAGCGGTTCTTCATGTATTTCGAGGACGAGGACCTCTGCCGTCGCCTCCGCGCCCTCGGCTATGAGATCGCCCACCTCCCGTTCGTCCGCATCGAGCACCGCTATGGCAAGCTCTCCAAGATGGCCTCGTGGCTCGACATCATCCGCAAGCGGGTCGTGCGCGAGCATGTGAAGAGCGGCATCCGTTATTTCTGGCGGTACCATCGGCCCTGGGGCATGCGGACAACGGAAAAAAGAGCCTGATGCTCTTTTTTCGTTACGCATCCTTCTTTTCCTTGTTGGCGTAATATTCGCCCGCCCGCACCAGGTCCCGGAACGTCCCCGCATCGAACCATTGGCTGGTGATCTCGCGGGCCGTAAGCGTTCCCTGCTTGCGGTAGGCGTCGTTGACTTCCGCGATCTCGAGCTCGCCGCGCGCGGACGGCTTGAGCGAGCGGATCACGTCGAAGACGCTGCTGTCGTAGAGGTAGGCCCCCAGCTGCGCATAGGGGGATTTCGGTTGCTTAGGCTTCTCCTCGATGGAGAGCACGTTTCCGGCCGCGTCGACCTCCACGACCCCGTATTGCTCAGGGTGTTCGACGCGCTGGTAGAAGCTGCGCGCCCCGCCCTTGAAGTGGCGGATATCTTCGGCGAAGCTCTCTTCGAACAGGTTGTCGCCCAGGAGCACCAGCGCATTGCTTGCGCCAACGAACGCTTCCGCCATTCCCAGCGCCTGCGCGATCCCACCCGACTCGTCCTGGATGCGGTACGAGATCTGGCAGCCGAAGGCTTGGCCCGAGCCCAGGAGCTTGATGAACTGGTGCGCGTATTCGGGCCCCGTCACGATGATGATGTCCTTGATGCCCGAGCGGAGCAGGGTCTGCAGGGGGTACAGGATCATCGGCTGGTTGAAGATCGGCAGCAGGTGCTTGTTAGTGATGTTGGTGAGCGGCCGCAGGCGCGTACCCATGCCGCCCGCCGTGATCACGCCCTTGGTCTCGTTCTTGCGGGGCGCGATGTGCAGGTTCCAATGCCCTTCGAGCTGTTTGGCTTGCTTGAAGAAGGCGTACTTGCGCATCGTCTCTTCCATGGCTTCCTTCACCGGCCGCAACCGGATGCCCAGTTCCGCGAGCCGTGGCGACTGCATGAAGACGTTCGAGCGCTTGCGGGCGGCGAGCCCCTGCTTCACGAGGTCTTCCGCCGTGATCCACTCGCATTGGTGCGTTGGGTCCACGTATTTCTTGTATAGGTCGAGGATCTCGCGATGGCGGATCGTCCCTTCGTTCACGACATGGAAGATGCCGGTCGCGCGCTTCTCGAGGAGCTGGTAGCACACCGAGGTCAGGTCATCGAGGATGGTGAGGCTGTTCTCGACGTCGATCACCTTGGGATAGCGCACGAGCTTGTCGATCAGGTTCTTCCCCGTCGAGAGATGGTCCACCGGCATGCGGAAGCGGGCGATGGCCACGTTCGGCAGGCGCGACAGGATCAGGTCGGCCGCATACTTGCTGCGCGTGTAGAAGGCTTCCGGGTTCGCGAAGTCGTCCTCTTTCCAGGGTTCGCCATGTGGCGCCCCGTCGTAAAAGACGCAGCCCGTACCCAGGTGGAGCAGGTAGACGCCTTTTTCCTGACAGGCTTCGGCCAAAATGAGTGCGCCGATGGTGTTCGAGCGCATGGTCTCGAGCGGATGCGTCTCGCACCAGTCCACGTTCGGCGTCCCGGCCTTGCCGGCCGCGTTCACGATCACGTCCGGCTGGTGCTTTTCGATTTCCGCCAGCACGGCCTGCTTGTCGTCGATGCGGGCTCCCGAAACCGTGGCTTCGGTGCCCCAGCTCTCCGCGAAGCGCGTGCCGATATAACCTTTGCCAAAGATGAGGATCTTCATAGAGCGGGAGGGGGAAGGGGAGGGGATTGGGGGGGGGGTCGGAGCGGGGACGGTGGCCGGCGGTGCGGTGGGCGTCGGCGCGTCCTTGAGCTTTGCGCGTTCGATGAGGGGTTCCCACCAGGCCGTGTTGGCCTCATACCAGGCGATCGTCTGGCGCAGGCCGGTCTCCAGCGGGATCTTCGGGCTCCAGCCGAGCTCACGCGTGAGCTTGCCGTGGTCGATGGCGTAGCGGAGGTCGTGGCCCTTGCGGTCCTCGACGAAGGTGATCGACGTCGCCGGATCGCGGCCCATCAGGCGGATCAGGTCCTTCACGAGCTCGAGGTTGCTGCGTTCCTGGTCACCGCCGACGCAGTAGGTCTCGCCGATCTTGCCGCGGAGCAGGATCGCCTCGATGGCGCGGCAATGGTCCTCGACGTGCAGCCAATCGCGGACGTTCGCGCCGGACCCGTAGACGGGCACCGGTTTCCCGCGCAACAGGTTGGTGATCGCGAGCGGGATCAGCTTTTCCGGGAAATGGTACGGGCCGTAGTTGTTCGAGCAGTTGCTGATGGTGATCGGCAGGTGGTGGGTATGCAGGAACGCGCGGCAGACGTGGTCGGACCCGGCCTTGGAAGCGGAATAGGGGCTGCGCGGGTCGTAGGGCGTTTGCTCGTTGAAGGTTTTCGTCGGATCCAGCGGCAGGCTGCCGAACACCTCGTCGGTCGAGATGTGGTGGAAGCGCTTGATCTGGGGCCCCCGGGCGCGGACCTCTTCCAGGAGCGTAAAGGTGCCCAGGGCGTTGGTATCAAAGAAGGCCTTCCCCCCATGGATGGAACGGTCGACGTGGCTCTCGGCGGCGAAATGGACCACCATGTCCACCCCTTCCAAGGCCTTCCGGACCGTTTCCGGGTCGCGGATGTCGCCGTGGATGAACGCGTAGCGGTCGGCAGGAATATCGCTTAAGCTAGCGGAATTTCCCGCATAGGTGAGCGCGTCGAGGTTCGTGATCCGGTCTTCCGGATGGTTGGCAAGCCAAAAACGGATGAAATTGGAGCCGATGAAGCCGGACCCGCCGGTGACGAGGAGATGCATAGGAAAGCAGGAATTGACGCGCCTGCGGACGGCCCGTAGGCTGAAGGCGCGTGGTCTCTCGACCCTAGCATCGACGGACCCCACCGACAACGATTTTTTGCCCCATGTCAAGCCCCCCCGTTCCCGCGCCGGCGTTCCTGCCGCGGCCGGGCCAGGTCCCCGACTTGGCGATCATCATCGTCAATTGGAACGTCTCGGCCCTGCTGTTGGAGAATATCCGTTCGCTCGCCGCGAGCGAAGGGGGTTTTTGCGCCGAAGTGCTGGTCGTCGACAATGCCTCGAATGATGGTTCTTGCGAAATGCTCGCGTCCCAAGCCTCGTGGGTCACCCTGATCCGCAATGGGCGGAACCTCGGGTTCGCCAAGGCCTGCAACCAAGGCATCCTTGCCGCCCGGGCGCGCCACATCTTGCTGCTGAATCCTGACATGCGCGTGCGGGCGGATGCGCTCGCGAAGACGGTCGCCTATGCCGACGCCCATCCGACCGAAGGGATTTTTACGGGGCTCCTCCTGCGCGAGGACGGCGTCCCTGTCCGTTCGATCCGCCGGTTCCCGACGTTCTGGGACCAGTTCCTCGTCCTCTCGAAGCTTGGGAAGGCGTTTCCCCGCGCCCTTGAGCGCTATGAGGGGAAGGACCTCGACCTGCTCCAGGAGCAGGACGTCGATTCGGTCCGCGGCGCGTACCTGTGCATCCCCGAACGGGTCCTGCGGGTCTTGGGAGGCTTGGATGAGCGGTATTTCATTTGGTATGAGGATGTCGATTATTGCCGCCGCGCCATCCTGAGCGGGTTCCGGGTGCGCCATCTTCCGGAGATCGTCGCCTATGACCGCGTAGGCCGCTCGTTCGCGCAACGCACGGTGGCGTGGAAGCAACAGCGCATCCTCACGTCGATGGTGCGCTATTTCGAGACGTGGCACCCGTGGTGGCAAGCGCTCGCGTTACGCGTCCTGGCCGTGCCGATCCTGTTCGTGATGCGCGTATACGAACGGTTTTTCGTATGACCCTCGCCCTCCAGCTGGTGACCTATTTTCACGCCGACATCATCGGTCCCTTGTTGGCGTCGTTACGGCGGCAGGGGAGGCGTGATTGGGTGTTGTACGTGCGCGACCAGTCGGGTTCGGCGAGCGAGGCCGAGAAGATCCGCTCCCTGCTGGCGGCGTCTGATCTCCCGCACGTGTTCGAGGCGGGTGAGAACATCGGCTTCGGGGCGGGGCACAACCAGCTCTTCGCGCGGCACCAGGCCCCGTTCGTCGCCCTCGTCAATCCGGACCTGACCTATGCCGAGACGGCCATCGAGAAGGCCCTCGCGCACTTCGATCGGCCCGAGGTGGCGGCGGTGCAGGGGCTTCTCTGGCGCAGCGCCCCGGGGACCTTCGACAAGACGACCATCGACACGGCCGGTTTCGCCTTCCATGGGATCGGTGACGTGCGTGACCGGCTGGCGGGGGCGCCCGCCGAAGCCGTTCCGGAGGCGGGCTGGGTGTTCGGCCCCACGGGGACCGCGCCCTTTTTTCGGCGGACGTCCCTTGAGGCGGCCGCTTCGACCCACGGCATCCCGTTTGACGACCGCTTTTTCCTCTATCGCGAAGACATCGAGCTCGCGCTGCGGTTTGCGCGTGCCGGCCAGCGCGCCTGGTTCGCGCCCGAGGTCGAGCTGTTCCATGCGCGCACCGTCCGTTCGTTCCCGAATCTGTGGCAGCGTCTGCGTGACGAGTTCCGGCGTCCGGTCGTGGCGCGCGTGAACGGGTATGCGGCGCAGTGGGGGATCTATGCCCTGCACGGCGTCCCGCGCATGCCCGCCCGCCAGTGGCTCAAGACGATCGCTGCGGAAATGGGCCGCACCGCCGGCCTGCTCTTGGTCCCGCGCGCCTTCTTGCGAGCTTGGCGGCTCATCTTTCGTCATGGACGCTCCTTCCTTGTCTCGCGCACGGCCTACCGGCGCTGGCCTTCCCTCACCGATCTCTCCCTATGAACCCCTCTCCCTTGCCCAAAGTCGGCATCATCCTGTCCGCCTATCCCACGCCCAACTGGGAACGCGACCTCCCGCGTGTCCTCGCCTCGCTTGAGCGCCTGGACTACCCGAAAGACCGCGTCGAGCTGCTTTGTTTTGAATCGAAGGCCAAGCGCGAGCCGCTCAAGCCCTGGTTTGACGAGCATTGGCTGCCGAAGTCCGGCGTCACGCTCCCGCGCATCACCTATGTCTATAACGACGCGTGGATCGGGTTCGCCGGGAATAATAACCTGTGCCTCGAGCGGGCGAAGATCCTGGGGTGCGACTACGTCTACCTCTTGAACCAGGACACCGATACCGAGCCCGATTTCTTGCGCCTCAGCGTCGAACGCGCGGAGCGTGACCCGCATGTGGGCATCGTGCAGTCGCTGATGCTCCTGGGCGATGAGCGTGACCTCGTGAACAGCCTCGGCAATGCCTGGCAGATCCTTGGGTTGGGCTATGCGCTCGGCTACCGCTGGACCCGCGCCCGCGCTGAGGCGTACCTCGCCGCCCAGACGGAGACCAATCCGGAGCGCCATATCGCCTACGCGTCCGGAGCCGCCATGCTGGCCCGCGTTTCGGCGCTCGACCGGTGCGGAGGCCTCTTCGATGAGCGCTTCTTCCTGTACCACGAGGATACGGATGCCTCGCTGCGCCTGCGCATCCAGGGCTGGAAGGTCGTCCTCGAGCCGCGCTCGGTGGTCTACCACTACTACGAGTTCAATAAGGCCAAGATCAACTATTACTGGATGGAGCGTAACCGTTGGGCCTTGCTCCTGATCTACCTCCGCCCCTGGACGCTGTTGCTGCTCGCGCCGTTATTGTTCGTCTTCGAGATCGCGCTGGTCGCCTTTTCGTTGTTGCGCGGCTGGGGGGACATGAAATGGAAAATGGTGAAGGAATGGTTCACCCGCGACTACTGGCGCTGGATTTGGGAACGCCGTCAGGACCTGCAGCGTCGCCGCCTGCAGGGCGACCGCCAATTCATGCGCCTCTCCGTCCCGGACATCGAGTTCCAGGAGCCGTCGATCCGCAATCCGCTGCTTGACCGGTTCGGCAATCCGCTCATGCGCGCGTATTGGGCGATCGTGCGCCACCTCATCTAGGTGGGCGCGGTTCGCGTCGGATCTTCGCCTTCTGGGCGTCGTCCGCGCGGTTCGCGGATGATGCGGCCCATGTGGTATCCTGTCCGCATGCCGTTCCTTCGGTTCGAGCGGGTCAGCAAGCGTTACGCGAACGACGCCGTCGCGCTCGACGACGTGTCTTTTCAGATTGAGGCGGGGGAATTCGTGTCGGTCATCGGCCAGAGCGGGGCAGGGAAAAGCACCCTGCTCAAGCTCGTCATGGCGGAAGAGGCCCCGTCGCAGGGACGCGTTTGGATCCAGGATTGGGACATCAGCCGCATCCGCTCCCGTGACATCCCCCTGTTGCGTCGTCAGGTGGGTGTGGTCTTCCAGGACTACAAGCTCCTGCCCAAAAAGACGGTCGCCGAGAACGTCGCCTTCGCCCTCGAGGTGAGCGATGCCTCACGGGCCACCATCAAGGAGATTGTCCCGCGCGTGCTGCGGTTGGTTCGCCTGGAAGACAAGGCCGACCGCTTTCCCCACGAGCTGTCCGGGGGCGAGCAGCAAAGGGCCGGGATCGCGCGGGCGCTCGTCCACCAGCCGAAGCTGCTCCTCGCCGATGAGCCCACGGGAAACCTTGATACGCGCCATACGCAAGAGGTCCTGGATCTCCTGCTGCGCATCCATGAGCTCGGCACGACGATCATCCTCGTGACCCACAACCGCGACGTGGTGAATGCGCTTCGCCAGCGCGTGATCGTCCTGAAGGACGGGAAGGTCGTCCAAGACCAGCCGAACGGCCGATATCACTTGTCGCTATGAACGCCTTCCGTCTCTTTTGGCAATCTTGCGTGCAGCTTTCGCGTCACGCGTGGCTTTGGGCGGCGACGTTCGCGGTGTTCGTCCTCGCGTTCCTGTCTGTCCAGGCCTCGCTCGGCGCCAACGTGCTCGCCCAGCGGCTCCTTGCCGAAGCCCGGCAACGCGTCGACGTGTCCGTCACGTTCCGTCCTGACATGCCGCCCGCCTTGGTCGAGCAGGCGAAGACCTATTTGCTTGGCTTGCCGTTCGTGGCCGAGGTGCGGCTTACCGGCGCCGACCAGGCCCTCGAGGCCTTTCGCCAGCGCTACCGCTACCAGGAAGACGTCCTGCGCGCCCTCGAGGAGGTCGACCGCAACCCGTTCGGGGCGAAGCTCGTCATCCACGCGAAAGACCTGTCCGGGTATCCGCTCATCGTCGATGCCCTGAAGGCGCCCGTCTACCAGCCCTGGATCCAGACGCAATCCGCCGGCGACCAGGCGGCTGCCATTGCCGAGCTCGAATCCCTCCAGCGGGCGGTGCGGCTCATCGGGAGCCTGCTGCTCCTGCTGTTCTCTTGCGTGGGGCTGCTGCTGGCGTTTAACGCCGTCCGTCTCGCGGTCTTCGCCCAGCGCGACGAGATCGTCATCATGCGCCTGGTCGGCGCGACACGCGCCCGCATCCGCGGGCCCTATGTGCTCGCCGTGCTCTGGATCGTCATCGCGGGGTGGGGGACGGTGTTAGGGGGGCTGTCCATCGCATCGATCTGGCTTGCGCCGCAACTCGGCGGCTGGGCCCAGACCGGACTCCTGACCCTGCGCGAGGCGTTCTGGGCGGGAAAGGAGATGTTGCTGGTCGAGTTGCTTATTGCCGCAGCCCTTTCGATGCTCGTCGCGTGGATCGCGACGGGGAAGTACATCAAGCGGTAAAGCCTGAAAAGCCTTTTCTCAAACAAAAAAACGATCCGCGTGCGTAGCGGATCGCTTTTATTTCGCGCTTAGCGAACAAAGGTATCAAACATGGAAGGGGCGATGAGGAGTTAGTCCATCCATATTGTAAAGTGATCGCAGATAATGCGCAAGGGGAAACGTTCACGATGGCGACATCATTGACAAAATACGCAGATTGTGCTATACAATTATGTTCAGTTCCTGCGCTCAGAAAGGATCCACCCATGTCCGCCCCTTCGCCACATGCCGACGTCCTCGCCCGCCTCGAGACCCTGGACTTCCAGGACTTCGATGGTCTCATCCGCTGGCTCTGCGAGGCGCAACCGCTCTCGGAGATCGTCAGGCCGCCCTTCCCGGCCCAGGAGGTCTTCCACGCCTTCCGGAGCCAGGGGTTCTTACCCGGCGCCAACCAGGGCGACGCCTTCAACCCTCAGGACCGTGAGAACGTGGCCCGGTTCGTCATCGGTTCCGCGCTCGAGGGGCTCGCCTTTCGCGGCCGCATCCACCCCTCCATGCACTGGTACGCGCGCCGATGGCGCAAGTTTGCCGCCTCGTCGACCTGATCGCCTCGCCCTCCGTTATGCGGAGGGCGTTTTTTGTTCGAGGGCGATGGTCTCGTCGACGAGCCGTCCGATCCAGCCCAGCCCGCGCTTCCAGGTTTCGACCGATTCCGGGTCGATCCCCAGCGGGGCCAGGAGCGCTTTCGGCTCCATCGAGCCGCCGCGTGCCAGGAATTCGGTGTAGCGGTCGCGGAACGCCTCCGGCTGGGCGCAGGATTGCTCGTACAGGCAGCAGGTCAACAGCTCGCCGAACGCATAGGCGTACACGTAAAAGGGCGTATGGAAAAAATGCGAGATGTAGCTCCACCAGCGCCGGTACCCGGGCGTGAGCCGGATCGCGTCTCCGAACAGGGGCGCGTGCACGGCCTCCCACAGCTGGTGATATTGTTCCGGCGTCGCGAACCCGTGCTGCCGGACGTGGGCATGCGCCCGTTGCTCGAAGCGGTAGAGGGTGACCTGCCGGAAGACGGTGGCGAACACGCTCTCCACCTTGCGGGCGCACAACGCCTGCCGGTCCTTCGCGGACGGGAGCTCGCGGCGGAGCGTGTCGAAGACCAGCATCTCCGCGAACACGCTTGCCGTTTCCGCCAGCGTAAGCGGGGTATCGAACTGGAGGTACCCGTTCGGCCTGGCCAGCGAGGCGTGGAGCGCGTGCCCCAACTCGTGCGCCAACGTCAGCACGTCGCTCACGTTCCCCTGGAAATTGAGGAAGACGTAGGGATGGTGGTCCGCCGAGACGTACGAGCAGAACGCGCCCCCGCGCTTACCTGGGGCCGGCTCCGCATCGATCCAGCCCTTGTCGAAAAACCGGCCCGCCTGCTCGGCGAACGTGGGTGAAAAGGCATTGAAAGCCCGCAGCACGAGCTCTTTCGCTTCCGCGAACGTGTAGGTCCGTTCGACCGCATCGAGCGGGGCATACCGGTCGTAGTCGGCAAGCGGCTCGAGCCCCAACTTCTTCCCCTTCCAGGCGTAGTAGCGTTGGAAAAGGCCGGTCTCGCTCTCCACCGCCTGCGCGAGCGCTTCCACGGCGGAAGCGGTCGTCTCGTTGGCGAGGTGCCGTCCTGCCTCTGGAGACGCGAAGCGGCGGTACCGGTCCAAGGTTTCCTTGTTCTTGATGAGGGTGGTGTAGATGAAGCTGCGGCGTTGCTCTTCTTCCTGCAACCCTTCGGAGATCGAGCCCGCTGCCGCGACCCGGGTCTCGCGGTTCGCTTGCGAGAGGTCGTGGAGGAGATCGGTCAGCGTGCGTCGTTCCGCCCCATGCTGGAAGAGCTTGGTACTGTCTTCCTGTTCAAAGAGGGTCGCGAACGCCTCGCCGCCCGTCTGCTGCAAGTCGGCGACGAGCTGCTCGTGCGCTTCCGCGAGGTGGTGCGGCTTGCCGGCCAGGATCTTTTCGAGGACATGGCGGTACGGCTGCGTTTCCGGGGCGGACAGCAGCGTCTTGAGGGTCGTTTCGGGAAGCTGCGCCAATTCGAGGTCCACCCACAGCAGCTCGCGCTCGATCGCGACCGCCCGCTCGCGCATCCGACGCTGGAAGCCCTCCCGTTCCGCCTCGCGCGTATCCATCGCGTGGCGCAACGAGGCGAAGACGACGGGCTTGCTGAGCGTCTGCAGGGTCGCCTCATAGCGGGATAAGAGGTCCTTGATCTCTGCTGGGTTCTGATGAGCCAATTTCCCCTTGTGCGCCACGATGAGCGCGTCCGTCTCTTGCTTGGCGCGGAGGAACGAGGCCTCGATCGCCGGATCTTCGGGCGAGAGGAACAGGTCCGTCAGGTCCCAGCGGGGGAGGGTGTTCATATGAAGGGGTTTTTTTGAGTATGGAGGGAAAGGGAGGGGCGCGCAAGCGCGTGGAATTGACCGGGTTTGTCCCAACGGGGTATGGTTTGGGGGCTCGCGCCCCCAAGCCCCGCGTGTTCGCGGCAGCGCCCAACCGCCCGTGACGAGGAACGGAAGCGTCCTCTTCCGGGTACGCATAATTTTCTGCTGAAAATTTGCTCACGCTCGCGCCGGTCGCGCTCCGCGGGCCCCTCCAGAGGATGCTTCCGTTCCTCGTCACGGGCGGAGACCGCGAACAGAAGGAAGGGAAGAAGACCGAAATAAGGAAATAAAGATTTATTACAAAAACGTATGCCACACCTACCCGAAAACAGTGCCGTGCCGGCCGTGACCTTCAAGACGCGTGTCCGCGATGAGAGCGTCGAAGGGCCGAACCCGTTTCGTTGGCAGGACGTGACCTCGGATGAGGTCTTCAAGGGGAAGAAGGTCGTCGTGTTCTCGTTGCCGGGGGCGTTCACCCCGACGTGCTCGTCCACGCACCTCCCAGGCTACGAGGCAGCGTACGACGAGTTCAAGAAATTGGGCGTCGATGAGGTCTACTGCCTCAGCGTCAACGACGCCTTCGTGATGTTCCAGTGGGGAAAGGCCCAGGGCGTGCAGAAGGTCAAGATGCTCCCGGACGGGAACGCCGACTTCACCCGCGGCATGGGGATGCTCGTGAAGAAGACCAACCTCGGCTTCGGCGACCGCTCGTGGCGCTACAGCATGTTCGTCGACGACGGCGTGGTCAAGAAGCTCTTCGTCGAGCCGGGCTTCACCGACGACTGCCCGACGGACCCGTTCGAGGTGAGCGACGCGCATACGATGCTGGAGTACCTGCGGGGACAGAAATAGGTCCGCCTATCACCAAAGAGCCGGCCAGGCTCTTTTGTGATAGACTTAATTCATCGAACATATGTCCGAACGTCCCCTCAATACCGAAACAGAGCATGCGCGAGCGTGGGAGAGCCTTTCTGCGGAACTCGAGGAGTTCCTGACGACACCTGCCGCACGTCTTCCGTGTGACCTCCGGACCGCGGATAGCGAAATCCTGCAAGCTTGTATGGCGGACAGGCGCCCCATTCCCGGAAGGAAGCTCAATCCGGGCTTGTGGCTCTACCTGTTGCAGCGCTTCGGCGTGGCGCGTACCGGGATTTCCCGTGCCCGGCAATTTGCTTGGGCGGAGATGGTTTTTGAGGAGGGCTTGCTTTATGAAGGTGTTTTTCTGAATGAATCATTCCCGTATCGGGACCGGGCCACGTTCCACCTCAACGCACTGAAGAAGCAGGGTCGCGGATTTGACGCGATCGAGGACTACCGGGAGTGGTTCCTATGCCTCTTCGCGGAGGCGATCAAAAACGGGGAGCTTATGTATTTGCACGAGGCCCCAAGACATTTGGCGACGCTGGCTCCGCTTTTTGAGGATCTTGATGCGCGTCGTCCAATCGCGCAAAACCGTTTCCGAGATGACATTTTTGCGTCCGTCTACCAATCTACTCTTTTCTGGGTCCCGGCACGGTTGGGAGGGGAAGACCGGTATGCGTCCTATGATTGGGCGCGCCAGCATGTTTTTCTTGGGGACGGGCACGAACGATAGGGGTATTCAGAAATAAGAAAAACGCCCGATCTGGGCGTTTTCTTATTTTACTAGCTTCGCGAACCGTTCCGCCGCCTTTCCCCAGTTCACCGTGGTCAACCAGTTCTGGATGTAGGCTTTGCGATCGGATCCGAAGTCGATGAAGTAGGCATGCTCATAGACGTCGAGGACGAGGATCGGCATGCAGCCCCAGATCCCGCCTTGGTGGTGCGCGTCACACGAGTAAACGCGGAGCGCCTGCGCCTGGAAGTCCCAGGCCAACACCACCCAACCGCGTGCCGCCATCCCACAGGCCGTGAAAAAGGCGACGAAGGCCTCCCATGAGCCGTGGGCCTTGAGGAGCGTCTCCTTGAGCGCGCCTTCCGGAACCGTCCCGTCGCCATCGAGGGTGTCGAAATAATATTCGTGCAGGTACACGCCATTCAGGGCGAAGGCCTCGCCGGTCTTGAGGCCGCGCAGTTCCGAATAGCTCTGGTTCGCGGTCGAGACGTCGCCACCTTGCTCGAGGGCGGCGAGCTTGGTGCGGATCTCGTTGCTTTTTGCCACGTACCCGGCGTAGAGCTTGTCGTGGTGGATCGCGAGGGTCTTGTCGGAGATCTGGCCCGCCTGCGCGACCGGAAGGGGTTTGGCTTCCATATGGAAAAGAGGATAGGGGATTACGCACCCGTTGTAACAAGCGAGAGGGCCCTTGGCAAAGCTTGCCAGCCGCTGCCGGCCTTCCTATGATGAAGACATATGAACCTCTTCCGCTCCCCGGCCGCCCTCTTTGCGGTGGCCGCCCTGTGCGCGACGCTGGGTGCCGGTTGTTTTACCCCTGCCCCTGAAACCACCCCTCCTCCGGCCGAGCAGCCTTCCGCCGGTCTCCGTGGGATCGTCGCGGGCGATACCGTCGTCCTCGAGGAGCCGGCGGGCATCATCGGCGGCAAGCTCCAGGCCGGCCCGCTCCAGCGGCGCGTCAACGTGCAGGCCTTCACCATGGGCCAATCCTCTGACGCCTCTTGGGAGCTTGGCAATGCCTCGAACGCCAAGCTTGCCACCGGTTCCTGGACCCGGGGCGCCCTCCGCACGGCCCACCCGTTCTTCCTGCCCGCGATTTTCGATGCCAAGAGCCGCCCTGTCGATGACGCCTCGCTCCTTTGGCTCGCGCAAGACGAATACCGCGAGCTGAAAGCGACTTCGGGCACCACCATCGACCTTCGCGTCCCCGCCGTCCCCGAATGGGCGACCCGCTTCAAGGCCCATGCCCCCGCCAACCGCGGTTTCATGGCTTTCTCCCGCCTCATGGCCGAAGCGGAGCAGGCGCGCCAGGATCTCCCGTACGCGAAGCTCGAATCGGTCGGCGAACGGGCTCTCCTCGTGAACGGCAAGGAGATGCAGGTGCCGGTCCTCCGCGTCCGCAACGGGTACGGGGTCTTCGAGATCCTCGACCGTGCCGATAACCCGCTCGTCCTGTCGTTCACGCTTGACCCGAAAGTGGCCAAGAGCCGCCTCGATGTCACGACGGGAGACGGCAAGGCCTTCGCGGACCTCGTCAACTATCGCGTGAAGGAAATCGTCTTTTCGGGGCGCTAGCCAAACGCGACAAGACCTCTCCCAGCAAGCTCGTGGGGAGGTCTTTTTTTGTCGCCCTGCGTACCTGATCCGTTTTTCCGACGAAAAAAGCCACCGAACGCTGATGTAGGTGTTCGGTGGGATCGGGAAACTCTCGATCGTGCGCGTAAGCCTATTTCGAAGCCCCTGACCACGACAGCCAATGGGCCAGATGCCGATAAAAATAGAGTTGGTCGCGCAAGGGGCGAAGCTCGTTCACCCGAGCCTTCGCCGTTTGTACCGTTTCCGGAAGGTCTCCGCCTTCTAGGGCTCGCCAAGGGAGGTCCGCGTCCCGACGGGCTTTCTGTAGGGAGCTCCAGGCGCTCACATATGCGCGTTCCATCGCCTGTACCGCGGGTTCCAGGGCGTCGCTCTCGTGCGTGTGCGCCAATGCCCCATGCAGCAGGGCCTTATCCGTTCCCGAGACCCCCGTCAGCGCATCCACGCGGGCGCGGAATCGCTCCTCTGAAAGGGGCGGGTATAAAAACCAGCTCACGGCCCGCAGGTATAGGCGCGTCTCTGCCCATGTGGCATGGGGGAGCGGTGCCTGTCCGGCGACGTAATGGGCAAGGTCATCCATCAAAAACGCCTCCGCTGGCCAGGGGTTGCACTCCATCACGTCGCGGCAGAGGTCTCCCTGGGCGCGCGTCGCGAGATAGGCGTTGACCTTGTCGATCGTGGGGATGTGCTCAGGAGCGGGTGTCATAGAGGAAGCGTTTCGTCCAGCCCGGATCGACGCGCACGTCCAGCTCCAGGAACACCTTCTTGCCCATCGACATCTCCAGCTCCTTGCGGGCGTCCATGCCGATGCGCTTGATCATGCTCCCGCCCGCGCCGATGAGGATCTTCTTGTAGCGCTCTTCCGTGGTCCAGATGTGTGCCGTGACGCGTTCGGTGTGTTCGGAGGCGGCCGTGATCTCCTCGACCTCGACCTTGGTGCTATACGGCAATTCCTGGCGCAGGCGCAGGAACACCTTTTCGCGGATGATCTCCTCGATCCAGTCCTTGTGCGACAGGTCCGTCAGCTGGAGCGGGGGATAGAACCATTCGCCTTCGGGCAGCAGCTCGAAAAGGGTATCCAGGACGCGATTCAGGTCTTGGCGCCCCAAGGCGGAGATCTTCAGCGTCTTCTGTTGCCCGACGTCAATGTCGATGGCGTCGTTCGTGTAGGGGCGTTGGTCCTCGGGCAGGTCGCACTTGTTCACGAGCACGATCACGGGCAGCGAGAGCGTCCGCAACAGGTCTTGCAAATAAGCTTCTTCCGGGCCCGGCGGTCGGGTCGGGTCGACGACGTACAAGATGGCCTCGATGCCCTCAAGCTGTTCCTTGACCAGGCTGTTCAGCCGCTGCGATAAGGCGTCCTGTTTCAAAAAAATGCCCGGCGTATCGACGAACACGATCTGCCCCCGGGCCTCATCCGTCACGATGCCGCGCACCGGGAGCCGGGTCGTCTGCGGTTTGGGCGTCACAATCGCCACCTTGCTCCCCACCAAGGCGTTCAACAGGGTCGATTTACCTACATTCGACCGCCCCACCAGGACGACGAACCCGCTTTTCCGAGGAAGATCTGACATGCCCGTAGCCTACCAAAGAAGCCCTACGCTTTGCCAGGGGGGAGGAGACTGGGGACCGACGCGTCGGCTGGAACCGACACGCCGACGAGGGGTACCCGGCCGGTCTCGTCCCTGTCTCGGAAGCCTCGATCTTCGCATCGGCAGCCCCTTCCGCCAGGCATCTCCGCAATAAGGGATGCCGTTAACGACGTAGGTGGAAAGGGTGCCAAAGATCGCACCCACCCCGTCCGAGTCTTCTTTTTTTGATTATTTTTCGCTCCTCTTTCCTCTCCTAATCTAGGTCCCAGGGGCGGCAGCCGCATTTGCGCGGACCTGCTGTGTGAGCAATCCATCCCCGGCACAAACAGCGAGTTCAGGTCCGCGCAAATGCGGCTGCCGCCCCTGGGACCGGCCCTCCCCACAGGAAAGGGCGGCCCGTGGGGCGCCAGCCCCACCCCCTCTCTTGGCCGGGGAGGCCTTTTCCCTTGACAGAGCCAAAATCTTGAGATACTCTCTTATCCATCTATGAAAGCCAACACGCATCCGACGTATTACGCGACGGCGCAGGTCCTTTGTGCCTGCGGCAACACGTTCAGCGTCGGTTCCACCAAGGAGGACATCCGCATCGAATTGTGCGACAAGTGCCACCCGTTCTACACCGGCCAGCAGAAGCTGATCGACACCTCCCGCCGCATCGAGAAGTTCGCCGAAAAGAAGGCGAAGCAGGCCGGGGCCGTCGCCGGCGGCAAGAAGGTCAAGGCCGAAAAGCGCGCCGCCCAGAAGGAAGCCAAGAAGTCCGTCCAACAGGTCGAGGCTTAGCGTACGAAAACGACGTTTCCGCATCCGGACGTCGTTTTTGATATCCTGTTCGTGACGATGCCGGTTCTCCCCCTATGACCACCCAAGCCCTCCTAGCCGCCGCCCATGAGGCGGTCGCCGCCCTCCCGCCCGCCGAAGCGGCCCTCGCCGACCCGGCGTTGTTTGGCGACCAAAAACGGATGAAGCAGGCCGCCCAGGCCTATGCCGTCGCCAAGGAGCGCGCCCAGGCCGCCCAGGCCTTCCTCCAGGCGGATCGTGCCTTGGCGGACGTCCGCGAGGCGATGGCCTCCGATGACGCGGACCTCCGGGCGATGGGCGAAGCCGATCTGGATCGCGCCCAAGCCGAGCGGGCGGCCACCGCCGAAGCCCTTGAGCGGGCGCTCATCCCTCCGGATCCGCACGATGCCAACGACGTGATCATGGAAATCCGCGCCGGTGCGGGCGGTGACGAGGCGGCCCTCTTCGCGGCTGAGCTCTTGCGCATGTATGTCCGGTTCGCCGAACTGCGCGGCTGGAAGGTCAACCTCCTCGACGAGTCGAAGAACGAGCTTGGCGGCTACAAGGAAGTCGTCTGCTCGATCGCCGGAAACGGCGCGTACGGGTGGCTGAAGCTCGAGTCGGGCGTCCATCGCGTCCAGCGTGTCCCGGCGACCGAAAAGCAAGGTCGCATCCACACCTCGACCGTGACCGTGGCCGTTTTGCCGGAAATCGAGGAGTCCGAGATCACCATCGACGCCAAGGACCTGCGCATCGATACCTTCTGTGCGGGCGGCAAGGGCGGGCAGTCCGTGAACACCACCTATTCCGCGGTCCGGATCACCCACTTGCCCACGGGCACGGTCGTCAACTGCCAGGATGAGCGTTCGCAGGTGCAGAACCGCGAACGGGCCATGACGATCTTGCGTGCCCGCTTGTGGGAAGCCGAAGAGCTACGCAAGCGCGCCGCCCTTGATGCCGAGCGCCGCGCCCAGATCGGCAGCGGTGACCGCTCCGAAAAGATCCGTACGTATAACTTCCCCCAAGACCGCCTCACCGACCACCGCATCAAGCAATCCTGGCACCAGCTCCCGCTCATCTTGGGCGGGGCGATCGAGCCGATGATCATGGCCGTCAAGTCGGGAAAGAAAGGGAACGAGGAAGAGGAGGAATGAGCAAAATGACCGCCCGCACGTGGACCGTGGGCGGTTTTGCGTTGGCGGGCAGGTGGGAGTGCGCGGCTTGGGCTGGCAATATGCGCCGAGAGCTGAAAGCCGTGCAGAAATGCATCACGAGATTGTCGGGCGTCTTTGCCTATTTGTGGAAACGGTTGGCGCGACGTGCTGTCCCTTTCCGTTTTTTCCGACCGTTTCGTATACTGCCCGCATATGCCTCCACGCCCGTCCATGCAAAGCCTCGGTTCCACGGTCGGCAAGCGGCTGTTCGGGACCGCGAACAGCTCGGTGATCCAGCGCAAGATCAAGTCCCTCGACAAGGCGGCGCTGTCTTCCGCGCTGAAAAGCCAAGGGATCAAGGGCGGGATGACGGCCCGCAAGATCGCCGACGTCCTCACGGGCAAGGCGTCCGGCGGCTCGACACGGCAATTGGGCGGGGCCATCCGGGCGTTGCAGGACCTGGGGGTCACGGTCGAGAAGGATGCCAAGATGGGCACGATCATGGCTGAAAGCACCAAGCGCGCGCAGCAGGATGAGTCGTATAAGGCGACGGGAAGCGTGCGTCCCAGCGCGTTGAACCTGGGTGCGAACGCCTCGCTTGGCTCGCGCATCGCCGCATCCAAGCTCGCGAACGAGGGGGGAGAGCAAAGCCAGAAACCCGTCGAGCAAGCCCGTTCCATCAAGGAGATCCGTGAGACGCTGCGCGCCCTGGGGATCCGCGATCCGAAAATGCCGCGGCCCGGATTCGGCCGGCCGGTTCCGCCATCGTCGGCGCCTTAAGGGCGCATGTGCCTTGTCCTCCGTGAGCCGGCTTCGTAGGATGCGGACATATGAACGTTCGCTTGGAGGCTTCGTGGAAGGCGCTGCTCGCCAATGAGTTCGAGAAGCCCTGTTTTAGGGAGTTGGCCGACTTCGTGCGGGCGGCGTACCGGTCGACGACGGTCTATCCCGCGCCCGCGAACGTGTTTCGCGCCCTTGACCTCTGCCCGGTCGACCGGGTCCGTGTCGTCATCTTGGGGCAGGATCCCTATCACGGCCCGCGGCAAGCGCATGGGCTTTCCTTTTCCGTCGCCGAAGGCGTCCGTCCGCCGCCGTCCCTGCAGAACATCTTTAAGGAGCTTCGGGACGATGTGGGGATCGCGCCTCCAGCGTCTGGTGACCTGAGCAAGTGGGCGGCGCAGGGCGTGCTTCTCTTGAACGCCGCCTTGACCGTCGAAGCGGGCAAGCCAAACTCCCACCAGGACAAGGGCTGGGCGCCGTTCACGGACGCAATCATCCGCCGCTTGGCGGAAACCCGTGAGGGCCTCGTTTTCATCTTATGGGGCAAGTTCGCCCAGCAAAAAGCCGGATTCGTTGATCCGGCGAAGCATCTCATCCTCGCGTCGGCGCACCCGTCACCATATTCGGCCGCGAATGGGTTCTTCGGATCGAAGCCGTTCTCAAAGGCGAACGCGTTTCTTACGCGGCACGGCGGATCTCCGGTCGATTGGGCGCTCTAGCGGCGATCGGTCGTGCCCCAGAGGCGCCATTTTTCTGCGGGGGAAGCGCGACAGGCATTTTCTTTGCGGGTGGAAGGGGCGGGGGTGTCGCGCGCAGCTGCCGGATCTCGATCGCGCTGTGGAAGTTTGGCAGGATGTTTTTCTCTAGCTTGTTGATCTCGTATACGAGCGTGTGGATATGGTCATAGACGCGGAGTGCGCGGCGCTCATTTTCAGGATCGCCATTTGCGGACTCGAATAGATAGCCGGGAAGTCCCATCGCCTGAAAGCCTTTGTAGAGGAGTTCAGTATCCCTCGTTTCCTGAAGCTTGCGCAGCTTTTCGATCGCGATCGGATTCAGGTGGGGAAGTTTCTTGATGATCAGGTCGATGACCAGGTTGAGCTTGGTCTTCTTTTCGATCAGTTCCTCCTGTTTTCGTCGCGCATCGGCGAGAAGCGTATCGATGGGCGTTTGGAGCAACATGTCAAGAAGCGCCGGTCCCCCTGGATCAGCGAGGCGGTTGTTGTCCGGTCCTGTCGGGGGGATGGTCTTCGCATACGCGATTAGGTTTTCCGGGGTATCCGGAAGGGTCTTCGCGAACGCTTCTTGCGGGTTCATATGGATCAGGATACCAAAAAAACGGACAGCCGTCTGTCGTCAGGCGCGCTGTGGCGCCTCATCGATCCGCGGTCCTTGACCATTTCACGAATCGCCTTTACCGTCCTTTCCAGCCCATTCCCAAGGAGGATCCCATGGCAGCCGTCCCGCCCCCGCATCCCATCAACCCCCAGGACCCCGGCCTCCGTGATCGTGTCCGCGCCCACGCCCACGAGCGTGCCGTCGCCCTTGAGGCGGCAGCTGCCCGTGGCGTCGCTCCGGTGCCCGATCCCGACCCGGACTTCCTCCCCAAGGTCGTGATGCAGGAGACCGAGCTGCACGCCCTGTATTGCGAGGAATACGAGCGCCGCTTCGACGCCCTTCGCGCGCTCCGCGAGGCGACCCCGCTCATCGGCCTGCAGCCGGTCCTGCGCCTGCGGATCGGTGACCTGCTCACGCTCATCGCCCACGTCTACGGCATCCCCAAGCGCGAGCTGGTCGAGCGCGGCTTCAACCGCTACCGTCACCACTCGATCCGCATCTGCCAGGTCACGGCTACGGCAGCCAGGGTCCCAATCGTCGCGAAGGCCTTCCGCATCGACCCTCCTGGCCTGATCGTGACTGAGCGCGAGCGTTTCGCGCCCATCTTCCTGGCGATGGATGACCTCTGCGCACGCGGTTTCCTGCCGCCCGGCGAACTGGTCCTCATCTTCGAGGATTGACCCTCCCGACCGCCGGTCGGTTTTCTGTTTTCCGTCGGTCCGTGAAAAACAAACGGACCTCCTCAGAGGTCCGTTTGCGGATTCCGTTAGCGGCGCGGGCGTCCGCTGCCGCTGCGGCTGGTGCCCGTGCGGCCGGATTGGCGGGGGAAATGCCCCGCCGGACGATCCGAGCGCGAGGCGCCGTCCGCGGAGTCGTGGCTGCGGGCCCCGAACGACGAGCCACCGCTCCGGCTGCCGCCGCCATGGCGGTTGCCGAAGCTCGAGCCGAAGCTCCCGCGATGCGAGCGCGGCGCGGATGCGGCCATCTCCCGCTCGCGGGCGATGGCGATCCGTTCGCGCTCCATCTCCGCCGCCGTGGGTTTCGGCAGCTCCGGGAGCGGCGAGACCTTGAGGGCGACGCGCATCAGGCGCTCGATGTCGCGCAGGTCACGCGTCTGGTCGGGCGTCGCGAACGACACGGCGACCCCGGCGCGGCCCGCGCGGCCCGTGCGGCCGATGCGGTGGATGTAGTCTTCGGTGTGGTCCGGCAGGTCGAAGTTCACGACCAGCTCGATGCCTTGCACGTCGATCCCGCGCGCGGCGATGTCCGTCGCGACGAGGATGCGGTTCTTGCCGGTCTTGAACCCGTCTAGCGCGGCGCGGCGCTGTGACAGCGAGCGGTTCGAGTGGATCTCGGCCGCGGTGAAGTTTTTCATCCGCAACTGGCGGGTGAGCTTGCTCGCGCCATGCTTCGTACGCGTGAAGACGAGGACCGTGCCCTTATACACGCCCAACAGGCGTTCGAGGAGCGCGGACTTCTGTTCGCGCGGCACGATGAAGACTTCCTGGGTCACGGTCGAGGCGGCCGTGCCCGCGCGCGCGATCTCCACGCGCACCGGCAGGTTCATGTACGAGGAGGCCATCTTGGTGATCTCCGGCGGCATGGTGGCCGAGAAGAGCATCGTCTGGCGTTCCTTGGGGACGTGCTGCAGGATCCGGCGGATCTGCGGCTCGAAGCCCATGTCAAGCATGCGGTCGGCCTCATCGAGCACGAGGACCGAGACCTTGCTCAGGTCGACGGTCTTCTGGTCGAGGTGGTCGTTCAGGCGGCCCGGCGTCACGATGAGGACGTGCGGGTTCTTCTTGAGGTCGCGCAGCTGGTTATGCATCGAGGCGCCGCCGATGAGCACCGAGGTGCGCAAGGCGATGCCGCGGCCGATCTTCTGCATGGTCTCGTCGACCTGGAGCGCGAGCTCGCGGGTCGGCAGGACGACAAGCCCGATGCCGCCTTTCTTGGCGAGCTGTTGGAGCATCGGGACGCTGAAAGCCAGCGTCTTGCCGGTCCCGGTCTGGGCGATGCCCATCATGTCCTTGCCCTCAAGGCCGATCGGGATCGATTGGGCCTGGATCGGGGTCGGGGTGGTGTAACCCGCGTTCGTGAGGACATCAAGAAGTTTCGGCGCGATGCCGAGTCCGGCAAAGCCGGAAGGGGTGGTACTCATTGTGAAAATGAAAAAAGAAATCAAGACGAGAGTCCGGAACCTGTTCGTGGCCTCCGTGGCCAAATTTGCGTATATAAAGGGAAAAACGGAGGTCTTGAACAGGCTCTTAGCGCGCGGGCGACGCAAGGCGGGCCCTCAACCAGCGAAAACCGATCAATGCGCTAAAACTCTCAACGTTGCACGTAGGAACAACCCAGGAAGTCTATCAGAAACGGGGGATTTTGTCAAGAAAGAGGCTTGAATAAAAGAAAAAAGACCCGTCTCAGGGGTCAGGGGGCCGCAGGCCGGGAAGGAGCTTCTCCGCCTCGCCCATCCAGTCCGGGCGCATGCGGCGGGCGTGCTCGTCGATGATCTGCCGGATCTCCGCGTTCACGGTCTCGCTCGCCTTGGCGTCGCCGACGGTGGCGGCGAGGCCCTTCAGGCAGGCGTTCAGCAGGCGGAGGAAATAGGGCTGCTGCCAGTGCTCACGGAACATCCGGGCGCGTACCGGGGCCGGAAGGTCCTGGAACCGAGCGTGCAGCCGTTCCCAGACCGCCGCTTTCCAGGTCTCGGGACGGGTGATCCAGTTCACGTCCGACCAATGGCCGAACTCCTGGTGCAGTCGCATCAGGCCGTACGCCAGCTCGTCGCCCACTTGCGGTTGGGGTCCCAAGTCGCTCTCCCGCAGCTCACCATAACGGGCCCGCATCGCCTGGGGCGAGCTCACCATGGGCCAGTAGACCTCGTCGAGGACCAGCTGCTGCGTCTCAGGGTGGGGAGCGAGGGTTTCGAAGAGGGAATGGCGGGGCTCTGCCTCCAGCGGAAGATGGCACAGGAGCCCGACGATCTCCCACCAGGTGAGATGATCCGCGGCGACCGCCATCGGCAGGATGACGCGGAAGAGGCGGTCGAGCCTTCGCTTGAAGAGGGCGCGGTCCTTCCTCGCCTTCGACGGGGCGAGCCTGTAGAGCTGCGTGGCGGCGAACGCGACGAAGCCCTTGTAGCGCCGGGTCAGCTCCTCGAGGGTCTCGTCGCTGAAGCGGTCGAGCGGGCGAGGGGTTTCGAAAACGGAGTCCTCGCCCGTCCCCGGCAGCCGACTCTCCTTGTCATCGACGGAAGGCTCGTCCATCCCAGGCAGCCCATCGTCCGTGTGGGTGCGTCCATCCAGCGTGAGCACGACCAGCTCATGCAGCCCGCGCGATCCCTGGATCTCGTGGATCGAGTCGGACCAGGAGAGATGGACCGTGGTCAGGTCCCAGGCGTTGCGCCAGGCGAAGTCGAGGACCTGGACCGTGACCGCGCTCGCACGCGTCTCGACGACGAGCCCGTAGAGCCAGGGGCCGCGCTTGTCCTTCTTCGTCCGGTTCGGCCAGCGGACGATGGCGTCCTTCATGAGGCCGCGGCGAGAGGTGCGTTTGTGAGGCGGTTTGTTGGTGGGCATGGAAGGTTCCTTTCCGGGAAGATGCCTCGAGGCATGATACGCGTCCACGTCGTCTTGTCAAGGGCTCCGACAAGAAAAAAGACCCGGAGCGGAGCGGGTCAAGACCAGAAGTGGACTTCCGGCAGGATCTTTTTGAGGCGCGCTGGGAAGCGACGATACGGGTACGGGCCGGCTTCGACGAGCTCCGTCAGGTGGCGGGTAAGCGCTGTGCGGCGTTCCGTACGGGCCAGCTCTTCGTCTGACGCCGTGCAGAGCGCCTCGACGAGGGTGGGAAAGTGGGGGAGGCCCCAGTGGTCGCACAGCATCCGCCGCATCTGCTCGGCGTCGACCCGTGCCAGGTGTGGGCGGAGGCCGTTCCAGACGGCCGTGCTCCAGGTGGCGGGATCGAATATCCGAAAGATGGACTCGTCCGGGTGACACCATTCGACCGTCTCGACCAGGGTCTCGATCAGGAGGTCGCTCGTCGGTGCGAGGGAGGCCTTCAGCGCGCGTCCGCGGCGAGCGCTGTATTCCTGCCTTGGCGTGGACAGCATGTGCCGGTACCAGCGGCGGCCGGACTGCGGGAGCGCCAGGATCGGCCAATGGACCTTCTCGACGAGGAGCGCCCAATTCGGGCGGAGGTGCCGCTGATCGTCATCGGCATCGCGCAGGAGGAGGATCGTCTCGAAGAGGGAGGCCGTTCGCAGGAATGCGGGCAGGGCGACCTCATAAAACTGCCTTCGGCGCCGCGCCAGAAGGGCGATGGTTGCGTGGGCCGGCGCCTGATCGCTTCGCCGATCGCACCAGTGCTCGTGGAGTCGGTAGCAGAGCGGCATGAGGAGCAGGGGTGACTTCCCAAGGGCGAAGCGGTGCACCACGTCGTCCGAGAGGCGATCGAGCAGGTATTCCTCCGTGTGCGAATACACGCTGCAGGCCGTGTCCCCACGTTGCCTCTGCGCATCTGACGGCAGGTTCCAGAACGTGTGTTCGAAGAGGGCATCGATCCCTGCCAGGCCCGTATCCGAGATCGTGGTTCCAGGAGGAAGATCGCGGATGATGAGCCAGATCCCGCTTTCCGGATCTGGATCGAAGAGTAGGACGCGGGCACCCGTTTCGGAAGGCGGTCCCTGGAGCAGGCCGTAGAGCCGTTCCGGCATTTCGGTCCCGATCGCTTCCGGATCGTTCCAGAAGACGAGCTTGTTCGTGTGCTGCAGGCTGGAGAGCGCGTTCTGGCGCTCTTGCTCTTGTCGCCAGTGTTCTTCCTGCGTCAGGTCCATCGTCGCCTCCTTGAGAAAAGGGCTCGCGTGACCCTACCAGAAACGGGCATTTTGTCAAGGGTTTCGGCAAGAAAAAAGACCCCGCGTTCAGGGTCGGGAGGGCCTCGGTTCCGGCAGATGCACCTTCACGAGCTGGCGTCACGGGCGTTGGCTGGTTTCTGGGTGATCTAGAGGCCTTTCTTTTGGCCCTCGTGCGGACCCTTCCGTCTCCACGATCCGATGCATCTGCCGGAACCGTCCCGGCATCCGCGCCGTATGGGCCTCAAACGAGCGGTAGATGCGTTCCATCTGTTCGACGGGTACGAGCCGCTTGCGGGCTAACGCCGTCTCCAGCGAACAGAGGAACGTCCGTAGCTCGACCGTATAGCCGAACGCCTCGCCCGCGAGCACGTACGGAGAGAATTCCCACGGCTCGATGTTGGTGTTGTCGACGATGATGAGCGCGTCCTTCCGTTCTAGCGCCTCCAGGAAGCGGCGGAACGTGCACGCGTGGTAGGCCCGCAGCTTTGTGTGGTCGAACGTGTATACGCCATCGACATAAAACAGGTCATCGGTCGAGACGATGGTCGCTTTGCCGGCATATTGGGATGCCCAGGTGCTTTTTCCCGAGCCGGAGACCCCGCGCAAGACGATGACACGCATAGATGCGTCGAGTATCGCATGAAAAAACCGACCGTTCCAGGGCTCGGGTTGGGGGATGCGTTGCCTGCAGGGGCCATCGCGCATTCGCCGGGCAAAAAAAGAAGCCGAGCGTGCGCCGAAGCGCTGCGCTCAGCAGGGGATGGTCACCTCCGCCACGCATCCGACGTCCGCGCGCTCCCCAGCGGCGGTTCCGCGTCGGGGTAGCGGTTCTTCCGCGCGTGTTCGCGTGCGGCCGGGAAGGTGCCGTTCGCCATCCAGCCCGTCAGCCGGCGGCCGATCTTGTGCAGCTCGCCGAGCAGCGGCCCCGCTTCGGCGGCGGAGGTCACGTTCGGGACGAGGCAGGTCGCCGCGGTCACGTACCGGACCACCGTCCGCTCCATCATGCAGGCCGCCTTGTCGACACGATAGCCCAGGACCTGCTGCATCTCGGCCGTGTCGTTGACCCGGAGCAGGGTCAGCAGGTCCTTGCGCTCGAGCATCTCGCGGATCTTCCCGCCCTCGTAGGCCAGCGCGCGGGCCGTCATCGCCCCGTCGCCGCTGAAGGCGTCCTTCAGGAATGCGATGAGGGTCTCCGACGCGAGCAGCACGTCCTCCGGATCCGGGTATTCGAGCTCCTGCCCGAACAGGATGACGTTCGCCAGCTGCCTCTGGTCCCGGTTGGCATCCTCTTGCCAGCCGTTGAGGGCCTGGTGGAAGGTGCCGACCGCCCGGTGCAGCGGGCCCAGCTTGCTGAACAGGCGGGTCCGCTCCTCGTCGGTCGGGGCCTTGCGGTCCAGGCCGTAGCGCCGCTCGGTGACGTAGTCGCGCAGCTCGCGGTAGCCGTCGCCGACCTGCTGCCCACGTTGTTCGGCGCGGTCGCGGATCGCCTTCATGAGGCGCTCCGGCAGGCCGTAGACGCCGTTCCTGTCGACGAAGTGCGCCTCCACGAGGGCCTGGATCCCCAGCGCCTCGTCCCTCTCGAAGGTCGTCGTCGCGGCCAGCGCCTCGAGGAAGCTCCCGCTCGGCGGGGGCTCCGGGATCAGGCTGGGCGCCGCGCTTCGCAGCGGCAGCCGTCCGCTGCCCGTCCGCCCCGCAACCGCCGTCGCTTCGGCGTCACGCGCCTTCCCCTGGAGCCCGTGCAGGGCCTCGCGGAAGTCGGCGGTCGGCACGTCGTTGAAGATCGCCTGGAGCGCCGCCGGGTCGACCATGGTGGGGTCGGCCATCTGCTTGGCCGCGCGGTCGGTCGCCCCGCCGACGAGCTTGGGCTCCGCGCCCAGGATGCGGCGCGTGCCCTCCTCGAGGGGGACGTCCAGGAGCCGGAAGAACGGCCCCATCTTGGTCTTCCAGGCGTCGCTCATCTTGAGCGCGCCGCTGGGCGTGGTGGCCGTGGGGCCGGGGTCCTTGTCGTCGTCCTTGTCCTTGTTCTGGCGCATGGGCCCTCCTCTGTTCGTGTCTATCTGACACTATCCGCACGAACGATACCACCCTGGCATATTCGCCGGATGTTGGCAAGCCAAACCGGTTTTCGTCGTCTTGTCAAGCCCCCTCAGGAGGGGAGGGCCGGGCCAGCCGTGACCGCTCTTCCTTGGAAAGGAGGCTTCGGAACGCCTTTTCAAGCGCCTCGACGCTCGCGTCGTCGTCCGCGTGGGAGCGGAGGAGTCCTGTCAGGTGGGCGAGCCGTTCGGCTTGGCGGGGGTCCGTCACGTCGACGAGGCTCGTGAGCCGTTCGACGGTCGCTTCGACAAGGGCGTTCGGTCGGGGCGGATCCGTGCGCAACAGGTTCCGGAAGGCCTCGCGCCGTTGTTGCCTTGGCGAGGCTTCGGCGAGGGCCGCGAACGATCCCTGCAGGGCCGCGAACTCCTCCGCGCGCTCGTCCCGGAACCCCAGCGTTTCCGTCTCGCCGATCACGAAACAGGCCCGTTCGCTGCGGAAGGTGAGCCGTTCGAGGAGTTTTTTTCGCTTGCCCGGATCGGTCTCGCGGCGAAGCTTGGACACGACCTTCCCGAGCTCGTCCAAATGCTTGGGTTCGAGCCCGAACGTCTCGAGGGCCTTCTTGAAGCCGGCGAGCGACGCCTCTTCGCCAAAGGTTCCCGCGACCAGCGCCTGCAGCCGTGACACGTCCATCCGCACTTCCGGCACCAGGGCACCGGCCTCGTTTCGTGCCAGCCGCACCGACCGCACGATCCCCGCATATTGCCCGATGGTCTTCTTGATCACGTCGGCCCCGAATTTCCGCTCCACGGCCTGGCGATACGCGGCCGCGCGCTCGCGGGAGACGCGCCCCGCCGCTTCCAACACGCTGATCGCGTCCGCAAGCTCCGCCTTGAACCGTTCCAGGGCCGCTTCCGAAAGGGTCCCGGCGGCTTCCAGCTCCAAGCGCGCATCCTGGAGGACGCGGATCGTCTCGGGGTGCCGGAACAGGTCCATCGCCTTCGTTTCCGCCGTCACGCCTAACGAGTCCACGGTCGAGACGATCGAGCGGATGAGGGGGCGGTTATAGGTGAAGGGTCGTTTCAGCGTCGGCTCCGGCCGCTTGTTCTCGTAGAGCGAGGACGGGTAGCTGTGGTTGAGGAGGACGTCGCGGATCACGTCGAACCCATGCTCGCCGAAGGTGTGGCGATAGTATGCGGCGTTCGCCTCGACGTACTTGCAGCCCACGCACGGATGGTCCTTGGCTGCCCCTCCGCCCCCTTTCGCTTGCGCCGCCGGCGTGGTGTAGCCGAGGTCATGGTCAATGATGATCTGCCGCACCAGCACGGCATCACGCGGTTTCACGTCCGCCCCGGCCTTGGCGGCGCTCGCGATGAGCTGTTCGGCGAAGGCGGTGTTGCCTTGGTAGATGTGGCGCACCCCATGGTCGCTCCCGCTCAACGTGCGCTTGTCGACCTTCGTCTGGTACGCGACCTTGCGGGCGTTGTCGCGCATGATCGCGAAGAGCCGCTGCGGCAAGTCGGGTCCGAACCGCCGGTCGAAGGCGTGCACGAAATCGATCGCGTACCGTTCCGCGTATTCGAGGATCACCTCCGCCTCGCGTTCGGTCACGAACCGCCGGTCCACGAATCCGGCGACCTCCTGCCCGGTCTCGGCCAGCGCCTGCTCGATGGCGTGGGCATGTTTCCGTTCGAGGAGGCCTTGCCGCACCAGCGGCTCAAGGCGTGGTGACGCGTTCGCGAGAGGGAACGCCTCAAGCGGACGGTCCGTCGCGTCTACGAGGTCCAGCTCCTGCAGGATGCTGGCGTTCAACGCCTCCGGACGGACGAGTCCGGCGCGGATCTTCTCGTCCAAGGCCTCAAGGGCATATTCTTGCGCCATCTCTTCGAGGCGGATCAGGTCTTGCGCGTCTGCCGGGCCTTGTCCCGTGGGTAGGCCTGCCAGATGGCGTTCCTCGCGCGCGAGGGCGTCCTGCCGCTCCCGCACGGCTTCCTCCCCCTCGGTCGCAAGCCCCAGGCGGATTCGGACCTGCAGCTCCTTCAGCGCCTTCCGCTGCTTCCGGACGACCTTCTCTTGCTTGGCGTACTGCTGCCAGCGCAGGAGCTCCAGCAAGCGTTGCCGGACCTTCGCCTCCTTGGCCAGGGGGCGGTCCGTCGCTGCCCGACGGTCGAAATAGCTCTGCAGGCAGGCGTCCGGATTCGCCGCGCAGCGATCCATCTTGCTGCGGACCAGGCTCTCGCCATACCGCACGCCTAAGGTGTCGTCGCGGTGGGCTTCCGCGAGGGTCTCGCCGTGTTGGCGGGCATACGCCCGTCCCTGCTCCCAAAGGGAGGGGGAGCGCCGCTCACGCGTCTCTGCGGACGGGTCCCCGAAGCCACCTTCGGAGCCCTGTGGAACAGGGATAATTTCGCTTTGCATAGCCTATATTCCTATTATATCAAGGATCGCGCGATCCATACATGTAAGCGTTGCCACCCCCATCCGTCATATGCTGGGTACAGTCTTGGTGCCGGGATAAGGCCACTGACGGGCTCGTGCCGCTTCGGGATGCTTCCGATCATAAAACATGTGGCATCCGTCGGTCTCATGGCGAGCCATGAAAAGCGTTACGCTCGACGCTGAAGGAAAAAAAAGACATACTTCACGCGTCAGAGAGGCCAGCGAACCCACGAATGGGTGCGGCCATCCGTCGCCCATCCCGAATTTACTCATTATCCATCTCTCCTTCTCCGACCGTATGTTTTTGACGTCATCTGGATGGGCTCGTCGCGTAAGTTTTGCGTTGACGGCCATCGTCGCCTTTATCGCCGCAGTCCCTGCCGTCCACGCCCGCAGCACGGTGCCTTCGGGCTCCACGATTTCCGTGCGAAGCGGCATCGACGGGTTTTACTTTTTGCAGGTGGCCCCTTCGAGCGCCCCTACGCCATTGACGTGGACGTGGGGACCCGACACTTCCGGAGGCATCACCCCGCCGGGCCTCGTCTTGGATGCGGATGCTAGCCGGACCGACTATGCCGCGCGTGTTTCCGGTATCGCCACGACTCCGGGGACGTACCGCGTCAAGGTCCGCGCCGACGGGCCCTCGCGCGAGCTGTATGAGGGGGCATATACGTTTGAAGTCGTCGCGCCCTCGCTTGTCCTCACTCCTGCATCATTGGATGCGGTCACGGTCGGGAGCCGCATCGATGTCCAGTTGGCGCTTGAGACACCCTCCGGGATCGCGCTTGGGGCCACCAGTTGGGAAGTTAACCGGTCCAGCGCATTGCCGGCCGGCGTGACGCTCGATACGGTGACGGGACGCCTGTCCGGGACCCCGACCGAAGTCGGCATGTTCCCGTTCCGGCTGTATGCTGGCTCTACGCTTACGGGCCCAAGCTATGCCTATCGTGATTATATCTTGCGCGTGGTTCCTGCCCTGGGTTTGCGATTTGCAGATGCTTCACCCGGTTCGGCGACCGTCGGGACCGCTTACAGCTATCAGGTCACGGCACTCGGTGGAACCGCCCCGCGGGTTATTCGCGCGACAAACCCGTCCCTGCTTCCGCCCGGCCTCACGTTGAACGCGGCAGGGCTCCTTTCCGGAACCCCGACCGCCGCCGGAACCTACACCTTCACCTTGAAGCTTGAGGATGCGGCGGGTGGTAGCGTTGCCCGGGACGTGACGATGACGGTCGCGGCGGCTCCGGCACCGCTTGCGATCACGCCTAGCCTGCCTTTCTTGGGAGGGGTAGTCCGTTCCAGCTACCCGGCTCAAATCCTGCGGGCGACAGGTGGCCGCGCTCCCTATACGTGGAGCATCGCAAGTGGGGATTTCCCGCCGGGATTGCTCATCGATAGCGCGGAGGGGATCGTGAGCGGCACTCCGACGACTGCGGGGACCTTCACGTTCCAGGTCCGTGTCGACGACGCGGCCGGTGCGAGCGCCTTCGGAAGCTATACGATCACCATCGCTACGCCGTCCATCACGGCACCGGTCATCCCGTCATTGCCGACGGCCCCGACCGCGCCGACGTCTCCGATCGTCACCCCTCCTGTTATCGCTCCCATCACCTTTCCGACGACCCCGGCCCTCACGGCCCGCCTCGATGTCCTCGCGCGCCTCGGGATCGGGGTCCATGCCCTCGTGAAGCTGCCCGATGACGGCAATCGTGCGACGCAGGCCGATAGCGCCGTCTATTACATCGGCGCCGACGGCCGTCGCCATGCCTTCTCGAACGACAAGGTCTATTTCACCTGGTATGCGAGTTTTGCGGGCGTCCGCGTGGTGAGCGCGTCGGCGTTGGCGGAAATCCCGCTTGGGGCGAACGTCACCTATAAGCCGGGCGTCCGTCTCGTGAAGTTCCAGACCGATCCGAAGGTCTATGCGGTCGCCGGACGCCAGCTGCGCCCGATCGCCAGCGAGGCTATCGCTGTTTCGCTCTACGGAAGCGCCTGGAACCGGCAGATCGACGACATCTCGGACGCCTTCTACACCGATTACCAGTTCGGGAGCGAGATCCGCGCGGCGGCGGACTACAGCGTCAGCGGCTCGCGCGAGGCGGTGACCTTCCCGAGCGACGCCTTGCCTTCCTAACGTAAAGCAAAAATCACCCATTTGGGTGATTTTTGTTGCGGGTGGGGTTCGCGTGGCTGCGCGTATCTTTGTCGGGCGCGATCTTTTTCTTGCGGATTGGTGATTTGGGGTGCGGTTTTCGGCTTGGTCGTCGTCGGGGGGGGGCACTGTCGTTGGCCGTGCCTTTGGCGTATGCTTGGCCTATTCTTTTCTTCTTGTGGAAACGCTTCTCGCTTCGATCCTCGTATACAAGTATGTGCTGCTCATCCCTCTTGCGATCATCGAGGGGCCGATGGTCAGCATCTATTCCGGCTTCCTGATCCAGGACGGGACCATGCGGGTCGTGCCCGCGTATTTGGCGTTGATGCTGGGGGATTTGTTAGGGGATGTGGGCTGGTATGCGGTCGGGTATTTCTCGGGGAAGCCGTTCATCCGTCGTTTTGGGAAGTATTTCAGCATCACGGAAGCATCGGTGGCGACGGCGACCCGCGTTTTCCATCGGCATAAAGACTTCATCCTGCTCTTTTCCAAGATCACGACCGGGTTCGGCCTCGCGCTCGCGGTGCTCGTGACGGCAGGGATCGTGAAGATCCCGTTCCGGCGCTACCTTTTTTTGAACTTCCTGGGGCAGATCGTCTGGACGGGAATGATGTTGTCGCTCGGGTACTTTTTCGGGCACCTCTATGCGCAGATCGAGGGCGTGTTCGGGAAGCTTTCGCTTTTCGCGGCGTTCGTGGCCTTGGTCTTGGCGTTGTTCGGATTGGGAAAATACCTTGGGCAGCGGTTCATCCAGAAGCAGGGTTGAGCGGGCAGGAACGAATACCCCTCAACGGGGCGTTGAGGGGTGGGGGATTGGGTGTCGTGACGTTCGGTTGCGCATGTGCGAGCCGGCCTAGGACCGGTCGCCACATGCCGGTCAGATCATTTCGACGTAAGCGAGGTCGTGCGTCTTGAAGCGGTAGAGCTGGGCGGGACGATGGTGGCCGAGGCGGCGCTTGTTGGTGACCGGCTTGACCATCCCGAGCGAGAGGATCTTTTTCCGGAAGTTGCGCTTGTCGAAGGCCTCGCCGAGGATCGTCTCGTAGACCTGCTGCAGCTCGCTCAGGGTGAACGTCGTCGGGAGCAGGCTCCAGGCGATGTTGGTGTAGCTGAGGCGGCCGCGCAGGCGCTCGCAGGCGACCTTGGCCATGTGGACGTGGTCGTAGGCCATCTTGGTCGGCAGCTCGTCGACGGGGCACCAGCGCACGGCCTGGTACTTGTCGGTCGTCTTGAGCTCGATGCCGTCACAGGGGAGCAGCGCAAAATGGGAGACGCTCACCACGCGGCCCAAGGGGTCGCGGTCGAGGGCGTCGAACGTGCCGAGCTGCTCGAGGTAGCCGGAGGAGAGGTTGGTCTGCGTCTCGAGGATACGTTTGGCGGCGTCCATGGCCGTTTCGGTCGCCTCCATGAGCCCGCCCGGGAAGGCCCAAAGCCCGGTGAACGGGGCTTTTTTCATTTGGATCAGCAGCACGTGCAGGCGCTTGTCTTGGACCGTGAAGATCACGGCGTCGACTGCCACGCGGAGGGCGGGGGCGGAAGGCTTCATATGAGGCGCATGGTACACATGGCGCGGGGAAAGAGGGAAGGGTTCCAGAAAAAAAAGACCCGCTGGGAGGGCGGGTCAGGATGGGACCAAGGCCTTGGCGGTGTCGCGCAGGAGGCCTTCGACGACCGCGTCGGTGAGACGGGTGAGGAACGCCAGGCGGTCGTGCGTATCCGGCAGGGCGAGGGCGAGCGTGGGGAAGCGGGGCCGGGTGAGGCGCGTCCGCAGCATCTCCGCCAGCAGCCGCATGCGGGCACCCTCATCGCGCCGTTGGGTGGCGCGCACGTAGGCGGCGCCCTGCTCGGGTCCGGCCCCCTTGAGGAGGTCGGCCAGCTGATGCGGACAGAGCGCCTGTGCCTGCGCCTGGAGGGCCTGGTCCGTGAGGCTTTCCATGAGCCACGCCCGATCTTCGGCTTCGATGATGGCGCAGGTGAGCCAGGGGTGGGCGCGCGCGAAGGCGGCGCCCTCGGCGTTCGGCGGGTTGCTGGACGTGACGGCCGAGAGCATCGCTGCGCTGTCGATCACGGGCTCGTCAGGGCGTTCGATGCGCACGCGCCCTTCCCACGTCCAGGGGAGCGCCTCCGACTGGGTCCGACGGGCCGTTTCCGCAGCCCTTCCGCGCATCACGCCGTGGCGAGGGTGCGCCTCGACGGCATCCAGGAGGGGGATGAGGATGTCCCTGAGCTGGTCGGCTACCTGTGTTTCATCGGATTCGTGCGCCGCGATCGACATGATCGCCTGGAGGACGAGCGCTGGGCAGGTGACGAGGAGCAGGTTCGCGCCAGCTGGGAACCGCGTGAAGCCGATCCCGTGGCACGTGGTCGAAATGCTTGGCATGGCCTGGCCTTTCGCTGGTGGTTGGGGGAATGGAGGGCTTTCGGCAACCTAGCGAAAATTGGGCGTTTCGTCAACCATGGCGCCCGTCGCCCCGCCTTGCTACCCTCTAACTCCTATGCCCAGCTCCTCGCATCCGACCATCCTCATCATCTTCGGGGCGACCGGCGACGTGGTCGCGAAAAAGATCGTCCCGGCCCTATTCCGCCTGTTCGTGGCGGGCAGGCTGCCCACGCGTTTCCGGGTCGTCGGGTTCTCGCGGCGAGAGCAGTCGGATGCTGAATTCCAGGCATATGTCCGGGAGCTCGTCACGAAGAAGGCGGACCTGAAGGCGACCGAAGGCCAGGTCGCCGCGTTTGCCGCGCTCTTCTCATATGCTCGTGGCGCGTTCGATCAAAAGCAGGAGTATATGGGTCTCGCCCAAGCGCTTGGCCAGGTCGACGGCGAGTGGAAGACGTGCGCCAACAAACTTTTTTACCTGGCTGTCCCACCCGATCTCTACGAGCCCATCTTCCATCATCTCTCCGAAGCCGGCCTCACCAAGGAGTGCGGCGAGGACGGTGGCTGGACGCGCATCCTCGTCGAGAAGCCGATCGGCATGGACCGGGCGACGTCGGAAACCATCGACGGCTTGCTGGGCAGCCTGTTCCGCGAAGAGCAGATCTACCGCATCGAGCATTACCTCGCCAAGGAGATGATCCGTAACCTGCTCGTGTTCCGCTTCGGCAATGACCTGTTCGAGGGGATCTGGAACCATGAGCACATCGAACGCATCCATGTGCGCCTGTGGGAAGCGATCGGCGTCGAGACGCGGGGCGCGTTTTATGACAAGGTCGGCACCCTGCGCGACGTCGGGCAGAACCATCTCCTGCAGATGCTGGCCCTCGTGACGATGGAGGTGCCGCGTTTCCTCGACGCCGACGGCATCCGCGAGCAACGCGCGGCCCTCCTCAGGACCCTCCGTCCCGCCACGGCGATGCATACGTTCCGCGCCCAATATGAAGGGTACCAAGCCATCCCCGGCGTGCAGCCGAACTCGCGGACGGAAACGTATTTTGCCGTCGAGACGGTCCTCGACCAGCCGCGCTGGCAGGGTGTGCCGTGCCGCCTCGAGGCGGGGAAGCGCCTGGGTCGGGCGCGCAAGGAGGTCGAGGTCCTGTTCCGCCATCCGGTGCCGTGCCTCTGTCCCGAAGGGGGCGAGCATCACCGGAACCGCTTGCTGATCACGCTCGAACCGCAGGAGGGGATCAGGGTCGAGCTCTGGTCGAAGAAGCCGGGATATGGCTGGGAGACCGAGAGGCGCTCGCTCGATTTCACCCTCCGCGACGCTTCCCAGCGCGTCCAATACACGGAAGAATATGAAAAGGTGATCCTCGACGCAATCGAAGGGGACCAGACGCTGTTCGTCAGCACCGAAGAGCTCCGGGCCATGTGGGCCTTCATCGATCCGATCCTGAAGGAGTGGGAGGAAGGGCGCGTGGCGCTCGCGACCTACCCGCCGGATACGGAGACGGTCGCGCAGGAGGCGGAGGAGAAGATTGGGGAGAATGGGTAAGCGCGTAGGGACGCTGGGTTGATGGAGGCCCGGCGTTTTTAGTTGCAAGCAAAACCGGGAAAACAAAAGGCCGCCTCCTGGGAAAGGCGTAGGGCCTTTTCCGGGAGGCGGTTTGATGTCAGCGGTGGCCAGCGTATGCCTGCTCGTCCGCGCGCCGCCGGCTCGCGATGCCGTCGAAATAGGACCCGCCCCCGCTTTGTGCTATCATCCCTCCCATCCGCCCTATGCCCACCATCAACGAGATCCTGCAGCGCATCCGCGCCCAGAAGAAGGAAAAGAAACAGATCAGCGAGGCGTACCGCGACGTCCTCTCGCAGTCCAAGCCCTATCAGGACGCGTTGGAAAAACTCAAGGAGGCGCGCACCAAGAAGGCCAAGATCGAAAGCGAGATCCGCCAGGAGTTCGCCGCCGAGTTCGAGAAGGTCGAGAAGATCACCCAAAGCCTCAAGGCCGACACCCAGCTCCTCACCGACCTCGCCCTCAACAAGTTCATGAAAGGGGAGTCCATCGAGGTCACCGACGAGAACGACGTCAAGTACGAGCCGGTGTTCAAGGTGGCATTCAAGAAGCAAGCGTAAGCAAAAGGAAAACAGCCGCCAAGGCTGTTTTTCCGTCAGAAGAGGGCGCTCTCGTTCGTATTCAGGCCATCCAGGGCGCGCATCTCCTCGTCGCTGAGGCTGAAGTCGAAGACCGTCGCGTTTTCGCTGATCCGTTCGCGTTTGGCGGATTTTGGAAGAGGGACGAGGCCGTGCTGCAACGACCAGCGGATCAGGACCTGTGCGGGGCTCCGCCGGTGGGCGTTGGCGATCGAGGCGATCCGCCCGTCAAGGAGCTTTTTCCCGCGTGTGAGCGGACTATATGCCTCGACCACGATCCCTTTCGCTTGGCAGAAGGCGCGTACGTCTTCTTGCGATCGGAATGGGCTCACCTCGATCTGGTTCACCGCCGGTATGACGCTTGCCTTGCGGAAGAGGTCCTCCAGCTGCCTGATCGAGTAGTTGCTCACGCCGATGGTGCGCGCGAGCCCATCCGCATGGGCTTGCTCCAGGGCTCTCCAAGCCCGGTCGCGGCCGACGAACGGCCAATGGACGAGATACAGGTCAAGATATTCCGTCCCGAGCCTGCGCAGGCTTTCTTTGAGGGCTTTTGCGGGCCGGAGGAAATCCGTCGGCCAGAGCTTTGAGGTGAGGAAGACCTCTTCGCGCCGCAAGCCGCTGTCCCGCAACGCCTGCCCGACGTCGGCCTCGTTGCCGTAAAAGGAGGCCGTGTCGATGTGGCGATAGCCGGCCTCGAGGGCCCACCGGACCGCTTGGCGGGTGGGCTCGCCGGGTTTGAGTTGGTAGACCCCGAGGCCGAGGGCGGGGATCCGGGCGCCGGTATTCAGGGTCACGGTCGGATGGGAGGAAGGCATGGGGCCAGCGTACCGCGTCGCCGCGCCGTCGAAAAGAAAACGCCGTCCGGAAGGCCGGACGGCGAGGGGGCTAGGGCGTCGCGCATGCCTCCGCGACCCGGGCGCGCAGCTCGTCCTGCTCGACGAGGAAGGCAGGGTTGAAGACGTTGGCGTGCTCCTTGAAGAAGTTCCGGTCCCGGGTGGGCGCCGGGTCGAGTTCGCGATCGAGGCGCGCGTGGTCCGCGTCCGACCGTCCCCGGCCGTAGGTCGGCCGGTGCAAGCGCGCGAGGCGGGCCTTCACCGTCTCCAGGTCGCCCTTGTAGGCGTCGAGGCGACCGGCGACGTACTGGTCCATCCCCAGGGCGAGGACGTAGCCCCGCTCCGCGACCGGGTAGAGGTGCCAGGTCCCGGGATACCGGCGTGACCCGACCTCGCGGCCCTCCGTCACGAACGCCGCGTCCAGGTGCGGGTCGAGACCGATCGCCGCGAAGAGGCGGAAGATCGCCTCGCGCCGGAAGGCGTTGCCATCCCCGGCGCGGCGCAGGCACCCGTCGTCCATGACGTCGTCGATGAGGTAGATCACCTCGTCGAGTTCGGCGGTCGAGGCGAGCTTCTCGGCCAGGCGGGGCAGGAGGTCGAGGCATACGCCCCGCTCGAAGCCGGTCTCGAGGAAGGCGTCCGGGCGCTTGACCAGCTCCCTGAAGGCGTCCTCGCAGGCCATCGGCCGTCCGGACGCCATGGGCTCGTCGGACGGGGAGGTCACGAACACGTTCTCCGAGGAGGGGCGCTCACCGCCGTGCTCCAGCCCGATCCGGATCAGGAACTGGCGGCGCGCCGCGAGGTCGGTGCGGAAAAACGCCTTGTAGCCGTAGAGCCGCTTGTGCTCGAGGGATGCGGCGATCTCCTCGAGGAGGTCTGCTTCGTCGATCGGGTCGAGCTTGGCGGTCCGGACGATGTCCCGGCAGAGATCGACCTGTTCCTGGGGGAAGCGATCGGTGAGGGTCGTCGCGAGCTTCCGCCAGGTGTCGTCGAGACCGTGCACATGGTCCGGATCGATGGCGTAGATCAGGTCGCGGCTGTAGCGGACGGGATCCTTGCTGTGGTCGTACGGCTCGTCGACGGGTCGCCGCAGGATCTCCTGGACCCGGGCGGCCGCGTTGGGGATGTCCCTGAGCAGCACCTGCCGTTCGCTGGTCCAGAAACCGTGCAGCAGCTCGTGCGTGTGGCGGAGGCTGAGCTGAAGGTTGGCGGCCTCGAGCGCGGTCTCCAGGGCCAGCAGGGGCGCCGTGCGGCGGCCGAGCCAGGTCGCGGCCTCGCCCTGGGTCGGGAAGCGGCCGAGCGCGCGCAGGGCCCGGAAGATCAGGCGGTCCCCGTTCTCGCATGCCGCGCGCGCAGCGGTATCCCGGCGGATCATCGGCAGCTCGCGCTGGAGCTGTTCGAGTGCTCGACCCAGGCGGTTGAGCGCGGCATTGATCTCGTTCGTCATGGCGGTTTCTCCTTCTTCGTTTCGCTTGACCTGCTGCCGGACTTCACGTCTGAGCCGGACGTCCTTTTCTATCAGGAATCCCTGCTTTTGTCAAGGGATCCGCTTTGTTTTTCGTGGGAATGCAAACAAAAAAGCCGCGGCACGAAGGTCGTGCGCGGCCAGTCCGGCTAGCGTCCCCGCCGGGCCCCCTCGAGGGCGGCGCGCTGGGCGAAGTGGGCCTCGATCTTCCCCAGGTTGAAGGGGTCAATAAAGAAAACAAAAAAAAGCCTTAAGGCAGGCAAAAAATGGGATCCGAAAAGCAGTTCAAAATCGCCTTCGCCCTCAGCCCGAATGCATGCCTTCTTCGTGAATGGGGTATTTTGCTCTCAACCTAGCCATTTTTCATGATTTTCGTGGCTCGGTTCCCGTATCCGAACGGCTCATCCGTTCCACGACCCGTCGGAGCGCGAGCCCAAGCCCCGCCAACAGCCCGACCCAGCCCACCGTCGCCACGCTCGCCGGGAGCCAGCCATACAGCCCATCATGCCGCGACAACAGTGGCCAATGGAGGAGGTAGATCTCATAGGAATACGCCCCCATCCCTTTCAGGAATCGGCTCTCGAACGGCTTCACCAGGAAAAGCAGGAGCACGACCGCCATCGTCACCAGGCTTACGCCCTGCTCCCGCCAAGCCCCTTGCCCGATCGCGGCGTTGAGGGAGAGGAATGCGAATGGAATCACAAGGAGGGACGCGGCGCCTATCCGCAATAGGAAGGCTTGCCGGCCAACGCGTCTATCCCATGCCTGCCAGCGCGCATGCAACGCATCGAGATGCGCCCCGAAGCGTCGCGTGAGGCCGGCGGTGAATAGTCCGAGCGGAAACGCCAGCGCATGCAATTTATAGAGCGGCTGCACGCCCGCCAGAATCGGCCAAGGGAACGAGAGCAGCGTCAGGCTGATGGCGCCAAATGCAAGCGCCGAACGGATCGGTCGGGCATGTCGATACGCCAGCGGAAACAGCAGGTAGTGCCCGATGATGAACGTGAAGTACCAGAGGGGCGAATTGATGTCCTGAAGCAAATCTGCCCGCGGGAAGAAGCCAAGGAACGCCACGATGGTTTCCGCGAGCGGGTACGTGCGCCCTATTCGGAAGGCATCTAGGGCGAGCACGCCGATGAGGGCGATCCAAAATGGCAGGTAGAGCCCCTGCAGCCGTTTCCGATAAAATGCCAGGGCGGAAAGCGGCACGCGCGCGCTCGAACGCGCGAGCCCGTATCCCGATAGGAACAGGAACAGGTTCACGGCGACGCCCGCGGAGATCGATACGGGAAAAAGGAACTGCGTGTCGTCGACGAGGGCATATCCGATGTGCGCAAAAAGGACGGCGAGGATGGCGAAGCCCTTGAGTTCCTGCGTGGCCTCTTTGGTGAGGGCGAGCGCTGGCTTCTTTTGAAGCGTCAAGAAGATGGCCGCGCCAAGCGCGAGGATGACCCAGCGCGTTTGGGTGACGGCCGCCGTGATCGGGATGGCCATAGGCGTTCGTTATCTCAGAAATTTCCAAAAAAAGATAGGAAGGGGAGCGGTACGGCGCCTTTTGCGTACGCTTCCATGGCGGGATGCGGTCGCTGATGGGGCGCGGCTCGGGAGGGCGTTGCCGTAGGCCATCCATAAAAAAAAGACCGCCATCGTCGTGATGGCGGAGGCTCAGCGGGCGCCGAGCGGGCCGATCTTCTCGCGGGCGTCGGCCATTCGCGCTTCCCAGGCCTGTTCCGCTTCGGGGACGGGCTGGTAGGCTGGGGTGCTGTCTTGCATGTAGGCGGTCACGAATTCCTCGTAGAGCGGGTGGGTGTCGCTTGAGGGGTGCGTGGCGCAGGTCAGCGCGCCGTCGCCATCCATCAGGGCGAGCTCCCTGAGGATGACGTGGGTCTCGAGCCGCTGTCGGCGGATCCAGAGCCGCGTCCCGTAGCCTGTGGGGTCGTTCTCTTCCCAGTTGGCGGCGTGCGCTTCCGGTCGGTCCTCTCCGAGCGGATGGGCTTCCATCACTTGGTGGTTCGCCTGTCGCAGGCGCGCCGCGCACGCATCCTCCGGCGTGCCCTGCTTGCAGAGGGTGAGGGCGTCCATCGCCCAGGACTGCGCCAGGTGGTCCCGCTTGTTGCCCGTGATGTTGCGGATCTCCACGTTCGTCTTGAACCACAGGTCTTGCCAGTCCTGCCTGGTCGAGGCGCGGATGGCCCGCTCGACCTCTTCCTGGAAGGCGGGGCTGAACAGGTTCTTGTACTCGCCCCTCCAGAAGCGCATGAACCGGGTACGGTTCAGCATCACGTCGACCTCGCGCTCGGCGGCCTCGAGGCGCTTGTTCAGCCGGGTGAGGTTCGCCTCCCGCTGGGCGAGGACCTCGACGAACCTGAGGGCCGTCGGGAAGCGCGGGGGTGTGTCTTCGTCTTGGTAACGGGACGCGCGCTTGAGGAGCGGGTGGAGGATGAGGGGGTCTTGCATGGCTGCCATTCTCCGGTGTGGATGGGTTTCGGGCGGGTGCGTGTGCGGCGGGGAATTCCGCCACGGTCGTCGCGTCCGGAAACCTAGGGTGTTGAGGCGCTTTTGTCAAGGGGTGCGTTCGAAAAAAATCCGCCTTGACGCCTCCGCCGAATCGACCTACGGTGAAAAGACATTGACCTGAGCGAAACGATGGGCCGTTCCATTTGGAGCCGAGCGTAGAGGGAAGGCGCTTATTCCTCTCACCGATCCTCATATGAACGACACCTTATTCGTGTGCGCGACGTGCGGTTCCGCCTTTTGGGAGGGGGCGTGCGCCCATGCGGAGCGTGACCATAGGGCCTTGCTTGGCCAAGCGGCCGCCTTCCAGGGCCGCCATTGGGACATCTTGCGAAAGGACCGGCGCATCTCGCCGCAGGATCGTCGTCAGAAATTCGAAACCGCTCGCCATTTGGGCGAGCGGCGCGAGGAAAGCCGGTAGCTTAGCGCACGGGATGCCATTCCTTGCTGAGCGCACGGCCGAAGAGCTTGAACCAGAGCGCGTTTCCGATCCAGGTCAGCAGCAGGCGCAGGTGGCCGACCGCGTGTGCCCGCCGACCCGTGTGGAAGGCATGGTGCCGCGCGAGAAAGCGTGTCTTGCCGATGCGTCCGAGCCGATCGAAGAGGTCCCAGTCCTCATAGGCAACCAGGCCGTCATTGTACCCGCCGACCCGCTCGAAGGCCGAACGGCGGATCAGCTGGAACTCGCCGGAAGCCGATCCGCTCCCCAAGAAATTGTTATTCAACTGATGGATCGCGTTCACGGTCCCAAAGAGAAGGCGGTCGCGCAAGGTCTCGGCCTCTTTCAGGACCGAGATCGGCACGGTCGCCGCCACGAGGTCCGGATCTGCCGCAAACGCCGCCAACGCCTCACCGAGAAGAAGGTTGATGTCGGGGAGCTCGATATCCGCATCCAGAAAGAGCAAGAAGTCGCCCTTCGCGATGCGCGCCCCGAGGTTGCGCGCGTTCGCGATCGTCTGGCGTGCCGTTCCCTCATGTACGACCACCTGGTCGGCCAGTTCGTGGGCGATTTTAAGCGTCGCGTCGCGGCTGTTGCCATCCGAAACCACCACCTCATACGGGAAGGCGGTCAAGGCCCGCAAGCGTTCGAGGGTGGCGCGCAAGACGCGTTCCTCGTTGAGGGTCGGCAGGATGATCGAGAGCATGCGGAGGGCGGCGGGCTGAGGCCCGGACGGTCTGCCGGGTACGGTAATATACCCGGTCACGGCTGTAAACGCATTCCCTGGCGGGCGGGGAAGCGGAGCGAAGAAAAGGCTTATTCTTGCTCCCTATCACGGTTCCTGGCCATCTGGTACCCTCGCGTTATGACCCTTCGCACCGTCCTTTTCGCCATCGCCATCGCCCTCGCCGTCGCCTTTCCGATTTCGGCGCATGCCTTTTCGGATGTGACGACGAAAACGTTTGAATATGCCGAAATCAATCGGGTCGTCGCGGACGGCTGGCTTGTCCCGCAAGCGTCGACGACGTTTGGATATGGCGTCGCCCTGTCGCCGGACGAGTGGTTCCGGTTGCTCATGTTCCTGCGTACCGAGGATGCCTGTCCGGAGCTGGGGAGCCGTCCGACCGCCTTTTGGACCCCGGAAAACATCCGTGGCTGCTTGGCGGGGGCCGGTGTCCCCGTGGCGACCGAACGCGCGGACCGCGTCCGTCGTGATGAGGCGATGCAGCAGCTGTTCGCCCTCCGCCGCCGCTCCTTCGCCTTCCAGGAATTCGAAACGAAGCCGGTGGGCTATGTCGAGCCGTCGGATCTTGCGGGCCTGCCTGCGAACCGCCAGGGGGCGCTCGTGGCGGCGGATCGCTTGAAGCTGTTGTTCCGCACGGGCGGCGCGATCCTGCCGGCGTCGCCGCTGTTGCGCGAGGATGGGGCGTTGGCCGTACGCCGGTTGCTCGCCTGGGAGGCGCAGGGCGGCGTTGAGGGGGAGACGACCGAACAGGCCCGCCTGACGCCGGAAGCGACGCTCCATCGCTGGCGCGATCTCGAGACGGACCTGTACGTCATCGCGCTCAAGACCGGCGGCGACACGGTCGTGCGACCCATCTTGCCGCGTCGTTCGTTCACTCCGGCGAAGTCTGGCGCGGACCTGAGGAAGGTCCGTGACGAGTTCGTCTACCAGCCGGTTTCCGCGCTCGCCCAGGAGTCAGGTGCCGTCGCTGCCATCAACGGCTCCTATTTCAACGTCGATTGGCCTTGGGGCTCGCTTGAGGATGTCGCCATGATCGACGGAAAGGCCTATTTTACGCGTGACGATCGCAGCACGTTCGTCGTTTGCGCCGACCAGTCCATGTATATCGGCCGCTTCGATGCGAACGCGCTCAAGGCGATCAAATGCGCCCCGCAACATGCCTTGGGCGCGGGCCCCTTGTTTCTCTCCAAAGGGGCTGTCTTGAGCCAAAGCGCCAAAGAAGGGTTCGATGAGTTCACGCTTTGGGAACGGCGTGCCGGCAAGAACGCGCGCACGGCGATCGGCATTTCCGCTGACCGCAAGACGGCATACCTGATCGTCGTCGCCGGCAAGTCCTATCCGGCGTTTGGGCAAGGCGGTTCGTCGTTGGGCGCCTTCCTCAAGGCGAAATATCCCGATATCCAGGAAGCGATGATGCTCGACGGCGGCGGTTCGACGACATTGTTCGCGCAAGGCGAGACGCGCGTCGCGGCGGGGGTGAGCGGTGGGGCGTCGGAACGGGCCGTGATCTCGGCGTTAGGGCTCTTTTCCAAGAAGGCGGAGCGGGTCGCGGCCCTGGAATTCAAAAAGGAGGCGGCCAAACGGTGGGACCCGGGCATCGTGAGGGTCAAGGCCGCGCGCCCCACGGCGCCCTTCGCCTGGACGCCGGTGAAAGAGGCGGATCTCTCGGGGATCGACGTGCGGTTGTCCGGGAACCGCGGGGTGCGGATCGATTTGGCGTTGCGTGGCTTTGCGACGGGAACGTTCGCCTTCACCTTTGACCGCCTTGCTTACGATGCGACCACGACCAAGCTGCTCGTCGCCCGCCGCGAAGGGACCCACTCCAGCGGCTGGCGCATTCCGACGGAATTTCATGTGATCGATCCGAAAACGGGGACCGACACGGACCTGATCCGCCTCTTCGCATATATGCCCGCTGCCCAGCGTCCGGACCTGAAGACGTTTGACGTCCTACAGTTTGGGAAGACGGGGATCCTGCTTGGCGACGGCACCGGCCGTTCCTGGTTCTATTATGCGAACGACCACCAGCTCAGCCCGGCGACGTTCGCGACGCCCGTGAAAGGGAGGTAGCGCATCTGGAGGCGCGGATTCATCGTTCTCTCGTGTCAAGCGGGAATTTTTTTTGTCCGTTGGGATATTTCCCAAATGAAAAACCCCGCGAAGGGGTTGGATGGTCACCGTCCGGCCTGGGCCGGGCCGCCGGTCTCGAGGGCGCGCTTCGCCGAGTCGATGGTGTCGGCCAGCTTGAGGAAACCGGGCACGGCGCCGTGGCGGTCGCGGAAGTCGTGGGCCTCGAACGATCCGACGCCATGGCTGTTCACGATGTCGGTGTAGAGGTCGATCGGCAGGCTCTTCTTGTCGTCCGCGTCCATGGCCATGGGCGGCCTCCTTCGCTTGAGAGAGCGCGACAAGGGCGGACGATACCCGTTTTTTTGTCCCCCGTCAAGAGTCCGTCCGCCCTTATTCAACAAACATCTGCGTGAAATAGTACGCGCCATTGGAGCTTTGGGCGACCCCCATACCGCTGGCCGTATACGAGGGCCGTTCGAGGTTGGCCTTGTGGCCGGGGCTCCCGATCCAGGCCTGCACCGCGGCCGCGGCCGGCCGGTCTTTCCAGTGATTCATGGCGACGTTCTCGCCGATGCGGCCGGTGCCGACGCTCTGCAGGATCAGGTCGGCGCGTGCGTCAAAATTGGCATGGCCGAACGGGACGGCATTGTTCGCCATGTCCTGGCTATGTCGACGCGCGGCTTGGGCGACGGTGGCGTTCCAGCGCAGTTCCGCGAGCCCGAGTCCCCGTCGATGCGCGTTGATGAGGTCAAACGTCTCGCGTTCGAGAGGGCTTGCGTCGCTGATGGGGGAGATGGTTGTCGGCGTCTGGGAGGGCGAGCCGCCCGTTCCGTTCGTGGAAGGCGCCGGGGCGTTCGGCGTAGGAGGGCTCCCCGCCTCGATGGCGATCTGTTGCAGCTGCCGATTCGTGATCCCGAGCCCATATTGCCGCATGAGGGCATACGCATCACTCGCACGCCCAAGATAGGCCCCGTGCAGGGTCGCGGGCACCACATAGTACGCCTCGCCACGCGCTTCGACGTCGAGCAGGATCCGTCCGGACAGCCGCTTTGGGAAGCCAGACCGTAGATACTCCAGGAGCGTCTCATGTCGCACCCCCAACCCCTTCCGCCGCATCAGCGCATACGCGTCGTCCGCCGTTCCCAAGAACACCCGTTTCCCGCTCACCGGATCCACATACCAAGCCTCCCCCCGCGCCTCCACCTGCAACAAGATCCGCCCCGCCAAGCGCGTTCCCAACCCGGCCGCCTCCGCCCGTACCAACGGCATGAGCAGGCTGAAGCCAAAGAAGGAAAGAACGAACAAGCGGGGGAGCGGGAGCATATGAAAACAGTATAGATCATCACACCCCAGCCGCGAACCCGGCCCGCCACCCGCCCTACGTCCGAGTCTTCTTTTGTTGTTATTTCTCGTTCCTTTCCCTCCCCTGTAGGTCCCCGGCGGGCACATCCTTCCTTTGCTCCTGGAATGTGTGAGCACACCTGTGGTCCTCCGGAGATACAGACGCGAGTTTTCCAGGAGCAAAGGAAGGATGTGCCCGCCGGGGACCCGCCCTCCCCCTGGGAAAGGGCGGGCCGTGGGGCGCCAGCCCCACCCTCTCTTGCCGGGCGGCGACCACTCCCTTGACCTTGACGTAACGTCAAAGCTTACCCTAAGTCTATAGGAAAGCGCTTTCCTATCCGTATGCCTTATTCGATCCAACAATTCGCGAAGCGTACCGGGGTCACCCCGCGTGCCCTCCGCTTCTACGAGCAAAAAGGCTTGCTTACGCCTTCCGCACGCCGTCCGAACAGCTACCGCGTCTACACGGACGCCGATTCCACCCGCTTGCAGCAGATCCTGTTCTTCCGGGAGCTTGATTTTCCCCTGGACGAGATCAAGCGGCTGCTTGACCATCCTCGTTTCGATGCGCGTGAAGCCTTGGCGTACCAAAAGGAATTGCTGGTTCTCAAGAAACGCCGTCTCGCGCGCCTCATCCGCACGATCGAGACGGCCATCACCCATATGTCCACCCGCCAACCCATGGATGACGAACAGATCTACGGCTCGCTTTCCCAAGAGGAGATCGATGCCTACAAGCGTGAAGCGCAAGAACGCTGGGGGAACACCGATGCGTATCGCGAATCCCAGAAGCGCGTGAAACGCTTCACGAAAGACGACTGGCAGGCGATCCGAGCCGCCACGGACGCCAACCTGAAAGCGCTCGTTGCGCTTATGGAGGCCGGCAAGGCGCCTACCGATCCTGCCGTCCAGGCGGAGATCGCCAACCACCATGCGGGGATCGAGCGGTTCTACCCATGTGGCCCGCAAATGTACCGCAATCTCGGCGACCTGTATCTCGCCGACCAACGCTTCGCCGACGTCTATCGCAAGTACCATCCCGACCTCCCCGCATTCTTCGTGAAGGGCATCCATGCCTTTTGCGAAACGCGAGAAGCCGCTTGACGGAGAACAGGGGATTGTTAAGGAAAAACCACCCGTCCGGAAAAGACGGGTGGTTTTTCCTTACTCCCTTGACAAGAGGCGGGATGTCCTGTAGGCCTACCCCGTCATGTCACCAAAGGAGAATGGCCATGTACAAGCGTAACGCGTTCCTCGACGGCACTCCCATTGACCTCGGCTCCGAAGCTCCTGAGGTTCCGGCCGCCGACTTCCAGGGCCGCATCCTCGTCTGCACCGGCAAGGCCGAGGGGGAGTGGCTCGGCGCGCTCCTCCTGCGCCTGTCCGCCTACGGCGGCACCTGGCGGCGCGTGCCCTGGCGTTGGCTGCGCAACACCTATCTGGAGCACGCGTGGTCCAAGCGCCTCTCCCTGCGCTGGCGCAAGGCCCCGCCGCCCCTGTTCGAACAGGAGCCGATCGTGACCTGGATCATGGGTACCGGCCTGCCCGCCGAGACCCTGCTCATCGGCCTCAAGAACCTGCTCGATCAGCGTCTCGTCGAGCGCTACGTTGCGGCCGACGGGGAGGTGTTCTTCTCGCCGGCTCCGGGCCTCTTTCGTTGCGTGGTCAACGCGCAGCAGCCGATGAGCGTCGGCCGTCACCTCATGCCCTTCGCCGACCCGCCGCCCGACTTCGACGGCACCAAGTGAGCCCTGCCCGGAACCCCGGGCGTTTTTGTTTCGTCGAGACGGATGCCCTCATGGGTGAGGAGGGCGGCTTTCACGTGCGCGCCCCAATGGTAGTTGCCGACGGTCCCATTGGCGGGAACGACGCGATGGCAGGGAATGAGGACGGCGATCGGGTTCTGTCCCACGGCCGTTCCGACGGCCCGAAGGGCGGTCGGGCGCTTGGCGGCCTTCGCGAGATTCCCATAAGTGGTGAGCTTCCCGCGGGGGATCCGCTGCAGGGCGCTCCAGACGTCGCGCTGGAACGGTGTTCCCATGACGTGCAAACGAATCTTTCGTGTACGCGACGGTTTTTTCTCGGCAAGCGCTCCAGCGACGGGTTGGGTCACGGTCGGCCGTTCATCGAGACGCGCACCGGCGAACCGCTTGTGGAGCGCATCGATCCCAGCGCGTTTTGACGCGGGGAAGCCGATGAAGCAGACGCCGAAGGGCGTCGAGGCGATGAGCGCGCGGCCGAAAGGGGTCTTGTGGAAGCCGTAGGAGATCAAGAGGCGATTCGGAGCGGTTGAGGGCATGGGGACGAGGGTGAAGGGGATTAGGCGGTATGCGCTTGCGCGTTCAGGGCATGCCTTTTCGAATCGCGTATGTCATTTTTGGCATCGTACGGTCATCCCGCTCAGACGTGAACGCATTCCGATCGGTCTTTCGATTCCTTGGGCCTCAATTACATCAGCTCAAGCACCGCCGCCGCGATCATGAGGCAGCCGAGCGAGGCGCCGGCCATGATGGCGATCTTCTTGAGGACCATGCCTGGCTTCGTGCCGCCGAAGAGGACGGCGCTGATCTGCGTCGGCAAGACGAAACCGAGCCAGGCGAAGCCCGCGATCCCAAAGGCGTGCCACGTGTCCGGGAATTGCGTGCGGAACAGCGAGAGGAACAGGGCGAGGACGTAGGTCGTGAGGACCGTCACGAGGAACTGGGCGAGCAGCGGCCGCCACATGTCGCGCATCATCTTTGCCTGCTCCTCTTTGCTGTAGGCGTCAAACCCATGGATCTTGCCCCAGGCCTTGCCGAAGATGGGCGTATACCAGATGGCTCCGAAGATGAATTGGAGGACGGAAGCGACGAGGATGGGGAGCGCATGGATGGGCATAGGAAAAAGGGAGGGCGTAATGGGTCTAGTCTAGCGGGCAAGGCCGCTGACGGGCAAGGCCGCGCCTTTTCCGCATCGCCAGTATTGACGGGTTCAAGTCTGGGTGGTATTCCTGGCCGACGTTTCGCAACCTAACCCAGGAGGTGACCCATGGCCTGTCCCAAATGCAACGGTACCGGCGTCTACGAGACCGGCAACAACGACCTGCCCTGCGACTGCCCTGCCGGGGCGACGGCGCTCTTCAACGTCGCCGGGGTCCACGGTCCGGTGACGGGTGACGAGATGCGTCGCCATTTCCTCAACGGCTCGCCTCAGCCGCTCACGGGATCCGTCAACAACCCCGTCCGCGCGGATACCCTTCCGGGGCGGGTGCGGTAGCCGCATCCGCACGGCGAGGCTTCAACGGCTCCCGTCGGGCCTCTCCCCGTCCTCCCTGAGGCGGTTTTTTTGCGGTTTGGCGGTACGGCCGGTACACTGGCGCATGATTCATCGCATCGCCCCGCCTTCGTTCGTATGCCCGACCGTTTCGCGCCCGACGTCCGCAGCCGTATCATGGCTTCCATCAAGGGTAAGAACACCGGTCTCGAGCGGCGCGTCTTTACGGCCTTGCGCAAGCAGGGGATCTATTTCCAGCGCCATTATCGCCGCGTCCGCGGCTCGCCCGACATCGCGTTGCCGCGCAAGCGCCTCGCCGTGTTCCTCAACGGGGACTTTTGGCACGGGTATCGGTACAAGCGGTGGTCCGAACGGTTGGGGAGCGATTTCTGGCGGAACAAGATCGAGAGGAACATGGCTCGGGACCGCCGCGTCGTCCGGTTCCTGCGGAGCCGCGGGTGGAAGGTGATTCGGGTGTGGGAGCATGAGGTGAACAAGCGGTTCGAGCCGACTCTTGCGAAAATCGTGGGGTTTTTGCGGCAGGGGTAGGGGATGGCCTTTCTTGTGCGAAAAAACCGTGAAGAGCACGGTTTTTTCTTAGAAATAATTGATCCCAATCGCTTTCCGGACCTCGGCCATCGTCCGCGCCGCCTGTTCGCGGGCGCGCGCCGTTCCCGCCTTAAGGAGAGCGGTGACCATCGCCGGATCGGCCTCGAGAGCCTTGCGGCGTTCGCGGATCGGTTGCAGCAGCGCTTCCAGGACCGCGATCAGGCGTTGCTTGATGGCGACGTCGCCCAACCCGCCGCGGCGGTAGTGTTCCTTGAGGCGTTCCACCTCGGCCGCATCCGGATCGAACGCGTCGAGGTAGGCGAAGACGACGTTGCCTTCGACGGTGCCCGGCAGGTCGACCTGCGTATGTCCCGGATCGGTATACATGGCCATCACCTTGCGTTTCACCTCTTCCGGCGTGTCGCTGAGGGAGATGGCGTTGCCGAGGGACTTGCTGGCCTTGGCGTTGCCGTCGGTGCCGACCAGGCGCGAGGTCGAGGAAAGCACGGTCTCGATCTTCGGGAAGGTCTCGCCGTACAGCGCGTTGAATTTCGCGGCGATCTCGTTGGCTTGTTCGATCACGGGCAGCTGGTCGTCGCCCACCGGAATCAGGTTCGCCTTGAAGGCGAGGATGTCGGCCGCCTGGCTCACGGGATACGCGAGGAAGCCGGCCGGAACGTCTTCGCCGAAGCCTTTTTGCTGCATCTCGTTCTTGACCGTCGGATTGCGCCGCAGGCGGGCAAGCGTGACGAGGTTGAGGAAGAGGACCGTGAGCTCGGCGATCTCGGGGACCTGCGATTGGATGAAGAACGTCGTCTTTTCGGGGTCGAGGCCGACGGCGAGGTTGTCCATGGCGACCTCGAGGACGTTGGCGCGGACCTTTTCCGGGTTGTCAGCGTTGTCGGTGAGCGCCTGCACGTCCGCGATCATGTAATATGCCTGGCCGTATTCGGCCTGGAGGCGGAGGCGGTTCTGGATCGAGCCGACGTAGTGCCCGAGGTGGAGGCGTCCGGTGGGCCGGTCGCCGGTGAGGATGGTGGGGGTCATAGGAAGAAAAGAAAAAGCCCGTCCCAAAACACAAACGAACGTGTCTTGAAAGGACGGGACGGGTTCCCGTGGTGCCACCTTCCTTATCGGGCGTAGGCCCGATCGCTTCGGAGGCGATTCGCCTTCCGTTTCCCATGGTTACGGGGGATGCCGGGGTTCCACTGTCGCAGAACCCATCCTGCCCCGAAGGGCGGACGGCGGCCCAACCCCTTGGCGCGCCAAGGGACCGTCGTCATGGATGTTAGGGGTGTAAGGGACGAGAGGGAGTATGCCGCGTCCGTTTGGAGCGGGCAAGGCCTTCGGTCAGGATCATAAATTCATCAAAAAAACGCCCATGTTCGGCGCTTGTGGTCTCAGAAGGGGCAAGGGACCGGTGCGCGTTCCAGGGTCCCGTTCTCCAGCGGGATGAATACGCTTGTCCGCCAGCGCTCCAGCGAAGGGATGTCGAGCGGGAGGGCGCGCACGCCTGCGGCGGGCGTTTGGGCGCGTTGCACGAGGAACGCGCGGATCCGGTGGTCATGCGGATCCGTCACGAGCGTGGGCAGCGCACAGGCGAGGGGACTGGTCTCGAAGACGCGGATCGCTCCGGCCATCGCGCAGGTGCGGAGGAGAGCTGAGGCCTCAGTGGAGGACAGGCGATGGTGCCGCGCGGCCTGAAACGCGCCCTCGAACCACCAGCCGATGCCCTCGTCGCGACAAGGGACGTACAGGGTGTATGCGCACAGGTTGGGTCCGGATGCGCCTGCTTGTGGATGGAGGCGCTTGAGCAGGGCGGTACGGAGGGGGTTCCGTTCGTTCGCCCATTCGATGGGTGAGGCGGAGAGGGCGACGATCTCCCGCGCGCCGTGAAGGGCGTCAAGGAGGGGAGACATTCCGTTTGTCGAAGGGGTCATTTTTCCTTTGCCTCGCTTTGCCTTCGGGTTCGTATCATGGGGTTCCGAGGTCGGCAAGCGGCCGTGAAAACGCGTGCATCCACTCCGTCTTATCTCCCCGCCACCACCAGCGCGCAAAACGCCAGGATCATCATGACCGCCAAGCCGCCCACGGTCGCGAATAGCAGGTGGACCGCCTCTTTCCTTTTCCCGTCGAGGTACCAGAGGATCGGGCGCCCCAAGACCAACGACCCGGTCACCGTGGCCGAAACCAAGAAAAAGAGCAGCATCGCGATGGGGATGAAGACCGTCTCCTTGGTGTCGGGCCCCAAGAGGGGCGTTGCGTAAAAGAAGAAGCTCGCGACCAGGGTGACGTATGCCACCGTGCCAAGGGCGTGCAGGGCGGCGTATTTGAGGATGGGGGGATGCATATATGATGAGATATCAGAGCTTAACCAAATGGTGCTTTTTTGAGCGGTTCAGCTTTGCCTGTTTTTCGCCCTTACCTATGCGGACACCCCGGAAAGCAGCAGGGTCGCCGCTTCCCCTCGACGAGCTCCGCACAGAGCCGACGCAGGTGGTGGGCCCGTGTTTCGGCTTTCTTTACCGAGATCGTCCAACAGATCCACTCGTTGCGGGCGAGCGGCGTGAGGGTCTTCCAGGCGGCGAGGGCGTTTGGGGAAGCCGCGAGGGCGGCGCGTAGGTCGCGTGGCGCCCGATGGGCGGGAGGCGGTGGGGTTGGTCTGGGCATGGGAGCTTAGGGAAGTGTAGCGGGTTCGGTGGCGCGTGTCGCGCTCGTACGTCCTCGCGTGGGCGTTCCCGTTCCGCTGACAAACCGCCCACTGGCTGGTACCGTTGCGCCCATGCCGTTTTTCCATGCCGCGCCCTTGCGCGAAGCCCGCCGCCTGATGCAGGAAGGCGGGCCATTCACCTTCATCACGGGCCGCGCCGGGACGGGCAAAAGCACCCTCCTCAAGCAATTCCGCGAGACGACGACCCTGGTCGCCCCCGTCTTGGCGCCGACAGGGGTCGCCGCCCTGAACGTCGACGGCGAGACCATCCACCGGTTCTTCCGCTTCTCGCCGGGCATCACGGTCAAGGACGCGCGCAAAAAAGGGAGCCTCGCCATCGAGCCCGCCATCTACCGAAAGGCGGACCTGCTCATCATCGACGAGATCTCGATGGTCCGGGCCGACCTTGTCGATTGCATGGACCAGTTCCTGCGCGCGATCCGCAAGAGCAACAGCCCATTCGGGGGATTGCGGATCGTCGCGATCGGCGACCTGTACCAGCTCCCGCCGGTCATCGCCGCCGCCGAGCGCGAGGCGTTTTCGCGGCTGTACGATTCCCCGTATTTCTTCGCTTCCCATGTGATGAGGGAGTTGCTTGCGGCGGGCGATGTCTGCTTCGTCGAACTGGAGAAGGTGTATCGCCAATCGGACCCGACGTTCGTCGCGTTCCTGAATGCGGTGCGCACCAAGACCATCACGGCTGCGGACCTGGCCAAGCTCAATGCCCGTGTCCGCACCGTGCCCGAAAAGGACGCCATCGTGCTGACGTCCGTGAACGCGCTCGCCGATGAGCTCAACGAGACGCGCTTGGGGCAGCTGCGCGGCGACCCGGCGACCTTCCGGGGGACCTTCACGGGCGATTTCCCGGAGCGCGAGGCCCCCGTCCCATCGGAGCTGCGCCTCAAGAAAGGGGCCCGCGTCATGTGTACCGCGAATGACCAGGCGAACCGGTTCGTGAACGGGAGCCTCGGCGTCGTCATGGGGTTTGCCTCTGGCGTCGAAGACGGGGCGGGCGAGAAGGGGGAGGCGGAGGGCCCCGCTCCTGATCCGGGCGTCATCGTCAAGCTCGACGAGGGCGGCACGGTCACCATCTCGCCGCATACCTGGACGATCTATCGCAGCGGCTATGACCGCGCGACGAACACGTTGGACCAGGAGAAGCTCGGCAGCTTCACCCAGGTCCCGCTGAAGCTCGCCTGGGCGGTGACGATCCACAAGAGCCAAGGGAAGACCTTCGACCGGGTCACGATCGACCTCGGCGACGGGGCCTTCACGACCGGCCAGACGTATGTGGCGCTCAGCCGCTGCCGCTCGCTTGACGGGCTCGCGCTCAGGCGGCCGGTGCGGCTGCAGGACATCCGGGTGGATGGCTCCGTCGTGGAGTTTATGCGGATATTGCGGGAGGGGAGGGCGTTGGGTGGGTGAGGGGGGTGGCCGCGATGGGTGGCTGGGGTGCTTGCGGGGCGTTGAAGCATCGGCACGCCTATTTGACGCGTTCAGGCGTTTATATCCGCACGGGCTGGATATGGGTTTTTGTACGGGGAAGGCTACCCAGCTTCAACCTATGGGCATATGCTGACGGTGTCGTATGCGTCCTCCTTTGTTTCAAAAGCGGTGGCTCCTGTGGGTCGTGCTCGCGATCCCGTTGCTCGTTTGGCTTGCTTGGTACGTCTCGACCTACGTCCAGCGCCAGCGCGAGGCGATCCTTTTGACGGCGACCGTCAAGCTGTCCTGTCCCGCTCCCGAGATCCGTATCGGTCCGAGCCATCAGGAAGGAGATGGGCCGAGCGAGTTCCGCGTCGAGGGATGCGGCCGCAGCGTGATGATTTTTTGTGACGATGACGGGTCAAGGCGGGGCGTGATCGGGCAGTATTTCGCGTTTGATATCAGCTGTCGGGTGCCGTGAAAAAAAAGGGGGGGCTTGGCCACGGGGGCGTTTCGGATCTTGATGGGAACGGACATGTCGGTTATTCGATGTATTCGGTCGGTTGCAATTGATCTAAAAGAAAACCCGTCCTTGTCGGACGAGTTTTCTTATGGCAGGAGCTAATGGAAAGCATCAGAATGCTAGATGTTCCCCGAACCGACCTCTCCCTAATGAAAGCTAAGAAGTATTCAGCTTTCTAGCCTCGGCTAAGTTGATTCTGAACTTGTATCCATGCTTGGCGAGAAGGCCTAAAAGCTCTTGGCCGTTCAATAAGGTAACGGGCTCATTCTGAGCAAAGGCGTAAGCGTCTGCACCATACGAGCTCGTAGTGGCAAGGATGCCCCTTGAAGCACCCTCTTTCTTAACCACCGCACACAGGTCACGCACAGCACTAACATCGACAGTATTGGTATATCTCTTGGCTTGGATAATAAACTTTCCTCCCTTGATCGGATCTGGGTCAAAAACAACAGCATCAACCCCTCTGTCACGGCTTGCTTGAGTAACCTTCACTTCGGCTCCTTTGTCAGCAAACTCTTTCTCGAAGAGCTCGGCAATCAGACTTTCAAAATCTTGCCAATCCATTGAGGCGAGGTTGGTTTCTTTACCGAGCTTCTCAAGAACCTCTTTGGTCTCAATAAAACGCTTATCCTTTTTATTCAAGGACATTGTAGGGGTAACAGGAACTATATCAACGAGTTTTCCGGCTGTTTTTCCCTTCAAGTTAATGAAAGCACTTAGCGGGTCTAGCTTGGTTAGATTTAAAGCAAGAATGGGCTCTTTTTCGGCAACCAAGGATGCTGTATATGTTTTTGTCTTTACTCCGGTTCTCGGGTCATCGAACTCAACCCAACCATTTACGACAATGAGTTTGAGAACGCCCGCAACATCATTCCTAAATACTTCGTAAGCAACTCGTAGAATAATGGCTGGATGCACCTTGGGCGCGAACTCCTTCAGCTCTTTCTGATTCAAAGGCTTCTTAGTGGATCCGTTCTTTGACTGTACGTGTTTATAGATTTGATTATGAACCACATCGGGCAGACCAGCTTCAATTATCGCTATACCTTGCTCTGGATCAAAATCGATATCCCATTGCTTCGGAAACGATTTGGGGAGAGTAATGCGACTTACGATGTAGTTCAATCTTTCAATTACCTCGGCTTGGGAGCCCTTTTCGTATCCCTTCAAGATCTCATTAAAGAAACGCCTATTATCTTGATGCGCTTCCGCATCCATTTTCAGGCTTTCGTTGTAACTGCTTATTTCCTTATTCAGTCTCTCAGCATCACCGCTCTTGAGCGTTGATTGAAAAGTTGGATAAGGAGAATGTTTCGCTCCAAGTGTTAGAAGCTCATCTTCCAAAACTCCCCAACTTTTTTCATTGGGCAAAAGTACAACGTCAAGATCATTTAGAAAAATATCTCCTGAGCCATCAACTCTTTGGAGGTCTCTTAGACTAAGTGGCTGGACTTTATTCTCTCGTAGATCTTGTAGTTCATTATGCGTCCTCTCTATATCACGTTCAAGTTTTCTAATCTCATCCTTCCTCTTTGAGAAGAGCTTCTCTATCTGATCGGACAGCTCGACCCATTGAGCAGGCGCATTCATTCTCCAGGTACTAAGGTAAGCGCTATCCGGCCTAATACTGCTCGCCCCCTCAGCGATACAAATCTCATTAAGACAGTCTCTAACCTTATTTTCTACGTAGTAGGACCGATATGAGTCCGACTGAATGGTGGCGGCAAAGCCCTCAATAATATCCAAGTTCCGTTCAAAAAGAGTCTTCGTCGAATCAATTGCGCGATCCCCGTACTTTGATTGACGCTCTTGATTCAGCTTTTGGTTTCTAGTGTGAGCGGATAAAGCGTTGGAGGCGCCTTCAAAAATCTTGAGGATGAGCCATATAAAACCAAAGAGGATCAAAATAGCTATTTCTGGCATAAAAATTGCTTATATCTTACATGAAATTCCCGAGATGGACTACACCTCATACGCTAGACACGCTTTCTTGATAGCAAAACACTCATCGGTTGATGAGTGTTCCGCGTGGCAGGGCGGCACGGTCTGGAACTCGCCGTTTAGGGGAGTTTAAGGGGATTTGAGACGAGTGGTGCAGGGACTCCGGTCATGGGGTAAATGAGACAAATAAGACAATATTGAAGGTGGCTTTTCTCAGGGTTTGATAGGCGATTTTGAGCCTAAGATTAGGTGTGGTATGCAAATGAGACGGGCAAACGCCTCTGTCTCATTTGGGTAGACTTTTAGTCCCTTTAAGGGCGCTTTACAGCTGTTCACGATGCTAATATTATTTTGGTTGTCGTTGCTTGAAAACTGGCGAGGATAAGCCTCGGTGACCTTCTGGATTATTAGAGATCAGGAGCCTTTATTCCCCCTCGACAGATGCTTCTGGCGTTTGTCGTGGGGGCGGCATTAAAGGTCGACTGTCTCCATTTATTCAGATAGCGCAACGAAGTTTATGCAAAATCGCAAAACTAGTGCGCGCGTCGCGAAGAAGGCCTCAAGCCTCCTGCGCAAAAGTCACAAACCGGCCGTGAAAGCGGTAGCGGCAAGTGCGCTTTCCCAACGTGCGCCTAAGCGGGGCAAGAAGTAATTCTTGACCTCATTCCTCGCCAGTTTTTAGGGATGGAAGACTTCAAAATGGTTTCATTGTTTCAATAAGAGATTTCTCGGCTATTTTAATAGTCTTGCCTTCATAAGCTGAATACTCATTGCATGCGTACTTACAAGATACATCCTTGCGAGGGTTGGAATGTCTTTCGTCTTCTTTGAATCTACCTTGAGAAATTTTGTCGGCATGAGAAGCTCGCCCGCAAACAAGTTCGCCTCAGTTTCGTTATGCGTGCCGTCATCTTGCTGTTGGTTGCATGGATGCCCCATGAGTAGATGTCCTATTTCGTGCGCGATCGTGAATCGCCGTCGACACCAGGGATGTTTCTCGTTGTATCCAATGAGGGCGTAGTCATTGTCTATTTCGGCTGAACGGTAAAGAAAACCGGATAATGTATTTGAGAAGTCTGAAGACGGTGATACCGTAAGATCCCTTGATTGTTGAAGGTATTCAATGATTATTTTTAATGAGACGGGAACAGACGTAATGGCAGCATCCCGAATCAAGCCCTGTGCCAAGACTTTCGATTTATTTTTATGAGGACCTAGGTCAAGCGTTTCGTTTTCCATTTTTACGGTTTTGTTTTGCCAACGCTATAAAACGGAGAATAGCGGTTTGATCCTCCGCGCTCAAGTCTTTTTCTGCGCGCAAAGCGAATGTAAGATCAATCTTTTCTTCCTCGAGCCCAAGGAAAAACTTCACAGAGCGATGGAATATTTTTTCTAAGCGGACTAAGTTTTCTGTTGAGATACTTCGTTCACCATTTTCAATCAATGATATTGCAGTTGATGATTCGAAGTTGAGTTGTTTAGCCAAATCCATCTGAGACATGTTCATGTCTTCACGAGCAGTCCGGATACGCGCTCCGATCAATTTGTCTGAATTGTCGTTACTTTTCATATTGGCATTGTACATCAACAAAACGATTTGACAAGGTATTTGCCGTTTTGATAAAGTGATTACACGCATTGAAATGTTCTACGGGGCAGCGGAACATTCGGCGCTTAAAACTTCTTTCTTCTGCCCTGTTCTATGATCCATCCGTTCCAAGGACCTTACTCATACGATAGTCAGACGGTTTCTAACTGGCAAGATCCGCCAATTGGCGTCTACTACTGCGGCGTTCTGCTTCCCAATGGTGTGTTGGTAACTTACTACGTCGGTCAAGCTGTTGGTGAGGGTGGAATTCGTAGCAGACTGCTTCAGCATCTTGGTGAACCAAAATGGCGTGATGTGACGCACTTCGGTTTTGTTGCTTGCGATAACGCGATTGAAGCTCAACGTCATGAGTCTCAAGAGATCCTCCGATGCAACCCTAAGTACAATGTTCAGGGAAAACGATACTGATATGCCAAACCAACACGTTGTAAAACGAGACGGCGACTGGGCGGTACGTAAGGAGCACGCTGATCGCGATACGCGCAGATTCGACACTCAGGCGGAGGCGATCCAAGCGGCTCGAGAAATCGCGATCAATCAAGGTTCCGAAATGTTTATCCACGGACGCGATGGAAAAATCCGCGAACGAAATACCTATGGAGACGATCCAAATCCACCAAAAGGTTAAGAACGACATGATGGAGCTCGTCGATCGTACCGAGGGTAAAGACGTCGACATTGTCCTCACCGACATCACGTTCCATTCAACGGAAGCATGTCATCCCACTTCTTTCGCGCGTGGTGTGCAGAAGGTGATTACGAACGGCCGTCCCGGGCGTGCCTACTATAATAATTCTATCAAGAAGTTGGAAGATGGTAACTTCAGGGTAGAGCTACCGATGCTTGAAGGGCTACAGGAAGTCGTCGAGAAGGCTAAAGCCAAAGGTAAGCGAGTTCGTTTCTTCATACCTAAGAAAGGTTTACCCATGCTTCTTGGCGAAGATGCGCAGGAAAAAGTGAAGGCCTTGAAAAGACAGGGGAGGTTGTGATTCAGTGTGGGTAAGTTCGTTTACATTTTTATACCTCAGTGGTGTATAGCTCATTTCGGCGAAAGCCGATGGGAGGCGCAGCAATGCGTCGAAGAGGCTTAGCCTCGGTTGTGCCCGCTTCGTAGAGATTGTAAGAAGTCTTTTTAGATATTCATGCCCTCTCTACGGAGCGGGCACTTTTTGTTTCCCGCTCCATTTTATTCTTAACGTTTTTGCCCTATGGCAACACGTGAGTCATCTGTTCCCGACGGTCTCTTAATTCAATATGTCGCGGTAGGCGAGCTGCATCCCGCTCCATACAACCCGCGCACGTGGTCCAAAGAGGCGAAAGACGCTCTCCGTGAGAGCATCAAGCGATTTGGGTTTATTGATCCTGTGATCTGCAACAACGCCCCTGGGCGTGAGGGGCTCATTATCGGAGGTCACTTTCGCGTAGAGATTGCGAAGGAGCTTGGAATCGCTGAGATTCCCGTGGTCTACCTAAACATTCCAGATCTCGAACGAGAAAAGGAATTGTGCATCCGTCTTAACAAAAACACGGGTGAATTTGATTGGGATTTGCTCGCGCAATTCAACGAAGCGTTCTTGAAAGATGTTGGATTTTCGAGTGAAGAACTTGATCAGATTTTCGACCTAGATGACGTGACGCCGGAGCAATTCGATCTAAATAAAGAGCTGGCCAAGCTTGATATCAATCAGATCGATGTGAAGAAGGGCGACGTATACGACCTTGATGGCTCGCGATTGATGTGTGGTGATTCAACCATCGAGGCCGATATATTGAAGCTCTGCGAGGGACACAAGATCGGTTTTTGTTGCACCGATCCGCCCTATGTTTTGGATTATTTGCACGGCAAAAAGAAAAATGGCGAAGCGGTGACAGGCTTTGGGTATAAACGCGATCGGCGTTATCTCGAAACCGATTCTCTTCCGGACGACTTCACGGAAAAATGGATGGCCAATGTAAGTAAGGTTCAGCATGAAAATTTCTCCATCTTAGTTTATGAGAACTGGAAGAATATTCGTTTGATCTGGGGTGAAATGGAAAAACATTGGAAGGTAAAGAACATGATCGTGTGGCACTTAGAAAACCGTCACCAAAACTTTGCCGCCAAGTACAAGTTTTTCTCCAAGCACGACATCGCGATGGTCGGCGCTTCTCCTGACGTAGATGTCGAGTTCAATCACGAAGAGGAACAAGACGGTTTGCAGGAACTATACGAAACCGCGCTTTTCGCTATTAGCGGAAAACCACAATGGGAACCGTATGCGAAAGGGAATAAAAACTGCCCTACCGACTTTATCGAATTTCGTGCATCTGACGAAAAGCATTCTGGACAGGGAATCATTTTCGGAACGAAACCGATCGAAATCCTCATCCCATATATCAAAGTACTCACCAAGCGTGACGATATCGTCCTCGAGCCATTTGGTGGGAGTGGGTCCACTTTGATTGCCTCAACAAAGATGAAACGTCGCTGCTTCATCATGGAAAAATCGCCTGTCTACACGGAGGTCATCAAAAAACGCTGGGAGAATACGACCGGTAAGAAAGCGGTAAAAATCTATGGAGCCGCCTGAGTCAGCTCGTCTAGCCACAATCGCTGCGCGTAAAGTGAGTGAAAAGTCAGCACTCATCGAACAGTTAAAGAAAACACCGATTGTGCAAATTGCTTGTGATAAGTCCGGCGTCTCACGTGCCACGTATTACCGTTGGCGTAAGGAAGATAAGCAATTCCTTGAAGAGGCGGAGGGTGCAATGAAACATGGGAGTGATCTTGTTTCGGACATGGCGGAAAGTCAGTTGTTGGCAGCCATCCGTGACCGAAATTTAACCGCTATCCTCTTTTGGCTTAAGCATCATCATCCGGTCTATCGCACGCGTGTTGAAATCGAAGGAACGGTAAACACGATCCAGGAACTCTCGCCTGAGCAAAAGGAACTGGTTCGCAAAGCCCTTGAATTAACAGGTATTAATCTCTCTAACTTAACCTCCTATGAAAAATCAGAATCAATCGATGGATCCGTTTGAAGCTATCGCTAAAGATCCATCTGTCCGTCGTGCGGTCACACGGGAAAGTCATTTGCTCTTCTTCACGCTTTACTTCAAGCACTACATCAAATACCCGATGGCAGAGTTTCAAAAAGACATTATCCGCACGACGGAAGACCAATCTAACCCGCTCGCGTGTATCGTTGCCTTTCGCGGCTCGGCTAAATCGACGCTCGTCACGCTCTCCTGTGCAACCTGGTCAATCTTGGGAACGCCGCAAAAGAAGTTTGTGTTGATTGTGTGTCAGACGCAGTCACAGGCGAGACAGCATATGATCAACCTTCGTAAAGAGCTGGAAGAAAACGCCCTTCTCAAAAGCGATCTTGGCCCCTTCAAGGAAGAGACGGGCGGTGAGTGGGCACTCTCAACACTTGTGTTTAAACAAACGAATGCGCGTATCATGGTTGCCTCGATCGACCAGAGTATCCGTGGCATTCGCCATCACGAGCATCGCCCAGATCTCATCATCTTGGATGATATTGAAGATTTGAATTCCACGCGCACGATGGAGAGCCGCAAGAAAACCTTCGAGTGGTTTACGCGGGAAATCGTTCCCCTGGGCGATATCGGCACACGTATCATCTTGGTTGGAAATTTGCTCCATGAGGACTCGCTCATGATGAAGCTCCGCAAGATGATCGAAGAAAAAGAACTCAAAGGAACATTTCAATGGTTTCCCTTAATTGATGATAACGGTCGGTGTCTATGGTCGGAGAAGTTCAACACACAAGAAAAGCTTGAGGACCTTCGCATGAGCGTTGCAAACGAGCTTGCGTGGCAGCAGGAATATCTCTTGCGTATCATCTCAGATGAGACGCGCGTCATTTGGCCAGAGTGGATCCACTATTATGATGAGATTCCTGAACAGCAGAGGAATCCTAGGCATACCTACATCGGTGTTGACCTTGCGATTTCTCAACGTGAAACAGCTGATTACACAAGCCTGGTCACTATGAAGATGTACGGAGAGGGCAAAAATATGCGCATTTACGTCATGCCGAGCCCATTGAACAAGCGAATGACGTTTCCGGCAACATTACAAACAATTAGCGAACTTGATGCTTCTCTGCGTGCGCGAGGAGAGCACCCAGTCTTCATCGTGGAAACGAACGGTTTCCAACAGATCTATGTGCAGTCGATTAGCGCGGCTGGGTGCTCGGTTGAAGGAGTGAAGCAGAGCGAAGATAAACGATCCCGCCTCGCGCTTATGAGCCACCTCATTCAGAACGGCACGATCCTCTTTCCAAAGAAAGGGGCAGAGGAGCTCATCGCTCAGCTCACGGATTTTGGTGTCGAAAATCATGACGATCTCTGTGATGCCTTCACGATCAATTTAGCCAAGATCGTTCCCACGATGGCGAATGATCGCAGCTTCGATGCCTGGCTTGAAATGTGTCGTATGAACGGGGGAAGCTGCTGGTTTTAGGGTTAGAGGCCAAGATAGTTTCGTGAGACAAGGAATGAATCCAGCTCGGATTGCTCGTACGATTTCACTTTATTGAAGCCGTTACACCGAGCGGCTGCATCAGGGTTCCAATTCATGTCCTTAAAAAGAACGCGCACGCTCTGTATGTGCATCTCTATTAGGTCGTCTTCGCGGTACCCAAGCTCGGCGTTCAGTTGTTCGTCCTCCGTCTTGCTAGCAGAGCAATAAGAATCAATTTCAAAGGAATCGCATACGGTATCGCCAGCGAAGCACCGGTTAGGATATTTGAAGTCTTTATTCAAGTCTCGTCCTTCATTCATAAGGGCGAGATATTGTTTTCGGATAAGGGGAAAGTAATATTTCTGATACTGGACCATGCGATCCTCCATATCATTTGCCAGCCGAGCCGTTGTACGGTTCTGACTTGATTTTGCGACGTGAATCATTGCACTGAAAATATTGAAATTCTTTGCGACTTTTACGTAGTCGCTCTCGTCGCGAGCGAGGAGAAAATCGTGACTGAATTCTGCAATCACACGTTCAATCCCGTTCTTCGTTACTTTTCGGAATGTGGCTTCAATGGTTGCTCGTTTCTGGGCGAGCTCGCGCTGCTTTTTGTGCGCGGCAGCTTTTTCCGCTTCCTTCTTTTTAGCCTCCAATTGTTTCGCCTTTGCAATTTCTGCTTTGGTGAGAGCAGGTTTTGTGGAAGTTACTGAAACGATTGGTGAAGTCGTTGTCGTAGCCGCAAGCGCGGGAGTGTTAACGATGAGACTGAGTAAGACGAGCGGAAGAATAAGGGTCTTATTCATATGGGTTATTTCGTTTTATCCATTAATTCCGCAAGTCGTTTTTTGATCTCGTACGGTCGCTCTACGTTCTTTAAGACAGCTTCCGTTGAGGAAGATCCGGCGGTGTTGATGCGAATCTCGCCTGTTTTGTAGAACGTCTTTTGCCCAAAACTTTCCCTCACCGAGATGTCCGTGATCTTGGCGTAATCGATCGATATCGTATTCGTTGAAAGCCAGCCGCGATGAATAAGAACCCGGCGATTGGTGAAGGCGTAAGTATTGGCTGCCTTGAAATAGAAACCGTACAGGAATATAACGAGCAGAAGGATGCTGATGCTGATCGGGCCGTGAAACATAAGCGCCATCGGCACGAGGATAATCAAGGAGCAAATTAATGATCGTTTGAGATATGTTGCTCCGACAGAGAATTCAAATTCTATCTTCTCTCCGGTATTCAGGAGTTTGTCCCAGGTTGCAGATTTATTCATGCGTAGGTCTTAAAGAATAAGGCTGCTGGCTCGGGAGAACACAAAAGGCCCCCCGAGCCAGCGACGGAACCTTTCGATTCCGCCTCATACCCTTTCGGATATGAGCCTACGCGAATAGTGCTGGTCAGAGGACCATCTATATTCGCGTAGGTCTGAATGCCATGCCGCCGGATTGCTCCGTGGTTTAGGCTGTTGTACGAACGAGGATAATGTAGCTTAGAACCCTTCAAAAGTGAAGCGTTTGTAAAGGGTAGTTACCTCCAGGTTACCTACAGCTCTGCCTAGACTTCCTTGGTGAGTAGCGGCATTGATGGAGGAGTCCCAAGGGACGCCGGTCATACATTATGGACCAACCATTATCGACCCCAAGCCTTTTGGCCGAAAATCGGGCCAATAACCCATACCAGCAAGAAAGGAAGGGGATTTGGCGGTATTGCCTCTACGCCCGTAAGTCCTCGGAAGACGACGAGCGTCAGGCGCTTTCTATCGATTCTCAGATCAACGAGATGATGGACCTCGCCAAGCGGGAAGGGATGCATATCGTAGAAACCCGTCGGGAAAGCCACTCGGCAAAATCCTCTGGCGAACGTCCTGAATTCAACCGGTTGATGGAAGATATTGGGAAGGGGGTTTTTGACGCCATCCTCACTTGGGCTCCGGATCGTCTCAGTAGAAACGCGGGTGATCTGGGGAGCTTGGTGGATTTGATGGATAAGGGGAGCCTTCAAGAAATTCGGACGCATTCGCAAAAGTTTACAAATTCACCGAACGAGAAATTCTTGCTCATGATTCTTTGTAGTCAGGCGAAGCTCGAGAACGATAACAGAGGGATCAACGTGAAGCGTGGATTGAAAAACAAAGTCGAGATGGGGTGGCGACCGGGACTACCTCCCCTGGGCTATATGAATGAGCGATCAATTAATAGGGGACAGAATCGAATCTTTATCGACACCGAGCGAGCGCCAACAATCATAAGAATGTTTGAAATGGTCGCGCATCAGCAGATGACTGGCAGAGCGCTCTATACCTATTTGCGTGAGATGAACTTCAAAACACGCACGGATAAGTTTGTGACGCTCAGTAGTATCTACAAGATTCTTAAAAATCCTTTCTACTATGGAATGTTCGAGTCTCCACGTGGGAGCGGGAAATGGTACAAGGGCGCGCATGAGCCGCTTATTACGAAAGAACTATTTGATAGAACGTCAGAACAGCTGACGATGCCGGATAGACCACAGTATGGTCAGAAAGAGTTTCAATTCACACGGATGTTCAAATGCGGAAGCTGCGGCTCGGGAATTACGGCAGAGGAGAAGATCAAACGAAACAAAGGGAATGGGAACGTGCATCGATTCGTCTATTACCGGTGTACGCAAGCGAAGGATAGAAGTTGTCAGGAGCCGCCGATGAGAGAGAAGGATGTTTTGGATCAGTTACTCACCATCATTAATACAATAGATATCGACAAGATTGGAGCACGAAAGAAAATAGATGAGCAGCTTGAACGCTATCAATCTTTTGCTAAGAATGTGTTAGGGCAGAAGGTTGAAAAACCAACTCAAAAGGAAATCAACATACGAAACTATGCAAAGCATATTTTAATGCACGGTAAGAGGGAGGAAAAGCACGAGCTATTAGAGATCCTGAAAAACTCTATCGCAATGAAGGGTAGAGCGATCCAAGTGGTTTAATTAAAAGCGCCTCATTCATCGCTATGGTATAAAACCAGCAAAATAAGCCAGATTTTCACTATCTGAACCTTTAAAGTCGTAGAATAAGCCGAAAACCTCAATATATTAAGTGAATGGTTTACATTATATTACGCTATATGTAGCCAAATACCTGATTTTATTGGGTAAAACGCTTGACAAAACTGTAAAGGTGTGGTAATATATTACTTGTCAGAGTGAGAGAAGGTAACTTCCTCAACTGGCAAACGCACCTTACAGACGATGGGCAAAGACGGTAGGCAGAATTGAGGAGAATTACTGAATTCTCCTGAATCCTGCCCGCCGTTGAATCAACGGCTGTGTACGGAAGGAGTCCATCATGGCCAAGCCCATCATCACGATCAAGTCCCTCGCGTCGGCCCTCCTCGTCAACTTCGAGATCCCGGGCGGTGTCACCACCCCCGAGGAGTTCGCGGCGGCGGTGAGCGAGGTCGAGAAGCAGATCCCGGGCGAGCTGCCGGTGCTGCTGAACGGTCGGGGGCCGGTCTGGGGGTACGCGATGCTCGTGCACGCGGCACACCCCACCCCGGCGGTGGCGACGTTCGACCCGCGCCTCGGGTACATCGTCGTCGCGACCCACGACTCGCGCTGGGCCGTCGGCTCGGTGATCCAGAACCCCGAGGGCTGATCCGCAAGGACGCCCGAAGGTAGTACGGCTGGGGTTTCTAACTTTCCCCCAGTACATAGCCCCAATTATTCGGGGTAAGAAGTTTCCTAGTAGGTCGAAAGACCGAGGGTGGTGGTCAACCCTGTCTGGCGGAGTCGATGTACTCAAAGACTCCGTGGGCGCTCGCTGCACTTCGCGACGCCCACACCTATGAATTTTTCACTCAGTGGAAGATTCTGAGTGTGACAAAACAAAACACCACGAACCCCGTATCACCATGCAGATGCGGGGTTTTGGTTATAACCATGCAAAAGTGCTAGCATATGTCCATTATTACAATTCATGAATATGTCTATGAACGAAAAACCCCTGGGTAAAGCCATCGCATTTGTTGGTCCTCCGCACAGCGGAAAATCTGTCTTTTTAGCTGAACTCTATCGACAGCTTCTCGCCAATCCACAAGTTGGTTCAAAAGTCTTCCTGCAACGTGCTTGTCCAGACGGTGAAGGGATGTGGTCAGCTGAAGCTGATCAGGTGCTCGTTAAACAACTTCGCCAAAAAGGAACATTTGATGATGCAACGATGAATTTTTTTATCAGCTCAATAAAAGGCTTACGTAAAAATAAACCGATTACAATCGTTGATTGTGGCGGCAGACGTAGCAACCAAAATGCGATTATTCTTGCCGAATGCAGTGATGCGGTTATCCTCTCTTCTAAACCGGAAGAAATCGAATTATGGCGCGCGTTTTGTGAAGAAAACAATGTGCGTGTTATGGCCGAACTCCATTCGAAACTTCTTACGGCTGAACAACGAGCAGAGTTAGACGCTGCTCTTAAAGAAGGGCGGATTCCATCTACCGATCTCTTGTCTGAAGTAGATATCTCTTCCGTCCCCTTCAAAGGAACAATGCGCGATCTTGATCGAGATCGCCCATCGATCACCTACGCTGAAGCGATGAAAGAAATCGGTAATGGATTTGCTCGCGAATGTATTGAAAACCGTGAAAACCAAGAGGTTACGGGAGAAAAGAAAATGATGCGTTAACGACTATATGCTATACGGCTCACTTCGCTTCAAGGATGGGACAAGCAACAACATAAACCGAATCGTTGTTCGGGATGTTGATGAGATGAAAAAGATTGTTCTGGGCAAAGATGTAGTTTTGGCTTTGCCTAAAGATCCATCTAAACTTCTCCCAGATATCGGCTACCCAACCCATCAACAAGCCTGGCTCCCCATGTGGTTTGTGCTGCAATACCACACGCGGAGTGAGAACCCAGAAGAGACAGAGTACAGAAAAAAGATGGCCGAGCACGTACATCCCGAAGAACGCGAACGCATGAAGATTGCCATGCTGAAAAAAGCGCAAGAATTTATGGAGGACTTTCGCGCCTGCACAGCTGAACCGAAAAAGAAGTACAAGAAGCTCACGCGTGTCGTCCAAGATATCCTCCTCTACAGTGATGTCCCCGCCGAAGTAATCGAAGATCACGACACGCTCCTCGAACAATCTCCCTATCGAGCTCTTGTCGAACTAGCGAACGATTTGCGCAGCGGCCAACATCTGGAACAGGCTGACGTTTTGGTGCGTGAAATTGAACGAGTCATTGCAGAAAAGATCGCTCAAGAAGGCGGCCAAGAACATGTCGATGCCACATCTGCTGAATTAAAAGGTTCGTTAAGACAGAACGGAAAAATCTTTGTGGTGAAAGAACCGACGATGGATCAAGAAAAGTATATCGACTTGTGTTGCTACGATCTTGTGATGGGCGATGACGCGCACGACCTTGATGTCGTTTCCATTACAGACCGGGTTTCGGAACCAGAGTTCTACCAAATTCAGCTCTTTGATGGGCGTCGCATGGATACGATCACCGTTCCTCCGAATCTGAAAGTCTGGGATACGGTGCGTAAGCAAGCAAAAGAGTCGTATCAACCAGTTTCCTTCATTGTGATGACACACACGAAGCCAGTCAGTGGTGACGGTCAAAAAATGCAAGAACGCCTACAAACAGAAATCTCTCCTAGAGAAGTGGCTGAACATTACCTTGGTGCTGCAAAAGAATTTTTAGATGGAGAGGGTTTTGGAAAATCCTGGCGCTTACGAAAAGATGATGAGCGTGTTCCACAGATCAAGAAGTGCATTCCGTTACATCGCGTAGTACGTGATCTTTTGCCACGAGCAATCTACATGTTGAAAACAAACAAATTTCCAGCAGGAGTCCCTGAAGAAGAGTTGTTTACCATCGGCGAAACATTTGATCTCGCTCAAAAAGTTGAAACAATTTTTCAAAAACAAGACGCTTCCGTAGAAGAGTTGGCAGAGATCGCAGAAGGGGCTGAACGACTTCTCACGCGCTATTATCTTCCTGAACACACAGAAACGTATGAGCACGGAATGGATCGAATGAGAACAGAGAGAGAGTCAAAGGAACGTACCGAGCGGAGCGAACGCAAGAACCCCTTCTTAAAATAACGATCATCATCTCTGTACTTTGTATGAATAACAAACGCGAAGGTTTAACGCCCTCTCCCGTTCCAGACCGACCAAAAGGAGAGGCGACAAAAGAACGAAGACTTGGCAACCGAGAGCTCCCCATTTGGAACGTCATGGAGCAGTTGAACGAGAAGCTTCGTGACAACAAAATTGTCCTTTTAGTTTCAGAAACAGGCAGCGGGAAAACCACTCAAATCCCGCAGAATTTAATTGACCAAGGCTATACGAAGAACGGGAAAAAGGTCATCGTTCTGCAAAACCGTGTAGCCGTTGCGACGGAAGTTGCAAAACGCGTAGCGGATGAGATGGGCGTAAAAGTCGGAAAGGAAGTTGGATTCGTTACGGGTCCGGAAAAGAATGCGTCGAAAGACTCACAAGTTGTTTTCATGACGGCAGGCGTGTTCCGTAACATGATCCGCCGTGACCCAACGCTTTCTGAGGTATCGGTCGTGTTATTTGATGAATTTGATGAGCGTAATTTGCTGATGGATATTGGCGTATCGCTCCTTGAGAAGAGCCAAGAGGGTGGAGAATGCGATACGAAGTTTATCCTCATGTCTGCGACTCTTAATGCAGACAAGATTTCAGGCCATTTTGGTGGCGTTCCTATCATTGAGGCAAAGGGCAGACCCTTCCCAGTCGAAGCACATTTTCAACCAACGGATGTATGGGAAGGTGATATGGCGACTGCGGCCGTTGAAAAGGTGGAACAGATTCTTACGACTTCACGTAATGGTCACACCCTGATTTTCATGCCTGGGAAGGCGGAAATTGAAAAGGTCTGTAAAGAACTTCGTGGAAGAAACTTGAAAGGGGTTGAAGTAGTCGCCTTGTACGGCGAAATGCCACCCGACGAACGCCAAAAAGCCTTCGCTGAATATCCGGGGAAGCGTAAGATCATCGTTTCAACCAATATCGCGGAACGCGGTGTCACCTTTGAAGGAGTAACGAATGTGATTGACTCCGGTCTTGCACGCCAAAAGGATTACAATCCCACCAATGATACAACCAAGCTCGGTGTCATCGAATGCGCTCAAGACGCGCTCATTCAACGTAAAGGACGCGCTGGTAGAACGGCCCCAGGCCAATATCATGCGCTTTACAGTCAGGAACAATTCAACCGCAGGCCGAAGGAAACAAAAGCCGAAATTCTCCGTACCGCTCTACGTGAAGTCGTACTTCAGATTAAGGCGATGGGATACTCTCGTGAAGGCGATCCATTACGCTTCATGGATTCTCCCGATAAAGCCAACTGGAAGGCGGCAAAGAATCAACTCCGCCTCATGGGTGCCCTTGATCCGGCCGATGAAACCAAATTATCAGAGCACGGCCAACAGATGGCTGAATTAGGGTGTGATCCGCGTGACGGAGCCATGGTTCTTCACGGGTGCGAACTGGGCGTGGGAGAAGATGCAATTATTGTTGCCGCTATTCGTACAAGTAGAAGATTGACCAATCGTCCCAAAGGGAAGGAGGCTGAAGTTGATGCGGTCATGGCAAAATACAAGATCAGCACACAATCAGACTTACCTAACCTGCTCGCTCTATATAGAGACGCAGAAAGAAATAACTTCAGCTACAAGTGGTGTCGCGATAATTTTGTTTCTCCTCAAGCACTACAAGAAGTTAGGAAGAATGTAGATGACTTCACGCGAAGAGCAAAGCAAATGAATTTTGAGACGAAGAATAAAACCAGATCAGCGGAAGCCCTGGGTCGAGCTGTCCTTCACGGGCTACCGGATAAGCTCTATGTCCGAGAAGGGGGTGAGTGGTACCGTCACGGCACGACTGGGGAACGGGCTCAAGTTGCGCGTGAGTCGGCTGTACATTCAGAATTTATTGCGGCTTCCGATGTCATTAGCATTCAAACGAGACGTGGGCCATTACCCCTTATCACTCAAGCGACTACAGCGGATACAGCTTATATTCGGGAGTTCATGCCGGAAATTTGTGATGCCGGATCATCTCGAACTGCCTACGATAAATCAGTTGATTCTGTGAGACGGCTAACAAAAGTTGTGCTGAAAGGTGGGACGTATTCGCTTGGCGAACGTGGCGAAGCCGTGGAAGAGCAAGAGGCGGTAGAAGTCTTCGCGAGAGCGCTGGCGAATGGTGAGGTAGATCTTCCTTGCGTTGGTCACAACAAGCTCATGTTGGAACAAATCAACAAAGCTTATCATCGATCTGGCGGAAGAGTCGTGAAGCCGGATCTTGCCGCTTGGTATAAGGAACGTTTGGGATCGGTATCTTCAAGAAAAGAAGCCGAAGCGATGGATGAACGACTACGAATCAGTATAGATCGGTTCCTGACACCTGAATTGCAGAAAGAGTTAGATGAATTTTATCCAACGACCGTTCGTGTCGGTGATAAGATGGTCGTATTAGCGTATGAATATCGCCCAGCAAATCCAACGGCTTATAGCGATTCAGAGCGTGTAGAGCGTTTTCAAGTATCCGGCAATCTTATCCAAGAAGACGTTGCCGCTCTTACAGACCCAATACCGGTAGGCAAAGGTGATCGTGCGCGTTTGATTGAGTGGCGCGTCGCTGTCGGTTATCAGACATACGCGGACACAAATCCTGAGAAACTCAAAGATAAAATTGACCAAGCTCGCCTAGAGCATGAGTGGTCGCGTTGGACCAGGCCAGAATCTAAAGAGATAGCTCTCCAACCGTTGGACGATCTACCAAGTTTAGAAGCCCTATCTAGCTTAGGAGTTGAACCAGTGGAATATGCGAAAGATCGAAATGGAAAATCTGCTCTCGCCTATCCAGCTTTGAGATATAGCCAGACATACGATTATGATCAGGGACGCTATAAGTACACATATCAGACAGATTATTTCCGTACCCAGGGAGAAGCCCGGCAAATACATGAAAGCTCGAAAGAAGTTCGCGCTGAAGAAGTGGGCCAAGAAAAGCGAAAATTAGCTCGTGAAGCACTGCTTGAACCAACGCGCACGCGGTACGCTGAACTTGATCCTCAAGCGCAGATGATTTTTAGCAGTTATGAATCTTTTGGCCTCCAGTATAGCGAATATAGCGATTTAAGTAGCAAGTGGTCTAATGTTCGCTACGCGCTTGATTCCTCCGACGGAGATGTTGAAGAAGCGAAAAAACAGCTTGATGAAGTTGAAGCGCGTTTTGGCCAAATCGCAGAAGAACGCACCCGTCGCATGTCTCTCGTTGGCGAAGTAGAAGCTCGACGCCTAGAGCTCGCCAAACGCGTCGAGGTGATCACCTACGACACATACAATGATCTCGGCTTCACGTATGAGGAATATAATGCTCTTACGAGTAAGTGGAACGAAGCGAAACAAGCTCTCGCAGTTCAGGATCGATATGGAAAAATGAGGATGCCGGATCCAGAGAAGGCGTCGGCGCTATTAAGCGAGGTTGCGGTACTTGCTGCAGAACGAAATCATTCACCGGAACAGCGTCGTTTACGAGATATTCTGGGTGGTCGTGACCGTGGCTTTGCTCAACTTGTTCGTGTGGAGGGCGGAAGAGTAGCGGAGGCGACTACGGTCGTTAATCCCGAGAGCACGGAGCAGAATCCTCTAAAGATCCCCATTGGAGGTTCTGGAAGAAATCTGAAAGTGAGGGGCAACAAAGTCACGTTCCACTATGCCAGTGGCAGTGAAGGTTCCTCGTTCACTCTTCCAGATGGTCTTTTCGTTATCTCACGTGACGCAAATGACGTATTAGAGGTCGAGAAAGTCGAACAGGGGGGCGTTCAGGGTTTAAGTGCTCTTGGTTCTATTTCCACTGATCCATATGAGCCTGAGCCACAACCGGCTGAACGTTCATACCGCGAAGAACCACCTGCACCCGCCTATTCCACAGCTACGAATGCGCGTACGGGACTTGGATCTGCACTAGCTGATAAATTGAGAGGCATTCTAGGAAAGAAAGAGGAACCAGCTCCAGAAGTGCCAAAACCTACCCCCACTCCACGCCCCACAGCTCCAACGCTTGAAGTGAGAAAAGAAGTCATGACAGATGCCGTTCGTCAAAACCTGACCTTTGACCTTACGGTTGCACGTGATGTGCTGGAAGGATTAAGGAAAGACCTTCCAAGCGTAAAAACTGGAGGCAAGCTGACCGACCTTGAAGAAAAGCAAGTAAAATTAAGAAAAATGGTTGTTGATCGTTTAACGGATTTAAAAACAATTGAAGGAGAAATAGGAAAAACGGATGATGTTGCTAGTGCAAGAGGGAAGGTTGGGGATATCGTAAAACGAGCAGAAAAAGCAGCTCAAGAAGTGGCACGTGTATTGGGCGGCCAGGCAGCCCTCCTTTCTAGATACAGGGACATTCTTGAGCTCATCCCTGTGATTGAAGAAGAGTGGGGAGGTAAGTTATCCGATGAAGGGATGGAGAAGCTCGTTCCAAAACTCATGGCTTTAGCAAAGCGCTCTGACGATGTAAAAACAACTCTTCGAAAAGAAATCGGAGAGACCATTGCTGAAGAATTTTAGTGATTTGTCTCAAAGTTACGGAAACGAAAAACCACCCTCTTTCGATGGTGGTTTTTCATCAACCGGCTTAAGTGCAGGGACTCCGGTCATCCGGAACCTTTGTCCACTTCCCCCAGGGAAAGCGGTCTTCTGCACCAAACCGGCTCTTGGCAGGGGCTCGTGATGAACGTTCGGACGCTGGCCATTGCTGCACAGCTACCTGCTCTACACAGGGACTGGAATGGTTAGAGAATTACATCAACAAGAAGTATCGAAATGGAATCATGAGCACTCGCTTATCTTCTGAGATCGCTAGATCGCTCGCTGAGATTACTAGACCCTTTTCGATCTTACGCTGCTTCATGGTATTCAAGACTTGGGAGATGCCTTTTTGACCAGCTCCCACCTCGATTGCTATTTCTTGACCAGTCGTCATTTGCAATACGAAGTCGGCACTGGCGGCGGAAGGATCGTAGACGACGTTTCCAATCCGTTTTGACGAAAATTCTCTATAGAGATGGAGTGCGACGGTATCTTCCCAGTATTTGCCTTTACGTGTCGCTAACGCCCCATCTGAACCAGCGATACTGAGTAACGCTGCTCGAATGGCTGGACTCATGAAGCAATACTTGGATGCCTTTCTAACTGAACTTGTGGCGGAGCCGTAGGGTGGGATTTTGATAAGACATTCTGCATCTTTGAGGACATCCAATATAGCCGTAAGGGTAATGCCGTTTGTTCCCATGAGACCAGCAAGCTTAGAAGCTGCCAAAACATCCGTTGCATCTGCGAGTAGGTATAGAAGCCTACGCATCATTGCAATGGTTTCCACTCTCATTCCACCCAGTTTTGGAACGTCCGTGTTGATGATTTTATCAATCAGTTGATTCAACGCCTCGTAGACTTGGTATTTATCCGGGTACTTCAAAGCGAAAGGGAACGTTCCAATTTCAAGGTAATGGTCAATATCAAGAGCATCGACCTTTGACCAATACTGGGCGACGGACTTTTCAGCCAGTTTGAGACGTTGGTAGCCCTGTTCATATGAATCTTGTCCATATAGAGCTTGTTTGATTTCATCCTTTAATCCTTTGATTGGGGTCACGTCGTTACGGATTTTTTCGTATTCAAGAAAATTCATGGGGTACAAACGTTCGAGGAGCGATCGTCTGGCCACATCTGGATTTGATCGAAGCTCCAAAGCCGAAGAACCTGTACAGAAGATAAACACGTTCTTGCACCGATCAAATAGTGCTTTTAAAACCGTACCCCACTTTGGTTCGTATTGTGCTTCGTCGATGAAGATGAAGAGAGGAGAGGCTTGCTTCTCGAAGGGGACTCCTAGGATGAGTTCATAGGCTTCCAGTATTTCATTGAGGCGAATATCAAGGTTTTCTACTGCATCATCGAGCGACACGAATAGCAGTCTATTCTTTGGGAGTCCACGCTTTTGTAGCTCTAACGATACCTCAAAGTACGTTTGAGCCATGATTGTCGTTTTTCCGACGCCACGTAGACCCGGCATGATGATCCATCGTTGTGAACCTTTTTGATCCAGAAAATCCTTATAGTATTGCCTGACCTTAACAATGATATTGCGAGTCGGGTTCTTCGCGCCTTTAGGATTCTGTAAGTACGCATCCAAACGGGCGTCAGCTCGAACAAGCTGGTTTTGTACAAAATTGAGAGCTTCTTGGCGCATAGTAGAGTGCGGTATATAACAAACCGCCTTTTCTTTTATATCACACTATATAAGAAAGGCAATACCCATAAAATTAGGCTTAGGTAAGGGATATTCTATATGTATCTCTTTTCTGCTTTGAATAAAGTGACAGGACGGTTTTTCATATAAGGATCATCGGCGATTGCTATGGAGCCTACTCATCTCTCGCTACCAAAAAAGCTTAAATAACCATCTAAAAGTAAAAAGGCTAAGGTTAGCCATTCTTGGTCTGCTTGGATTGACTTTTATATTAAAATATGCTATTCTGGTATGTTCCTTCACACTTGAAATCCAAGTTTCTACAAGGCAAGTCCGGGATCCTCGCACTACGGCGCAGGATGAGGGATAAGCCGTCGCAACGGAGCATCGACGATCATGGGAAGCAAGAATTTTGGCCTTCTGCGTCAGGGCTTCATCCTCGCGCGGGCACTCGGCGACGAGTTCCTGCAGGCGTGCGAGCGCGGTGAAATGCCGATGGAGGCGCTCCACCGTCTCGTGACCCCCAAGGGGCGCGACACGATGGATGCCGTCGTCAAGGTCATCATCGACCACTGGCACGCCGCGGAGCAGCCGCAGCCGGTGGAGGCGGTGCAGATCGGCGGTCACCCCTTCCGCGGGACCCCCATGACCGACGCGCGCAACATCATCGAGGTGCCCGACCTCGACGCGACCGACCTGACCGCACTGACCGAGAAGCACTGCGACCTGACGTTCCTCGACAGCGACTACCGCCGCTGGGACTTCTGGAAGGGGTGCCTCGACGGCAAGCCGATCAACGGTCGTGGGAAGCGGTTCGAGTTCATGACTTGGGAGCCGAAGAGGGAGGTCTCTTCCAAGGAGGTGCGCGAGTACTTCCAGACGAGGGGCTTCTCCGGCAACGCGGGCGCGTTCACGGCGTGGGTCAAGGAGCGGAAGCCGCAGGGCTACTACGCGAGCATCCCCGACGACAACGGCTGCTGGCGTCGCTCCGGTGGCGACCTCTACGCCCCGTCTTCCTACTTCGGTGGCGACCGCCGCGGGCTCGACCGCGCCTGGGTCGGCTATCCGTGGGACGGGGACTGGTCGTTCGTCGCCTTCCGCGAGTTGTCCGCGTAGAACTTGGTGCCTTGGGCGCTTGGTGCTTGAAAAAGCCCTTGTGCCCTTGGTTCCTCTGGCCACCCCGTACGCAACGAGATGCTCTCTCGGTTCGCGTGCGGGGTGGATTCAGTTTTGGTACACTTAGATTCGGATAGTACATGAAACTGCTTTTGAATCATGGTTCAAAGCGATGGAACTCTGGAATGGTTGTTTGACCAGAATGTTGCGAGGCAGGTTCTCCAGCAGTGTGTCGACATTCATTTCCTCACATAAACAACTCGGTGTCGTTTGCTCCGTGATTTCGATCACACATAAAATTCAGCCAAGAGATATTTTCGATTGGTAGTGATATGGACGGCAAACGGCAATAATAAAAAGTGGGCTGCTGGCGTAACTCCGATGGCAACCTCTACGCCCCGTATTCCTACTTCGATGGCGACAACCGCAAGCTCAACCACAACTGGGTCGACAATCCGTGGGACGAGAACTGGTCGTTCGTCGCCTTCCGCGACTCGTTTCTGTGAACCGATAAAACCCTATCTACTCGATGGGGTTTTATCTTGTATAGACTTTCTCCACCCACCGATCATTTTGCCCGCTTCACTTAAGGGAGTCGAAATTGCCGCGTATTTTTTGTTATCCAAGCACTTCACCTCCCATGCTGTTTGTAGGAAGAACTTGAGCAGATCAAGTTTTGTTGCCGCTCGCACGACGAATCCCGATTTATTCTCCCCATTCGCATAGCCTGCAAGATAGATGTTTTCGATCACATCCGTAAACAGGTTGTCAATCTTGCTTCCTAACGAAAACTTTGAGAGACGCGGAAAACTGTTGTGGAAAGCGTGCCACAGCTTGTACGCTTCAAGCGTCTTTTGTAGAACAGGAAGATTCGTAGACATGGGATTTCTTTGAGGGGGGGGGTAGACATAGCTTTGTATGAAAAAATGTTTGATCTCATTCCAAGAACTCATCTCGCTGGAAAATTTGATAGAAGCGTGGTCGGAGTTTATCCGCGGGAAACGAAATAAGAAAGACGTACAGGCATTTTCTTTGAATCTCTCGGATCAGATCGTTGATTTGCATAACGATTTGGCAAATGGGAGGTATACTCACGGTCCGTATCAGCATTTCCCAATCAATGATCCAAAGCCTCGGAGTATTCATAAAGCAACGGTTCGTGATCGTCTGCTGCATCATGCAGTTCATCGGAAGCTCTATCCCGCCTATGCTCCTTTGTTTATCGCTGGATCGTTTTCCTGTCAGGAGGGCAAAGGACTACACGTAGCGATCAATCATTTCCGAGCGATTGTGAGAAAGGTGAGCCGAAATCACACAAGGACTTGTTGGGTTTTGAAAGGCGATATACGAAAGTTTTTTGCCAGCGTCGATCATGCGAAATTGCTGGAGATTTTGCGAAATCGCATTGAAGACGAAGCTCTTTTTCGTTTACTCTCCAATGTCGTTGAGAGCTTTCATACGACTCCCGGAAAAGGCATCCCTCTCGGGAATCTCACGTCACAACTTTTTGCCAACATCTATCTGAATGAACTCGATCAGTTTGTGAAGCAGGGACTAGGAATAAAATATTATTTACGCTACGCAGATGACTTCGTTTTTCTATCTCATGACCGTGAAGAGCTATTGAGCTACATACCGCTCGTTCAATCGTTCCTGATCGAACGGCTGGCCTTGTCTCTGCATCCAGACAAGCTTTTGCTCCAAACACTGGCATCAGGCGTTGATTTTCTTGGCTGGGTTCATTTTCCGCATCATCGCGTTCCAAGGACGAAGACGAGGCGGAGAATACGGTCCAAGCTACACAGTAGCTTGAGGAACGAAACGCTTCAGTCCTATTTAGGCCTCCTGTCTCACGGGGATGCGTTTGAGCTTCGAGAGTCGCTGCAGAATGACTACTGGCTTTGGCGAGAGAAGGGGGAGTCATAGGATTTATTTTGCGTTCAAGTAGAAGCAAGCCCCATCTGCAAACTTGATGTTTGGTATCCAGAGCGGAGAGCCATCCCATCCCTTCTCGACCTCTCCTCGAACTCGATACATGGTCAAAACGAGTTTATCGCCATACTTCTTTCCAAGTTCACGATCATCCTGAGAGAGAAGTGTGCCAGTGTTCTTTCCGATGCTACGGTCTGTTCTTACAACGATGCGGCACTCGGGTTTATGAGAAGAGTCTTTCAGTGCTTGAATACAGCTTGGGAAGTTATGATTTCCCCACGGATCGCCCTTCTCTGTCTTCACAAGATCAAGTATAGTAAGCACTTCATCTACTGAGGCTGGCTTGTCGGTATCTTCCTGAGTTAAAAGCTCGTCTAATTGCTTGAGATTGGTGGGAGTCGGGAGTGAAGGAAAATAGTTTACCCCTCCTGCAAGGATGGCGAGTTCGTCATTTTTCAATACGTTTGGTCGTGTGGGTCTCGTTCCATCCGGCACGAGCACGCTCACGGCTTCCGGACCTTTCTCTTGCAGGATTGAGAATAAAGCGTTATTTGCATCGTTCAATTCACGAAAAAGCTTTGCCAGTGGTTCAGGCGTAAAGATGCGACACAACCCGGCATCGCGGTCGTAACCAAAGATACGAGCGTGCTGCCAGCACGTGTCGGCTTGTGGTGTCTTGGAGCTGCGGCAGTAGTAAACCGTGTGAAGTCCTTGAAATGTCACTCCTCGGCTAAGGCTGTTTCCTCCAACGAGCACATTAAGGCCAGAATCATAGCGTGTGCCGTCGAGCGTGTTTTTGTTCAGTGTAATGATGTTTATCTGCGGAAGACCGCTCTTGAGAAAAGCGATGACTTCCTCTATCGGACTGAGTCCGGGCTTGGTTTTTTGAAGATCGTTCCATGCGTCCTGTAGGCCATGCGGAAACGTTTGTGCTTGATTCAAGATGTCGTAGCGGATTTCTTCCAAGTATTGTTCTACTTTTTCTTTTGTCTTTTCGTGCTCGCTTATCTTGACTCCCGGATGGATCAAGAAATTGCAAACATTTCGTTCTTTAGCGATAAGGCTATGCGCTCCTGCGACTAAGAAAGACAGTGTTGCTTTGCGGAAACCTTCTGGAATCTCTCTTGTTTTCAGAAGCGCATCTTTCTCGTTATCCGGGGTTAAACGAATACAGGTACTTTTCTCACCATAGAAGAAATCCCCTCCCAAATACTTCGTTCCGGGTGCGATATAGTGGGCGAAGGAGGGCCGCCAACTCGAATCTTTCGCCTGCAAGAGAAGCGATTGGGGAGTTGCCGTGACATGCAGGTAAAAACTCGACGGAGCCTGCCTACGGAGGCTTTCCAGCGCGTTATGTATTGCGCTTTTATCCGACTGGTTGATTTTCGTGTTTAAGCTCGAAGCGTCCCCTTCATCGTCAAGCAAGAAAAGAGGCTGATCTTTAAAATAATGGCTCGTCCCGATGTGGTTCAGCCAATGCTTAAGCACGCGAACGTTCTTCTTCAGAACCACAATTGTAGGGATGGAGGTTTTTGGTGGCGTGAAGAACTCGCCGTCGTCCGTCTCTCCTAATACCCGAAATCCGTCCATGAAACCGCCTAACGAGCGTTTTGTGCGCTCCAAAGTCTGTTGATAGAGGATTGTATTGTCCGTTGTCACGAGAACAAAAAATCTGAAGCCTTTATCCGCCGCCACCGAAGCCACTCCAAACATTTGCCCTGTCTTTCCGCTTTGGACATGTCCGAATAATAGTCCTGATGTATGTTCATTAAAACCAAAATCTGCAAGATGCTTTTCGGCAAAGTGTTCTGCCGACAAGCGCAGAGAAACAGAGGAATTTGGAACGGCGTCCTCTGCTTTCTTCAAGTATGTCTCCAAGTAATTCATAGGTTGGGTGAGAAATCCAAAAGCCACACGTCTGGATTTTGCGTGGCCGTGAGTATGATTTTGTCTTTCCCGTACTTCGTAAGCATGGAAGGGGTGACGAGCTCTCCCACCTTCAATACTCCGTTACCCTCCATTCGACCCTTGATCCATCTGCCGAGTGTCTGTAGATCGTCCTCCGAACGAAAGTTTTTATTGTTTTGTCCGCTTACTTTGCAGCGAAACTTCCAACCATCATCGGTATAGACCGTAAAGGGCATATTGGCCTGCGGATACCCTTTTCGGCTTGTTATCTCGTTCGAAACGATGACTTCGACCTCATACCAAGCTCTTGGCCTTACCGCTTTTGTAGCGCTCGACTCCCGACCCTTCCCAAAGTAGACATTCAAGTTGCTTTTTTGTTCCGCCTTGAGCGGAATATTGAATGATAAGTTTGTTATTTGAGTTCGCATTTTCTCGAGCTCTCCCGGTGATACTTTTTCTACGCCAATCCTCCCTTCCAAAAGATCGGAGCGCTGAATTATCTTGTAGTCGGCATATTCCAGAATTGGTTTCGTTGCTTTCAGAACGAGACCTTCATGTAGCTCAATCAATTGTTTAACCGAAACTGGCTCCGTAAGTAGCACGTTCGTCTCCCATTGGGTATCAAGCCCTAAAATGTCGGAAAGATTGGATGAGCCTATGATGGAGGCTTGGGGAGCGTGATTTTTCGAAAACGAGTAAATCTTTCCGTGAAACTTGAATGAAGTACAGATGCGCACTTCGCCGAGTTCTTTGTCTCGCATGAACCTCCCAAGCGAACAGGCGGCTTCGTACTGTGGTTGAGTGAATCCTTCGCGTCCATGCATCCCAATAACCAAATCACAGGTCTTTCTTTGTGAACTGGCGTTGTAGTGAGAAAGGATCGCCTGCAGCTCCATGAGAGAGTCCTCGGATACATAGCCCGTAGCAATCTTAATGTCATTCGATGGGACAAGCTGGCGCTCAAACGTCTCTCGGAAGGTTGCGAATCCGGAAGGTTTGAGCGGGAGGAGGCTTGAATAAACGAGTTGCATATCAAACATCCTTCAAAAACTTCTTGATCGCCTTCGCTATTACGCGGATTGCAACTGGAGGTACGGAATTTCCGATCTGACGACGTACTTCCGTTATTGAGCCTTCAAAGACAAAGTCATCAGGATATCCAAACAGCCTCGCGCGCTCTCTGTTTGTGAGGGGCCTATCCTCGGAGAAGTGGTATCCCCACGTTCCGCCACCTCCGCCTGCAATAATCGTTGTTGAAGGTTTATTCGGATGAAGGCGGCGGTACACATGGCTAATCATGCCTTTTACGTAGTGAGGAGAAGTTTTTGGAATGTTGGTGAAGTTTCCGCCCGGAGGAATCAGTTTGAGTTTTTCTTTTGTTCTCTCGGTTATTTTTTGATGTTCGTTGTTGTAAAGAGCCTTTTCCACTCCCTTCAAAGCCAATCCTGCGCCTACATGGGAGCGTTTATCGTGCGTATGGGCTGGCATGACAAAATCCTTTCTAATGTCATTCCGTACGCCAATAATAAGAACACGTTCACGAAGCTGTGCGGCACCGTAGTTAGCAAAGTTCACCGGATGGACTTGGACTTTGTAGCCCACCTCTGCGAAGTCCGTGACAATCTGTATGATGGCTTCGCCTTTGTTTGCTGTCAGAAGCCCTTTTACGTTTTCTGCAACAAAAACCTTTGGTCGTTTCAGGCTCACCGCTCTTACGAAGTGCCTATAGAGATTTCCGCGTTCCGTTCCCAGCCCCTTTCTCTTCCAAATCATAGAAAAGTCTTGGCAAGGGAAACCTCCAAGCATTACATCGCACCGAGATAGGTCTTTGATGTCTACTTTGGCAATATCCGCTTCTATGATATGTGCCCCAAAGTTTTTCTTATACGTCTCGCAGGCCCAGTGATCGTTATCGTTGGCCCAGTTGATCCTAAAACCTTCTAATGCAAAACCAAGGTCCATGCCACCGCATCCTGCAAAGAGGGAACCAATAGAAAATCCACCTCTCGATAGTTTTCGAGCTTTTTGAGCCATATTCATGTTCATGATCTTCAATAGATGACTATAAGTATCTATTTGAAACGCAGCATACCATCAAAGGAGTGATACTCATAGTCCGTCGCCCTATAGTCATCTGCAACCTACCCTTAAAGGGTGAAAAATGACGATATTTTAAAAAAGTTTGGTAAACGAGTGAAGGCTCTCCGCTTGGAGAAGGGCATCACGTCTCAAATGGCCTTGGCGAATAAGGCTGGTTTGGATCGCACCTATGTCGGGGGACTGGAAAGGGGTGAGCGAAACGTGGCACTCATAAATATCGCAAAAATTGCCAAGGCTCTTGGGGTGGATTTGGGTGATATGTTCAGATTCTGAGGGGAGTTTAAGGCTGGTTTTGCTCAATAAAAAGGTTTTGGATGCTGGTTCCAGCATCTTTTTTGTTGCGTCTGGGCATGTGATGTGCACAGATGGCCAGAAAAGCTTTGAAAATAGCTGGTATTGATGTAGGATCGAAACTAATGAAGTATGAAAATGCTACCTGAGCATAAAGTATGGGCCGTAATTTCCGCGATCACTGATGCGCAAGGTATATCTCCGAGTGGTGGTCTTTTACGAATTGTCCAGTCAGATTTAGATGAGTACATCAATTTGGAAGAAGCAAGATCCATTTTTCAGCTTCTTGCTACTGAAATTAAGGTGATCGAGCTCGTGACTGAGGCGGATGAGTCCAATGGTGAAGCTTTTGAGGTACGGATTCCTGATGAAGAGCTATTCAAGAACGCTTATGACAACATCCATTATAAATTTTTTGGAAGCGTAGAAAAGCTCCTCGGTGAAAACTTTTTTGCTGTTATGGATGTAGCTCAGGACATACACGAGCAGCTTCAGATGATTAAATCAAATCGTATTCAAATTCCTGCGGTACGAACTGTTGTTCGATATCAGATTCTCATGCCTTTTAACGCAGTCAACTATCACGAACGCTATGCTGGTTTACGAGCGCGCGCCTTGAATTATTTAACCGAAAACGGATGTGTTCTAAACTTTGAAGTGCACCACGGAATGTTTGTGTGGGAGTCATATTTTACGGTCGATATTGACCGCATGGGATTCTCAAAGTTTTTCGAACATCTCTTAGAAGTCTATCCAAAGAAGGTTCAATCTAGTTCGAAAACTGAAGAGAGCGATTCCTCTACCGAACCTTCCTCAAGCCAGCAATTTTACTTTGACCAAGGAGTTCTTCATCGTGATGGCGCATCGGGTGTTGAGGTCTTTGCGGAAAACACTCTTGAGCACACCGTTTTGATAGCCGCTTTTAAGACTGACTTTGGTGAGCGTATAGATAATGCTACGCATCCGATAGACTGTGGGTGGGAAAAGCTCTACGATACCGCCCGTCGAATCAACAGCAAAGTTGCTAAGAGGTTTGGTGCGCGTGATTTCTTCAAGATTGATAGCAAGAATAAGTTCATTGAACGGAGCGTAAAATAGATCAGTCACTCGATATAAAATACGGCTACAATTAGCCGTATTTTATATTAAACGAGTCTACTGACTCGCTGTTGAGTCGGAGGGTTTTATTTATCGTGTTCGCATCACGGGGCAGTTGCCCGACGTGAATGAAATATGCAACACGAAAACATTTTGGATGCATTCGAGCTTGCCGACCTTGGTGCTGCAGCCGCTCTTGCTGCGCTTGGTTTCAAATTGCTCGCTCTTGAACCTACCGACGGACGGCGGGTTGTTTTTATCTTTCAAAATGAATCCGGAATTGGCGAGGCGGTCGAGCGGTATTGGTCCGGTCAGCTCCCGATTGATGCTCTGAGCTATTTCGGTGCCGTGAAACTTCTCAAGTCGAGACTTCACGCTATTGCTCGCTGATATGCCACTACCCGAGCGATGCGTTCAAGAGTTCCGCGATCTCTGGCGTGCGATGTCTGGTGAGGATTTGGATTACGTCGTAGCTGAACGTCAGGCGGAGGCTATGTTGGCTGTTCTCGGTCAGGCTTTCTTGCCAAACAAGTTGAACGACAAACCAAAAAACAATGGCCCCCCTTAATCTTCTGTCGTTTTTCTGTAGGTTTATTCATTTTTTTCCTCTCTTATGATCGTCAGATCATCCTCTCGTGTGTTATCTGCAGGTACGCATACCGTCCGTGTGGCATCCATCGAATCAGTTCAAAACATCCGTGATGCAAACAAGGAACAGCTTGAAATTACCCTTGAGATGGTTGGTAGTTCGCAACAGGAACCGCCTTCCGTTCGTTTTTGGACTTCTCCCATCCTCCATCCGCAGGGAAAGCTCTTGCCATTTATCGAGGCCGTTATCTCTCGTTCTCTTTCGTCGAACGAGCTAAGTGATGGCTTTGATGTAGATTCCCTCATCGACAAAGAACTCCGCGTCGTTGTGAAAAATGCCACTTCCCAAGCAGGGAAGAGTTTTTCCAAGGTCGTAGATTTTCTCCCCAAGCAAAACTAAAAACGCCCTGTCTCAAAGGGCGCTAATCCAAGCTCTATGCAGTCTCTTATCGAACAATACCTTACATCAAAAGGCCTGCAGTTTGCAACCAAAGCGGGCCAAATAGTCACGCAATGTGTCTTTGCTGATTGTGATGCCAAGACACGTCACGCAGGGCACCTCTATATTGATCCAGATACCGGAGTTTACTTTTGTCACAAGTGTGAAGCGAAAGGAAATATGGTCACGTTCGCCAAGCACTTTGACGATGATCCTGCGGAATTGGGATTTAAGGATGAGCCTGCCCGCATGGGGCGGGCTCTCCATCGCAAAGTGAAACAGATCACGGAATCGCTTTCTGAAGAGGAGGTCGAAGCGTGGCATAGCGCCTTGCCACAAAGCATTCGTGACTGGTTAAAGAATGAACGCGGTTTGATCGACGAAGTAATCACTCGTGCAAAGCTTGGTTGGGATGGGGAGCGTATCGTGATCCCAATCGCTGCCCAAGACGGTTCGTGGTTATTCGTGAAGCGTCGCCAACCGCCCGGAAAAGAAGAAAGTGGGCCCAAATACCAGTATCCTCAAGGCAGCAAAGCGGCGCTCTATGGGGCGGAGCTCTTACCCGGTGTGGAAGAAGTGATTATCTGCGAAGGAGAATTGGATGCTCTGGTTCTTCGTTCACGAGGCTTTGTAGCTGTTTCCGGAACGGGCGGCGCTGGAACCTTTCCGGAAGAGTGGGCAAGCATGTTTGCTTCTATCCCTAAAGTATATATCGTCTTTGATTTGGACGATGCAGGCAAAAAGGGGTCCTACACAGTCGGTAAACTCATCCCACATGCTCGCATCGTGCATCTTCCAGAAGAACTTGGTGAGCACGGAGACGCGACAGATTTCTTCATGAAGACTGGAAAAACGGTTGAGGATTTTCGCCAACTTTGTGTCGGGGCACGTTCAATGAAAGAGATTGACGAGGCGGGGGAACGTTATGCGTCCCTCCCAGCTCCGAACGGTCAAGTCGATATTCATGCATGGCGGAAGACCGCTAATCTCAACTTTCCAGAATGCATGGTGGCTGGGGAGGTTGGCGTTGCTGTATTGGCGCAACTGCTTATTAAAGATGTCCGTAACCCGTTTGGTTTGGTCTATGTAGACGTTCCCAGTGCGGGCAAAACGATTACTCTGAACTTCTTTTCTGATCTTGAAGAATTAGCGTACTCAACGGATAACTTCACACCTTCGTCGCTCGTTTCTCACGCTTCCAATCGTAAGCAGAAAGACTTGGAGAAAATCGACTTACTCCCCAGAATCCGACATCGCATGTTGATCGTGCGAGACCTCGCTCCTATCTTCGCTGAACGACAGGAGAATCTGCTCAAGAACCTTGGCGTGATGACTCGCGTTTTTGATGGAGAGGGCTACGAGTCTGACAGTGGCGTCCACGGCAAGCGCGGATATAAGGGCGATTACACTTTTATGTTTCTTGCCGGTTCAACTCCCATCGCTCCACGCGTGTGGAAGTTTATGGGCAATCTGGGTAGCCGCCTCTTCTTTCTGAATATGAAGGCAACGGACAAAACTGAGGAAGAATTAGCAGAGCTGCTCATCCAAGACGATTTCAAGCGTAAAGAACAAGAGTGTCGAACCGCTACTCGTAATCTTATTCTTACGCTTTGGTCGTGTCATAAAGGTGGCGTGACTTGGGACAAGAAGTCCGATCCGTCCGAACTGCGACGCGTGGTTTCCCGGTGCGCTAAGTTATTAGCCCACCTTCGTGGAACGGTGAATGTCTGGAGCGATGAAGAAGATGGAAAACAACATCATACCAACGTTGTTATTGAAAAGCCCACTCGCATTAACCAGCTTCTTTATAACCTTGCCCGTGGCCATGCATTGGCTTGTGGTCGAACAAACCTGACGCGAGAAGACCTTTGGCCGTGCATTGAGGTTGCTCTCAATTCTGCTCAATATAATCGCATCAAGCTCGTAGAGGCGATCATGGAGTTCGCGGGTACGGTGAACACGGGTGTGGCTGAGGAGGCGATTCAGTGCAGTAATCCAACAGCGCTGAAGGAAATTGAAACCTTACGCATTTTGGGAATCGTTGATGTTGAAAGCGTGGGTGATGGGACGGCTGGGAGGCCGGAAAAACTCGTGACCATTGCTCAAGATTTTGCTTGGTTCTGTTCGGATGAGTGCAAGGAGCTTCGTGCGATGAAGCCGGACACAAAAGTAATTTAAGATTATCTGGCTGTGTGTTCTTGAAATTAAACATTTTCATTTTTCATCAAATCCTATGGAGACTTCCAACCAGCGAACGGTAGATTACAAAGAAGACATCGCTTTCTACGACCAGATGCATATTCTGTCATCGGAGCATATTCGAGAAACGGTGTTCGATCAGTGGAATGAGCGAGTGCTTACCGATGAGGAGTTGGCACATATTACGGAAAATATTGTGGAGAATGTTTACGGATTTCTCTACGACGAAATTAGTGAGGTTATTGGGTCTAATGTTTGAAACATAATTCTTACTCACCCCCACCCATAACTTATGTTGTGCAAAGCACTGACAAACACGGGAGAACCATGCCAAGCGAAGCCGATGCAGGGCGACGAATACTGCTATCTCCACAATCCATCCGTCAGCGACGAAGAAAAACACGATGCCCGTTCACGGGGAGGCAAAGAGAACCAGATTACCGTCATCTCTCCCCAACCGCCCTTGAAACTGACGAGCGCAAAGGACGCCATCGTTCTCTTGGAAGAAACAATCAACGGCGTCCGAGCCGGGAAGCTCGATGTCAAAATCGCCAACTGTCTCGGATTCCTGACGGACAAGCTTTTGAAGGCATACGAGGTAGCCGAGTTGAGCGATAAGGTCGAAATCATGGAACGCTTCTTGGAAAAGCGTAAAGGCCACTGATATGAGAAAGAACTTCGCTAGCCTTTTACAGAAAGGCAACCTCACGCCCAAAGAACGCAGTTTGATGGTCGTCCATAACTCGGTAGCCGAAGACCTTGAGGGCAAGGGATTCCTGAGTGACGCCGATAAGTACGCTTTGGTTCAAGGATGGCAGCCAAAAGACGGTCGCGAGATCAGTGAATACAACAAATACAACGGCGCTTGGCGTACGGCTATCTGTGCCGAAATTGATGCGCAGACGACCTTTCTGAATGCACAGAATGCCTTCCTACGCGGTTGTATTGCCACAAGTTATTACCTGCATACGGATTACGAGAAAGTCATGCGAAGCGACAGCCGACTCTTCGATTGGAGCAATCTGAACTGCGAAAAACGCCCGAATGGGAAGGATGCTTTGGAAGCGGTCTTGGAAAATAGCGGCCTACAACGGGACTATATGGTCTATCGCTATGCCTTTGAGCTTATGGACGAATCCTTGCAGCAGGACCTGCTCAAGCTCTATCCGGACGTAAAAACGGAAAGCGATTACCTGTATAACGAACTCGCCTTGTACGAGCTTCTGGAAGGAAAGACTGAGCCAAGCAATGAAGCGAAGGACCAAATCGCCAACCTAATCGCAGAGTCTGCCTACAACGAATACGCGGCAGCGTTGGCGAAACAAAGAAGCGAGCAGGGTAAAGAAACCGCAGTGGAGTTTAATCCGTGGAGCCTCCGTGGTTACTTTGCCGACATCCCATTGTTAGAAGTAGCCAAGAAATGTGCCGAATACAACAAATTGGATGTCTCGGAAGAAGCTGATGAGTCTACAACCGCTCGGCTTCTACTTGAGGCGATCACGCTCCACGCGGCAGAGTCCGGCACAGATATTGGCACGCTCATGAAACAGGCCACACGCCGATACCTTGATGAAGGATTATTGGATGAGTATCCACCTCTGTTCTTGAGCGACAAGACAGGAACCATAAACGGAGAGGATACCAGTATCCCCCACAAAGAAGTTTTCAAGCGTTGGCTGGAAGTCAGAACAAAGGCGGAGCTTGAGATAAAACAAATGATGGACGAGGGGAAACTGGAAGTTCGGATGATCGCCGATGAGGTGTTCGGCGTCAGCAGGGAAAAACAGGCGGTGTTAGGCAAGGGACTATATCGTCTGGAGGGTGAAATGGGGTTTATCGAGGACTATAAGAAGCAAGCGGAGGCATTAGTGCCAGTTGGCTTCCTTTTCGAACTGATCCAACAAAGCGAACTTATCCGTCACTACGGCATCCTTCTTGGCTTTGAAGACATTTTCAAGCGCCTCTCCACGGTCTATGACATCGACCTGACGTACAAAATGCAGGGATATGTCCTAACGATCCGCAAGAACCTCGCCTTCCTAAACGACATGCTGGGCATCTTAAAAGAAAAGTACTTGTGCGAGGCGTACCTCTTCCACGACTGCAATTACTTTATGGACGTGCCTCAGGCCTGTTTCTCGATAGATGTTGAGGCGATCAAGCCGGATACGCAGCGCCTTGAAATCTATTACAAGGAGTTTCAGAAGACGTTGGGCAGTGAGTTCTAAGGCCGTCTTTATTATGCTCACGGGTCTTTCCCGGTCTGACCAATTCAGTTATTATGACGTCGTTGATCCTGTTCCCAAACGTGAAACGCTTTTGTTGTATTTTGCTACCCGAAAAGGGCGGCTCTGCCAGCAAAGCATCACGCGTTTCGCGTATGTGGAGCAGGATCAACCAGAGCCGTCCTTTTTGGATGGTAAATAAATCTCACTATGAAACCATCCGCGATATATTCCAGAAAATCTACCGAATCTGAGGATCGTCAAGTCCTTTCGATTGATTCACAAACTCGTGAGATGGAAGTGATCGCTAATCGCCACGGTTATCCCAAGCCAGATTTTTTGGAGGAGTCCATGTCAGCCAAAGCTCCCGGGCGTCCGGTTTTTAATAAGTTGATGGAAATGGTTGAGACGGGGAAAATTGGTACGGTTTTTTGCTGGAAGCTTGATCGTTTGGCGCGTAACCCTGTTGATGGCGGACGTATCATTTGGGCGATTAAAAACCACGGTCTTCGCATCGTCACTCCTACTCAGACTTACTCTTCTGAAGAAGACAACACTATTTTGATGTATGTTGAGTTTGGGATGGCGCAGAAGTATATCGACGATCTGGGAAGAAACGTGAAGCGGGGTAACCGTGCAAAGTTAGATTCCGGTGGGCTTCCCGGATGTGCTCCACTTGGGTATTTGAATAAGCTCGATGACCACACCATCATTCCTGACCCAGAACGTTTTCATCTCGTACGAAGAATGTGGGACATGGTTCTTTCAGGGGCTTATTCCGTAGAGCAAATCCGACGGATGGCAAACGACGAATGGGGCTTTAGAACCAAAAAGACGAAGCGACAAGGCGGGTCGCCACTCTCCAAGGGGGTGATGTATAAAATCTTCCGTCATCATTTTTACTACGGAGTTATCATTCGAAAGGTTGAAGGTGCTGATCGGCGTTATACGGGTGCCCACAAACCTATGATTACCGAAGAGGAGTTTTGGCGTGCACAAAAGATTTTGGGTAATCCGGTTCCAAAGCCTCATCGTAAACAGTTTGCCTTTACCGGCATGATGCGATGTGGAGAGTGTGGTTCGGTAATTACCGCAGACGAAAAGATTAAGCCGAGTGGTAAGACCTATACTTACTATCGTTGTACGAAAAAATGTAAGGATGTTCGTTGTACCCAAAATCCAGTAACGGCTACGGAGTTTGAGAAGCAATTTACGCCTATTTTGGAGTCTATCGTTATCCCAAAGCCCTTTGCGGATTGGGCGATTCGTTGGCTTCGTGTTCTAAACCAAGATGAATGCAAAGATCGTAATTCTGGCCGTGAATCTTTACAGAACGCCTACAACGAGGTCCAGACACGGCTGGATAAGCTTATGGACCTTCGCTTGTCGGATTTACTGACGAATGACGAATACCTGCATCAAAAGGAACGTTTGTTGCAAGAACAGCGAAGCGTGAAAGAAAAACTGGGTGACTCTGAACAGCGAGCGGAGAACTGGCGAGAGCGTGTCGAAAACGTTATCGACTTCGCACTTCATGCTCATGAATGGTTTAGCGTGGGAGGTTTTCAAAAGAAACGCACCGTTGTGTTCGGGTTAGGATCGAACTTTATCTTAAAAGATGGAATCGTCACGTTTGATAAGGAGAAGGTGTGGGAGGTCTTTTCTAACGCAGCGCCAAAATTAAGACAGGATGTTGATGCGTTAGAACTCGATCAATTTGGCTCCATAAACGAAAAAACCACAGCTTTTTCGTCTGTGATTTCTTCTTGGCAG
>CAZXZS010000003.1:0-284996 GCA_964645655.1 uncultured Gammaproteobacteria bacterium
CTATTCCTTTGAGTTTTAGTCTTGCGACCGTACTCCCCAGGCGGGATGCTTAATGTGTTAACTTTTTTAACCGACACTGGGAGGGTCGATACTCCCAATATCTAGCATTCATCGTTTAGGGCGTGGACTACAGGGGTATCTAATCCCTTTCGCTCCCCACGCTTTCGTCCCTCAGTGTCAGGCGCGTTCCAGTGAGCTGCCTTCGCATTTGGTGTTCTTCACGATATAAACGCATTTTACTACTACACCGTGAATTCCGCTCACCTCTCCCGGCCTCTAGTCATGCCGTATCACGAGCAGGTTCGGGGTTGAGCCCCGAGATTTAACTCATGACGCACACGACCACCTACGGACCCTTTACGCCCAATAAATCCGGACAATGTTTGGGGTCTCTGTATTACCGCTGCTGCTGGCACAGAGTTAGCAACCCCTTATTCTCTAGGTACTGTCATGTTTCTTCCCTAGCAAAAGCACTTTACGACCCGAAGGCCTTCATCGTGCACGCGGCGTCGCTCCTTCAGGCTTTCGCCCATTGAGGAATATTCTCGACTGCAGCCACCCGTAGGTGTCTGGGCAGTGTCTCAGTCCCAGTGAGGGGGATCATGCTCTCACATCCCCTACCCGTCATCGCCTTGGTGAGCCGTTACCTCACCAACTAGCTGATAGGCCATAGGCTCCTCTCGTAGCGTCTTGCGACTTTCCTCTCCACGTACTAACCGTGGGAGTATATCGTGGAATTAGCCCACCTTTCGGTGGGTTATGCCCGACTACGAGGCAGATTGCCAATGTGTTACGCACCCGTTTGCCGCTAACCGTCTCTTGTATTGCTACAAGAAACGATCCGCTCGACTTGCATGCCTTAGACACGCCGCCAACATTCGTCCTGAGCCAGGATCAAACTCTCAGTAAAATTGTTCTTGCGAACAATTTCATACCACAGAACTCCTGGTAGAAATTCTGGGTCAAAAATAGACAATCGTTTCTATTGCGGTCACTCTTCTGTTGTCAATATTCGCTCCGAGGTGGAAGTCAAGCCAGATCGGAATGTGGGCCAATCTTAATGGAGTGGCCGGAGGCTGTCAAGGGCCCTCCTCAATGGTTGTCAAATCCCTTTGTTTTCTAGGCTTTCCAGGCGTTTTGCGAGATCGGCCCAGGCGGTGACGGAAAGGGCCTCGGCGCGAATATGCGGGTTATCCACAATTCCGACGCGGACCGTTTCCCACACGTCAGCAGGAAGACCGAGATTGGAAGCCAAACGCTTGCGGGGATGGGCAAAACCGCGCTTCGCCCAGGCCATGACGCGGTCGGGATGGATCCCCCAACGTGTCACGCGGGCTTCCCAGGTCAGGACCTCGAGGGCGAGCACGGCGGAATCGACCTTGGGCGGCGGAAAAAAGGCTCCGGGCGGGACGCGTCGCGTGAGGCGGCCGGAAGCGGTGGCGAGGCCGACCATGAGCGATAAAAGCGAGGTTTTATGGGCGTCCAGGGCACGTTCGGCGACCTCGCGCTGGACGAGGACGGAAACATGCGTCGGGGGATGTTGGGCGAAGAGGGCGAGACGCAAGACGAACGACGTGACGGCGTACGGGAGATTCGCGACCAGCTTCCAAGGGACCTCCCCCATTAAAGGCGCCCAATCGACGGCGATGGCGTCGCCCTCGTGGACGGAAAGGCCCGTCGCCCAAGCCTGCGCGGTGAGCCAGGTCGCGAAACGACGGTCTTTTTCGATCGCCTGGACGCGAGCGCCGCGCGCAAGGAGAGCCTTCGTCAAGACGCCGAGACCGGGGCCGATTTCGAGGATCTTGTCGCCGGATTGGACGTGGGCGCCGTCCATGACGGCCTCAAGGGCGGCCTTGTCGATCAAAAAATGCTGGCCGAGGCGCTTGTTGGGGGCGCCGCCAACGGCTTCGAGGGCCAGGCGGATGTCGGAGGGGGTCATAGGATGCGGGGACCGTAGCAAAAACAAGGGAAAAATCCAGGGCTCGGGATCGAATCCCCCTTACTCGCCGTGCGGTTCCAGGTCAGGGAGAGGGGCGAGATCGCGCACATACCGGTCGAACCAGGAGACGAGCTGATGGACCGATTCGCCGTAGACCTCGGTGAGGCTGTGGTCGGCGCCTTCATAGGAAATGTAGCGGCATGGGATGCGCTCCTCGTAGCAGCGCTGGGCGAGACGCAGCGATTCGAGGGGATTGACGCGCCAATCCGCGGTACCATGCATCAGGAGAAGGGGGACGTGCTTGGGCAAGTCCTGTACCCACGATAGGACGGAGCGGTTTTTGCGCTCTTCGGGGGCACCGCCGAACATCCGGGCGTAATGCTCTTCCATGACGGGACGGAACGAGGTGTCGACGAGGTCGGCAGCCCCCGCCATCGTCGCTGCCGCCTTGATCCATGAGGATTCGCGAAGCATCAGGTAGGTCATCATCCCTCCCCGACTGCCGCCGAACATGCCGATCCGTGAGACATCGGCGCACGGATCGGCCGCAAGCAAGCCATAGAGTTCGCGAACGTCATTAAGCGTTTGCGGGCCACCGAAATCGTCGATGCCTTCGCTGCGGCCAGCGCCGGAATACTGGGTCGCGATCACCAGGTAGCCGGCTTCCGCCAAGGCGGATGGGCGCGCGCAACGGAGGAATTGCTCGGTGATCGAGCCGAAATCATGGCTGCCGCCACGGTTGTATATGATCACCGGAAACGGCCCAGGGCCTTTTGGCTCGATAAGAAATCCTTCGACGCGATTACCGAGGGAAGGGTAGAAAAAACGGTAGGCGTCGAGGGTTTCTGCGCGATCCCGGAGGATGGCGCGACGGCGGTCGGAAAGGTCTGCGGTGATCCAGGCCGGATCGAACGGGATCGGCTCGAGACGGAGGCCGCCGAGGCGTGGAAGGGACATGCCTGACATGATACCGCTCGCGCGCGGAACGACAAAGAAAAACCCGCGCAGGGGAACCGTGCGCGGGGCTCAGAACCGGGGGCGCTCAAGATCGAGGCGCTTGGGGTCGATCGGCTCGAGCGGGATGACGTAGGGGACGAGCGCGATCTCGTCGCGAGTGAAGTGCGGATCGCGGGCGGTCCCCCAGCGGAGCGTCGGCGTCTCGAGGAGGGGGTCGGCATCCACGTAGCAGGCGGGGATGCGGTCCCGGAACGGCTCCATCCGCATGCCGCACAGCCAGAAATCTGCGCGCCGGGGACGGAAGCCGCCCTCGAGGTCGAAGAGGACCCACGACAGGAGGCGCGGGTAGAGCTCGATCGCGTAGAGGAGCTCGACGAGACCCGCGGGCTGCGCGCCGTGCGGCAGGGTCGCGGCGACCTTGTCGGGGCTCAGGTCGTCGACCTCGACGAGGCCGAACATGCCGATGCGGATGGCGGGCCCGAAGTCTTCCTTGGACCAGAACTTGGCCCCGCTCAGGAGATCATCGACGGTACGCTTGTCCCAGTCGCGGAGGCCGTAGCGGCTGGGGACCTCGCACTGGAGGGCGAGCCGCAGCGTCAGGCTCGGCGAGGGCAGGGCGAAGGCGGCGATGGGGACGGCAGGGATGGCTCCCACACGCTCAATCACCCGGTCCTCCCCTTCTGCAACCAGCACGGGCCGATCCGGCGAACCGAACAGGGGGTTGCGGTCCTCCTGCCGGAGACGCGCCTGGACATGGGTGACGGCGCGCCGGATCTGCTCGTGGCGTTCGTGGCCTGGCCGTTCACGCGACCAGACGTTGAGGCCGAGAAGGTCGGCCCACTCACCATCCGCGAGGATGGAGGCGAACGACGTCTCGCGGCCCAACGACCGCCTGGTCAGGTAGGCGTCGAAGGAGGCGAACGGGGGCCGGTCGAGGAGGGCCGCGAGGACGGGTTGGAGGGCGCGCGGATGGTGTTCGAGCGCCGCTTTCCACTGGGCGCAGGAGACCCCGTTTTCGACGAGGCGCAGGACCTGCCGCCGCATGTCCGCGAGCGAGAAGGCGTCGTAGCCGTCCGTCAGTTTCCGGCGCAGGTCGTGGGTGAAGTTCGAGACGGTGGGTTCGTACCGAGGCATGGCTTCCCTCCTTCAGGGACCGTACCACCGCTGAGGCGATGGAACGTGGCCCAGCATAGGCAAAAATGCCGTTTTTGTCAAGGATGGATGGCCTCATTCCAGAAGCCAGGCCCCTTGACGGGAAAGCCAACCCCTGCTAGGTTGGCGGCTCACGCGTCACCCTACAGACAGGAGGGCCTCATGGACAAAACGATTCCGCTCACGGGCGCAGGCATCATCCCCCGAGGGAACGCCACGCTCAGCCTCAACCTCAAGCGCCTCGGGCGCGTCGATGCCTCGTTCGAGATCATCGTCAACTTCTCCGGAGGCGCGGTCGCCCTGTCGCCTCCCGAGAAGCTCGCGGAACTGCGGGCCGGACTCGCGCCGGGCGGGACAGGGCTGCCGTCGGAGCTGCGGCCGTTCGTGACGCAGCACCTCATGGGCGATCCGGGGCTGTCGGACGAGGCGCTCTGCCTGAGCGTCGGGCATCTGGCCCTGTGCGAGGCCGTGGCCGCCTGGGACCGCTCCTGGAACAGCGGGCCGAGGCCCGACACGGGGCTCGAGCGGACGCTGCCCGGGCACGACGCGATCTCGATCCGGTACCGGCCCCTCGCCTGGGGCGAGTGGATCGCGACGATCGTGGACAGACGCCCGACCAACAAGGAAGCACCGGCGCCCATCCGCGTCAGCCTCGAGCAGCTGCGCCGGTACCTCGACCGCATGCCGGATGGCCTGCCGCAGGACTTCCGGCGTTTCGCGACGAGCCTCGCTCCGACGGCAAGTACGGGGCCGCAGATCGTCAAGATCGGGACCCAGGTCCTCGAGGGCGCTCCGAGGCACGCGCACTGACGGCATCCACGGATGCCGTTCTTTTTTTGCTAAGACAAGAGCAGGTCACTCGGATAGCCGTAAGAGCGCCGCAAAAACACCAAGAACAGCAGCGGGGCCGTCATCCAGAACGTCCTCCCCCATTCGCCGATAAAGACCTCGCGCAGGCGGGGGGACCATTCGGCGACGAGGTTTGTCGGCAGAAGATGGGCACAAAAACAAACGGCCAAGCCGATTTGCAGCAATCCGAAGAGGATCGCTTCCCACCATGTTCCCGTCTCGCGGCTGAGGGGCTGGATGTGCGGGGTGCGCCGAAAGAGAAACATGCCGAGGCAGAAAAACGCACCAAACCAGAGGAGCGGCAACGTCGGGCCAGGAGGGAGGCTGAGCCACTGGTTGAGACGCGACACGAGCGGAAGATGCAGGGTCAGGACGTACCCGATATAGAGCGCCAGGAGCGGCACGATGGAGCGATCGCGCCCCAGCGTAAGCCCATAGATGATCGCGACGACCATGATCCCCGCAAAAAACAAGACGTCTTGGGTGACCGGAAAACCGATGGACGCAAGGAACCCGAAGACATCTGGCATACGTCCCCCATCCTATCACGATCTCGGTCGGGCGACGATGACGTACGGAACGGGTGAGAATGAATCAAACCGGTCTTCGGCTCCCGAGAATTGCGTCACGAGCCCTGTCGACGGGCCGCCATCGAGGTTGATCACCCGATTCCAGCGGACCGGGACCTGGAGGAGCAGCTTGCCCAACTGATGGAGGGTCACCGATTCAGACGGGACGATCCCCACATACCAATTCCCCTGCATGTCCGTCCCGACGAAGGTGCGGCGGGCGTATTGGCCCGTCTCTTGCGTGAAGGCGAGGCGACCATCCTCGACGAGCCAAGGGTAGGATTGGAAGCCGTCATCTTGGAACGTTCCCGTGGCGACGGTGCCCGCAAAGAGGCTCGGCTCATCCCCTAACACGACCAGGCCGCTCCGTTGCGCGTCGAACGTGCGACGGCTCAAGATTTGGCCCCCGGCCCGGGCCCAGCCGGAAGGCTGACCGTCTGCGTGGAAATAGCCTCCGTTCAAGGTAAAGACCGCTTCCGGATCGGCATCGGACCAGGCGCTGACGAGCTGGGGATGCGTCGTCGAGGCGGCAATCGACCAGGTGAGGTTCGCCTCGGGCGTGATACGCCAAATGATGAAACGGGCAGCGGCCGTCTCAGCCCCTAGTCGCTGGTCGAGACGGTCAACGCCGGGCGCGACCACCTGCCAGGTGCTGGTGGTGGTCGATGCAGGCTCTGGAGACCAGGCACCCTCCCAAGAAAGCGGGATCTCACAACCCGCGCCCAGCAGCGAAAACAACAAACCGCAAACGACGATGGCCGGGAGGCCGGGTCGGATGCGGTTTGCGCGTGGACGGCTAGCGTTCCAATTTCTTGCGGATTTCATGGACTAATTTCTTGGCGTCGACGATCTCCTGGGTCCCGGCATCCATGTCGCGGATGATCGCGGTGCCATCGAGGACCTCCTTTTGGCCGATCACGATCGCCCACTTGGCACCGAGCTTGTTGGCGAGCTCCATCTGTGCCTTGATCGACGACTTGGAGAGGGCTTCCCCGACCTTGATGCCGGCTTGGCGGAATTCCTCGAAGATCGGCAAGGCGCGCTTGCGGCCCATTTCGCCGAGCTGGGCCAAGAAGACGTCGGCGCGGTCGGCGACCGGCGGCAGGGCCTGGCGATCCTTCAGGCGGGACATGAGACGATCGAGGCCGAAGGCGAGACCGGCGCCCGCCGTGGGACGGCCGCCCAACAATTCCACGAGACCATCGAACCGTCCGCCGCCACAGATGGCGCTTTGGGCGAGTTCCTGGTCATCACTCGTGGCGAAAAGCTCGAACACGGTCTTGGTGTAGTAGTCGAGGCCGCGGACGAGATAGGGGTCAAGCTCGTACGGGACGCCGGCCTCATCAAGATATTCGAGCACGCGCGTGAAGTGCACGCGGGAGTCCTCATCGAGCCAGTCGACCATCTGCGGGGCCTCGGCCTTGAGCTCCTGCATGCCCGGCTCCTTAGAATCGAGGAGGCGAAGTGGGTTCTTGAGGAGGCGCTTCTTGTCTTCTTCGGACAGCTTGCTGCGCTTGGAACGGAAATAGGAGACGAGCGCGTTCTTGTAGTTGGTGCGGGCTTCCGGCGTGCCGATGGAGTTGATGCGGACGATCGAGTCGATCCCCAATTCCTTGGCGACGAGGTGGGCAATGAGGATAAGCTGCGCGTCGACGATGGGGTCGGCATCACCGAGACATTCCAGGCCAGCCTGGTAGAACTGGCGGAAACGGCCGGCTTGCGGGCGTTCGTAGCGGAACATGGGGCCGCTGTACCAGAACTTCACCGGCTGCGGCATGTTGAGCATGCCGTGCTGGATGTAGGCGCGGGCGACCGGGGCCGTCCCCTCCGGACGGAGGGTGATGGATTCGCCGCTCGGCGTTTCCCAGGTGTACATCTCCTTTTCGACGATGTCGGTCGCCTTGCCGACGCCGCGGGCGAAAAGGGCCGTCTCCTCGACGATCGGGGTCTCGATTTCGGCGAAGCCGTAGGCTTGGGCGACCTTGGCGATCACACCTTGGATGTGGCGCAAATACACCAAATCAGGCGGCAACAGGTCACGCATGCCGCGCAACAGCGAAAGCGGTTGGGCAGATTTCTTGGCGGGAGCGGCCGCATCGGCGGGTTTCTTGGCGTCCTCCTTGGCGGGTTTTTTCAGGGTCGGCATAGGGAAAGAAAAAGCTGTTTCTGAGCGAGCGTAGCAAGACTGGGGCGGTTCGGCAACCTATTTCGCCTCCTGAAGGGCCGGTTTTGGATATTCTGGGACATCCGTCAAAATTCCCCAGCGCTGGATCGGCAGGCCACGGAGCCAGGCGCGGCCGGTGAGGGCAGGGCGCTTGACGGGGCCAAAAAAGCGCGAGTCATAGCTGGCACGACGATTATCCCCCATCAGGAAATACTCGTCTTCACCCAGGGTCATGGGGGGCATGGTCATGGAGGCGCGCTCCTGGGTGCTGTAATCGCTGAGGTCCAGATAGGACGCCTCATCGAGGGTCCAACCGGTGGGATGTTGCTGGTTGTAGACCTTCACGATCCCGTTCACGAGCTCGACGGTTTCGCCGGGAAGGCCGATGACACGCTTGATGTAGTATTTGCTGCGGTCCGTGGGAGGATGGAAAACGACCACTTCGCCACGCTTAGGCTCCTCGAAGCGATAGGTCAGCTCATCGACGATGAGGTATTCGTGGTCGAAGAAGGCAGGCTCCATGCTGGCGCCCTGGACCTTGAACGGATTCGCCAAAAAGAGGCGGATCGGGATCACGATGGCCAACGTCATGCAGACCACCTGCAAGAGCTCGGTCCAACGGAAAGCGGCTTTTTGCTCTTTCTTTAGCGGCTCTGCGGGCGAAATGGGCGGAAGGACGACGGGATCAGACATGCGTTCAGCCTAACGAATCAGGGGACGGCTGTCGATAGCGAAGAGGAGACGGCGCCACAGACGGGCATGGACGGACCTGACGGCGGTGAAGATGCGCGCGAGGCGCCAAACGTGAAAAAGACCGCGTCCAACCGTCCGATCAAGCGCCTGCCGCCACACGAGCGCGTCCGCCTCGGTCCAGGTGGGCTCGCCGGGAATGACGAGCCGCCAACCCGAAGCGTTCCGCCCCCAATCGCGGAGGGCCTGCCCAAGCGCCTGGGCGGCCCGCTCTTGGGACGGCAGCAGGCGGTGCGGGGAAAGAGGCGATGCGGAAGCGAGCGCGTGTGCGGCGACAGAATCGGCTATGTCCGCAGGAACATCCCGCGACCATGCCGCATCCGGCCAGGAAACGCTTCCGAGCCAGCGCAACGAACCGTTTTTGGACCGCAAAATGCGTGCGAGCCGCGAAAGGGTGGGCTCTTTCGCTCGCAGAAGCGTTAGGCAGACGAGCGGTACACGCCATCCGGACGGCGACATATCCTAGGGACGGAGTGCTCCGATCGCCTTCCACGCGGCCGCATCGATCGGGGTCACGGAAAGGCGACCTTGCTTCAAGAGCAGCAAGCCTTTCAGTCCGGGCTTGGCGCGAATATGGGCAAGGGTCACCGGCACCTCCCACGCCTCAAGGGGACGAATATCAATACAGGACCAATCCCCTTCTTTGGCCGTAGGGTCGGCGTAGGCGGTGCGGATGATCTCGACGGTCCCGACCACGGCGCGCTCGGATTGGCTGTGGTAAAACAGGGCACGGTCACCCACCTTCATCTCGCGGAGGAAGTTGCGTGCCTGGGCGTTGCGGATGCCGTCCCAACGTGTCTTGCCGTCACGCACGAGATCGGACCAGGCATAGGTGTCCGGATCGCTTTTCAAAAGCCAGTACCTCATACGCCGAGTATACCGTTGATTCAAGACGGACGCGATCCCTCCGTCAACCAGGGATCGATGAGCGCGATGGCCTCACGCTCGGTTCGAATGGCGTGGGCAAGCGGCTCGCGGCGGAACCAGGTGCGTTGGCGGCGGGCATAGAGCCACGTTTCGCGTAAGAGCCGGGCTTTCGTCTGCGTTTCATTGAACGGGCCGACCGTGAGAGCCTCCGCGAGGGTCCGAAAACCGATGGACTGCATGAGCGGGCTCGTTGGGGAGACGCCCCGCACGAGCAAGGCGCGGACTTCTGCCGGCCAACCGTCGGACCACTGCGCGGCAATCCTGGCCTCGATGCGCGCGCGGAGCTCATCCGGATGCGGATCAAGGACGAGCTTCAGGAACGCATACGGGGGCGGGACGCGCGTTGGAGCGGCGGAGCCCGAGAGCGTCCGTTCCAAGGCGCGCAACACCCGGTGCGGATTCTGCAGGTCCGTGTGCGTGGCCGCCACGGGGTCGAGCTCGACCAAACGCGCACGACGCGCTTCGGGATGGAGGGCCAGGAGCGTTTCGCGCTGCCGCGGGTCTGGGGGACCCGTAAACACATACCCTTCCGAAAGCGCGCGAACATAAAGACCCGTTCCGCCCACGACGATCGGCAGATGGCCGCGACCGAGGATCTCATCGATGGCGGCGAGGGCCGCTTGTTGCCAGCGCGAAACGGTCCAGGCTTCGTCAGGGGCGCTTACGGCCAGCAGATGATGACGGATGCCCTCAACGAAATACGCCTCCCCCGTTGGAGTGGCCTGCCAGCATCCCGTCGGGACGCCCGTGCCGATGGGCGCGTCACGATAGAGCTGGCGGGCATCGGCGTTGATGATTTCGCCGCCATATGCTTTTGCCAACACCAACGATAGCGCCGTCTTGCCGGACGCGGTGGGCCCCATGAGGCAAAGGACGCTTGGGCGCATGCTAGGCAGGGATCGCTTCCCCTTCTAGGACCCAAGCCTTCGCGGAAACCACGCGCATGGGCACGATCGTTCCGACCAGCGTCGCGTCTTTGGACGCGAACCGGCAGAGCTTCATCGATTCGGCGTTGCCACTCGCGAAGCCGTGGCCGACTTGTTCAACGAGGACGCGCACCTCCTTGCCGACGCACGCCTCGTTCTTGCGTAGGCTGATCGTTTCCATGAGCGCCTGCAGCTCGTCCCAACGGCGGCGCTTTTCGGCGGCGGGGACGTCATCCGGGAACAGCTTGGCCGCGAGCGTGCCGGAACGTTGCGAATACTGGGCGTTGTACGAAATATCAAAACCGACGGCCTCATAGAGGCTGAGCGTCTCTTGGAAGTGCTCGGCCGTCTCCCCCGAAAACCCCACGATGATGTCGCTCCCGAGGGCGAGGTCCGGACAGCGGGCCTTGATTTTCTCGATCAGCTCCAGATAGTGCTCGCGCGAATACTTGCGGTTCATGCGACGCAGGACCTCGTCATTGCCGGCCTGCACCGGCAAATGCAGATAGCGCACCTGCTTCGGCAGGGCGAGCGCATCGATCACCTCGTCGGTCATGGAGAGCGGGTGGGCGGCCGTCCAATGCAGGCGCTCAAGGCCGGGGAGCCGGTTCAGCTCCCAAAGGAGGGCCGCGAAGTGGTCCGCATAGGGATTTTCAGGCGAGAACGTCTCCGGATCGCTGGCGCGATAGGAATTGACGGTCTGGCCAAGGAGCGTGATCTCGATCACGCCACGCGCCAACAGGCCGCGCGCCTCATCGAGGACCTCCTTGGCCGGACGGTTCCGCTCGAGGCCGCGCGCATACGGGACCACGCAGTATGTGCAGAACTTGTTACAGCCGGTCTGGATCGTCAGGTAGGCCTGTGCGGATGGCACCCGGAGCGGATGGATCTTCAGGTAATCGCGCTCGATCTCCTCCGAATTTACGAGCTCAGGACGCAGCTCAGCGATCCATTTCGGCAGGTGGACCATGTCCGGCGTGGGAAAATAGAGGTCAGTCGCGGGCAGGCGCTTGCGGAACTCCCCTTTCTTATCGCGCCCCGGCAGGCACCCGGTGACGGCGACGATCAGCTTAGGATTCGCTTTTTTATACTCCAAATATTTCTCTTGCGAGCCATACACACGATCTTCCGCAGACTGGCGAACACTGCAGGTGTTCACGAGGATCAGGTCGGCCATCTCCTCTTTTTCCGTCGCGACGAACCCGAGCCCCTGCAACAAGCCGGCGATCCGCTCGGAATCGTTCTTGTTCATCTGGCAGCCGTAGGTGGTGATGTGGAAACGCGGGGACATGCGCCCATTCAAGCCGGTTCCGGAACGTTTGACAAGGCCGTTGGTGCGCGCGTGCCCGCCTGGTATCGTGCCGGCATATGGACCAACAAACCTCCTCCATCTCAGGAAAAGCGCTGGTATATGCCGCGGCATTCGTAAGCCTGGGCCTCTTTGGTGCCGGGGCCATAAAAGCCTATACCGATTACCGAACCTTCACGACTTCACAATCGAGCCTGTCGATTCCGGGATATGCGAGCCGGATCGTGACGTCTGACCGCGTGAAGTGGTCCATCCGTCTCGTGCGCATGCAGCAAGGGGCCGCCAGCAGCAGCCAAGCTTCCCTCGAACCGCAATTGCGCGCCGACATCGACCAGATCGTCCGCTGGCTGGAAGAGGCCGGGGTCCGCCAGCCGACCGTCAGCCGGCAACCGTACCAAGACAGCGGCTCGTACGGCTATGACATGCCGTACGGGACAACCCGGACCGCATCCCAGATCGTCGTCATCGAATCCGATCAGGTGAAGGAGCTCAACCAGGCGACGGGAGACATCGCGACCGCCCTTGCGGCACGCGGCGTGCAGATCGACCAGAACACGACCGAATTCTTCCTTTCCAACCGCGACCAGCTCCGACGCGAACTGACGCAGGAAGCCGCCGAAGACGCCCGCCGGCAGGCGGATACGCTGAGCGGCGGACGCATCGACCGCCTGACGCGCATCGATTCGGGCGTCGTCTTGAACGTCACGCCCGTCAACAGCTACACGCCTTCGTATTACGGTGGCAATGACGACACGACATCGCTCGAAAAACGCGTGGAGGTCAACTTGACGATGACGTATTCGTTAAAATAAGGCGGGTAAGAGAGAACCCGACCCGCTTCCCACTCACCACTTTCCATGGAACAAAGCCCCCGATCAAAAAGTGCCATTGAAACGCTCCCGGACGCCCTCATCGCAACGATCAAGGAAACGCCATGGGCACGGCTCGACGTCCGCCCCGATGATGATGGCGGCTGGCCGCGCGGCGCGGCATATCGGGTGCGATATTCCCTCCCAGAGCTAGGCATCGAAACGTACAGCGAATACTTCGCGAAGGACTTCCTCCCAAGAGGCATCCATCGAGGACGGTTCCTGAATCTCGATACGACGCCCACGAGGACCGTCGACTGGCTCATGAAGGAGATCCACCGGTTCCCCTACGGGTTCTATTTTCAGGGGTTGCCAGAGTGCTGGGAGGTGTTCGGGAGCGGCTTCAAGACGCGGATGAAGCTCATCGTAAGCGAATGGGCCCGCGAAAACGGAGAGCTAAACGCGAAACGGGCAGAGATCGCTCGCGCGATCGCCGAATACGTCCGAAAGAAAACGGCTAGCCAAGGCTAGCCGTTTTGCATCTCCTCCTCGATCTCCATCAGGCGATTATACTTTTCCACGCGCTCGGACCGGCTCAGGGAGCCCGTCTTGATGTATTCGGATCCGGCCGCCACGGCCAAGTCCGCGATGAAGGTGTCCGACGTTTCCCCGGAGCGATGCGAAATGGACGTCTTCCAGCCCGCCCGATGGGCCATGCAGATGGCGTCGGCCGCTTCGCTGACCGTCCCGATCTGGTTCACCTTGACGAGGATGGCACTCGCCGCCTGCTCACGGATCGCCCGCTCAAGGCGCGTGACGTTCGTCACCAGGAAATCGTCACCGACGATGGCGCTGCGCTTGCCGAGGACGGGCAACGCATTGGTCCACGACTTCCAATCGTCCTCCGCAAACGGGTCCTCGATGGATTCGAAGGGATACGCCTCTTGCCAGGCGAGGTAGCGCTTCAGGAGGTCACCCGCCGTGAAAGAACGCCCCTCCCCACGAAAGACATACTTTTTTTGTTTCGCGTCGTACAGTTCGGAACTGGCGACGTCGGCAGCGAAGGCGACATCCTTGCCCAGCGCGTAGCCCGCCTTCTTGACGGCCAGCGCCAACGTCTCAAACGCATGCTCGACCGACGGAAGCCGCGGCGCAAACCCGCCCTCATCGCCCACCGTCGTCGCGAACCCTTCGGCGGCGAGGACGTCACGCAACGAAGCGAAGACTTCCGCCCCACACCGGATGCGCTCCTTTAGAGGCCCCTTCTTGGGAACGATCATGCACTCCTGCACGTCCATCGACCAATGCGCGTGTGCGCCGCCATTCAGCACGTTCATCGTCGGCACCGGCAATGAGGCGGGCCTGATGAACGAAAACGTCTCACGCAGCGAGGCCCACAACGGGGTACGGCGCTCGAGGGCCGCGACTTCTGCGCACGCAAGGGAGACGGCGAGCAGCGCATTTGCCCCCAATTTCTTCTTGTTCTCCGTCCCATCGAGGTCGATCAGGACGTGGTCCAGGTCGCGTTGGCGAAAAATGGATTTCCCTTGCAGCGCTTTGGCGATCGGGCCGTTCACATGCTTGACGGCCTTTAGGACGCCCTTGCCGCCATAGCGCTTGCCGCCATCGCGCAGCTCCCATGCCTCGTGCGAACCGGTCGAGGCCCCCGACGGGACCTTCGCTTCGGCCGTCGCCCCGGAATGCAGGGTGACGCGGCACGCCACGGTGGGATTTCCACGCGAATCAAGAACCTCACGCGCGCGCACGGATGCGATGGTCGGACGGGAAAAGAGCGAAAAGAACATAGCCGCGATCAGTATACCATATCGCGGAGACCAAAAACGCCCGCCATCGTGACGGACGTTTTATCGCGTTACCGGATCTCGTAGGTGACGGAAACGGTCGTCTGCACGTCCTGCGTTCCGGATTGGATGGACGGGGCCGGAGCCATCGCGGAGACGGCCGCCTCGCGCCCGTAATACATGGGCGTCGGACCCGGATCGCTCCAACCGCTCTCCGAGAAGGAGACGACCCGGACGATATCGACGCCAAGGGCGCGAGCCAGGGCCTCCGCGCGCTTCTTCGCGTCCTCCAAGGCTTCCATGCGGGCCTGTTCGCGAAGCTGCGCGGGCTCGTCGATGGTGAATTGGACGGTATTGACCTGGTTGATCCCCAAGGCAACGCCGCGCTCGAGGACGGTGCCGACCTTGTCGAAGTCACGGACCTTCACCGAAAGGTTCTGCGTGAGGATGTACCCCTGGATCACCATCGGTGACTTGGAATAGTCGTAGTTGGGATTGAGGGCGTAGCCGGAGGTCTCGAGGTCATCCTCCTTGATGCCGAGGTCTTTCATGGCTTGCGTCACGGTGTTCATTTTCGCCGTGTTCGCCGCCTGGGCTTGGGCCGGGGTCGGCGATTGCGTCACGACGCCGAATTGGACCAAGGCGAGCGTCGGCTTGGACGTGACCTTCCCTTCACCCTGGATCGTGATGGTGTCACGGACCGTGGCCGGCTTGCCGATATACTTATGCTCGACCGCCGCGTTCCAGGTCTTCACGCCCACGAACACGGTGAGGACGACCAATAAAATTCCCCCGAGGGCCACCAGCACCGGCTGCTCTTTGTAAGAAACGGCCATAATTTGCAGAAAAGTATTAAGATTTTTTCGCCAGGAGAGGACGCAGTCCCGGCAAGGATTCGCCTTGCCGCAAGAAGTCCAGCATCGCTCCGCCTCCTGTAGAAACGAAACGGAGCCGATCCATGACACCTGCGGCCGCCAGGACCGGTAGCGTATCCCCTCCCCCCGCGACCACCTGGGCCTTGTGGGGCAGGAACCCCAAATATCTTGCCAAACCGCGCGATCCGGCCGCGAAGGCGTCGATCTCCGTGACGCCCATGGGGCCGTTCCAGACGACGCGCGCCGCCTTACGGATCGCATCGGCCCACAAGACGAGCGTGCGCGGCCCAACATCCACGACGGCCTCGTCGGCCGCGATGCCGTCGGCATCCGTGATGCGGGTCTTTGCCCCCTCCTCGATGCGCTTCACGACGACGTAATCGATCGGCAGATGAACATTTCTATGCTTGAGGAGCGCGAGTGCGGCTTTCGCTTGCCCCGGCTCGACATACGAGATCCCCACCTTCTTGCCACGCGCAGCTTCGCACGCGACCGCCATCGCACCCCCAAGATAGAGCGCCTCGACGCTCTTCTGCAGCGCCTCAAGCGTCGGGAGCTTGCTGGATATCTTTTTTCCCCCGAAGAAACCGATGGCCTGGGAACGCTTGGCGACGCGGACGGCCTGCAACTGATCGACCTCTTCCACGAGATTCGCCCCCGCATATGCCGGGAGCCGCTTCGGGATCCCGACGATGCTCGCATGCGCCCGATGGCAGGCCCCGAAGGCATCGTTCACATAGATCTCCCCGAGGCCGGCAAACGCATTCGCCAACGCGACCGCGTTTTTTTCCTCACCGGCGTAAAAGCGGGTATTCTCCAATAAGAATACGGAGCCAGGACGGGCGACGGTGGCGGCGCGTAGAAGCTCCTGCCGCCCTTTTGCGTCCATCACGTCCTCCTCTCTCCACTCCACCTTCAGTCGATGACGCGCGAGAAACGGCAGCAGCCTCTTCGTCGAGAAAGCCCGGTCCTTCGCCGAGGTCGGGCGGCCAAGATGCGTGAGGCAGATCACGACCGCTCCAGCGCGCTGCAAGCGATGGATGGTCGGAATGACCCGCGCGATCTTGCGTTCGCTCTCCGGATCAAGCGCCGCATCCAACGGGATATTCCAATCGACCCGAAGCAGGACGCGCTTGCCGCGCCAATCCCCAAGGTCATCCGGCAAAGGGCGCAGCGGCATACTCACGCGATCCGCTTGCCCACCATCAAGGCCAGTTCAACCAAGCGATGGCTATACCCCCATTCGTTATCGTACCAACCGACCACCTTCACCAGATCGCCACCGACGACCCGGGTCAACCCCAGGTCGATGATGCACGAGGCCGGATTCCCGATGAAATCTGAGGAGACGAGCGGCTCGTTCGTGACCTCCAGGAGACCTTTCCAGGCTTCGCTCGCGGCCGCGTCCGTAAACGCCTGGTTCACCTCTTCGACCGTGACGGGACGGCCAAGCAGCATCGTACAGTCCGACAACGAGACCACCGGCGTCGGGACGCGCACGGAAAGCCCATCAAACTGGCCCTGGACGCTCGGTAGGACCAACCCGACGGCGCGCGCGGCCCCCGTGGTCGTCGGGACGATGTTTTCGGCCGCGGCACGGGCGTCGCGCAAGTCCTTCGCGGGAGCATCTTGCAACACTTGGGAGGCCGTGTACGAATGCACGGTCGTCATGAGCGATTTCTGGATCCCGAACGCCGATTGCATGACGGCCATGAGCGGCGCCAGGCAGTTCGTGGTACAGCTGGCATTGCTCACGATGCGCTCCTTACCCGTCAACGCCGCATCATTGACCCCGATGACGAACGTGGGGATATCATCCCCCTTCGCCGGTGCCGACAGGACGACGCGCTTCGCCCCGGCCTTGAGATGCCCTTCCGCGCCGGCGCGATCCGTGAACCGGCCCGTGCATTCGAGGACGACATCAACCTCGAGCTCGCCCCAGGGCAGCTTGGCGGGATCCTTTTCCGCATAGATCGGGATCCGGTGGCCATCGATGAGGAGGGCGCCATCCTCCGAAGAGACGGGGCGGTGGTACGCGCGATACACGGTGTCGTGACGCATGAGATGCGCCAAAGTCGCGGCGTCCGTGAGATCGTTGACGGCAACCACCTGCGCGTCCGCCACTTCCCGAAGCAGCTTGAGCGCGTGGCGACCGATGCGACCGCACCCGTTGATGGCGATATTCAGCATACGCAACCAGCATACGCCTCTTTCCCCTTTTCAGAAATACATCCGACACAAAAAACGGGCCGAAGCCCGTTTCCGTCCGAACTAGGACGCCTGCGCCACCACGTTCACCCACACCCGGAATACGATGGACGACTTGCTGCACGCCGGGGTGGCCGTGCGGCAGCGAGGCTCGCCGGTGAGGGTGAGTTCGGTCTTCCCGACCGCGCCCGCCTTGAAGGCCATGGATTGACCGCTCACGGGCGCGAGGACCGTCGTGTTCTCATTGGTGACGGCACTCCAGGCATAGTCATCCCCAAGCTTGAGGACGACCCGATCGCCCGTTTCGGCTTGGACCGTCGTACCGTTGTCGCGCAACCCGATCACGCGAGACGTGGCGTTCACTTGGGAGAGATTGCGGACGAAATACGCCTTGAGGTCAAGCGAGTTCGCTTCGGCGCGGGCCCACACGTCGACGCGGTCACCGACCGCGAGCGCCTTCTTGTTCATGCGCAGGTACTGGCTGAACACGAGGGAAGACGAGCGGATATCAACACGATAGGTCTTGCCGTCGGTCGCGAGGACCTGCAGGCGGCCATCTTCGATCGCGCTCACCGTGCCCTCGATCTGGACGCGGACGAGCGGGACGCGGATATTGATCTTTTCCGCGAGGACGTTCTCGTTGTCGCGGTTCCCGACGGCATTCACGGTGACTTCGGCGCCGACGACGAGGCTTGCCGCGGTGGTCGCCTCACCGTTCTTGAGGACCTTGGTCTTCTCATCGACCATGACGGCCTGATTCCCCCGTTTGGCGGTCTTGACCACGAGGCTCTTGCCGTCGGTCGCGACGGAGGCGATCGTACCGACCAAGGTCACGCGCTGGATGCGGATCGACTGGTCGTGGATGCGGCTGGCAAGGACGTCTTTTTCGGCTTGGACGGCACCTTGGACCGTCAGCTGGTCGCCGACGCGGATATCGCCGAAGGCGATCGCGGAACCGGAGCGCGGGACGAACTTCGTTTCTGCATTGGTGCGAATCTTGAATGTCCCTTCACCGACCTTCAGGACGATGTCCGTCCCCGAAAGCGAAGACACGGTCCCGACGATCGTGATTTGCTTTTGCTCTGGGGCTGGCAGCTTTTTGCGAAGCACGGCCTCGAGCGCGGCAGGGCTGAGCTTGTCGGCAAGCTTTTCAACTCCCTCATGCGAGCGGTCTAGCTTCTCAGAAAAATCGATCTGGCTGATCACGGAAGGGGTCACGATCGGCCCACGGGCGAAGGTCGCGACCGGAGTGAGGGCCGCCGTTAAGGCGATGCCCGCGGAAAGAAGGGAGGTACGCATAGAGATGTTAATTAATGGATTTAAGGGGTTTTCTCGTCTAGTTCTGCCTTGGATCGGTCGGCATCATCGAGCTTGAGCGTGCCTTCGATGGCACCGTCCGTCGGGGCGATGAAGGGAGGATCTTCCTTGCGTTCAGGCGTCGGCTTCACGGGAAGCTCACGACGAGGACGAATGAGCGGCTTGGGAGCGTCTTTCTGAGACTCATCCTTCGGCGCTTCTTTGCGGGGCTCCTCGCGTTCGGCCTTGCGCGCCTCGTGCAAGGTCGCCCTGGCCTCGCGTAAGGCCTCGGTTGCCGCTCGGAACGCGTCAGAAGCATCGAGATAGGCACCCGCCTCGAAGGAGGCGCGGCCTTTCGCCATCGCTTCCTTGGCGGCGGCGGCCTGCAGGTCAACTTTCACCAGGGCTTCCGGAGCGAACGCGGCCTCCGCCAGCCCCCGCTCTTGCTGGAATTCTGCGAATCGACCGTCCAGTTCCGCTTGGGCTGCGAGGGCGATCCCCTTCCATTTTGGGGAAGGTTCCCGCTCTTTCTTCTCGTCGGCCTTTCCTGCGGCTTCCACTTCGACCTTCAACTGCTCGCGTTGGCGCGTCGCAGCTTCAGCCTTGAGCCGGACGGCATCGAGGACCGGCGTGATCGCGACACCCTTCTCGATGGGGCGTTCCGAGAGGCGATCGAGGGCGTCTTGGCGGACACGGAGCTTGGCCGCATAGCGGGCAGACAGATCAGCGGCGGCGGGCGCATCGCCCACTTCCTTGACCGCGAGGATCTTGGCTTCGGCGCGATCGGCCTGCTCCTTAAAGCGGGCCTCGAGCTCGGCTTGGACGGCAGGGGTGAGGCGCTCCTGCTCGGCGAGCGCCTTCGCCTCGTCGAGGCGGCGGGCGGCGAGGTCGGTTTCGACTTCCGCTTTCGCCTCGGCAGAGAGCGCCAGCGAGCGGCGGATAGGCTCGTTGATGTTCACCTTCACGAAATAGAGAGGGGTGTCTGGAAGGGCGCCTTCCGCCGCAGACGCCGTGCCGGTCCCGATGAGCAGGAGGGCAAGCGCCGCGAGCGGAATCGGCTTGAGGACGGGTACAAGAAAGGAGAAACGGGGGTTCGACCTTTGCCCTAGAGGACGGGCCATGGCGGCAGGTCTTACGGGATGCGTTTCCATGAACGCCAAGACCTCGCGACGAGCGGCATCTTTCTCGTCGGGCGTGAGGGCCAGCGCGCGGGCGTGGCGGAAGAACCTAAAGCGATAAAACATAGGAGGGGATGAGGCGGCGGAGCTTGTCGATGGCACGATGGAGACGGACGGACACGACGTTCGCGGATTCGCCCAGGATCTCCGCGATCTCTTTTGGCGACAAGTCATCGATGTAGCGCATGATGACGACTTCACGATGCTTCTCGTCGAGCTGGTCGAGGTAGGGGCGGATGGCTTGGTGGTCGATCCCCTTCTCGATGGCCGTTTTGGGGTTACTGGATGGCTCGAACCCGCTTTCCTCCAAGACCTCGAGCGAGACCTGTTCGCGCTTCTTGCGGGCCTCATCGATGATGAGGTTGTTCGCGACCTTGTAGAGGAAGGCGCGGAGGTTCTCGACCTGCGTGCCCTGGGCCAGGGCTTGCCAGACGCGCATGTACGTCTGCTGCATCAGGTCCCTGGCCTGCTCGCGATGGTAGACGCGGAAATAGCAATGGCGAAAAATCGCGTCTGCGTAGGTCTCGTAGGCGTGGAGGAACGCGGCTTGGACGTCCATTGGCATAGATGACGGAGAAAAGGGTTGGGTCTTACCGGCGGCGCAGGGATCCCGGGGAATACCGCTTGACGGTAGCATTCCGCCGATCCGAGGCAAAGGCGGAACCAACCACACGGATACATCTGATCCCATGATTTGGCTAAGATTCGCTGTAACGGACGCGTAGTCGGCTGTTTCGCGATCGGTCACATGCAAAAAAACGGCCGGTGGCCGTTTTTCCCTACGTCTCGTGACGAGGTTTTTGCTGTTCGCGGTCGATGGCCTCCGTTGGCGCGGGAGAAGCGGGCGCTTCTTCACCGGGCCCTTCTTCCTCCCCCTCTTCGCCCTCGTCTTCCTCCCCATCTTCCCTCTCCTCTTCTTCATCTTCCCCGGCTTCGTCTGCGTCCGTCTTGGGGGATTCGTCCGGTTGCGTCGGGCGACGCGTCTCTTCGGCCGTTTCCGCACCTGCCGTCTCGGCTCCGTCATCGGCTGGGACCTTCTTTTCCAGGTCACGGTCACTTGCAAGGAAGTGGGACATACGATGATGGCTAGCGAATGAAGAAGAGCGGGAACGAGGGGCGGCCCTAGACACGTCCGGGGACGGTCCGAGGCGGCCCCACGTTCGACGCTCAGCCGGAGGATACGCCGCAGCGGATCTCCCGACCGAACGCCGAACGGGCTTCGGCCTCTCCACCGTACACCTCACGAAAATGGCGTCAAGAAGATCACCGGTTTCGATTCATGTCCGTCACTTCTTTTCTTCGTCGGCCCGTCGCTTGGCCTTGAGGATCAGACGCACGAAACGGAGCTCCTCGTAGCCGTAATCCGTCCCTAGCGCAGCTTGGACAGGTGCGAGGAAGGCGGTGCCGATTTGGCGGAAGGCTGCGACGATCCGTTGGAACCGCTCGAGGGACGGGACCGTGAGGTGGGCGATCTCGAGCGGGATCTTTTGTTCGAGGGCTTGTTCGAGATGGGCGAGGACGGTACCGACGGTCAGGTGACGTGCGGTTGCGATCTGCTCGATCGTCTGCTGGTTCGCGAGGGCTTCGACCGTGGCGAGAATGGAGGCACCGACGGCGCGTTTCGCTGGTGCGGCCACAACAGGAGCGGGCTTCGACTCGGTGACGCGTTCCTCGAGGCCATGCTCCTGGGCATACGCCTGTATTTCCGCGAGGAAATCTTGGCCGTATTGCGCCAGCTTCTCTTTGCCGATGCCGAAGACCTGGGCCATCGAAGCGAGACGTTGCGGATAGCGGCGGGCCATGTCGTGGAGGGTCCGGTCGCCGAAGATGATGTAGGGCGGGACGGAGCGGGCCTCGGCAAGGCGGCGACGGACGGCCCGCAGGCGCTCGAAGAGGGCCTGGTCGTAGGGTTCCGTGGCGGCGTTCTTGCCGGACGGACGCGTGAGGGCGGCTGGCGCCGTCGGATCCGGCAACGGAAGGTCGTTGAGGGACGGGACGCAGACGTCGCACGCCCCGCAATTCCCTTCCCCCCAGGTCTCGCCGAAATACTTTAACAGGAAGGCGCGGCGGCACGTGGTGCGCTCGCCGTAGTCGAGCATGTCCTGGAGCTGTTGGCGGGCGCGCTGGCGCTCGGCCGGGTCGGGCATCTCGCGAATGAAATATTCCTGCTTGATGCGGTCGCCGGATGAATAGAAGAGGACGCAGTCGCTGGGGAGACCGTCACGACCGGCGCGGCCGGTTTCCTGGTAGTACCCTTCGACGGATTTTGGCAGGTCCATGTGCACGACCAGGCGGACGTCAGGCTTGTCGATCCCCATGCCAAAGGCGATCGTAGCGACGATGACAGGGACCTGGTCACGGATGAAGGCCTCCTGGATCTTGGTCCGCTGCAGAGGCGTCAGGCCTGCGTGGTAGGCAGCGGCGGGGACCCCATTCGCCTGGAGATCGGCCGCGGTCTTTTCGACGCCTTTGCGCGAGAAGCAATAGATGATGATCGCCTGGTTCGGGTGGCGGCGGACTTCCTGGAGGAGCCGTGGGAGGGCCTTTTTCTTCGGGAGGACGCGATAGGCGAGATTCGTGCGGTTGAAGCTGGACTGGAAGACCCTCCCCTGTTCAAGGCGCAGCTGGGCGATGATGTCGTCGCGGACACGGGCATTGGCCGTGGCCGTGAGGGCGATGAGGGGAACGCCGGGAAAGGCGTCCCGAAGGCGGCGCAGGTTGCGATAATCCGGACGAAAATCGTGGCCCCACTCGGAAATGCAGTGGGCCTCGTCGATGGCGAAGAGATCGACCTGGAGAGATTGCAAAAACGCGATGGTCTGGGGAAAGGCGAGCCGTTCGGGAGCGAGGTACAGCAGCTTCAGTTGGCCATTTTTCGCCATGAGCTCGACGTAGGCGGCTTCCTGCGGACTCAGCGTGCTGTTCAGGAAGGCGGCGGCGATGCCGTTAGCCTTGAGGGCGTCGACCTGGTCCTTCATGAGGGCGATCAGCGGCGAGACGACGACGGTGAGGCCCGGGAACGCCAAGGCGGGCAGCTGGTAGCAGAGCGACTTGCCGCCACCCGTCGGCATGAGGACGAGAGCGTCTTGGCCGGCATGGCAATGCTCAACAATCTCTTGCTGCAAGGGGCGGAATTGTTCGTAACCGAAATATTTTTTGAGGAGGTCACGCATCACCATAGCCCACACCGTTGCTTAGAATCCGAGCGGCCGTCAAATAGGGCGACAATGCCCCGGAACTTCGGCCCGGGAACGGCTTCGAGAGCTCTTTTGGGGGATTTTTCGCTATGTGAAACGGGCCAACGCATAGATGAAGGCCATCCCAAGGAACGTAAGGCAGATGAGGCCGTAGGAGCTGCGTTGGCTGTGCGCTTCGGGGAGCAGGTCGCTAGCGCCCAAATAAAGCAGGAAGCCCGCGAAGAAACCGAGGTACCAGACCAAGAATTCGCTAGGGATGCGGAACACGAAGGTCGAGAGCACGCCCAACACCGGCATGAGCGCGTCAAGGATGAGAAACTGGACCGTACGACGCAGCGAGTTCTTGTTCATGAGCATGAGGCTCACGGTGTTGAGGCCATCACTGAAATCGTGGGCGAGGACGGCGATGGCGACGAGGGTGCCGACTTCGGGGCTCACGTGGAACCCGAGGCCGATCCCTACCCCGTCCAGGAAGCTGTGGAAAGCGAGGCCCGACGCGCCGACATAGCCGACGAGCGGGTGCTTGTGGTCGACATAGGCGTCTTCATGGGTGTGGTGGATGACGGCGAGCTTCTCGAACACATGCAAGGTCAGGAAGCCCAGCGCCACGGCGACCATGGCGGACATGAGGGGCAGGCCCTGGATGCGGCTCAGTTCGGCGATCTCGGGGATCAGGTCAAAGAGGGCGACGGCGATCAGGACGCCAGCCGTGAAGCTGATGACGGCGTGGAGGCGCTTGCGGTGACGGATCCCGAAGAGGCCGCCGCAGAGGGTGGAAACGAAGGTCGCGAAGGCGAAGAGGAGGATTTGCATAAGATACCCCCGGATGGGGGCATACGTTCCGCTTGGAGAATAGGCCGTCCGGAGAGCCTACGCAAGGACGCCTGCATTCAGGACCTGCTTCCCTTCATCGTCGCACTCATCCGCGTACAGCCTCTCCATCATGGGCATTTTGCTCAGTATTTACGGTCTCTTGACACCCTCCTTACTTCGTGTCTAAATTACACTAATTTAGATTGATCCCTGCCTGCTCCGGAGACGCTTCGCCCTTGGCACGAGGCGCCTCCGGATCAGCCGGAGGGTCAGATCGCGCCCATTCACCCATCCGTCCCGGCAGTCGCCGGCACGTCACCCGAAAGGATCTCCCCATGCGGTACAACCCCCTGCTCCTCACCGACAGCTACAAGCTCTCCCACTGGCGGCAGTACCCGCCGGGCACCACGCGCGTGTTCTCGTTCTTCGAGAGCCGCGGCGGAGCCTTCCCCACCTCGACCTTCTTCGGCCTGCAGGCGCTCCTCAAGGAGCACCTGGTGGGTGCGGTCGTGACCGCGGCGGACATCGAGGAGGCGCGGGATCTCACGGCGCAGCACCTCAACGACGCGGGCATCTTCAACGAGGCCGGCTGGCGGCGCATCGTCGAGGTCCACGGCGGACGGCTGCCGGTGGAGATCCGCGCGGTCCCCGAGGGCAGCCGGATCCCGGTGCGCAACGCCCTCATGACGGTCGTGAACACCGACCCTGAGCTGCCGTGGGTGACCAACTACCTGGAGACGCTCCTCTCGCAACTGTGGTACCCCACCACGGTGGCGACGCAGTCGCGGGCCATGAAGGACGTGATCGCTGAGTTCCTGGCGCGCACCGGGACGACCGGTGACACCGCCTTCAAGCTGCACGACTTCGGCTTCCGGGGCTCGACCACGGTGGCCTCATCCGCGATCGGCGGGGCGGCGCACCTGCTCAACTTCCAGGGCACCGACACGCTGTCGGCGCTGGCGCTGCTGCGACGGTACTACCACGCCCCCTGCGCCGGCTTCTCGATTCCCGCGGCAGAGCATTCCACCATCACCTCGTGGGGCCGCACGCACGAGGAGGACGCCTACCGCAACATGCTCGAGGCCTTTCCCAAGGGGCTCGTCGCGGTGGTGTCGGACTCCTACGACGTGTTCCGGGCCTGTGCCGAGCTGTGGGGCGGCTCGCTGCGCACGGAGGTGCTCCAGCGCGATGGTGTGCTGGTGGTGCGGCCGGACAGCGGGCATCCTCCGACGGTCGTGGTGCGCGTGCTCGAGCTCCTCGGCCAGGCCTTCGGGACGCAGACCAACGCGAAGGGGTTCAAGGTCCTCGACCCGCATGTGCGCGTGATCCAGGGCGACGGCATCGACCTCGGGATGCTGGGGACGATCCTCGGGGCGATGGAGGTGGCGGGCTGGTCGGCGGACAACCTGGCGTTCGGGTCGGGCGGCGGCCTCCTGCAGAAGGTGGACCGCGACACCATGAAGTTCGCCTTCAAGTGCTCGGCGGTCGAGGTGGACGGCGGCTGGCGCGACGTGCTCAAGGACCCGGTCACGGATCCCGGCAAGCGCTCGAAGGCGGGGCGGCTGGTGCTCGTGCATGACGGGGCCGGGTTCAAGACCCTCGTCGAGGGCCAGACCACGCTCCCCAACCTGCTCGTCCCCGTGTTCCGCGATGGCGTGCTGCTGGTCGACGACCCCTTCGCCACCATCCGGGCGCGCGCAGCAGAATGAGGGGCCCTCCCCCGGCTGTTATGCCGGGGTTTTTCATATGGGATCAAGTCGGACCTAAGAGGGCCAATCGCCCCTTCTTTTTTGTTTTTTCCGCACCTTGTATCGTCGATCGCATGTCGCTCCCCCTCCCTACGCAGGCCTGGCACCTTACCGGTTCTAGTCCCGGCCCAATAACGGTCGTCATCGGCGGCACGCATGGCGATGAGCTTGTCGGCGTCGAGGCCGTCCGACGGCTTTTGGCGCGTTATGGGGCTTCTGAACGATCGGTCGGACCCTTGAAGATACCCGAGCTTTATGGAGACCTTGTGCTCGCGTTCGGAAATCCGGAAGCGATCCGACAACGAGCGCGGAGCGCGTCGGGCGTACGAGACCTTAACCGCTGCTTCCTGGCGGATGACCTGGATAGGCCGCCTTCCGCCGAAGATATCGTGGATCTGGTACGCGCCCGTGAGCTTGCCCCGCTCCTCAAAGAAGCGGATTATGTGATCGACCTGCATGGGACGAGCAGCGATTCGCCGCCATTCGTCTGTCTTGGGCATGATTCTGCCGAACACCGGCGCCTTTACCAATGCCTGCGGATCCCCTACGTCCTCAGCGATCCGAGGGATGTCCTCGCCCACGACGAGGGACGTCCGGGGCGCGGAACGACGGACGATTTTGTCGATCGGCATGGGGGTGCCGCCATCGCGTACGAGACGGGAAAGGAGGATGACCTCACGCGAGTTCCGGGCGTCGTGGAGGACGTGCAACGGATGCTGGCGGCCGTAGGGCATTTTCCAAACGAGGAGATGCCGCTCCCTCTATCAAACCCACCGGTGTTTGCGCTCGAACGGTCCGTTCACGCGCAAGAAGAGGCTTTCACCTATGCCATAGACATGGAAAGCGGGTGGCAGCCCGTACGCGCCGGCCAACTCGTGGGAACATATGCGAACGGGCAGGAAGAGCGAATCGCGCGGGATGGCATGCTCGTCTTCCCGAAAGCCCCGGGGAAGATTCGTGCCGGCAAGAACCTATATTATTTAGCTGTTCAGGAAGGGTAGGAAAAACACCGCTGGACGCATCTGGCGGTGTTTTTTTTCGTTTCACCTGCGCCATTACCCGCCTCAGGCCGGGGCCAGCACCGGCTCCATGTCTGGGGCCGCGATCTGGCAACGTTCCTCCAAGCGCCATTTCATGGTGTCCGAACGGAACGACAAGTGAAAAATATCGCGATCATCGGAGACCGAGAACGTATACGTCTTGCCGATGCCGCTCTGTTCGGCGTGGATCGTCTTGACGCGACGGACCTGGTAATGGCGATTGTTCCAGCGGAACATGACCGGCTCGGGACGGTCCTGACGAAAGGCGACGAGGACTTCGATCGGTTGGGAGACGCGTTCAAACAGCATATGAGGAGCGATTAAGAGGCGTAAGAGCGGATGAGGCCGCGGACGATCCCTTGGATGAGCACGTTTTTGGCGTAAATGGGCTTCATGGTCTTGTTGGCGGGCTGGAGGCGGATACGATCGCGCTCGCGATAGTACTTCTTGAGCGTCGCTTCGGTACGTTCGATGAGGGCGACCACGACCTCGCCATTCTCCGCGGTGGCCCGTTCCTCGATGACGACGTAATCCCCGTTGAAGATCCCCTCCTCGATCATGGAATCGCCACGGACCCGGAGCACGTACCCGAGACTACGAGGCGGGGCCAGTTCAACGGGGACGGCGATGGTCTCCCGCTCTTCGATGGCTTCGATCGGGGCGCCGGCCGTGATGAGGCCCTTGAGCGGAAGGAGGACGCTCGTCCCCCAGCGGATGGCGCGATCGGTTGGCGCAAGGTCGCGCGCGGAAGCGTCGTCGGTTTGGCGAAGGTACCCGCGCTGCTTGAGCGCCTGGATATGCACATGCACCGTCGAAGGAGAGGCGAGGCGTAGGGCCTGGGCGATTTCGCGATAGGAAGGGGCGTACCCCTGGTCCTGGTGGTACGACACGATGAAGTCGAGGACGGCTTTTTGTTTGGGCGTGAGGGGTTCGCGCATATAGAACAAAAGTAGAACATGCGTCGGGGGTGGTCAAGGGCACGGAAAAACGGGCGTGATTCGAGGTTATCAACAGGCGATCAACGAAAGTGTGGAACGGGGTAGAGAACCGCCTATGCTTACCAACCTCCTCCTTGCCGGGTTGATCAGCCTTACGCTGGTCGTTCAGCCGTTGCATGCGTTCGCTCAGGAAGCAGAGATGGGTTCGTCGGGGTCGAGTTCGACGCAGGAGACCATTGCGCCCGAAAACAGCGAGACGAGCACCGAAACGGCTCCAGACGTGGAAATGCCCACATCGACCGCGGAACTCATGCCCGCCCCACAAGAAACGCCCTTTACGAGCGCCGGCCCATCCGAGGCGCTGGTCACATCGACGACGGAAACGCTGGATGCGGGATCCACCCCTACCTCGACTACGCGAACCGGGGCAGAATCCCCTCCCACCCACACGACCGCGACGAATCCCTTGCTCCTACCGCAAGAACCGCCTCCACCGCCGATCGCATCATCCGCATCATCCACCACGACGACCTCAAGCCTGCTCTGCCTGGCGATCATCGCGCCGGCGCCGAGCTCCGGACCTGAATGGATCGCGGTCCGCGGGATTACCCCATCGACCAGCGCATCCTTTCTTGCCTGGTCCTTCGCCGACGCGCAGGGATCACTCCTGACGGTCCACCCTTCGACGACGCTGCTTTGGGATGAGGCGACGCGAACGATGCGCGTCGAGCTGCGTTCCGCGCGGTTGAATAATGGCGGCGACAGCGTCTATCTGAAAAATCCAGAGGGAGACGTGCACGACGCGTTCACCTATCCGGAGACGGAACGGGGACATTGGTGGTCCAGGGAAGGCTGCCTGGACCCCTGGGAACCGTTTCCGCGGCCCACCATCGCCGTCGAACCGACGCCCGAAGAAGAAGCGTCCACGCAGGAACCCGCCGCCGCACCTCCGGAAATCGGACCAACGGTCGTGACCCAGTCGCTTCCGACGCCGGATCCCGTTGCCGTCCCAACCCTACCGCCGAATCCACCGCCTTCCCCCACGATGGAATCACCATCCGAACGACAGACGTTTTTGGCCCCGCCACCAGGAATCATCGCCGAGGCGCCGATCCAGGAACCGGTAAAGAAAACGACGGCGACAAGCGTCCTCACGAGCAGGATCACGAAGACGACATCGACCCAAAAAATGAAACGCGCCCCAAAGGCGGCGACAACAAAAACGACGCCCGCGCCGAAATCCAACAAGAAAAAGACCACGCCCCAAAAAAAGGCAACCAAGAAAGCGACTCCCCCTAAATCCACTCCTCCCATTCCCTCCGTCCTTATGCCACCCCTTCTCGAGAATCCACATGAATTCCAGGGCATCCGCGTGCGCCTGCGTGGACGCGTCGCCAGCCAGACGAATTTCCTGGGCGCGCACACCTTCGTCGTCGTGAACGAGGACGGGCGTGGGCTGCTCATCAAGGGCACGAGCAAGCACCCTTCCCCCACGTTTGGGTCATGGGTCGACCTGACGGGAAGCGTCGTCTGGAATGACGCCGGCCTCACGGTTAAACAGGCGGCTGCCGACGCATGGGAGCCGATTCATCCCGAAACGGCCTCCTCTTCGGAACCGTTTGCGGCTCGGACGGTCGATCTCCTCGCGCCATCGCAAGAGGACGCGTGGAGCCAAGTACGCGTAGAAGGACGCGTCTCCGCCGTGCAAAAGACCTCCTTCGACGTGGACGTGGGTGACGCGTCCGTGCGCGTACGCCTAGTGTCGCGACTTGGCTATCGAGCGCAGCGGCTGGAAGTCGGCGATAGCGTAACGGTGCAGGGTCTCCTGGATCTCCGAGGCGACGAACCGACGATCCTCCCCCAAACCATCGAATCCATCGAGATCATGGCACGGGCCATCCCACCGGCACCGACCCCGAAGGCCCCGGTCGAGCAGCCCTGGTTGCCGGTCGGGGCGGCGGCCGGGACGCTCGCCCTCAGCGAGGGTTGGCGACGTTTCCACGCCTACCGCAAGCAGCGCCAGGAAGCGGCCTCTTTTCGGCGGCTTCTGGAGGCTTCGGGCAAGGACCAGGGCTGACTTGTCAAGCAAAACCCCTTTTGCTACGATGCGCCCGCAACCACGTTTGCGGGTATCGTATAGAGGCTATTATGCGTCCTTGCCAAGGACGAGAGGGGGGTTCAATTCCCCCTACCCGCTCCACAAAAACACCGACCGAAAGGCCGGTGTTTTTGCGTTCGCGGGGTCCATGCCTGTCTTTTTCAAGGAACGCCGTTGACAGGCCCTCGCGCACACCCCATCATCATTGGCGTTTCACGCTCTTCTCTCCTCCGACCAGCGACGCATGCCCCATCACCCGGAGGGAGCCATGTCATCTCAAAAACACTGGTCACCGGGCGTCCGGCACAGCGCCGACACGCTCCCCTCCTCCATCACGGAGGAGCAAGAAGACATCTGTTGGCTACGAGAGCGCCGGTACGGGCTGCCTGTGGCCCGATACTGCCTTTACGGGTCTTAACGCGCGATCCCGCGCCTTTCTGCCGCAGGCAAAAGGACCCACCGCGCCGGTGCAGCCAACAACGTGAGACGCCTCCCGAGCAATCGGGATTTTTCATTTGCGTACGCGAATCCTTTCTCAAATTCCCCATCCCTGCGGGGGCGTCCACGGGCTCGACGCGTTCCATATCCCCAAATACAACGAACGCAGCAAGGCGACGGTTTCCTCGCTTTCGATGACGAGCCCGAAATGGCCGTCCTGCGGCGTCACGAGGTACGCGCGATGCTGGACGATGGTCAGGGAACCGGAAAACGGGGCGGCAGCCAGCGACGTATGGCGAACCTCGGTCTGGCGGCGGTCGAAAAACGGCGGGACATCTCCCGGATCGGCAAGGGCGAGCAGGACGCGCCCGCAAGGGACTTGCGAGGTCTTTTGGATGCGTTCGTGTTCGGCGATCTTGGCCTGTGCCTTGGTACGGGGATCGACCGTGAAATATTCCCACACCTCGCCACCGAGGCGGACGATCTCTTCGCGGACCGAGAGGAGGCCCTGCTCACCCTCAAACGCACGGGCACGCGGACGGGAGCCATGCTGGTAGGTGGCAAGCCATTCGTCGAGGGAGCCGTCGATCTCGGCAAGGAGACGGTCCGTCTCGAGGCGCTGCCGTTCGGCGAGGGTGCGCCAAGCTGACGGTGAGGCCGCCGTGAATTCGACGGAGCGGCCTTTCACGAGCGCGGAAACCAGCCCCTGTTCGCGCAGCCAGTCAAAGGCGGGATACAGGGTGGAACGCGGGCAGGCGAGACGGTCCGCGATCTGCTGCGGCGAGGACGGGCCATGCGTCAGGAGGCAATCGTACACGCGGGCGGGCTTCTCGTCACCTGCAAGACGAGCCCAGAGGGACCAACGGACGTCGGACATACTAGGAAAGCAGAACGGAAAGGGTCTGTTCGGCCGTGCGTGCCCAGGTATGGGCTTGGGCGTGGGCGCGATTGGCCTGAATCGCGCCCTGGTTCGCGGGAATACGAAACGCGCGCTCCATTTCCGCCGAGAGGGCTTCGACAGAACGTGGATCGAAGAAATGGGCGTGGGCGCTCCCGACCGTTTCGCGGAGGGCGGGGATGTCTGAACAAAGGACCGGCGTCGCACAGGCCATCGCCTCTAGCACGGGGATGCCAAACCCCTCATACAGCGACGGTTGCACATAGCACGCGGCCGCTGAAAGAAGGGCCGGCTTCTCGTCTTCCGGAACATAGCCCAATACGCGGACACGCGCCCGAAATGGCTGGCCGCGGAGCCACCGCGCCGTCCGTGCCCACCCGCGGCCTTCGGGGCCCACCAGCACCAGCTCGGCCCCATCCGGGAGCCGATCGGCGACCGCACAAAACGCCCGCACGAGACGATCGACGTTCTTCTTCTCCTCGCGACGCCCGATGAACAGGAGGAAGGGGCGCTCGAGGCGGTATTTCGCGCGAATTTGCGCTTGGCGCTCGACGGATTGAGGCTGGTAACAGCCATGGTCGATCGCGAGCGGCGTGACCGTGATCTGGTCCGGGGAGGCACGATACAGCTCGATGAGTTCACGCTTACTAAACTCGGAAACGGTCAGGATGCGTGCCGATGAACGGACGATCTCACGGGTCATGATCTCGTGGTAGGCGATCTGGATTTTTTTATACAGGTCCGGAAACCGACGGAACCCGACGTCATGGACGGTCACGACCGTCTTTTTGGGGGTGATGCGCGGCAACGCGTGCGCCGGCAAGAACAGGACGTCGGGAGGATACAGCTGCATCTCGCGCGAAAGGGCGACTTGGGTCCAGAGATACGGCAAGGGCCAGGACAAGATCCGCTCTTCCCATCCCCGGATCGACGCGCGCACATCTGCCCTCAACGGACGATCCGTATACGCGACCCATTCGTGCGCCGCCGCGGCCGGAAGGGCCGCGAGGGCATCCATGATGCGACAGGCATACCATTCGACCCCGGTCCGCTCGATCCGGTTGGCCCGGGAAGCTTCGACACCGATGCGCATACGCTATGAGGAAAGGATGCTCCGCTTGTAGGCTTCGAGGTTCTCGAGGGCGATGCCGGTGCCACGCGCGACGCACATCTGCGGATGGTCGGCGACCATGGCCGGAACGCCGGTCGCCTCGGCAAACAAGCGCTCAAGATGGCGCAGCTGCGAAGACCCGCCCGAAAGCACCATCCCCTTCTGCATGACGTCGGCGGAAAGCTCGGGAGGGGTGCCGCGCAAGACCTCCTTGATGGCCTCGATGATCCCCTGCAGCTCGTGCTGGATGGCGTCGGTGACGTCGTCGCTCGTGACGGTGACGAGCCGTGGAAGGCCGCTGATCATGTCGCGGCCCTTCACTTCCATTTCCAGTTTTTCCTCCAAATAGAGGGCGGAACCGATCTTGATCTTGATGTCTTCGGCGGTACGTTCGCCGATGGCGAGGCCATATTTGCGGCGGACATGCTCTTGGATGGCCGCATCGAACTTGTTGCCGCCGATCCGCACGGATGCGGATGACACGATCCCACCCAAAGAAATGACGGCGATTTCGGACGTCCCTCCCCCAATGTCGATGATCATGTGACCGGAGGGAGAGCCGATGGGAATGTCAGCGCCGATGGCCGCCACGACGGGCTCCTTGATGATATAAGCCGCCTTCGCGCCTGCCGACATGGTGGCATCGATGACGGCACGGCGTTCGGTGGACGTGATCCCGCCCGGGACCGCGACCATGACCTCGGGACGGAACAAACGCACGCCACCCGTCGCCTTGTTGATGAAATAGCGCAACATGGCCTCGGTGGACCGATAGTCGGCGATGACGCCGTCTTTCAGCGGGCGCTTGGCGACGATGGTATCCGGCGTCCGTCCCAACATGTCCTTGGCCTGGTTCCCCACCGCCAGGACCTTCTTATCCGCCAGCGAGATGGCGACGACGGAAGGCTCGTGCAGGATGATGCCTTTTTTTGGGACGTAGACCAGGACGGTCGTCGTCCCCAGGTCGATGCCGATGCGCTTGCTGAACATATGGGATCCTTATACCATATTCTTTTGGGAAAAGAACAAAAAAGAAAAAGATGGGGCTGGCGCCCCATGCCCGCCTTTCCCTCGGACGGGGCGGTCCCCGGGGCAGGGGCCTCTTTTTCCGGGCCTGAACTCGCTGCTTGTTCCGGGGATGGATGGCTCACACAGCGGGCCCGGAAAAAGAGGCCCCTGCCCCGGGGACCCATGGGAGAAGGGAAAGGATTTAAGAAAAGAAAAATAGACGAAGACTCGGACGGGATCCGAGCCTTTTTGCGTATGCGCATCCCCTGGAAGAGGTGGGTGGGACCGAGCGTATTCACCGTGGACGTCTGACGTCTCTTCCTGAACACCGTCAGAGCTCACCATTCGATGCGGATACGCTCGTCGGTGCGCAATGGGAAGGTCTGCTGGTAGGCGGCATCGCCGAAGCGGGCGGCTTGTTCGGGGGGGTCGGCGGAGTGGATCTGGGCCGGGAAGCGTCCGTTGACGACGACGCGTGCGGTCGAGCCGGGTTGTTTTTGGATGAGGAGCTCGTAGGTGCCGGCACGGATGGCGTCGGCGACCTTAGGCGGAAGGCGGTAGGTGAACTGGAGTTCGCCGGTCTTGCCGGGCTCGATCGCGAAGAAGGCGCCGAAGACCGTCTTGTTCAGGTCCGTATAGGTATCCACCTGCCCAGGGACGAACCGCCCCTTGTTGCGGATCAGGTCGTTCTCCATCGCGCCAACCGAAGAGATGAGTTCGGAGCCTTGCGGGACATAGACGCGCACATAATCGCGATAGTGGATGTACCGCCAATCCGGTTTCGGGTTGGTATTGCGATACCGCAAGGTCACCGTCGCGCGGACATCATCCGGATTCGTCGCATCCAACCCGTAGAGGATCTGCTTATCCATCACCCCGTCCGTCTTCCAGGCGGCGAGGTTCGTATCGACGACCCACAGCGAATCGACCGGTGCATCCTTGGCACGGCCCGACCAATCGCGTCGATCGACGAGGCGCTGAAGCTCGGGATCGGTAAGGTACAGCTGGACGTCTTTTTGGCTCAACGAGGTCGTCAGGATCTCAAGTAGCTCGGGCCATTGGCGCACGGGCACATTGACGAGCTTCTGGAAGAGCTCGTTCCCCAGCTTTGCCACGACTTCCTTGCGTTGCGCCGGCGGGACGCCTTCCTGGTGCCATTTCATGTGGACATCGTATTGGAGGGCGTCATAAAAATTGTCGGCGGTGAAGGTCTGGTCCTCGATCTGGAGGGGACCGATGAGACGCATCAGGCGACGGAAGAGGTCCGGCTCGAGCGCGATGAGGCCATCGAATTCGGGCACGGGAACCTGGGCCAAGGCGCGCTGATCGGCGTATTGGCGCAAGAGGGCCTGGGCCGTCTGCGGAAAGTCCGGCGACCAGTTGGCGTCGCGGAAAAAGAGGTTTTTCTGCTCGAGCCATTTCGCGATCGGGGCGGGAGACGGCTTGTTCCACACGCCAGAGACGGGCAGGTCAACGGCATACACGTCTTGGAACACCATGCGCTGGACGTCCCCGGAATCGACGGAGACCTCCCCTACCGTCCCGATGAAGCCACCGGTCCCGCGCATCTCTTGGTTGTTTTGCAGGATGACCAGATAGTGCTTGGGTTGCGGATACCCGGAAAGCGGCAAGAAGACCTCGGCGAGACGGACGGCCTCATCGAATTGCCCTTGGATCGCCTGAAACTGGGCGATGCGCCCTTCGAGTTCCGTGCGCAGCGGCCCCGCGAGGCCGTCACGCGGGACATTCTGCCAACGGCTCAGCGCGATGCGCATCTGCTCTTGGGCGGCCCGCATGGCCGGCAGCGCCTGGCTCACGCGCGCCAGGATCTGGCGCTTTTCCTCGCGCGAAAGCTCGCGGAAGGAACGGTTCGGGGCGAGCGAGTTCTGGAGCCCCTGCGTTCCCATGCCCACTTGAGAAAACGCTTCCTGGACCAATTCTGCAACATCCAGCAGGTCGCGGGCACCTTGCAAGGTCGAACGCGCGGCCCCGACGCTTTCCTGTAACGTAAAAACGTAGTCACGAACCACCGGGAAAGCGCGCCAATACAGCATCCAGCGGACTCCCCGATCGACCCGGTTCAGGGACCCTTCCACGTCGCCAAGACCGGCACGCGCTTCGGTGAGCCGTTGCTCCGTCGCGGCAGACTGGACAACCTGGAGCTCTTGATACGCGCTGCGTAATCCGGTCGCCGCCTGGAGACCGCCAACGAGAAGCGGTAGGCAGAATAGAAAGACGATCGCCACTCCTATCAACACGCCCCAACGCCGCCGGCGGCGACGGGCATGGGCATGCGCCTGATGGGCACCAAGGGAAGGGGCGTCGGACATGCCTTCCAGTGTACGGCCTCACGCAAAAGCAAACAAGCTTGACTTGACAGGATACGCACAAACGGGTACCACGCAAGGGCGCAAAACGCTTGTTTTGCCACCCCTTCAGAACGACAGGACCGGAGGATCGACATGACCGATTGGCTGAAACGGACGCTGCCATGCCTCGCCGCCCTGGCCTGTGCCCTGGCCTTCCTGACGGGCTTCGGCCCGCCCTCGATCGCCTTCGCGCAAGCCCTGGAGACGCAGACGGACACGCCCGCGCTCCACTTCCGCGACTACGGGCTGCGCAGCCTGGAGCCGCTCCTCACCGACGAGGCCCGGCAGGGGCTCAGGAGCGGACGGCTACGGCCTTCCCTCTCGACGTTCCTGCACCCGGCCCGGTACGGACTGATCGCCCCGGGCGATGCCGCCTACGCCGTGAGCGTGACGGAGTTGCTCTGCCTCAACCGGGAGAACCGGTCGCTGCAGCTGGCATGCAGGCAGGAAGACGGGACCAGGCGGACCATCCGCCTCAGCGCGGAAGCCTGCGCTCAGCAGACGCCGCTCCCCTCCCTGCTCCCACGCGGCTGCCGGCCGTACGTGTCGACGATCGAGGGACGGACCGTGGCGATCCGCCGCGCACAGCGTCCCGAGGTCGCCGCCGCTCAGGCAGCAGATCTCGACTTCACGCAACCGATCGCCGAAGCCGTCGCAGCCCCTCCCGCCGAACCGGAACCGCCCCGCAGCCAGACCGGACCGCCGAGCCCACCCGCTCAGGTCCGTGATCCGCCGCGGGCGCAAGCGCCCCCGGTTTCGGCCGAAACCCTGCTCCTCCGCAAGGAGAACGCCCGCCTCCGTCGCCAGCTGAACTACGCCCTCGGTCTCCCGGCCCTCCTGTTCCTCCTCGTCGTCGGCTACACCCTCGCTCGCGCCGCGCGCGCCCGGAAGCCGACTCCCTCTGCTCAGGAAGGACCGGCCCCCGACGTCGCGCTCGACACGAACGAGAGCGTGCTCGTCTCGCTCAGGGGCGAACTCAGCCGAGCTCGCGAGGAGAACAAGACCGTCGCCGGACGGCTGCAGCGCATGACCCAGGAACGGGAGCGCGCGCAGCAGGAACACGCCGAGGTGCTGGGCAAGCTCTCCACGCTCGACGAGCGCGCCGGACGGCTCGCCGCCGAGAACGCCCGTCTCCGCGAAGAGAACGCTACCCAGCAAAGCGTCGACGCAGCCCTACGCGCAGAGGTCACGCAAGCGCGGGAAGCGGCCGAGGAGGCGGAACGCCGCGCGGAGGCCGCCGAACGTGCGCACGCGGATCACCGCCAGGCCCATGCAACGACCGAGGAGACGCTGCTGCGGCGCAACAACGAACTCCTGCAGGCGAATGGGCGGCTGCAACGCGAACTCACCCTCCGAGACGCCCGCGACGAACAGGCGGCCCGCGAGCACGCGGCAGCGGCAGACCCTCTGCACGGCCTGCCACGCACGACGCTGACGCAGGACTTCTCGGCCCATGCCCTGCACCAGCCCCTCGGGGGCAACGAGGAGACGACCCGTCGCCTCTCTCAAGAGCAGCTGGACGCGGCGCGCCAACACCCCGAAGCGGCCAACGCCGATCCGTCGCACCCGCCCGTCGCGCCGCACGACGAGGGAATCCTCGACTTCGGCGACCTGGACCACGATCTGCCCAGCGTCTTCGTCCCCGCCCCGGCCTCGAACGAGACCCCGACGGGACAAGCCGGAACGCCCGTCGGCACGCTATCGGTGCACGAGACGGCAACGCGGGCGCATCCGACCTGCCCGCACCTCCGACGTAAGAGTCGGGACGGCGACGAAGCCCACACGCCCCTGCGCGCACAGACGGCGCAGATGCCCGCCGCCCAGCGCGACGAGTACGTCGCGGCGACCCGCCAACCCCTGGATGACGACCAGGAACCGACGCGACGCGATCGCGACAGCCTGCGCGAGCTGGGCGAGCTCACCCAGCCAAAACAAGACAGCGGCGTCTGGTCCCGAACGGACAACGGCGACCGTGCCAGCATCCCTCCTCCCCCGCCCACACAGGCCAACGGACAGAGCACGGCGGGCGAGGCCTGACCCTCCCGATCCTCGTGATCGGGATTTTTCTTTGGACGACGCTTGATCGGCGCACGGGCTTTGGCGGCCGCCTTAATGATCACGCGAACTAAAAAAGCGCTGCCTTCACGCCAGAACATGCGCTCTTCCGAAAAAACGGCGGGCCGCCTGCTTATTCGCGGATCGCATCCGATCGGACATCACGGGTCTCCGTCCGCAAACGTCGGATCGTGGGAAAAACTTGGGAGCAGCAAAACGCGTCCACAAAGCCACCCATACCCATCAAGCATCGCCAACCAGGCCGAGGCCCAACCCGGCGAACGCTTCAGGAGCGCCAAATAGACGGCCGTCGTCCGCCAAGCCAGCCAACGGGCGGCATGGATCAGGAGCATGGCGGCGCGCTGATCGAGCGGATGCATGAACCGACTGACGCGCCGAACCCAACCGGTCGCCATCCGCCGCATTGCTTCGACCTCAACCTCGTCGAGGATGGCGTTCACGCGGACATAATCGCGGTACGTGTCGGTACTGACGGAAAACGGCTTCGAGAGCAGGCACGAGGCGCGCCAGGCGGCAAACCCGAGATCGCGCTGGATGTGCGCATTCACGCCCGCAAGGGCGCACTGGAGCGGGCTGTAGCCGGGCTTCAAGGCAAGCCGACGGTTCGCGAACAGGGCCCGCCAAGGGGCCGGGCACGCCGCATGCTCACCCATGATCCATAAGCGAAGCGCGTCGAAATAGAGCTTGGAAAATTCCACGACGAGGACCTCGACCCAGCGCGGATCCTCAAAAAACCTTCCCCGGCAACGCCGCTCGACCGCCTCGGTGACGAGGCGATACAGCTCGGTGAACCACCAGATGCCGTCGTCACGGCCGAACGTCGCCTGGATCCGCTGCATCAGCAAACAGACCTCATCGATCGAACGAAGGCGCGGGGCGCGAACCGAGAGCTCGGCCGCAAGCGCAAACGGGGAAACCGTTACCGGCATGGGTCCATTGTACGCGAAATGCCCGAATGCGCCGAATGTCGAGGGACCTTCCCAAAACGGGCGGTTTCTGTTCTCATACGCGGCATGTACCCCCTCCTCACCCTCCGGCCCGGCAAAGAGGTTCCCGTGCGCGCGGGACACCCCTGGGTCTTTTCGGAAGCGATCGCGCAGGCCCCAACCGACGTCGAACCGGGCGGCTTCGTTGAGGTTCGCGATTCCCGCGGGGAAACGCTCGGCATCGGCAGCTACCAGCCCCGGGCCTCGATCGCGGTGCGACTGTATGCGAAGACCCCGATCACGCTCGACGCCGCCTGGTTCGCCGAACGGCTCCGGGCACTCGACGCCTGGAAGCGTCCGCTCTTGCCCGCCGAGACCACAGGTTTCCGGCTCGTCCACGCCGAAAGCGACGGCCTCCCCGGCTTCATCGTCGACCTCTATGACGACGTCGCCGTGCTTCAGATCCATACGGCCGGAGCCGACCGATTGCGCGCACCGTTCCTAGAAGGGCTGACGAAGGCGCTTGGCCCGCGCGCGATCGTCGAGCGTTCGGATGTCGGGGCGCGCAAGCAGGAAGGCTTGCCGATCCTGGAACCCGTCGTCCACGCTGGCACGATCACCGGACCCGTTGCGTTCTTGGAAGCGGGACTGCGTTTTCAAGCGGACGTCCTGGCAGGACAAAAGACGGGCTTTTTCCTCGATCAACGCGTTGCCCGCCTGGCCGTGGGCGCCCTTGCGAACGGCAAGCGCGTCGTGAACCTGTTCGGCTACTCGGGCGCGTTCTCCGTGCATGCGCTGGCAGGCGGAGCGGCGCATGTGACGACCGTCGACGTTTCGCGTGAGGCGCTTGAACTCGCAGAGGCGCACGTCACCCTGAACGCCCAGGACCCGGGGCTCGCCCGCACGGAATTCCTTCAGGCGGACGTGCTGGACCTGCTCGAAGACGCCTCGTGGAACCCGCCGATGGACCTCCTCATCTGCGACCCGCCGGCATTCGCGAAAACCGATCGCCACCGCGAAGAGGCGCTGAAAGCGTACACGCGCATCAACGAGCAATGTCTCAAGCGCCTGCCCGTGGGCGGAATCCTGGTGACGAGCTCCTGCTCCGGACGCGTCACGCCCGAGGATTTTCGGACGATGCTGCGGATCGCGAGCGGACGCGCGCGGCGACGGGTACGGCTCCTGCAATGGATCGGCCATGACGTGGACCATGCAGAATTGCTGACGTTTCCGGAGGGGCGCTATCTGAAAACGGCGATCCTCCTGATTGAGTCATAGCCGTGTTCACGGGAAAATAAGGTCCTGCCGCGTCATCAGGGGCGCTTTCGCCCGCATTGAAACGGCTCGAGAAGACCGTCCTGATCACGGACGGCCATCTTTTTGTCGATCGGCATTGCACGTATTCATCCGCCTCATCCCGTCCAACGCCTCGGCATTTTTCCACATGTGAAGCGCAAAAATCACGGTTTGCATCGATCTACCAGCCCTGTTAGGATAGCGCCTGCCAGAAAAATCCACGCGGGTATCGTATAGTGGCTATTACTCCAGCCTTCCAAGTTGGAGAGGGGGGTTCGATTCCCCCTACCCGCTCCAACAAAATCCCCTCGACCTGTCGAGGGGATTTTGTTGGAGCGGGACAAGCAAAAATGGCCGACACCGCGAACAGGTGGAACACCAATAAAAAAACCGGCGATTCAAGCCGGTCAGCGGATGCGCCCAAGGACGTGGAAGGCGCCGGCCCTCGTCCACTCGACGCGGTAGCGCTGCGCGAGGTCGTAGCGGAGGAAGTCCCGCTCGCCGGTCGGCGTGAGCGTCCAGCGATGGTCACCGCCCTTCTCCGAAAGGGCGACCGAATAGGTCTCCTCACGATCGAGGCGTTGCCGCGCCGTACGCGCGACGAGCCCGGGCCAACGCGGGACATGGTCCGTCCCCGCGAGCGAGCGCGTCTCCAGCTGGTCCCACCGGTTGAACTGGTAGCTGCAGTACCGCTCGTTCACCGGGCACTGGTCGAAGCAGGTCCGCCAGCGCGTCACGGGACACCGCTGGCACACCCGGGGATGCCGGCACGTCTCGTAGACCGTGTCGAGGCAGCGCTGGCAGGTCTCCGGGGTACGGCAGGTGTCCCACACCGTCGGGCAGGTAGCCGTGCCGTTGCCGTTCGAGCGGCAGGTGCCGCGCCGCGGGTTGCAGCGGTAGGTCCCGCCGCCCGTACAGTTGCAGCGACGGGCAACCGTGCGCGGGTTGCAGCGGTACGTGTCACCGCCCGTACAGTTGCAGTCCACCTGTTCGACGTACGGGTCGCAGTCGTGGGGGTTGCAGCTCACGTAGCCGCGGAGGCGGATCTCGCACGAGACATTGAACGCCGCGCTCGGCATCCCGCTCGCCCAGCCGTTGCCGGCGTACGTATGTTCCTCGAAGAGGCGTTCGGTGCGGCTCCAGGCGAGGCCGCTCACGCTCGCCACGCTGACGTTGGGCGACAGGGCCCAGCGCACGAACGCGAGACCCGCGCAGCCGAGGAGCGCCGTGCAGAGCCCCAGCAGGAGCTTGCGGCCGACGAAGGCCGACGGACAGGAAGCGTGCGGCGTGGCCCCGCTCGCGGACGGGGGCGTCGCGGCCGGGTCGGACGTGATCGCGGCGACCGAAGCCACGACGGACGGGGCGACCGTCACTTCGCCCACGGCCGTGGCGGGCGGCGACGGCTTCCGCGCGGCGCACACCGAGCATTGGCCGTGGAGGTTCCGTTCCTCGCAGCCGCAGTATTCGCATCGCCAGTTGGCACCGGCGCGCGCGAAGGCGAGCTGGATCGCGTCGGTGATGGCCGGCGCGGCAGCAATGTCGTCAGGCATGAGCCACGGCTCGTCCGACTTCTGCGCGCCGCAGTGGGTGCACTTGAGGCTCTCGTCCTCCTTGCCGCTTACGCCAGGACAGACGGTCTTGCAGTGCTTGCACCGCCACACCATCTCGATGATCTCTTCGCCGAAGGTTTCCATTGCTTACTTCTTTCTTCGTGTTTAGGCGATCGCCGCCTCATCGCCCCTGTTATTCCAGGAGAGGTGCGGGTCCTTCTGCTTTTTTGGCAGCACCGAATCGTAGCGTATTTTTATGTCATTGTCAAGCGTCGAGATGCAAAATTCATCGACGGACCCTTGAAAGAATTATTGTATTTATAGTTAATATTTAGCTAAAATAAGGCATGTATTTTATTTAAATCTTCATCTCTGTTTACTAGTACTTGACAAATAGATAGAAAACCTGGTATACTTTATTGTCCTCCTGGCAAGGAAATCCCTAGCCCGCGACGGACAAAGGAGTCACAAAATCGAATGTCGACCACCGCCCGCGCCCTCACGCTCGCCGCCAACGCCCTGCTCGCCACCACCCGGCACGGGGCCACGGGACCCGGGACGCTCGTCCCCACCAAGCGCCCCGTGCGCGCGGGCGCGAAGGCGCCCGTCAACGAGAACATGCCCGCGAAGCCGGGCGAGGTCGAGGCGGTCATGCCGCCCGACCTGAGCGAGGCGCACCGCGTCATCTGGTGCGGCGCGACGGAGTGCCGCCGGGGCCGCGTCATCAGTCCCCAGGTGGCCAGCGCGCGCCTGCGCGAGCGCTTCGGCCTCGCGTGCGCCGTCGACGAGGTCCTGCAGGCCCTCGTCGACCAGAGCCTCGCGGAGTGGCAAACCCCCTCGGGATCCGCGGTGCGCGGGCGGCAGCTCTCGCTGCCGTTCGCCCCCCAGGAGGTCGGCGCCTACCTGGCGCTCGCCGCCTGAGGCGCACCTCCCCCGACTCCGCACTGAACCCCCGATCTCCGATCGGGGGTTTCCGCGTTTTTCAGTCAATATATTCATCCTGCAGGCTTCATTTTTTTTGACAAACCAGCATTTTTCTGCTATCATAGACGACTTGTTCCCATCCCGGGAACGAGCGATCTTCCCAAAAACACCCCACCGAAACGGAGCTCCGATGACCAAGTCCATGTTGATCGTAATGGCCCGCTTCCGCCTCGAGCGCCGCACCATGGTGTCGCTGCGCCACGCCTTCGCGCTCGCGGAGCGCCTCGACGCGCCGCTCCTCATCCTCCACGCGGACGACGAGGACCCGGCGTCCGTGCGGATCGCCATGACCCTGGCCGGCTTCGACGGAATGTCAGAGCGGCTCGCCCTGGTGCAACGGGAGGACGCGGAACGTTCCGACGGCCCCGCCATCCTCTTCGTGAGCGCGGCGGAGACGCTCCCCGCGGCCCGCAAGGAGGCCCCGAGCGGGAGCCACGTCCTCCTCGCCATCGAGGAGGACGGGAGCCGACCGAGCGCGGCCGTGCGGATCTGCCTCCCCTTCGGCAGTCGGGCCGCGGCCGCCACCGCGGCCGCCTTCGCCATCCCGTTCGCCAAGCGGATCGGCGCGACGGTCGTGGCCTGCCACGCCACCGGCAGCCGCGCCAAGGAACAGGGCGTGGTCGCCGAGCGCCACCTCAGCCCCGACTCACGGGCGATGCTGAACCGGATCAAGCGGCTCGCAGCGGCCCATGCGGTCGAGCTCAAGGTCGAACTGACCGGAACCGAACCGACCATCCACGACTACGTGTCGCGTGTCGCGAACACGCACGGTTGCTCGCTGACCATCGTCGCCTCGGGTGACGCGCTCCGCAACGGCAGCGCCGAACGCATCGCCGCGACGAGCAACGTGCCGGTCCTCGCGGTCGCGCGGACGGGCAGTGATGCGGCCATACGGACCTTCAACGCCCTCGCCGGCGACCCCGTGGATCCGGAAGCCGACGACGAGCCCAGCGGACCCATCCCCGGCCTGCGGCCGTGGCACCGGAACCCCGTCGCGGCCGAGCTCATCGCCGCCGCGCATTACATCGCCAAGACCGCGGTCGGGCTCGCGATCGGGAACCACGCCGGTTCGCTGGTGATCCTCACCGACGCGATGCACAAGGGCGGTGACGCCCTGCAGGGCGTGCTGGTCGCGCTCGGGATGCGGTTCGCGGGCCACAAGCGGCCCGGGTACCACTTCGACCTGCGCAGCCTCGAGACCGGCGGGATGCTCGGCCTCGGCGCCCTCATCCTCAGCACCGCCCTCCTGCTGGTGAGCAAGGCGACGATCGGGCTCCTGGCCCAGTGGCCCACGGCCGACCAGGCGATCCGCCAGGTCCTCCCCCTCCCAACCTACACGGCGGGCCGCATCGAACCGGGGATGTTCCCTTGGATGGGCGGGTTCATGCTCATCAGCATCGTCCTGTCGCTCCTCGTGAGCCGCTACCAGATCTCGGTCGGCAAGGAGAGCAAGGAGGCGATGCTCGTCGCCGATGGCGAGGAGACCTTCAGCGACTCGATCACCGAGGTCGGGGCGCTGCTCGGGATCATCGGGGCCCAGGGGTTCGGCTGGCAGTGGGCCGATGCCGTGAGCGCGCTCGTCGTGTCGGTCTTCGTCCTCCGGGCGGGCACGGAGATCTTCCTCAAGGGCTGGCGCAGCTTCTTCGGCAAGTCGCTCGGCGACGAGGTCGAGGAGGCGATCCGCCAGGCGGCCCTGCAGATCCCTGGGATCGAGGGCGTCGACCGGGTCATCACGAGCACCCACGGGCTCAGCCTCGCGCGCTGCTCGCTGCGGATCCGGGTGCGGGCACCCTCGGCGCGCCACGCGGCCATCCGCACGCACCTGCAGCAGGTGGCGGAGGCGCACCTGCTCGGGCTCGAGGGGATCAAGGACGTCTTCCTCGACCTCGTCATCGACGCGCCGGAGGACGAGTCGACCCGCTTCGCCTTCGCCTGCCGCCAGGAACAGGCGGGCACCTACACGATCGTCGCGCAGCCGAACCTCGCGACGCACCTCCTCATCTGCGACCAGGTCGGCGACGATTCGGCTGCCAGCGAAGTGACCCCGCATCCCCTCACGGGCCACGAGGTCTGGGCCTTCGCCCGGAGCAAGCGCGTCGAGACCGTCCTCTTCCACACGACGGACGACGAGGCGCTGCCCAAGCCGCCCGGCAACGGGATCAAGATCGGCTGGACCCACTCCCCCAGCCCCATGCGCTGCCTCGGCGTCGACTGACGCCGTACCCCCTCACCCATCCGCGATCCGTCGCCGATGGGTGGTTTTTTTCGCGAAGATTAGGAACGGGTTGGCCATCCTTCTCGGGACCCGAGCCATTTTCTTTTTCCAACTAAAAACGACCTCCCACCGCCATACGTTAGAGCATTCAAGCCAAGGAGCGCCTCACGCTGATTATTCGTAATCATGCCGTACGGCTGAATACGCAAATGGTTCACAGCCATCCTCGGCTATTTTTTCAAAAAGAAGACGGGCGGCCGCACGTTGCGGACCGCCCGTAGGGATCTAGGCTTGGCCGATGGCCGGGACGTCGGACCGGGCAGGGGCGCCAGGAGACGAGGCCGGGAGACGCAGCTCCGACCACACCGGGCTCACCTGCCCCATCACCTTGACCTGAAGCGCGTCCAGGTCGCGCTCGAAAGCGGCGGTCCCGGCCATGGTGCTCTCGCGGCTGACGTTCTCGTGGACGATGACGAACCCACCGTCGCGCACGTGGAGCTCCGCGAGGGCCGTGAGCTTGCGGTCCGTGGGCCACTGCAGGGCCCGCACCGCGGCAAGGACGTCGGCGGGGAGCCCGCGCTTGGCGGCGAGGCCGTCGCGGTCGGGGCTGTCCACGACCAGGACCTGGTTGCAGACGAGCCCGGCGAGCCCCATCTCGAGCAGCTGCGCCATCTGGACGAACACGAGCCCCTTCTTGCCGCGCAGAACATCGCGGTAGAGGGCCATGACGAGCGGCCGGGTGAGGGCGACGACCCAGGCGCGGTCGCGGTCAGCCTGCGCCGAGCCGAAGAGCTTGCCCTTGAGCACGGCCGTCTCGACCTTCGAGCCGTCGCCCGAGAGGATCGAGGGGCCGAAGCGGCGGACGAGCGCGTCGCGGACCATCTGGCAGCCCTCGGTCGTGCCCGCGTACACGCCGCGCACGAGCAGGGCGTCGAAGTCGATCTCGTGGACGTGCGCCACGCCCAAGGTCTGGCCCAGACGCTCAACGAGCTTGCGCGTGACGTACGACTTGCCGCAGGCGATGGTCCCCACGACGCCGATCGTGATGAGGCCGCGCTCCCGCCGGATGACGGGCGCCGCCACGAAGGCGGGCACGAGGCCCGGGAGGTGCACGTCGAGCTTGGCGCAGCCCTTCACCAGCGTCGAGGAGGCCAGCCGGAGGAACTCGTCCGTCTGCCTGATCAGGATGGTGGGGATGCCGGGAGCGATGCGCTCGTTGAGGTCCATCTGCCGACGCTCCTCCGCCGAGTCCTTGGCGTCGCGGTAGCCACGGAAGAGGGCGGTCGCGCCGTTCAGCGCGCACCAGTCGAGCACGAGACCGTCGGTGACCGCGACCGTCACGTTGGTGAGCCCCTCGCGTGCGATATACCGCCGAACCAGCGCCAGGCGCTCGTCCGGGGTGAACAGCCCCTTCTTGTCCGGGTTCACCGCGATCAGCACGACGAGCTGGCGGCACCGCTTGGCGGCAGCGACGATGAGCGCGACATGCCCCTCCTGCATGGGATCGAAGGACCCGGCGAAGACCGCCTTGGCGGGCTGGCGATCGCTCTTGAACCGATACCAGAGATACGCGAGGCAGAACATGACGAGGAACGAGAGGAGCGGGATGAGCTGGCCCATGGCTTGATCTCCTTGGGAAAGCCGTGGCTTTCCCTAGTGTTCGTGGGAAGAACGCCTGTGTTCAGGATCGAGCATCCTAGCATCTTTTGTCTGTGTTGTCAAAAAAATAGCCGGTTCCGATAGCGGGCGATCCGTACCAAGAAAAAGCCCTCATTTAAGGGAAAAAACGCTGGTTTTTGGCTTCATATAGCGAAAACTCCTTGACAAGACGGCGCTTTTGTGATAGATTTGGTAACCCCTAAACACGGTGTTTGGGACGCGAAAAACAGGTAGGTAGAAGGATCGAAACCATGGGAACCACGCACAAGCGCGCCTTCGTTTCACAGCGCGACATCCGGGTGGCGGTGCAGAAGATGCACCGCCTCAACGCGCGCATCCTGGAGACGGGCGACCATCCGGGCACGGCATGTCAGTTCGCCCTCGCCATCACGGGGGCCTGCGGGCACCTCGTCGGCAAGCTCACGGACGAGCCGGGGGCATCGAAGACGCTGATCACGGAGGTCTTCCCCTACAACCAGGCCATCTCGCAGGAGATGGTGGGCAATCCCCACCACCCGGACATCGCTTCCGTGTCGGAGGAGATGGCCATCAAGCTCGCGATCCACGCGAGGGCCACCGCCGACCAGGCGACGCACTCCTACATGCTGAAGCCCGAGCGCAAGCTCAACGCGAAGCGGCGACCCCGGATCATCGGGCTCGGCATCACCGCCGCCATCCAGACCGAGCGCACCCGCAAGGGCAGCGACCGCGCCTACCTGGCGCTGGCCTACCCCAACGGCAGGCAGGTCATCGTCGAGGTCCACTTCCCCCGCGAGGGCTGGGAGGGCACGACGCCGGAGAGCAGGCGCAGCCTCCGCAAGGCCCAGAGCCTCGTGCTCGAGGTCATGGCCCTCAACCTCATGCTCCACGCGATGGGGCTCGAACAGATCCCCATGTACTACGCGAGCCTGCCGGGGAAAGTCATCTGCCCCGACCTCCGGTTCGGCCCGGACGGCGACACCTTCACCCTCCAGCCGTACGAGCCCGAGACGCCGTTCACCCCGCCGGCGTCGCTGGACGAGCTGCGCGCGCTGCCCATCTTCTCCAGGAAAGGCCGGGCCGCGGTGATGCGCACCGGCGGGAACCCCATCTATGTCGCGGGCAGCCTCAACCCGTTCACGCCGTCCCACGAGTACATGGGGAGCGCAGGGCGCGCCCTCGGGTACGCGCCCGTGTACCTGATGGACATGTGGCACCCGGACAAGCTCAACGGCATGATGGAGCTCGCGGACGCCAGCCAGCGGCTGGCATCGGCCCACGGTCGAGTGGACGTCCTCGTCACCTTCGGGCTCGGCTACTTCGCCGACAAGATGGAGCATCTGCGCGGGACGTTCGCAATCGGTTACGACGTCTTCCTCAAGCTCGTCGACCGGTCCAAGCCGCGCTGCCTCGACGACCTGGCGCGGATCAAGAAGGCGGCGAAGTCCTTCACAGGTCCGGCCTTCATCGTCTTCCCCCGCAACGGGAAGCGTCTCGACCCGAGCCTCATCCCCGAGGGCTACGCGGACCTGTTCGTCGATGCGAAGGCCCTGTTCAAGGGCCACTCCGTGCAGGCCTGGCGCGAGAGCCGGCTCGAGGCGCCCGACCTGTCGTCGACCCTCTTCCGCAACGCCCGCGCAGCCGCCCAGCCGCCCAAGAGGGCCTGACCCCCTCCCCCGACCAACGCACCGTTGGCCGGGGGTCTTCTTTTTTCCCTTCTCTTAGGGAAAATCTCCACTACAAAAAAAGATCCGCGAGACACGGATCAGGCCGCCGACCGTTCTTGCTCAGGACGCAGTTGGGCCCACGACAAGGCCTCCCGACGCCGCAAGGCGTGAAGGGCAGCCTAATGGGCATCGATGAGGACGTTCCACTCCTCCGGATCGAGGAGGAACGCCTGGCCCGACTCCCGCGACAGGCGGATGAGTGGCCGGGACGCGGACCCCGCCCGTTCGACCCACAGCGCTGGCGCCCGGTACAGCACCGTGAACTCATCGTCGGGATCGAAGGCGGGCGCCCCGAGGGACGGGTCGAGCAGCCGCTCGAGCTCCTCGACCCAGAAGGCGAAACAGCCACGGCGCGGGTGCCGCCGGTCCTGCAGGATCAGCGATGGACCCGCCCAGACGAGACGCAAGCCAGACGCGACCGCTTCGGAATCGTGCCGTTCAGCCTTCACAGGAACCTCCTTCTTTCCAGAACGTCGGCTCAAGCGTACCGCCGAAGGTCCGCTTGGGCAACTTACGCAGCCGTCCCCCGCTGGGCCGCCGCGACCGCCCGCGCCGAACGCACGGCATTCCCTCCCCGCTCATGCGCGAAGGCCGCCGCATAACGGACCATCTCTTGGTAGATCGCGGCATTGGCTTCGGCATCCCCGGAAAAGCTCAGCACGAAGAGCGGCGCCTCGCCCAACCAGGCGGCCGCGTCGTCCACCTGCGTCGGGTATTGCACCTTATTGAGGACGAACACGTGTGGCGTGCCCGACCAGGCCAAGCCCGCGGCGATCTGCTTGGCGGTCTTGGTGGCGTGCACCGTGGGCTCGGTGACGATGTAGACGAGGTCCATCCCCGCCACGATCCCGCTCCCGACCATGTCCATGCCGGCGGTCGAATCGATGACGACGGCCTCGTGTTCGGCGACGGCGAGGCATGGGAGGTAGACCTTCAGTGGCGCCGCCAGGACATGGCTGCACACCGTCCCGTGCTGGACGGCCTCGGTGTGCGGACCGGCGACCATCAGCCGCAACCCGGGACGGATTTCGGGGGCATAACGGGCCGTGAAGGGATCGGCCGGAGCACAGGAAAAGGTCGGCAGGCCGCCTCGCGCCAAACGACGAAGGTACGTCTCGCGCGGGGCCAACCCGATCGCGGCCGCAAACGCCTCACCCGCTTCGCCCAAGTACGGGAACCCCTCGGCCCGATCGGCCGCCAAATTAAAGAGCAGGTCCATGTTGTGGTCCGCATCGATCGCCAAGACCTGGCGCCCTTCGCGCAGCAGCGCCTCCGTGAACCGCGTGGCGACGGTGGTCTTGCCGCTCCCCCCTTTTCCCAAGAATCCGATCACCATACGAATGAAGCATGAAAGAATGAGACGCGTACCCTGATATGAAGAAGCGGACGCCGTAGCGTCCGCCAGGACCGGCCTCAGGCCGCGAGCCGCGCCTGCAGGCGGGCGACCCAGTCGGGCGAGGCCAGCGAGGCCTGCCACTCGGCGAGCAGGAACACGACGTTGTGCCCCCCGTGCACGAGCAGGACGTGGGCGCCCCAGGGCTCGCCTTGGAGGAAGCGGGCCGAGACGGGACCGACCTGGATCTCCGCATGGACGGGGGGCAGGGTGGCCGTCCGGCGCACCGCGGGATCGGCGAGGAAGGCGAGGAAGTCCGCCTCGGGGAGGCGAATCCAGCCGCGCGACGGGTCGGCCTGGTCCAGGATGGCGATCTTGCCGTCCTCGCGAAAGAGAGCGGGACAGTCGTCGCAGCACGGGGCGCAGGCCTTGAGAAGAAACACGGGGGACGGTGACGCGGACACCATGGGGGAACCTCCTGTTGAGAGCGATGGACCGACGCTCCCTCCCCATTAAACGCAACATTGTTGCACTTGTCAAGAACGCCCACTTTCCTTAGAATTAGCCCATGAATCCGCATTCCCTGCTGCGCCTAAAGGGCCTCCGCGCCACCCAAGGGCGCCTAGCCCTGCTTCAGGCCCTCAAGCGTGCCCAGGGACCCTTGCGGGCAAGCGAGCTGAGCGCCCGCTCCGGTCGGCGCCTCGACCGCGTCACGGCCTATCGCGCCCTCGAGGAATTCGTCAAAAAACAGCTCGTCCGCGCCATCCACGTCGAAGGCGCCACCCGCTACGAGCTGCGCGACGAGCACGACCATCACCACGTCACCTGCCTCCTCTGCAAGAAAACCCAGGACATCGAAGTCTGCGGCATGAACCATCTCACTTCCGCCATCGAACACGCAGCCACCCAGTTCGCCGAGATCACCGACCATACCTTCGAGATCTTTGGGGTGTGCAAGGGATGCGCGAAGAAACAGGACCGATCGATGGCGTAAGCGAAAACAAAACGCCCTCGTGTTCGCGAGGGCGCTTATGGTGCCGAAGGCCAGGATTGAACTGGCGACGCAAGGATTTTCAGTCCTTCGCTCTACCACTGAGCTACTTCGGCCCGTGGGCGGCATGGTACGGAAATGGCGCCATTTTGGCAAGAGGAGCTCTAAATATCGTGTTTTTTTCAATAAAAGAGCTCGCCGGAGGTCGGCGAGCGGGTCAGAGGCACGGGATGCGGAGCCCCGTGCGCGGATCGATGCCACCGCAACGGGGACCCGTGGGGATGTCCCGGTGGCGGCGGCGTGGCGTGTGCGAACGACGGCCCGTCTCCGCAGCGGACGGCAGGTCTTCGGTGAGGACCGCATCCACCGGTTCGGCGGCATCCGGGGTCGCCGCCGCATCCGCCAAGTCCGGCACCGCGATGGGCCGTGCGAGAGCGAGGGCGTTCGGCGCGGGCACGATCACGTCGGGCGGAGGGGAAGGCGCGGGCATGGGAGCGCGTCCGGGCCGGTGGTTCAGGCGCCACAGCCCGACGAGGACGGACACGAGCAGGAACAGGGCCGCCCCACCGAGGACGAAATGCCCCCGCTTCGGCTCGGGCAGCAGCGGGGTCTCCCGCGGCGGCGATTCGAGGCAGGCATCCAGGTCCCGAAGGAAGTCCTGGGCGGTCTGGAAGCGGTCTCCGGGTTCGCGCGCGAGCGCCTTGCGAAAGAAGATGTCGATCCAGTCGGGAACGTCCGACCGGAGGCGCGTGACGGGGAGAAGCTTCCGCGGGCCCTTGTCCTTGTCGAAATGCACCCCACCCCACGCCGCGAAGACGACGCTGCCCGGCGTCTTCGGGTCAGCGACGCGGCGGATGTCGGGCGCGTCCTCGTAGGGCGGGAAGCCCATGAGCAGCTGGTAGAAGATGCAGGCCAGGGCGTACAGGTCGACCCGATACTCGGTGTTGTGCTCGACCTGGCCGGCGAGCTGCTCGGGCGGCATGTAGGAGAGCGTCCCAAAGACCTGCCCGATCAGCGTGACGTGGGAGCCGATGATCGTATCGCCCTTGGCGGAATCGTCGCCGACGCGACGCGTGGCCGCATCCTTCACCAGGCCAAAGTCGATGAGGACGGGGCGGATCGACTTCGTCACCGGATCGCGCACGATCATGATGTTGCCCGGCTTCAGGTCGCGGTGCAGGACCTGGTGCCCATGGACTTCGATGAGGGCCTCGGCGAGGGCGCGGACGATGGCGACTGCCTGGCCGAACTCGAGGGCCTTGCCGGGAGTCTCCGTCCCCTCTTCGGTACGCATCGAGACCGGAACCGGGCTGCATCGCCAGAGGAAGTCGTCCAAGGTCTGCCCCTGGAGAAGCTCCATGACGAGGAAGAGCCAGCCCTCCTGATCCCGACCGAGGTCGATCACGCGCACGATGCCCGGGTGGTTCATCTGCGCGAGGACGGTCCCTTCCCGGATGAAACGGAGGCGTGCGCCTTCGGGGTCCTGGTAGGTGCGCGGGTCGACGAGCTTGATGGCGACGTCGCGCCCGAGATCGTGCTGCGTGGCCGCATAGACCTGGCCCATCGCCCCCTCGCCCAGTCGCCTGGTGAGGGTATACCGGCCGTTAATGACCCTCCCGATATTGGCGTCTTTGCGTTCGGGAGGCGACGCGTTGGTCGCCGGAACGGGTGAATGCCATACCGCCTTTTCATCCGACATGTCTCCACCTTCCTTTTTTTTGAACCGACTCCGTCAGAACGACGGATGCCTGCCATTCCAACATGTTTTTTCCTTTTTGTCAAGCCAAAAACGGACGGGGAGATTCGGCTCTCGTGACAAGGGGGCGACGCACCAACGGGGCGCCATGGACAGAGATTCCATCCACGCGCGACGCTGGGAGCGTGTTCGCCACCGGAACCCTCGGCGCACAGGCCACGGCCTGGGGCGTTGGGTTCGAGAAGCCGAATTAGGCCGAATTCCCACATCCGTTTGGTCAGTATGTCATTCTGACGGGAATAGTCAAAATACGTTAGCCTGCCCGGCCAGGGGTAGGGTATGGGGCTAGCGCCCCATGGCCCGCCCTTTCCCATGAGGAGGGCCGGCCCCCGGCACAGCAGCCTCTTTTCTCCGGACCTGAACTCGCTGCTTGTTCCGGGGATGGATTGCTCACACAGCAGGTCCGGAGAAAAGAGGCTGCTGTGCCGGGGGCCTACATGGGAGAGGGAGAGAGGAATGAGGATTGAAAAATAAAAGAACGGTGACTCGAGCGAGACTCATGCATTCGGCTTCGTTTGGATGTGGAATGCCTCGCTTTCACCATCCCCAGGCGGTTAGGGTGGCCCAGACGATGGCGGCGACGGTCATGACGAGGAGGGCGATTCCCATGACGGCGTTTGCCCAGCGGCGGTTGCGGTGCTTGCCCATGAGCGTGCGGTGGTTGGCGAGCCAGAGGATGGCGAGCAGGAGCGGCGGGGCCAACAGCGCATTCAGGATCGCTGACCAGATCAGCATCTGGATCGGTGGCAGGTCCCAGACGTTCAGGAGGACGCCGACGCCCATGAAAAGGGCGAGGACACCGTAAAAAAGCGGGGCCTCTCTCCAAGTGTCATTGAGGCTCGAACGCCAAGACCTGAGTTCGGCGATGGCATAGGCGGCCGAGCCGGCGAGGACGGGGATGGTAAGGAGGCCGGTGCCGATGATGCCAAGCACGAACAGGACCACGGCGATAGGCCCGAGGAACGGGCGCAAGACAAGGGCGGCCTGATCTGCGCCAGTGATCACCGTGATGCCTTGGCTATGGAGGGTAGCGGCCGCGGCGGCCACGATGCACCAGAAGATTACGTTCGAGACGAACATCCCGAAACTGACGTCGAAGCGCATCTGCGGCAGCTGTTCCCGGTTCGCGATGCCGCAGGCCGCGCCGGGCGCGTGCGCATGACGCTCGCAATCCGCGGTCTCCTCGACCTCTTCGGCGGCTTGCCAAACATACAGATAAGGCGAAAGCGTCGTCCCCAGGATCGCAATGAGGACGAGCAGGTACTCCGCCCCCTGCAGATGCTGTGGGACGAACGTCGCCAATAGCGCGTGTGACCAAGGCATCTTCACGAAAAACAGGACGCCGACATATGCCATGAGGCTCAGCACCAGCCAACGCAGGATCTTGGCATACGACGCGTACGGCACGAACACCTGCAACGCCAATGATCCGAGCGCAAAAACACCGATCCAGAACCACCGCGAACCCGGCAGCAGCAACGTCATCGACGCCGCCATCATGTTCAGGTCGGCGGCGATGTTGAACACGTTGGCACCCACGAACAGGATCGCGAGCAGCCACCCCAACCAACGCGGGAAATACCGACGGAAGAGGCCGAACAACCCTGTCCGCGCGACCAAGGCGATGCGCGCGCAGGTCTCCTGCACCGCGATCATGAGCGGCAACGTGAACACGGCCAACCACAAGGGTGCAAATCCAAATTGCGCCCCCGCTTGGGTGTAGGTCACGATCCCGGCCGGGTCATCATCCGACGCCCCCGTCACCAACCCCGGCCCCAGATGCTCGCCAAAAGAACGCCACGAACGCTTCATGAGAGCAGTATGCCACAGGCGAGAAGGCTTGACGAAATGCCGGTTGCAGGGAACGAACTCTTCCCGCCATTCAACGAATATGGCGATGAGCTGACGGCCCCGGTCGACACCTAATCCTCCCCGAATAAAAATCGGTACTTTCGTCTTTTTTAGCTAAAACTTGACAAATCCCCGGTTTTTTGCTATACTTAACCATTCGCTCGGCCACCTTTTTCCCGAGCGAGATCAGGAGCCGTCATGGCAAACATCGGAACGCTTCTCTCGCGGCTGATCGCCGTGCCCTTCCTCGGCGTGGTCGGGGCGGTCGCGGAAGCGGCGGACACCCTGAAGGACCACGGCATCGTCCGGAAGCGGTTCCGGATCGGCGACCGCGTGGTCTGCCGGCCCGAGGCCTTCGACGGCAAGGACGCGCGGATCGTCTTCGCCATCGTGGCGGAGCGGCTCGAGCAGCTCGCCTGGCAAGGGGCGGTCCTCGAGTCATTCACGGACCACGACATCGCGCGCATCGCCCGCTACAGGCGGTACCCCCTCGAGACCTGGCACGCCGTGCTGGCGCACTTCGTCGCGGAGGGGATCCTGTTCTACGCGTGGCGGCTCATCCTCCCCAAGGAGCAGAGCAGGACCCAAGTCCCGACCTGGGACACGAACGGGTTCCCCCTCCCCGATCGCGGCCGGACCCTCCCCCACGACCGCCGCCTCGACGACCCGACCTTCTTCTGGCCGGACCGCCTGAGCGACGAGGACCGTGCACGGGCGCTGGGCCAATCCTACGCGTGCGAGCCGAACACGGGCCCGGGAGAAGCGCCGCCCCCGCGCGTGACGCTCAAGGGGGAGCATTTCGAGCGGGTCCACGCCATCCCCTCGGGGACCGGGGAGTACCCCCACACGGACCGGGGCCCTCGGTTCTAGCCCTACCCCCTACGCGCAGGCCTAATCCGCCTGCGTTTTCATATAAAAATCCAGCCAAGCGGCTGGATTCTCGTTCTTAGGCTTCCGCCAAGAACCACTTCGGATCGTACTGCACGCGATCGTTGACGTGCTCGTAGGTGTGGAGCTCCGTCTCGCTGAACCACACCGGGATCTCCTGCTTCGCCTCGTCGACATTGCCGGACGCGTGGATGATGTTGCGGAGGGGACGGCCCTGCTGGTTGGCGAGGGCATAGGTGTCATGCGAGAAGTCGCCGCGGATCGTCCCCGGAGCCGAGGAAGCCGGCTCGGTCGAGCCCACGAGCTTGCGGATCAGGGACACGGCCGCCTCCCCTTCCAAGACCAACGCCACGAGCGGCGCGGAGATGAGGAAGTCGACAAGCCCTTTCTTGATGTCGGCGCCATACGCCTTGTGGTCGGCGAACGGGAACGCCTGGCCATTCGCCTCGTATTTGGCCTTCGCCTTGGTGTAGACGCCCATCATCCACTCTTCGGTGAGGGCATAGTGCTTATCGACGTCTTCCTGGGCCGGGTGGACCATCTTCATGGCCACGAGCTTGAGGCCCGCTTCTTCGAACCGGGAGATGACCTTGCCGACGAGACCGCGCTGCACGCCGTCTGGCTTGATGAGGACGAGGGATTGTTCCATAGTTAGGGCCATTCTACGCAATCACCAAAAAAACCGCAAGTCCCAGCCAAAAAATAGCGAAAAGCGGGCGATTCCCGGGAGCCTTGCCAATCTGCGGACATTTTGCTAAGGTGCGTCCAAATATTCTCTTTATTGCTACCTCCTATGGGTCTTCCTGGACATCGCCGGACTTCCTCGCACAAGCGCCGCCGCGCCTCGCATTTCGCCTTAAAACCGGGCGCCCTTGTCGTTGACAAGGCCACCGGCCTCACCCACCGCCCCCACCGTGCAGCTCCGGGCGCTTTGGAGTACAATGGAAAAGCGATCCATGTGAAGGGCCGCGACCGCAAGGCCGCCAAGCTCCTCAACAAGGCCCGCGCCAAGTCCACGAAGGCCGCTGCCCACGACCACGCCGGTCATGACCATCATGACCACGAGGGGCACGACCACGCGTCCGAATCCAAGGCCTAAAGGCCGAGCGGCTTCGGCCGCTTCTCCGTTTTCGCTCTTTCTTTGCCGCTCTTTCTTATGTCCAATCGCCACCTCGCGCGCCGTTTCGCCCTCCAAGCCCTGTATGAATGGGATTTTTGGGGCTGTGACCGCGATCCGGTAAGCATCTGCGAGCGTAACGTCGAACGCTGGACCGTCGAGGAGAGCGAATCCTTCGACGAGACGCCGTTCGCCCTCGGGCTGGTCCGCGGGATCCTCGAGCACCAGGACGCGATCGACAAGACGATCACGACCTTTGCGCCCGACTGGCCCCTCGAGAAGATCACCACCATCGACCGCAACATCTTGCGCATCGGCGTGTACGAGCTGCTCTACAATTTTGAGATTCCCAGCAAGGTCGCCATCAACGAGGCCATCGAGCTCGCCAAGTCGTTCGGCGGCGATTCGAGCGGCCGGTTCGTGAACGGGGTGCTTGGCGCGGTCTACCGCGACCAGCTCAGCAAGGGCGTCGCCAAAGACTCCGACCTGCCGAAACCCTCCGTCCTGCTTGAGGACGATGAGGACGACCTGGACGACGAGATCGAGGGCGCGCTCATAAAGGACCTTCCCCACGTTTCATCCACCTCTTCCTCCGAGTAAGTATGGACCTCTCCCATCTTTCCGTGCTGGAGGAGCGCTTGGGCCATGCCTTCCATGACCGATCGCTCCTCCTGCAGGCGGTCACCCACCGTTCGTACCTCAACGAACACAGCGATTTTGCCCACGAGCACAACGAGCGACTCGAGTTTTTGGGCGATGCCGTGCTTGAGCTGGTCGTGACGGAGCACCTCTACAAGACCTACCCGGATCCGGAGGGCGTGCTCACGAACTGGCGCGCGGCTCTGGTCAACGCGAAGACGCTGGCCGGCATCTCGCGTGACCTGGCGTTCGAGGAATTCCTGCTGCTCTCAAAAGGCGAAGCACGCGATAAGGACAGCAAGGCGCGCATGTACATCTTAGCCAACGCCATCGAAGCGATCATTGGGGCCATCTACCTCGATGGAGGCATGAAGGACGCCGAAACGTTCATCCAGGCAAAAATCCTGTCGATCCTGCCGCGCATCATCGAGTTGGAGCTGTATGTCGACGCGAAGAGCAAGTTCCAGGAAACGGCCCAGGAGATGCTGGGGATCACGCCGACCTACAAGGTCCTCGATGAGCACGGCCCCGACCACCAAAAGGAGTTCACCGTGGGTGTCTTCCTGGAACGCGAGCTGGTCGCCAGCGGCAAGGGCACCTCAAAACAGGAAGCGCAGCTTGCCGCCGCCGAAGCCGGCCTGCAAAAGAAAGGCTGGCAGGGCAAGGCGGGCGCGGTTGCCAATGCCCCGTCGGTTCGATAGGGTGCGGCGTACGGAAGCCTCACGCGAACGTCGCGCATCCTTAGCTTAACGGATAAAGCTCCGGTCTTCGGAACCGGCAATGGGGGTTCGATTCCCTCAGGGTGCACCATGCAAAACACCGCCATGATCGGCGGTGTTTTGCTTAGGAAAAGGCAGGGTAACCAGTAAACCGACACCAGGAACCTCGAACGCAGGCAACAGGATCGGCATACGTGAAAAAGACATCTGGAATCGCGACCTATGCCCTCGAAAGAGGCCGTGCCGACATGCTATCATTCCCCACATGAAGGAACGCTCGCACGACGGGGACGGATCACCCAACGGAGTTTATATCGACGGCGCCTGGCATCATGATTGGTATGCGCTGTTCGAAGACGAATGGTTTGCCGAGTGGGTGCGCAAGCACGAGATCACCGTTCCATTTTTTGAGCTCCGTAACGGGCTCTACCGCGCGATCGAACGGGTCCCAGAGGGAGAACACGCCCTGTCGGTGGGACATTGGTACAAGGGCGGCCAGGCGCGCTGGCGCCTCATGCGCCGCTTTGGGATCCCCTGCCCGACCCCACGCGATACCGATCTCATTCGAGATGAGACGGTGGCGCTGTTTCGGAGCCCTCCTTCGCCCGTTCTGGCCCAAGCGGACGATATCGAACCCTACGGCGGCCTCTACGACGATGACGAGGGAGGCTTGGTTTTTTCTGAGGACGACCTGGAAGCCTATTTCCACCAACGGGATTTTACGGTGAACCAGGTCCTTGCGAACGGACGCGAGATCCTCTTCACGAAAGAGGCCCTGATCGCGGCCAAATTGCGCGTCCTGAACCCTACCCCCTTCGAGTGGGAGGCGATCGAGCGATCGACCCCGCAGGCGGTGAAGCAATTGGCGCGAGCCCTTCGTTTTTCGATCGAATGGTCCGTTGACCCACGGCATATCTGGCAGATTCATCCCAAACTCATGCGCGGGCTCGGCCAAGAAGATCTCGATGCGAACCCGTTCTATCCTTTCCTCCACCTGGATCGCATCCTGGAGCGTGGGTACGCGTACGGCGACCTGTTCTTGCACGCCTGGCATGAGTTAGGGTTCTTTGCCGAGGAAAAAACGGTCATGGATCTAGCGATCCGGCTCGCGAAGGGCATTTGGGGGGATTATCGACCATCCTCCCCCTATTTACAGGAACGCGAAGCGGAGCTGCCACTTGGGTCGGCTACGCGTCGTTGGTGATCGAGGTGCCCGGATGCATCCCTTGACATTTCAAGAAAAATCCCCTACAACCGCCAGGTCCGCGACACCTTCCCACACAAAAAAGAGGCGCAAATGAGGCACTATCTGCCTGATCTTCCATCCGCCCTCCTGGACCGAACGTACCTGCTGCCCGTGGGAGACCTCTCCCCACATACGCGGCAGGCCACATCGACGACGCCACACCGCCTGTTCGGCTGGCCTGACCAGGCGGCCGGACGCTACGTGCGCTTCATCCGTCACCCAGAAGACCGGAAGCGCCGCTTCGAAGGGGAGGAACTCAACACCCCAACGCCGCACCGAATCAGGGAACAGACGCGCGTCCTCGCCGCCGCCTCGTTTCTCGAAGGGGCCCGTCGACAAGCCGATCGAACGGACCGGCGCGAACCGACGGACGGTGTAGGGGTCGTCCCCCTCTTCCCGCCGGCACGGGAATTCCTGCTCACGCGCAAGGACCGTCTCTACCCCCACCGCGGGTACTGCGGGCGGCTCGCGTTCTTGGGCGGAGGCATCGATGAGCACGAGCATGGCCTCTGGGACCACGAGGGTCGGCGCGCGACGGTCGCCATGTGCCGCGAGGCATATGAGGAGATCCTCGACCCCGATCTCGCCGACGAGATCACCGCCCGCATGGGCTATGTCCGGCGGTTCGAACCGACCTGCTTCCTGTGGAATGCGGACGGCACGCCCAGCCAGGGGCGACTGCACCTGTTCTTTTGCCTCGCGGAGTCGGAGACCCAGTGGCGGCGTTGGTGCGACATCCTCCTCAACCAACGCGGCCTCGGCGAAGGGACGCCGATCATCCTCTGCACGGACACGACGCTGCGGGCCGCCTTCGAGCAAGAACGCGCGGCCCGCGCCGCGGCCGAACAGCCCGGCCAACCCGCGCCGTACCCACCCGGCACCGTCCTCCACGATCGCCCGCCGTTCACCGAAGCGTGGAAACGCCAGCGCGAAGCGGAGCGGGCGGCCGGACGCTTCCCCCTGCCCGAACGGGATTTCGCCTTCATCGGCGGACACGGTGCCGTCCTCGAGCAGGCGCTGCGAGAACGCCATTTCTTCGGCTGACCCCGCCCTCACCTCGGCGGGAATTTTTATTTCCGAAGGACTAGCGCTCCCACCAGCCAAACCAAAAGCTCGTCGTACGCGCCGCCGGACCCCCTATTTCAGCCGAATTCGCCCGCTCGAAACGGAAGAAAGGCGCGCCGTCCGCCAGCCGCATCCCGAGCCATAATCCGCGGCCGAAATCGGTATGGGCATCTTGGGCCGCCCAAATGAACGCCCCATCTCGCCGCCTGAACGCGGCCATCATCTCCTGGTCGTGACGATCCGCCTGCGGACGGGTGAGGTAATGCGAAAAGTCGGCGGAAATGATCAGCAGCGTCGAACCGTCATCGAGAACGGGGCGAAGCAGCTCTCCCAAGGCCTCGATCTCCGCCTGCGTGGCGTGGGCAGAAATCACGATCGGGACCATGGTCGCTTCCGGAAACGCCTGTTTGATGAATATGGGAAAGACCCCGACGCCATGCTCCTCACGAAACAACGCCTCGACGGCGCGGACGCCATTCGCGACCAGCGAAGAGCGTACATCGCCATCGACGGGCGCCTCGCCAAGAGGGGTCTGGAATCCGGAACCGGAAAAGGTCACGGCCCCGCCCGCCAATCGCTGATGATGATCCGGACTGGCGATGATGACACGACGGATGGACACCTCACGCGCGCACGCCTTCCATGTCGCCAATGTTCGTTGCATGCGGGAATAGAGGGGGATATAGTGCGGCAAGACCAGGATCGGCAACGGGTCACGGGCCGGGCACGGGTCAGGGACCGCATCCTGGCGCCAAAACGAGGGGACATCCAGAAGGAAGGGGTCGACACGGATCCACGTGGACGTGACGAGGGGCCCGATCGTGGACTCGGACGCGGTACCCGTGATATGCGGCACCTCTTGTTTTTCAACGACGGGATTGGCGCAAATCCAGCGGCCGACGGCCGCAAAAACCAGCAGCGCGCACAGCCCACCAAGGAGGCGGACCGTGCGCGCGGATAAATGAGGATGAATGAACATGAGCCTTATCTCGGCACCGCCGTGAGCGAGTCTTCCCGTCCGACGGCGGCGAGCGATGGCAGCTCTAGGTGCTGCATCACCGGAGCAGGGGCATAGTAGGTGCCCGGAGCGATGACTCGGACGGTATATGTGATATCCGTCTGGTAGGAATTGCAAGCCGTGAAGGTGAGACTGCCGTCATCCTGGTGCGCTGGCGTCCAGGCGGGACCAGCGAATGTCCAATCGACGATAGGTCGAACGTTGGCCGGCAAGGCGTCGCGGATCTCGTAACAGGCAAAGGTGTCGCGACTGCCAAAGCCCGGACGAAGCGTCACTTGGACGCTATCCCCTTCCTTGATCGGTCCGTTTCCCGCCAAGGGGCGATAGGTGCGCTGTAGGGAGAGGCGCTCATTTTGTGCCGGGGTCCCGGGTACGCGACGACTCCACTGGACATACGCCTTTCCGCCTTCGACACGGTCTATCGAGAAGAGTTGCCAGGCCTCCCCGACCAATGAGACCGATACCGGGCCGTCCTTGAGCTCAACTTCGCGGACATCATTCCCGAGGCGATAGACGACCTTCGTTTCGACGCTTGGCGCCCGTTCTACGCGCATCTTGAGGGTTTGCGTGTCCAAAAGCGGATCAAAGGCCGGCTGATCGAGGCTGATGCGGGCCAAGTACCCATGGAATTCATTCGCATGGGCATCCCCAAGGAAGAAGGCGGCGTAGGCGGCCATCCGGGTCGCTTCGTAGCGGGAACGGTCGGATGCCTCCACATCCACGAAACGCACGCCGTCTTGGGCGACCGTCTTCTGCATCCAACCGTCAAAGAGCACCTGGACAGCGGCACGATCGCCGATGGCCACAAAGGCGCGAAGCAAGGCGGACTGCTCTTGCCACGTCAGGTTCGGCTGTGAGGCGGCCTCTTGGAGGGCCTTCAGGGTCGGTCGGCCGAGGAAAGCCAAGGCTCCCGCCGCCTTGATGCGGGTCTCGCGGCTCGCATCCTTCGATTGCAGCGTCGCATCTAGGAATTTGACGAGGGCGGCCTCGTCGTAGCCGCGCTCGCCGGAAAGCACCGCCTTGAATGAGGCGTCGATCTCGCCCGAGCTCTGCGGAAGGGGCTTGAGGGCGCCAGCGGCGTCCTGATAGAGCGTCCAATCCACCGGAATGGTATCGGGCGTCACGCTCGGATCAATCATCTGACGGGCGGCTTGGGCGAGACGACCGGCTAGGCGCGCCTCAAGCCGAGTGCTATTTGAGCCTTCGACATGGCGCTGCAGGTCTGGCAGCAAGGCGGCCCGCTCGGGAGACGTGAGAAGGATGCTCGCATTCGCCGCCATCGTTTCGGGCAAGCGGAAGCCAGCCGTAGCCTCAGCCTGTTCCCAAATCGTTTTTGTCGCTTGTTTTTCCATGATTCGCAACGGGAATTCCATCGCGTCCTGGCGTCCGGCGGCGACGACGCCGACCTGGACCGTATGCGTCCCCACCATGGAAGGCGTGATCGCCATGGGAAGGTACGCGTTCGCACGCCCGACGGCGCGTACGGATTGTCGCTGTACCCCCAAGGTCGGCGCGTTTACGACATATTCAACCGGGGTATCTGCCGCTAGCTCTCCGGCGATCGGACGGAGCTTGATCTGGACCTGATCGCCGACATACACCTGACGCGGGACAACCGCATCCACCGCGAGCGGCTTCGTCGCGGCCCGCTCGATGATCGCCTGTCCGGCACGGAGATCGCCGCTCAGCGCGATCGCCTGGATGCGCCACGTCGTGACATTGTCAGGCAGGTCGACGGAAGCGGCCGCTTCCCCATTCGCATCCGTCTCGACGACCACGAACCCGGCCTGGTCCTTGAAGTTCTTGCGCGGGGCCAGCAGGGCATCCCCACCTCCGCCGCCTCCGCCTTCAGCCCCGCCGTTCATGCTTTTCGCGTCCTGGTGCGTGCTAGCCACCTGACGGACATCGTCATCGGTGTACGCATACAAGCCTTCGAGGGGACTGAAATCCGTGAAGGCATATAGAGCGGAAAGCGCCTTGTCGGCGACAGATACGGCAACCTTCACGCCCGGGACCGCCTCACCCTGCTGACCCTTCACCGTCAGGCGAATCTGGGCCGTGCTGCTTGGGGTGTACGCCTCCTTGTCAGGGACCGCTTGCACATCCAAGACGTAAGGATCCCGCACCACGGTAAGGCTCGCATTCGACACCTTAAACCCGTGGTCAGTGAAAACGACCCCGAAAATACCAAGATTCGGATACAGTGACTCGTCGAAGGTAAAGGCGAAATTCGCATCGCTGGAAACCGTCGACCGCTTGAGACCACGCGAGGCGATCACATAGAGCGGGCGAGAGTAGGCGGAGACGTCGAGCGGCTTACCCGCGTCATCCACAAGACGATAGGTGACGCGTCGGTTGAGCTCGGCGCTGCCCTGTGAGTCCCGGTCCTGACGCTGCGGATCATCGGTGCGCGACAAGGCGAACGAAGGGTCCGTCGGCCTACCTCCATCGCTCACGGCGCCAGGGAACTGCGGCGACGGCGGGAAGACGTATTGGGCATATGAGACGGTACGGCCGCGCGCGTCGGTCGCCGTCAGCAAGACCTGATAATGGCTTGCCGTCGCTTCGATCGGAACCTCAATCGTAAAGGCTCCTTGGGCGTCGCTGGTGACGGATTGTCGCCCTTCGGGCGTCAGGACGATGTACTCCTGCATCACCGGCACCGTACGGCGCCGTTCGGCATCGTAGCGGGTTCCGGTTTGGCGCTCACGCCGGTCGGCACGGTACAGGGAGAGGGTTGCCGTCATGCCTGCCGCCGGCCGCACTTGTTCGGTCGCCGTATCCGGGGCGACGATGTCTTGGATGCTTCCGGCGACGCGCAGGCGGCCAGGGGCTACGATCACGGCTTGAGGCGCATATTCCGAATACCGATCGCCCGGAATCCCACGGAACGCCCGCTGTGAAGGATATAAGGGAATGACCGATAGGACGGAAGCATCCCCCTCTTCTCCCGTTCGCGTACTAGCGGTGACCGTCAATTGGTCGCGGCCGTAGCAATCCCCCGAAAACGCGTCCGTCGCTTGGGGATTCACGGGGACGCACGGGATGGCCCGGTTCGTGTTGACGCGGAACGTGGCGATCCCCTGATCGTTGGTGCGCAAGACCTGATCAAACACGCTTCCTCCGTACTGGTTCGCCTGGACGCGGATGTCGGCATTCGGGAACGGGGTGCCATCAACGAAGGTGGCGACGGCCTTGCCGGTTACCGCATCGCCCATGTAGGCGCCCTTCTGATCAAGCTCGAGACCGATGGTCATGCGCGGCTTGGCATCGGCGCGCACGCTGAACCCGAGGGTCGTCACGACCTTGCCGTCACGCAATAACTGGATCATGTAATTCCCCGACGGACGGTTTTTCCATGTGAAACTCGCCTGGAAGCGGCCAGCGGCATCCGGGAAGATATCCTGTTCGGCGAGCGTCGGCGTGGTCAGCGAACGCCCGATATCGTAGAGGTAATTTGCCTGGGTTAAGCGTAATTTTAGACCAGACGGAGCCTGCTTGGTTGCGCGGTCAAGCGCCAATCCGAAGAGCGAGATCGTGTCGTCTTGGCGCTGGACGGCACGGTCCTGGTAGAGATAGGCCCACGTGCGGCGCAAGCCCTCTTGCGGATCGACCTCGCGATAGAGATCGAACGGTGAGGCGGGAGGGCTGACCTCGAGCAGCGTGCGCTGGTCGCCCTGCGTCACGCGTGCCCCTTCCCAGGTGCGTGCGAGAGGCTGGGGCGCCCTCAGGCCTGGGGGCAACGCAACGGTCGCGAGGCCATCCGCATCGGTCTGGACCGTTTGGCCACCCAAGACGACCTGGGCACCGGCGACCGGCTGGCGCGTGTGCGCCTGCATGACCCAGAAAAGGGCATTGTCCTGATCGGCCATGACATGGACGGCCAGATCAGACACTTGAACCAAGGTATAATCCTCCTCGATGCCGCTTGCGCTCACGCGAACGAGGTACGCCCCTGCCGCGGCTGCCGGAGCTTCCAAAATGGATTGCCACTCCCCTTCCGCCGTCGAGGCGACAACATTCGCCTGGCGAAACGCGACAGGCTTCCCGGCAACCATCTGGCCGATAGATTGGCGCTCGGGGCGGGTCCACTCGAACCAGCCGAACCCCTGGCTGCGCGCGGCCAGATATCGCTCCGCCTCTTCCACGCTGAGGGCATACCCTTCGACGGTAAAGGCCGTGGCCCGGCCATCCTGGCGCGGCTTGGCGACCTCAGGGTTCACGGCGAAGCGGATCGGCTTTCCGGTCGCGACCTGGGTTTGGGTCGGCAAGGCGAGGCGAAGGTTGTACTCGGGCTCCACCTGCTCATCAGAGGCAACCTGGAACGCGTAAGAAAGGTCTTCCGTCAGGCGCATCGACGGGACATCCGTTACGCCAAAACCACGCTTAAGGGTGACGCGATACACCTGACCGCGAACAAGCGGCCGGTCCGGAAGGAAAACCAGCGTCCGGTCACGCGTCTCGAAATGGCCGGGCACGACTGGGAGGATCTGCACGGAAGAGCTCGCGGAATCGAATCCGGCGCGCGAAAACGTCCACTCGAGGGCCGTATCCGCCGGGACCGCTGAGGCTCCGGGGCCAGGCGTCAGGGCCTCGAGGGCAAAAGCGCCCACGGTTTGCGTAACCCAGGTGTACTCATAGGGCGACTCCTGCTCATCGGTTTGTAATGCGGCGGCCAGCGAGACGCGATAGACCGCGTTCCCCTTGAGGGGTTGGGCGGGCGTCAGGCTCCAAGAATCATCATCGACACGGTTGACGCGCACGTCGACGGGCGGATCGATGCGGATGGCACGCTGGATCGCCTCTTGGGACACCGGTACGGCGCTGCGAAGGACCCAGCCACGGGCCGGATCCATGCCGGCGGAAGTAGATTGGGCGGGCTCAAGCGCGAACGCCTGCGCCGATTGGGCAGCAGGCACGAGCACGCGCGAGGCAAGCGTGACCGGACCCCCGTCACGCCGACCCGGAAGGGCGGAAAGGACGACGTTCAGCAACAAAACCGTCACGGCGAAGGCGGCGGCCAACCACAAGACCCGTCGGGAGCGGGGAGCGGATCTTGGCTCGGACACGACCGGCACAGGCGCCGGAGAGGAGGCGTTGGGCATAGAAGAGGCTAATGCCAAGAGATCCGCACGCTGGCGGGCTTTGGCCTGTTCAGGAAGATGCTCCGACGCGGCAGACGCGGTGAAGGCCTGCAGGGCCTGAGACATTTCCTGTAACGCGGGGTCGTCTTCAAACTGACGGCGTGGAGGGGTCATAGGTTTTTTGGTAGAGGGCCCGCAGGCGGGCGAGGGCACGGTAGACCAAGACGGACGCGTGGTTCGCGGAGATATTGAGAACGCTCGCCATTTCCATGGGTTCGAGCCCCGCAAAAAAGCGGAGGTCGAGGATCTCCTGGTCGCGTGGGGAAAGATGGGAGAGGACGTCGCGCAACTGTTCCGATGCGAGGCTCAATTCCGCTTGCGCGGCGGGGCTTGGGAGCGGAGACGGCGGATCCCACGCGAGCTCCCCTTCCTCGTCGTCCGGATGGACCTCAAAATGCGCGCCCGCCTTGCGCCAATGGTCGATGAGAAGATTGGATGCGGTTCGGAAAAGCCAGGCTTCAAGCGGAAGACCGCGCCATTCAAGCGTCGGTAGGGCCTTGAGGAAGCGGACGAACGTTTGGGACGTCAGGTCTTCCGCCAGCTCACGTTGCCCGCACCGGCGCAAGAAATAGGCATATAAACGATCGACGTAACGGTCATAGACCTCGATGACCCCATTTGGGCCGGCCTTGGCCCGCTCCAGCAGGGCAGCATCGAAGGAGGATGGGGTGGCCTCATTCGGCATAACGCAACAAGCCAAGAGTCATGAATGGAGGGTAGCATGGGTACAAGCTTGGCTCAATGCGAATTCCGGCCACGGATAGGCCTGCGCGCGCCCTAGCGAGAACCCCCTTGCCCGGATAAAACGAAGATCCCAGGCGCAAAGAATCTTCCTTCCGGCAACGGGCCTCTCGTCAGGGCGCGCGGGCCGCCCCTCCATCTACTCCGTTGCGGATTCCGACGCGAGCGTCAACACGCTTTCCTTTGCGGTGAAAATCGACACCGGTTCGCCAAATTTCCACAAGGTGTTACCATCCATGCATATGTCCCGCGCCCAGCCCCGTGCCATCCTCATCGACGTCGTCCACCCCTCCCTGACGCCGGAAAAGGCCAAGCGTCGACTTGATGAACTCGCCTCGCTGACCAAAACGTTTGGCGGGGTGGTCGTGGTCGCCATGCTGCAGAAACGGGCGCTCCCCGACTACCGTACCTACATCGGCGGCGGAAAGGTCGAAGAACTGATCGCGCTCGCAAAAGAGCATCAAGTGGAAGTGCTGATCGTAAACAACCTCCTGAAGCCGAAGCAGCTCTACGAAATCGAAGAACGGTTCCGGAAGGCGGGCCTTCGGCTCAAGGCCTGGGACCGCGTCGACTTGATCCTCAAGATCTTCGATCTTCACGCTAAGACGGCCGAGGCGAAGCTGCAGATCAAGCGGGCGGCGATCGAGCACGTCGGACCGCGCATTTTCGGGCTCGGATTGGAGCTGATGCAGCAAGCGGGCGGCACGGGAACCCGCGGCGGACAGGGTGAGACGAACACGGAACTCATGAAGCGGCACCTCGCGAAACAGCTGGACCATACGAAACAGGAACTCGAACGCATCGCCGCCTCCCGCGCCCTGCACCGGCAAGACCGGCGGCGGCGCGGATTGAAGACGGTGTCGGTCGTCGGCTATACCAACGCCGGCAAGTCGACGCTCGTGAACGCCCTCACGAAAAAAGGCGCCTATGTGGCCGATGCGCTGTTTGCGACGCTCGACACCCATGTGGGTAAGCTGTGGCTAGAAGACCCGCGACAGGCCGGGCGGGGTGAGGAGGTCCTGATTTCCGATACGATCGGCTTCATCCAGGACTTGCCGCCCAGGCTGATCGAGGCGTTCTCGAGCACGCTTGATGAGACGGTCCACGCGGACGTCCTGATCCATGTCCTGGACGCTTCCGATCCGCACCACCGAGCCAAGAAGAAGGAGGTTGAGGCCATCCTGAACGAGATCGGGGCCGGAGACATCCCCCGCCTGCTCGTCCTTCATAAGGCGGACCGGCTCACGCCCGCAAAACAGAAGGCGCGGCAGAACGCGTACAAGAAAGAGGGGGGGATCCTGGTGTCGTCCCGAGATGGAACGGGCATCGCTGATCTGAAACATGCCATCCGAACCCGCTTTCAGCAATAAAAAGGCCCTCGATGGATCGAGGGCCTTTTCATTATGGGGCTTGGATGCGGATCGCTTCCGAAACGATTGACTGGTCATCACCGGTCGTCACCTTTACGAGACCCCGATCCTCAACCCACCACTCATAGCTGGTGATCCCGCCAAGGCCGCCTAGACCAGTCATATTCGAGCGCACCTTGAGGGCGTTAAACGTTCCGGCAGGAACGGTCACGCTTTCCTCTGAGAGCGCCTCACGCTCTATCTTGATGGTTGCGCCTGTATTCGTCACCCGGCCAGGAGCGAGCGGGTCATCGACCGCGTTCGTCAAGTTCACATCCACGTCAAACTCGCTCACCCAGCTTGTCCCGACGCGAATCTCGCGAGGCATCAGCTCTCCGCGGACGGCGGTGGTACGCGCCTGGCCCGTCATGCCGGCCGTCCCGCCGAGCGAGATGAAGCTCTTGGCGCGGACGGCGCCATCCGGTCCGCATTCGAGCGACTGCGTGCCGTTCGTCCCGCTTTGGAACGTCGTCCGAAGGTCGACTTCGTTCCCTTCGACCCGTTCGACGGCCATCGTGTATTCGGTCGGTGCGCCCCCCGGGAAGGTGTTTCGGTACGTTATCGAGTAGCCTTGCTGCAAGGGGAAATACGCATTTCCGCAGCGCGCGACCGCTGCCGGAACGACAGGAGCCGCACCCGAGGAACCGCCACACCCCGCCCCCAAGAAAACGAGCGCCGCCAACGGCAAGATCAGAAAGGCCTTTTTCATATGCGCAAAGGATACCCCTTCTCGGAACCGAAGGGAAGGACGACGCGCTCATGCGGACAGGATCGCCAAACATGCCTACGCCAGATCTCGGTGAGACATGCCAACGCGGATGGATAAGCAAAAACTCGCTTCAGCAAGCGAGTTTTCCATGGTGGGTCGAGCTGGGATCGAACCAGCGACCAGGCGTGTATAAGACGCCCGCTCTACCAACTGAGCTATCGACCCGACACCGCTTTTTTAGCGGAAAAACCGGGTTCCGGCAAATGCGTTGAAATGCCACGAAACGCGAACCCCCTCCCGCCTCAAGGGGAAAAAATCCCTATTTCAAGCAAAAATACGCCATTTATACGCCCTGGCCCATCCGGGAAAAACCCTGTAGGCTGTCCCCATGTCTTGGACGATCGAACCCGCATTGGACAACGAACGGCTGGACCAGGCCCTTACGGCGCTTGATCCGAGCGTTTCGCGTGCCCAGTGGCAGAAACACATAAAAGAGGGCTGCGTGACGGTCGACGGCAAGGCGATCCTCATCCCCCACCGGCGCGTGCAAACGGGGCAGGTCTTGGCGTTCGCCCCGGGTGCCGGCGAGGCGTTGCCGCTTGAAGCGTCCGCCACTTCCATCCGCAAGCCCCTACGCATCATCGCCGAAACGGCCGACTGGCTCGTCATCGACAAACCCGATGGACTGCTTGTCCATCCTGCCGCCGAAGGCTCGACCGAGCCGACCCTCATCGACGCGCTCCTCGCCCACGACCCCGGCATCGCCAAGATCGGCCCGGAACCCGAACGTCCGGGCATCATCCATCGTCTCGATCGGGACGTGAGCGGCCTCATGGTCGTCGCGAAGACGCAGACAGCCTACGACGACCTGCAAGCGCAATTCCGCGAACGCAAGATCGATAAGACGTATCTCGCCCTCGTGCATGGCGTCATTGAACTCGACGAAGGCGACATCCGCTTCAAGCTCGCGCGTTCGACCACGAAGGGGCGAATGGCAGCACGGCCCGTCGAAGATTCCGAAGGAAAAGTCGCCTGGACCCACTATACGGTCCTCGAGCGCCTGCCGGGCGCGACCCTGCTCCGCGTGAACATCTTTTCCGGACGCACGCACCAGATCCGCGCCCACCTCTTTGCGCTCGGCCATCCCGTCTTCGGAGATCCGCTGTATAAGCGTCGCTCCCCCGACCGTCGCAACGAGGCGCCGCGGCTCATGCTGCAAAGCGTCGAACTCGGCTTCCGTGATCCCGCCACCGGAGAGCGTCAGGTGTTCAAGCTCGACCCGGATCCAGCGTTCGACAAGCTCCAGGTTGCCTGGCGCACCCACGAAACAGCCAAGAAACCGGCATAGAAAAAGCCTCGCCGGAATGGCGAGGCCAGAAGCCCTTGAGACGATGCCCGGCTTAGCGCCGGGCGTCGTCTTTTTTTTGGCGGACGGTCAGGTCGGAGAAGGCCGGACCACCGACGGCACGCTTCCCTGAGCGGGAGGCGCGTTCGTCGACGAACCGTAATCGACCGTCTCCTTGCTGAAGCGCTCCTCGAACAGGACCCCGAGGCGCTCGTTCCCCATCAGCCCCGGACCGTCGAGGATCTCCGCGAGCGCGGCCAGCTCCGCGTGGAGCCTGCCCAGCGGACGCAGGGCGTTCTTCCGGGTGACCGCCGGGTCAGCCTTGGAACGGTCGCCCAGGATCTTCACGAGATCGGTCCGGACCAGCTCGAGCCGTTCGCCGCGGTCGAGGACGCTGAGGACGTGGTGGATGACCATGCCTGCGAGCGCCTCCCACTCCTTCTTCGGCGCCGTCGTCGCCATGTTGTTGGCGCGATCGAGGATCGTCCGGAACTCCGGGCGGCAACCCGCCCGCACGTTGGTGTACACCCCCGTCATGAACCGGCGAAAGAAGGCATACGCGCCCTCCGCTTCCAGCGTCGAGACGCCCTCGGGAGGCGTCGCCATGATGGGCCTTGCGACGAGGGAGGCGGCGGACGGCTCGTTGCTCGCAGCGGGGGCGGCAGCCTTGGCCTGATCGGCCTCGGCCTGCTCGCGCGCGCGCACCCCGAGCGCCTGCATCGTGAGATGGACGACGCGCGCCCGGGTCAGCGGATCGTCCGCCGCGTCCTTGGGCTCGAGCTCCTTCTCGACGTCCTTGGTGAAGCTGAAGGTCGCCCCCTTCGCGAAGAAGGGCTGCACGAGCATCGCCGACCGGAAGGCGAAGGTCAGCTCCTGGTCGATCCGGATGTCGAGCACGTCCTGGGCGCGGCGGGCCTGCTGCTGCACCTGATCGGCGCGGCGCTGGCGGGCGCGGTCCCAGAGGACAAGCGCGAGGGCGGCGACGAGGGCCAGGAGGGCGATGCCGCCGGCCACGAGCTTGGTGCCGCGGCTCTCGGCGAGGGCCTTCCAGCCGTCCTTCCGAAGCGTCTCGGCGGCGCGCGCCTCGTTGGCGTGGCGCGCCTCGGCCTGGGCCGCGGCGATGCGCTCGGCGTCGGCGCAGGTCGGTCCCTGGGCGATCGCATCCAGGCGCTCGGCGGCGGCCTGGGCCACTGCCGTGAGGTCGGCCGGAGCGAGCCCGGCGACCGTGGCAGGGACGAGGGCCCGGTTCCACGCGGTGAACTGCGCGGGACCGACGTCGCAACGCAAGGCCTGGTCCGTGTGGGCGGCGAGCTGCGGCAGCGCCAGGCAGGCGCGCTCGGCGACGCTCTTGAAGGCGCTCGACCGCGGGATCAGGACCCGGCCCGGGAGGGCGCGGATCTTGAATTGTCGGCTGAGCGCGCTCCCCGCGTACCGCTGGACGGCGTTCCAGCCGTACAGGGTCTCGAGTGAGGCACCGTTGAGGGGCGTGCAGGTGCCGGCGAGGTAGGCGCGGGCCTCCTGGGTGGCGACCCCGTTCTGGAAGAGCGGTCCGGTGGGACGGCCCTGGCAGTTCGGCGTGAGGCCAGCCGTGGCGGTGTAGATCCAGCGCACGGAACCGGCCGGCACGCCCACCTGGTTCGGCGAGCGGCGCAGCGTCTGCGAGGCCGGAAAGGCCACGGGCGGCGGCGTCTCGTCCAGGGGCCGCACGAACTCCTCGGTGACCGTCACCGTCGCCTGGAACCGGTTCACGGGGTTGGCCGCGAGCAGGTCGAGCAGGGTGATGAAGGTCCCCTCGGGCGCGCTGGTCCGGGCGGAGCAGGCGGCCGAAGCGGTCGTCTGAAAGGCGCACTGGAACGCGCCGTCGGTGCCGGGACGGAACCAGTTCCGGGGGCCAATGTCGCGCCGGTCCAGGCGCGTCGGCAGGCCGCGCGCGAGGACGGGAGCCGCGAACGGCACGTCCCGATTGAGGTAGTCGTCGGCCTGCTGGTGGGTCGCCCCGTTCCAGGAGGCCGCCAGGAGCTGCGGGACCTCGGTAGGCCGGGTCAGGGTGACCACGACCGCCGGGTCGGCGTATTCCTGGCACGACGGCACGTCGGTCGCGACCGTCCGGTCCTGGGCTTCCGCCGCAGGGGACAAGATCGCGACGGCCAGCCCGCACAGGGCGGCCATCAGGGGAGGACAACCGGATGACATGTGCATGTCAGCCTCCTTCTCTCGTTTTCCAGGTCGGATTAACAGAAACGTCACACCCCTAAGCAGGGCGTGATGGCGGCCACCTCATCATAGGTTCTCGCTTTTGTCAAGGGATAGACAACTAATCGTGCCGCACTTCAAGGAAGCAAAAAAGACCCTGATCTTGGGTCTTTTTTGGCTTACGCGGCGAGCTTGACGTTCTTGATCTCGCGGACGCGCTTCTTGCTGGAGCGGATGTAGCTGATGCTCTTGCGGCGGGTCTTGATGAGGCGGACGAGCTCGACCTTGAGCAAGGAGGGCATGGCGAGCGGGATGATGCGCTCGACGCCGACGCGCTCGGAGACCTTGCGGACGGTCATGGTCTTGGCATTGCCCTTGCCGCCAACGTTAATCACCAGGCCTTCGAAGATCTGGACGCGTTCCTTTTCGGCACCGGCGGCGTTGGTATCCTTAATTTTCAAGTGCAAGCGCACGGTCATGCCGGTTTTGACCTGGGTCGGTTGAATTACCGCGGGTAATACGAGATTTTCAGACATATCTGTGGAGAATGGGGGTAGAATACTGAATGTGACGGGAGCTGTCAATACTTGGCCTGCCCGGCCGGAGGGGGTGGGGCTGGCGCCCCACGGCCCGCCCTTTCCCACAAGGGGGGCGGTCCCTGGCGCGGCAGCCCCTTTTTCCCGGACCTGAACTCGCTGCCTGTTCCTGGGATGGATTGCTCACACAGCAGGTCCGGGAAAAAGGGGCTGCCGCGCCGGGGACCTACAGGGAGAGGGAAAGAATGAAGATACTCAAAAAAAGGAGGACTCGGACGGGGTACCGCTCTCCTCTGTCATTGCGAGGAAGGCTTTGACGGGTGGGAGCAATAAACCGAATCCAAACGAAACATCCGCGCAAGGCGGATGTCTCTTATTTCCCCTTCCCTTTTGCGGGTGGGTATTTCTCCAGCTCCTCTTTCAGGTAGGGCGCGGTCAGCGTTTTTGTCTTCGCGACCTGTTCGGGGGTGCCTTGGGCGACCAGTTGGCCGCCGCGGATGCCGCCGTCGGGGCCGATCTCGATGATCCAGTCGGCCATGCGGAGGATGTCGAGGTTGTGCTCGATGACGAGGATGGTGTTGCCGCGGTCGACGAGGGCGTTCAAGACGACGAGAAGACGCTTGATGTCCTCGAAATGCAGGCCTGTGGTAGGTTCGTCGAGGATGTAAAGGGTCTTGCCCGTGCCGCGGCGGGCAAGCTCGGTGGCGAGCTTGACGCGCTGGGCCTCACCACCGGAAAGGGTGGTGGCGGATTGGCCGAGACGGACGTAGCCGAGACCGACTTCGTAGAGGATCGAGAGCTTTTCGTAGATGGCGGGCTGGTCGACGAAGAAGCGGCGCGCCTCCTCGACGGTCATGTCGAGGACGTCGGCGATGGTCTTGCCGCGCCAGAGGACCTCGAGGGCCTCGCTGTTGTAGCGCTTGCCGTGGCATTCGGTGCAGTCGACGTAGACGTCGGGGAGGAACTGCATCGAGATCTGGATGGAACCGTCGCCGCTGCAGGCTTCACAGCGGCCGCCGCCCTTGACGTTGAAGGAGAACTTGCCGGCGTCGAAGCCACGCGCCTTCGCTTCGGGGATCTCGGTGAAGAGGTCGCGGATGGCGGTGAAGACGCCCGTATAGGTAGCCGGGTTCGAGCGCGGGGTGCGGCCGATGGGGCTCTGGTCGACCGACACGACCTTGTCGATGTGCTCCATCCCCTCGATCGACTTGTGGGCGCCGATGGGATCTTTGGCGCCGTAAAAGTGGGAGCTGAGCGAACGGCCTAAAATATCCAGGATCAGAGTAGACTTGCCCGAGCCAGAGACACCCGCGACACAGACGAACTTGCCGAGCGGGATATCGACGTCGATGTTCTTGAGGTTGAAGGCCTGGGCGCCGCGGATCTTGATCGCCTTGCCGTTGCCCTTGCGACGGGTGGCGGGCGTCTCGAGGAATTTCTTGCCGGAGAGGTAGGGGCCGGTGGTCGATTCCTTGTCTTTCTTGAGTTCGGCGAGGCTGCCGGCGGCGATGATCTCGCCCCCGTACTCCCCCGCCCCAGGACCGATGTCGACGATGTAGTCGGCGGCTTCCATGACGGCCTGGTCGTGCTCGACGACGATGACGGTGTTGCCGAGGTCGCGGAGGCGCTTGATGGTCTGGATGAGCTTGTCGTTGTCACGCTGGTGCAGGCCGATGGACGGCTCGTCGAGGATGTAGATGACGCCGGAAAGCTCGGAACCGAGCTGGGCGGCCAGGCGGACGCGTTGGGCCTCACCACCAGAAAGCGACATGGCGGCACGATCGAGAGTGAGGTACGACAAGCCGACGTCGAGGAGGTTCTGGACGCGGCGGACGATCTCGTTGGAGATCTGGTCGGCGACGACGCGTTCGGTCGCGCTGAAGCCGGCCTTGTCGGCCTCATCCTTCACCTTGACGCGTTGCATGGTACGCGAAGCCTTCACCTTTTTGGGCCCCGAACCGAGGGACGCGAAGAAGCCGTTGACCTCATCAAGCGGGACGGAGACGACGTCGGCGAGGGACTTGCCGGCGACGGTGACGGCAAGGGCTTCGGGTCGGAGGCGCTTGCCTTGGCAGTCTGGGCAGGTGAGGACGCGCATGTAGGCCTCAATCTCCTTTTGGACATAGTCGGAATCGCTTTCCTTGTATTTGCTTTCGAGAAGAGCTACCAGACCGAGGAACGGCTGCGGCTTTTGGCCCTCGGCCGCGTACAGCTGTTCGCCGGTGCCCTCGAACAGGACCTTGAGTTGCGGCTTCGTGAAGGCGGCGATGGCGGTATCGAGCGTGAAGCCGTGCTCCTTGCCGACGGCGGCGAGGAGTTTCATGGTCGAGGTCTGGTTGCCGGCGATGCGCGTGAGCGGCTTGATGGCGCCTTGGGCGATGGTGAGGCGCTTGTTAGGAATGACGAGGCTCGGCTCGAGGACGAGCTTGGTGCCGAGGCCGGTACAGGCAGGACAGGCGCCTTGCGGAGCGTTGAACGAGAAGAGGCGGGGCTCGAGCGACGGGAACGAGCGGTCGCACGCGGAACAGAACAGCGAGGCAGAAAAGAGCTTCTCCTCGAGGCTGTCCATGCCCAAGATCTGCACCACGCCGTGACCGAGGTCGAGGGCCTGCTTCACATGCTCCTGGGCGGACGCGGCGGCCATCGTGGTCTTGTGTTCAAGGCGAACAACGACGGCTTCGATGGTGTGGGCGGCCGTCTTATCGATCTTGGTGCGCAGCATCTCCTCAAGGTCGACGAGAACGCCGTCAAAGCGGACCTCGCGGATGCCGGCGCGTTCGGCAGCCTGGAGGACGAGCTTCTGCTCGCCCTTCTGCTCCTTCACGAGCGGAGCCAACAGCAAGACTTCTTCTTTTTTGGCCCAGTTGAGCAGTTTTTCAGCGATGTCTTTGGGGGTCTGCGGACTGAGGGCGGAACCGCAACCGACGCAGTGCGGACGACCGGCCCGAGCGAAGAGCACGCGCAAGAAGTCGTAGACCTCGGTGACGGTCCCGACGGTGGAACGCGGGTTATGGGAGGAGGTCTTCTGGTCGATGGCGACCGTTGGCGAGAGGCCCGAGATCTCGTCGATGTCGGGCTTGTCCTGCATCTCCAAGAATTGGCGCGCATAGGAAGACAGGCTTTCCATGTAACGGCGCTGACCTTCGGCGTGGATGGTATCAAATGCCAAGGAGGACTTTCCAGAACCGGAAAGGCCGGTCATCACGATAAACGAACCTTTCGGCAGGTCGATGGAAACGTTTTTGAGGTTATGGACACGCGCACCTTTAATGGAAATCACGGACGGTTGCTTCATGGATCTCTCTCCAAGGCCCCCAAGAGCGGGACACGATACGGGCGAGACTACCACGGGTTTTCACCGGGTGCAAGTGTCCGGGTGGGCGCGCTAGCCGCAGGTCCCGAGACCGGCATTGTTGTCGAGCGGGGCGTTGAAGGTCGCAGGGACCGTGATGCGGGGACCGGCCTCTGATGCGGCGACGCAGCGACGAGATTGGCATTGCGCGTTGAAATCACATTTTGCCCCCGTAGGACGGGAAGGATAGCACGAGAAGCGGTCTGGGGTCCCAGAAAGGAAAAGAACATTCAAGAGCGCATTCTGAACGGCGATCGGAGAAGTCCGCTCATCCTCCAGCAGGTCAATTGCCGTCCAGGATTGACTGGAGCACATGTTATTTTCATTCGTATACACATACTGAACCTGCGCGGCCGTAGGTAGGCCGCGAAGACTTCCTGGCGCGACATCATCGCGAATCTCAAGTGCACCGAAACCGCTACAACGGTTTTGCAAGCACCGTGAAGGACATTCGCTATCATTCTGGCATGCCGCTCCAATGGGCTTTTTGCATCCAGACCTGAAGTACGTCTCAGGGCGCAGTTGCTGCGGAACATTCTCCCATGAGTGATAGGCGCGGAGCGTTCCAGCAAACAACTGCGCGTACGCGGAACGGCCGCACACGGCCGCACCGCGGCAGCTGTAGCGGTGCTGGACGCAGAACTCATCGACATTGTTGTTCGTGATGTTGCGGCAGCCGCCATTCGACTTGGGCAATTCGCGTAGCTGCGCTTCAGTCAGGTCACAGCGCTCGACGGTCGTCTGCAGGCCGCGATTGGTGCGGTATTCGGGGATCCCTTGGAACATGGCCGTATCACGGTAGTCGCCATAGACACAGGCGCCTGCCCGCTCTTGGCTTGGCTGGAAGCAGTATTGGCCTGGTTGCGTACACGCGATGGACGAACGCTGTCGAACGCCCGGACTAGAGCCGATCGCCATTCCCGCAGCATATCCCGAACGCGCGATGACAAGCGGAATGAATGGCGCCCCTACGCCCGATGCGGCGAGCGCGGTCACGGTCCCGACATCGCCCGCGACCCCTCGCGCCGCCTGAGCCGTATTGATGGCATTGTCTACCGGAAACATGTATTCGGAACTTTCGTTGCAGGCCGAACCGGTGGCTCCCCCATTGCACACGAAGTAATTGGTGGAGATCTCTTGGCATTGGAGACCCGCCTGGCAATCGACGCGGCCCGTGCCGGCATGGTTGGTGGGACCGCCCGCCTGTTCGGCGGTCACGTCGCATCCCGCGCCACGGCAACGACAGATGTTTCCCGCTTGGCCATCGGCACAGACGCCGAGAACGAGGCTCGTCCGCAAGCAAAACGAGCCGGCCGTGCAGTCGCTGTCCTTCGCGCAGGATGTCCCAGGCTGGTTCGTTTGCGAACCCGCCGTGAGGCCGACGCTCTGGATGCGGCGGATATCGGGGAGCGAAAGGCGGACGGTCTTAGGGTTCACCGTATATAAGATGACGTAGGCCAAAAACAGGATCGCCATCCCGCCGATGGCGTCCTCGATGACCTTCCGACCCGTCTTGGCGTCGCCCGTTGAAGCGCCCAGCAGATAACGAAAGCCACCGTATACGACCATGATGATGGCGACGAGGGTCACGATCCCAAGCGCATACCGATAGAGCACGGTAATGTATTCAGGGGAGCCGGAGACACTCGTGACGTTCCCGATCGGGACGGAAAGCTGGACCGTGGACGGATTCGCCGTCGAACGCACCGGAACGACCTGCGGCTGGGCCTGGGCGTAGGCCACCGGCGACAGAACCGCAAATAGGTACCCGATCAGGACCACAATTCCACTCAACCGAGAGAAGAAACGCATAGGTTAGGGGGTAGGGACGGTTGAGGAAGCGGCGGCTTCTTGCAGGAACCGTTCGATAAGGAATTCAAAGTACGCTTCGGGACGCTCTTGAGGGACGCCTTGGATGCGGACGCCGTTGAAGAAGTAGGTCGGGGTGCCTTGGACCCCGGCGCGGGATCCGTCGGCGAGGTCTTCTTGGATTTGAGCCGAAAAGGTCTGCGCCTCGACGCAACGGCGGTACTGGGTGAGGTCGACACCGGCTTGGGCGGCGAAGCGCTCGAAATCCGCGGGAACCAGGTCACCGGTCTGGGTGAAGAGCAGGTCGTGCATCGCCCACCCCTTGTTTTGGGCAAAGGCGCAACGAACGGCCTGGGCCGCCTGGATGGCGTTCGGATGCAGTTCCTCGACCGGAAAATCGCGTACCACGAAACGGACACGGTCTTGGTACTTGAGCATCGCCTCACGGAACGGACCGGCGGCGCGGCGACAGAAGGGACACCCATAATCGATGAAGGCGACGACCGTGAGCTTGGCCTGCTGGGGACCGAGGGAGGGCCGCCCCGGACGATCAAGCGCCTTGAGGTCTTCGGGCGTGACCCGGGTATTCGCGACCGCCCGCGCGACGGACGATTCGAGACGCTGCTCAAGCCAGGCGCTTCCCCCGCTACGCCGGATGGCAAGGAACGAACGGGTGAAGCTGTAGCCGAACAGGACAACGAAGGCCAAAAACAGGCCCAGGAGCGACCACAAGAGGAGCGTGCGCCAGCGCATGACCACGGTACGGCCAAAGAGCGTCACTTGCATGGGGAAAGTATAGCACACGGGCCGCCCGGTTTCCGCCCGGGCCCGCATTGACGGGAAGGGGCCCCTCCTGTAGGCTCGACCCATTCCATTTCCTATGCGTGAACTCATCTTGGCGGTGGCCCTCATCACGGTTTCCGTCCTCCTCACGATCGTCATCCTCCTGCAGCAACGCGAGGGCGGTTTGGGCGTCGCGTTCGGCGGCGAAGGCAACGTGTTCCGCACCAAGCGCGGCCTCGAACAGGGGCTCCACTACGTGACGATCGCCTTGGCGGTCCTGTTTGTCGGCATCGCGATCCTGAACCTGGTGATCTAGGTCGTTTTTCGGGGATTTTTTCCCAAAATACCGCTCCTGCGCCCGCCGTGAACCGGCGGGCGCGACAGGTATACAGGTTGACCCAATCCTCCTATACTAGGGCGTATGGAAGCACATTCCTCGTCTTCACGTCTGTTTACCCGCTTGCGCCAAGCCTGGAAGCGCGTCTTCTTTTGGCAAGCCATTCCCGTGGGCAGCAAGGAGCACGCCCCGCCACCCAGCTCGGACCAGGCGCTCGTCGCCAAGGTGACAGCCTCGACCCCGCTCCCCCGTTGGCAGCAATTGCGCTACCTGTCGCACGTCTTTTCGCGCAAGGAGCGCTTTCAATTTTGGACCTCCCTCGTCGCCGGGCTCACGTTTTTGCTGATCGCGGCCGGATTTTTCTTGGAACCCCGCCTCGTCCGACAACCGAGCCAAGGTGGGATGCTGGTCGAAGGCCTGGTGGGGACGCCGAAATGGGTGAACCCGGTCTTGGCGCTCAGCACCCTCGACCGGGACCTGAGCCAGCTGGTCTTCAGCGGTCTGTTCGTCTTCGATGGCGGCGTCTTGCGGCCAGATTTGGCGGCGAGCACGCAAATCCTGGACCAGGGGAACGTCCTCGAGATCCGCTTGCGCGAAGACGTTCGTTTTCATGACGGCCAACCGCTGACCGCGGACGACGTGGTCTTTACGTTGAACGACGCGATCCGGAACCCGTCCTGGCACTCGCCGCTCGCGGAGCGGTTCGCGAACATCGAAGCGATCCGTGTCGATCCGTACACCGTCCAGATCAAGATGACGGGCACGCCGCTCAGCCAGACTGCGCTCCAGACGCTCCTCACCGTCGGGATCCTGCCGGGACACCGGTGGGAAGACGCCAGTGAAGGCTCGCCCCAGCTGGCGGAAGACAACCTTAAGCCGATCGGCTCGGGCCCGTACCAGTTCGAGGCCTTCACGCGCGATACCCGCGGCGCGATCCTGACATACACCCTCAAGCGCTTTTCCGGATATTACGGGCAAGCCCCGTTCCTGGACCAGCGGCAGTTCCGCTTCTACCCGGACCGCAAGAGCGCGGAACTCGCCCTGCAATCGAAGCAATTGGACGCGCTCGCGTTCGTCCCTTGGAGCGAGCAGGATCAGGTACGCGGGACGGGCCAGAAGACGCTGCAACTCGAGCTGCCGCAAGTGACGACCGTTTTCTTTAACACGCAAGACGCCCTCCTGAAGGAACGGTCATTGCGGACCGCCTTGCAGCTGGCCATCGATCGTGGCGAGTTAAGCCAACAGATCCCGCACGTGACCCCGCTCCAGACGCCCTTCCCCTACCTCGAGACGTATTCGACCTCTACGCAGCTGGCGAACTTGGATAAGGCCCGGCAACTGCTCGAGGAAACGCGTTGGAAGGTGGATGAGGCGACGGGACAGCGGTTCCTGCAGCCGGTTCCGGCCGCACGCCCCACCCGCTCAACCGCCACAAGCACAACGGCAACGTTTTCTACGAGCACGCCCCTTACCTTGTCCCTTCTCGTGCCGACGCAGGGCGACCTGCCGATCGTGGCCGAATCGCTCAAGCGGCGCTGGTCCCTCCTGGGCGTGAACGTGACCGTGGAGGCGCTTGAACGCGAGGAGATCATGCGCCGTTCCCTCGATGAGCGAACGCACCAGATCGTGTTGCTGAACGTCTTGGCGCAAGATGATGCCGACCTGCTGCCGTTCTGGCACAAGGACGAGGACAACCTGAATTTCTCCCAATGGACGAGCGCCGTGGTGACGGATGGCCTGCGGAGCCTGGCGACGGCGACGAGCTCAGAAGCGATTGCGCGGGCACGGGTACGCGTGACGGAAGCCATCCTGGGGCAGGAGGCGGCGGTGTTCCTGTTCCGCCCGTCGTATGCCTACCTGCTGCAGAACGGCTTTCAGGGGACGCAAAACCTCCAAGTCCGCTCCCCTGCCGACCGGCTGACGGCGACCTTGGGCTGGTACATCCGGACCCGACTCCGGTGGCAAGGCACGCCTTGACCGCCGAGGGGCCACCCAGTAGAGTGGCCCCGTCTGGGCAAGTGGCGGAACTGGCAGACGCACTGGCTTCAGGTGCCAGCGACCGCAAGGTCATCAGGGTTCAAGTCCCTGCTTGCCCACCATGTAAAAAACTCGCTTTCTGAGCGAGTTTTTTCGTCTCGCGAAAGGCTCGCCCTCTACGCCACCTTCGAACGGGTGGCGTGACCCTCCGATCTACGGATCTGGGGGTTCTTTATTTTCCCAAGAAATTAAGGAATCCCCCTTAAGAACGATGTCGCCACCTTGACAAAACCCCAAAAAACCTCTAGGGTCCGCGCTCAGGAGGCCGCGAACGCCATGTCCGAAAGCTCATCCCTCAAAGAAAAGCGCCGATCCGTCCAAGAGCGCCTGCGTAGGCTGGAGAACATGGCCCGTCTCATCGAGGAAGATCCTCCCTTCAACCACCTGATCGGCGGGGTCGACGTGCGCGTGAAGGAGTTCATGACGCTCTTCCTGGAGACGCTCTGGGACAAGCGAACCTCGGTCGAGGGCTACGCGCTCGGCTACCGTGGCAAGTCGCGCCCCGTCCGGACGCCGAATCCCGTCTTCGAGGCCTTCATCGCCCGTGCGATCCCGCGTGGCACGCGCCAGCGCCTGGTCCGACTCGAACTCGCCCGGAAGCGTTTCTACCGCCGCTACCGGGCCATGCGCCCCATCGACACGCTCAGTCCGGCGAATGTCGCCAAGGTCGAGGCGCTCGTCAAGACGTTCCGCCAGAAGCAGGGACAAGGAGGCTCGCGATGAGTCGCTCAACGTCTGGAAGTCCGCAGGAGGCGTGGGACCGGTTTCGTGCGGCGGCCCTGAATCGGCGCGAGACCTTCGCGTTCCAACATGGCGGGCACGATCGCCCGCTGGAAGCGTTCGTGGAGATGCTTGCGGAGAGCCTGCCGTCCCGAATGCCGATCCTCTACAAGGACAACGTGGTACCGGTGCCGATCTGCACGGCGACGGATCTCGACCGACTCATGGCGGCCATGGAACGAGGCGCGACCGCCGAGGCGATCACGCTTCCCCTCCCTCACCCGGCGACCGGCGGAGCTTGCCGCTTCTGCGGGCGCACGCCACTCTACCGCTTCGATGGGAAGGCCTTCATGGCCACGGACCCCTGTCCCGTGCAGGATGAGCCCTTTCTCCTCACCCTGGAGACGGCGGGACGGCTCGTCTGTACCGACGACCTTTGCGAATGGGCGTCCCCCGGCGCACGCAAGGTGGAGCGCGAGGTCCGATACCAGGCGGTCGGACCGGGCGGCAACCGGGACAGCCTTCTCGCCGACCAATGCGCCGCGAAGTGGCACGAAGGGAATGGCCTGATCAGCGTCCGCATCGGGAACACCTGCCCTAGCGTCTATCGCCGCTTCCGACCGGATGGGTCCATCGAATTCCAGATAGGCCCCGAGGGGTACGAACGGGACGAATACGGCCTCCAAACGGGAGATCCCATCCCCCTCGAGGGCGAAGAGCTGTTTCAGATCGCAACGAACGTCTGGATGTGCTCGATCATGGATTTCGACGCGTACCAAAAAGCGGGCGGTGCGCCCAGGCCGTCCGTACGGGCGTTCGACGCTCCACCCGGGAGCTACGAGGTGCGCGTGCACCGGTACGAGCGCTCGTGGCAACCCACGTCCGTGCGACCGGGCCCCTTCCTGACGATCCGCCGCAAGAACGCCCCCTGACCCTTCCTGGAAGAGCGGCCCGGAAGGGTCTTTTTTATCGCCCTAGGCCCATCCCTTGACGAAATTGGCGGGACCTGATAGCTTATAGGGCATTTTTGACCGAATCCGTCGGTCATGCGCGCAAAAAGGAACGTCTCATGGACAATGAGGCAAACCAGAGAGAAGGAGGTGCGAAAATGTCACGATTCATCCTGATGGACGGCCGCCAGATCCCGGTCACCTACGAGCCCAACATCATGCGGCCGCAGGGACGCCTGCTCGAGGAGTCGGGCCTTCTCACCAAGTGGGCCACGGGCCTCGACAAGCGGTTCTTCCTGCACGGAATCCTGGTCCAATCGGTGGACCTATTCGGCTCGCGCGTCGGGTTCGTGAAGATCAGCGCCCACATCACCGGCCGGAACGCGGATGGGACGCCTGACGGGCAGCGGATCCCCGGGATCGTGTTCCTGCGAGGTGACAGCGTCGGGATCCTCGTGGTCCTGGAGTGTCCCGCGGAGATCGATCCTGCCAGCATCGAGATGCCGCGGGAGACCTACGCGGTCCTCACGGTCCAGCCCCGGGCGCCGACGCGCGCCTTCGACGTCACCGAGATCCCCGCCGGCATGCTCGACGGTTCAGGCGACTTCACCGGCATCGCCGCGAAGGAACTGGCCGAGGAGCTTGGCGACGACTTCGCCATCTCCGAGAAGGACCTCGTCCCGCTCGGGGGGCCGATCTTCCTCTCGCCGGGCGGCTGTGACGAGCGCCTGCAGCTGTTCTGCTGCACGCGGACCATGGATCGGGCACGCGCGATGGCGCTGAAGGGACGGCTCACCGGCGCCCTGGCGGAGGGCGAACGCATCACCCTCACCGTGGTCCCGCTGGACACCCTGGCGGAGATCCCGGACGCGAAGACGCAGCTCGCGTATCTCAAATACCGTCACCAGCTACGCTGATCCGCCTGGCAGGGGCATGCCCCTGTCCTTTCCCCGGGGACCCCCATGTCGATGGGAGCCCTCGGACGAAACGCTGGACCCTTGCGGTCCAGCCTTTTCCCAGGGCGCTTGATGCGAACGCATGGAGCGCCGTGAGAAGATCCCCCAAGAAGGAGACGCCCATGCCCGCGAATGGCAACCTGTCCGTACGCCTCGACTCGCTGCGCGCCCAAGACGTCCTTGACGCGATCCGACTGAACCCCGAACTCGGCACGGAGCTGATGCGCCGCCTCCGCGAAGACCCGCTCCCCGAGCGCGACACGCCCCCGCAGACCCTGACCCTCCTCTATCCGAGGGTGAACGAGTACGCCTTCGACCCCGTCGCCCGCGCGCTCGTCCTGGCCCTGCGCGACCGCAGGTGGCTAGTCCCTGGCTGCGAGGTGGGCTTCCACACCTACCAAAGCGGCCACGAGCGGTACCAGATGGTGAAGGAGGTCCGCACGCGCGACGTGCGCATCGAGTTCTTTCGGGAGCAGGGACCGGTCCCGGCGCGTACACGCCCCATGGACTTGGCAGGCGTCCACCAGATCACCTGCCGCCTGGGACGCCTCGCCGTCTACACTGACGGCAGCGGACCGAGCTTCGAGCACTTCGTGGCCGGCGACTGGGAAAAGAACCGCGCGTACCTGCTGACGGGGAACCTCGTCCTCGCCAAGCACTACCGGGAGGAACGACTCCACCTTCCCTACGTCCGCTCCTGGTCAACGGACGGGGTCGCGTGGCGCAGCAAGGCGAGCGGGCGCGCGCCCTTCCTGGTCCCGGGAACCGACGCGCGAGACTACCCCGCCGATGCCAACGACCCGCCCTTCATCGTCTTCGCCGAACTCGAGGCCGCCATGACGGCCGCCGTGCAGATGGTCCTCGAAGAGGTCTTGGCCGCCCCCCTCCCCTGAACCGACCGTTCAGGGATTTTCATACAAAAAAACGCGACGGGCGAGGCTCGTCGCGTTTTTCCTCTCGCGCGTCAGGCGCGGCGTTCCACGATCTCTTCCAAGGGCACGCGCACCTTCGGCAGCCCCGGTTGGGCCGCGTATCCCAAGGGGAGGAACGTGGTCGCCGAAGCATCGGTCAACCCAAGAATCTCATTCGCCTTCGCGGCGTCGAACCCTTCCATCGGACAGCTGTCGAGCCCGCGTTCGGCGGCAGCCAAGATCATCGCCTGGAGGGCGAGGTACGTCTGGCGCGCCAGCCAGGCCTCGGACTTTTCGGGGTCCGGCGAGACCCAGCCCATCACCATGTTCAGGTACGCTTTCGCCTTCTCCTCTCCTGCCATGGCCGTGATGAGTTCGACGTTCCGGTTGATCCGGACCATCGGGTCACGCATCGTCGTGACGACGAGCAGGTGGCTTGCTTCGGTGACCTGCGGCTGGCCGTAGGCGACCTCACGAAGCTTGGCCCGGACCTCCGGGTTCGTGACGACCAGGATCTTCCAAGGCTGCGTATTGGCACTGGAGCAGGAGAGGCGTGCCGCCTCGAGGACATAGGTGAGGTCCTCTTCCGAAACCTTCTTCGTCACATCAAACGCTTTCGTGGCGAACCGCTTGTTCAGGAGCTCGTGGATGGTCATAGTCCTCGGACGATAGCAGAAGCGAAGTGGAAACGGAAATGCATGCGGGATCCACATGCGCCCGACCGACGGATGAGCAAGCGTGATCACAAATGCCGCTAAGCGTGAGCATGGTATTTTTTGCTTATTTTAGACAAATTTTTACCATCCTGATTGACGCTTTTTGGTATTCATGGTATCCTTCCCATCGATCCAGACGCTTTTTGTGAGGGATCGGAACCCCGTTCCATCCCCGACAAAAGTCGTTAACCGAGAGTCCTGTCCCTTCTTTTCGCGTTTCAGGATTTCTTCGCCTGTTAGAGGCTTTCCACTAATTGTTTTTTTCTTCGAAATCCACATCTATGGATGCAACGAACCACAACACCCCGCCTGCCGCGGGTGCCGCCCCGCGCCGTCGACCGTTTTCCGGTCCGCGCGGCGGTTTCGGTCGCCGCTCCGGCTTCAAGCCGCGTCCGGCAGACAAGGCTGGCGAACCCATCGGCATCATCCCGCCGAAAGGGACGGCTCCCCTGAACCTCTCGCTCAAGAAAGGCTTCGCGAAAGAGGAGCACCGCGGCCCCAGCGACAAGCATGAGGTCAAGCACAAGCGCAAGCGTGGACCCATGGGCGGCGCCTTTGCCGCCATGCCGCGCATGAGCACCTACAAGAACAAGCCGTACCACAAGACCGGCACCGACGTGGACGTCCTCGCCAAGGGTGACGAGCGTTTGCGCGTGATGGTCATCGGCGGCAACGAGGAGGTCGGCCGCAACTGCACGGTCATGGAATACGGCAACGACATCATCATCATCGACATGGGCCTCCAGTTCCCGGACGAGGACATGCCGGGCGTCGACTACATCGTCCCCAACCTCTCCTGCCTCAAGGGCAAGGAACGCAACATCCGCGGCGTGATCATCACCCACGGCCACTATGACCACATCGGCGGCGTGCCCCACCTGATGCCCCAGCTCGGCAATCCCCCGCTCTTCGCGACCGACCTGACCTGCGCGATCATCGCCAAGCGCCAGGAGGACCACCGCGACAAGCCGCCGCTCCGCCTGAACGTCGTCAACACCGACCAGGTGCTGCAGCTCGGCGTCTTCAAGGTCGAATTCTTCGGCGTGGCCCACTCGGTGCCGTGCTCGATGGGCGTGATCGTCAACACGCCGTGCGGGATCATCGTCCACACGGGGGACTTCAAGCTCGACAGCGAACCGGGCGCGCAATCGAAGCAGGAGACCGAGAAGATCAAGGCCCTCGGCGAACGCGGCGTCCTTGCCCTCATGGTCGACTCGACGAACGCGTCCCAGCCGGGCCGCCAGCTGCCGGAATACGAGATCCAGACCAACCTCGACGAGATCATCCAGAACTCGAAGGGACGCGTGATCATCGGCACGTTCGCATCCATGATCGCCCGCGTGCAGCAGATCATCCTCGCCTGCGAACGCAACCACCGCAAGGTGGCCATCGAAGGGTTCTCGATGCGCTCCAACGTCATGATCGCGCAGCAGCTCGGCTACATGAAGATCCAGAAGGGGACCCTCATCGAGACCAAGCAGATCAACGACTATCCGCGCGAGAACGTCGCCCTCATCTGCACGGGCGCCCAAGGCGAGGAGCGCGCCGCCCTCATGCGCATCGCGAACCACGAGCACCCGTTCGTGGGAATCGAGCCGGGCGACACCGTGATCTTCTCCTCGTCCGTCATTCCGGGCAACGAACGCTCGGTCCAGCGCGTGAAGGACACCCTTTACCGCGAAGGCGCCGAGGTCATCCACTACAAGCTCATGGACGTCCACGCGGGCGGCCACGCGCGCCAGGAAGACCTCGTGGAGATGCACAACTACGTCAAGCCGAAATACCTGATCCCCATCGAAGGCAACTACTCGTTCCTGTGCGACCACGCCAAGGTCGCCGAAAAGAACGGGTTCCCGCGCAGCAACATCTTCGTGGCCGACAACGGGCAGGTGATGGAATTCGACCGCGACGGCAACGGGCACCTCACCAACAAGAAGGTCACGACCGACTACATCTTCGTCGACGGCCTCGGGGTGGGCAACACCAACCAGATCGTGCTCCGCGACCGCCAGCAGCTGTCCGGTGACGGCGTGGTGATCGTGGTCGCCGTGGTGGACAACCGGACGGGCGCCCTCCAGGCCCTGCCCGACATCATCTCGCGCGGCTTCGTCTACATGAAGGAGCACGTCGAGCTGATCATGCAGGCCCGCAACAAGGCCGCGAACATCATGAAGGAAGCCAACCCGCCCGCGAGCGCCACGACCGGCTCCGCGCCGGGGGCCTACCTCAAGGAAAAGCTCCGCGACGAGCTGGGCGAGTTCCTCTATCATAAGACGGAGCAGCGGCCGATGATCATCCCGGTGGTGATCGAGGTCTAAGGACAAGAAAAAACCGAGCTGGGCTCGGTTTTTTGGCGTGCAAAGAGAGTCAGGCGTCAATCAGGGGGACGCAGAGACGTGATCATACGGTGGCTCGGCAAGCGATCGGGGATGGGTACCGATATTGACAAAATGGGTCTTTTTTGAGATCCTGTCCCCCATTCCCTGGCCGCCAATCCCGGCTGCCTGAGAAGAGAAAGGAAGCCATCCCATGGCGATGGATCTTTGCACCAAGTGCGGGGTCGCGCATCGGACGGGAAGCGCGGCGGAACCCCCGCCCGCCAGCTCCACAAGGACGACCGAACCCCCGCCGAGGCCGTGGAACGACGCCACGGACCCCTTCGAGCGGGCTCCGGGGAGCCGGGACTACTTCTGCCATGGCTCTGCCGACGGGGACTCGCCGCCCGGCACCCCGCCGGGCACCTTCGACTGACCCTTTTCCGCTGAAGTGGGCGGAACGGGTCTTTTTTGTTTAGCGGTGGCGGATAAACCGTCTTTTCGACATTCTCCGCTTGTTTTCCCGGAAAAAAACCAACAAATCCTCAAATACGGCTCGCACTCTTGACAAAAAGGCCTATTTATGAGAGAATCGACCGGTTCCCTCGACGACAACCAACGAGGGGCGGAAAGGCGAGAACAAAAAAATGGGCTACGGCAACGAGGCACACCAGGCGATCACCGGGCAGCAGACCTCCGCCGAGGCGAAGAGCGAGGCAATGGGCCTCACCACGATCGGCGGGTCCTTCCTGGAGGGCGAGCGGAACCTCGACCTCCGCCCCGACGGCTGGGGCCCGACGGGCAAGACCCCCCCGGAGTACGTCGAGAACCAGCGCTGGCTGGCGGAGCAGCTCCCCCTCGCGCGCGCCTTGGCGAAGGCGCTGCCCATCCGCAGCGTCTTCAGCGCCATCGCGGACGTCGTCAACGACTTCCTCGAGAAGGAGGGCTTCAGCATCAAGCTCGACCCCCTCGGGCCCGACGAGTACGGCATGGCCGCGGTCCTCAAGCTCGTGCTCGAGTGGGTGCACACGGGAAAGCGGACCATCGTGGACACGCGGTACGGCCGGATGGTGGGCGTGAGCCTGCCGGTCCCGACCGTGGCCCACACCGTGTCCGGCCACGACCACCCCGTCGTGACCGTCGAGGCCGTGGGCTGGATGAAGATCATCCTCACCCAGGCCGGCGACAAGAAGGACCTCAAGGGCCCGGACCTGTTCCGGGTCGCGCAGGCGCTCAACAAGGGCCTCGCCGGGGCCGAGCCGTTCGAGTGCGTCGGGGTCCGCTTCCCACGGACTGAGCTCGACATCGAACCGTCGCTCGAGTGGGTCATCGGCATGGGCACGACCACCAAGGACGGCCGCGGCTGCCTGGTCACCCAGGCCAAGCAGCAGGTGAGGCTCGTCCTGGACGAGAAGGGAGCGATCATCGAGGAGGCCACCGCCATGGCGATGGCGCTCGAGTCGTGCGGCTCGAGACCCGAGCCGGTCGTGATCAGGGACACCTTCCTGGCGATCCTGGTCGTGCCGCTCGACGGCGTCGACGAGGTGGCGCTCCCCTTCGTGGTGCAGCCCAGCGCCTGGAAGAAGGTGGACGAAGGGCAGGCTGAGGAGCTTCCGGCCCCCGGAGGCATGTCCTTCGCGCAGAACCCGGGCATGTGCGTCCCGCCGAGCCTGAGGGGCCGGCCGCACGGTTCGTCGTCGAACCCCGGGGCGCACAACGACGAGTAGGAACACCCCCCTCACCCTGAGGGACCTGACGCCAGACCAAGCGCGCAAGCGATGGTCTGGCGGTCTTTTTTTTGAGAGGAGCGCTTGTACGGGGACAATCACCGGAAGCGTCCGTGCAAATCGCCCCCCAATCAAATCACTGCCGGAAACCGAAGCACTTGCATACGGAACCCGGATACCTCTACCCGGCTGGATACCGGTAAGCAAGCGAAGGCGCGCGCCTTGGAAATCCAACGAATCCGATGGGTCCCGCACGCTCCGCCACAACACCGACACCCTTGAAGCGGAGACCGGGCACCCGTAACTCGGCAACGGCTATTAGCTCATGCAGCACTGAATGGACCCTACATATGGACACGGGCATTCCTCCATTGCCTGACCCTTGCTTTTCCCACGATTTTTTGCTATGCTCCGGCTGGCGAAACAGATGACCGCGCCCCGACGAACACTCGGGGTGAGGAAAGTCCGAGCACCGAAGCATCAGCAATGGTGTTTGAAAGCGACAGCGGCTAACGACCGCCAGGACCACCCTGAGATCATCCATGCGACGTTCACGCGTCGTCCGGAACCAGGGAAAGCCTAGGGAAAGTGCCACAGAGACAATACTACCCCGCGCGGGCTCGCTCGCGCGGGCGAAAGGTGAAAAGTAGCGGGATGTGCCCATCTCCCTCGGGAGCACTGGTTCGCGACCCGCTTCCTCCGTTGGTAACAGCGGAGCGTGGTAAACCCTGTCTGGTGCAAGAGCAAATCCGCCGGCGGCAACGTCGGCGGAATGGTCGCTCGCTGGAGCGGTGAGGCAACCCACCGCCAAGAGAGATGGTCATCCAATCCCGCTTCGGCGGGAGGGACAAAACTCGGCTTACCGTTCCGCCAGAAAGCACCCCGCAAGGGGTGTTTTTGGTGTGTGGTATACTACGATCAACCTCTTTATGAGCCATTCAAACGAAAGATTCACTGGCCCGTTCGAGCGCAGCGGTACGCGTCCTGAAACCACTTCTCCCCTTACTCCACGTATCGAAAGCCTCACCCAAGAGGAGTCGCTAGCGATGTATGTAGGAGATTTTGATGAGGCCCTACGGCAGATTCGCATAATGCGCGGGGCGGAACGCGATCGCCTGATCATGCGCCTGGAGCGCGAGATCGGCACCGCGATCACAAGCCTGAACCGGACGGGTGAATCCTATGTGCAATACGGGAAACCTGAAAAAGCCGCAAGCTACTTCGCGGCCTCGGAACGACTCAGCCGTTTCCTGAACGAGCTGCGCCGCCTATATCGACAAGAAGACCTAGCCGCAGAGCTCCGTGATGCCGAAGGTGACGGGATCCCGCTTCCCAAGACACGCCACTAACCAAAAAGCGCCTTGATGAGGCGCTTTTTGGTTACCAACTCCCCCCTCCCCCGCCGCCGGCGCCGCCTCCAGAGAAGCCGCCGGAACCGCCGCTCGTGCTCGTCGTGACGAAGCTGCGCGACTGGTCGCTAAGGGCGTGAGCGAAAGCGCTCGCCTGAAGCGCAGACGCGAAGGCGGACGACTGGCCGGTCCCCGGAGTCAGGGTGATCCCCTCGAAGATCTTGCCCCATGCCTTCTCCAGGCCCAACGCGACGGCGAAAGGCAGGAGCTGGCTGAAGCGCTCCGGCGTGCGCGACGGCGCCTCGTGGAATGCGAGGCGGTCTTTTTCGGCCACATGGATGTAGCGCTTGAAGCCTTGGATATGCTCGTATGCGACAGCTCCGGCGCGGGTGCGGCGCGGAAGGTGGTAGGCGAAGAAGCAGCCGATGGCGAGGCCTGAAACGGCGAGCCAGAGGCGCGGGTCGTAGACAAAAAGGCGCAAGACGACCATCGAGACCGACCAAGAGGCGATGGCAAGCGCAAGCGAAAGGCCACGGACGAAGCCGACGTTCCACTGATGGAGGCCGGTGGCCTGCATGAGCTTGTTGACCTGGGAGCGGCTGGCGGCGTAGAGCAGGCCTTGGCGACGGTCTTGCGTGAGCGAATGGAGCTCGTCGCCATTCGTGAAGAGCAGCTCGATGACGGAGGCCTCGTAGGGATCGAGGGCTTTTTCCTTGGAGCGATCGCGTTCGAGGCGGAAGTCCGCACCCTCGTCGAGCACCGTCAGCCGGACGATGTTGCGGCGAGCCAGGTCGAGGATGGTGGCGGCCAGCCCCCGGTGGTTGAGCCCATCATATGCCAGCGCGTTCACGAGATATGGCTTCATGTTCGCCGGCGGCCCATATTCGGCGATGACCGTGCCGCGCCCCTTGGCGTCACGGCCAAACATGAGCCAAAGGACGATCCAGATCGCCGAAAACACGGCACTGAAGATCATCCAGGGGGCCAGCCAGGGGAAGCGGGGGGCCTCGTCAACGGCCGCGGGAATGAAGGTTTCGGGGGGATAGGTAATGTCGATGCTCCAGCCGGCCGCCGGGTCGAGCGGTTTGGTGAGGCGGGCAATGACTTGGGTGCCAGAAACCGAGACGGTGCAGTCTTTTTCGGTCGCGCCATACGCACCGGTAAAGCACGCGACGTCCGTGGGAGCGGCAGGCGCGTCCAAACGAAAGGTCGAGGCCTCGATCGGGACGGTCCAGCCGTTGCCGGTGACGTTCCAGGAGAGGCGTTGGCCGGTGGGCGTGGCGACGATGGTGCGGGCCAGGCGGTACAGGAGGCGGTACTCATGGACGCCGCTGACGGTCTCGTCTTCGCGGCCGAGGCGGAAGACGGTCTGGTCGATCTCGCGCTTCTGTTGGACGGGCTCACTCGCGCCGTCACGGAACGCGCTCAGGAGGCGCAGGCCGGTATCGATCTTGCGATAGCCGACGACGAGGACATGGGGAATGTACCGGAAGATCCCATGGCGCTCGTCGGCTCCGAAGTCATAGGTGATGCGTTCGCTGACCGCAAAATCGTCGCCGCGGGTGAGGGTCGCCTCGACGTCGAAGGCGCGGACGCGTTCGGAGCCGAGGAGGGCCGGGGTTTGCGCCTGGACGCTCGGGACCGCCGCCGCCCCGATGGCCAAGGCCAGCGCACAAAACAGGATCCGTTTCATGCCTTGAGCCTACCACATTCGACCCGGCTCGTCGTGGCGCAAAAAAGCGCGTATACTCATGTCATATGCCTCGCGTGTTCGTGACCCGTGCCTTCCCTGGCCCCGGCCTGTCGCTGCTTGATGCCCATGGGTACGAAGTGGACGTTTTTCCTGAAGACACGATCATCCCGCGGAAGGAGCTCCTGAAACGCGTGAAAGGCGCGGATGCGTTGCTGTGCCTGCTCACGGACAAGATCGATGACGAGGTGATGGCGGCCGCCGGCAAGGGCCTGAAGGTGATCGCGAACTATGCGGTGGGCTTCGACAACATCGACCTGGAAGCGGCCAAAAAACGGAAGATCGTGGTCACGAATACGCCCGTGCCGGAGATGTCGGAAAGCGTCGCGGAATTCACGATCACGCTCCTGCTCAGCCTATGCCGGCGCATTTGTGAGGCGGACCCGTTCACGCGGGCCAAAAAGTATGAGGGCTGGTCACCGAACCTGTTTTTGGGGATGGACCTCAAGGGAAAAACGCTGGGGATCATCGGCGCGGGACGCATCGGGGCGCGGGTCGCGGAGATCGCGCGCCTCGGCTTTGGCATGAGCGTGGTCTATACCAGCCGGACGCCGGATCCAGACTTGTCGACCCGCCTGTCGGCGCCCTTCCTTCCGCTCGATCAGGTCTTGCAGAAAGCGGACGTCATTTCGCTTCATGTGCCATTGACGCCGGAGACGCGGCACATGGTCTCCACGGAAGCGTTCAGCCTCATGAAAAAAGGCTCCATCCTGCTAAACACGTCGCGCGGGCCGGTGGTCGACGAGAAGGCCCTGTTGCGGGCCCTGAAGACCGGACGGATCGCCGGGGCGGGGCTGGACGTGTACGAGGCGGAGCCGGCGATCGACACCGATCCCTCAGACCGGCTGGAGCTGCGTGCCATGCCGCAGGTCGTGATGACGCCGCACATCGCGAGTGCGACCACGCAGACGCGTGAGGCGATGGGACGGTTGGCGGCGGCGAACGTGGTGGCGGTGCTGAGCGGGGAGAAGCCGCTGACGGCGGCGGGGTAAAAAAGCGCCCCGGCGGGGCGCTTTCCATAAAATCGCTTCTCAGGAAGAGGTTTTTTCGTTGACGAACGTGGAACCCCTCGTAATGGAACCGCCGAACCCAAACGCGGCAATCGCATCATGTGCGGAAAAGGAAATCGATTTGACGCCTAAGGGATACATGGTCTCTGCCACTCTTCGGATCCCGGGCAAGCTCATTCAACTTCTCCATCGTCTTCGGGTCTTGGTACCTGGTGCGAGTTTTCGAAAGGACTTCCAGGACCCCATTGGCAGCCGCGTACCGGATCAGGCGCGCATACTGCAGCACGTCACGATAGGTCTCCTGCGCTTTATAGTCGATCCCTTCCTTCCAGAGGAGGGCAAGAATCGTGTTCGCACGCTCCTTATCAGAAAACATGCGCGGATCTTCGCATAAGAGCTCCGCTCCGCGGATACGGGCACGGGCTTCCGCTTCATGATCGCGCCTGTAATTCCAGCCCCCTTCAGCGTACCAAGAGGAGCCGTAATCCGCTTTTATGAGCCGGTCGGCTGCCCCGGTGGCAATCAATACCTGACTCCATACATCCGGCAATTGGGCGACCTTGGTCATGATCGCACGGTATCCCATCTTGTCGACGAGCCCACGCACGAGCTCTTCCGTTTTCGGGGTTAGAATCCTGACCAGCTTGAGCGTCGCCTCGCTATCCGCATCGAGGTGGTTACTTGATCTTTCACCCATCCTTGCCAACGAGGCGCAAAATGCCCGTTCTTCCGCCTCCGTGAACGCCTCGTTGGGCCCGCCCTGCGAAAGGCGTTCGCTGATCTTCGTAAAGAGAGTACGACGCGTAAGCGGATAGGGATCCGGATCACCCACATACTTGAGGCAAGCTAACCTTGCGCCGGGAGCCCGGCTCTCAGCAAGAACCTCTATCGCCGTCGAGATGCACAACCTTTCACTCGGGTCTCGACGAACAAGGATCTCCTCAAAACGGGACGTATACCCCTCATCATTTCCGACGAAGACATGGCCCGCCGTATAGGAAGCGTCGCGCTCTTTGCGATCTTTGGAAGAGGCGTTTTCGACAAACGTGGCGAAGAGCCGCTCCGCGACGGTCTTCGCAAGCTCCTCATCACGCCCTTTCAAGGCGCGGAAGGCGGTTTTTCGGTCACCCATATACTCCTCCGGCGACAAGGCGACGACTCCCAAGACCTCGTCAGCGCGCTCCGTGTGCAAGGTGGCGATCGTCTCGATGACGACGGACCGCATCCCCTTTTCCGTGCGATGGGCATAAGGGGCGTTCGCCGAGAGGTATTCGATCAGCAGCCGTTCGACCTCGGGATCGGCGGACCCCTCAAAAGAAGCGACGGCCGCCTCGGCGGCGCGGGCATCCCGTTCGCGCAATCCGGAAATCATCGCTAGCATATTTCCGGCAACCTGCGACTTGCTCTCGCGGCGAATTCCCTTCGCCAAACCGAGATAGTCTTCACGATCCCCAAAGAGGGCGCGCTCTAGGATGAGGGGGTCAGCGGCCTCGTGATGAGCGTGGGAAGGGTCGTGTTCAGACATAGGTATCGGAAAAAATGATCCTTCCTAGGATAGCACGGCGCCCTTGCACAAGCACGTCCGATCTGCGAAGATACCGCCACTTAGGGCCTTTAGCTCATTTGGTAGAGCACCTGCTTTGCAAGCAGGGGGTGGCCGGTTCGAGCCCGGCAAGGTCCACCATAGCAGACACAGCCGTGTCATAGAGCTCCCCGAAAGGGGAGTTTTGCTTTATCTCAGTCACTTTTTTACCGTCTACAACAAAGTTCGAGAAGAGTTTTTTGAGAATCGCATCAAGTTCCGCAATGCTGCGATTTTCTTCAATAAGATTAGCCATTTTTTTGAATAGTTCGGTGAACTCGGCGAAGCTCAAGACACGGTCATCCACCTCTAATTTTTTCGCCTCAAGCTTTTCGATGTTTGCAGTGAGTTCCCCATCTTTCTTTACGCTCTCGATAAGCTCAGTGCGGAACTCTTTGCGTAAGGCTTGGCTATGCTCACCCTTCATAAGCCCTTTCGTATCTTTTATATCGTTTCGAACCTTTCCTTGTTGCATTCTGCACGAAGTGATTTGGGCATTTATTTCCTTGGCGAGCTTAGCCTTTTCCCTCTTCATTTCTTCAAGATAATGAGCATAGGCCTTTTCTTCATCTAATCTATGAGTACGCAGAAAATGAATCGCTGCGTCTAAGATAACTTTTCCACGTACAGACTTGTCTTCGTACTTACACTTGGGCGTGTCGCACCTAAAGTAAAAATATCTTGTGAGGCCGGATTTATTCTTTTTACTGGTAAGGCCCGTGGACATTTTTTGACCGCACGCAGCGCACGTCACCATACCCCTAATAAAGTCCGCCTTCGTAGTGTCGCTAGAGCGAATAGCCTCTGACAGATTGAACCTCTTTTGCTTTACCCCGCTCTCTTCCGTAATTGACTCATACTCTTTTACGGAAATCATTGGTTTGAAGTCGAATTTTTCAATAAGATTCACGATTTGATCTCCGAACATCAAGATACCCGTGTAATAAGGGTCTCTAAAAAGATCAGAGAGAAAGTTTTTCGTAATTTTAGCTATCTTTCTACGAGTGTGCCTTGTCTGAACCGGAAAGCTCCTTTCATTCAACCACTTTGATATATCCTCAAGCGATTTCTTTTCATAAATTCTTTTCTGGAATGCCTCTCGCAATAGATCCCAGTTTTCATCATCTGGACGCGCGAACCCATTTTGGTCCTTATAGTATCCGTATTTCGGCTTATCAAAAGTTTTCCCTTCTTGCGTGATCCGATTTACCGAGCGCTTTACGTTCTGCGAATGCTGGTCACTGTACTGCTTCGCCATAACAAAGGCGATCCCAAGGAGCATCTTTCCCGATGGCTCATTCGTGAAGGCGTGGCCATTCGCAAACTTGATATCTTTGATGACCCCCTTATCAAGCAGGTCAATGACTTCGCCCGCCTCCTTCATATTTCTAGCTAAACGATCAGGCGACCAAGCGATGATCCCTTCGTATTTCCCCGCCTGTATCCCTTTGATCATCTCATCGAAGCGATCTCTTAGCCCTGAGACCTTTGCAGACTTCTCTTCTTCTAGTACAGCTTCAACCTTGAGACCAAGCCGGTAGGCTAAATCACGACAAACATGGAGCTGGTCGCCGATAGATCGCTCTTGTTTTTCGGCACTTTCCGTGCTTTTTCGTACATAAATCACGTATTTCTGGGCGACTTTCTGTCGTTCCCTATCTTCGTTTAGGCCGTAAACCTCTTTGAGGCGTTCTGCTAGTTGTGCCAACTCCTCCATTGAGCTTGCTTGATCCATATACAGCCTATTCTAACAGCTCTTCTCAAGAAGAAGAGAGTAATGCAATATGGAGGAACAATTTGCCTAAACCAGCGGCGACGCTGGCATGGCACCAAATACCACAACGACAAAGACGGTCTCCCGACCGCACTTCGTCGTTGTGGTTCACGAATCCGAAAGGACGTGAGGTAGTTCCCGAAAGGGAGCTATCGCGCTCGGGGGGCCTTTTTTGTTGGCCATCTTGAGCCGAAACATAACCCATAAATCCACAACGACATTTATGAGCTCCACCTCTACGAAGGTTTGTTCGTCCTGTAAGTCCGAGATCCATAGCGATGCCAAGAAATGCCCACATTGTCATACAGCGCTCGGTACGTGGTTTTGGCGTCATCCAATCGCTACCGCCCTCCTCGTGCTATTTGTAGGTCTGCCAATCACGATTAGCGCTCTCAGTGGCACGTCGGGTACAAGCTCCTCATCCACTACAACGACAAGCACCCAAGCCGCCGACATAAAGGCGAATCCCGAAGCATTCAAAGAAACGTTACGCAAAGAGATTGAAAATACAAAATCTTTTGATGGGGACGCCATGAGAAAGAAGCAGGTGAACGGCGAAGAGAGCCCTGCTCTCACGATATTTGAAACTTGGGGAGCTCTCGTCTCAGACGGGAAAAAGAGCACAGATCAAGAAGTGGTGAATCTGGCTAAAGACTTAGAGAAAAGGGCATCGGTTATCCAAACAAAGGAATTCCCCCTCATGCGTAAAATCACCGGGGAGCGCTTGAAGCAAGTTCTTTGGTCCAAAGATATCGAGGTCAACCTTGCAGGCGCAAAAAACAATGTTCTTGAGTTTGTTGGCGTTGTCTTTGCCCGCAATCAGAACATCGCCAGTATTTACGGACCTGCCAGCGAGAACCTAAAGCGCCTCCGTTTCACCGAGATTAGATTTCGATGGACAGATGGAGCTGATGGATCGAAATTCACCCATACCGACGACAAGAATTTCCCAAAGGATGGAGATGTGGTCGGAAGATTTGTTGCGGAATAAGGAGCAAAAACGCCGTCACTCATGTGTGCGGCGTTTTTTGGGTATAAAACCCAAAAACCCAAACCAAACGCCCTTCAATATGTGGATATAAAATCCATAAATCCACAACGATATTTATAACCCCGAACCCTTCTACGAAGTCCTGTAAGTTCTGTCTAACAGAAATTGCTACCAATTCGGTGAAGTTTCCCAATCGAGTGGACCGAGAGAAATATAGCCCTGATGACGGTCTCTGCTTTGTTCTTCTCATGGCTGTTTATCTCGCTCACTCCAGACTCACCAGCAGAAAGTCCTGCGCCATATTGTTTTGCTCAAGAACCGATCAAGGATCATGATGAATCAATGGCAAAGAGATAATGCGGTTTGGTTCGGGATGACGTATAAAACTAAAAGCAACACCTCATTTACCTTTGTGTGTAATAGGTTTAGATTTTATGCAGACAAAATATGGACGAAATCGAATCGAATAAAAATACATTCTCGGAGCTCACTGGCACTCCTCTGCCTCAGGCTGATTTTAGTGAGCCAAAATTGACGAAACAGCAGCAGGAGCTTCGAGAGGTGCTGCGCGGTGAGTCATTCCAATTGGCTGAGATCTACGGATCTATTCATTGGAATTTGCAAAATAGACTTCCTGCTGACTGGAGAGCGCAGTCAGCCCTTTCTTCAAGAGAATTGCTACTCCATGTTTTAGGGAACCAGGAGCCAAGGAATGAAGAGGAGAGGGTGATTCTTGAAGAGGCAAAGCTGTACATTTTACAGAATTTCAAGCCGCAAGAGGTGGAGACGCGCGAGAAAGAAGAGGCTCGTCAAAAGAGATCTGAGATACTCTTTTTCATTCTGCGAAAGCGGCCGGGTATTGCTATGAAAAGAGCCTATGAACTAACCGAACTCTGGTCGCAACCCATTCTTTTCTTCAATGGAATCGTTCACCATCAAGGAATAAGCACGGGCAAAAAGCATCTACAGGATTTGGTAAATGACCGTGATCTGAACAGTCATGTGCAGCTAATGGATAGTCTGCTAAAAGAGTTTTTTCTCGATCTCGGTTTTTTTAGTAGGACAAAAACCGTTGATGAGCTTATGGAGAAAGATGCTCCAGATCAAACGGATCTAGCCACGCTTCAACTCCACTTTGATGCTGGATCAAGCTCATTGAAGAGTTATTTCTTTGAGAAATGTAAGAACCCTGCCTGGTTTGATCTGCTGAACGGAGCCGGTCTGCTAACCGATCCTCCACAGGTAGAAGAAGATTCGTCTGGAAACCGGGTTCATCCAAAATGGCCACAATCAGCTTATCTGCTAAATATCTGTGGTCAGAAGCCTGAAGCGGTCGCAGCTCTCCTGAGATCTCTTCCGGATACGGATAACCTCAATGTTATTGATGGTATCTTGCTAATCATAATGAATCTGCCCGCCCACATATCCAAGGGTATGGTTGATTTTATCAAGCGTAGAGCATGGCATACACGTTTTCAGTCCCCCATGATTCAAGATAGATTGGGTGAGATACTTGCGCAGCTCGCAAAAGGAGGTGAAGCTCAAGCCGCCGGGAAACTAGCCGAATATCTACTTGCGTTTGAATACGAAGAGACGATGCAGTTATATGATTGGATGAAATTTCCACCGGATGTAAGGCCTAGATTTGATAAATGGGGGCTTACGCACGTAATGTCCAAATATGTTCTTCCTTTTGGAGAAACGCAGCCCGAAGAGTTCTTCAAACTTCTTTGTAAGAAGCTGTATGCGGCTCTAAAGGCGAAGTACCCAAATAATAATGAACAGGATAAAGGCTACGATTCATCAGCAATATGGAGATCTTCAATTGATAGTCCGCAGTCTCATAACAGGGGTGACTATATCGATCAGCTCACAGATGCCCTGATTCATATAGGTCGTTTTGTGCATGCTCATCCAGAAGTCCAGTTGGATATGGACAAAGCCATTCAAGATCAGAACACATTTTTTGATACTTTCAAGAGGCTGCGCTTATTTTTCGCTACGATCGGAAATAGCCAGCGGCAAGCTTTTGAGTTGCTTACGGATCAAGATCTCGCCACAAGATCTAGCTGCGAAATGGAGTACCGAGCCCTACTAAAAAAGTTCTTCCCGCAAATGGATGAGGCGCAGAAAGCAGATATCCTGAATGTGCTTGGTATAGGCCAATATCCTACAGACACGGAGGGGACTTTAGATGAGGACCATAAGAGAATTAGCGAAATGCGATGTCACTACACCACGGATGTCATAAAGGACTACCTTCCGCCTTATGCTAAGCAAAGATTTGACGAGCTCACCGCAGCTTACGGCGAGCCCCAGCCAAGAATGTCAGGCATAACCTCTTGGGTCGGTCCTGTTAGCCCACTAAGTATTGATGAGATCCTGGCGATGAAGCAGGAGGATCTAATCGGATACCTCGTAATGTACAAACCTACAGGAGCTAGAGATTTCGAGGCTTCACCCGAAGGCCTAGGAAGAGAGTTTCAAGCTGCGGTTATAAAGTCGCCAGAGAGTTTTGCTTTCATGTTTGAGGCGATCAAGGTCAGCAATATCCCCGCGCTTTATATTTATCATTTTTTGTGCGCTATTCGTAATCTGTACAGAGCCCAATCTGTCTTCGATTGGGACGGGATTCTTGATCTGTTTGAATACCTTATCAACGAAGAAAACTGGCCGAATAATCCAGATTACCCGAGCGATTTTACCGGAGGATGGTGGATGCTGGTACAAAGAAGCTGCGCAGATCTAATGGGAGATGTTTTGTCCCAAGAAAACTGCCCCATTCCGTTTGAACAAAAAGAGAAGGTGTGGCGGATCGTTCACTCATTAGCGATTTTCAGGGATCCTGCGCCTGAGGATGACTCCTCTCTCAAAGGCGATGATCCTCATTTGGTGGCGATCAATACAACCCGTGGCGAAGCCATGAACGCTGTTATTTCGTATGGGTTATGGGTTGCTAGAAATAACCAAATTGATATTGGACAGGCGGAAAAAATGGAACCACGCCTAAAAGAGCTATTGGATGCACGTCTGGATCCGGAAAAGGAGCCGTCACCTTCTGTACGTTTCGTGTATGGTCGCAGGATCGGCAATTTGAGTTATCTGGACGAAGGTTGGTTATTGTCAAAAAAACACACCCTTTTTCCAAAAGAGAACCCGCTTCTTTGGATTGGAGCATTCCAGGGCTACTTGGGCGCTACGATTTTTCTACCACTCGCAAGGTGGTTAGAAAGCGAATATTTCATCGCTATTGACCATTTGAAAACCAAGGCTGAGGAGAATAAATACGGGCCATCAGATATACGTCGTATGCTACCGGAACATCTAATGGTCGCTTTCGCGCATAACGGTGTGAGTAAAGACGTCATTTTGGCCTTTTTTAGAACGGTATACCAAGAAGCTAGAGCTGAGGCAGTAAATTATGGTGGAAGAGGCGTCCTCAACCAAGGAATGGTGACCGAGGAAGTGGTCTCTCGTCTCGAAGATTTATGGCGTACACTTGTAGCAGATGCTACTCAAGCGGTAGACACGCTTGCGGAATTTGGTTCGTGGTTCACTTCCCCCGCATTTAGAAGTGAAGCAAAGTTAGAGCTTCTGCTCGCAACGGTAGAAAGAACAAGTGGTCAGATTGATAATCCCGATGACGTGATCGAGGCATTGAAAGAATTTGTTAGCAAAGCCGCTCTGTCAGTTACGAAAATAGCTAAATTGATACTGCTTCATCCAAAATCCACTTGGGCATTTACACTGAATCTACAAGCCATCGTCTCTTTATTAGAAAACATTCGTGACACTGGAGACATTGAAGCGAAGAAGGAGCTAAAAGGCCTGTTGGATGATCTTGGATCGAAGGGGTATGTAGAGCAATTTAGAGAATTGGCAGCGTCACTAGAGCGGTAACTCCTCGTAACTGAGAGATTGACTGATCTGCAATCAACCGCGAGCACTCCAAACATTATTATTCTACTGTTTCAGATCCGTCATCTCTATATTTGAGGCCAAATAAGCTAAGAAATCCCTTACTGGCTCGGTTTGTGGGTTTCTTGGTATTGGATAAAGAACTCGTTTCCAGCTTATCTAAGCCCAGAGTAACTGGTTTCCCATCCTGTGAGGTCAGTGTTCCGGGGGTTTGAGGTTCTTTGCTTGGTTTAGGCTGCGGCTTTGAAACCATGCCAACCAGATCTGTAAGATTATCTTTGTTCTCTTTCTGCATATACGGGCTATTCTACTCGCTTTTACAGCGTAATCACAATCTTGTCCGGCAAGGGCAGGCTCTCGATCACTTCCTTCATTTGGCGGTTTCGGATCTTGATGAGCGCCATATTCTCCCCGATCGACTGAAGCCAGTTCGGTGAGTGTAGTTTCGGGTCCACCATACAAACCGCGTCGTTCCCCGACGTCGTTTTTTTATTCTAAGATAAGAGCCATTTTGGTGGTTCACAATTCTCCTTTCTCGTATTGAACTCCTTCAGGGAACAAAACCGATTGCGAAGGCATCCGCCTCGGCTATTTCAAATTCCATACCCCCATATGCGAACCAATCACCCATCCCAAACCGCCGTTCCCTTCCCCACCGCCAGCTGATACGATGCCGGCCATATGATCCCTCCGCTCTGCATCGTGGATGGCTCCAAAAGCGTCCGTTTCGATGGCTTGGTCCTCGACGTTTCCGGCCTCGACGGGACGGCAGACGTGAAGCGGGCCACGATCACGAACATTGAGAGGATCGGGGTTGAGGCGGCAGGAGAGGAATGGCTTTTCTTGGTGAGGCTCCGAAACGGCGGGTTTAGCCTGGTGATTTCCACCGAGAAGAAGGCGGAATGGGAGGCGTTAGCGCACGCCGTGCGGGAGGCACAGAAGGGGCTTCCGACGGAGGCCGCGGACAAATAACTAAATCGATAAAAAACAAGCTATTTCACGCTTGTTTTTCTTGTCTCTGGGGGCATGCAAACAAAAATCCCTCCCCCACCGAAGTGGAAGGAGGGCCGGTCAGGGCTCCGGCGGATACCGCGCGTCAAGCCGTGCCAGGAGGTCGCGGGCGAGGGCCTGCTGCTGGGCGCAGACCTGCCGGTTGAAGCGCCACTTGCCGTGAGCGTAGCGCAGGACACCGTGTTGGGCGACGCAGGCGAGGAAACGCCGGGCGAAGGCGCGCATCGACGGATTCACGGGGATCGCCCCGGTAGCGATGCCGACGATGGCCGACTCCGGCTCGATGAGGCACGGGACCATGGTATCGAGGGGCGGGAGCTCCGCCTCAGGCTCCGTGGCCGGGAAGGCGTTGAGGAACTGCGGATACCCCTCGGGACGCCAGCGGTAGCGCTGGTTGCCGTTGCAGAAGATCCGTTCCAGCACCCGGAACCGGGTGTAGTCATCGGGCAGGATGGGCACGTCATCGCGTAGGGCGTGCTGCCAGACCTGGCCGGCGGTGCGCTCCGGAGGCGGAGGCGGGGCATGGGCGGGGCCGATCCGCTCGACGTCGGTGTAGCGACGGTAGTCCTGGCCGCGCCAGCCGCGCTTGAAGCCCAGCTTGTGGAGGTGGTGGGTGAAGCGGTAGCGGCCGGGCGGCAACGTGACCGCATAGCGCTCCGAGAGCGGCTTCGGCCCCTTCCAAAGGTGGCGGACCAGGTCGAAATCGGCGACGTAGAGGCTGCCGACGTCCTTCGTGATGGCCCGCACGCGCTTGAGGTGGGCGGGGACGCCGGTGTCCTGCGAATCACGGGCCCGGGCGATGGTGAAGCGATGCAGGTCATCGACGTGGGCGTACCAGAGGGGCTGTGCGGCGCCGATGCGGAGCGTGGCGCACCCGAGGGCGGCGTAGGCGTGGGCGCGTTCCTCGAAGTAGGCGAGGGACTCCTCGTCCATGCGGGGGCTCTCGCTGTACGGATGCGGGACGCGCATGTCCCCATAGACGCGGAACAGGCGATCGACGTCCGGACCTACGTAGAGCAGGCCAGACGGGACGTCGATCTCGACCTGCAGGGTCCAGTCGGGCGCGTAGGCGCAGGGCTCGTCCACCCACAGGCGCTCACCGTCGAAGACGTAGCAGAAGGGTCCGTGGCCGCAACGGCGGCACTTGACGTCGTGCATGGCGGCGAGCCGAAGCGGTCGCTCACGGAGGGCCGCCTTCCCCTCCAGGCTCTCGGTCTCGGAACCGAGTAGGATCTTCCTGAGCGCCTCGATGCCTGCGGCGGTGATGCCGACACCGGAGCTTGAACAGGCTCCGAGGAGCCGTTCGAGCGGAAGGGCGAACGCCCCCGACCCTTCCTCCTTGCGGAAGTAGTGGTCCCGCGAGCTGATCCGTACCTCGTGGCCCCGAGGGTCGAGGCGGAACGCATGGTCTGCGAGCAAGGCAGGCGGGAGATCGTCCTTGAGGCGGTAAAGCGCATCGAACGTGTCAGCCACCATCCGTTCGTGGCTTTTGGCCCGCCAAACCCGCTTTGCCGCGGCGAAGGCGGCCCTGAGCCGGGTGTAGCCGGGGAGCAGCTGGGGCGGGAGGTGGTCGGCGATGGGATGTCCGTCCTCGGTGAGGAAATCGGCATCCTGTCCAGATGCGTCGTCCATCATCAGCACTCCTTGTGCGCATCCAAGCGATCGCTTGGAAGTTGCTTATCTTAGCAGATATTTGGCGACCCGTCAAGTCGCCCCTCCGCCGGCTTCAGTGATCATTCTCCCTCCGGATCCAAAGGCGATCCGCCATGCGCACAAGAAAAATCCCTCCCCCGCTATGCGGAAGGAGGGGTCGTCAGGGCCTGGTCGGGTACCGGGCGTCGAGCTGGATGAGCAGGTCGCGGGCGAGGGCCTGTTGGGCCTCGCAGTGGGCGCGGGAGAACTCGTGCTCCGTCCGCATGACGCCGTGGGTGATGAGGCCGACGAGGAGCCGCCGCGCAAGGTCCGCGAAGCTGGGGTTCGCGGGCAGGGTTCCCTGGGCGATCCGGTAGACCGGTGACTCGGGGAAGATCCCGTCGGTCAGCATGCGGTCGAACACGGGGAGCGGCACGCTGGGCTCGGTGGGCGGGAGGTCCAGGAAGGGGCGGGGGTGGCCCTCCGGATGCCAGGAGGAAGCCTTCGGGTCACCCCTCTTGCAGAGAAGCCACTCCGCATTGCGACGGGCCCCGAAGCCGTAGTGCTTGCGGTCGAGGGCGTGGAGCACCTGCCCGGCCGTTCGGGCCACGTGCGGGGTCGGGAGGACGAGCGCGTCACCGGTGCGCTTGAAGCGGATGGCGGGACCGCTCCCCTCGCGCAGCGCGTCGAGGTCTTGGATGACGCGATAGCGGCCAGGGGGAACGCGGATCTCCTTCCATGCGAGCATAGCCTCGGCACGTCCGCGCCAGCGGGTGCGCACCAGGTCGGCATCGGCACAGGCGAGCTCCCCCTGCGTGAATGGCAAGGACAGCGCTCGCCGCTCACCTTTCGCGCGAGAACCGGCTTTCCGTGCGGGCACGGGGCCGATGACGAACTGGCCCGGCTGAGCCGTCGCGGACCAGGCCACCTCCCGTCCGTCCAGCCAGCAGATCCCGCACCCGAGCTCGGCGTACGCGTGCGTCAGCTGCTCGATCCAACCGAGGTGGGGCGGGTCGCGATCGACGGCATCAGGCCAGCCGCGGACGTCGAACCCATCGTCGAGGTCGGGACCGATGCAGAGGCGTCCGGACGGGATATCGAGATCGAAGGCGACCTCGGCCCGACCGGTAAAGCGGCAGGGCTCGTAGGCCGAGAGCCGTTCCCCATCGAAGGAGAGCGTCACGATTCGGCCGCACCGTTCGCAGACCAGGGGCTCGTCGTACGGATCGGCGAAGTGGATGGGGTTGAGGCACAGGACCCGACGGGCGACCATCCCCTCGGCACACGGTCGCTGAAGGGTGTCGACGAGCGCGTAGGCCTGCGACGGCGACAGGAGCCGGCTGTTCTGGCGAGCCAGGCTGAGCAGCCCTTCTGCCGCAAGAGTGATTCGGCCGGTGGACGGATCCATAGCCAGGAATCGCCAACGGCTCTCCTGCCGAAACCGGTGGCCGGAGGGGTCGAGCATGAAGGCGCGCGGCGGCGTCTTGAGGCGTTCGCCGAGATAGAGGGCCTTGGTGACCTCCGGATCTCGTTCGAGGGCGCGGTCGTTCCGGAGGCCGTCGCGACGGGCCTCGTAGGAGGAAAGGAGGCCGAGCGGCAGGAGTTCCGCACGGTTCCGCTCTTCGCGAGCCTGCTGCCGTGCCAGCATGCTCTCACGGACGGTCGGGTTCGTCATTCTGAGGCTCCTTCTGTGCGTCCAAACAGGTGGTTTGGAAGTGGCTTATTCTAGGCAAAAACAGGCGTCCTGTCAAGCGATCTGCGCGTGCCGCCTTGTCCAGTTATACTTTTCGCTAAATATCCGATTTAAACATATTTTAAGTTGGTATTTAAAATGCATTCTAACCTAAAAATATATGTATTTTGAGCCATTATTTAGTGATATATATTCATTTAAATACATTTTAAATCCATATTTAAATTGCGTTTCGCCCTTTAAACGGCTAAGATAGGAATACGTCCTATGCGAATTACCCACTTAAGAATTAAAGACTTTCGAAACATCGTTTTTGCGGACATCGATCTCCACGCCCTGAATATCCTGACCGGAAAGAATTCAAGCGGTAAGACGAATTTCCTGCTCGCCCTCAGCCAAGCGCTAAGCCAGGAAAAAGACTATAGCGAAAAATTTGCCAATAATACGGTAACCCTCCATCAAGGCAAGGACTCCGCCACCATTAGCGCTACCATCGGAAATATACAGCGCGAGGTTTGCTATATCTACAATAATGAAGATCGCTTCCTCTGCCTGAATCCAGAAGGCTTCCGCTTTGAAAAAGTCATCGGCAAGAATTCGCTCTCCAAGGTTCACCGGCTCTACTATTCCGGCAAGTTCTATTCAAATGATTCGAGTAAAGGCATAAAATGGGAGCTCTTTAAAGGAAAAAAAGATCACTATTATCAACGAATCGAAGATGAGCTTGTTTACCAGGAATCTTTTTTCAAAGAAACAGAAAAAGGCCCCACGAAAATCGTTACACTGGAGAAAAGCACCTCACCCCACCAAGAGGACTATCTTCGCTATCTCTCATCCCTCAACTCAGTTTTAAGCTGGGTTGGGAAAAATGATGCCTTCTACTCTTTCGTGACAGAAAGGGGGACGCGTGAAACGTACGACCAGGTAACAAACCGCCTGAAGGTGAGACCTGGCGAATTCTTAAATCGCCAGAGCTTCGATAAGGCGAAATTCATCTTCCTCTTGGCAGACCTGCAACGACACAAGGAGCAATACGGCAATTTCCAAATGGATCTTCGCATTTATACAAACGGGATCGTTTCCGACATGTATATTACGGAAAAAGGCGCTACGAGTGGTGAAATGCGCATTGATTCGCCAAATGGACCGAGCGATATCTGGACAATTTCCAGTGGCACCTCCATCCTGGTATTTTTCGTTCTTCTCTCGAACTGGCTGCGCCTGCCTGAGAGCTATAAAAGCTATCAAACGCCAAATATAATGATCTTTGACGAGGTCGATTCATTGGTCCACCCCTCTCTCATGGAGCATTTCAAAGAGCTCCTAGAGATAACTTCAAAGAGTATCCAGATCTTCCTTTCAACGCATTCGCCCTATTTCCTTGACGGTTTCCATCGGGAACAAATATTCCTACTCAAGGACACCCCATCTCTTGCGGGTAGCAAAAGAATTACCGCAAACCGCTGTAATATCTACAGCTACGAGCAGATTATCCGAAACGCTCCGAAACATGCAGATGCCTTTGCAGATAAAAAGAATTCAGAGCTGTTCGTGGAGGGCATGATCGATATGCTCTTCCCCAATAGAGGTGTATGAGCAAGGTTTGCGTATTCATTGGCGAGGGACTTAGCGATAAGCTATTCATCCAAGCTCTTCTCACCTGTCGGCTCGGATTCCGGCCGCTAGGAAAAAAGGATCCGCATCTGTTCCAAAAAGGACCTGACCGCTACTGGCATTGCCCTTTTCCACCGTCTAGCACCTGTCCTATAGGTGGTAAAGGCCGATTAATAAAAACCGAAACATACCGAATCGCGGATGGAATCATTCAAAGTGAGGCCCATCTTATGGATGATGCCGATGATACGCATTACCGGATCCTCACTGACCATACACATGCGGATAAGGAAGGACAACGACGCCGGAGCGATGCTATAGAGCAAGCCTTCGGAAATTCAGGCGTTATAGCAAGCAGCTTTAAAGCGCAGTTCGTCGAAAACGAGATCGAGTGCTGGTATTTTGCAGGCATACCCGAAAACGCCCCGTTCCTGAATACGAGAGAAGCGGCCTATGCGAGGCGACTCCTTAGGATGGATCCTGAGCGTATTCCCGATCCAAAATCATGCTTGAAGAGAATCCTTCTCCCAGACGCGCATGGAAGTATAAAAATGGCGAGCGAAGTCGGGCGCCATTTTGATCTTGACAAAGCACAGAATAAGTCAGCAAGCTTTCGTACATTCCTAAAAGGTCTCGAAGCTGATAGACTGGTTTGAAGAAACGTGAGCCGTAGAGAGCATCATCTTATTTTTCCAATACGGTAAAAATCACAACAGGAGTGACAACCAATTCGCTTTAATCCCCCAACCAAAAACACCCCGAAGGGTGTTTTTTGCGCTTATTTCGGCAGAATCTCGCTCGGCCAGACCGTCGACGCGACCAGCTCCGAAGCGCGGAAGCTGGACGGGTTATCGACCTGGGCACCGATCCGGTAATCCATGTAGAAGGCGTCGGAGATGTCATCGACGTTCGTGGCCCAGTTTACCCCATACATGAGGCGCGCGTCCTCTTCGCTGCGGATGCCGCGGAGCGTCCGGTCGCGGTCGACTGCGTACACGCGGGAGTCTGACTGGAACTTCACGAGACGGACGCCGGGGCGATAGCTGATGTTGGCCCCCAGCGGGATCTCCGCCAGATCGCGCGCACCGATGATGCGGACCGTGCCGAAGCCATTGAACCAAGTGAAGAAGACTTTCGGGTTCGGGAAGGCATGACGGCGACCATCGGCACCGAGGTAGTAGACCGTGGAATCGTATTGCGTGTTCACGTCCCCGTCATCCTGGAGCTTCACGAGGTCGTGGACGGAGACGCCCATGCGCGCGAAGGCGGCGAGGCGAGCCTGGGCGGCGGCATCCCCGCTCGTGAGGGGCGTGGTGTTCGCGTAGACGAACTGGTTCGCCTCACGGATGCGGATGACACGGTTGGCCTGGACGGAGTCGTTCGCGTCGTCACGGACCGTCATGGTGAAGCTGAAGGTTCCGGTCTGCGTCGGCGTGCCCGTGATGGAGCCGTTGGAGCTCATCGTGAGGCCATTTGGAAGGCCGGAGCCGACACTGAAGCGATAGGTCCCGCGGCCACCGACGACTTCAAACGGACGAGCGTTGTAGTAGTAGGAGACGAAGCCGTCCGGATAGACACCGACGTCGTTGAAGGCGAGGGTACCGGCCGTCGTCGCGGTCGCGTTGCTCGTCTGAACGGTTCCGGCGGCACGGACGACGACCCGGAGCTCGGCCTGGCGGGCAAGGTTACGTTGCGCGTCTTCCGCACGAACCTGGAAGGTCACGGTGCCTTGGACGGGTGCCGCAGCCCTCAGCTCACCCCCCGTCGACAGGGTCCAGCCGCTCGGAACCGCGTTTAAGTCGGCGAATTTCCAGCGATAGGAACCGCTGCCACCGGTCGCCTGCAGGAGAGTTTTGTATTCGCGACCGGCCTCCGCTTCCGAAAGGGTCGTGTTGATCACGATCTGGTCTGCCGTACCGGCCTCCGTGTTGACGGTGGTCGTTCCGCCCGTACCGGTAGAACCGGACGTCGTCGCGGCAGGTGCCGCCTTGATGTTCGCGACCACGGAGACGCTCTTCTTAAGGTTCGCTGCGAGGTCATCCACGATGATGAGGAAGGTGTAGACGCCTTCACGCGGGCTGGCAGACTTCAGCTCACCGCTATCGGAGAGCGTCCAGCCGGATGGGACGTTCGCCGGACGTTCGAAGGCCCACTTGTAGGTGCCGCTGCCACCGGTCGCGCGCAAGCGGGTTTGGTAGGCCTGGCCGGCGACGCCATCTGGAAGCGTCGTTTCGACGTTGAGCGGGGCGGCATCGGCGGTCACGTTCCAGGTATAGGTGCGGCGGATCACTTCGCTCCCCTTCGTAGCGCTGAGGCGCAGGGTGTAGGCACCCGCACGTTTTGGCTGCCCATCAAGCACGCGTGTATACGGATTGAATTTCAGCCCATCCGCCACTTCGTCAATGCCCTCGAGAGCCCAGGTATAGCTGGCGCCGGACTCACCGGATAGGGAGAACGGAATGGAGGCATAGGTCCCGACACGGCCGGAAGGCAAGACGCTTTCGCTCGGAAGGATGGTGGTGGCGACCGTCTGTCCGGAAGCCGCTTGCGTCGTGGGCGTCACCTCATCCGTCGGATTGACGCCAGCTGACCGCGCGACCGTGAACTGCGCGTCGCGCATCGCGAGGGCGTTCGGACCGCTTTCCGCCGTTCGGACGGCGAGACCAAACGTGTACTCACCCGTTTCCGTTGGCGTCCCCTTGAAGCGGCCATTCGGAAGGAGCGTGAGGCCGAGCGGAGGCCTGCCGTAGGTAATGAACCAATCCGGTGTCTGGCCCGCGGGCAACCCTTCGGCAGCGAACTGAAGCTCGTACGGCTGGTTGATCGGTAAGTTGATGCCGCGCACCGGGGTCGTGATGCGGGCCGGGAAAGCGGCCGGGGCCGAGAAGACGTTGTCCAAATTGAGGCCGCTGATCGATGGGGGCGTCGTGATCGTTCTCGCGCCCGAGCCCACCGGAGCGACTGCCGGGACCTTATCGATCAGGAGGTCGAGGACCGCGCGGCTCCTGATGGCGTCGCGCACCCCTGGAATCGCCTTGATTTCGAAATCGACGGAAAAATGGTAGTTGTCGGAATCGGTTGGGGTACCGAAGATCGTTCCTTCCTGGTCCATCTCTAAGCCAGGAGGCAACGCGCCCGCCGCGATGGTCCAGGTGCCGGGCTCATTTTCATATGCGCGGACGACCAGGCGTTGGCGGTACGGCTCGCCGATGCGGCCTGGCGGAAGCGTTTCCGTCGTGGCGTCCGCACGAAGCAACGACGTTCCGACGGACGGGCTGGGACAGGCGTTGATGCAAGACTGCACCTTCTCCTCACAGCTGGCGCGTTCAAGGTTGCCAATCACGCCCGCGCAGGGGAACCCGCGGTTCTCCTGACAGGTGAAGACGCACGAACGACGCGCCTCGTCGCGTGCGTATTGTTGCTCTTGCGAGCCCGGAACGATCTGCGGATCGAACACGGTGGCGGCGGCATACGCGGCCGCGCCCGCGGCGGCGACGGTGATGGCCGTCAGCACCTGGGCCCGAGTTGCCGCACGACTGCGAGTGATGGTAGTTGCCATAAGGAAAGACCGAGTAAAAAAGTGGTCGCAGGAAGTATACCACACTTCGCCCGACGAGATGTGCTACACTTATGCACAAGCTATGCCCTTTTCCACCAAGACGCTCCAGGCCATCTTCCTGCTCATCGCCTTGCTCGCGATCGGCGTGTACGTTTACCTCCGTGATACCAAAGCCAACCGCGACGACGGGGGTGGCGAAGGCGATGGAGCCCTGACCACCGACCTCACCGAGCTCGCGAAAGCCGGCAAGCTCCCGCAGGTCATCGGCATGGACACCGTCGTGGAACGGCTTATCCATGTGATCGCACGCAAGCAGAAGAACAATCCGCTCCTGATCGGCGAGCCGGGCGTCGGCAAGACGGCCGCCATCGAAGGATTGGCGCAGCGGATCGTCAACGGGCAGGTTCCGGAGAGCTTCAAGGGCAAGAAGGTCATCCGGCTCAACCTCAGCGTCCTGTTGGCCGGCACGAAGTATCGCGGCGAGCTGGAACGCCGGCTCCAATCCCTCCTCCACGGCCTCGAGCAACGGAACCGCGACACGATCCTCTTCATCGACGAGATCCACATGATCCAGCAGGCGCGCGGATCGGAAGGGTCGCTCGATATCGCGGACATCCTGAAGCCGGCCCTCTCGCGCGGGGAAATCCAGATCGTCGGCGCGACGACGTGGGCCGAATACGAGGAATACCTGCGGCCCGACGGCGCCATCGACCGTCGCTTCCAGCCCGTCCTCGTCGAGGAGCCGTCGCGCGACAGCGCGGTCCAGATCCTAAAGGGCGCGAAAGGGTCCTACGAGAAATACCACGGCGTGTGCATCCCCCACCAAGCGATCGAGAAGGCGGTCGATACCTCGATGCAGTTCATCCACGACCGCTTCTTGCCGGACAAGGCGTTCGACATCATCGACGAGGCCTGCGCGAAAGTGGCGATCGAGGCCTCCAGCCCGCAGCACGCGACCGCCTTGGGATTGCTGGACCACGCCTCACAGTACGCCGCCGAATGCGGAGGGTCGGTACCGGTCGTGACGGAGCAGGACGTGGAGACCATCGCCGAGCAGTGGCATCAGCACCGAACGAAACCGATGGGGAAGAACGTTTAGAAGCAGGCGGTCAAGTTACCCGTCCACATGCACCCAAAGCCAGGCAACCCAATCTTGATGGGCCTGCCTGGCAGTTTTTTTCGTGCCCCTTCCCCTCCCTAGCCAACCGTCCCCCCGCCTGCTATCCTCTTGGCACATATGATGAACTCCTGTAGCAACTGCTGCGCTTGGCTCCACAAGCACGGGCGGTCGATCGGTCTGTTCCTGCTCCGCGTTTCCTTGGCGATCATCTTCATCTACCAAGGCTGGGCGAAGCTCAATGGCGGGATGGACGGGTTCACGATGATGGTCACCGGTCTGGGCTTTCCTGTCCCCGCATTCTTCGCTTGGGCAGCCGCCTTGTCCGAATTCGTCGGCGGCATCGCCCTCCTCCTGGGGGTTGGGACGCGCATCTTCAGCGCCCTCCTCGCGATCACGATGACCGTGGCGATCTTCGCGGTTTCCGAAAGGGGCTTCATGATGGCACAGGCGCCGCTCGCCCTCCTGGGAAGCACGCTCGCCCTGCTTTTCACGGGTCCTGGCCGTTACACGGTGTGCCGCTGCTGGAACTGCCGCTGTGGCGTCGCCTGCGGCTGCTGCCCGGGCGGTGAAGCGGGAAAAATGGGCTGCGCCTGCGCTGGACACGGGATGGAAAAAGACGCGTGCTGCCAAGACAAGCCGAAGAAAGTGGACGGGAAGAAATAAGTTCGCAAAAAGCACCGCTTCCGAGCGGTGTTTTTTAACGCCGGACCAGCAACCGGTACAACCACGGACGCTCCGGCCGATCCCATGTCCCGACTTCGGTCATCCGGCGCGTTCCCCAGCGCTCTTTGAAGCGCGTGATCCCGTCCCAGCCTGGGGAGAAATCGTGCGCATCCGGATCTTCGGGGTTCCCGCCACCGAAATCATACCAACGGAAGCCATCCTGGACCGCAGCGAAGATCGCGGACCATTGTAAGGCGTATGGGGCCATCCGCTCACGTTCCTCGGAAGAAGAAGCGCCGTACAGATACATGACGGTATCCCCACACAAGACTTCAAAATTGACGGCGAGGGCCCGCCCACCCGATTCCGCTAGACGAAGACGGCCGCTGCCGGAAGCCAGGAGCGCCGTACAGACCGCCCGAAGATACCCCTGGCCATGCGCAAGGAACTCGTCGCGTTGGGCCGTCTCCTGCATGAGCGCGAGGAAAGTGGGCAAGTCCGCCTCGGTCCCACCGCGCACGACCACATGATGGCGTTCGGCGAGCCGGATGTTGTAGCGCGTTTTCTTGTGGAACGTTTCGAAGAGCTCTGAGGGCGTCCCCCGCAAAGGGACGACCAGGTTGGTGGACGGGTTGAGCGCACGGATCCGACGAAAGCCCGGCCATTCAAGGGCAGAATCGCCAAAAACGACTTCGCCCGTCTGGCGCCACCGCGGTTCGCATCGCTCGAAGCAGATGCGCCACCCACCAGGCAGAAAAGCCCGGCAAGCCTCCACGAAGCGGGTCAGATCCGCGACCGGGGTCCCGACCGGCACGACGGGACCTTGGGGCGCGAACCAATATGAAAATGGCCCACGCCGCTGCTCGATCCACTGCGCGAGGAGCGGACCACGCGCGCTTTCCGCCCATAGGCGCACGACCCGCTTCCCCACCGCCTGCTGGGCGACGCCCCAGGCCCATTGCTGCGTGAAGGGCGGATAGGAATACGACGTGAGCGCCCGATCCCAGGCGACGGCATCGGTGGCGACCTTAACGTCCATAGCTCGAAAGCTGCTGCAAGGCGGCACGAAGCCGGTCTGAAACGCCTTTCACCTCGGGGCCGACCTTCTTGAGGCCGTTCCGCGCATCCGACAACGAATATCCCAGTGCCTGGAGGGCCTTGAGGGTTTCCGCATCCTCCCCATCCGCGACCCCTTCCTCGGCGAGCTGGCCGCTGAGGTCCAGCACGATCTTTTGGGCCGTCTTCTTGCCGACGCCCGCGACCGACGTGAGCGTGTCGAGATCGCCGGACATGATGGCCTTGCGCACCATTTCCGGCGTCCCCAAGGACAACAGCGTCAGCGCGACCTTCGGACCGACCCCGGAGACCGACAAAAGCCGCAAGCAGAGGTCCAACTCCCCTTGGGTCAAGAACCCATACAGGTCATGCGCGTCCTCGCGGATCACCTCGTGGATATACAGGAAAAGCGGATCGCCCGTCTTCACGAGCGCCAAGACGCCGGGAGTGACGGCACAGCGATAGCCGATCCCTTGGACCTCAAGGAGGACGTGTTGTGTCCCGCGTTCCAGGACCGTGCCGCGGAGGGAACCGATCATATGCCCTGACGATAGCGGAAAAACGTCCGCACGACAAAAAAAGACGCCACGAGCGAGGCTCAGGGCGTAGTGACGAGGGGCTCGCCGACGACGGGAAGCGCGCTCAGGTCGGCCGGCAAGCGGCCTCCGAGGCGCATCGAGGGATCGACGATGGGGTTCGAGATGCGGTTCACAAGTTCCGCATCGTACCATGTGCCGACGACCGGCAGGGCCCCCGGCATCGCGACCGCGACACCCGTGGCGACGTCGCGGCGAGCGGCGAGCCCACGGGAAGCCGGCCGACCAGCGCCAGATCCCAGCGTACCGAACACCGTCGTACCAGGGGGCAGGAGCGGAAGGACGGCCCCGGTTCGGAGGTCGTACACGGTGGGCGACCGCGGACCCTCACCGAACCCGAAGCCCCGAGGCGTCCGACAGATGGCGAGCCCATGCCCTCCCAGCTCGAACGAATCGTACTCGCAGAAGCGGCTCACGAGCGAACCCGGATGGGCTTGCCGAGGGTTGGGCTCGCGGCCGGCACGGACCGCCTGGCACCAGACCGTCGCCGGGTACGACAGGGTCCATTCGATGTTGAGCAGCTCGGTCGACCTGAGCCGGTAGGCGCGCCGCAGCAGGTCCATCAGCATGGTCGCCCTGCTGGCCGTGGCCCAGGCGCGGGCCTGGGCCGGCTGGAGGCTCCTGCCGCTGGCGCGCATGGAGGCGAGGTAGGTCGCCGCCGCGTGGTAGCGCAGGACCTCGAGGTGGATCCGGTCCTGCACGTTGAGCGCCTCGGTGCGCTCGGGAAGGCGGACCGCGACCCGGGCGTCGGGATGCGTCCTGACGTAGCGGTCGATCGCGTCGCACAGGCGCTCGTTGGGGGTGAGCGCGCGCGGGGTCTCCGGGATGGGCGGGCTCAGGTGGCCGAGGTCTTCGGCCGACTGGGCCGAGGCCGGGACAGCGAGAGCGAGAAGCGCGATGGTGAGCAGCGTGCGGAACAGGGGCATACGCCCCTCCTTTCATGGAGTTAGGGAACGATTCGGGTGATGGGAAATGATAGCGGATTTTGCCGCTCTTGTCAATCCAGGCGCACTGGAGAACGATTTTTATGCAAGAAAAAGCCCCGATTCAGGATCGGGGCAGGGGCGGTTCGGCTACGCCTCGGTCGGGGCCGGCGACGTTTCGACCGATTCGGCGAAGAGCCTGTCAAGGTCTTCGCGCGTGAGCGTCTCGCGCTCGAGCAGGGCGGCGACGAGGAGCGCGTGGCGCCCATCATGCGTCTTGAGGGTCTCGGACGCGAGCTGCCGGGCCTCCTCGATGATGGCGGCAACCTCGGTTTCGACCTGCTCCTGCAAGGAGCCGGAGAGGTCGTCGTCCACGGTGTACGTACGGTAGCGAGACCAGGCGCCTTGGCCATTGCGGGCCATCCCCCATTCCCTGACCATCCGAACGGCCAGGTCCGTGGCCTGCCGGAAGTCTCCGGAGGCCCCCGTGGTGACGTGGGAGTCCGCGGACGCCCGCTCTTCGGCCAGGCGACCGCCCAGCATCACGGCGATCGAGGCGATGAGCTCGACCCGGGTGGACAGGTAGCGGTCCTCCTCCGGGACCTGCGTGACCATGCCGAGCGCCTCGCCCCGATTGACGATCGTGATCTTGTGGATCGGTTCGGTGTTCGGCAGGTGATAGGCGACGATCGCATGGCCCGCCTCATGCACCGCAACGACACGCAGCTCGCGGGCCGTCAGGACGCGGGCCGTCGCCGATCCCATGAGGACGCGGTCGCGGGCCAGGTCGAGATCTTGCTCCGTCACTTCGGTCCGGTCGGCACGGACGGCACTCAGGACCGCCTCGTTGAGCAGGTTGGCGAGATCAGCCCCGGAGAAGCCCGGGGTCGAACGCGCCAGGCCTTCGAGGGAGATGGACGCGGCGAGGGCGATCTTGCGTGAACGCACCGTCGCGGCGAGGATCGCCTGCCGACCCTTCGCATCGGCAAGCGGGAGAGAGATCTTGCGATCGAAACGGCCGGGCCGGGTCAGGGCGGCATCGAGGAGCTCCGGATGGTTCGTGGCCGCGATGACGACCACCCCTTCGCCCCCGCCGATCCCATCCATCTCGACGAGGAGCTGGTTGAGGCCCGGAAGGTCCCAGTTCGGCGGATCCCTTTTGGTGCGGCTGCGGCCGATCGCGTCGATCTCATCGATGAAGATGATGGCGGGAGCGACGGCCCGTGCCGCCTCGAAGAGGCTGCGGATCGCTCCAGCGCTCTGCCCGACGAGGCTGCGCGAGAGGGAGGAGCCCGCGATCGAGAAAAACGGGACGCCCGCCTCCCCCGCGACGGCTCGTGCGAGGAACGTCTTGCCCGTCCCCGGCGGGCCGACGAGCAGGCAGCCGCGTAGGGGACGCCCGCCGAGCTTGAGCAGGCGCACAGGATCCTTCAGGTGGCGGACGAGCTCCTCGAGATCTTCGCGAGCCTCGTCGATGCCACCGACGTCCGCGAAGGTGACGCGGGCCTCCGTGCTCGGGACGAAGGGCTGCGGTTTCTCGGCTTCCTTCTCGTCCTCTCCCTTGCTGGGGCCCGGCAGGCCCGAAAAGATCCTCCCCAGGATCAGATACAGCATGCCTAGAATGAAGCCCCATTCGATGAGGGACGCGATGAGCTTGGTGGCGCTTTCCGTACCGTCCACGGATGCCGACGACTCGCTGGGGAGGAACACGGCCCGCAAGCGCGTGTCCTTTGCCAGCTGGTCGCTCAGGTCACCGCAGGACTGGTACATCCCACGCGCGAGAAACGTCCGGCCATCCCGGAAACGAATGTCATACCGGCACTGGATCCCCTCTCGATCGGGGGTGATCTTGACCTCCTCGACCTCGCCACGGTCGACGGCACGGATGAACTGGGCCGCGGTGAGGTCGGTAGGCGTCGGCACGAAATGGACCACCCCATGCCGGTACAGAATGGCCACGGCGATGGTGGGGACCACCAGGGCCCCGATCACGAGCCCCATCACGACCCAGAAGGCGTGCGTACGGCCCTTGAACCAGTCTTTCCAACTTTTCTTTTTTTTCGGCATGATCTCCTCATTTCCTGTGACCTTTCGATGAGAAAGGGCCTGGGGAACCTAACAAAGATTGGCATTCCCGTCAATCGGCGATACGTCCTTTAGGGAGCCAAAAAACCGCTTTAAAGCGGCTTTCCGTTTAAACGAACGTCACCGAACTCACCCGGTCCCCCGCCTCCTTGAAGCGCATCAGGCGTACGCCCTGCGTATCGCGCCCGAGCGACGGGACCATCTTGAACGGGGTCCGCACGACCACGCCATTCTTGGAGATCATCACGAGGTCACGCTCGTCATCGGTGCTGGAGATGTACGCACCGACGACGCCGCCCGTCTTGTCGTTCACCTTGGCGGTATGGATGCCCGAGCCGCCACGGCCCTGGGTCTTGTATTCCTGAAGGCTGGTGCGCTTGCCCATGCCGTTTTCCGTGATCACGAAGAGCTGGAGGAGCCCCTTGTCGGCGAGGCCGACGTCGATCACGTCCATGCCGATCACCTCGTCGTTCTGGCCGAGCTTGATGCCGCGGACACCGGCGGCGTTGCGGCCCATGGGACGCACGTCGTCCTCGCTGAAGCGGATCGACTGGCCCTTGCGGGTCACGAGCGAGATGTCATCTTTTCCGGAAGAGGGCTTCACCCAGATGAGCTCGTCCCCATCGTCCAAGTTGATGGCGATGATGCCGTTGCGACGCACGTTGTCGAACTGGTCGAGGGAGCATTTCTTGATGGTGCCACGGCCGGTGACCATGACGAGATGCTTGGCCCCGTCCATGTCGTCGAGCGGGAGGGTGACCGTGACTTTTTCGCCGGGAGAGAGCTGGAGGAAGTTCACGATCGCCTGGCCCTTGGAGGTACGGCTGCCTTGCGGGAGCTCGTAGGCCTTGAGGCGGAATACGCGGCCACGGCTGGTGAAGAACATGATCTCGGCGTGCGTGTTCGTGGTGAGCATCTGGCTCACGATGTCCTCCTCCTTCGTCTGCAGGCCGACCACGCCCTTGCCGCCGCGGGCCTGGGCCTTGAAGGTATCAGGCGGGAGACGCTTGATATAGCCGTCTTCGGTGAGCATCACGATCGTGTCCTCTTGCGGGATCAGGTCCTCGACGGAGAATTCCCCGACCGGATGCGGGACGATCTCGGTACGGCGGTCGTCGCCATATTGTTCGCGCATCTCGATGATCTCGTCCTTGATGATGCCGAGCATCTTCTTGGTGGACGCGAGGATGGACTTGAGCTCCTCGATGAGCTTGCGCTTCTCGTCGTTCTCCTGCTCGATCTTGAGGCGCTCGAGGTTGGCGAGCTGCTGGAGACGCATCTCGAGGATGGCGAGGGTCTGGCGCTCGCTCAGCTTGAACTTGCTCATCAAGTTCGTCTTGGCCTCGTCGCGGTCCTTGGATTTCTTGATGGTGGCGATGACGTCGTCGATGTGGAGCAGCGCGATCATCAGGCCTTCCAAGATATGCATGCGTTCCTCGGCACGGTCGAGGTCGTACTGGGTGCGCCGACGGACGACTTCGCGGCGGTGGCCGAGATATTCCTCGAGGAGGCTCTTGAGGGTGAGGACGCGCGGCTGGATGCCGTTTTCCACCAAGCAAAGCATGTTGCAGTGGAACGTCTCCTGCAGCTGCGTGAGCTTGAAGAGCTGGTTGAGGACCTTTTTCGGGTACGAATCCTTCTTGAGCTCGATGACGATGCGGATGCCTTCCTTGTTGGACTCGTCACGGAGGTCGCGGATGCCTTCGATTTTCTTGTCGGTGACCAGTTCGGCGATCTTCTCGATGAGGACGGCCTTATTCACCTGGTACGGCAGTTCGGAGACGATGATCTGGAACGCGCCCGCCTTTTCTTCGATGATCTCGGTCTTGGCGCGCATGACGATGCCGCCCTTGCCGGTGGCGTAGGCCTGCTTGATGGCGGCCTTGTCGTAGATGATGCCGGCGGTCGGAAAGTCCGGACCCGGGATGTGTTCAACCAGTTCATCGATGCTGATGTCGGGGTTTTCGATGAGGGCGATGATGCCGTTGCAGACCTCGGTGAGGTTGTGCGTGGGGATGTTCGTCGCCATGCCGACGGCGATGCCGAGGGTGCCGTTGAGGAGCAGGTTCGGCAGCTTGGACGGCAGGACGCGCGGCTCGTGCTCGGAGCCGTCGTAGTTGGGACGGAAATCGACGGTGTCGCGCTCGATGTCGAGGAGGAGCTGTTCGGCGACGCCGGTGAGCTTGGCTTCCGTGTACCGCATGGCGGCCGCACTATCGCCGTCGATGGAGCCGAAGTTCCCCTGCCCTTTGACGAGCATGTAGCGCATGCTGAAATCCTGGGCCATGCGGACCATGGACTCGTAGATCGCGGAGTCGCCGTGGGGGTGGTACTTACCCATGACGTCACCGACGATGCGGGCGCTCTTTTTGTAGCCGCTATTCGCGCGCAGGCCCATCTTGAACATCGTGTATAAAATACGACGGTGGACGGGCTTCAGGCCATCGCGGGCGTCCGGGAGGGCGCGGTCGACGATGACGGACATGGCGTAGTCCAAAAACGAGGTCTGGATCTCGTCGACGAGCGCACGGGGCTCTAAACGTCCCGAGAGGGCGTTTTGGTTCTCTAGGTCGGGCATAACGAGGACCATCCTACCGGGGGGGTCCTTCTTCGTGAAGAAGGAAAGTCAATACTCTGGCCTGCTCGGCCAGGGGATGTGGGGCTGGCGCCCCACGGCCCGCCCTTTCCCGCCGGGAGGGCCGGTCCCCGGGGCGGGCTTCTTTAACGCTTTGGCGAACGGCTAGAAGGAAAAGACCCCCCTCACAATTCCAGGCGACCGACGCGGCGCTGATGGGGATGATGCTCTTGCCCTTCAGGCGCGTAGTCGCTGGAGGCGCCAACGGCTTCGAGGGCGTGTGCAGGTCCATCCGCGCGAAAGATGCGGGCGCCTTATTCGACGGTCGTCGTGGCCGTCATCTCCCCCACCGCCGATGCCCCCTGCGTCAACGCGGCTTTCGCATCAGCAAAATTTGGCTTTGGAAAGGGATATTTCGCTTCCAGGCGATCCATCTCGCGGCGGATATCTTCTTGGATCGACGGACGGGCGACGACGGTCAACTGCGTGCGGACCCAGGAGCCGACCGTGAGCCACCAGCCACCGATGACGACAAGGCACGAAGCGGCGACCCCCATAAGGTAAAACCAGGAGTTTGGGACATTCCGCGCTTGGCGGGCCTTTGCGTGGGCGAGGATCAGCTCGCGCTTTTGGGCGTGCGACAGGATCCCCTGCTGGAAAAAGGCGACGTCCTCGAGCGCCGGCGCGGGTTCGGAGGTCATATCCGCGGTCTTGACGTGCTTCACGGCCGAAATCCGCTTCGCGGGGCGGCGGGGCGGGGCGTGACGGGCGTCGGTGGTGGCGCGGCGAGGTTTCGAGGTGCGCATACGGGGATCAGTGTAGCAGAGGCGCGATAAAAAGACGAAGGCCTTTTTCGGTAACGCGAATAAAAAATCAGACCATCTGTGGTCTGTTTTTTCATTGCTACGACGCATGCTCATTTTACCAACCCATCCCGGATCTCCCGCAACAACAAGACCTCTTCCGATGGTCCCACCGGGGCCACCGGCGCCTCCTCTTCCTTCTTTCGACGCAACCGGTTGATGCCCTTCACGAGCAGGAACACCGCGAAGGCGATGATCAAAAACTCGAGCGCGTTCTGCAAAAACGCCCCATAGGCGATGGCGGCGGCCGGTTTCCCCTCCGCATCACGCGCAAGGACAAGCGCCAGGTCACGAAAGTTGATCCCTTTGAGGACGTAGCCGATCGGCGGCATGATGAGGTCGTTCACGAGGGAGGTCACGATCTTGCCGAAGGCGCCTCCGATGATCACGCCGACCGCGAGGTCAACGATATTGCCGCGGACCGCGAACTCTCGGAATTCTTTGAAAAATGACATATCCATACAGGCGCGGGGTGCGCGCCTAGAAAGGGGCTTAGGACTTTTCGATCACGGTAATCACCGTCTCATCCGCTGGCAGGTCCTTCTTCTGGATTTTCAGCTTCGACACGTCCTGGCGCTTGCAGGCGCCCATCGCCTGGCAGAAGGCGTCAACGTGGCCGGTCTCGCTCTTCATGCCCTCAATGTAGTGCCCGAGGGGGATGACGAGGCGCGGTTCGATGCGGGTGATGGTCTCCATGGCCTGTTGGGGCGTGAGGAGGCCGTTGCCGCCGACCGGGAGCAATAAAATATCGATGTTCTCGAGGAGGGCGATCTCCTTGTCGCTCGGGACGCGGTCGAGGCCGCCGAGGAAACCGACGGTCATCCCCTCGATCTTGAAGCGGTACATGACGCCATGCGGATGCTGGCGGTCCGGGTTCTCGACCGGCACGCCGAACACGAAGACGCCCTTGACCTCGTATTCGCCGGGATCATTGACGAGGAATGGCTTGTTCTCAAATTCCATCGAGAACCGCTTCTTGTCCTGGTGCGAGAGCACGACGATGTCGGGCGTGAGGTTCTTGGGGAAACGGACGCCCGTCTCGGCGTCAAACGGGTCCGTGACCAGCGAAACCGGGCCGATGCGGGTTTCGGTCTCGATGCGGACGCAGGAAAAGCCATGCCAGAAAATGTTCATAACGAAAAGGAGTGTAGCGGGAGGCCGGGCGGAGGGCAAGGCGAGACGACGGGACGCTTGGTATACTGGGACATATGGAACCGAGACCCATTGCCGAGGCAAGCGCCGCGCACGAGCCGTCGGACCACGCCCAGCGCGCGAAACAAGCTTTTTTTCGTGATGCGTTTGCCTCGATCGAGATCGATGGAACCCCCCTGGAGCGCTATGCGCGCCATTTTGAGTCGTATCACCCCTTCGCCCCTCACCCTTGGCGGCAGGCGTATCACGAGCGATTTGGAGGTACGGCTTCGGATTGGGCCCGTGACCTCACCGCGTCCCTGCTCACGGTCGCCGATCGCGGGCTTGATCCTGATTTTGCCGTGCGCGCCGAACGGTGGATCGAATACATCCACCAAACGCTCTTCAGCACCAGCAAAACCCCCTTCCAGGACCTCTCTCCAGACGAGCAGCTCACCGCCCATGAAGAGCTCCGCTCGCGCCCGCTCACACGGCAGGACCTCGCGTTCCCCATCGGAAGCACCCTCGTCTATGAACTAACAACGCTTACGCATCCGGCAGACGCGTGTCTCGAGCGCATCCGCGAAGCCGACCGCCCAGGGATCGCCTCCCGTCGTCTGATGACGCTCGTCTCCCTGGCGCGCCAAGCCCTCCACGGCGAATCATACGAAGGGACACAGGCGTTCTACGACGGCGTACGTGAGGCGCTCGATCTTCTGCGCACGGATCCAGACACGAACCCGCTTCTCGCCCTCGTGGCCGAGGCAGAGGCCAGGCACCTCAAGGCGCCTCGGCGGACGGCCGACATCAGCCCCTCTGCCGGCAAAAACCATCCTCCCCTCCCTCCGCTCATCGCAAACGACCTCCCCACCAATGCGGCCCGCGGTGCCGTGGCCGCGATTGATCCGACGACCGGGCTGTTGGATGGGCTCATCACGTCCGCCGCCTGGGAGCCGGTACGCGCCATCGCGGAGCGTTTGCGCCCCGAAGACCCCGAAGAAGGGCACGCGCTCCTGCAGCTCATCCACCATCCCGACGTGCGCGCCTTCCTCGAAGAGCGGCTCGGCTTTCCCATCACCGTTCTTTCTCTCCGCGAACAGATGGCGCTCACCGATTTCCTCGCCCGCTCGACGCCTGAGACCTGTGAGCGCGCGTTTCGCCTTCTCCATGCGCACGGTCCGCTGGTCGGTCGGACGTTCTTGGCCTGCGAACGGCAGCGCGCGTTGGGCGGCCTCATCCTTGACCTGGCAGAGCGCGCCCCCGAAGACGCGACCCACGCCCTCTGTGCCCGCTTTTGCGGCTTGGTTGACCATCTCGACCGCTCGGCAGACGCATTGGCGTTAACCATCAAGGATCCTCGCGTGCGGCAATCATCGGCCGAACGCATCCACCATGCCCTCCTTGAGCGGGCGACCACCCTCCTCTCATCCTACGGCACGCGTCTCAAGCAAGGGTCCATCGATGCGGAAATGGCGATCGACGCGTTAGAACGCGTCTCGAACGATACCCAGCTGCTGGCGAGCCTGTTCAAGGCCGCCTCGCGTCGAGGGGCAACGGCCCCGCTCGAAGCGTTCCGTGACGTGTGTTGCGAGCTCCGAAGGCAACCGGACCTTTCCCCGACGGAACGGCAACGAATGCAGGCCCTCTTGCGCGAGCAGGGCTTCGCGAAGACCTCTGAACCTCTTTTTCCTGAGGCGGACCGATACGATTTCTTCCTCCTAAAACACCAGGATCGCCTCGTGGGATTCATCCGCTTTGAAGATCCAGACGAGCGCGGCGCCCGACATGCGAACTTCTTTTGCGTCGCCGAAGCGATCCGCGGCTCGGGCATCGGTGAGGCGCTCGCGCACGAGGCGCTTGCGCAAGCGGCCCGCGGACACGACGTGCGCGCGGAAGTTTCCGCAGACGCGCCCGTCGCCGCCCTGTACATTGAGCGCTTCGGCTTTGTCGGAACGGGGATGGAATTTGAGATGGTTGAAGGCACGCCTAGGCACTGGCTACACCTTTTCCGACAACAGGATGACCGGATGGTTCGCCCCATGGCCGCATCCGCTTCACTCGCAACGATTCGCCGGTGGGCAGACGAGGCTTCCCCATCGGGCATCCGTGCGATGCGCGTCGAGAAAACGGGTACGTCGCGCATCGACATCGCTGAAATATGCGAACAGGTCTGGCGAATGACCCCAGACGCTCGCCTCACGCGCTATGCCACCGACCCGGAACAACGCGGCGTCAGCTATCTTGTCTTTGAATCCTCTTCTGAGCGCTAAGCCGCCTTGTCGGCATCGGTTGCGCGTGGACGCGCTTTTTGCCACAAAAACTCGAACTGCTGACGATGCATCGAGACGATGGCCGGCTCCTGAATCGAGACCGCGATCTCGTTGCCGTTCCGCGACGCGAAATAGGTGATGCGATCGCCATGGACGTGGAAGGCGGCCCCGAAGGCATGCGGAAATCCATGCAGAAAGCGAACCTCCGAGTCAGGCGCAGGATCCGCAAAGGCTTCCTTGGAGCGGTCGTCATCGGAAACGAGCAGGCGGTTGTGCAGGCCCGTTTTTTTGCGTTGCTTCTCGAAATACGCATCCACTTCAACCAACCGACCCGCGACGGCGGACGTGTCGATGTAGGTCAGGATCTCGGCTTGGGTCTCCATGAGGCCGTCGATCGCGCGATGCAACCCGTCCACGCCCTCGAACACCCGCACGATCGGGCGACCGGATGCGAGCGTGTAGTCGCGGGTCAGCTGCGGCAGCAAGATTTCCAAATTATGGGAGGTCCGCTCCACCTCATCGCGGCGGCGCTCAATGAGCGCGCGGAGGTTGGCGGGGTCGAGGGCCTGATAGCGGACTTGCTTCCCCTCAACGCGCATAACCAAGCGCTTTTGTTCGAGGACTTCTAAAAGATGGTAGACGTTTGGCCGTCCCAGACCGGTTCGCTCGACCAATTCGCGCGGCTTGGCTAGGCCAAGATCCAAAACCGCTTCATAGACGCGCATTTCGCTCTCGGAGAATCCGAGAGATAAGAGCAACGGGAAACGGAGATCGGAGGTCATACCTATATGATAGCACGCGTATTCCTAATTGTCAATAATATTTTGACAGTTTATGGTTATTTTTTTCTCTTTATTTAAATGAATACTCATATTTCGTACTATAGTTATTGACAAAACATGAAAAATTTGGCATACTGGAAGCACGAAGGACGGCAAGCGAGTGCGGACGGTCTTCGACAAGGCACCGCCAAATGCAGGGAGCGTACGAGGCCGTCGCTGCATTTGGCGGGGCGCGATCCAAGAATCGATAAGATATCGATACGGATGGCGCGGCATGGACAACTACTCCCCCAAGGGGAAGGAAAAAGGGAAAACATGATGATCACGGGCACGAGCATGGAGCAGCGCCTCGAAATCATGGGCCGCAAGGAGAATCTCGAGGAAGAGCTCGCCGTCGCGAGCGCACAGTTCGTCGCGGATCGAGATCGCAAAAAGTTCTACGCCGTCGTACGGTCGACGATGGCAAAGATCGTGCGCGAGCAGGCGGCCTTCGAGGCTGTGGGCGACCATGAGATCGAGAACGATCTCAGCAGATGGAAGTGGGCACTCGGAGACATCCGGCGTGCGCCGCTCCTAGCGGCGCTGGTCCTCAACTACAGGCAGCCCGCGAAGGGGTACGCACGCGTCCGCGTGCCAATGAGGCTTAACCGCTTCACAGCATTCGAAAAGACTCGTTACGGCCAAAGGGCGGCCGTAACCTGGATCGACGCGGAGGGGAGAGAGCTTGCCGGATGGATCTTCCGAACGTCCGACTACGACAAGGAGCCCCGATACCGGGTCTTCGTCCCTGAGTTCGAGGATAGCTGGGGGGAGGCTCTCAGCATCGACGCCATCGAGCCGGACAGGGAAATCCGTTTTCTCGAGCGAAGCGTCTTCTAATCCCTGGGCAAGCAGGGATCCCCCACCGGGCCGGCCTTGCCGCCACCCGCCTGACCGAGGGGCCACGCGTCCTGCGTGCGCCCCTCGCCTCAACTGACCGCCTGACCTTGTCGGGAGGCCTGAGAGGCAATCACGCTCACAACAGGAGAGATATGGCTGAGTATGCCTATTTCAAAACACGCGGAATGGACCTCGTCCGATGCACCGCGCATCCGGATGGGTCCGTGGAAATGAAGGGGATTGGAACGATCCCTTCCGATTATGCCCAGGCAGAGGTCATCGTTCTCCGCCCAGTAGCGATCGAGATCGAGACCTGCCCCTCGCAGGCCAACGCCGTCGCCCTCGGCGGAGGGAGCGGACGCGACCCGGTCGCGTACGACGCATGCGGGGGGTGTGAGGACTGCCGCAAGGCGGGCTTCATGCATCCCCTAATCGCGGTCTGGGACCGCGAGCGGGGGGAGACTCGCGCTGCTACCTGGGCAGAGCGAGCCGCGCACCGGATCGCCTCGCGACGGGGAGATTCCGAGTACGAGAAGGCGGTGACCAGCCGACATCTCCCACCGGACCCGCGCGACCTCACCCCCGAGGTGGTCTCGCTCGAAGCCGCGCGAGTGCAGGCGCTGGATGCCCTCGGCGAACCTGAGCTCGCTGAATCCACGTGGGCAAACCTCCTGAGGACCGTCCTGGAGGGGATCGCGGGCGGAGCGGCGGCGCCGGCGGAGCTTGCGACGTGCATCGTAGGCAAAACTAGGCGACGCCCGTAGAGCAGCCATCTCGACTGACGGAGGCGTTTATCGTACGCCTCCGTCCCCCACCTTTTTCATCTGAGTCATTCGGAGGAAGCGGTGGGGAAATTTCTCCTCAGCCAAAAGGAGATCGCGTCGATAAGACGCGATGAAGCACAATGCGAGCAGAAAAAATCGAAATCTTTGCCGCCACGATCCACGAGGCGGCGGCAGCTCTCAAAACGGTCTGCGGGCCGTTCGCTTCCTTGCCGATCGATGAAGACGACTTCGTCTTCCTCTTCATCGACTTCACGGATCAAGAGGATCGCGAAGGGGAGCAGGCGCGCGGCGCCCGCCTCAACGAGATCCTCGACGAGGCTATGGGCGAAAGCCCCTGGCCGGCGGCGAAATTCGAGGGGGCAGACCGAGTCGGCACGGTCGTCACCCCCACCAGTCAAACGCGCATCAGCGTGGATCGCCCGGAGGCGGGCGGATACCGAATCCGCGCGGATTTCGGGGAGGACGGATCCGAGTTCCGCCTCCTTCAGATCCTCGAACGCGCGGAGTCGCGCCGGATCCGAGTGCGGGTCTTCTCAGCGGGCGCAGAGATGCCCCGCGAGGAGATCCTCGCGGGCCTCATCACCTACGAGCAGCAGCAGGTCGCGCACTGCTCCCGTCCGCTCAACGAACCGATCGCGGAGCGGCAAGCGATGGAGGAGTTCAAGCGGGCCAACGAACTCGCTTGGCACATCGAGCGGCTCGCCTTCTACGAATCGCTGCTTCGCTAGTGTTCCTCCCTAGACAAGCAGGGATCCCCCACCACCCAGGGCCGGCCTTGCCACCGCCCGCCTGACCGAGGGGCCACGCGTCCTGCGTGCGCCCCTCGCCTCAACTGACGGCCTGACCCTGTCGGGACGTTTAAGAGGCGAGAACGGCGTTTTACGCCAACAAGAAGAAAGGCCGCCCCTGAGCCGGCCGAGGAGAAGGCCCTGGGGAGACCGCACCGCAGGTGTGGGCTCCCCTCTTTTCTTTTTCGGAGAACACAATAAATCGCACTCTCGAGTGATTAATTGCTCTGGGCAATGGGGTGCACGAGGCGTATCCTGCTCGCATGGAACGCGCTCTCCTCCCAAAACCGATATGGTGGCTACCGTGGGTTTTGTTCGGGGTCCTGACCGTGGATCTGGGCGCCCTCTTTGCCCTGCACGGAACCTTCCTCCCTCAAGCGGGGATCACCTCTTCCGCGGAACGGCTCGCGTTTGTGCTCCCCATCGCGTTCTCCAGCCTCGCCCTGCTCGCTGTCGCCTGGAATATTTTCCAACGACGCGTCGTGCTGACGGACGTCGCGCTCGAAGTGCGTGTCCCCTGGCTTGGCGAATGGCGAGTCCGGAGCATCCCCCTGAACCAAGTTACGCGTGTAGAGATCATTGGAATTCCCAATCCGAGCGCCCCTTGGTTGGAGGGCATCGCCTTCAGGCTGTTGCCCGCGGATCCCGAAAAGCCCTCTCGACGAGTCTACCTGCCCATGGGCTGGGGGAAGCGCGACCCGGAGGTGGTGGCGTTCGCCGAAGCGATCAATGTGGGGATTGGACGAGCGAATACGGCCTAGGAGGGAGCTGGTTCGACTAGAAAAACAAGTCGTCCGAAAGGGCGGTTTTCTGTTAAGAACAGCTTTTTTTTAAATTTAGCCGTATCTAAGCCAAAATTGCGCACTTTTCTTGACAAACTCGCCAAAAAATGCTATTCTATATTGGCAAAGGCGCTAAAAAAGACGGTACCGCCGATTCAAAGCGAAGGTCCCTCAAGTGTTGCAAAAGACTTGATTCCTTTCTCTTGGAACAACGCGTCCCCGTTCGTCCCCCGCTCGTTTTACCGTCGGTCCTCTCCGTCCGATCCATCAGAAGAGGCACAAGCATGCCTGGTTTGATGGCGCGCCCTTGATCCCCTGCAATTCCGCAGGACCTAGGGCGCGTGCACGGAGAGAACACCATGAAGACCAACCGCACCGCCACTGTCGCTGCGACCATCGACATGACGAGCCGAGGCGCGGACACCGCCTTCGTCGTCTACGACCGCCGGGAGCGCGACGAAGACGTCGTTGCGACCGCCGCCGTAGGCGAGACGCTCCCCACCGGGAGCAGCGTGCTCGAGGCCTGGGTCTGGAGCGACGGGCGGTGGAACCGCCTGCGGCTCCACCGCTACGGCGGTGCGAGCTTCTCCCACTCCCCCGAGAAGGGATGGGAGGCCCAGCCCTCGAATGATTTGGCCGCGCCGATCGCGGCGGCGGCCATCGAGGGCCTCAACCAGCTCGGGCTGATCGGGCCCGTGCACTCCGTCGAAACCAGGCACGGCGACGACGGCTTCGTCGTCTTCCGCCAGCCGGACGGCGAGATCGACACCCGCTACGACGGGCAGATCCTCCCCAGCGGGAGCATCGTCCTCGAGGCCTGGGGGTGGGTCGACGAGCGGTGGAACCGCTTCATCCTCAACCAGGAGGGAGCGGTCCAGTTTCGCCGAGAAGGGCGGGACTGGATGTTCGAGGTCGGAACTTCTCACCCGACGTCGCTCGGGGTGGGAATCACCGTCAAGAGATGGATGAAAGAGCTGCAGACGTTCAGCGGTGAGGCCTACTAGCTGAGCCCCGCTGGCGCGAAGCAAGCAGGCGGCCGACACTCCGGCCGGCCCCTGAGCCCGTCATCGACACACGATGACGGGGCCTCACATGGAACCTGTATTCCAAAGAGCTACAGGCCCCGTGCGAGGCAGAAATATCAAGACCATCTTTTCACTAAGATCGTCAATGTTCGTCAAAATTTGCCGACCATCTTGACAGCCCGTCCACAAAATGCTATACTACATGTACAAGGTTGGTGAAAGGTACACGGAGCCGATTCAAAGCGAAGGTCCCTCAAGTGTTGCAAAAGACTTGATTCCTTTCTCTTGGAACAACGCGTCCCCGTTCGTCCCCCGCTCGTTTTACCGTCGGTCCTCTCCGTCCGATCCATCAGAAGAGGCACAAGCATGCCTGGTTTGATGGCGCGCCCTTGATCCCCTGCAATTCCGCAGGACCTAGGGCGCGTGCACGGAGAGAACACCATGAAGACCAACCGCACCGAGACCGCCGCCACCGTCGCCTCGACCACCACGGCGGCGCCGAAGCGGTGCCACTGCGGCACGCTGGTCCTCGCCTCCGCGAGGGCCTGCCACAAGTGCGAGATCGCGGCGAAGAAGGCGGAGGCCGACAAGGCCGCCGCCGAGCGCGCCCGCAAGGCGCAGGCCGCCGCGGACAAGGTCGCGGCGCAGGAGAACATGGCGGCGTTCCTCGCCGCGGTCGACCGCGGGGAGACCTTCCCCGAGGACATCCTCAAGCTGCGCCGCAACGGGCGCCAGATCGTCGTCGCGTTCCCGACGGGCGGGGGCTTCACCGCCTACCTCCCCAAGACGGCCTGATCCGCCCAGGGCGTGGCGCCCGTGAAAGCGCCACACCGTAGTCTTCGTCCGCTTCATACCCGGTACGAAGGAGTAGGGGTAGCCTACAAACCCACCCGGACGAAGCGCCTGCGGCCGATCGGCGTCACCAACGCCGTCCGCACCGAAGCGCTCGCCCCCTGGCCCATCGTCGTCACGACGATGGGCCCTGACACGAATCGTTCATCATTCCGCAAACTTCACTCTATAGGCACCAGCCCTGGAAGTCTTTGTCACGAATGAACGGTTCATGTCAGGAAAAAGAACGGCTGCCCACGCGGCGGCCGCTTCGCACGTTGACGCCACCACCGGGACCGATCCGCGGATCGGCTCCTCGCATACATCTTCTTCATTCAGACGAACCGGAGCTTCAACACAAGGCACAGACCTGGAAGCCACGCACGGAGGACGAAGATGGATGCGAGGAGATCCTCACACGAATCGTTCATCATTCAGCGAAACTTCATCAGATAGGCACCAGCCCTGGAAGCATTCACGAATGAACGGTTCATGTGAGGATCTACGAAACAGATCAAAAACAAGCGTCTTGTCGACATGGGTGTTGGCGGGACGCTTGTTGCGTAGGCCTCTGAAGGAAGTGCGTCATGGAGAATGCCGTCGTTCGCGGGCTCGTCATCCTGGCGTTCGACCCGGACATCAACGAAAGGCTGGTGTTGGTCGACGAGGCCGGGATCTATCCGGACCAGGGCCTGCTCGGCGTCGTCGTGGCGACTGCGGAAGATCGGAACCTGGTCACGCAGTGGGGCTACACGGCTCTGAGCCTCGAGGAGGCGGTCGTCGCCATGGGCGAATGGGACGACGTCTTCCTCATCGCCAACGCAGGGGCGATCGCCCTGCAGGCCCCGCTGCTGATGGCGGCGGCCACCCTCCCGCACGTGCACGTGGTGAACGTGCAGCCGGACGGGGTGACCGTGCTGCGCGCCGGTGCGACGGGCGTTGTGGAGATGGTCGTCGCGTGCACCAAGGCCATGGAGGCTCTCGCCGAGAAGCGGGCCCACCGACTGAGGGGCGCGCTGTCATCCGCCGAGCTGGTGCACACCAATCGACGGATCCCCGGATCCACGGACCCGGAGGAGATCGCTCGCTACGAGCAGTTCCAGAACGAGGGGGAATTCCAAGATCTCTCGTTACAGGTCCACGACTGGCGCGGGAACAAGGCGGATCCCGAGGAGGCGAAGGAGCTCGAGCAGAAGAGGGAGACGACCGAGTTCGTCCTCACGGGGTTGCGGGTCATCATCCACGACTCGCTCATGAGCACCGAGCGGGAGCCGATGACGATCTACTTCCTCGACCTCACCAAACGCTGACAACCTGCCCGTCCCCCGCGACCCCCATCGCGTCGGGACGGGCGCCTCACCCGAATCGTCCAGTGACATGATCCTGTTGCACGCCGCCGGCGTTTGCGGCCTGGATGTCACTCTAGATGAGACTGGACGGTTCAGGTGAGGACATGATCCGCAACGCCACGAACCGGCATGGGGCCGGTTGGTGCGTTGTTGTAGGTTCTGGCCTTGGAAAGAACCGAACGATGGTCAGCGTCACGGAAGTCGGGCGGAATCCTCGCCCGATGAAGCGGGTCAGCATCGAGGAAGCCCTCCTCCTGCTCATGTGGCTGGCGAATCGCCAAGCCATGATCGAGATGATCACATCGAAGCAGATCGCGCTCAACGTGGTCGGCTTCGCAGCCTATTACCCCAACGCAAAGTCCCTCATCCTGTCGGGCGACGGAAGCGCGTTCGAGCGGATGATCTGGGCGGCACGCGACTGCATGGTGTTCGATCGGCCCATGGCCGCCTCGATGATGGAGCACCACATGAAGCGGCAACCCGTCGAGGAGCACTTCAACCTCATGGGAAGGCCCCTTCCCGAGCTCGCGCTCGCCGTCCCGTTTCGGTTCGCGCGCCATCCGGGCACGCTCGGCCTCGCGGTCCAGCTGGGCATCGAGAGCTTCGGGGGACTGTACAAGATCCAGTCGTACAGCCTGCCGGACCAGGAGGCACTCCTGGAAATGATGGTCCGCGATCGCGATCCGATCGGCATCGCGCGAACCATGGGCGTGCCGACCTGAACACCCCGCCCCGTCACTGACGCGTGACAGGGCCTGTCCGCCGCGGAGCGACTCCAGTCTTCCGTGGCGGCGCCTCACATGAGCGGTTTTCCCCAACGTTGGGGAAGAAATCTCATGCGAGGATCTCGCTTCCAAGGACGCATCGGCATGGGGCTGATGCGGAACTTGGGATGGAGCCTCGGGACTAAGGAGGTAGACATGATCGAGATCCGCTTCAAGGACGGAGAGCAGGCGAGCTGGCCGGTGATGAGGGCGCTGATGCGTCTCGTGGCCGCGCTGGATCAGCCCGCGACCGAGGTGGTGCGGGTCACCGCCACGAAGGTGGAGGTCCGCCGACCCGGTGGAGGCATCTTCGACGAGCGCCCCGGCTCGCTGGGCTTCTCCGGACAGCCCTCGGAGATGGCCCTCCTCATCGAGGTCGCGCGCCACGCCGTGTGGTTGCAGCACGGCGAAAAGGCGATCGCGAGGTTGTGCACCCCCGAGAACGAGAAGCGGCTGCGGGCCCAGCCGCACGCCGATTCCCCAAACCGGTTCAGGTACATGATGCACAGCGGGCGCGCCGCGCTGGCCTACACCCTCGGCTTCACGGAGATCGAGGAGATCCTCTACCAGGACACCTGGATGTTCCGCTCGACGGCGGACTGCTACGCGCTCCTCGAGATGATGGTGTGGGAGCTTCAGGCGGGCCGAGACCCGCGCACGGTGTACGAGGCGTTCAAGACGCCCGACCTCGCGGCCTAGCCCCCCCCTAGCCCGCCACGACGCGCATGCGCGTCGTGGCGGGCGCCTCACAAGAGTCTTTTTCCCGAACATTCAGGAAAAAGACTCTTGTGAGGAAATTCTTCCTCAATCGGTCATTCCACTCCTCTCCACCCATACGGAGGCCGAGCCTGGCTCGGAGCCCATGAATGCAGATCCATGAAACCGGCAACCCGTTCCCCCTCGGTCACGACGTGACGGTTGGCGACGTGATCCGGCACCTCGTCCTGGGGTACCTGCAACACCCCCAGGCGCGCATCGAGGAAACCCAGACCGTCGCAGCCAACGGCAACAAGCCGGTGCGCGTCGTCGTCTCCCGGACCGTCAACGGACGCGTCTGGAGGTTTGAGGTCACGGGGAAGGCAGGTGAGATCGAGCCCGTCATCCGCTTGGCGGACTTCTGCCGTCAGATGGAGAAGTACGATAAAGGCAGCGATTTCCGAGAGGACTACGCCCGTCATCCCAGCACCTTCCATCCGATCGACCTCCTCAAAAACCTGCCCGTTTCCGGCGTGCTGCGCGCGGTGGGCGCAAGCCTGCTGCCGAATGCTCCCGGCGACTACTTCTACCTTCGCTTCATCACCTACGAACTGAGCGATCTCCCTCTGGAACAGCTGACGGTGCTGCTTCACGTTCAAGTGGACCTGGGGATCCCGCTCCAACAGCTCGTAGAAATGAAGAACGGCGAACTGGCCATCCACGCCCCTCTCGGGCAGCCGCTCTCACGTACGGAGCTCAAGGCGCTCATCACGCGGGCGCGAAATGGCGAGGACTTCTTCCGGATCGTGGCGCAGGAGGCGAACGCCTGAAATCCTGCGCTTCTCGCCCGCTCGCCAATCCCCCTTGCCGGGCGCGCCCATCGCGCCCGGCTCCTTCCCCGAATCATCCAGTGACATGATCCGGTCGCACGCCGACCTGTGCGCCTGGAAACTCACCGCTGATGAAACTGGACGCTTCAGGGAAGGATGTGACGGCTTCAAACAACGCAAATGGAGGAAAGACGATGCTGAAGATCACTTCGACGGGTCGGAACGCGAAGCCCGACGCCGACGCCACCCTCAACGAGGCGCTGGAGACGCTGGCTAGCCTGATCGATGCGCACGCGACGATCACCCTGATCTCCGCCAAGCGGATCGCCTTGACCGCCGAGGGATGTTCGGGAGAGGCCAAAGACCGAACGACCATCACGGTCGCCGACGGGGACCGTCTCGCGCCGCCGCTCATCGCCCTGGCGCGAAACGCGCTGTTCTTTCTGCGGCGAGTACACAACTCCTACGGCCTGCAGATGGTCGAAAGGAACCAGCCCTACACGGAGAGGGCCGGCCTGCTGTTCGGTCCCCGGCCCGACCGCGAAACCGGGTTCTACGTCTGTGGGCGCAAGGGTACCGCCGCCCTCCTGTTCACCCTCGGGATCCAGGGTCGGGACGCGTTCGCTCGCCTCGACGAGCTCACCCAGCGCGACCTGAAGGCGTTCACCGAGGAAGCGCTCGCGGGCAACCCCATCGAGGTCGCCAAGGGCTACGGGATCCTGGACTAGGCAGAAAAAACCAAGAGGGAGAAACACAAATGATCCGTCAGACCGAAATCACCCACGAGAGCCGCGTCACCAGCCCCATCCCCCTCACCGAGGCCTTGCTCCTGGTGCGCCGCCTCTTCGACCGCTCCGCGGAGGTGAAGGCCTTCACCGCGGCCGAGATCGTCTTCCGGGCCCCCGAGCCTGCATCCCTCGACGTGCGAGAGATCACGCTCTCGGGCACGGGCGAGGCCTTCGCCGAGCTCGCTAACCTGGTTCGCGACGCGCTCGCCTTCCATCACGGTTCAGTCGCGTTCATCCTCTTCGAGGTCCTGATGCGCAAGCAGCCCGAAGGGGAGAAGCTCAACCTACGCGAACGCCCGATCCCGCCCATGGCGGCCAACGGCAAGTACTACTGCGAGATCGGGTTCGCGGGGACGCTGGCGCTCGCCAACCACCTCGGCATCGACTGGGATGACGGCCTCTACCTGTTCCGCCACGTCGCCACGTCCGACGACCTCGACCGGCTCTTCGACGCCCTCCTGGACGCGAAGGCCCAGGGCAAGAGCCCCGTGGACGTCGCGCTGCAATGGGGCATCCCTCCGAAGAACTGAGCCCGTCCACAAGCGACGCGGCCTGCCCATCCGCCGGAACGAATGTTCCGCCGGATGGGCGCCTCACACCTGACCTGCATCTAGATCTTCCCTAGGTTCAGCGCAGATGCGAGGAATTCCCCTCGACCCAATGGAGACGCACCGTGTTCGACTTGATCGCCGCCTACATCCACTCCCTCCTCTCCGCCCTCGCCACCACGCCGCAGACGCTTGCGGAGCACGCGGAGATGGGCCTCGACTTCGGCTACCGGAGGGCGCCGTGACGGAGCCTTCCGGCCTCCGCCGCGTCACGCTCGCCCCGCCGAACCGGTACCTCTTCGCTTTCATCCCGCCCGGGGTGACGGTCGGCGAGGTCCGCTGCGAAGTGGGCAGCGACGCCGACCTCGAGGCCATCCAGCGGGCCAATGCATCCCGCCTCGGCTGCGCCACCGGCGCCATCATCGAGGCGGAACGGGACGGCCGTCGCCTCCACGAGCTGCGGCTGAGCGACCCCAACGGGCTGGTGACGGTGTTCTGGCGGGCCGTGTAGCCCCCCCCCAAGAGCGTGCGACCCAACTCGTCGCGCATATGACCGTGATGAACGGTTACCACCACGCCCCAGCCTTTCGCCTCATCCGGACGCCTGTCCGGATTCTTCTTTTATATTAGGGAAAAATTAGCCTATAAACCCCTCCTCCCCTTGACCATTCCACCATCTTCGGTATGATCAGCCTTCCGGAAAGGTGGTGACGGATGCAGATAGCGGATGGCGACATTCCGGCCTTTCGATTCCCGGCGCCGGAGCCGGTCCAAGAGTTCCTCGATCGTGAGCAGGTCCGACCCCTCCAAGAGCAGCTGAACGCCTTCCATGCCGACCAGGAGCGGCTCATCCTCGAACAGCAACGTCATCGCTTCGAAGCCGTGGCCCGCCACCTCACGGAGATCATCCGCGTAGGACAGGCGGTGAGCCCGAACGAGATCCCCGTGGTCGCCCTCCTGCATGGCGAATTCTGGGTCGTGAGCGGCGCGAGCGGACTCCCCGGACTGCCGCCGTTCCTGCTCAAGGACGACTACCCCTATCCGCACGCGCACCAGTTTCGCTTTCTCGCGGCCGATGGGGCGCCCGCGCGGTTCCTCGCCGCCCTGACGCCGGTCGTGGGCCCGCTCGGATATGATGTGGCGATCCGAAACCTCGGCATGGCGGCACGGCCAGCTCCATACGTCGTCCTCATCCCCAAGGAGAAGGCGCCATGAGGATCCCCTTCTTTTTCCAAAAAGGCGTGGGTCCCAACGAGCCCATGCGCGCCCTGCTCGTCATCGGCCGCAACGCGTATGCGGTCGAATGGCCACGAGCGGATGGGGACGCGAGGATCCTCGCGATCACCACGGCGGACGCCATCCGGGCGGCCTTCCCGAGGCTGCCAACGGAGATCACGAGCCGGGTGTATGCCCGGCATCCCGCCCTGCGCCGCTTCCTCACGACCACGCTGCCCGAAGACGCGCTCTGGAAGACCGTTCCCGCACGCCATCTCCTCGCCATTCCAGAACGGAGCACGTTCTGGTGGGGCGGCGGCGGGCTGGTGGATCGGACGGCCATCGTGCGCGTGATCGAGGGCTGGAATCCGTACGTTGCGGGAACGCGGCTCCCCCTGCACGTCTTCGAAGCCGGGAGGCTTCTTGCCCCCGGAGCGAGCCTCCGCCTGCGGTGGGAAGAGACGTCGTTCACGTCAAACGGGCCAAGGACGGTCCGACGCACCGCGCGGCTCTGCAACGCGGATGGACAAGCGCTCAGGGTGGCGGTCCCTACCCGCCCCCGGAGAAGCTGACCCGTTTTGACGGGTTTTTTGTTTAGGGTATCAATTTTTTCGCTTAACAAAGGTTTTTTCCTTGTATTTATCGGCTCTCCCGTCTTGACAGGAACGGCGTTTTCTGGTAGCCTGCGGAACCGGTTCCTCACGGATCGATTCGCCACCCCCCACAGGAGAACAATCATGCGCCTTTCGTTCTGCCTCCTCGGTCTTACGCTCGCCACCGGCTGCGCCGCCGTGAACACGCCGAGCCACCCCACCGCCTACGAGCAGGCCACCTACGGGCGGCAGGGATGGCTCCGCCTGCAGGCCGAGGGGTCGAGGCCGTGGGTCGTCTTCGTCTGCGAATCCCCGCGGCGCTGCTCGTTCCTCGGCCTGTTCCAGTCGGGGCAGGTGGCGCGCCTCCGCTGGCGCGACGGCGACCAGGTGATGGTCACCGACGGCACGCAGCAGGTGCAGACCCCCGAGCCCGACGGCCGCGTCTACGACCGCGACACCTGCCCCGGCCCCTTCCGCGGCGAGGTCCGCGTGACGGTCGGGATGCGCAGCGGCTCGGCGTCGTCGCGGACCTACCGTTTCCGCGCCGCGAACGAGACCGCGGACGGCGCCTGCCGGCACGAGCACTTCCTCGTCGACGCCGGGCACTGAAGCGTCCCGAATCCGACACCCAGACAAAAAAGGGGGCTGCATGGCACAGCTCAAGCCTGCTCACCTGTTCGTCTTCACCGACCTTTTCGTCGCCGAGCAGAAGGGGCTCCGCGACGCGCTCAGCGCCTTCCTGGCGGGCGCGCAGGCCTGCATTCCCCCGAGCGTCCACCTCGTCCGGGGCGAGCACCGCATCCACATGGGCAACCTGATCTACGTCAGCCCCAGGCTTGCCGTCGAGGAGATGCTCCGGGACGCGCCCGGCCCTACCTTCATCGTGATCAACGAAGCAAAGGACGCGGACCTGATCCCCCTCATCGCGGCGGCCGAGGCCAGCCCCCGGACGGTTCGGATGGTGGAGGTCCTGGGCATGAAGGTGGTGGAATACCCGCTCAAGTTTCCTCGCCCCTAAGACGTACCTTCGCTCGCCCAGCGACGTTCCCAATCGGGACGGCGCTGGGCTCTTTCTCCGAATCCCTCTTGAACACTAGGCGGATTCAGAGAAGGACCTCCCTCATCAACACGGAAACCTTCAGGAACAGGAGACCCCCGATGGAAGGACTCTACGCCGAAGGAAGCGACCAGGACGGAAACGACCTCGTCATCCTTTGCCTCACTCCTTGACGGAACGTGGGCTTTGCACGATCATCAGGCGTCGTTCGTTCCGCGAAAGAAAGGACTCCCCATGCAGAACGCGATCTTCATCGACCTCAAGCACCACCCCGAGGAAACCTGGCCGCTCCCCATCCCCGCCGCGCTCCAAGCGTCCGACCGGAACGGGCATCTGGTCTTCGTCGGCATCCGCGAGCTGGTCATGGAGGCGGCGTGCCGGCAGATCCCCCGGAAGAGCGCCTGGGGCGTGCGTGATGCGAAGCATTCGGACCAGCGCGGCCTCGGCCAGCGTGTCACCGACCTGCTCGGCGCATCGGACCGCTCCGGTGGGGCACATCCGCAAGGCCTCATTCCCGCGGGCGAGATCCCGATCTTCGTCACCGACACCCCGACCCTGCCGGCGCTCGCCCTGATCTCTTTCGTGTGGGCGTGCTGGAAGGAGCAGCGCCTGATCGGCGTCATGCCGGAGACCGACGACAAGACGGCACGTGTCCGCCACCACGGGCGCCTCAAGCGCTTGCATATGCTGGCATCAGGCGGACCGAGCGGGCTGGACGGGCTGGACATCCCCCGGCACATCCATCTCCTGTACGAACGGGAATCCCGCCTCCGGCTCGAGACCTGCCTCGAGGCCCTCGAGGCCTGGATCGACATGGACGTGCGCCGGGGCATCGACACCATGACCCGCCGCCCGTTCGAGACGATCGCCGCCCACTCGTATGCGGGCGAGGCCTGCGGGACCGACCTGTATGCCTGCACGCTCCAGTGGACGGCGAAGCGCTGAAAACGGGTGCCGGTCCCGTCTCCCTGCACGAACGCAGGTCTTTTTTTGCTTATATTAGCCCATATCTTGACAAGACTCGGCATTTTTGGTATACTGAAGTGTCTTCTTCCGGCCCCTTCACCCCCCCCTTCCCACCAGGAGATTGCAGATGAGCGTCGAACAAGTGACCTACCTCTACGGCCGCAACGGCGGCGCCCACTCCGTGCGCCGCACCGTCGGGGACGCGCTCGGAGCACTCGTACTCCTCCTTGGGGATCGGGTGCGCGTCGAGGCGTGCTCGCCTACGCTGATCGTGCTCATGGAGACCGGCTTCCTGGACGGGGCGGTCAGCACGATGGTCTTCGAAGGCGCGATCGCGACCATGCGGCCGCTCTTCGAGACGGTGCAGCGCTTCCTCGAGGCGCGTGCGGGCGCGGGGCAGGCGCCGGCCGAGACCGACACGCCCCAACCTCCCACGCCGCGGCATCTCGCCGCGCTCGCGCATGTGCTCGGGATCAACGGGGAGGAGATGGCGTCCGTCGGAGCGATGAGCGGCGAACAGATCGCCCTGCTCGTCCGCTTCCACGTCGACCTGGGGGTGCCGGTAGGAACCCTCCTCACCGCGATGCGGCGGGACCCGAAGACGGTCCGGAACCTCACTGGGAACTGGATCAACAAGGCCGCGCTCGACGCGGTCAGCGAGCTCGCGCAAACCGAGCGGCCGGGCACGTGCCCGATCGCCCTCGCGCGCGAGCTGCAGGCGGGCGTGGAGCTCGACCCGCGCACGTTCGGCTGGTCGGCGGCATAGGAAGCCGGCCTCATCCTGGCGGGAGCGATGCGCATCGCTCCCGGCCTCACCATTTCTCTTCAGACGCCCCTGGAGAAGAGCGGCGAGGAAAGAACCCCCTCGAGAAAGGCCTAAGACATGTACAAAGCACCGCACCGGGCAGCGGAAAACCTGCGCGAGGCTGGCGAGCAGATGAAGATGCTCTCCAAGCAGCTCGATAGCTGCGCGAGAACAGCGAAGCTGCACGGGTACGCGCTCACGCGCACCTCGCCGAAGACGGCCAAGGGGCAGCTGCCGTTCTTCTGGGACTGCGTGTTGGAGAGCCCCGAGTGGCGGCAGCTCATCTTGCTGCTGCAGGACCCGGTGCGCCACGGCTGGGAGGAGGGGCTGGCCGACCGCCCAGGCACGCTTCTCACCCGCACGCCTGAAGGGCAGCTCCACTCGGCCAAACGGCAGCTGCTCAACGCCACGGGCTGGGTCAGCGGCGAAGCGCCCATGGCCGCGGTGAACGCGATCCTGGAGGCCATGCTCGCTGGCGCGCGCAAGGCGCGGCAGGCGACGTACCTGCGCTGGGCCGAGAAGGCCCCGCTCGAGGCACGGCACGCGGCCGAACGAAAGCGGCTCGAACGCCGCCACAAGCGCGAGCGGGAGGAGGCGACGCGTGGCGCCTGACCGGATCCCGTCCAGCACGGCCTGAAAGGTGGCGGCGCTCACGCGAGTCGCCGATACGGCCCCTTCCCGACCTGGGAAGCGGGCTTTTTTGTTTATCCAAGGCTTTTTCTGCGAGTCACCTGGTGAATGCGTTGACAAAACAGCTTATTTGTGGTATCCTGGACCGTTCCCTCGTGGCCCGGATAATCCTCATTTTTTCGCTCAAATGAGCGAATCCTCACCTCACCACCGCTGCCGCGTAGCGATGTTGGGGCGAGGACTGGTCCTCGAACAACCGGCAGCCATCGGCTTGCCAAGGAGCGATCATGGGCGTTGTCCGTGAGACCCTCTTCGGCAAGATCGACCTGGATACGCTCACGGCCATGCTCGTGCTCGGGATTGACCCGACGCGACAGGCCGTGCGGCAGATTTCCGGGTCGGCCTCGGCCGAAGCGTTGCGCGACCCCCGCACCCTCTGCCTCGAAGTCGGCGGGACGGGACGAGAGAAGGAGAACGACTTCGACCATCACGGTCCAAGCATGGGAACCGGGTCGAGCCTGTCGGCATGCGCGCAAGCGCTGCGGCGGCTGGCCAGGCTCGTCGATTATGTCGACGAGCTGGATCGGGGCGTGCGGCGGGCCGAAGAGATCGTGGGCGGCGGCTTCCCGTCGCTCGCGCAACTGGTCTCCGGCATGCTGCTCGTCGAGCGCGATCCGGAGCGGCGGGTCGCCTGCGGGCTCGAGATCCTGCGCGCGGTCGTGCAGTCGGGCCTTGATCCGTACGGGAGCATGGAACCGCTGCTCGAACACGTCCCCGGAGCGATCCGGTGGGCGGAACAGAAGCGTCTGCACGACCGCGCCTTCGAGCAGGTCTGCGCGGACGCCCAGTGGCACACGACCGCCAGCGGCGCGACGCTCGCGGTGGTCGTGGCGAGCTGGATCGGCGCCCCGGGCGCCTTGTACGGGCGCGGCGCGACCTTCGTGGTGGCGCTGAATCCGGCCATGGAGGCGGCGGACGGGAAGACCGTCCGCAAGTTCACGGTCGCCGGCCACCGGCAACTCGTGACCGCCCTCCTGGAACCGCTGCAGGCGCGGGAGCCCGGTTGGGGCGGACCGCAGCACGGCAGCATCATCGGCTCGCCGCGCGATGCGTCGAGCGGGCTCGGCCTCGAAGAGGTCGTCGCCCTCGCGATCGCACGGCTCTAGCCGCGCGGCCCACCACACGGAACGGACTCCGGCACGTCTCCAGTAGCCACAAGCGCGAACGAGACGGGCACGCATTCCAGGCGAAAAGTCCACCTGGACCGTTCGGAAGCGGCATTTCGGCCGTGACCGGGCGGGGCGCGATCAAGCGCATGCGACTCCCCTTCCTTCCGGGTGGACGTACCTGGAAGGGGCGTGGAGCCGTGTCCCGTGAAGATCCGCTATCTGGCGTTTCGCTCGCCCGCCGACCTCGCCGTCATCCCCGCCGACGCGGAGGTGATCGGGATCGAGGTGCCGCCCACGGCCCCCATGGCGGCCCGCGAACGCTGCACGCTGGGGATCATCGACCCCCAGCACACCGACGGGCTCCAGCTGAGCGCGTCCCTCGCGTGTCTCAACGGCACCCACCCGGCCATCAAGGCCCTGCTCGCGGCCGTGAAGGCGGGCCGGGCCGAGATCTGGCTGATCACCCCGCGCTTCGACCTCGATGCCGGGGTCGCGATGGCCATCCTCACCCGCGAGATGCGCGAGCTCGTTGCGCACATGGAGACCGGCGTCCGGATGGGCGGCTGGTCCCGTGCCACGCAGCAGCGCATCACGGCCGTCGACCGGGCCGACAACTTCCTCGCGGGGACCCTGGCCGACTGGCCCGGACCCCAGGACCTCCCCACCGTCGCCAAGCCGTGGAACGTCACCGGCGGCGTGGGCGAGGTCGAGGAGCTCGCGGGACCGAACTGGCTCACGGGCTGGACGCTCCCGGGGGTCGGGCTCACGCTCGAGACCGTGGTCGGCGCGCTCCGCTCGTGGCTCGAGGAGGGCCCGACGAGCGAAGGGCGGCCGATCGAGACGATCGAGGAAGCGGAAGCGCTGGCGCGTGACGCCAACACCCGGGGCGACGCGCGGGACCTGCTCTGGGCCGCCGACAAGGCGGCGAAACGCTCGCGCCTCGACCTGGCGGTAGCGCTCGAGAACGGAACCCTGAAGCCCGAGCCCATCCACGACGGGCGCGCGGTCTTCATGGACCTCACCAAGGTGCGGCTGCCGAGCACGGCCACGGCCGGCATCGGCTACTGCGTCGCGCCGGTGTCGACGGTCCGCCTCTTCGACGCCCGGGCGGGCCAGAACCGGTTCAGCGTCGCCTGCTTCAACCCCAAGTACCTGGATTTCGACCGCTTCGTGGCCGAGATCAACGCCCTCGAGAAGGGCGGCGGGACGTGGGGCGGGAATCGGGCTTCAGGCATGATCGGCTCGCCGCAGGGCAAGGATACGCCGACCACGATCACGCTAGAGGAATTCCTCGCGGTCGTGGGCCGTTGCCTGCGCTAGACGATCCTGCGACTCGCCAACCTCAGACCCCTCGTCTGGGGTCTTTTCTTTTGTATGCCTTGGCCCCATTGACGCGAGGAGCGACTTCTGGTAGCGTCGCTGGCGCTCGTATCGTTCCATCACCCCAAAAAAGGAGGCTCCCCATGCCCCTGTTCCTGTTCGTCGACCATCCGGATGAGCTCATGCGGATCCCGGAAGGCGACAGTGCCTTCGGGCTCGAGCCCAGGATCGGACATCCCGAGCTGAGCCGCTTCTGTGACCTCGGCGTGCTCCGCGGCGGGACCAATCCCCAGGGCCACACCTACGGCCTGGTCCTCGACGCGCTCGGGCTGATCTCGCACACCTCCGCCACCAACCGCCCTCCGCTCCTCAAGTTCGAGTGGGGGAACTGCGACCGCCTCTGGATCGTCAGCGCGCACCGTACGCTGGAGACCATGGTCGCGATGCTGGTCCTCGAGGATGCGCTCCGCCCCGAGCCGGTCCTCTTCCCCCGCCCGCGCACGCGCGAGGAGCGGGAGGCGGAACTCTTCCACTGCCGCAACCAGGACCCTACGGGGATCATGGCGCGGCTCCAGGCCGTGGACGAGTCAGCCCGTTTCGTGCGCGGCGAGATCGCGACCTGGCCGGGACCGCAGGGCGGCCACCAGGGCACCGACCACTGGGTGAAGCACGGCTTCCCGTCGGAGGTGATGGACCTTGCGGGTCCGAACCAGCTCGTGCAGTGGTCCGCCGACCCGACGTTCCCGCAGGACCTGGTGCTGGCGGCCCTTCGCCACTGGCTCATGGAGGGAACGCCCGACCTCTTCGACCACGACGACGACTTCGACCTCGCCAACCAGAGCATCTGGACGAACGACCCCGCTGGGTTGCTGCGGGCTGCCACGGCGCACGCGTTCCTGGTGCGGGCCGCGTTCATCTGCCGGCTGGATGCGCACCGCATCCGGCCGGCGCTGATGGACAACGAGAAGGTCGTCCTGCTGAACCTGTCCGACGAGCCCGTCCCACCGAGCCTCCTCGTGCGTAGTGGGTTCTGCGTGGCGCCGGTAGTCGCGTTCGTGTACGGGCAGGACGGCGTGCGCCACTACGCCGTCGTCCCCTTCCATGACCGGTACTTCGACCGCGACGCGTTCCTGCGGCGTGTCGCGGCCCTCGAGACGTCGGGCCGGGCCTGGCGTGTCACCCACCCGCGCGAGCCGCTCGGCAACGCCGTCGTATCGCCCGCGGGCGTGCGGAGCGAGGTCGGTTTCACGGCGTTCCTCGCGCTCGTGCAGGAGTGCTGCCGGTAGTCGACGCTGGCCTCGGATGCCCCCCATCTGGGGTCTTTTTTATTATTTGGACGTCCGTCTTGGCTCCATGACCCCATTGACAAGTTCCCCTTTCTTGCTATCCTCGCCCTCAGGAGGCATACGCCATGCGGACGACTCGCTGGGAAGACATCAAGGACAAGGTGCAGGCACGGAACAGGGCCCTGGAGGCATTGCGGGACGCGCAGGCGGCCATCTCCCACCAACTCACGGAATGGGCCTTCAAGCGGCTGCAAGGGCGGGGCATGAAGGCGGTCGCTCGTCTCGTGAGCAACGGACGGGATACCGAGTCCTATGACGGGCCCATGTCGTCGGCCAACCGGTCAGCCATCTGGCAGGCCTTCAGGCACGACTTCGAGCGGCCGGCCTACGTGATCCTGGTCCTGTACAGCAGCTGGCTGGCGGAGACCCTGCCGGCGGATCCCTCGACGCTCAGTGCGTCGCGAACCCGGGCCCTGCCCACCTGCCCTCCGGACAGGCGCACGCACATCCTCCGTGACACCGCGCCGGACGACGAACTCAGGCCGCACCCGGAGATCGTCGACCTGGTGATCGAGGGGATCGAGACGGCCGATGCCCTGATCCTGCCCGGGGTGGGCACGGTCACGCGGGGCCAGCTCACCATCGACGTCCCGGGGCTGATGCGGTTCCGGGAGCTCCATGAGCGAAAGACGGAGCCGGAGGCCCGCGGCTGAAGACCGCGCCGACCGCACTCACGCCAAACGCCAACATCACACGCCTCTCCACCTCCCGTCCCGCCCTGCGCCGGACGGGATTTTCTTGCTAAATTATGGATTTTTTCAGCCCTTCGAGAGCGAATTCACCGTATCGACCCCTTGACACGACGCTCGTTCTCGGCTAGGATCGCCCATCGGCTTCCGGGTGACGATGTCCGTCGCCCATACCCACCGAAACGGAGAGACGCCATGGCCTCAAAACCGGTCCCGCACACCCGCTACATCGACCTCATGCGCAACCCGGGCGCGATCGACACGCTCGCACGCAACACCTTCTGCCTGGGCATCGAGGTGTCCGCCCAAGACTTCGCCGCCGCCCTCGGGCCGCGCGCCACGGAGGGCGCGGTCCTCGACAAGGCCGTCCTCGGCGGCGACTCGGCCCTGCGTCGACTCCTCGCCGACGCTACGCTGTTCGAGGAGCGCTGCCGTGGCCTGATCGCCGGCAGGCCGTTCACCTTCGTCACCCGCGACCCCGACCTCAAGACGGTCGCGGCGCTCGACTTCCTGCGCACGTGCGTCTCCTGGTCGCGCTGGGCCGGCGCGCTCGAGGTGGAGGCGGACGAGAAGATGCGGCCGTACTGGAGTGGCTGGCTCCGCCGGCTCCGCCGGATCGCCGACAACGAGCGCGGCCTGGGCATGCCGAAGAAGATCCTGGAGACGTACCGGCAGACGGATCTGACGTTGGAGGCCTGCGCGGAACTCGTGGGCGGCTGGACGTGGGGCGGGCTCCGCAGGACCACGCCCATGTCACTGGACGAGGCGATCCGGAAGGCGAACGAGGCGCACCTCGAACCCCTCTACTCGCTGCTCGAACGGTCGCTTCCGTCGACCTGAGCCGCGGCTCTGCCCGTTTCCATTTCGGTGGGGACGGGCGTTTTTTTAGAAATTTTGCCCAATGATAGCAAAAAAACACGCGTGCAGAGGATTTTGAGATGCATTATAAGATTAATTGTAAATAGTTAATTATGATATAAATTCACTATAATTAGCCAAAATATATTGTTTTAGACACATATACTTGACAATACCCTGCGGATCTGGTATGATGAATGGGTAATCGAAACGCAAAAGCCCTTTTCCACGGATCACGAAGGTCGTTACCAAACCACCTGTCCTGCTCCGTTTTTTGTCGGCCTGATCACCAAACCGGTGATCCTCCCATGCCCGCACGCTTTATGGCTTGCGCCATGGGAGTCGCCGCCGCATCCCAGCGCGCGTCCTCGTGACGCTCACCGCGGCCGCCTCCCACCGGAGCGCCGCAGATGCGCCGCTCCCCCCCCTCCAACCCCACACGACGGGAACGGAAATGCGCATGATGTGACGACAGCGCCCGGCAGAGCGAGGGCGCGAAAGGGGACCATCCCTCATCGCTCGTCAGACCCTTCGCGGACGGGAGGCTCCGCCTCCCCCTCCGCCCCGCAACGAGCCACCCGCGCAAACGCCGCGCACGCAGAGGGTGGCCATACGGGAGGGAATGAGAACCACCTCGCAAGAGGCGCCGCCGCGACCACGGCGAGATTCGCAGGGCTGGTTCGATCGCCCTCGCGAGAACAATCGTCCCGGCTGCCTGCGTCGCCCTGACGCAGCGCGGGCACGAGCTGTCGGCCTAGCGACCCACGCGTCACAGGTGCACGCCTGCATCCCGAAAGGGAACACATGCGGAAAGAGAAGGCTACCGAAGCGCCGGGAACGGGCGCGAACACCGGGAACGGGCCCGTGAGCAATCATGGGTAAGTACTGCACGGCCGGTTGCGATGCCAACAGAAAAGGCGCGCACGGACAGCCAACGCCACGGAGCTTCTCGCGTCTGGCGAGCCTCCTGGGTTCCCTCGACGACAGGGTCGAGTCCCACATCGGGAGAAAGCCTGCTCACAGGCCTGCGGCAACAACCAAGGGGGCGCCCGTCGCGCCAGCCCGTACGCCAAACGCTCGGCGGACCGGGACGGCCCCCCGCTACGGAGGAAGACGTGAAGGAAAAGCATACCTAGGCCAGGACGAGGCCATCGGGCGAACCGTACGCCGCCCATCGTCCACCGGCTCTCGGCTGCGCGTATGACACCGTAAGCAGCAGAGCCTCCCCCGCCAAATGCCCCGGTTTACGCAAATCCGGGGAAGCCTCATCGCATCGCGAAGGAACGCCCAGGGCTGTCGCGCACGAACGCGCGCCCTCGGCTCCGCTTGCTGGCCGCGCCCAAGCGCGCCAGCCCCCTCCGCGAACGCCGGGATGAGACGCCGTGCCGGTCCGATGACCGGCCTCTCGCCCGGCAGACGTCATGTGACGCCTGCCGGGACCCGCCTTCCGCGATCCAGTTGCTGGATCCTGGAAGAGGGGTGGAAGCGCAGAGAATAAGCCTGTTGACGCCTCACATGCCAGAGGGCAGCCGGGCCATATACCTATACCGGCCCGGCAAGCACAAAAATACCCGTACGCGCCTCCACCCCTCCTCCTTCTCACCAAGGAACAACCCGGTCGGCCTTGGACCATGAATCAAGGCTCGCCTGTCTTCCCAGGCTAGAGGCGGTCGTCGAACACGACCGTCACGGACGCCCTCCTGCCGAGGGCGCTCTCCTGCCGCGTGCAGCGAGAGCGCCCTCGGCCCTTCCCCTGACCACGCGATGACTCACGTGGTTGGGCCGAAGATCAGCCTTCGACGCCTGCGCACATCTGCGCGGGCGAGGAGCGCGAGAACGGACCCGAGACGGAGACAAAAAATGCTTCCTGCCAAACGTCTGAAGGCCCTGCGACGCCGCGGAATGGGGTCCGCCGGCGAGCCCGAGGAGCTCGGCGAACTCGAGACCCTCCTGTGGGGCACCGACCCCGCCGAGCGTCCCGATCGCATCGGCGGGCGCCACGACGGCCTGGGAGGGATCTCCCGGCTCGCGATGATCCACGACGAGGACATCGAGCCCGGGTCGATCTTCGACCCGGCGTAGGCCTCCCTGGCCCACGCGCGCATCGCAAGGATGCGCGCGTGGGCCCCAAGAGCGAGTGCCCGATCGCAAGATCGAGCCCTCGTCACTGGAAACGTCTCGCCCGAATCCTGGAAATGGGTTCCCGGATCTCGCGCGGCCTCGATGCCTCTCAAATCCCCGAGCCTCGTCGGAACGCCCGTTCGGATGCCCAGCATCTACGAGCGACCGCCTGGACGGAAAGCGAGAGCGAAGCGAAAGAAAAGAAAGGAGGGCCTAGATGGTCTCGATGTCGCAGCACTCCTGATACACGCTCGGCGGCGTCGGGTTGGCAGGATCGGCTTCTCAACGCGCCGATGCCCGCCCTCCCGATGCGACATCCGTGGAGGCAGGTCTCCGCGGATCATCCACCCCACTGGCCGAAGGAACGGTCTTGTGCCTCTCCCCACGTTGGAAACGACGTGAATACTGGGAACAAGGAGGCGCCGCCGATCTGGAGGCTTCGGAGAAAGGACGTGGCAACGTGGTGAACTGATCAGACGTAAACGCTGTACGGCCGTCGCCCGTCCCAGCTGACGGGCCCGCGCATCGCGCGGACAGCGACGGCTTCCCCCCGGCGGACCAGCACCGCCTCGACCCCCCGGCTCAACGAGCCATCCTGAAAGATGACGCTGCGCATGTGTGCGCGTCATCACCCACCCTCGCGGAACCCTGACCGGTCCGCGTCCCCCCTGTCCCCATCAATTCGTTGGTGGGAGCAGTCTGGGACCCCTCTTCACAACGCATGCCGGGAAGATTGCCAGGTGATGGGATCTTGATCTCGCCACTCGGCAAGGCGTTGTCGTTCGCGTTGCGCATGGTGCGCGCGCGAGGGACGACGTCCCATTCCACGCTCGTGGGGCTGGCATCCTCGAAAAAAACTGCTGGAGAGAAAAAATGAAGAAGATCATCACCGTCGCCACCGCCGACCTCGTCGCGACCCTCGAGGCCACCGTCGCCACCGCCAAGGAGCTCGGCGACCGCCGGGTGACGCCGCAGGAGTTCGGGGCGACCGCCCCGAGCCTGGATGTCGTGAAGGCGCTCCAGGAGCGGGCCCTGCCCGCGGCGAAGGAAGACTTCAACACCCTCCTCGCCTGGACCTGGGCCGGGAACGCCCCGGTCAAGTTCGGGGCCAGGCAGCTCGAGCGCGGCCTCGAGGCCGCGCTCGCGACGGCCAAGCGCCTCACGGCGAAGGCCGACGCCTCGCACCCGCGCGTCGAGGCGCCGAAGAAGGAGAAGGCCCCGGGCCCCTCCTACGAGGCCTGGCGCAGGGCGCAGATCGAGCGCCAGACGGCCAACGAGACGACCGCACGCAAGGCCGGGATCAAGACCACCTGGGTCCCGATCCCGGCGGCGCCCCACGGCATCGACCGCGCGGACATCGAGCGCCGCATCGCCGTCGAGGAAGCCGCCGTCACGGCGGCCGCCAACAAGCCCATCACCCCCAAGACGGACGGGCGCCTCCGCGCCGAGATGAAGCGCCTCGGCGACGCGCGGAAGAAGTTCCGCGCGGAGGCCGGGATCGAGCTCCCGAGCGTCGTGATCCCGCTCGAGGAGGACGTGCGGGCGAACAACGGCCGCCTCGACCTCTTCCGGGAGGACATCGACTCGGCCATCGCCACCGGCGAGGCCACGGTCGCCCGCCGCAAGGCGGAGGCCGAGACGAAGGCCCAGCGGGCCGCTGAGGTCAAGGCGGAGCAGGCCCAGAAGGCCGCCGCCTTCGAGGCCGAGTACCAGGCCATCCTCACCGAGACGCGGGCCCTCTACGAGAAGGCCCAGGCCAGCGGCATGGGAAGCCTCTGGCAGATGGAGGCGGAACGTCCCACGCGTGACCAGCTCGCCATCGTCAAAACCACGGCGATGGCCTGGGTCAAGAACAAGGGCTCCAAGGTGGCGCTTCCGCCCGTCGCGAAGCCCGCCCCCAAGACGGCGCCCGCGCAGATGCGCGCGCCCAAGGCCGCGGCGCCGGTGGCCCCGATGAGCGCCCCGGCCCCCCAGACCGAGGCGCCCGCCGCGCCGGTGGCCGCGATCCACACCGAGGGCGTGACCCCGGGGTACGAGACCGGGGCACTCTTCACGGAGATCGACGCCACCAGGACGGAGGTCACGCGGCAGTACGGGCGCATCCTGCTCTCCATGCCGCGGGGCGTGGTCATGCAGGGGGTCCCGGCGAGCGTCGAGGGGCTCCTCGCCCGTGAGCCGGACGCCCGCAAGGCGCTGCGCGAGGCCTACATCATCGAGGCCCGCGCCTGCGAGCGCGTCACGGGCCCGAAGGGCGCGCAAGCCCGCGCCAAGGCGCGCAAGATCCGCGCCTTCGTCGACGGCAGGGCCACCACCCCGCCCCCGGCGACGGCGTCCGAAGCGCCCGCCGCCCCCGCGACCTCCGTCGCGGCGTGAACAACCTGGGTCCCGGCCGGTGAGCGCCCCGCTCCCCGGCCGGACCCGCCGACGTCATCGTCCTGATGATGTCGGCCACCCTTCCGTGCTCATCACCCCCCCCTGGTGGTCACGGACTGGGACGAAAGACTCCCACAAGCGCTCGGCCCATGGTCAGACGCTTCGAACGATCGAAATGCGTGACCATGGGCAAGGACCGTGGCCAGACGGGCTCGCGCACCGGCCAGCGCGACGGCATGGCGGGGGACGTCACTCCCCGCACCCACCTCACCGAGGTCGGGGCGTTCACCCTCGGCCGCAAGTTCCTCGCCGCCCCAAACGACGATGGGGCCGTCCTCACCTTCATCGGCGCGTGGGCGAGCCTCTCGGCCAAGGAGCAGGAGGCCGTGGTTCTCGCGGCCGCGAGGCACTTCACCGGCGACGTCGCCAAGTACGGCGTGGCCGTGATGTGGGAGGAGGTGAACCGCCTCCACCGCATCTGGTCGAACCGGCCCTGGGACAAGACGCCCGAGGCCATCGACGCCCTTCTCAACTGGCTCCGCGAGCAGCAGGAGAGCCTGCTCGCGAGCGACCCCGGCCTGCGCGCTGAAGTCGCGCGGTTCGCCCCCACGGGCAACGCCGCGCCGGTCGCGGCCTAGCCCCCTCCCCACGCCCCATCTGGCGCATGCTCCGATGGTCCGCGTGGGGCCCCCTCTTCTCTCAAGGACCGTCCTTGGAAGAAGAGGGAGTTTACAACGCATGAGCGCTGTTTCCGTATCAAAATCTTCCCTAACATACGGGCAGAAACGCTCAGCCGCCTTCATCCCATCGGATGCGGACGCATGGGCGATTCCGCTCAGCTGGCAGGCCCGCGCGGACAGCGGCGCGGCGCAGGGACGGGCGGCGTGACAGCCCGTGATCTCATGGCCGAGAAAGCCGACCTCCTCGACGACCGAGATCGCGAACCAGGCCACCTGGCCATGGACGCCGAACGCGAGCGGGAAGGCCGCTTCCTCGCGGCGTGTGATGCCTATCACGACCGGGTACGCGCCAACGGGCAGCCGACCGAATGCTTCGCGGAGCGCCTCGATCCCACCCCGGTACTCGAGGCGGCGGAAGACGTCATCGCGCACCTCGGCCGCCTCACTCCTTCCCCGAGGGATGCCGAGGACGGGCTCAGCGGGTGGCTGCACGATGCGGCGATCTACGAGATCACGGAAACCTGCCACCGCATGCGCTGGCGGAGCGTCGAACGCGCCTTCGATGCGCTCCACGCCTTCGCCAACGGCGCGTGTGGCCCGACGCTCGCCACGACGGCGCAGGAACTCCTCGCGCGCGTCGACCCCTGGCTGGTCGTGGCCTACGCCCGCCACCTCCCCGGACTGCACGACGTGGTCCGCGGCGGCTGAAGGCATGGGGCGCGGATCGCCTCCTTAGGCGGCTCGGTTAGAAATGACCGGGATGATTTAGCGCCCTCCTCGCCCCCGACGCACCTCGGGGGCTCTTCTTTTATCTATTTTCCTCATTCTATTCTGCTCCCCCTGCCCGCGTGCTACCCTTTCCTCGTCCCTTTTTATGCGCCTTCTCCCTTCCCTTTTTCTCGCTTCCTTGCTTGTTTTTTCGCGGGGCGTGACGCCCGTCGCGGCGGCGGACTACGATCTCTCCGTGCAAAACTCGGATGTCGTGCTCGTGCCGGCGACCCCGCTCGCCGGGCAGAGCGTCCGCATCTACGTGACCGTGCAGAACAAGGGTACGCAGGATACCGAAGGCGTCCTGCAGGTGCTTGATAACGACGTGGTGATTAGCAGTAAGGCCATTTCCGTAAAAAGTTCGGGACGTCCCGATGACGTGTGGATCTCGTGGCGCCCCAGCACCGCCGGCCAGCATGCCCTCACGATCCGGGTGATCGCTGACGTGAGCACGCCCGACGAGGACCGCATCAACAACGAGATCCGCGTCAGCACGACCGTGGAACGCGACAATGACAACGATGGGATCGCGGATAGCATCGACCCTGATGATGATAACGATGGGGTCGTCGACGGTAACGATACGGCCCCGCTCGATGCCAGCCGCTCGACCGACACCGACAACGACGGCATCGATGACGCCCAAGACCCCGACATCGATGGCGATGGCCTCACGAACGACCGCGAACGCGAGCTCGGGACCGATCCAAAAAACCGCGATACGGATGGCGACGGGGTCGGCGATGCGCAGGACGCGTATCCGCTCGACCGAAGCCGCTCGACACGACCGACGCCCACCGCAGCAAACCCGACACCTGCAGCAACGCCGCGCCCAACCCCGGCCGCGACGAACCCGACCCCTCCCCCCACCGCCGCTTCGAGCGCGCCGCGAACGGCTCCCACTTCCCCTGTGCCAGCCACACCAAATCCGCCGACCGCGAACACCGACAGCCCCATCGAGCCCGTGACGGCAGCAGCCCCACCCGCAACCACGACGACCCCCATCATCCCAGCATCCCTCCCATCGACAGACATCGAAGAACCTGTCCGCCTATCCTCGACCCACCCGACAAACACGATCACCCACGCATCCAAACCTTCTTTTTCACCCCTCTACATCATCGCGGCCGCAACGGGCCTGATCGGACTCTTCTTCTTGGTAAGAGGCTTAAGGGAAAGGGAATAGCGAATACATTTGCCCCACCACGAACCATGGTGAGGCTTTTAGGCTCCGAGAAGGGTGGCCTAGCCTTCCCATCTCCGAGTCTTCTTTTTTATTTTCTTCTCTTTCCCTCCCCCCCCTAGGTCCCCGGGGCGGGCACGCTTTTTGCCGGACCTGCTGTGTGAGCCACCCATCCCCGGAACAAGCAGCGAGTTCAGGTCCGGCAAAAAGCATGCCCACCCCGGGGACCGCCCCTCCCAAAGGGGAAGGGCGGCCCGTGGGGCGCCAGCCCCACACCCCCTGGCCGGGAGACCGTCTTCTCCCTCAGAATGAGCTATACTCATCTCATGCGTATCTTAGGCATCGACCCCGGCTTCGACCGCACCGGCTTCGGCATCATCGAGAAGCGCGGTTCCACGCTTACTTGGGTTTCCCACGCCTGCCTGCAAACGAGCGCCAAAAGCGAGTTCTCGTTTCGCCTGCAGCAAGTCCGCGATGCTGTCACGAAGACGGTGGTGCATTTCAAGCCGGACGCCGCCGTGATCGAGCACCTTTTCTTCCAGACGAACGCCAAAACAGCCATCAAGGTCGGCATGGCCCGCGGCGTGATCCTCTTGGCGCTCGCGGATGCGGGGATCCCCATCGTGGAACTGACGCCGAACCAGGTGAAGCAAGGGCTGACCGGCTGGGGGAAGGCAGACAAAACGCAGATTCAGGAAATGGTCAAAACGACCCTTAGATTGGACACCATTCCCAAGCCGGACGATGCGGCCGACGCCCTCGCCCTCGCCATCGTGGGCTCGTATGCCGTTACGCACCCGCAGCTCCGTCCGGGTCGGTAGATAAAAAACACTCGCCGAAGCGAGTGTTTTTTGCCCTTGTTAGGCCCCTCCCGCACCCGTCACGCTCGGAAGCGCGTTGAGGACGAAGTTGGAGATGGCAAACGAAGAGACGATGATGATCAAGCCGATGATGGCGTTCTTGATCATTTCCTTGGCCTTTTCCGGACCCTTCGAGTCGGACGACGTCATCCAGAGGAAGCCGGCGTAGACGAGGTAGACCAGGAGCAAGACCCCCATGAAACTGAGGACAATGTTGATGATGTTCCCGATGATGACGGGTAGCGGCTGGTTGGTGGTAGTTCCGATCGCACGCTGCTGGATGGCGTTGTTTGTCTGCTGCGCGAAGCCAGTGGTACCAAACGGATTCGTGTTAGGGCGCAACACGCCCGATTGGGCGAACGCCGAGGCCGGACCCGCCACCGCGGTGAGGACCACCGCACCGGTGTAGATCAGTGAGCGAATATTCATAGTGAAGAACCTACGCGTTAGAAGTCGAACTAGGAACGATGGCTTACGGCGCAACGGCCCCCGCTCCCGCCCCGGCACCTGCCCCCGCTCCCGCCCCTTCGGCCCCAGGGGCCACGGCGGGGGCGTTTCCGGTCGCGATCGTTCCCAACGTGTCAAGCACGAAGCTTGAGATCGCGAAGGAGACAACGATGAGCAGGAGTCCCGCGACGGCGTTCTTGACCATGTTCTGTGCCTCCCCCACCTGCTTGGCGTCTGGCGCCGTCATCCAGAGGAAGCCGGCGTAGAGGAGGTAGCAGAGGAGCAGGACCCCGGAGAACTGCAGGGCGACGGAGACCACGTTCCCGATGATGTTGACGACGCACTGCGAACCTACGCAGGTCGGACGTGCCGACCCGAAGGCCGCCGTGGCCGCCGAATTGACGCCGCGCTGGATGTCCGCCACTTGTGCGGACGCCACAAACGGGGTCACGAGCAGGGTCGCGCCGAGCAACAGGCCTTTGCCTAAACGAGAGAGGGACATGGGAGGGGAAGGACCTTAAGCGGTTTACAGGGAGGATCCGCTACTGCCCGTTGTCGCCGAGAGAAGGCTCCCGAGGACGAAGCGCGTAATGGCCCAAGCGGACAAGATGATCGCCAACCCGATGATGCCGGAGACAATGAGGTTCTTCGCCTCGCTCGTCTTCTCTTCATTTCCGCCGGAGATCATGTACTTGAAGCCGCCGACAATGACGATGATGACCGAGATAATCCCGAGGAAGCTCAATGCCACATTGATGATGCGCGCGGCCGTCTGGCGGACGTCGCCACCACCCAACTTGATGCCGCTGGTTTCGATGGCGGTCACACCTAAGTCATCCGGCGTCAGGGTCCCGGCCGAAGGGCGGGATTGCGCGAAGGCGAACGACGGGGTGAACATACCCACTGCCATGGAGGCCGTAGCGACCCCAGCAAAGAGCTTTTTCCATGCTGCTGTCATGAACGTTCACCCCCTTTCTGTGTAAAAGATAGTTGCATAGAGCAAACGCGCAGGACGCGTATGATTGCGGTTGGATTATACCACACCGATGCCGAGAGCAAGAAACGCGTCAAGAACTCAGGCCCGCGAACTCCGCGACGACCTGCATGAAGGCCGTGATCATGGTGTACGAGAGCACGACGATCGCTACGCCCAAGATGGCGTTCTTCGTGGTCGTCTGCGCCGCTTTGACCTGCGCCTGGTCACCGCCCGCCGTCATCCATTGCAGGCCCGCCCACACGAGCATCGCCAGGAACAGGGCGCCGACGATCCCCAGCAGCACCTTGATCAGGTTCCCGATGAACGCCGGGATCGACAGGTTGGTGAAGGACTCGTTGATGGTCTCGAACCGCTGCGTATCGGTGACGCCACCGACGCTTGCGGCCGGGGCCGTGGTCGGGATGCATTGGGGCGCGCGCTCCATATCCGTCAGGACGCTCGAGACGAGCCCACCCATCTGCAGGCCTTGGCAGGCCTGTTCCGGACCGGTCGCGACCGCCTGGCAGGTACGACGGCACTCCGCCACGCAGGTATTTTGATCTGTCGCGGCCGAACACGACCCGCCGTTACGGGCTTCGGTATCCCCTACGCAGAGAAATCGGCAACGGAACGTGTCCCCAGGGCGCGCCGGCGGCGGAACCGGGGTCGGACTGACGACGGGGCCCGCGTTGACGTTCGTCGGTCGCGCGCCAGGAGGGATGATGAGACAGCGGCCATCAAAGTACGTTTCCGTCCGATCGGTATTCAATAGGTCGCGGCACCAGGAGGTATTGCGCAATTCTTGGGCCGTCAGCGCGAGCGCCCCGCTTTGGGCGGCCTGGCAAAATTCGCGCGCCATCTCCGCAGAGGCGTTCGTGGTATCGCCCTCGCACGGCGGCCCGACCCGGCATTCCGCGGCCACCGAACAGGTGTTTCCGACCACGTAGGTGATATACACCGAACCATCCGCACGCGGCGTCAGGTTGCGGCAAAAGGTGGTGCAATTGCCCGCGAAGGCGTCAGAAGGCAGGATCCAAGCCGCAATAAGAGCGGCGATGAGGCCACATCCGAACGGGAGGAAAGACGGTTTCATAGGGCATTAGGGCGCCGTCGGCGCGGTATCACGCGGGGCGGCGGTCTGCTGTGCAGAACGCCGGCCCGTCTCCTCAAAGATCGAGAGGAACGCCGTGGCCAACCCATACGAGAAAAACAGGAGGACGATCCCAAGCGCCGCATTCTTGACGATGGTCTTGGCCTCTTCCGTGCGCTTGCTCTCGCCCGCCGTCATCCAGAGGACGCCACCCCAAATAAACCAGAGGAGGGCAAGGGCGCCGAGGATGCCGATGATGGCTTTCACGATCCGGCCGAAGATGTCGACGAGATTGGTGGTTCCGAGAGGGTTCGGGAGTTCTGCGGGGGTATTCGCGGTTTGCCCAGCGGCACGACCCGTCGCACCAGAAGCGCCTGCCCCACCTGTTGCCGCTGGCGCTGCCGGAGCCTGGTTCGGGACCACGCACCGCGGCTGTGGCGTACGGGCGCAACGCAAGCCCGTTCCGATATCGGGTGGCAACCCGTTCCCCTCTGGCCCAGCAGAAAGGCAGACCGTGTCGCACATGGCTTGGCAGGTCTGATCGCTCGCGGCCGTCGTGCACGCGATGATCCGCTGGGCGACAATCGGCGGCAGTGACGGATTCGAGGCTGAGACGCAGCTAAACGAGCAGGTCCCGCGACCTGCCCCAGAAGCCGGCAGAGCCCCACCCGATTGAGCGAAGGCGACCTGCGGCAAGAGCCCCGCCAAGACCAGCGCCATGCCCGCGATACGAGAAAGGAAAGTCATAGAAAAAGCTAGCGCGTAGTGCCGCCAGATGGCGCGGGCGTGGTGGCAGAAGGAACCGAACGGCCCGGCAAGCGCGTATACGACGAGCCCACCCCCAATCCCGTCGACACGAAGCGCACGGCCACTCCGGCGACCATGATAATGATGATCCCGATGAACGCCCCCGTCACCATCTTTTGCGCTTCGGCGACCTGTTTTGCCTCATACGCGAAGAGGAGTAGCTTCGCGCCCGCATACAAGAACGTCCCCAAGAACACGACGCCGGAGATGGCCAGCAGGAAGTTCGCGAATCGAACGCCCGTATTAATGATGTCCGTCAACGAGCATTGCCCGTTTTCCGTGCAGGCCGGAAGCTCGAAACGGAAGGAGGCGCCCGACGCGGCCGGAGCCGCCGTCCCCGCTTCCGCCGTTGCTGCCGTGCCCGCCGTCCGCGCCCCTCCACCCGATGGTGCGGGCGTCGTCACGCCCGCCCCCGCGGGCGGAGCCGGGCTTGGCGCCGGTGCCGGAACAGGCGCCGGAGGCACGCTCGGGCCTGAAAAATCGACGCACTGATATACGCGGGCTCGCACAAGCCGACCAGGCACGACGCCGGGCCCCTGCGATGAGCAGTACGCCGAACATGCCGCCTGGGTACATTCCGCATCCGTCGTGCAGGTTGGACCGTTCCCTCCGGCCCCACCGCCCCCGGGAAGCGCACAGCCGCAGCTGCATTGATTTGCGAAAACGTCGTTCACCCCGATCACGCTCCCGCCAAAAACCAACCCCAGCAAGAGCAGCGAACCCCCAAGACGACGGGAAAGAGCCATAGGACAAAAGATCATTGGCATGATAGCACAAGGGGCGTGAAAAGGGAGAACCGGATCGGGCATGCATAAGCAGTCAAGAGGACGAAGGACGCCTCGAACGCAGACAGCTAAACTGGAAGCGCGCATCTGACCGACAAAACGGATGCCATCCGGTCGGAGCTGCACGCCTCTACGCGCGGAACGTCACTTTTTCCCTGATCTTAGACAAATATTCACGTTTAAGATAGACTTATTCGGCACGGTTTTAATAAGAAAATACCTTTTTATGTTCAAACGTCCCGACCAGCGCGTCGCGATCTTCATCGACACGCAAAACATGTACCATTCGGCCAAGCACATCTTCAGCGCCCGCGTGAACTTCCCCGCTGTCGTGGCCGCCGCCGTCGGCGATCGCCGCGTCATCCGCGCCATCGCCTACGTCGCCAAGTCAAAGACGGGTGAAGAGCAAGCCTTTTTTGAAGCGTTGACGCAGAACGGCATCGAACTCAAGATGAAGGACGTCCAGGAATTCGCGAGCGGCCAAAAGAAGGCCGACTGGGACGTCGGCATGGCCATCGACGCCGTCGCGATCGCCCCCAAAGTCGACGTGGTCGTGCTCGTCACGGGCGACGGCGACTTCGTCCCGCTCATCGAGCACCTGCAAAGCCGCGGTGTCCTGTGCGAAGTGGTCGCCTTCGACTCGTCGACCAACGCCCGCCTGCGCGAGATCGCCTCGTCGTTCCTCGACCTGGCCAGCGATCCGGACCTCTTCCTCATCCGCCCGCGCCGCCGCGGCGCACCCGCGAAGGCCCAGCAAGATCCAGACGACGCCCCGCTCGAACTCCCGTCTGACGAGGAAGCGTCGCTCCTCGGCGGCCCCGTGACCCCGCCCGCCCCTTCCGATTCCCCTGCCGCCGGCGACAAGCCCCGCCATGGGAGCGGCCCGCGCCGCCAGATCCGCGTCACCTTTTAGCGTCCTGACCCCCGTTTATGCCTTCCCCCCAAGATTATTCGATCGAGTTCGCCGGCCGTCCGCTCACCATCAGCGTCGGCCAGCTCGCCCAGCAGACCAACGCCTCCTGCGTCGTCCGCTACGGCGACACCATGGTCCTGTGCGCCGCCACCCTCGGCGAGATGCGCGAAGAAGCCGATTTCTTCCCGTTAAGCGTCGATTTTGAAGAGCGCCTGTACGCGGCGGGCCGCATCAAGGGCTCCCGGTTCATCAAGCGCGAAGGCCGCCCCACCGACGAAGCCGTCCTTTCGGGCCGCCTTGTCGACCGTGCCGTCCGTCCGTTGTTCCCCAGCAACCTCCGCAACGAGGTCGCGGTGGTCGCGACGGTCATTTCCCATGACCAGGAGAATGACGCCGACCTTCCGGCCCTCATTGGCGCATCGTGTGCCCTCGCCCTGTCCGACATCCCCTGGAACGGCCCGATCGCTGCCGTCCGCGTCGGACGCAAGGATGGCCAGCTCATCCTGATGCCCACCTACCAGCAAACCGAAGAAGGCGACCTCGACCTTGTCGTCGCCGGCACCCCCGAAAAGACCCTCATGGTGGAAGCCGGCGCCAAGCGCGTCGCCGAAGCCGACATGCTCGCCGCCCTGCAATTCGGGCTCAAGAGCCTGCAGCCGGTCGTCGACCTCATCAAGCAGGTCGTGAGCAAGCACGGCAAGACGAAACGCTCGCTCGCCAAGCCGGCAGAGGACGCCGCCAAGGCCGAAGGCCTCGCGAACGTCGACCGCGTGGTGCAGGCGTTCCTTGCGGAACACGGCCGCGAACTCTTCACCAACCCCCTCCGGACCAAGGCGGACCGAAAGGCCGCCGTCAAGCAACTCGAGGCCGCCGCGATCGCGAACGCCGCCGAGCAGGGCCTCGGGAAGGAATGGAAGAAGGCCATCGCCTTGCGTGTCAGCGATTACGCCGAAGCCGAGGTGACGCGCCTCATCCTCGAGGAAGGCCGGCGCGCCGATGGCCGCGGCCTCCACGAGATCCGCCCGCTGAGCGCGATCGTCGGCCTCATGCCGCGCACGCACGGGTCGGGCCTCTTCGAACGTGGCTCCACGCAAGTCCTGACGGCCGTCACCCTCGGCTCGCCGGGCATGGAACAGACGCTCGACACCATGGAATTCCAGCTCACCAAGCGCTATTTCCACCACTACAACTTCCCCAGCTACTCCGTCGCCGAGACCAAGCCCAACCGTGGCCCGGGCCGTCGTGAGATCGGCCATGGCGCCCTCGCCGAACGTGCCCTCATGCCCGTCATCCCCAACCGCGAGGTCTTCCCGTACACGATGCGCGTCGTTTCCGAAGTCTTGAGCTCCAACGGCTCCAGCTCGATGGGCGCCACCTGCGGCTCGACCCTCGCCCTCATGGATGCGGGCGTGCCGATCGCCGCTCCCGTCGCCGGCATCGCCATGGGCCTCGCCAGCGATGAGGAAAAGGGCAAATACCAGGTCATCACCGACCTCCAGGACCTTGAAGACGGCAACGGCGGCATGGACTTCAAGATCGCCGGCACCCGCGACGGCATCACCGCCATCCAGATGGACACGAAAACGAGCGGCCTGCCCTGGAGCGTCGTCGAAGAGACCCTCAAGCGCGCCCACACGGCCCGCCTGCAGGTGCTGGACGTCATCGAGCAGACCATCCCGGCCCCGCGCCCGGAATTGTCCAAGTACGCGCCGCGCATCGTGAGCTTCATGATCAACCCCGAACGCATCCGCGACGTCATCGGCCCGGGCGGCAAGGTGATCAACGAGATCATCGCCAAGCACAAGGTCGAGATCGACGTCGAGGACAGCGGCCAGGTGACCGTGACCTCGGTGAATCCCGAATCCTTGCAGCAAGCCGTCGACTGGATCAAGCAGCTGACGCGCGAAGTGAAGGCGGGCGAGGAGTTCGAGGGCCGCGTCACGCGCATCCTCGATTTCGGTGCCTTCGTCGAGATCCTCCCCAAGGTCGAAGGGCTCGTGCACATCTCCGAACTGGCCCCCTACCGCGTCAACCGCGTCGACGACCAGGTGAAGATCGGCCAGATGGTGAAGGTCGTTGTCTACGAGATCGACAGCATGGGACGCCTCAACCTGTCGATGAAACGGGTCGCGAGCAACACGTTCCCGCCTGCGCCAACGACCCCTCCGGCCCGACCGCCACGCGAGGGCGGACGGCCGCCGTTCCGAGGGGGGAGAGAGGGCTGACATTCGCCGCCGCATCCACCCGAGAACAAGCGAAAAGAGCCGGATAGGCTCTTTTCGCTTACTTAAGGTTAGGCCACCGGCCGTCGCCCATAGGGTCGCTAACGCCAACCGTCAGAAACCGTTACCGTCGCCCTTTTTTCAAAATACCTTCGTAAGCGCAATCTCATCCCTTCGCTTATGCGCGGATCACGCGTGAGCAAAAAAGCTGCATATATAGCGGGTAAATTCATGTACCGATTAAATGGCTTAGAGAAATCTAAGGTGATCGGGGTCGCCTGTGGGTATGGATAGATCACGTGGACAGAAAGCCTATTCCCCTGCTCTCTTACCCGATAAATGGCATCGAGAGCTGAAACAGGGATCGTTCCGCGTTCTGCCAAAGCCATCAAGAAAACGGCGTCGGTGGGCGTCGCATACTCTTCCTCGCGGTCATCCTCATCATATTCCTCATACCGTCTATATTCCTTAACCCTTAACTCCCGGCCATCGACGATCTCAAGCTTTTCACCCGTCGGGAGCGCGATCCAAATCACTTCTTCCAAACGAACATCATTCTTACCGCCATATCCCGGCCGATAGTCCTGCACAGGCCGCTCGCCGACCTTCACCCGAAGCAAGGCCCCGACAAAACGCTCCTTCTCCGCTTGTGGCAAGGAAGAAAGCAAGACTGCTTCCAGGTATCGAGCGTACTCATACCTGTACTGATGAGGCCGTGGCCACCCCGAAGCCCTGACAATTTCCGATAAGGCATACTCCGCCTTCTCATAGGTATAGCGCGACACCCTTCCAATCTCCCCATTTGGTTTTCTTCGTCTAAAAACGTACTCGCCCGTTTCACTCCGAACGACGATCGGAAGCATCAGCTGCGTTAGGACATGCCGATCCCCGAAAGAGACGTTTAACCCCTCCAACAAACGCGCACCGCCGATCATCTCTTCCGCGCATGCGAAGCCGTTCGAATTAAGTAGCTCACCTTTCACGGGCGCACGCCAATCATTGGCAAGTCCGAAATCAAGCCATAAATCCGGCTCGCTTTCTGCCGGGATCAGATCCATCCCCGGAACCCTCGTTCCCTCATTTCGCTCACCCGTATTCATCATGGCCCCCAACCTCATTTCCAACCTCGCCCGAATCAACCCAAGAAACTCCTCCTCCTTTAAGTCCAGGACCGTCTCTGTCTTCCCCGCAAGAAAAACGGCGAGCTTCGCCACAAGCGCGTCAAAATGTTCACGATCCGCAAGCCACCAGGCCCCCTCCGCATCCAATGGGAGGCCGCGTACGGCATCCTCTATCCAACGAATGGCGAGTTCCCGTCGGGATTCGGCGTAGGGTCTGGTATGGTCCTTGGATGCGACTCCGTCGGGCATAAAAAATAGGATAAAAAGGACTACGGGCGCTTCTCCATAACAGGATACCATTCTCCGAACCACCTGAGAATCTCCGGACGCATAGCCATCCATCCAAAAATCCGCTAGCCTAAGGTGGTCATCCCATGGAAGAAACTTTCGCCCCCTTCGGTACCGAACACCAGATCATCCTCGATGCGCGGGTGGCGCGGTTCCCCTTTGCCCGTCTGCCGTTTTTGTTGGGGGCGCTCTTCATGTTCCTGCTGTTAGCCCTAGGCGGTGGCTGGATCTGGCAGCGACACGTCTCTTTCTCCGTTCCGGAGACAGCGATCACGGCCATCCTTCCCCCCGCTGCGCAACGCTGGATGCAAACGCAGAACACGCTCCCCATCCCAAATGCCTGGACCGGGGTCGTGCCCGGTAGCCGCCTATCTATATTAATAGGTGGAACGCTCGAACGCCCCACCTGGATCCTTGCACCGTTTTGGACAAAGGCCCCCGCTGGCTTCGCTTCGCATGAACGCCACGGACTGTACCGGCTCAGCGTCCGCGACGAAACGGGTGCGACCAACCGGCTCCATCTTTCCGAAGCGGCATCTTGGCTCAAGCAAACGCCGGATGCGCTCGGAGCGCTCGCCTGGCGGCAGGCATCCTCTTCAGAACCTGTTTTTTTGGCTTGGAATACGTCCCTTTTGACAAGCTCCCTCCCCGCCTCGGTCCAGGGCGAACTGTCTGACACGGATGATGTTTCGTATCTGCTCCAGCAAAACGACTTCGATACCGCCTTCCTTGGCTCGGTCTCCGTGAATGGTCAGGGCTTGGCCCCTTGGCGAGAGCGGCTCGAACGCGTCTCCTGGTCTGAAACCCCTTCAGGACGCTCGTGGGAACTGCGCTTTGCGAATGCGGCCCCCGAAAACACCCTCTTCCTCCCCCCTTTGGGAACCGAGCGCCGTTTTTTACGCGATGGCTCAATCAGCACACTCCTCACAACCACGAGCACGCCTCCAACAGACACGACCCTCCGCCTGGGTGAGGCGCCTTCCTCGACGGGACACGCCTGCGCGACGCCCGGCTTCAAGCCGTTCTTGCGTATTCGTGGCGCGACCTTCGCTCATCTGCTCCCGGCGCTGCTCCCCACTTCAGACATCGACCTTCTCGAGGTCGGCGCGTTTGAAGAGCGGTTATCGATCTGCCTCCGGTGAGGGACGAGGACCCGCGTTCGTCTCAAGACCCGAATCAGCGCGACTGTGGATAAGTGAAGATGCCCCTTATTCCATGCGAGGAATATTCCCTGGGTTGATTTTCCCGAAAAAAAATGGTATAGTGGATATGTGGTTGAAAAAACAAAACACACAGCCACATCAACGCCCTTTCTTGCCGGGCACCCATCACATCTGTGCTCCGTCTGCGCCTCGTCGCGACCGAGCGATTACCTTTGACCCGGCGTTCCACAATTGAAGACTTCGCTCTTTCGTCGGATTCGCTCTTTCGCAGGTCTCTCCGCTCTTTGTTGGGTCGTCGGGGTCGGATCACTCCCTTGTCGGTTCGGCCAAATACGTCGGTCAGACAATTCAAGAGTCGTCGGTTTGTTCGGTAAAGGTTCCCTGTCGGTGCATTCGCTCTTTCGTATCGTATGGTTCCGTTGGCAGGTTGGTCGCATGTTCCTCACCTCCTGGCAGGGTCATTGCCAGTCCATCGTCCTTTCCAGCGGACGCCCCTCTCCTAGGCGCGCCTCGCATCCCTCTTCTGAAGTTCCGTTCCCTTTCTTTCCGGGGAAAGTCCCTTTCTCGCTTTGCCTGTAGAGAAAGGGAACGGAGCGCAAGCTTCTGACCCTTCCCCTATTCCCTCACGGGATTGATGCCTCACGGCATGGGAAGGTCTCCCACTTGTCCGCGCTTGTCGCACGTGCTTGTGGCGGCAACGTGGTATCCCCCACCTATATGGTACGACCTTCTGGCGTGCCATCGGGGGCTCTGCCCACGGATAGGTATGAGACAATCTCTCTGAGCGTTGGTTCCCTGGTTGTGCCAACCCTTGTCCAGCCCCTCGTGGTATCGGACGAACAAGGCCTTCCGCCTTCGCTCCTGCGGCGCCGATCTGGCGACTCCCTCTCAAGGATTCGCCATCGGCGCCTTGTCAATTTCAGAAAATTCCATTTAGACGGGTTTCAATACTCCACCGGAGAAAAGGGATGACTGTCCCAAACGGCTCTTTAAGTGCCCACTTTCTCCGAAGCCGAGAGGGCCACTTCCTCTTGAGGCGATCTCTTGACACGATCCTTGATTCTTTCTTCACGGGCAAAAAGCCCGATGCTACAGTCGTGGATATGACGCTATCCACTTCTTTTCTCAAGGATATCGCGAAACGCCTGAAGGACGAGGAGCAACGCCTGTTGCGTGATCTTGAGGATTTGGCTGACGAGGACCCGAATCAGCCAGGGGTCTACCTCCCCAAGCCACCCACGGAAGAGGTGGAAACGGACGACGACAGCTCGATCGAAGCGACGACCGTTTCTGATGATCTCGCCGTCATTGCGGGCCTCCAGGAGGAGCTCCGCGACGTCCGCAAGGCCATGCAGATGCTCAAGGACGGCTCCTACGGCCTCTGCAAGTATTGCCAAAAACCCATCGACCCCAAGCGCCTTGAGGCGCGGCCCACCTCCTCCGCCTGCATCACATGCAAAAAGACGCTTACGCAAGAGCTGTAGGGGCAACGGCGCTATTCTTCGCGAGCGTCCTCGTCTTCGCGTTAGACCTTTGGTCAAAATGGCTCTTTTTCACGTTCCCAGAGCGCTGGACAGGGGGGTTCCCTCCCGGAACGGCTTGGTTCCAAATTACGCAGCACGTCAACCAGGGAGCGACCTTTAACGCACCCATCCCCGTTTGGCTGCTCGTTTTTTGCTCATGCGCCTTCCTGAGCTGGTTCCTCATCACGTTCTTCCGCTTTTCGTGGTGGTGGAAACATCGGGGCGCGCTCCTCTCGGCCAGCCTTCTCATCGGCGGCGCCCTCGGCAACCTCTCCGATCGCTTACGGCTCAGTTACGTCCGTGATTGGCTCCTGATCGGCAACACGAGCGTCGTAAATTTGGCTGATATCTGCATTATTCTTGGTTGCATCGGCCTCTTCTTCACCTTCGCGAACGAACGGCCTAGACACCTGCGCCAATCCATGGAACGGGGTGAGGCATGACCTCTTCCGTCACGACCGCCTTCCTCCATGGGATCTATTCCGAACCTGTCGCCGTCGAGACCGATATCTCGTCGGGCCTCAGCACGTTCACGCTCGTAGGCCTGGCGGATGCGTCCGTGCAAGAAGCCCGCGAACGCATCCGCAGCGCCATCCGGCAATCCGGGTTCACGTTTCCAAAGACTCGCATCACCATCAACCTAGCCCCCGCTGACCAAAAGAAGACCGGGTCGAGCTTTGACGTCCCCATCGCGATCGCCATCCTCCTGCGTGAAGGCGTCATTCCCGCTGGCGCTGTGAAACAGGCCCTATTCGTGGGCGAGTTAGGCCTTGATGGGCAGGTCCGACCGGTTCGCGGGGCCCTTTCCATGGCGCTCCTCGCTCGCCAACTCGGCTTCACGCGACTCTTCCTCCCCATCGAGAACGTGGCGGAAGCCGCTTGCTTCACGGATGTCGAGCTCCTTGGCGTCCCAAACCTTGGCGCGCTTGTGCGGCACCTGAAAAACGAGGCACCCCTCCCCCACGTGGAGATGAAGGCTTCCACGCACGACCCTGACCAATCCTGTCCCGACCCCTTCGCGGAGGTGCGTGGGCACGCGCAAGCGAAGCGCGCCCTCGAGATCGCGGCCGCCGGAGGGCACAACATCCTCCTTTATGGCCCGCCCGGTTCCGGAAAGACCCTGCTTGCCCGCAGCTTCTGCCACCTGCTCCCCGACCTGGATGAGGAAGCCGCCATCGAGACGACCCTGATCCATTCGGCAGCCGGGCAACATGTCCTGTCCGACCTCATGCGTCGGCCCCCATTCCGCTCTCCACACCATACGGCGAGCCTGCCCGCGTTCGTAGGTGGGGGTTCGCCCCCGAAACCGGGAGAGATATCGCTCGCCCACCACGGCGTCCTGTTTTTAGACGAATTTCCGGAATACCCGCGCAGCCTCCTGGAAGCCCTCCGCCAGCCGCTCGAGGACCGCGTCATCCATATCAGTCGCGCGCACGGGGCGATGCGTTTCCCCGCCCGTTGCCAGCTGCTTGCGACCATGAACCCGTGCCCTTGCGGATTCGCCGGCTCCCAAGGATCGGTCTGCCGCTGCTCGTCGGGCGCCATCGAACGATACCGCCGCCGCCTCAGCGGTCCGCTCCTTGATCGGATCGACCTGTTCATCCACATGGATCGCGTCACCGAAACCGAATTGCACCCATCCGCCCCTTCCGAAGGAACCGCCGATCGGCTTCTCCGCATCCGGCGGGCCCGTGATCGGTTCCGGACCCGACTGGCGGGGGTCGCCCTTCGGCAGCCGGCAGATGCCTCCCTTGCCCAGCTACGCACGCATTGGCCCATCAGCGACGAAGCTGACGCCTTGCTACAACACGCCATCCAACGATACCGGCTCTCCGCCCGCGGCTACACGCGTCTCCTTCGGGTTGCCGCCACCATCGCCGACCTTGAATCCAGCGACCGAATTCTGCCAGAACACATGGCGGAGGCGTTCACCTATCGAAAAAAAGACGATCCTTAGCCAATTTTACCAGAATCTTGACGGTCTGCACCCGAGCCGGTACCCTGACAGGTACGTTATTTTGTCTCCAGGATCGTCGGTTCGCTCAGATCCTGTGAGGTTTCGTGCGGTGATTAAACAGCCTGCCGGGGGCCTGTAAGACAGAATCGGATGCACGGGTCTTACGCTCGCGGATGGCTACGGAGGATCCTATCAAGCCTTCTCCCCTTCCTTATTATGCGGCACGCCTGGCCCTCACGGCCTTAGGCGCGCTCCACACGGCGACCCAACACGCTGGAAGGCTTTTTTCCTATCTGGATGACCACTTGGCCACCCCGATCCGCAATGCCTTCACGCGCGTCGTCTCGTTGCCGATTTACCGGATCTTCTTTTTTACGCAGCTCCGTATCCGGAAGACCGTCGCGTCGACCCGCGGTTTGTTTTTCGTGTTCTTCACGAGCAAGTATACCTTGCATATCCTGCTCGTCGCGTTCGCGGTCCCGATCGCGTTCGCGCAGCTGGAGCCGGCCTCTGCCGCCGCAGACGTGGGACAGCATTCGATCCTGTATGCGCTCGTGACCAACGGCCAGGAATCGGTGATCGAGGAGACGGCCACGCCGGAATTGTCCGAAGCGCCCTCGTCCTATCTTGACGGGACGGTCCAGCCGCTCGCCAAGATCGATTTCGACTATGACCTCGCCGACGCGACCGACCGGACCACGGACCACGGCATCGCCGGGACCGTCGCCCTTCGCCCGCGCCCGAGCCGGCTGGACTTGGAAGGGCCGGTCACGAACCCGGAGCCGGAGCCCGTCTTGGCGACGACCGTCGCCCCCGAACCGGCCACCGCCCCACGCACGGAAATCAGCACCTATACCGTCCGCCCCGGCGACACGATCGCCGCCATCGCCCGCCGCAACGGCATCTCGACGAACACGGTCCTCTGGGCAAACGGCCTGACGCCAGCCAGCCGCCTGCGTCCCGGTGATACGCTCAAGCTTCTCCCCGTCTCCGGAGTCGTGCATACGGTGAAGCGCGGTGAGACCCTGGCCAGTATCGCGAAGCAATATGACGTCTCGGCAACGGACCTCGCGGCAGGAAACGGCTCCGTAAAGACGCTGCGCGTCGGCACCGAACTGATCGTCCCGGGTGGGACGCCGCTCCCGACCCGTGTCGTGGTGGCGACGCCCCCGAAACCGGAACCCACGCCGGTCACGCCCCCGAAACCGGCAACGACCCCGACGGCCACGACGCCCAAACCCGCAAGCGTCACGGTTCCGGCGAGCGCCGGCAAGACCCCGAAAGTGACGTCCGCGAAGGGCGTCCGGTCCGACATCCCGATCGCGCGCATCAAGAACAAGGCGTTCGACATCTACCAGGAGCTCTCGAACTACACGGAGGACGCCCGCCCGCAACCGGAAGAGGAGATCGCGGAAACGGCGGCCCAAAGCAAGACCAAGCTCCTCTGGCCGACGACCAAGCGCATCATCAACCAATATTACGGCTGGAACCACACGGGCGTTGACCTGGATGGCGACTATACGGACTTCATCATCGCCGCCGAGGATGGCGTCGTGAAGGAAGCCGGCTGGAACAACGGCGGCTACGGCCTCCAGATGGTCATTGACCACGACGGCGGCTTCCGCACCCGCTATGCCCACGCCTCCAAGATCTTCGTGAAAACGGGAGACGCGGTGAAGCGCGGCGAAGTGATCGGCTATGTGGGGACAACGGGACGGTCGACGGGAACGCACCTGCACTTCGAGGTGTATCTTGGGGGGAAGCGGAAGAACCCGTTGGCGTATATCAAGTAACACCGTCGCGATGGCGACGGTTTTACGTACGGGGAGGCAGAACTTGCCGCACAGGCCATTCTTGCAATTTTTTTAGCATTTATGCGTATATTGTGGGGTCCATAAAAATAGGCAAAGCGGCACCGCCGGGTTCTGTGGTATCATGCCTCCATGAAATACGCCCTTTCCTCCCTCCCCTTGTTCGCGCTCGTTTGCCTGCTTGGGGCTGGGTGCGCGCGCCCGTCCTTTTTTCCGACGACGTCCGCACCGACCGTTTCAGAAGCGGCCCGCGCACTGCAAGAAGGACGCATCCCTCCCAGTGCCGATGCCACTTCCGGGTACGCGCTCCGGGTGGCCGGCCCATCTGACTGCGTTGGCGTCGACGGAGGCCGTTCCACAGGCGGGGACCTGCTTCGTACCCTCGCCGATCAGGCGGAGTACGCGCGCATCCAGGCGAGCGCAAAACTCGTTCTCGTGACCCCGACCTCGGCGCAAATGCTGGCGGAACGGGTCCAGGCGGCCGCGCCCAGCTCGAGCCAGCTGCTCGTGAATTCCATCTGTCAGTTGAACAAGGACGTTTCCGTTCTCACGGCGACGGTCTGGCCGAAAGGGGCGCCGACATGGGATATGGGGACAGACGGGAAGCCGGTCGTCCGGGAAGCCGTCACGATGGCCAGCACGACGGTCGTCCTCGTCACGAGCAAGGCAGTCTATCCGTTCAGTAACGTGCGCACATGGGGAGCGGGCGGGCCGCCAGGAGGAGACGCCTCGCCTTGCAACGCCAAGCTGGCAGGAACCTACGTTTCTTGGGACTGCAGCGAGGGAATGGGCTGGGACAGCAAAACGAACGCGCCAAGCGGGTTTGAACAGCGGCGGACGTATCGGTTGCCGCTGAATGGAGAAAAGGTGACGTCGACGGGGTATCGGAAGAAGCTGTAGAGGCGCGTATTCGGGAAGTGCTTGGCGGTCCATCTTGAGACATACGCAAAAACTCGCTTTGTAAGCGAGTTTTTGATGGTGGACAGCAGCGATAATACATTGAACCAGCTAAAAGACTACCTTTCTCGGTTCTGGGAATACTATCAGACGAGCACCGGCCTTCAAAAAACGCTTGAATTTGCTTGATAGGGGTCCTTATAGGATACATAACATCGGTATTGAAACAAGGGTGTGAAGTAGGGCCTACAAAGACTCAACCACATTAGAAATACATCCGCATATGTTTGTGCTATAATAAATTCATTATTTTTCTCCTTGCGTCATTTTCTATGGGCACTGAAAAAATTCAGTGGACTATCCTAGGGGTGGTTGTAGTAGGGCTCGTTGTATTCGGCGGATTTATCATGCAGCAAAACGCTCGATTAGCTCGTGTCTCCGATTCGTTGTCTGTGCTTTCTGCAAATGTTCAGAATCTGTCACAACGAGAAATGTCTCAAATCCCACGAGCACCGGCCACTGCGCCACCTTCTGCCACTCAACCAGCACCTCCGACGGCGCAAACCGCACCAAGACACACTGATACAAAGACCGGCATTAGCTTCATCGTACCCAGTAATTGGATCGTTGGCAGCGATGAAGGTGGAAATTTGAATATTATAAAGGCAGATCCCTATAGCACCGTGAGCTTTGAGGTTGTTCCTGGCAGGGCAGTATGGCAAACGCGGGTAAATAATCTCAGCGGAGTCAACAGTGATGATACCCTTATTGCAAACGATACAATGACAATAGGGGGCTTCACGGCAAATCGACGGATCTATCAAAGAAATATCGGCGGAGGATCATCGTTTCAGTATGGTAAGTATTTTGTGGACGGTGGAACAAAATGGTATGAAATCTCTACGTCTGATCCAAGCTCCGATATTACGCAAGTTCTACAAAGCATTAGATTCTAACAATGCTCACTCAAAGATAGTCCTGCCACCGTATTAACGAGATTATTTCGTCGCTGCGCATTAGTACGATCCCACTCAGAATTCTGCCCGCTTCTATAACAAAAACTCCGCCTTATAAGCGGAGTTTTATACATGGTGGACCCTAACGGGATCGAACCGTTGACCTCTTCCATGCCATGGAAGCGCTCTACCAGCTGAGCTAAGGGCCCATTTCTTGGCTTTCTCCGGGGCCTTTTTGGGACCATCGGAGAGCTGGAACGGGGGTAGTATGCGGAATCGGCAGCCAGACGTCAAGAGAGGAAAAAACGGGCGTTCCCCTCTTTTGTCTCGGTTTGGGTAGGATATTCTCTCTTATCCTAGCCAATAATTTGCTTCAGCCGCCGGTGCCAGCCATAGACGCGCTTGCGGCGATGGGCCAGCCATAGCTTCCAGGGGACACGAACCCCAACGACGAGGCTGCGATCCCAGGTCCGGTCGAGCCAGTCGCGCTCGGCGACGAGACGCGGGCCGAAGACCTCATCGAAACTCGCGAGGGTGTCGGTTCCGAGCGCTGTAGGCTTGTAGGTGATCACCTTTTTCTTTGTGGGCGCCGAAACGACGCTGAGGCGGATACGCTTTTCTTGTGGCAGGAGGCCGCGGACGGCGAGCTCGGACCGCAAGATCTCCAGGCGCTCCTTCGCCGTGCCGGAAAGGCCTTGCTGGGCGTCCTGGGCGAGCCAGTCATGCCATTCGCGAAGGAGGGTTTCCGCTTCCTGGTCGGCCGCATGCAGGCGCGCGAGGATACGCTTCAATGATTGGTGCGCCTCATCGAAAAGGCGACGATCTTCCTGGGCCTGACGAGCGGTCATGCCGAGCAGGCGATCCTGGAGATAGGCGATCCGGCGCTCGTAGGCGGACAGGAGGGCCTGGATCTCCTTGTGGAGGGCTTTCTGATCAGAAAAGAGAGCACGTTGGACATCGTACGCAGAAGAGGAACGGCGACGGAAGAAAGAGCGGAGGGCGGCGAACATACGTCAGCGCGTCGGCGCGGCGGTCACGTTTGATTGTAATCGATTCAGGCGCTGACGGAAAGCCGGGGTACGTTGCTCGTCGGACGGGAAGGTCCGGAGGGCGGCGACCGCTTCGGGCCAACGGCGTTCAGCCTCATACCAGGTCACGAGCAGGCGTTGGGCGGTGAGGTAGAGGGGGTCTTGGGTCCCGACGCGTTGCGCGAGCGCAATGGCGGCGGCCGTCTCGTTTGCGGCCGCGAGGACGGTGGCATACTCGAGGGTCAGGTCGGCGCGGCGCGGCTCCTCTTTCCACAGCGCCTCAAAGAGCGGGATCGCGCCGGCGACGTCCCCGGAGCGCGCAAGCGTGAGCGCGTAAGCGTATTGGATGGACCGATCATCGCCCCGACGCTCGAGGGCGCGGCGGAACCATTGCGCGGCGAGACGGAGCTGTTCGAGACGGGCTTCGTTCAGGGGCTTTTCCTGTGCGGGCGCGGCTTCCTTGAGCTGTTTTTCAAGTGCGGAGGCACGCAGCAGGAAGACCTGGGCCATCCCTAGGGGAAAGCCGGGATGGTTCGGGGCCAGGCCGATCCCCTCTTGGTATGCCTGTAAGGCAAACTGGTCCGCGCCTTCGGTGACGGGGATCAGGGTCAGGTACAGGCGTCCGCGAGCCAGCCAGAGGGCCGGATCACGTGGCCAACGCGCATTGGCCGCCTTCTGGCGATCGATGGCGGCCGCGAGTTCGCGCTGGAACGTCTCCGGATCGCGCACGCCGGCACGGATCTGCGCATCCAGCCACGCGGCATCCGCTTCCGCGCGCGTGAAGGCGTTATCGGCAAGCCAGGGCGCGCGCTCAGCGGCGAGACGGGCTTGGGTGCGGCGCGCCTCCGCGGTCGTCGCCCGCTGGACGGTGCGCAGCGCGGCATCGGCCCGAACGCGCTGGAACGCGAATGGGATGAATATGGCTAAAACAAGGGAAAAGAGCAGGACCATCAGGCGCCAGAGATGCGGCGATTCCCCTCTCGTTTCCGTGCGGCGTGCGAATAGGAATCCTGCGGCAACAAAGATGGCGACAAGGAGCCATGCGGGCGGTTGCATCAGGAAAAGGCTTAGAGCCGAGAACCAGAAGCCAACCGCCAACGGCAGGCGATCCTCGTCCTCGCGCAAGGCCAGAACCGTCTGGAAGCCCGACGCGAGCAGGAACAGGACCCACGCGATCCCTGCAAAGACCCCTTGTTGCAAGAGGATCGTCCACCAAAAGGCGCCACCGACATCAAACCGAATGGCGAATAACGAACCGACGTTCAGGGCAAGCGGACGAACGCGCTCGAATACGGCAGACCATTGGCCAGGACCCGCCCCGATGAGCAGGCTCCCCTGTGCCCATGTCTCCCGCACGACGCGCCAGCTTTCGGCGGGCGAGAGGGCGGCGAGGATGGGAAGTCCGGATGGCCTAGGGATCGGCAAGAGAAGACCGCAGGCGATCAATGAACCCGCCGCGATCACCATCCCAAGCGCCGCACCTCGCTCACGAAGGGCGGTGCGCTGCGTGGCCACAACAATGCCCAGGCCAAGAAACAGCAGGATCCAGACGGGCATCTGATCCATGACGAGCAGATACGCCCCACTAGCCAGCAAGAAGAGCCGACGGAGCCAGAGATCAAACCGGGAAAGGCTCAGGTGCCCCATGGCTTCTTGCGTCAGGGTCGCCAAACTGAGGGCCGCAACCGCCCAGAGCAGTGCCCAGTCGTTACCGACGGGCGTAAAAAGGCGGGCGGCGGGACCGCCGGGAGAGAGGTCGATCAGGCCGAACCGTTGCAGCAGGGCGCACACGATCAGGGCCGTGCCGGTCCCCTGCAATGAACGCAGCGGCGGGGCCCATCCGAGGGCGCGCAACGAGGCGGCGAACACGCTCGCCGTGATCGCCAGCACCCAGGTGAACAAGGAGGTCGAAATGGAACCGGCGGTCCCGAACGCGGCCAGCCACCGATCGGGAGCGAACGCCCAAGACAGGACGGCGGACAGCAAGACCATCGCCAATCCCCCACTGATCGCCCAGGAGAACGGACGACCACCAGGCGCGCGTCGGAGGGCGACAGACAAGGGGAAGCCCGCAAGCAAAAGCACGCATCCGAGCAACCATTGCTTTAGCGACTCGTGCGGATCCAGCAACCCGTTCCACCAAACGATGCCCGTCGCCAGAAGGCCGTACCAAAAGATCCCGCCCGCCCAGCGGAGCCAAGGATCCGTCGCCTCACGCGCCTGCAAACGGGCGGATTGCCCAAACGAAGGGACGCTCATGGGGATAGGATACGGGGTTCTTCGGCGAAAAACAAAAGACGAGAGAATCTGTCATGGATTGATAACCGCACCCAAGGGATTAAAAAATACGCTTATGTAAGCGTATTTTTATCTATGGCGTCGGCGTGGTCTCTTCGGTTGACGTAGGGGCTTCGATGACGGGCTCCTCCGGTTCCGTCACGGTCTCTTCGGCGGGGACGATTTCCTCGACCGTACTCGTGGCGGCTGGATCCGGCCCAATCGCCTCGGCCTCTTCTGCGGGCGGCTCAGGCGCCTCTTCGATAGGGACCATCGGGACAGGGGACGGGCTGGCGGGAGGGTCCGTGTCGCTGACCCCCGACGGGAAGTTTACCTGACCGGTCACGGGATCGATCTGGAAGACGCGGCCGCTCGAGAACGAGACGGGGGCCTCATCGGCCGTTTCGGTCGCGGTCCAGGCGAAACGCGCATTTTGGCCGATAACCCCACCCAAGACGACGTCGAACCCTTCGGACGTGACGCGCTCGATCCACCAGCCGCGCTCGATCTGCGAATATGGGGTGAGCTGCAGGTGCGGATAGCGCGTGAAGCCCGGCAAAGAGACATGGGCGCGGGTTCTCCCTGGCGTGATTTCGGCGAACCCTTGCTGCGTCTTTCCGGCAACCGACATGCCTTCGACGGAACGGGTGCCCGTGCCGCCCCACCATGTCGGATTGACGAAGACCTCGATGCTACCGACGTCGGATCCACTATATCCTTCCAACGCGAGACCGACGATCGGACCGGGGCGCGTCGCCTTGACGGCAACCCCCGGGATCGTGGATGGGGCCAGCGCATCACCCGCCTCAATCGCCCCATTGATCGTCGAAACGTTGGTCGGGACCCGGCCGGCGAGCGCGATCGGATAGGCCCCTTCCTGCGGACGGCCGGCGATGAAGCCTGGCTTGGTTGAGACAATGCCGATCGGGAGATCCGTCGCGTTTAAGGAGCGCTGCACATAGAGACGCCCACTTCGTTGGACGACGACCACGTCGCCCGGCTTGAGGACATCTGGGGAAAGATACCGTTCCGCGTAGTCGTAGCCGCTCTGCGATTGCCATCCATCGGCATTCGTCGAGATATATGGGCTCCCCGGCACCGAGTCATCCACGAAGATATAGCTTTGGGTTTGGGCCCGACCGCGGGCGGAGGGGTATAGCTTGCCGGCGAGGGCGAGATCGCCCGCCAGAGACAGCGAACCATTCCGGTCCAGGGAGAAAATCGACGTCGAGGCCGTCCCTGCGCTGATGCTCAAGACTGATTCGGTCGCTGACCGGACATCATTATATAAACGGAATTCGCTGACGACGGATCGGCTGCCATCCCACGCGCTGCCACGGAACGAGAGGGCATGTGATGGCTGCGTCGGGGTGGCCGCATCCGCGACCGCACGAGCCTGGAATCCGCTGTCTTCCCCAAACACCGTCAGGCTCCCATCAGCTTGCAGAAGGCCGCTCGCATCGAAGCCGGGCTTGATGAAGACCTCGATCGTCCCATCCGCATCTGCCGCTTCGAGGGCGCGACCCAGGATCATGCCGGCGCGCGTCGCCTTCATGCCGATGCCGGGACGCTCGGATGTGGTAATGGCATCGCCGGGCCGGATCGCGCCATTCGCGACCGTGACCTTGATCGGCACACGGCCGCCAAGGACGACCGGCGCATCGCCACCCGAACCGAGCAGGAACCCCGGCTTGGTCGACACCGCCCCCGAAATTCGCTGATCATACGGGACGCCTGGGCTTTTCTTCATGTGCATCGGCTGGTCCGGATCGACGATCAGGATATCCCCGGCCTCCGCTTCGCCACTGACCTCGTATAATTCCGCCAAGTCGAAGGCGGCTGAGCCGATCGTGTCATCCGCGACCAAGCTATACAGGGTTCCGCCGAAGTTCGGACATTTCGCCGCGTTTGCTGAGTTATCGATACAGACGCCGTTCACTGAGTTGAAAGAATCATACCCGAAGACAGAGACGTAATCGGCGGTACCGGTCGCATATTCGTTCCCCACGAGAAGCTTGTCGATGAACGCGCCCCAGGCCTTTCCGGCAGAGGTATTGCTCCCGGGGTTCGTCACATGAAGGGTCGGGCTGTTGACCGAACTCGACCTTGCCGCGAGGACCGTGGTCGTGACGTTCCCAAAGTACCCCGTAAAACGGGCTGCGGAACTTCCCAGGGATTCACCGAGGTCGCCCGTGCCCGGCAGGACGAAACCGGAACTTGAGCGCAAGGAAACGTTTTGTCCCGCCTGGACATAGCTCGCTCCGGAAAAACCGTTGATCGTCGTCGTGACCGTTGACGTCACGCCGAAAGGGGACGGGGTCCAAATGCCGCCCTCCTTGAACTGCGCGCCATTCGTCCCGATCACGAAGCCATGGCTCGCGTGTACGGACGAGGCGACGCCTAACGCGCCACCGACGAAGACATCATCCCCATCCATCAAAAAGCTGGAAGGCGTCGGGAAGGTATTCGTCCCCAGGATGACATCCCCCATGATCGTGGATGTCGCGTTCGCCCCCTCGAAATAGAGCCGTCCCGTTGACGTCACGCTCCCGTCCCGGCCAATGGAAAAGGCGGTCACGCCGTCACTGTTTACCCCCCGAAAGAGGTAATCATTGGCGTTGCTCGTCCCCGCAGAACGGACCAGGAGCGCCGTACGTGTCCCCGTGGCCGCTGATCCTTCGGTCTGGTGGATCGTGAACAGGGCCTGGCCGCCATAGGCCGTGCTGGAGGCGTACATGCCTTGAAGCTGCAGGGCATTATCCGCCAAGAACGCCTGCGGGACCGAAGTCAGGCGGCGACGCGGCGTCATCTCCCCATCCGAACCGACCGTGATCCCTAAATACAGCGACGGCTGGTTCCAATCGACCGTCGAAAGGCTGTTCTGCCCCCCGGCGACATCTCCCAAATTGACCGTAAATCCCCCATTCGCTACGGAAACCGAAATCGCCGTCGGCGCACCGGTCGTCCCCGCCGCCGTCCAGATGGGCGTTCCACCGCTCGAGGCGATGTATAACGAAACCTTCAACGAATATGTCCCGTCCGCCACAGGCGCCCCCGCCGCCGTCCATAAACGAGCCTGGTAGGTCAGCTGCGGCGTAACGGCTGCCTCCGCAAACGGCATCCACGCCAAGACCGACCCCGAAACAACCGCGAGCGCAAAGATGGCTCGCCGAAAAAAATCTCGCAAGGAACGCCTACGCGACATGGCATCCCCAGTATACCACACTAGGCGGCGGATGCAGGCGCGCCCCCCTTCGCCTGTAACGCCAACGGTTCGCGTACGACCCCCATCGCCTCCTGCCGCAAATCCAGCTCACGCGACACGAACCGCTCATACCCTTGGCCATCGGCCGTCACGTAATAGATATTCTTACCCGCAAAAAAGGCGTATTTCCCGTCCCGATCCGTCACCTGCGTCTCCAAGAGCTTGTTGTATTTCTTGTCGAAAATCCGCACGACCACCTTCCCCAACGGCTTGCGCGATGCCTTATCGTACACGATCCCCCAGTTCTTGGGCTTCGGCGGCACGGCCAGGCGACGGAACAGCGCATACGCGACAAATTGCGCCGCCGTAAACGCCGCCATCAGCCCGGTCGGCTGGATGATGAGGGCCCCGATCGAGATGAGCATCCCCCCAATGGTCAGGCCCCGTTGCACCATTCTCAAGCGCTTACGCTGGATGATCGTTTTCGGCACCTCCACCTTCTCGATGGGGTCAATGGGGACATTCGGCGTGAGCGTGACGCTGGCCTGCGCCTCAATCGCCTCGCCATGATATAAGTCGACAAGATCCACATCCATTTTTTCCGAAGCGAGGACGCTGGTTGGGAAGGTGAAGCCAGGTTTCACCACCTGAATCTTGTACGAGCCCGGCGTCGCCAAAAAGGCGAACCGGCCTTGCGCGTCCGTGATGCGCGTCTGGCGGACCTGATTGGTTTTCGCGTCCAAAAGGCGCACGACCGCCAAATCGACAGGTTGTTTGGTCAGGGCGTTATAGACAAGCCCCCATTTTTCGCGACGGCGACGGCGCCAAAGCATGAATGGCTGCAGGAAAAAGAACCGCGCATACGCGATCGCGTTGAACGATGAAGCGGCCGCCACGGTAACGGTTGCGGCGGCAGCCACGGCCACGGGAGCCGCGACCTCGGCAACCGCCTGTGTCTCTGGGGTACGGACGTCCGCGATCACCTGGGAAACGCTTTCCACCGTCGCCTCGGCCACGTTTGCGACGTTTTGCGCGATTCCAGCCTCGGGATCGATGGCTGCGAGGGGGTTTTGCGGACCCTTTTCCAATACGAGGCGATCCTGGAGCGGTCCGGCGGCAGCCAGCTTGATTTCCTTCCGCAGGGTTCGCCACCCCTCCTTGCTCACCTCCAAACGGTAGGTGCCTGCTGCGAGGTACTGACGATAGGCGGCATCCACCCCAAGCGCCCGACGGGTGCCCGCGACCGGCTCCCACCCGCTTCCGCGCCGAACAAAGACCTCCGCCTGCGCTCCAGACGCGGGACGCTCGTCCCCATCGCGCTCAAACACGGACACGGCCCCGACCGCCTGCACGCGCCCGGATAGGCGCCGCTCCATCCCGTCAACGAACCGAACGACGACCTCGACGTCCACTTGGCCAATCCGCTCGGCAGGAACGAACGCCGCCATATATCGCCGATCCCCCGTACGCGCGAGGGCATACCGCGAGCCATCGACCTCGATCTGCCCCGACAGGATCTCTTCCGTCGCGCTCACGACCAATTCGATCCCATCCCCCGCCAAGACGCGCGGGACATCACTGCCACGCCCCAAGGTCAGCCCTCCCGACGTTCGCCACTCCCAGGTCAATACGCGTTCCGGAACACCCGCCACCGGAGCCGGAGTCGCGCCACTGATGGGCGCTGGAGCAAGAGGTTCCGTACCCGGTGCCTCCGGAGCCGTCGGGATGATGGGGATCACGCCCGGCAAAGGCTCCCCACTTCCCACAACGGGAACCGAAGGAACCGTCGGCCCCACAGGGACGGACGGCGCAGATGGAGAAGTGGGACCGGGGGGCGTGGTCGGAGTCGGAACGACCGGCGCTGGAGTCGGGACCAGCGTAGGCACGACCGGTGGCGGTTCCGGGGTCGGCTCTAGGGGTGGGGTCGGCGGCGGCACGACGATGGCCGCCAGCTGCGCGACCGCTCCGCTGGAAACGCGTCCGGCGTCCCGGACATACGCCGCATAGAACACGGCCGAGGCACCGGGACGATCCGTCATCTCACTCCCCGTCCCGCGGTAGACCTCTCGCCCATCGGCGATCCCCGACGGATAACGATCGGTACGCACCACGATCACCACTTCCGCGCCCGTCCCTCGCAAACCCGTTGGCCAAACCCAGGTCAGCCGCGCATTCTGCGGGTCGGCGACCGTCCGTTGCGCCGCGAATCCCGATACGTTCTCCAAGGATTCGGCGAGCGTGCGAAAAGAAATCTCGGCCGTTTCCGAAGAGGCCGCCCCTGGCGCCGAGGCCCCGACCTTAAAGAAATACTCCGTTGCCGGGGTGAGACCGCTCAGGTCGATCGAATGGCGCATCCCCTCATCCCGTGGCGTCAGCGAACGAATCCCATCCGGTCCACGCAAAGAAAACGTCGTGGCCGCAGCCCGATCGGTATCCCATTTCACCTGCGCCGCCCGCGCCCCCACGAACGTCACCCCCACATTCGAGATCACGATCGGGCGCAACGGCTCTTCCGGCGGCGGCACGACCGGCGGTGGCGCCACGGCCCCCACCCCACCTCCACCGGCATCGCCGCCACCCCCACCCGCCGAGGCGGCCGGAACCGTAAACGAAACGCCGAATCCGCTCGTCGCGGTCGTATTGATCGGCACACGAGCCAGTCCCGTCCCGCCAAACACGCCCCCAATCTCGAGCGCATACGTCCCGGCGGCGCTCGGATTCGTGATCTGATGCGTCCCGCCCGCATTCGTCCCAATCCGAATCGTCACCTTTTCACCGCTTGCGATCTCGTTAAACACGGCATCCGGTGGCGGGCTGAACGTGATCACGTTGCCCGTAATCGCGACCCCCCAAACGCCTCCCGTCCCCGCCGAGGCCGCCAGCGTCTCCTGCGTCTCCAAACCCGTCGTCACGCCATGAAAAAAATCGATGTCCGCCACCGTCAGCGCCGCCAACGAGAATCCGCTGGAATACGTCAGCGTGATCGTATCCGTCGGCGTCGCTACCCCGTTCGCGACGGTAAAGCGCACCTGATGGTCAGAAGCCGCACTCACGCCTTGCCGCGTCATCTGGACGGTGAACGCCGAAATCTCGGCCGCCTGGGTCACGGACGACCCAAGAAACCACGTCAGCACCGCCAAGAGACAAAAAAGACCACGTTTCACCCTCCCATCATACCCGGAAAGGGATGCGCGGCCAACCGTTCCATTTATCCAAAGCACGCTTTCCAAAAGCGCAGATTCTCGATGCGGACGCGCCCCTTAGGCGGCCAGCAACCCTCTTCTCCTCCGTGACCGCCTCATTTTCCATGCAGCCCCCACGATAAGCGCAATGAAGGCGATGCTGCCCACGATCAGTCCAGGGTGCACCCAAACCTGCGATTGTTCCGATCCAGCCACGAGTTTCCCATCCAAGAACGCCCGCGCCTGCACCCACGACAGTGGCGCATGATCGCTCCATGCCAGTCGCGTCGTTCGCTCCTCACCCGGCAATACGCGCATCACGGTCTCGTCAGCCGATCGCTTCGGCCCGAATAAGGTCATTCGCCGAGCTTCCAGGCGCACCGTTGCTGGTCCGTGCGATCCCCCGACATTCTTCCAAGCGACCTCGTACGATCCGCCGTTCGCATCTTGCCCAAGGGAACGCCCACTCATCTCAACCCGCGCAGGCCGTTTTTCCCCATCCACCGAAACAAGCAACAGGGTCGCGATCCGGCGACCAATCCCGACCGGACTCGCCAACGCGGGCTTTTCCGTCGTAAACAGCCCCACATAGGCTCCCCCCGCCTGGGTTCCCGGCGGGACGTCGACCCGTACCCGGACCGCCCGCTCTTCGCCCGGCGCCAACCGCAGCTCGCGCGCAGACAGCCGAACCCAGCTCGGTAGCCCCGCGATATCCGCCGGATCCAAGAATTGTGGCTGCCCCCCACCGGCCGGAGCGAACTTCTGGATGGTAAAAAAGACCTCCAATGGCTCGGCGTCGGTATTCCGAACCCGCAATTCCCTCTCGGTCGAGGACCCGCTCGGCACCTGAAGGTCGAGGATCGCCGGACGGACCTCAAATGCCTGCACCGCCTGCGCGCCCAACAACCAACCGCCGACGAGAACCAGAAACCCGACGAAAAACCGGCAAGGCATATCAATAGTTGGGCGTCAGGGTAAAGTACACGGCCTGGCTATACGAACCCGCCGGCGTCGCGGCACTGATCGCCAGCTTATAGAGGAACGCGGCCCGATCCCCCCCTATCCCGCTCGGATCACTCGATTCCTGAACGGTTAAGGCGGTCGTCGTGACCGGTAGGTCAACCGACAATGCGGCGTACGCCCCGTGGGTTCGGATACCGTACTCCTCAACCCCCGCACTCACGGCCCCATCCGTCACGCCTGTAAACGCATGGCCGTCTGAAGCCAGGGGAGCCGCCGCCTGCGCAAAAACGCTATACCCATTCGCCGTCGGCGCATGGACATTGATCATGCCTGTCGCGACCGATGCCGCCGCGGTCGAAATCTCCCCGAACGCGATATCGCCCCCGCTCAGCGCGACGACATTCCCCGATGTCGGCGATGCGCTCATGGCACCCGTCTGGCCATCAAAACGATCCACGGTAACCGTCGTTCCCGACAAGGCGACGATCCTGCCGACGACCGTTTTTTGCGCCAGGCCAGGACTTTCGATCACGGCGATCGACTGCCCGACGCTGAATGGGTTTGGCAACGCGCTTAACGTCACGGTCTTATCTGCGATGCTTAGCCCCGTATACGCCTTACTCGTCCCCCCGACCGGGGCCATCGCCACCGAAAACGCCAACGGCGACTCATCACCCAAGCGATATCCAGCCCGCAACGCGTAACTCGCACTCGTGCTCGTTCCCACCGTCAATCCACCGATCGTATCATCGATCCTGTACGACGTGCTTGTCCCCTGCTCACCGCCACCCGCGCTCCAAGCGTCCCAAGGGATCGCGTAATTCGTGCTAGCCATGGACTGCGCAAACGCAGACGGCCCAAAAAACACCAAATTCACCGCCACGAAAAGAGCGAGAAGTGCGCGTGAAGAACGGAGCATATGATCAGTATAGCGCATTTCTCGCAGCCCTCGAAAAATCTCGCTCAAGCCACCCATACCGAATGACCCAACGGCATCCAATACGCTTCTTTAGGAATTCCCCTTTCTCAAAAATCCAAATCCACCCTCCCCAAGTACCTCAATTTTTCACCTAGCCCATTTTACAAGATTTGTGTCGCACAATATTATTATATTCATACATTCATATCAAATTTTTATCTATATTCATTCATTTTCTAATGTGTCGTACAATATTTTTATAATTTTATTGCAAATGTTTCACGTGAAACACTTTGGCACTTTTGTTGGGATTTTTGATGCCGTGAGCGATTTTATCGAGCATTACCAGGATAATAAAAATGCACGAATCGTTTTCGTTCATTTATTCCCACGAAATATACATGTGCCTTACTCCGCCACCTATACGCACTCCATCAAACTCACACAAGCTCTCATACGATTTTTTTCACTCAAAACTACATCCACGATCAGTTCCGGAAGAAATAGAGTAGGAGACTTTGCCCACCTTAAGCTCACGTTTTCTACATCCATCCACTGGTACCGCATCCTTATATTCCATGATGGCCACCGTTGTTGAATTCGCCATGCGCCTCACACACGACTACGTCTCGATCAATTTCGCATCCGATTTTTCGTCTATGTTTCACGTGAAACATAGACGAACGCTCATGCACAAGGCCTGGATCGCATTTAATTAATTCATCACGGATGCATCCAAAGATTCGATTTCAGATCATGATTTTTTTCCACAATACTTCTTAACGCATGTTGATAACTTCTCATTCCTGTCTAAAAAATACGTCTATGTTTCACGTGAAACATTTCATATTTTCAATACCATTTTGAATAATTTATTCAAATTTTAAATGCTTTTGTCAAAAATAGAGAAATGTTTCACGTGAAACATTTCTCTATTTATTTAAAATTTCAAAACTTGAATTATTTGTGGATAACTTTTCCGCACGAATACGTTTTATTCTATACTTCTTTGCCATATAACCACACCTACACTGCGTATCCGTCATTCAGAGCGCTATAATTAGCTTGAATGAGTCGACACAAGATCACGGAACCGACTCTTTCCCATGCGCATCTACTACGCATACTCATCGAATCCATCGTCCTTGCGTAAATGAACCCTACCATCCCCGCTTCAAAGCATGGCCTGCCGTGCATGAACAGATCCGCCTCAATAAAGCAGCTAGGTGCTGGCCAGCCATAAACAAAGCACGCTCAAATTAACCATTATAACCGCTCGCGTTTCGTAGATTTAATCGATCTTGCCAGGGCTAGATGGGACCGTATCAACCGCGAGACAAATCGCACGATATCAAAAAACCCCTGTTAAAAGGGATTTTTTGATGGTGGACCGAAGGGGAGTCGAACCCCTGACCTCTGCAATGCGAATGCAGCGCTCTACCAACTGAGCTATCGGCCCAATCTCATCGTGTTTTGATAAAGGTATTGTTTCACGTGAAACATTTCCTAAATAGGCGAACAACCGTTTCCTGCCGACAATATATGTGTCGCACAATATATGTGTCGCATAATATCGTGCATGGTGTCTCCAAGTGGAATTGAACCACTGTCTAGGGCTTAGGAGTCCCTCGTTCTATCCGTTGAACTATGGAGACGGGCTCCGCGAGCTTACTCGCCGCTCCAGCGCCTGTCAACGCGATCATCCCCCTATTGACGCGCCGCACGGTTTTTCTTATACTTCCTCCATTCTCTATGCCGAATAAACACGCAGCCATCAAAGATTTGCGCAAAAACGAGCGCCGCGCGGCCCGCAACGCCCGCATGAAGACCCACCTGAAGGCCTTGGACCGCCACTTCCAGGCGTTTTTGAAGGAAGGCAAGACCAAAGATGCCCAGGAGCTCTTGCAGAAATTCCAGCAGGCGCTGGGCAAGGCGGCAAAGAACGCCGTCATCCATGCCAACAAGGCGTCCCGCCGCCTCTCTTCGGCCCAACGCGCCTTGAAAAAGGCCGTCAAATAAGAAACAAAAAAGAAGCCCCCGGCTTCTTTTTGTTTTATCGCATCACTCCGTCGCATCACACATCAGAAGCGCAAACGAACTCGCATCCGTAACCCCGAGCCGCTGCGCCACCGTCGCCTCTATCGCGCGCTGCACGCGAGCCAGCAAGCGTGCCCGTCGCTCAGGAGGAAGACGCTGCCATTTCTTCTGCACAAAGGCCGGCATCCGCGGATCGGGTTGCTGCGCCATGACCCGCAATCCCTGGCGCGCCTGCTGCATAAGCAAGGGGAGCAGGTCCTCGTCTTCCGAAAAAACGTTCGTGGCCGCGGCCTCGGAGCCCAGCAGCGCATCGTCACTCTTCAGGAAGGGGGAAAGCTCCGGGGAAGCCAGGTCGGGGAGCGTCTTCGTCGCCTTCCAGCGCGGCAGGGCGTTCCAAAAGGCCCAGCTATCCCCTTCGATCTGGCGTGCGAACGTCAGCAAGATCGGTTCAAACTCGACCCCGCACTCCTGCGCCAGGCTAGAAGCGAATTTTTGAAAATCCGCCCCAGCCAAAACGGGATGGCGATAGACCCGAGAACGTTCCCATCCCGTCACGACCCGTTCCGCCTCCGGCGAAAGCTGTTCCTCCAGCGAAATGACGATGCTCTGCTCGGGATCGCGCTGGAACAGCTTGCCGGCGCGCTCCCAATCGGGCTTCTTCCAGCTGGCGACGAGGCCCGTCGCCCGCAGGCACCGGCGCTGGGCAAATAGCCCCATCGCTCCGACGCGCTCGGCGATCGTCTCCACCGATTTGGCCGTCACGGTGAGCCGCTCGATCGAGAGCCCGCTCGGGTCGTATTTCTCGCGGTAGGCACGCTCCAACTCCTGCGCCTTGCGAAGCGCCTGGAACGAATCGGGACCGGTACAGACCAATAGCATGACTCGACTATAGAGAGGGAAGCGACGCTCGGCAAATGCACGAAAAACAGGCGCCTGTACGCCTGTTTTTCATCCTGCCATCGTTGCCTACGATCGCTTCAGAACGATCATCTCCCCCCAATTTTGCCCAAATTTTGCGTCAACCACGAGCGGGACCCCGACGTCGGCGACCGTTTCCATCAATGTGCGCAACTTCGTGGCCAGCGTCTCCACTTCGCCGGTATCGACCTCAAAGACCAATTCATCGTGGACCTGCAGGAGTAGGCGCGCCGTCTTTGACCATTCAGGCAGCCTCTTGTCGATCTCGATCATGGCGAGCTTGAGGAGGTCGGCTTCGGTCCCTTGGATAGGCATGTTGATCGCCATGCGTTCGGCACGGGCGCGGATCATGGCGACGGGGGACTGCACGTCAGGGACCGGTCGACGACGCCCGAACGCGGTCTCGACGTACCCATGCTCGCGCGCAAGCCCCTTTGTCGCGTCGAGATAGCGACGCAGGTCCTTGTAGACGCGGAAATAGCGATCGATGAACTCCTTCGCTTCCGCCATCGTGACGCCGGCCCCTGTCGAGAGGCCGAACGCCCCTTGGCCATACAATACGCCGAAATTGACGGTCTTGGCGGCACGCCGCTGGTCCGCCGTCACCTCTTCCAACGGGATGTTCCACATGGCGGCCGCGGTCGTGCGGTGGATGTCCTGCCCCTCCGCGAAGGCCTTCAACAGGGCCTCGTCTTTCGCGAGGGCGGCCGCGAGGCGAAGCTCGATCTGCGCGTAGTCGCACGAGAGCAGGGAACGGCCGGGCGGCGCGATGAACGCCTTGCGGATGCGGCGGCCGTATTCCGTGCGGATGGGGATGTTCTGCAGGTTCGGATCCGTCGACGACAGGCGCCCGGTGGCGGCGATCGTCTGGTGGAAGGTGGTGTGGACGCGCGCATGCGTATCGGCAAGCGCCGGAAGCGGCTGGATATACGTCGAGAGGAGCTTCGCGACCTCACGGTACGCCTCGATCTGCTCGATGATGGGATGTTGGCCGCGCAGCTTCTCCAATTCGCTGGATGCCGTCGAAAATCCGGTCTTGCCTTTCTTGATGTTCTGCGAAGGAAGCTTCAGGTCCTGAAACAGGACCTGCGCCAGCTGGATGGGGGAGGCAGGATTGAAGGCATGACCGACGCCTTGGCGCATCTCGTGTTCCAACCGCGTCTGCTCCGCCTGGAACTCATTCGCCAGGCCAGCCAGATAGGGAAGGTCAATCATGATCCCTTCTTCCTCCATCTTGAACAGGACGGGGACCAACGGGCGTTCAAAGCGATCATATAATGAAAGCAGGCCCTTTCCTTCCAATTCTCCCCGCAAGCGCTGCGCGAGCACGAGCATCGCCATCACTGAAACCGCAGGCGCGAGTGGCTCGGCATGCCCCAAATAGCGCGAGAACAGCTCGTCCCGTTTTGGCGCGGCAATGTTCGCTTCCAGCAGATAGGCGGCGATCTGCGTGTCAAAACCGACGTCCGTCAGCTCGATGCCATGACGGGCCAAAAGATGAAACGCGTCTTTTGCCGCATGCATGACCAAGTCGCCCGCGCGGGCCTGGAGGGCAGCCGCGCAGGTTTTCTTGAAGCCTTTTTCGCGCCAAATCTCTTCACGAAGGTGAAGGATGCCTGTTTCGGTACCGATCCAGGTGTCCGGCGCAAGCATGTCACCGCCCGCATCGATGATCTCAAGGGCCAAGCGTCCGGGATGGCGACCCAGCCACGCACCCAACTCGGCACAAGATCCCACTTCTTCTCGCGTTGGGGTCGGCAGCGGAACCGGCGCGTGGGCCACGACCGTGCCGATCCCCGCCGAATAGGCGCCCGCACGGGCCATGGGGCTCTTTTCCTTCTTGGCCGCCGCAGCCCCCGCCTTCGTTTTCGGCAGGAGCGAACGAAACCCATATCGTTCCAAAAAGGCCACGAACGCCTCATCGAACGGGGTGAGCGGGGTGGGCGCGAGCCTCCAAGAGAGAGGGACGTCCGTCATGATCGTCACCAGTTTCCGCCATTGCGGGATCTCCGCCTCGCCGGCGAGAAGGCATTCGCGTTGCCGCTTCGTCATCTCTGCCTTCGGGTCATGGGCGGCCTCAAGCAGCCCCTCGACGGTCCCAAAGCGCTCGAGCAGCTCTTTGGCGCCCTTTTCGCCGATCCCTTTCACGCCCGGGATATTATCGGACGTGTCGCCGCGCAAGATCTTGTAATCGATCATCTGCTTGGGCGTAAGGCCGAACAGGACCTTCATGGTCTCGGGCGTGACCGGTTGCAGGTCGGTCATCCCTTTCTTGAAAAGCTGGACCGTGATGTCCGGACTCACCATCTGCAGCAGGTCACGGTCACCGGTGTAGATCGTCACCGCCCAATCCTTGGCAGCTCCCTCCTTGGCGAGCGTCCCGATCAGGTCATCGGCCTCGAATCCCGATTGTTCCAACGACGGGACCCCCAACAGGCGCAACCCCTCCTGCAGCACCGGGATTTGCGCGTAGAGGTCGTCGGATTGCTTCTCGCGTTGCGCCTTATACGCCTCGAATGCCTCGTGGCGGAAGGTCGGATCCGCCGTATCCCAACAGGCCACGAAGGCTTCCGGCCGATCGCGTTCAAGGACCTTCAGGACCGCCATCAGGACGCCGTAGACCGCGTTCACGACCATGCCATCCGGAGCCGTGAGCGGAGGCAGGGCATGCCAGGCACGATGCAGGAGCGCATTCGCATCCAAGATGAACAGGCGTGGTTGCATATGCGATGAAGCCTAGCCGATGGTGAGGGTTTTTGCACGTCCAGACGACAACGCAAAAGCTCCCCCACGAGGGGGAGCCTTTCGCTGGAGGCGTGAGTGGGAATCGAACCCACGTATAGGGGTTTTGCAGACCCCTGCCTTACCACTTGGCGACCACGCCGAGCCGCCTAAGCCTAGCAAACGCCCATAAAAACGGGAAGAGGGGATACCGCCGCCCGAAAAAACGCCCTGATTATGCACCGCGCTCGTGAAAGACGAACCGCAACGGATCCGGGAATCGCTCCGCCAACGCGTTCCGTTCGGACACGGGCCCATATCCGTCTAATGACGCCAGTCCGGCAGAAAGATAGCCCTCAAACACGTCTTGCCGAATCGCCTGCACGTGCAGATGCGAAAACCAGCCGCCATTCTCCGGCGGGCGTCCGACAATACCCAGGACCGTGCCCAGCCCAACCGTCTGCCCCTCAACGACTTTAGCGGAAGCCAAATGGGCGTAAATCAAGACAACGTCACCCGCCTCCATCCGTAGGATCACTCGCGTCCCCCAACCGCCTTCTTCGGGCACGTCACAGTCGACCCGCACGACTGTCCCAATCCCTTCGCAGGCGACGGGCGTCCCGGCCGGCACCGTGAAATCGACCCCAAGATGGAGATATTCGCCCGTCGCATCAAGATAACTGCCGCGCCAGAGGGTCGAGCGGTCTTCGAGCCAACCGCCATACGAATGCGCGGCTCCGCGTTCGGCCTGGGCCGCCTCGATCATCCGGGCGCACGTCGCCGGATCAAGGAGGGGATTCGGTTCCGTCGCACCATTACGCGCAAAGAACGCCTGTGCGAGATCGTTCAGGTTCAACGGCGCGAAGGAAGCGCCGACAAGCGTGGGAAACAACATGAAACTTACAAAATCATCTTCCGTATTCTAACGCCTTTCACCTCTCTGTCAATCCTGAAAAAACAAATCCAGCCCGAGGGCTGGACCTTGTTTTATTTCGTCTTGGCATCGGCCAATTGCTTTTCGACCTTAGCCTTCTCCAGCTTCTGGAGACGGGCCAGGCGCAGCTCTTCGGCACGCTTCGCCCACTGGGTCTTGCCGTCACCCATCTGGACGATCTCGACCGTCATGTTGCGGTGCAAACCGAACTGGCGAGCGGTCTTCTTGTCCTTGACCCAAATGTCGATGCGGTAGAAATAGCGCTTATTCATGCGGTCATGGACCACGAAGACCTTGTCGCCGAAGAGGGCCGGGATACGCACCTTCGTGCCGAACGGCAAGAAGTTGGTGGCGATCACGCCTTCCTCATCGTCCGGGGAACGCTTTTCGAGGTCCGTCCCGTCGGCCGTAACAAAGGGGTCGGCGTCACACTCATCCACCGCGGAGGTGTAATTCGTGACATCGACCTTTTGGGTCCGGATCGGGCGAGCGGCTTCTTTCAGGTCCAAAACCGAGTCTTCGCTGTCAGAGGCGTCGACGACGGGCGTTTTGGAAGAGATATCCTCGGCCGCAAAGGCGGTCGGGATGGACGTCAGGCCCAGAACGAGGGACAATGCCAAGAGGGAGATGCGTTGAATTTGGGTAGAGATAGAGGGTGAGGTCATAAGAGATAAAAACGGACGTCTTCCAGCGCGGGGGACCGCGAGGAAAGAGCGTCCGTCGTAGGCATTAAGTATACCAAAAAATGGCCGGATTGTCAAGGTAAATGCTCTATATTTTGGCTAAAATAAGAGAAATATTGCTTTTTTATGGACAAACGTTTCGCGACACATACGGGCCCATTCGCCTGGCTCCGCCGTTTTTGGCAAAAGCCGTGGGTCCGGTGGGCGGTCGGGCTCGCCATCGGCGGTGCGGCCTTCGGTTTTGCGGCCCTGATCGTGTTTGCGGCGTGGGTCAGCAAGGACCTGCCCGATCCGAATAGCCTCAACAGCTTCAAAGTCGCCCAATCGACCAAGATCTACGACCGCACGGGGACGATCCTCCTCTACGAGATCCATGGCGACGAGAACCGGACCCTCATCCCCATCGACCAGATCCCACAGATCATGCGTCAGGCCACCGTCGCCATCGAGGACCGCAAGTTCTATGACCACCATGGGGTCGACTGGGTCGGCCTGGTGCGCGCGGTCGTCCGGAACGCCTTGCGTGGCCAAAGCCCGCGCGGGACCTCGACCCTCACCCAACAGCTCGTGCGCAACACCATCATCGAGAACACCTCCGGCTACCTGCGCAAGCTTAAGGAAATGATCCTCTCCCTGCAGATCGAGCGGAATTTCTCCAAGGACCAGATCCTGCAGATGTACCTGAACGAGATCCCCTATGGGAACACCATCTACGGCGTCGAATCGGCCTCGCAGAACTATTTCAACAAGCCGACGAGCCAACTGACCCTCGACGAGGCCGCCCTCCTGGCCTCGATCCCGCAGGCGCCGGACCGCCTTTCGCCCTATGGGACCGGCGTCCGCGGCGACAACCGCCCGCAACTCGTGCAACGCCAACACCTGGTGATCGACAAGATGGCCGAACAGGGGTTCATCACCCCCGAACAGGCGGAAGAGGCGAAGAAGATCGATACGCTCGCCAAGCTCAAGCCTCAGAACATCGGCAACATCAAGGCCCCGCACTTCGTGATGTATATCCGCTCGCTGCTGGCGGACCAGTTCGCGGCAGAAGGCGGGCTCAAGTACGTCGAACAGGGCGGTCTGCGCGTCATCACGACCCTTGATTGGGAAAAACAGCAGAGCGCCCAGCGCATCGTGAGCGATTTCGTCGAGAAGAACGGCAAGACCTACCAATTCAACAATGCGGCCCTGGTCTCGCTGGACCCGAAGACGGGACAACTCCTGGCCATGGTCGGCTCGGCGGACTTCTTCAAGAAAGAGATCGACGGGCAGGTGAACGTCACGCTCAGCGCCCGCCAGCCGGGATCGAGCTTCAAGCCGATCGTCTATGCGGCGGCGTTCGCGAAAGGCTACCTACCCAGCACCGAGATCTACGACACCTTCACCAGCTTCAAGACGGACGGGCCCAATTATGAGCCACGGAACTATAACCTCCGCGATAATGGGCCGGTGACGCTGCGTAAGGCGTTGCAAGGCTCGCTTAACATCCCGGCCGTCAAGCTGCTCTACCTGGTCGGGGTTGGGCCGGTCCTCGATTTCGCCGACCAGCTGGGCTATACGACCCTGAAAGACCGTTCGCGCTTCGGGTTGTCGCTGGTGTTGGGTGGGGGAGAGGTGACGCCTTTGGAGCATGCCCACGCCTTCTCAGCTTTCGCGAACGACGGGATACAGATGCCGGTCGCGCCGATCCTGCGGGTGGAGGCGAACGGGAAGATCCTGAGCGAATGGCAGCAGCCACCAGGGACCCGAGTCGTCGACCCGCAGACCACGCGCACCCTCAATGACGTGCTGACGGATAACGACGCGCGCACCTATGTGTTCGGCTCACGGAATAGCCTGACCCTGCCAGACCGTCAGGTCGCCGCCAAGACCGGCACGACAAACAATTACTATGACGCCTGGACCGTCGGCTACACGCCCAGCCTCCTCACCGCCGTCTGGGTCGGCAACACGAAATACGTCCCGATGAAGCGCGGATCCGACAGCTCCACGGTCGCCGCGCCGATCTGGCAGGCGTTCATGAAGGAAGCCACCAAGGGGATGCCGAAGGAGACGTTCACGAAGCCGGAACCGTCGACGGAGACGAAGCCCGCCATCAAGGGAGGGGCGATCGTCAAACGGCTCCGCATCGACAAGAGCACGGGATTGCTCGCGACGGAATTCACGCCCGCGAACCAGGTCGAGGAACGGACCTACCTCGAACCGCATGACATCCTGTATTTCATCGACAAGGATGACCCGCTCGGCGATCCGCCGACGAATCCGGCCAACGATCCGCAATTCGCGGCCTGGGAAACGGGGGTGCAGAATTGGCTGAGCCGCACGAACGCGACCACCACCGCCCAAGCGCCGACGGTCTCGAGTGACCAGTACGGGCCAGCGTTCGCCCCACAGCTCACGATCCTGGAACCGGCGAACCAGATGACCGTCACCAGCCGTTTCATCCCGATCCGGGTGGAGGCGAGCGCGCCACGGGGGGTCGCGACGATCCAGGTGCGCCTCGGTGAGCGCGACCTGGGGACCGTCCAGGGGACTTCACAGAGCTTTGGGATCACGATCCCGGAAGACCTCCCTGACGGCTACCACGACCTCGTTTTGACCGCCAAGGACGATATCGGGAACAGCACGAGCCAAACGGTGACCATCCACCTGCAGCTCCAGCAGGAAGATCCCGGGGCAGGATTCCTAAATGGAATTCTTCCGTTCCCGGCGACCGAAGGAACGACCCCCTTCTGATGCGTAAAAAAGCCTCCAAGAGAGGCTTTTTTACGGTCATGCACGCAGTAAGCGCAATATCGCCCGCACCCGCAACCACTCCGTCGTACATCGGAGGACGTTTTCCCGATAATACGCGATAGAGGATGCCGGCAATGGCGGGTCGCTCCGTTCAGCTTCAGCGAGAGACTCGCGCGCTTCAGATAGCTCCTCCTCGATATCAGCCAGCCCATCAAGAAAATACCGAACGGCATCCTGACGCTCTTCGGATGATAACTCACGGATGAAGCCTTCTTCGTTTCCTGGTTCGACCGAGTGATAAATCTGCTCCGCCAGCCGGGAGCCCAATCCGCCCACCCCCGACGAATCCGGACGTTCATGTGCGCCTCTACGCCAAATGCCCATCGCCAAACCCGGCCGACGCTCACGCGTCGCGATCTCGGCGACCCGATCGTTCTTTCCGGCCAGATTCAAGAGGTTCAGCGCGCGCGGCAAATCATGAGACACTTCTGCTTGCACCGCCTCTTCCACGAATACGCGATGGACCGCATCACGTGCCCGATCGACCTCCGCCGTTAACCGATCGCCTGTGCGCAATTGGGCCCCCAATCGAGATTCCACCTCTCGAGCAAACGCAATTGGACGCCCGAAGAAGGCTTCAACCTCCCGATCATCGATCATGTTCTCCGCCTCCGTCTGCCCGGTCAGGTCGACCGTCCGGGAATCTGTTATGGGGGCGGATAAGGCCCTCTCTCGGGCCTCACGACTCTCCTCCGCTTGGGCAGCTAATTCCTGTTCAAGCCACGCATCCGCAGGGCGCGATGCGGCTACCCCGTTTGCGACATCAGAAGGACCTGCGCGTCGGTCTTCCGCGTACCCCCTCTCGCCGCTTTGGGTTCCCTGCGACAAGACCGGTGCGGCCCGATCCCTGGAAGCGGTCGGCCCCTCATGATGGTACGCGCGTTCGGCAGCAAATAGCCCACCAAGCGCGAGCACGGACGGCAACGCAAGCCCCCTCATGGGCGCAGGGCGCACCTCACTCCGTCTCGAGGCGCGATTGGACGGCTTGGGAAATGCGGGAAGCTCTCGCATGTAGAATAGTATAACAAAAAAACCTCCTGCAAAGGAGGTTCTTATTGCCGGATCGGCATCACGATGTACTGGAACCCCGCACTTCCCTCCGCCGGCTTGAGGACGACCGGGTTCATGGCGTCGATGAGATGGATCGCGACGCGGTCGGTCCCCATGACGTTCAGGCCGTCCATCACGTACTTGTAGTTGAGGAGGGTCCGGTTGGGCTCGCCCGTGACTTCGGCAGCGAGCTCGGCGGTGTGCGTACCCGTCCCTGAATCCGAGGACGTGACGACGAGCGAACCCGGCTTGATCTCGAGATGCACGTCATACAGGCCTTGACGGGAGAAGAGGGATGCGGCACGGATTGCTTTGGCGACCTCTTGGCGCGAGACCGTCGCGACCGTCTTGAACTGGGTGGGGATAATCTGGCGATAATCGGGGAAAGAACCGTCGATGAGGCGCGAGACCAACTCGACGTTTCCGTAGCTCACCACGAATTGGCTTTCCGCCATGAGCCAGTCGACCCGTTCGGGAACGCCGACCTCATCCTTGTAGGCCCCCAGAAGGCGGCCCACCTCATTCATGGCGCGCGCAGGAACGATGCACTTGCCTGCCTGCGTGCCGGAGCCGGCCTGGAGCGCGATGACACGTTCGGAAAGTCGGTAAGAGTCGGTCGCGGCAAAGACGCAGCGGTCATGCCCGCTCATTTCGCCTTGGAAATAACAGGCGACGCCGGCGAGTTCCGGACGGGATTCCGAAGACGACACGGCAAACGCGACTTGTCCGATCGCCTCTTTTAAGGCGGTGGCGTCCAACGCGTACCCCCCTTCCGTCGCTAACTTGGGGATAAACGGGAACTCGGAAGCGGGTAGCCCCTTCATGCGCGTGGTCTTGCCGTCGGCACGAATCTCAAGGGTATCGCCTTCCAGGGCGAGCTCGATCTTTCCCGCCGAAAGCAGGGACACGTAGTCCTGCAGGAGCTTCGCTGGGACGGTCCAAGCCCCTTCTTGCTCGACCCGGCCCCGGACAAGGGCGGAGACGGCCATTTCGAGGTTGGTGGTCGAGAGCTTCAGGTTCCCATCTTCCGTTTTCAGGAGGACGTGGCTGAGGATCGGAAGGTTGGCGCTCTTCCCGGCCGTGTGTCCGACGAGGGAAAGGCCCTGGAGCAGGTTCTCTTGGGTACAGGCGAATCGCATACGTCATAGTTTTAATAGATAAGAATAAGAATGACAATAACCACCATAAGCCCTGTGAATGGAGGGGATAAGGTGAATATTTGGCTGATGTTCGCAAAATAATGAGCGCTTCTCGTCCCCAGTGTGGCATGGAACAACGTGGGGAACGGGTGTGGGCGGATCGGGATATCTTTTTAGGTTCGTCGTTATGCCCGGTTCGTGCACAGGCCCGTCCACCCGGTTGCCCCGAGGTTGTCCCCGGGGATGTCTTGTGGATGGAGAAAACAAAGATCCCCAACACGGGTGTGGGGATCTTTGGGGAGAATGGTGTGGAGAAGGTGTGGCTAGACGTTCGCCTGGTGGCTGTAGAGATGTTCGCGCAGCCGGGCCAGGTCCTGCTTGATCTGCTGGTCGTTCTGGGCGAGCGTGCCGATCTTGTCGCAGGCGTGCATGGCTGTCGTGTGGTCGCGGGAGCCAAGATGATCGCCGATGGCGGGAAAGGAGCATTTCAGCTCTTCCCGCAGCAGGTACATGGCCACTTGGCGGGGGAGGGCGAAGCGGCGTTCGCGGCTCTTGCCGAGCAGGTCGTCGAGGGGGACGTCGTAGTATTTGGTGATGACCTCGATGAGGATGCGCGGCGTAAGCGTCCGCTTGGCGCTTTGGGGAAGGAAGCCCTGCAGGATCGGTTCGAGGGTCTGGAGCGAGGGCTGGATGTTTTTGAACTGGTGATAGGCGATGACCTTGTTGAGGATACCTTCCAATTCGCGGATATTCGATTGGACCGCGCCGGCGATGATGTGCAGCAGGTCGCCGCCGATGGTGTAGTTGCGCTCGCGGACCTTGTTCTCCAGGATGGCGACCCGCGTCTCGAAGTCGGGACGGGAGATGTCGGCCATCATGCCCCATTCGAACCGGGAAATGAGTCGGCTTTCCAGGGAATGCAGCTCTTTCGGCGGACGGTCGGAGGCGATCACGATCTGCTTGTTCGCCTGGTGCAGGGCATTGAAGGTATGGAAGAACTCTTCCTGGGTCCGCTCTTTTTCGGTGAGGAACTGGATGTCATCGATGAGGAGGACGTCAACGGTGCGGTACGCGTCCTTGAAGTCGCCGCCGTGGCCGCTCCGGACGGCCGCGATGAACTCGTTGGTGAACCGTTCGGAGGTGACGTAGCGGACTTTTGCCTGGGGGCGTTCGCGGAGGACGTGGTGGCCGATGGCTTGGAGGAGGTGCGTCTTGCCCATCCCGGCCCCGCCATAGATGAAGAGGGGGTTATAGGTTTCGCCTGGGCGGCCGGCGACGGCGACGGAGGCGGCGTGGGCGAGCTCGTTGTTCTTGCCCACCACGAAGGCATCAAAGTGGTAGCGGGGGTTGAGGCCGATCTCGGCCCCGCTGGTGTTGGCGTCGGCGGCCGTGGGCGTGCGGAGCTGGGTGCTGAGGGGTTCCTGCTGGGCGCGGAGGACGTCGTTCGCGGTCGTCGTGACGCCCACCTGGGCCATGGCGTCCATGACGAGGGCGTTTTTCGCCTCCTTGCGGTAGCTCACCTCGCGGACCCCGCCCTGGCTGGCGTTGCGGAGGACCTTGAGGATCATGTCGTGGTACTTGCTCTGGAGCCAAGTCTTCGTGTAGTCGTTCGGAACGCAAACGCAGACGCGGCCGTCATCGATGGAGCCGATGAAGGTGTGCTTGAACCAGGTCATGAAATGAGACTTCGGGAGGCTCAATTCAAGCTCGCCAAGCGCGGCTTGCCAGAGGGCTTGCGCGTCCATAGATAGGTCGATCCTTTCAGCCATGATGGGGCTTGTCAAACCCCCTCCAAACCCTGTGGATTTCTTTGGGATTTTATCCACAACCACCGGTTTTCCGCCCCATCCTTGCCAAAATAAAGCGGTTTTGCTAAGCTCTGCCCATTCTCCTATATGGCTACCAAACGAACCTACCAGCGGAAGAAGCTGCGCCGCGTGCGCGTTCATGGGTTTCGCTCGCGGATGAGCACCCGGGGCGGACGTGAGGTCTTGTCGCGCCGCCGCGCCAAGGGCCGCCGCCGCGTCGCCGTGACGTCGCGCAACCCGTAATGCGAAAAGGAGCGCCCAGCGCTCTTTTTTAACGTGTATGCTTGCCAGACCCCAACGATTACGCCGCATGCGCGATTTCGCGCTGCTGTCCCAACGGGGCCGTCCCGTGTTTTCGGCGAGCTTCACGCTGCGTTTCCGTCGGAGCGAGGAGGCGACCAAGGTCGGGTTCGTGGCCTCGAACAAGCTGTTCCGCCGCGCGAACAAGCGTAACCGTGCGAAGCGGCGCCTCCGCGCCCTGTTGCGTGAGGTCCAGGCGCAATGGCCGGAAAACATGGATCTCCTGTTCATCCTTCGCCCGGAAACGCTGACGCTGCCGTATGAGGACTTGAGGGCGGCCGTCCTGCGCGTGTTCGAGAAGATCCCGGAGGCCCTGACCCAGCCCGTCAAGCCCAAGAAAATGAAGGCCCGGCGGAAGACGTCCGTGGTCTACCGTGAGCAGGCTTAGGCCTGCGTTTGCGTTATGACCGTTTTCGCGCACGGCCTCATCGCCCTGATCCGCTTATATCAACGAACATTTTCGTTGGACCATGGCCCGTTCCGGTTTTTGCGGCCGCATGGCCAATGCAAGTTTCATCCCACCTGCTCGATGTACGCGATCCGGGCGATCGAGCGGTATGGGGCCATGAAGGGGAGTTGGTTGGCGGGGAAGCGGGTATTGCGCTGCCACCCGTGGGCGGAGGGCGGGGTGGATGAGATCTGAAAACCAGGTAAGCCAAGTTACCTCGTTTTTTGTAGCACGGCGAACGTCGCCTCTTGGGGGAGCGGGATAGTGACCTGCTTTTCCCTTGCGTGTGCGCCTCGGAGAAGGCGGATCGTCGTTTTCGGAACGGAAAAGAGGACGGCCAGCAGCTCGATGAGGGCGGAATTCGCCGCCCCTTCGCGCGGGGCGGCGGCGAGGCGGACGTGGAGGCGTTGGCCGTCCCAATGCGCGGATTGCTGCGTGTGACGCGCGTTCGCGGTCACGCGTACGGCGATGGTGGTCATTTGGCGGCGCGGATGGCTTTCAGGATGGCGATATCTTCCGTGACCGCATCGTGTTCGGTTTCCAGGTACCAGTTGATGTGGCTGATCTGGGGTTCGCGCATCAGGGCCTCGAAGCCGGCGCGGCCGATGAAGCCTTGGCCGATGTGCTCGTGGCGGTCCTTGCGGGCGCCGAGCTCGACCTTTGAGTCGTTGCAGTGGCTGATCTTGAGCTTGTTGAGGCCGATGGCCTGGTCGAACCGCTTGAACGTGTCATGGACGGCCTGCGTATCGCGGAGGTCGTAGCCGGAGGCGAAGGCGTGGGCGGTGTCGAAGCAGACGCCAAGTTCGGGATGGTCGACCTGGCGGAGGATCTCGCCGACCTCCTCGAAGGTGTCGCCGATGACCTGTCCGGCGCCCGCAGAAATTTCAACGAGAAGTTTCGTTGTTCCAGTGTACCCATCCAAGACCTTCTTGAGGCCGTCGGAGACATGCTTGAGGCCTTCCTCGCGCCCGGTGTCTTTGGAGCTGCCGGGATGGAACATGACGTAGGCGGCGTGGAGCTGGGTGCCGCGTTCGAGTTCTTCGCGGATGATCCGGATGGAATTGCCGCGGGTACGGCCTTCGGCGCTCGCGAAATTGATGTAATACGGGGCGTGGATGACCCATTGTTTCAGGTCGTGCTCCTTGCAGCGCTGCAGGAAGAGACCGATGGACTCCTCGGTGAGGACGGGCGCAGGGCCGCCCTGGGGGGAGCGGGAGAAGAATTGGAAGACCTCGCAGCCGAGGTCGGCCGCGTTTTGTGGGGCGTTGGCGATCCCTCCGGCGACGGAGACGTGGCAGCCGATATGCATATGGGAAGACTGTACCAACGCGGGAGCAGGGGGACAAATGGGCATGGAAAACCCGACCGGATGGGTCGGGGAGGGTCACCAGGCGTCCACGATGTAGTCGCCGGCGGTCAGGTGGCCGCGGAAGCAGAGGTCGTTGAGGATGGTCTGGAGGTTGAAGGAGTCCTGTTCGTCTCGTGGAGGGGCGAACTGCGGACAGCGTCCGGTACGCACGTCGTCGGCGCTGACGGACTCCTCCGGGAGGTCGGGCTGGACGCGAAAGCGCTTCTCGCTCTCTTCGGACAGTCCCTTTTTGGTGATGCGGGTACGGACCAGGTTGATGTCCCTGACGTTGTAGACCGCATTCACGAGCCTCGCGAGGTTGCCGGCCTTGATCCTGAACCAGATCTCCTTCGGGATCTCCGGGGTCTCCTCGCGCACGCGGATGAGGCGGGCGAGCTCGAGGTCGTACAGGGCCCTGAGGTGGGCGGAGAGGTGGGCTTGCGCTTGGGGATCGGTCGAGTCGTCGAAGCTGTCGAGGATCCGGGCGCTCTCCTTGTCCCAGTCGCGCGGCTTCGGCGTGGGGTCATCCGTGCCCTTCGGTCGACGCGCGTCCTCGGCGGCGGCCAGGCGGACGATGACGTGGGCGAATTCTGCGGCGGTTCGTTTGGCCATGAGGGGCTCCTTGAGGGGAAATGATTCTTTAAATATGGGATTCCGTCAAGAGTTCAAGGAAATAGAGTCAAGGGGTGCGGATGAGGGCGGTAGGTGCTTAACGGAGGCTGGTGTGAGCATTTGGAGCTCGCCGTCACCGAGGTTTTTGCCCATATCGCATGTCTGTTATGATTGAGGAAGAACCGTATGGCGATGCAACTTCTCCCTTCCGACGCGCTAGGGTACCTTCCGCGTGTTTTTGGGTACCGGGCAGATGAGGAAGACTTGGAAGGGCAGGAAAACGAACGGCAGCTCTTTTTAAGGGAAAAAGAGTGGATTCTGGAAGCGTTTATCTTGGAGGCGCAAGCCGTGCGTCCAAATGATGTCCGGGACCGATCTTCGGCCCTCGCGTTGTTGGAGCGGTACGCGGACGCGTACGAGCGTGACCGGCGGGGAAGTCAGGCCATCGAACGGATGCGCACATTCTTGCGGAGGCCGGACGTACGGCGCTCCCCACAGCTTACGGAGGCGACGCGGGCGCGGTTGCGGATGTGGGGCGCGGCGAAGCGGTATGCGGAGTGGAGGGACGGATTGGTGCGATAGGCTTGGGCCCGTTCCCTTTGTCGGACGCGTTAGAGGTTGGTTGTGCGGGTGGATTCCTGTATCATCCCAAACATGGCAGGCGACCTGTACGAGAAATACGCGAGACGGAAGACCGTGGTCGGGACGTTTGGATTTGAGAACAAGCGGTTTTTTCCAGCATCATTGGAGGTCTTTCGGGATCTCGTGCGGCGTTTGCGTCTTGTCGAGGCGGAACTGAAACGGTCGCATCCGGAATGCGTCACGGTCGCGTTATATGGGTCTCATCTGAAGGGGTATGCGCGCCCCGATTCAGACGTCGATGTGCATCTTTTTCTTGGCCCTAGACCGGCATCTCTTCTGCTAGAATAGAGATCATGCCCATAAAATATAGGCGATTGAGCAAGAATAAGGTCAATAAAATTCTGAGGCGCTTTTCTGCTGACCTTTCCGCCACGCAAGCCGCGCAGATCACGGGCCTCAACCGTAAAACGGTCAACGCCTGGTACGGGCGCTTTCGGACAGCCCTCGCCGAGTTTCAGGAAGAGCAGGTACAGCGGTCTTCGGGAGACTTCGAATTAGACGAATCGTATTTCGGCGGGCCAAGAAAAAAGACGCATGCGGAAGACCGAGGGAAGAGGGGGCGGGGTGCCGAAAACAAGATCCCTGTCTTCGGGATCAAGAAACGAAATGATGGAACAGTCTACACCAAGATCATTGAAAACGCCTCAAGAAAGAGTCTTTTTCCCATCATTAACGAGCTCATCAAGAAGCGAGACTCAATGATATTCACGGATAAATTTAGAACGCATGACGGACTTGTTTTCGATGGGTACAAGCACAAGCGCATCAGTCATTCGAAGAGGTATTCAAACAGGAAAGGAACGCATATCAACGGCATCGAAAACTTCTGGGGCTTTGCCAAGCAACGGCTTGCCAGGTTCCGCGGGCTCTCGCGAAAACACTTCCACCTTCACCTAAAAGAATCGGAATTCCGGTACAACAAGAAGCATGATATGGTGAAGGTGTTGAGGTCTAAATTACGTGAGATGCTGGTCTAGGGCCTTTTTCTTAATGGTGATCATCCCGATGGAGGGGTAATCAATAGCAAACCGGCGCGCGAGGCATTTTTACATTTGCTGGAAGTCCAAGGCATGCATGTCGATCAACTTCCCTTTTCTTGCGACCGTCTCGATTATTTGTGGGATGTCGTCAGTAATTCCCCGGGGGTCCTTGATCTCGAGGCTCTCGCGCCCTATTTCTTGCCATGTCTGGATGGTGCGGCGATCCGGCCGTACCGAGAGACGATCATCTTGGGGTGTGCCACGGCGGGCGAGGATGAAGGGGATTGGCGATGGTCGCAGATCATACGCCGGCTTCGGGAAAAGGAGAATTTCGGGTTCCTGGAAAGGGATGCGGAGAAGCGCAAGAATCTGTATCCGCTGACGTTGGAACAGGGACGAAAGAAATATCTTGGAAAAGGTCGGAGATGGTCGTTCTTTTGTATAAAACACGAAAACCGCCTTAGGCGGTTTTCGTGACGCATTCCTTCTTGAGCCATTCGATGGTCTTGCGGTTGCGGAGCATCGTGTGGACGTAGTCGCGGTATTCGGCGGAGGCGACCTGTTCGCGCGAGTCCTTGTCGTCCGGACGGAGGGTGCCGAGGATACGGTCGATCTCGGTGTCGACCTCCTCGGTGGTGGGCTCCACGCCCTGTTGCTTGGCGAGATGCTTGATCAGCACGGCCGTCTTGATGCGGCGGATGGCCTGCGGGACCATCTCGAGGCGGAGGTCATCGACGGTTTTCTTGATGGTCGCGAGGTATTGGTCCCAGGCGCCGCCCTGCTCCTCCAGGCCGTGGCGGAGCTCGGCGAGCATGCGGCGGACCTCCTCGTTGACGAGGGTTTCCGGGGCATCCTCGATGTCGGAGCCGTCCACGAGCTTGGTGAGGAGCTCGATCTCGGCGGCCTCACCGGCGCGCGCCTCGGCTTCGAGCGTGAGGTTCTCGCGGAGCTTGCTCTTGAGCTCGTCGGCGCTCGCGAGGCCGACGCCCTTGGCGAACTCGTCGTCGACGACCGGGAGGGTGAGCTCATGGACGGCGGTAGCCGTGACATCAATGTTCACGGGCTGGCCAGCGAGGTGCTTTTGGTAATGTTCGGCGGGGAACGTCACCTCAACCGTCTTCTTTTCACCGGCCTTCATGCCGAGCAGCTGCTCGGTGAAAGAGGGGAGGTAGTGGGGCTCGTTCAGGTAGACCTTGTAGTTTTGGCCGGTGCCTCCTTCGACGATGACGCCATCTTTCTTCATCTCGACATCGACGGTGAGGACGTCGTCTTTGCCGGCGGCACGGTCGACCGGGGCCTCGGTGCGGCGCATCTTGCGCATCTGCTCGAGGGCTTCGGTGACCTGCTCGTCGGTGGCCGGCTTGGCCTTCTGCTCGACCTTAATGTCTTTGAGGTCGGCGACGCGCTTCACGGCCGGTTCGACCGGTACGATGCAGTGGAATTGGAAGGCCTCACCCGGGACCAGCTTGTCGACGTTGATGCTTGGGGAACCGATGGCGGCGACGCCTTCGCTCAGGAGGGCCTTCACATAGAAGGCGCGGATGATGCGCTCGAGGGACGCCTCGAGGATGGCCATGTCACCGTAGACGCGCTTGCCTTCGCTCATGGGCACATGGCCCGGGCGGAAGCCGGCGATCGGACGCTGTTCGGAAAGGGTTTTTAGGCCCTCTTCGAGGTAGGCGGCGTATTCGGCAGGTTCGACGGTGATCTCGAGCTTGAGTTCGGAGCCGGGCAGGCGGGTCGTGGTGATGGCGGGCATAGGCCTCGAGAATAAGCGAAAAAAGGAGGGCCGTCAAACCCCGTGGGGACGTTTGCCGGAAGCCTTGCCAGCGCCAGAAATTTTCGCTATGCTCAGCCCCATATGGCCCTCCAAATCGGCATCGTCGGACTCCCGAACGTCGGCAAATCGACCTTGTTCGCGGCGATCACCAAGAAACAGGTGGATTGCGCGAATTACCCGTTTTGTACCATCGACCCCAATGTGGGCGTGGTTGAGGTGCCGGATGAGCGGCTGCAGGCGCTTGCCAAGCTCGACCAGAGCGCGAAGGTCGTGCCGACCGTGATCGAGTTCGTCGATATCGCGGGGTTGGTGAAGGGGGCGGCGGAAGGGCAGGGGCTGGGGAACCAGTTCTTGGCGAACATTCGGGAAACGGATGCCATCGCCCAGGTCGTGCGCGCCTTTGACGATACGAACGTGATCCATGTGGACGGGTCCATCGACCCGACACGGGATGCCGAGACGATCAATACCGAATTGGCGCTGGCGGACCTGGAAGTGGTCGGGAAGCGCCTGCAGAACGTGGAAAAGCAGTTGCGCGCCGGGGCCTCGAAGGCGCTCACGCAGGAAAAGGAAGCCATCGAGAAGGCGCAACGCCTATTGAACGGCGGCCAGATGCTGCGCGATGAGGCCTGGACCGACGACGAGCGGCTGATCCTGCGCGGGTTGCACCTGTTGACGATGAAGCCGATGCTCTACGTCGCGAACGTCAGCGAAGCGCAAATCCAGGATGGGAGCTGGAAAGGGTGGGTCGCGGGCCTGAAGGGCCTGACCGTCCCGGTTTGCATCAAGATGGAATCGGAGCTGGCGGGATTGGTTGGGGAGGAGAAGCGGGAATATCTTGCGTCGGTGGGGTTGGCGCTGTCGGGGTTGGATGAGCTCATTCGCGCCTCGTATGAGCTCCTCGGTCTCCTGACCTTCTTCACGAGCGGGGCCGACGAGGCTCGTGCCTGGACGATCACGCGGGGCACGAAGGCGCCGCAGGCGGCAGGGAAGATCCATACCGATTTTGAAAAGGCCTTCATCCGCGTAGAAGTCACGCCGTGCGCCGATTACCTTCGCGAAGGGGGTGAAGCGGCCTGCCGGGCAAAGGCGCTGACGCGGATCGAGGGGAAAGAGTATGTCGTCCAAGATGGCGACGTGTGCTATTTCCGGGTGAATGCGTAAAAAACACGGGGCTTACGGGCCCTGTTGTTTTTTGAAGGCGATCAGGTTGAGCAGGCGAGCGGAAACGCGTTCGATGATCGCGCGGATCTCTTCGGTGTCCGTCTCGATGGAAACGCTTTGTTGGCGTTCGTAGCGGAGGCCGCGCAGCCTTTCTAGCGCCTCCAAAAACGCTTGGATCGTCTCGGAGGGAGAGGTGGGGGAGAGCATGTTGGCTGCCGTCCAGATCGCGGATGCGAGATCGAGGCGGAAGGAGCGTGGTTGAGCCTGTTCAGCGAGGGCGGTGAGGCGTTGAAGGTACGGCCCGGCCTGGTTAGCGGGAAGATCGCGCAGGAGCGCGTCCCGCTGGATGGCCGTAAGGATGCGCGTGAGGTCACGATCGTATTTTTCGAGTCGATCAGATTCAGGCAAAGCGGCCAGATCATCCTTGAGGCGTTCGGCCAGGAGGTGAGGAAGGGCGATGACCGCTTGCCGTGGCTCCATTCTGCAAAGCGACAGGAGTCGCTCCCGAGCGTCTTTCTTTCGTTCTGATCCCTGCGGGAGGTGCTCGTCGGCGGCGATCAGGGCTTCTGCGACCGCTGGCAGGATGCTGACACCTCTCGATAGGACGAGCGCTTCGAGGATGGCGTCCGCCTGGTCCGCCGGAAGCTTGGGGAATGCGGTGGTGACGAAGCGCGTGATCTGCTCGGCGAGTGCGCAAAAGCGCGCATCGACAAGCTCCAGGAGGCGATCGTCCCGATCACGAGAGGGATCACGGGTAAGCATCGCGTTATAGGTCGGTCGGGCATCATGCGCGATGTAGCTGACGAGCGCGCGGGCGAGTATGTTGCCTTCCGCAGCGTCTTTTTGTTGCCGCAAGCGTTTCAGGATGAGGTCCAGGAGATCCGGATGGTGATTCCGTAAGGCGGATCCAAGCGGATGACGGTCGCCTTCGGAGATAGGGCGGTCCAGCCAGGCTTCCAAAAGAGGAAGCAAGCGTCGACGGACGACCAGTTCCTGGTAGGTGAGAAAATCGTTCCAGGCGCCTGCGTTATTGATCCTCGCACGAAGCAGGAGGTCTTCGGAGGATTGGGAACCCTCAAGAAAAAGACCCGAGGCGACTTCGTCGCGTTCGTCGAGAGGAAGGGCGTCCCATTCGGCGAGGGCGTCTTTAATGGGGACGGCGCTTGTGCGGAGGAGGTCGCCTGCGTGCTCGGCGGCGCTTGGCAGTTCAGGTGGGCGATCCGAAAGGGTCATGTCCCGTAGTATAGAGGGTTTATATGTCGCTTGCGATCCGCCGTCATTCGAGGAACGGGGTGGAGTATGCTGCATTTTTTTGTTCGCTTCCCCTGGCTCCTGGCGGGTCCGTGGTTCTTTGGGGTCGCCCTCGCCTCTTTTTTGGAGGGGCGCGCCGTCGTCTGGGCGATTTCGTGCTGCTTGATGGATGGGCGAACGGCGCGCGTGCTTCTTGTGGCGGCGCTTCTTGGTTGGAGCTTCGGCCTCATGGGGATCCCGCCTGGTTGGCGGAACGTGCCGCTGATTGCCTATGTCGGGCGGGTCGAACGCCTTACGCCGCGCATCGAACTCGTGGCTAGCGGCTGGGCGGAAGCCTTGCGACGGGAGGGGCGAACGCGTTTTTCGGTGGTCCTCCCGCCGCGGGAAGCGGTCTTGGCGGCCGCGATGCTCTATGGGGATGCGAATTTCTCCTCGGAAGATCGCGTGAAGGTGCGTGCCGTTGGGTTGTCGCACCTGGTCGCGGTTTCGGGGGCGAACATCTTGTTCCTGCTCCTGATGCTGCGGGCGGTCGCGCGACGGTTTCTGCGGACGCCGCGCGGACGGTTTTTCGCCGATGCTTTAGGGATCCTTTGGATCGTCGTGCTGACGGGCGGTTCGACGTCGGTCGTGCGCGGTGGGCTGATGCTCGTGCTCTTCGGCGGGGCTCGGTTGTGTGGCCGACGGCCTGCCTTTGGACGGATCCTTTTGCTGGCGGCGATGTTCCTTGTGTTCGCCGAGCCGCGACGATTGCTGTTTGATGCGGGGTTCCACCTTTCGTTCTTGGCGTGCATCGGCTTGCTCCATGCGAGCGAGCGCGGACAGGCGCAGGATCTGCTGGAACGCTTTTCCGTCCGGGGCAGCTGGTACACATGGATTTGGACAGCTCCGTACCAGCTTTGGTTTTTTGGGAGCGTCTCATGGCTCGGCTTGCTTGCGAACGTGCTGGTCCTGTTCATCGTCCCGTGGATCCAGGCGCTTGCACTCGTGGTTTGGCTTGTCCCCGTGCGGGCGCTCGCCTGGCCGTTGCGGCTATGCCTGTCGTACCTGTGGGTGATCGTGGATCGGGTGAGCCCGTTCTCCTATGCGTTGCGCCTGCGGCCGGGTCCGGCGTTTATTCTGATGGCGCTTGGGTATCTCGTTTTGATCGTCCAGCTTATCCACAAACGGACGCGCCATTGGAGCCGTCTTTCGTCGGCGCTGGCCGACAGGTCGACCGGATGGATGGCTGTTCGCCTTGTGCGGATCGCTCCCTGGGTGCCTTGGCTTGTCGACGCCCAGCCCGAGTTGTTGCGCGAGGCGTTGACTTCTATGCTTGAAGCATCCGCACAGGATTTGGGTGACGAGCGCCTCTTGAGAACTCGGCTTGAGGATGGCTCGCGTTCGCGGTGATGACGGCGAACGGTCAGCGTGCGGATCAGGCCGGGCAGAGGGCGGACGGGTTTGGTGAGGATGGGAAAGGCATGGCCTTTCGCATCGGAGCCCGACTCGCTCGCGTCTCCGTACGGATGGGGGACCGTCAGGACGGATAGGTGCCAAGAGAAAATCGTTTTCCTCCCACGACCCTCGCCTGCGAACCTTGTTCGAACGCGAAGGTGGTGAAGTGCGCCTGACCGTGGCCTTCGGGCCGCAAGACGGTCCCTGTAGGGAATGGGTTCTGGGAAGGCTCGTCCGTTTGCTGAGAAGGGCTTTCGCGCCTTGTCGGTGAGCGGGCGAGCGTTTTCGTGGTCAGAAGGGGAAGGAGATCCAAATGGGCCACTCCGATCGATTCTGGTATGGCGTCATCGTCCTGTGGGCGCTGCTGGCCCTTGGGACGCTGTTCGCGGCCTGCGATTTCCCGATGGGGATCGTGGATGCGGAAGATAAGGCGGTGCCTGGCTGTGCGCTCGACACCGCGCAGGACCCCTGGGGGCTGGACGAGCGCGGACGGGCCGTGCGCACGCGCGGATTCTTGGCCGAAGGGACGCATCTCGGCCTCGATATGGCCCTCGATGAGGGGCATCCGATCGTCCCGCTGGGCTGCGGAGTGGTGCGGTTCGCGGGAATGGCGCGTGGCTACGGGACGTTCGTGGTCGTGATCGAGCATCGGTTGTCTGCCGGCATCAGCCTGCGCAACGGCCAGGGCGAACGGGTGTTCGTCGATCGATTTCTGTCGATTTACGGGCACCTGCGCAACACTCCTGACCGCGCGGGCAAGCGGGCGGCGCTCGATCTCCGTCCGGGGACCATCGTCACGCCGCGGACGATTCTGGGGTACGTCCAGCACCGTTCCCTGAATGGTGATGGGGACGAGCATCTGCATTTCGGGGTCCGCTTGCAGACGGCCGAGGCGGCCCAGCGGATGGATGCGGCGGCCTGGTTTCGTGGCTACGACGGGTCGCCTTCATATCGGGGGTGGTTCGCCGATCCCGAAGATGTCCTTCTGCGCCTCCGGCTGGCGTTCGGATTGGCGACCTTCGATCTGGATGCGGGGGATGCCTCACTCGATGTCGGTCCTTCGGACCGGGCTTCGATTTCGGATCGTGCTTCTGACGCCACGACGGTGGATCGGGTCCCGGCAAGTGATGGGCGTGACGCGAGTGGCGTGCCGCTCATGCGGGATGCCTCCGTCGATGAGTTCCGTCCACCGAGCGTCTCTGCGGATGTGTCGGAGTCGCCCGATGACGTTTCTGCCGCTGAGGTGGGCGCCGTTCCCTCGGACGGCCTTATCCTTTACGAATTTCGTCCCGGTTCGGAGCGTCGGACTGCCGCCCCATATCGGTTGCGCGACCTGTGGTGGCGACCCATCACCTGTCGCAATACCGGTTCGGTCGAGCCGGACGTCTCTCCGGATGGGTGGATCCGTTGCGAGGCGGCACGCCTGCCGCTCTTCGATGGGTCGTTTTTCCTGCCCGATCATCCCGACTGGGGCGATATGGGACAGATCGGGACCGTCGCCAATGCGCCTGCGCGTTGCACGCCCGTCGTCGGGGCCGCCTGGCGGCTGACAGGGGTCACAAGCCGTCGCGTTCTCTATGACGGGCCGGCTTCTGGCCTCCGCTGTGAGGCGGTGGGAACGCAAGACCGGTGGCGATTCCCCGAGTAAGCCTGACCCGGTCCGTCGACGGACCGGGTTTTTCTCTCAAAGAAAGACAGTTCACCTAAGCCCTCTTGACGGTCCATCGCCGACCGGGCGGTCGTGTGGTATGGTGATATAGAACGAAAATAGAACAGTCTCTTATCCATTGACAACAGCATTATGTCCAAGAAAGCGAACGAGGAATTGGAAGGGCGACGGCAAGCGGTCCAGCTCGCCATGGACCAGATCCAGGAGAAATTCGGCGACGGGTCGATCATGCGCTTGGGGGATGCGCGAAAGATGCAGGTCGAATCCATCCCGACGGGGTGCCTGTCGCTCGACTTGGCGCTTGGCGTCTTCGGCGTCCCGCGTGGCCGTATCGTTGAGGTCTATGGGCCGGAATCTTCGGGAAAGACGACCTTGGCGCTCCATATCGTCTCAGAAGCCCAAAAGCGTGGCGGGGCGTGCGCGATCGTCGACGCCGAACACGCGCTGGATCCGGAATATGCGAAGAAGATCGGCGTAGACATCAAGCAGGTGCTCATTTCCCAGCCGGATACGGGGGAGCAGGCCTTGGATATCGTCGAGACCCTGGTCCGCTCGAACGCCCTGGACGTGATCGTCATCGACTCCGTTGCCGCCCTGACCCCAAAGGCCGAATTGGAAGGGGATATGGGGGACCAGCACATGGGGTTGCAGGCCCGGCTCATGAGCCAGGCGCTCCGCAAGCTCACGGGGATCATTTCGCGCTCGAATACGATCGTCGTCTTCATCAACCAGATCCGTCAGAAGATCGGCATCGTCTTTGGGAACCCGGAGACGACGACGGGCGGAAACGCGTTGAAATTCTATGCGTCCGTGCGTATCGAGGTGCGTCGCTCGGCCCAGATCAAGATGGGCGAGAAGATCATCGGGAACCGCACGAAGGTGAAGATCGTCAAAAATAAGGTCGCCGCGCCGTTCCGAACCTGCGAGTTCGACATCATGTACAATGAAGGGATTTCCGTTTCCGGGGACCTCTTGGATGCCGGCGTCGAATTGGGGGTCGTGACCAAGTCAGGCAACTCCTACTCGTTCCAATCCGAGAAGCTTGGGGTCGGACGCGAGAATGCCAAGGCGGCTCTCCGCGAGCGTCCCGATCTGATGGCTCAGATCCGCGAGAAATGCATCAATAACTGGCAGGAACGCGAAAAGCTTGATCCCAAGATGGCCATGTCGAAAGGAGGAGGAAATGACGACGGAGGCGACGAGGGGGAGGAGGAAAAGGAAGGCTAAGAAAGCCACTATTCCTCTAGGGGAGTGGGTTCCCGAAGGGTGCCCGCTCCCCGTTTCTTATGGGGGCGCGCGTCACCTGATGGGCGCTTGGTCCGCATGACCGACGTGTGATCGGGGACGGGAAGCTTCCTTCCTCCGTCTCGGAAAAATGCCCGGATCGGATTTCCAGAGGGAGATATTTACGCTACAATAACGTCCGTTGTTCATCCCATGCCACGAAACGCGTCTTTTTGGTCTTCGATCACCATGGAGGAGCGCACCCAGCGGGGGCTGATGGCGGTCTTTCTGTTCTTCCTGGCGATCCTGATCGCGTTGGGGTTCTTAGATGCGGCCGGATGGTTCGGCCGGTCCATTAACCAAGGCTTGGGGATGCTGTTCGGCTGGGACCGTGTCTTGTTTCCCGCGCTGTTTGCGGTATGGGGCTACCATGTCCTGAAACCGGACCTCGAAATCATCCAACCGCGGACGGTCGTCGGGTTCGTCCTGTTCTTTTTCGCGCTGAACCCGCTGGTCCACTTGTGGACGTTCGATCGCGGCACGCTCGTTCCGGATGCGGCCCTGATTGATGCCGGTGGGAAGATCGGCCAACTGATGGCAGATCCGCTGGCGCAATTCATTGGGTCTGCCGGCGCCTTTGCGTTCCTTTTTGCCTTGCTGCTGGCCTCCCTGATGCTGGTGTTCCATGTTGGGCTGGAAGACGTCCTGTTTTTCTTGAAATACGTCAAAAATGGGGGTATTTGGGCCTGGGAGCTGGTCTCGCGGCCGGTCCGACATTGGATGGACCGTCGGGTGATGCTGGCGCAGCCGTCCGAGCAGCGTTCTTCCGTCGGCCTGCTCGCGCAGGAACAGCTTGAGACGCCACCATCCTTCGAGGAGATGCCGGTTCATGATGCCGATGAGGAGGTGGAAGATGAGGACGTTCCTGATGAGGACGAGGCGGAAGAAGAGGTGCCGACAGATGAGGAGGTCGAAGAAGAAATGGATGCGCCCGTCGCGCCAAAAAAACGCACCCGTCGTGCCTATCCCAAGATCGACATCCCCGTCGACCTGCTTGAGGCGCGCGACCAGAAGCCCGCCATCGGGAATCCGAAGCAGATCGAAGACCTCATTCGGAAGACCTTGGCCGCCTTCGGAATCCCGGTCGAATCCGCCGGTTACGCGGCCGGTCCGACCGTGACCCAGTACATGGTGAAGCCGTCGGAGGGGATCAAGGTATCCCGCATCGTTTCGCTGCAGAGCGACCTGGCGCTGGCCTTGTCGGCCCAAAGCTTGCGTATCGAGGCACCGATCCCGGGGAAGCCGTATGTCGGGATCGAGGTGCCGAACCAGACGGTTGCCACGGTCGGGATGCGCGAGATCTTGGAGTCGCGCGAATTCCGTGAACGGAAGCATCCGCTGTTCTTCGTGCTCGGCAAGGATGTCGCCGGAAAACCGGCCTTGGCGGACATCAGCCGCATGCCCCACGCCCTGGTTGCCGGCGCGACCGGTTCCGGGAAATCCGTCTGCCTGAACGTGATGATCATGTCGCTGCTCTACACGAACCGTCCCGACGAGCTGCGCTTCATCATGGTCGACCCGAAACGCGTCGAGATGCAGATGTATAACGGGATCCCGCACCTGCTGACGCCCGTGATCACGGAGATGGGAGAGGCGGTGAACGCCCTGAAATGGGCGGTCCGTGAGATGACGCGCCGATATGGCTTGTTGCCGACCGTGAACGCGAAGAACTTGGCCGACTACAACGCCCGCGCGGAAGAGAAGCTTCCGGTAATCGTGTTCGTCATCGACGAATTGGCGGACCTCATGATGACGGCGAAAAATGAGATTGAGGGGCCGATCGTCCGTCTTTGCCAAATGGCGCGTGCCGTTGGGATCCACCTTGTCTTGGCGACCCAGCGGCCGTCGGTTGACGTCATCACCGGCCTGATCAAGGCGAACGTGCCGGCTCGCATCGCGTTCGCGGTCGCCTCGTCGGTCGACTCGAAGACGATCCTGGACCAGGTGGGGGCCGAGCGCCTGCTTGGGCGCGGGGATATGCTGTTCTCGACATCGGAATTGCCCCAGCCGCGGCGTGTTCAAGGCGCGTTCATTTCCGATCAGGAGATCGTGAAAGTGGTCGATTTCATCAAGTCCGCGTATGGTCCGGGGGACTATGACCTGACCGTCACCGAACGTCGCGAAGGCAATGTCGCCCTTGGCGAATCAGGAGGCGACGATCAAGAAGACGGCCGTGACCCGTTGCTTAATGACGCCTGGAACGAGGTGCTGCGCGCCGGTCGAGGTTCGGCGTCGCTCTTGCAGCGTCGCTTGAAGGTCGGATATTCGCGTGCCGCCCGCATTTTGGACGAGATGGAGCAACTCGGTTGGGTTGGTCCGGAAAATGGGGCCAAGGGCCGCGAACTCATCCGGAAGACGGCGACCGCCCAGCAGATGGAGCTGCCTGGGGCGCTTGGGGAGGCGGCGCCGGAAGAGGAGGCTTCTTCCCCGCAAGACCGGTATTACGACCTGTAGGGTATGCCCTTCATCATCAAACGCGTTCACCTGTCCGGGTCTTTGGGGGAAGACCTGCGTGAATTGCGTGAACGGGCGGGACTGACGATCGAGCAGGCCGCACACCAAACGAAGGTCGTTCCTTCGACCATTCGCGCCTGGGAACAGGGTTCGTGGTCTAGTTTCGGGTCGGAGGTGGCCTATCTGGAGCGGATGCTGATGGGGTACGTCCGTGCGTTTGGCGGGCGCGAATCGTTTTACCTCAACAAGTTCCACCAGGAATTGGCGGCGCTCAACGTCAAGCCGGTGAAGGCGCAGATCCAGGAGATGCGTCCGTTTAAGGGAATCGACCTGTTTTTGACCGCGCGGGCCCGCGTCGCCTTGTTGCTTTGCCTCTTCGTCTCCAGCCTGGGCTTCTATGTCGTGGCCCAGGCCCGCTCGCTTGCCGCCCCGCCGCCCCTCGAGATCTACGCCCCTCAAGATGGGCAGCGTCTGGAAGAGCCGATCGTCCACGTGCAAGGACGCACCAGCCCAGAAGCGACCGTTTTCGTGAATGAGCAGCCGGCGACCCTGCGTGAGGACGGAACCTTTGAGCTTAATTTGGAGATCCCGCGCGGTTCCACCGAGCTTCAGGTGCGCGTGAAGAAGCGCCACAGCAAAGACGTGATCGGGACGCGGCGCGTCGTGTTTGAGCGCGATTCCGAGCCGGTCCAGGAGCTCTGACCGCCCCCCGCCAGAGAAGAGGCCGAATCTCGGTCTTTTTTCGTATGCATGAAAAAAGCGCCAAGGGCGCTAGAACGGGAAACGACGCAGGAGGTCGTTCGTCAGGAGGCCGGCCACGAAGGCCACGGCGAGGGACCCGAGGGGGTCAAGGCCTCCCAGGTAGGTTCCTCCCAGGAAGGTGGCGACGGCGATGAGGCTTGGGAAGGGGGCCATGATGGGTTGCTTTCCGTTGGCGGCGGGGGCAGGAGGGTGGTGCGCCCGGACTCGGAGCGTACGCCCCAGGTCAGCACATGATGGGGGAGGGCGACCTGTCCGAGGACGGCCGTCGGTTGGAGGCGTGGGCGCCGGGCGGGCGGTTGGAAGCGGGTGGATTCGTTTTCGGTGTCCATTAGGTTCCTTACGCCTCTTTGGGAGAGGGGGGAAGAATCCTATCAAGCGATGGTGGTTTTGTCAATGAACATCGCGCGCCTGTTTGTTCTTGGTTCGCTAATTTTCGCTCAATACAGCGAAATCTGCTTAAGAAAAAACCGCATCACTTGGATGCGGTGGGGGTTCAGGGTCCGAAGCCGCCCATGCTGTGAGCCTGAAAAACAAACACCCGCCCTTCGGGCAGGTGTCGTGCGTTTAGATGGCGAGCTTGCTCATGAGCTCGTCGTAGGCCTTGGCGTCCTCGCGCTTGAGGTACTTCATCTGGCGGCGGCGCTCGCTGACCTTCTTGATCAGGCCGCGGCGGGACGAGTGGTCCTTCTTGTGGGTCTGGAGGTGCTTGATGAGTTCGTTGACCTCGGCGGTGAGCAGGGCGATCTGGACCTGTGGGGAGCCGGTGTCGTTGGCATGGGTCTTGTACTTCTCGATGAGCTTCTTCTTTTGGTTGGCGTCCAACATAAGGATGGAGGGGGCCGGGGACGATCGTCGGTTCTGGCTTCGGAAAAGGCAGAACCCACCAGCGTGTCTGCGCGCCCGAGAGGACTCCCTCGGGGCGTAACCCGGCGTTAAGGGTAAGCCAGCCTTTTATAGGTCAAACGCCATCTTTTGTCAAGAAAAAGCCCCGCCACGGGAGGGCGGGGGTCAGGAAGGGGCCAGGCGGCGCAGGGCGCCCTGGATGTAGCGGATCGTGCGTTCGGGGTCGACGGGCTTGCCGAAGCCCGGGGAGAGCTGGCGGTGGGCGTCGAGCGAGAACTCGCGCGTCTCCGCCCAGATGGGGTCGAGGACCGAGAGGGTTTCGGGCCCCAGCCGGCCCGAGACGATGGGCTCGACGCGCGGGGCCTGGCGGTGCATCGCTTGAACGAAGCGCAGCGCCTGGTGCGGGTCGAGCTCGCTGCCGAAACGCCGCCCGCAGCCGTCCCAGAGGACGTGGGTGATGGCGCCGCCATGCGTCGCGAGGTGCGCGCCGTACCGGGTCATGAGGGCGCTGACGCAGGCCTCCGGATCGTCCTGGTGGCTCGCCTGGACGGTGGTGCCGAGGTGGATGATGAGCCGCAGCCGGGGGTACCGCGCCTTGAGCATCCCGATCAGGTCCACGCTCGGCAGGCGGCGGTCGTTGTCGAGGTGGAGCAGGTCGGGCTCCTGCCCGAGATAGGCGAACATGGCGTTCAGCTCCTCGAACAGGGGTTCCGCCCCTTCCGTCTCGCTGCGGGCGTGTAGCGTCAGCGGGGCGAGGCGCTCGGTGGTGAACGCCTTGAGGGCCTTGGCCTGCGCGGCGTCCGGCATGAAGGTGTTCCAGGGCGCGCGGACGGGCTTGTTCTGGATGCGCGCCGGCGTGAGCAGGATGCCCACGCTCAGGCCGATGTGATCGGGCAGGGCGGGTTCGCAGGCGGCCAGGACCTTCTGCGTGTCGTTGGGGTCGGTGGCCAGGAACCCGACCAGCCGCGCGCGCGGCTGCAGCGAGGCGTCGTGAATCGCGTCCATCAATGAGAACCTCCGTCGCGATGCTATTCCTTCTTGGGTGAAAGGGCAAGCGGTGTCGACGCGGATCGCGAATTAGGGCGTTCGCCTCAAAAAAATCCCCGACAGGATCGGGGTCAGAGCCGGAGCTCCAGGCGGTCGAGCAGCTCGGCGAGCGTGGTCACGATGATCTCCCAGAACCCGCGCCGCACCAACGCGATGGTGATGCGGTGCTGGAGGGTTCCGGCATCGACGATCGTCGCCAGGGCCTCCCCGAGCGCCTGTCCGCTGCTGAGGCCGGAATAGATGAAGCAGGGGATGGGGCGGTCGGCATCCGTGAGCGTGAGGCGTGCCGGAATGAGATGGAATCCGGGGCCCGGCTTCTGCGGGGCGACACGTCCGAGCGTGGTATACGAGCACATGGGCGCCTCCTGGATGGGTTGAAGGGCGGGAGGATGACCGTCGCTACGGGCATCCGGCACGCCCTTCAACAAAGAACGCCAGCGCGGGAAGGCGCTGGCGTTCGTGGGGCCACCGGGCAGGTGGTTACGGACGATTCCCCGGATGGGCCGAGGGCGAGCCAGCGCGTGAGGTGCGAATGCAAATCACAAAATTGCACGTGCAGGCGCGCTTGAGGCTGGCGTAGCGGTTCAGGTTGGCGGCGGGAACCATATCGGCTTCATTCTACGATAGCATGCTCGGCGGTAGGCGCAAGAGGGGCTTCGATGCCGAGCCAGATGCGGGCGTAGCGGAGGGCTTCGAGGCGTGTCTCGAGGATGCCCTCATCACGCAGTTTCTCGATCTTCTTGATCAGGACGCCGATCTCTTTTCCGGGCTCCATGCCGAGGCTGACGAGGTCGCGCCCCTGCAGGAGTTTTTCTTTGCTCTCTCGATCTAAGTCGTATTGCTCAACGGCTTCGGCGAAGCGCTCGCCGGGGACATAGGGCTCTGTTGCGGCGCCAGGAAGCGTGCGGCCGCGCGAGTCCGCTTCGGAAGCGGCCAGGAGCACGCGCCAAGAGACGGCGCCAAGTCGCTTCAAGAGGCGGCGGATGTTGTTCGCGTATTGCCGCCGATCGATTCTCCCCTCTTCATAGGCTCGCGAAAGCACGCCGGGCTTGAGGTGTTCCGCCGCGATGAGAGCGGCTGCCTCCACAATGAACCCTGGGGTGCGAAGGCGTTCCAGGAAATCTTTCGTCGGTTCGACGCCAGCTTCCTCGTGCCCGCGTGAGCGAATGCGCCCGTCTTCAAACGTTGTCGTGCTCGGCTTGCCGAAATCGTGGCAAAGCGCGCCCATGACGATGGCAAATGCCTCGTCTTTTGAAAGGTGTCCCTGTTCGCGACGGACGATCCGTGCGGCGGCGTCCACGACCATGAGGGTATGGGTCCAGACGTCGCCTTCGGGATGCCATTCCGGCTCTTGCGGGGTGTCGATAAGGGCGTGGAGTTCGGGATACAGGCGCTCGATGATGCCGAGCTCGCGCATCAGGTTGAGCCCGATGGATGGACGTTCCGCTTTCAGGAGGAGCTTTTTCCATTCCTCGAGGCGTCGTTCGGCGCTCAGTTGCTCAAGATCGCCCCGTTCCATCATCTCACGCATCAGGCTCATGGTGTCCACGTCCGGTCGCATGTTCATCCGTGCCGAAAACTGGACGGCGCGATAGACGCGTAAGGGGTCATCCTGAAAACGTTCACGATCGGTTGCGCGTAGGACGTGCGCGTTCAGGTCGGCGATCGCGCCAAAATGATCGATGATCTCGCCCGTGAGCGGATCGGCGGCCAGCGTATTCATGGTGAAGTCACGCCGTCGCGCCGCTTCGGCCACGCTGAGGAACGGGTCGCTCACGATCTGCACGTCGCTGTCGGCGCGCGATTCGGTGCGGGGGAGCGAGATGTCGAGGTCGAGCCCCGCCTCGAGGGAGACCTTGAAGATGCCGAAGGAGGCGCCGATGAGGTCCGCCTTCCGCGAAAACGTGCGCTGGATTGTCTCGACGAGCTCATCGACCGTAAGACCATATACCTCGATATCGAGGTCCTTCGGATGGAGGCCAAGCAGCGCATCACGCACGAACCCGCCCACGATGAGGGCGCGTGGCGCCTCCGCTTCCGGCTTGCGGGGCTGCCGCTCGACCGCCCTCGCAAGGGCGCGTGCGCCGTTCAGGAGGACCTCGTTTTGCGCGAACAGCCGTTCGCGCCAGATCTCGGGATCGTTCGGGATCCGTTCGCGTGACCACTCAAAGGACGGCTCGGGGTTCATGCGGAGAGTTTAGCATGAATCGTCGGTTTGCGGAGCGGTGTGCGAACGCTCTTTTTATTCCTCACGAAAGCAGCTATAGCCGTGCAGGTCTACGCGAAGCCGTGCGTTCGCATGGTCACAGTCAAGGGAGAGGCGATATTCGAAATGCCCTCCTCCGCGCTTGCCGAAACGTTCGTTTCGGATGAAGCCGTTAAAGGTCCGACAAGCTTCCTTATTAAGCGGCGCGGTTGCCCCGTCTACGTGGACGTATCCGAGGGGATGGATTGGGGGTCGAGAGCTTAGTGGTTCATCGCCGGGAAAGAGGGTGATCGTCCGTTCGGCGCCCGTATCCAGATCGAGAAATGAGATAACAGGCCTCATGAGCCGCTCGCGGCAGGTGATCTGTGATCCTTTCCAGACCCGCCTCTTGGTCGGGCTTTCGATCTCGATACTTCCGAAGGTCGGCAAGAACGGGGCGAATATAGGGAAGAGGGCGATACCGAACAGGGTGGCGAGGCAAGCACCGCCAATCCATCCGATCCAGCGACGCTCGTATAGATACGGCTTTTTTTCTGTGGACATTTCCGCATCATATCATGACCGGATTTTCCGGCTCCTAGAATCGTGGGCACCGGTTTTAATGGGCTGTTTAGACGCTCCTATTCTAGCCTGCATTCCGTTATGATTCTAGGATCCGGAAACGGCCTTCACCGCTCCCTAGCCAACCCCTCTTTTTCATGTTATCTTAGCCTCATTCCTCCTATGTCCCACCGTCCCATCCACGATCTCGAGGCCCGTTGGCAAGCCCAATGGGAGCTTGATGGCGTCTACCGTACTGGCCGCCGTCCCGACGCGGAGCCGTTTTTTGGCCTGGTTGAGTTTCCGTTCCCGTCTGGGGATGGGCTGCATGTGGGGCACGTCCGCTCGTACGTCGCCATCGACGCCTATACCCGTCGCCAACGGATGTTGGGGAAAGACGTCCTGTATCCCATCGGTTGGGACGCGTTCGGGTTGCCGACCGAAAACTACGCCCTCAAACACAAGATCGCGCCCAGTGTCGCGACGGCCAAGAACGTGGCCAATTTCACGCGCCAGTTCAAGTCGCTGGGCGTCGGATTCGACTGGTCCCGCGAGATCGATACGACCGACCCCGCCTATTACAAGTGGACCCAATGGCAATTCCTGCAATTCGTAAAGCATGGCATGGCCTACAAGGCCGCATCCACCATCAACTGGTGTCCCAAGTGCAAGATCGGCCTCGCGAACGAGGAGGCGCAGGGCGGCGTGTGCGAGCGCTGCGGCAACCCTGTCGAAAAGCGCGAGAAGTCCCAGTGGATGATCCGGATCACCGCCTATGCGGAACGCCTGTTGCGTGATCTCGACGGCGTCGACTATCTCGATAAGGTGAAAGCCCAGCAGCGCAACTGGATCGGCAAGAGCGCGGGGGCCCACGTGTCGTTTGCCCTGCGCGTTCCGGGACAGGAGGAGGCGATGCGCGCCGTGACCGTTTTCACGACCCGTCCTGACACGATCTTCGGCGTCACGTTCCTGCTGATTTCCCCCGAGTTGGCGAAGCGCTGGATCGACCTCGGCTGGCAGGCTCCTGAGGACGTGCAGGCGTACGTCACGATGGCGTTGTCGCGTGCCGAGACCGAACGGTCGGCGGAAGGGAAGGAAAAGACGGGGGTCGCGACCGGCATGTTGGCCGTGAATCCGGTCGATGGCCGCGAGGTCCCGGTGTGGGTCGCCGATTATGTCTTGGGGAATTATGGAACCGGTGCCGTGATGGCGGTCCCCGGGCATGACGAACGCGATTTCGCGTTTGCCACGGCCTTTGGCCTGCCCATCCGCCATGTCGTCGCGCCGAAGCGGATCGACAAGAAAAACCCCCCGGTTGAAGGAAAAAAGAATGTCGAGCGGCAGACCGTGCAGGCGATCGTGCGCGATCCGCGGACCGGGAAGATCCTCTGCCTGAAATGGAAAGAGCAGCCCTGGACCACGTTCATCGTCGGTGGCGTGGAGGAGGGTGAGGATCTCGTCGAGGCCGCCCGTCGGGAGATCCGGGAGGAGACGGGCTATACGAACCCGACCTTCCGACGCGTGCTGGGCGGTCCGGTCCATGCCGAATATTTTGCCGCGCACAAAGACGAGAATCGCATCGCCTACGCGACAGCCGTCCTCTTTGATCTCGAGGATGATGCGCGTGAGGCCGTCGCTCCGGAAGAGCTCGCCAAGCATGAGCCTGTCTGGTTGGACCAGCGGGAGCTGACGCCTGCCTCGCTCAACTGCTCCGAGCTCGACGTTTGGCTGCCACGTCTTGCCGATTCCGCCAAGGATGTCATGGAAGAGGAAGGGGTCGCGGTGGACTCCGGCTGGCTCACCGGCTTGCCGACGTGGAAGGCGAAAGAGGACATGCTGTCTTGGCTGGAAGAGAAGGGGAGCGGTACGCGTGCGACCACGTATAAGCTGCGTGATTGGGTGTTTTCGCGCCAGCGGTATTGGGGTGAGCCGATCCCGCTCGTGCATTGCCCTGCGTGCGCGGCCAAGAGGCAGAAGGTCCTGCTCGTGCATGGGTATGCCGGCGGGGCGGACAGGAACTGGTTCCCGTGGATGAGGGCGCGCCTGGAAGCGGCCGGATTCGAGGTGCTCGCCCCGACCTTGCCGAATCCCAAGCATCCGGATTTTGCCGCATGGATGGACGCGCTCGCGCCGCTCGTTGCGCAGTTGGGTCCGCAAGACGTGGTCGTGGCCCACAGCATGGGCGGGAAGGCGGCGATCCACGCGTTGGCGAAGGCGAAGGTCCGTGTCGGTCACCTGCTACTGGTCGCCTCGAGCGTGTTCCTGCCCGTGGAGGAGCGTGATTGGGAGCGCTTGGCGGCGATGTGGCCCGGCATGGATGTCGCCGCCGTGAAGGCGTTCTGGTCTGCCGAACCGTTGCCCGCCGATCTCGCCGCGCTTGCGGAAGACCGCCAGTTCATCGCGTCCTCGGATGATCCGTTGGTGCCAGCCGCCAGCTTGCAGGCGATTCCCGATGGTTGGTTCCGCCAAGTCTGGGAAGGGTTCGGCCATTTCCAAGGCGCCGAGTATCCGGAGCTCCTTGAACGCATCCTCGCGACCCAGCATCACGGCTGGATGCCGCTTCCGGAGTCGAGCCTGCCGCTGACGCTGCCGCCGATCGAGACCTATGAGCCTTCCGAGACGGGCGAATCGCCGCTCGCGAGCATGGAGTCCTGGGTGAAGACGACCTGTCCCGCCTGTGGCGGCCCGGCGACGCGCGAGACGGACACGATGCCGAACTGGGCCGGCTCGAGCTGGTATTTCCTGCGTTATACGGACCCGAAAAACGATCAGGCCCTTGCCTCGCCCGAAGCGCTCAAGCGCTGGATGCCGGTCGACCTGTATGACGGCGGGATGGAACACACGACCTTGCACCTCCTGTATTCGCGCTTCTGGCACAAGTTCCTGTGGGATGTGGGCGTCTTGCCGCGCGAGATCGGGTCGGAACCGTACCAAAAGCGCCGTTCGCATGGCCTCGTCCTGGCGGCCGGGGGCGAAAAGATGTCGAAATCAAAGGGAAACGTCGTGAATCCGGATGACGTGGTCGCCCAATACGGGGCCGACGTCCTCCGTGTGTACGAGCTGTTCATGGGGCCGTTCGACCAGCCGGTCCCGTGGGACACCAACGGGATCGAGGGCGTACGGAAGTTCCTCGACCGCGTCTGGAACGTGTATGAGGCCGCGGCGCGACCACAGGAGACGCCCGAGCTCCGCACGCTCTACCACCAGACCATCAAGAAGCTCACGGAGGGCATCGATGGCCTGCAGTTCAACACCTGCGTATCGCAGCTGATGATCCTTACGAATGCGTACCAGGCGGCCGGTGGCGTTCCTGCCGCCCAACGGGCCGGCTTCCTGCAGGTCCTTGCGCCGCTCGCTCCGCACTTGGCCGAGGAGCTGTGGCGACAGGAAGGGAATACGGAAACGATCCACCTCTCAGCCTGGCCGGCGTTCGATGCGCGCGCGCTGGAGGCGGATACGTACGAACTCGTCGTCCAGGTGAATGGCAAGGTGCGCGCAAAAATTCCAGTATCCAAGGAAATAGACGAAGAAGGGGCAAGAGAGGCGGCCTTGAATGACGAAGCCGTTCGGCGTTCCTTGGAGGGGCGGACGGTGCAGAAGGTGGTGTTCGTCAAGGGGAGGCTGTTGAGCCTGATCGGATAAAAATCGTGTGGCGTACGCCACACGATTTTTTAATCGAGAGATGGCCTGCGTCCGGCATCTGCGATCCTATCGAGCAGGTCCAGGGCGCGGGTATTGATGAAGGAGAGCGAGATGTGGATGTCATCGATGGGCTTGAGCAGCGCGTAGGCGGTTTCACCGACGGCATCATCTCGTACCGTAAGCTGCTCCAGTCGCGCGATGAGCTGCGCTTCGGCCGTATTCGCTTCGGCGACCGACATGAGTGCGGACTTCACATACGAGCTCGTCCGGCTCACGTCGCCTGCGGTCACGCAGGCATCCGCCAGGTTCACGTCGTTGATGCCGCGTACGAAGGCGCGGGAAAGGGCGCTTGCCAACGTTGCCGTTTGGGGATCTGCCTGCGTGATCGAATCGGGAATGGCGTCCATGGTCTTCTTGAACGCTTGCACATGTCGTTCGGCTTTGGTCCGTTGTGCTTCCAGGTGCGTCCTGTTGCGCATGGCATACGTCGTTTGTACGAAGCGATCCTCAAGGGCGCGCACCGGTCGGAGCGTCTCATGGTTCGAAAACGGCCGTGAGTCATCTAGCGCCGAAAGGCGCACCTCCTCCAGCAGTTCCCCGTACCGTTCGCCGTTAATCGGAATGCCGCGCAAATGGCGGGCGGCTTGCGTGACCATCATTTCCGCGATGGCGGCGCGGGGATCGTTCTCTGGCGAGGCGATCCGCTCTCGCTTTGGCTGAGCGGGCCTTGTTGTCTCGGTGAAAGGGGCGGCGTACATAAAACGTGGCCATTGTACCGCGCGGCGTCGTTGGCGTGAAGGTGACCGTTGGTTCCGATGGGGAAATGCGGTTGTAGAGGCATTGATGTGCGCGCCGGTGCCTGGCTGTCCGTGTCGGCGAAACTCGAATGTCTGGCACTCCTGCGGATTCGCTTGTCGCCGTGGTATACTGCCTCCATGAAGACGTTCTTCGCCGCGTTAAAGAGCGCACGCGTGTCCGTACGAGCCCGTTGGTTCGGGCGGGCCTTGGTCGCGTGTGCCATCGCCCTTTCCCTTACCGGCGCGGGCTGCACCAAGCTCGTCGACCAGGAGACGCAAAGCCTCGCCGCACCCGTCACGCTCAACATGTGGGGCGTCATTGACGATGGCGACGTCTACGATGCGGCCATCCGCGCGTACCAGTCGCAATTCCGCAACGTGAGCATCAACTTCCGCCGTCTCACGCTGGCCGACTACGAGAACGAGCTGCTCAACGCCATGGCCGAGGACCGTGGGCCCGACATCTTCCTGATCCACCATGACTGGACGAACAAGTACCTGCCAAAAATGTCCTCGATGCCGCCATCCGTGCGGGTCGCCGAGCGGGTCGAGCAGGGGACGGTCAAGAAAGAGGTGGTCTGGCAGGCGGTGACGATCCCCCTCATGACGAACCGCGAGTTCCGCGACCAGTTCGTGGACACGGTCGCACGCGACACCATTCGGCAGGTGGACGTTTCGACGGACCCGTTGTCGACGCAGATCCGCGAGCGGATCGTCGGGGTGCCCACCTTCATCGATACGATGGGCCTCTACTATAACCGTTCGCTGCTGAATCTTGCGGGGATCGCCCTACCGCCGGAGACGTGGGATGAGTTCCAGGAAGATGTCCGCAAGCTCACCAAGCTGGACGCGCGCGACCCGTCGAACATCCTCCAGTCAGGCGGGGCCATCGGGCTGGGGACGAACGTGGAACGCAGTCCCGACCTGCTCGCGGCCCTCATGATGCAGAACGGGGCCGTGATGGCGAACGCGCTTGGGAGCCCAACCTTCCACCTGATGCCGGAGGCGTTGTCCGGCGCGACGGAGCTCCCTGCCGCGGGCGCCCTCCGCTTCTATACGGACTTCGCCGATCCAACGAAGGACGTCTATACCTGGAACGCGGACCAGGGGAACTCGTTGGAAGCCTTCATCCAGGGGAAGACCGCATTCTTCTTCGGCTACGCGTACCAGCAAGACCTCATCAAGGCGCGGGCGCCCCAGCTGAACCTGGGCGTCACCAAGCTGCCGCAGATCACGGGGCGGCCGCAGCAGAACGTCGCCAACTACTGGTTCTGGACGGTCTCGAAGCGGTCAAAGAGGCAGGAGCACGCGTGGAATTTCCTCAACTTCTTGGCCCAGCGTGAACAGCAGCAGGCGATCTCGGCGCGGACCAAGCGGCCGTCGCCGCGGCGGGACGTCCTGGCAGAGCAGCTCCGCGACGAGTCGATCGGGGTGTTCGCCTCGCAGGTCCTGACGGCCCTGACGTGGTACCAGGGCCGTGATCCGAAGGCGATGGAGCAGGCGCTCATGACCCTCATGGATCGGGTGGCGCGGAAGGAGCTGAACATGGAGGACGCGATGCGCTTCGCGGTCGATCAGGTGATGCAAACCTACTGAAGACAAAAAGAACGTGCCCGGAGGCACGTTCTTTTCGTTTGGGAGGCATCCCGACCGGAGTCGGGATGGAGCTTGTTTGTTCCCGCCTCGGACCTCATGGGGCATGGGGTACGGGGTGGGCCTCCGATCGCGGGGGCGTGGGGCCCGGGGATCGGAGAGGGTTAGTGCGGCATCTCGGCCTCGAGCGCGGCGAGGTTCGACCAGGTGAGGTCGTCTGTGGGCGGGATTTCCCAGCTTGCGGGCCAGGCCAGCGGGGTCATGAAGCAGAATTCACGGATCCTGAACCCGCGGATGCCGAACGGACAGTAAGGGGATTTGAACGCCCGTTCGCTGTTCTGCAGGGCGTCAATCAGCCCGGAAATGAGTGCCCCTTCCAGTAGGCCGGTGGAAGCGATTCCTCCATGCTGGGTGGACCAGAAGAGAGTGTCTTGCCACCCCTCGGCGCCCGCCCAGGGGGAGCGGACGCGGCCGTACGACTGCACGAAGAGCTGCTGGTCGATTCGCGCCTGAACGGCGGCGACATCGACGATGAGCTGCTCGCCGGGAAGGATGGCACCCTCTCCCTGGCAGAGGCGGCAGGGGACGTATGCCCGGTCCGTCTCCCGGGTCTGGGTGACGAAGTCTGTCCTGGCGCCGTCACAGGCTCCGCATGTGAACGGCGTCGCCAGCGTGAGTCGGAGTTCGGGTAGAACGACGACTCGCGCCTCGTCTTGGGAGCGAGTGAGCGACTCGCGCGCGATCCTCCCGATCGGGAACGGGCCTGGCCGTTGCGCAGGCCTGGTTCGTGGCAGCCTGAATGACTTCATTGGTCTTCGCTTTCTCGGGTCGAAACACGTCTCTCGCGTGCTCTCTCGCACGAGAAAGACGGATCACCTAGAGCGCAACTTCTTTTTCACGAGCGCATACCGCCTCGATGATCGTCAGGGACCATCATCCGGGCGGGACCCCGACGGGAGGTCGGGGCAGGCTCGCGGGAAGCGAGCTAGGCGGGGTGATCACGCACAAGGGCGAGGACCTGTGCGTGGCAGGTTGCCGCTTCACAGCTTGCGCACAGCGACCCGAAGTAGATGCTCTTCCGCTGGCAGCCCTCACAGAGCTCCGGCGGCGAAGGTTCGGGCAGCGGCGTGAGAGGGATGGCCTCCGCGATCCGCTGCCGGTGGGTGCACTCGTCGCAGAAGGGGTCGGAGGCGGCCTTCGTCCGGCACGCCTCGCAGGGCGCGAGCATCTCGCGGATGTTGCGGATGCCGGACGCCGGTGGAGACCGGGTCGGTGCGGACGTCTCGTTCGCGGCGGGCGCGACCAATTTGAGGGGAGACATTTCCTCCAGGCGTCTCTTTCCCGGAGTTCCTGGTTGGAGGGACTCCGCCTCGAAGATGGGCGTGCCATCACCGGGGTGGGGTTCTTCCAACGTGCTTGGGTGGGGCTTTGTTCTTGAGGGTTTGCCATGCTAGGCGCGTTTCCAGGATGCGCCTTCGCAAAATATTTATCAAGCCTTTTTGTCCCGATGCATTTTTCCCCTAATGGAAGAGAAAATCTGGTCTCTTCTCTCTAGCGTCTCACGGGAGACGGCAGGGAGAAGAGGCCCATCCGACGGCATGTGGCCGGATGGGCGGGTCAGGGCGTCACTCGATGGCCAGGCCCTCGTCGGCGAAGCGCTGGAGGCGGTGGTAGAGGGCGTTTTCGATTTCCGATGCGGACATCCACGGCCGCAGGTGGATGGCCGTTACCCGTCGGAGCTGGGTGCGGAGCGCGTTCGCCTTGCCGCTTCGGAGATCGTCCGGATCGTCCGTGGCGCAGCGGAGCCGACGTTGCCACTGGAGAGCCTTCTGGCGGCGCCAGTCCCGCTTGTTCCGCTGTCCGGGCGGAACGACCCTGGCGCTGAGCTGGAAGAGCGCCGTGCGCACGTCGCCCTCGAGGTTGGCGATGAGCGCGGGCTGCTCGGTGGGCGGCTCGAACGCGAGCCCGAGGGCGTACCGAAGGCGGTATCGCGCGTCGTTGTCCCTCGCCGTCGTCAGGAAGTCGACGCCGCGGTCGCGCCGGGCCTCGGCCTCCTGCTTGCCGGTGCGGATCACGCGCGCGGCCGCCTCCCGCTCCCGCGCGACGCCGGTGTGGCGACGGCGCAGCTTGTGGTCTTTCCGCACGCGCCAGAGGAAGTACTGGAGCTCCCGCGTCTTGCGGTCGAGCTGACGGCGCTCGTCGCGCTCCGCGTCCACGGCCTCCTGCTCGAGAAGGGTGTTGTCCTCGTCCTCGAGCATCTGCGCGAGCGCCTCGCGGCGGATGATCGCCTCGCTCCGCTTGGCCGGGAAGGGCAGGGCCCACCGCGACCACGCGCGCGGAAGGTGGAAGGTGAGGGTCGTGGGGTCGCGCAGAAACGCCGAGTCGTCCCAGTAGAGCGTGGCGCGGGCGTCGAACCTGCTCGCGTCTGCCCGCAGCGTGTAGATGCGCGGCGGGAGTTCGAGGGTGACGCCCGGGCGCTCGGGCCGGATCGGGCACCACAGGTTCACGGTCTCGTGGACCGTGACGACCATCTTCCCGTTTCCGCGCCCGGTCGCCTCGGCCTTGAACGCGGAGCGCGCGAACGTGGGGAGGACGACGTTGACGCCGTCCTTGTCGACCTCGCGGAAGGCGCGCTTCGAAAGCGCGCTGACCCGGTAGACCTCGGAGGTCCCCAACAGCGTCCCGCTCGCACGCGTGGCGCTGGCGTGGCGCTGGCGCACCCCTTCCGTCTTGCGGCTCGACCGCGACCGGCGCGCATCCGCCCGGTCGTCGTCGAAGCCGCCGCTCGTCGCGTCGTCGTCGAACGACTCCCACGCGTACTGCACCCAGCTTTCCGGGACCAGGAAGGTGTTCGGCGGCGAGGCGAGGTCGGCCGCGTGGCTGATCCGGATGAGGCGATCCTGCTTCTCCGGGTTCAGTTGTCGGATGGGGATGCTGACCCGGTCGGTCCGAACGTCCTTGATGACCGCCGACTCGGGATATCCGGTCGGCGCGCACATCGTGCGGACGCGGACGGCCACGACGAGCTCGGGAACCTCGCGGTCCGAGTTGATCCCTTGGAAGGACGCCTGGTACTCGTACCAGAGCGTCGTGAGGGTTCGCATCCCGTCCTCGTCGGTGAGGCAGTGTCGGCTGGTCATGCCGATCTCGACCGCTTCCGACCGGGCCTCGACTTCCTGGGGCCGGATGGCCTGAGCGCGATCCGAGGCGTCGGGATGCATTTCCTTGCTGTTTCCGTCCATGCGCTTTTGACTCCTTCATCGGGCGGATTCGCCCTCGGTGTCTTGGGAGAGGTCCATAAGCGTGTTCTCACGCTCCCTTTGGAGGCCATTACTGACCTCCGAAGGGAGTGCCCCGAGCGAGGGTCGCTCGGGGGAGAGGGGTGCGGCGTTCGATCGGTTGGCGCGTACCGACCGCGCGTCGGAGGGTCTAGCCGGAGACCTTGTGGCGCACCTTGCGCCATACCTTGAACAGGTTTTCCCGCAGGGTGTCGACCCCGTCGAGCATTCGGGGGATGGGCTTGCTGAGCGCCTCGACCTGGTCCTCGAGGGTCACCAGTTTGGCGAAGTCCCAGTTCGTCTCGTTGCGGACCCACTCGCCGAAGACGTGGGCATGCAGGTAGGTCGTGGCCGTGTTCTTCTGGGCGGCGGCGCCGTCCCAGTCCGTGCCGCGTTGGACGTCGAGCAGGGCCGCGCAGCGCCGTTGCGCGACGGTTCGCATCCCTGGAGTGACGGGGATCCGGATGACCGTACCCGATGCGCTGCCAGGCTCGTCGGGCACGCGGACCTCGACGTGGGTGTCGGATGCGTCCTGGTTGCGGAAGACCGGTTGGCCGTCCGCCTCCGGGATGTCGGTCCAGATGTGCTCCCCGCGGCGGAAGGGGGCGTTCTCGTCGCCACCGGAGTAGAGGGCTTCCGCCTCCGCGTCCTGCCGGCGGCAGTACAGCTCGGCGGCGAAGGCCTCGCGGCCGATCAGCGTGAAGGCCTGCACGGCCTGCGGCGTCGTCGCGCCGTCGAGCCGGCAGAAGCCGTCCACCTCGTGGACGAACATCACGCCCAGGTGGGCGGCCGCGACCGTCAGGGCCGGGATTGGCTCCCGCTTGTCGAGGAGGTCGCGGATGTCGTCAGGCGTCGGCAGGCGCTTGGACGCGGTGAGGATGGCTTTCGCCGTCTCCACCTGCGCCAGGAACGCCTCCGGGCTGGTCGCCTCGGTCGGTACGCCGCGCAGATGAGCGTACTCCTTGTCTGCCGCCATCTCAGCGACGTGCCGGAGGCAGTCGTGGGGGCTGACCCCGGTCTGGCCGCTGAGGGCGCGGCGCAGATCATAGGCGACGGCGCCGACCGGACCCCGGATGCTTGCCAGCGAACCCGCGAGCTGGGTGATGCGGTCGTGGAGGTCGTTTGGCCAACGGTTCGAATAGGCGATGGACTGGGTGTCGGCCCAGCTCCAGAGCCGTCCGATCCGCGAGCCCTCGACGCTCCGGTGCGGGGGCACGTCCGTGCGGGTGTCCATCACGGAGTCGCAGCGCTCTTCGAGATAGAGCGCCGTGAGGCCATCTGGACGGCAGCCGATCCAGACCCGGTATGTGCCATCGGGCACCGCCACGTCTTCGACGCGGTAGGCGTCGTCCGGATCGGCGACCGGCTTTGGCGAGCGCAGGTCGGCGGCCCGGTACCAGCGCAGGTCGTCGCTGGTGTGGCCGAGCCGGAGCAGGATCTCCAGCTCGCCCGAGTCGTCGCGGGAGCCGTAGGGCATCCCCAGTTCGCCTTCAGGGGTGAGGAGCTCCTCCCCGCCGCGGAATGGCAGGTGTGCCCACTGCCAGCGCAGGCCGGCGGCCTCCAGGTGACGTGCGATGAGGAGCGTCTCGGGGGTGAGTGCCCCGAGAAAGAACCGCAGGCCCGTGTATTCATGCCTGTACATGGGATCTCCTTTCCGGCTTCGGCGCCGCCTGTCTGGCGACGCCCCTCCCCGTGGTTCCGTGCCGGGCGTGGGGAGGAGGGGTTGGGTTCCAGTTCAGGCCGCGCTCTGGCCCGCCCGCGGATGATGCGGAGCTGCCGCACCCGTCGCGCGCGGCTTCGTGCGGGACGGGGCGAACGCGCCCCATACGACCGTGAGGCTCGTTTTGCCGAACGCGGCCGCCAGCTCCGCGTTCACCGCAGCGAGGTTTGCCTGGTCCGTCTTCATGGAGGTCTCCTTTTCCGTGCGGCCCTTGCATGGCCGCCCGCCCGCGGCTTGGTGTCGTCCCAAGCAACGGGTGGGCAGCCATATCACGGCCGTACGTGCGGAAGCCCTTTCCAATCCAAAAGGCGGAACGCGGGAACGACGAAGGCGAGAGCGCATCGCTTTCACGATCACCGTCGCAAGAAGGCCCAACGTACGTCGCCGTGCAGTCGAAACCGCGAGGCGCGTATGCCGGACAGCTTCTCCCGTGAGAGAGATCACGGGAGGCTTCTTCGTTTCCACGTTCCGCCCTTATGGGATGAAAAGGACGGTGCGCCACCGAAAGGATTCGATGGCGGGACGTTCTTTCCGGTCCGTTTTTGTGAGGGGATCCTCACCATTGGTCTGGAGGGGTGCGCCGACTGCCGAAGCAGGGCGCTAAACAGCTACCCACCTGAAAGCGTCCAGCCGGAGCCGGGGGTTCACAGGGAAGGGAGCCGGTCTTGTCACGACAAGCTATGACAAGGTCCTCCAAGCCATTGGCGAGGAAATTTGGTGAGGGAAGCGCCTTTTTGGGTGGCCTTCCCGCATTCACATCCGAGGATGTTGAAAGATCAGACGTAGTATAACAAAAATCCACAGGTTTGTCAAGTATCCATTTACATTATGTTGGATAAACCGCCAAAATAGCGCTAATTTGACAGGAAAAATTCCGTTTGGTATCATCCGGCTACCGTTTCCCATAGGGGCGTGTCCGTCAACGTTTTTTGACGCATTTCGCCATCCGTGCGGGTAAGGGCATCTTCCCTGTTTGTTGAGGAACGACGGGGAAGGGGCGCCCTTGCCACGAAACGCCTTATTTGTACAACAAGACCAGACGAAACAGGGGCCAGCCTCCGGCTGAATGGTCTTTTTTGGCCTCTCTTCGTTCGTCTTCTCCGAAGCGATCCCCCGGCCCCCGAAAGAGGGAAGAGGGAAGCTTCTCTGCAAACATGCCCAACCCGCAATTTCGACGGCAGGCTCCGAAGGAGCGTGAGCGTCGGTATTTCACGGCCGCGCGCGACGCCATGGCGTTGCCCGACCTGATCGAGGTGCAAAAGACGTCGTACCGCTGGTTCCTGGAAACCGGCATGCGGGAGCTGTTCGACGAGATCTCGCCGATCCACGACTTCAACGGTCGCGATCTGGAGCTCTCGTTCGTGGACTATTCAATCGACGAGGCCAAGTTTGACGAGAAGACATCGAAGGACAAGAACGTGAACTACGAGGCCCCGTTGCGGGTCAAGTTGCGTTTGCTCAACAAGCGCACCAACCTGGAGCGCGAGCAGGAGGTCTATTTGGGCGACATCCCGGTCATGACCGAACGCGGGACGTTCATCATCAACGGCATCGAGCGCGTGATCGTGAGCCAGCTCGTCCGCTCGGCGGGCGCGTTCTTCACGGCCGAACTCACCCGTGGCCGCCGGTATTACGGCGCCAAGATCATCCCGAACCGTGGCGCCTGGCTCGAATTCGAGACCGACACGAACGGCGTGATCTGGGTCAAGATCGACCGCAAGCGCAAGGTGGCCGCCACGGCGCTCCTGCGCGCCTTCGGCATGGCTGACGATGACCGCATCCGCGAGGCCTTCACGGACGTCGAGATCCACCCGACGACCAAGTACATCGAGGCGACGATCGCGAAAGACGCCTCCAAGACCGCCGACGAGGGGTTCATCGAGATCTACAAGCGCATCCGCCCGGGCGACCTCGCCACGGCCGACAACGCCCGCTCGCTGATCGAGGCCATGTTCTTCAATTTCGACCGCTACGACCTCGCCGCCGTGGGCCGCTACAAGTTCAACCAGCGCTTCGGCTTGCCGGCCGACGCCGAGATCTGCGCGAAGGAAGAGAACCGCATCCTCACCAAGGACGACATCATCAACATCATCAAGGAGCTCATCCGGCTCAACATCAGCCAGGCCTCGCCGGACGACATCGACCACCTCGGCAACCGCCGCGTGCGTGCCGTGGGCGAACTGGTCCAGGGCCGTTTCCGCATCGGCCTCGCGCGCATGGAGCGCATCGTCAAGGACCGCATGTCGACGATGGACATCACCAACATCACGCCGGCCAAGCTCATCAACGCCCGTCCCGTCATCGGCGCGGTCCGCGAGTTCTTCATGAGCTCGCAGCTGTCGCAGTTCATGGACCAGACGAACCCGCTGTCCGAGCTCGAGCACAAGCGCCGCCTCTCGGCCATGGGTCCGGGCGGCTTGTCGCGCGAGCGCGCCGGTTTCGACGTCCGTGACGTGCACCGCTCCCACTACGGCCGCATGTGCCCGATCACCTCGCCGGAAGGCCCGAACATCGGCCTCATCGGCCACATGGCTTCCTACGCCCGCATCAACGAGTACGGCTTCATCGAGACGCCGTATCGCCGCGTGAAGAACATGGCCCTCAACGACGGCAAGGACGGCGTGGGCGAAGTCCTGCGCGTCGACGTCCGTGACGGCGAAGGCAAGGTGCTCGCGACCGCCGGGACCGAGATCGACAAGAAGCTCGCCGAAAAGCTCGCCAAGGCCTCCGTGCCCAAGCTTGCCATCCGCCCGACCGTGCTGGATGAGATCGTCTATTTGAACGCGTTCACCGAAGAGCGCGGCACGACCGCCCCGGCCACGACACCGATCGACCGCGACGGCAAGTTCCTCGTCGAACGCGCGTCCGCCCGCCGCCATGGCGAGCCGCAGATCGTCGATGTCCACGAGATCGATTACGTCGACGTGTCCTCCAAGCAGATCATGTCCATCGGCACGTCCATGATTCCGTTCGTGGAACACGATGACGGCCACCGCGCGCTCATGGGCACGAACATGCAACGCCAGGCCGTGCCCTGCATCAAGCCGGACGCGCCGATCGTCGGCACGGGTGTCGAACGCCGCGCCGCCATCGACTCCGGTCACACGATCATCGCCCCGGATGACGGTGTCGTCGTCTCCATTTCTGGCAAGCACGTCGAATTGCAGACCCAGGACGGCCACCTCCGCCGCTACGAGCTCACCAAGTTCCTCCGCACCAACAGCTCCACCTGTCTCAACCAGCGCCCGGTCGTGAGCAAGGGCCAGAAGGTCTACGCCGGCGAGGTCCTCGTCGACGGGACGTCCTGCCAGAACGGCGAGATGGCCCTCGGGCAGAACCTGCTCGTCGCCTTCATGAGCTGGGAAGGATACAACTATGACGACGCCATCATCTTGAGCGAACGCCTCGTCCATACCGACCGCTTCACCTCGATCCATATCGAGCACCATACGATCGACGTGCGCGACACCAAGCTCGGTCCCGAAGTCATCACCTCCGACATCCCGAACGTCTCCGAAGAGAAGCTCCGCAACCTCGATGAGCAGGGGATCGTGCGCGTGGGTGCCGAAGTGAAATCCGGCGACATTCTTGTTGGGAAAATCACGCCGAAGGGGGAAACCGACCTCTCGGCCGAAGAGAAGCTGCTCCGCGCCATTTTCGGCGAAAAGGCCCGCGACGTGCGTGATTCTTCGCTGTACCTCGAGCACGGCGAACGCGGCAAGGTGGTCGCGGTCAAGATCTTCTCGCGCGACGCCGGCGACAAGCTGCAGCCGGGCGTGTTGAAGCAAATTGTCGTGTCCGTTGCCGACCTTCGCAAGATCCAGGCGGGCGACAAGCTCGCCGGTCGCCACGGCAACAAGGGCGTCATCTCCAAGATCGTCCCGGTCGAGGACATGCCGTTCCTCCCGGACGGCACGCCGGTCGACGTGATCCTGACCCCGCTCGGCGTCGTGTCGCGTATGAACCTGGGCCAGATCTTCGAGACCCACCTCGGCCTCGCGGCCAACGCCCTCGGGTACAACGTCGCCACCCCGGTGTTCGACGGCGTCACCGAAGAGACGATCCGCACGGAGCTCGGCAAGGCCGGCTTCGACACGACGGGGAAGGTCGAGCTGTTCGACGGGCGCACCGGCCAGAAGTTCGATAACAACCCGACGGTCGGCTACATCTACATGCTCAAGCTGAACCACATGGTCGACGACAAGGTGCACCAGCGCTCCATCGGCCCGTACTCGCTCATCACCCAGCAGCCGTTGGGCGGCAAGGCGCAGTTCGGTGGCCAGCGGTTCGGGGAAATGGAAGTGTGGGCGCTCGAGGCCTACGGCGCGGCGCACATGCTCCAGGAGATCCTCACCATCAAGTCCGACGACGTCCCGGGCCGTTCCAAGGCCTACGAGTCGATCATCAAGGGCGAGGCCATCAAGAAGGTCAACGTGCCGGAATCGTTCAACGTCTTGTGCCGCGAGCTGAAGGGCTTGGCGCTCGACGTCGAGCTGCTCAAGGACGGCCAGCGCATCGAGGAAGCCAACCCACGCCCCGACCACCTGAAGAACCGTCCCACGGCCGAAGCGGCCGCCGCTGATGACGAATGGGGACCGGTTGAGTTCTAACAGACGCCCTCACCCCTCTCACCAACCCATATGGCGTTGTATCAAACCGAGTACATCAAGACCACCGATTTCGACGCGATCCGCCTGCGGCTCGCGTCGCCGGAGGTCATCCGCGGCTGGTCGTACGGCGAAATTACCAAGCCGGAAACCATCAACTACCGCACCCAGCGCCCCGAAAAGGGCGGCCTCTTCGCCGAAGAGATCTTCGGGCCGTCCAAGGACTGGGAATGTTATTGTGGCAAATATAAAAAGATCCGTTACAAGGGGATCATCTGTGACCGCTGTGGCGTCGAGGTGACCTATTCCCTGGTGCGCCGCGAACGCATGGGCCACATCGAATTGGCCGCGCCGGTCGCGCACATCTGGTTCCTGCGCAGCGTGCCGTCGAAGATCGGCGCGATCCTCGACCTGTCGGTGCAATCCCTCGAAAAGGTGATCTATTTCCAGTCGTTCATCATCACCGAGGTCAACGAGGAGCAGCGCACGCTCACGCTCGACATGGTGCGCCAGGAGTTCAAGGCCAAGCGCAAGCAGATCGACAGCGAATACGAGCGCGACGTGCAGCGCGTCAACAAGATGGCGGCCGAAAAGAGCTGGACGACCGACCAGACCCACAAGGAGCTCGAGAAGGCCGAGGCCAACAAGACGCGCCGCGCCGAAGAGCTCGAGAGCGACTTCGACCAGGCCGAGAAGGAGCTCAAGGACCTCCGCCCGCTCAAGATCATCTCCGAGCTCGAATACCACGACCTGTCGCTCAAGTTCGGGCACCTGTTCGAGGCGAAGATCGGGTCCGAAGCCATCCACGAGCTCCTGAAGCGCATCGACCTCAAGCAGACGGCCGACCTGCTCCACGAGGAGCTCAAGGACGCCTCCGACGCCAAGCGTGACCGCCTGATGCGCCGCCTCAAGCTCATGCGCGCCCTCACGGTGAACGCGATCGAGCCGCATTGGATGATCCTGGAGGTGATCCCCGTGATCCCGCCGGACCTGCGCCCGATGGTGGCCCTCGACGGCGGCCGCTTCGCGACCTCCGACCTCAACGACCTCTATCGCCGCGTCATCAACCGCAACAACCGCCTCAAGCGCCTCGTCGAGCTCAATGCCCCGGAAGTCATCGTCCGCAACGAGAAGCGCATGCTCCAGGAAGCGGTGGACTCCCTCATCGACAACGGCGCCCGCCACTCGAAGACGGTCCTCGCAGCCACGGGCAAGAAACGCCAGCTGAAATCGCTCTCGGACTTCCTCAAGGGCAAGCAGGGCCGCTTCCGCCAGAACCTGCTCGGCAAGCGCATCGACTACTCCGGCCGGTCCGTGATCGTGGTCGGTCCGCACCTCGAACTGCACCAGTGCGGCCTGCCGAAGATGATGGCGCTCGAGCTCTTCAAGCCGTTCATCATCGCGCAGCTCATCAAGCGCGAATTGGTGCATAACATCCGGTCCGCGAACCGCTACATCGAAGCCGACCATCCGGAGGTGTGGGACATCCTCGAGCAGATCGCGGCCGATGCCGTGGTGCTCCTGAACCGCGCCCCGACCTTGCACCGCCTCGGCATCCAGGGCTTCCAGCCGAAGCTCATCGAAGGCAAGGCGATCCAGATCCACCCGCTCGTCTGTTCGGCCTTCAACGCTGACTTCGACGGTGACCAGATGGCCGTCCACGTGCCGCTTACCGAGGAGGCCCGCTGGGAGGCGCGCAACCTGATGCTCTCGACGCGCAACCTCCTCAAGCCCGCTACCGGCGACCCGGTCGCGAAACCGGACAAGGACATCGCCTGGGGCTGCTACTACATCACCTCCATGTTCGACCCGAAGGAGGGGGCGGTGAAGACCTTCGGCACCGCCGACCAGGCCGTGTACGCGTACCAGTCCGGCAAGCTCGACATCCGCGAGAAGATCAAGACGCGCATCCGCCCCGGCGAAGGGATCGTCGAGACGACCGTCGGCCGCATCCTCCTGAACCGCCTGTTCCCGAAGGAGATCGGCTTCCGCAACGAGACCATCGGCAAGGAGCTCGCGGCGATCGTGCGCACCACGATCCAGCTGCGCGGCTTCGACCGCACGGCCAAGTTCCTCGACGAGGTGAAGGCGCTCGGGTTCGCCCACGCCACCAAGTCGGGCTTCAGCTACGGCCTCGGCGACCTGCCGGACATCTCCAAGAAGGACCTCATCGAGGAGGGCGACGTGAAGGCGAAGGAGGTCGAAGAGCAATACAAAGAAGGTCTACTGACCAAGAAGGAGCGCCACACCCGCATCGTCGCCATCTGGTCCGACATCAAGGATCGCATCCAGCGCATGTCGGTCGAGAAGCTCGACAACCACGGGTCGGTGTACGCCATGATCAACTCCGGTGCGCGTGGTTCGGCCGGGCAGCTGGTGCAGGTGGTCGGCATGTGTGGCCTCAAGGCGAACCCGTCCGGTGACATCATCGAGCTTCCGATCAAGTCGTCGTATCGCGAAGGGTTGGACGTTCTGGAGTACTTCATCGGCACCCACGGCACGCGTAAGGGTCTCACGGACACCGCCCTCAAGACGGCCAACGCCGGGTACCTGACGCGCCGCCTCGTCGACGTGGCCCAGGACATCGTCATCGCGTCGGAAGACTGTGGCGATGACACGGGCGTGGTCCTGACGCAGAAGGAGTGTGACGAGATCGGCGAGCCGATGCTCACCCGCATCTTCGGCCGCTACCTCCTTAAGGACATCAAGGACACCGAATCGGGCAAGGTCCTCCTCAAGAAGGGGACGCTGATCGGCGAAGAGGACGTGAAGGCCCTCAAGGGCGCCAAGATCGACAACGTCGTCGTGCGCTCGTTGCTGAGCTGCCGCATGAAGCGCGGCCTCTGCCAGAAGTGCTACGGCTACGACCTCGCCTTCAACAAGCTGGTCAAGCTCGGTACGGCGGTCGGCATCGTCGCCGCCCAGTCCATCGGCGAACCGGGGACCCAGCTCACGATGCGTACGTTCCACATGGGTGGCACGGCCGGCTTCGACATCACGATGGGTCTGCCGCGCGTGGAAGAGCTCTTCGAAGCCCGCCAGCCGAAGCACAAGGCGATCGTCGCCGAGGTGTCCGGCCCGGTGAAGATCATCGAGACCGAGAAGCGCGTGCTGCAATCGACCACGGGCGAGAAGATCATCGATACGGCCTCCGGGACGCGCATCGTCCACATCCCGTACATCGCCAAGCAGGAGCAGAAATTCAGCTTCATCCGCAAGGACACCGTGAAGGTCGAGGATGGCCAGAAGGTGAAGGAAGGCCAGATGCTGATCCTCTACGCGAACGGCGAAGAGGCGGTCGCGAGCCACAAGGGCACGGTCCGCGTGCTCAAGAACGAGGTCCGCTTCGAGTATGAGGCGCAAGCCATGTCGGAACATGAGATCCCGAACGGGTACCGCCTGGTCGTGAAGGACGGGCAGGAAGTGACCGCTGGCGACGCCCTCACCGAAGGGCAGATGGACCTGCACGACCTGTTCCGCCTCAAGGGGCAGCCGTCGGTCATGCGGTACATCCTCAAGGAGGTGCTCGCCGTGTACCTGTCGCAGGGCCAGAAGCTCTCCGGCAAGCACATCGAGCTCATGATCCGGCAGATGTTCTCGCGCGTGTACGTGCGCGAGGCGGGGGATTCGGACTTCCTCCCGGGCCAGGTCATCGCCAAGACGCGTGCCGACGAGGAGATGGAGAAGCTGGAGGCGAAAGGCAAGACCACGCCGCCGGTCATCGAACAGCTGTTCCTGGGCATCACCAAGGTGGCGCTCTCGACGGAATCGTTCCTCTCCGCCGCGTCCTTCATGGAGACGGCGCGCGTCCTCATCGACGCGTCCCTCACGGGCCGTTTGGACCGGTTGGAGGGCCTCAAGGAAAACGTCATCATCGGCCGTCTCTCGCCGACCGGGACCGGGTTCACCGGGAACCAGTTCCAGGAATTGGCCGACGAGCACGAGCAGATGCGGAAAGTGTAGATGCCGGAAAAGAAAAACCGCCTATATGGGCGGTTTTTCGGTACGATCTTACAGGGAAAGCATGTCAACAGGGATACGAAAACCGCCAGACGTAACGGGCGGTTTTCGTATCCCTTAAGCTATTGGAATTAATGCCGGTGATGACGCCTTCGGTCCCGATGATGGCTTCTTTCGCCATCCTGGGGAGTGGGCGACTCCGTCGTCTCCGGAGTAGCCGTTCTTGGAGGGTCGTAGTTGCGGAGCGCTCGGTATAGGTTCCGATTCGGGCTTCCGTCTTCCGCCGCCTCTCGTTCAGGACCGTTAGGCAGGTTGTAATCGTGTAGCGCCTGTCGGAGATTCGGCATCGGTTCGGGATGGGCGCCTGGTCGCGCCTGTCCGTCTGAGCGCATGCTGTTTTGCAGATCGGCTTCCCGCTGGATGGCGCGACGCGTTTGCGGACTTTGTTCCTGCGCCATCCGCTCTCCCTCGTCGATCACGACGAGCGGAAGCGTGGTCTCGAGCCCGGCGATCGTCCGGTCGAAGGAGTCGGGGGTAAGGTTCGGGTTCCGGCCGCCGCTGGTGAGGCGCGCATAAACCGCGTTCCAGACCTGCTTGTCGAGGCCTCCCGTCCGGGAAATGTCCCGATAGAGACGGACCATGTCCGAATAGGGGATGGCGTTCGCGTTTCGGATAAAAGTGCCCGTCGCCCGATCGGGATTCGCTTCGTCCCTGGGTTGCGTTTCCGCATACAGGGCAAGAAGGCTGACTTGCTGTTCCGTGAGGCGGTTCCGCAGGTCTAGGGTCCGCATTCTGAGCCCGTCGCGCTCCTCATTTGAGATAGGGGGTTGGTAGCTTTCCGCTTCCGAGGCGAGGATGGCGTGTGTGATGGCGCGGGCCTCACGTGGGGACAGGGCCCTTCTGCTGAGCTCTTCATTGATGGCGACCATGGAAACGGTGCTTTGGGCTCGGTCCTGTGAGATGCCGACCGCTGCTTCGTAGCCGCGCTGCGCCTCCCTGAGGAGGTCGGGCGAGCTTCCTTGCACGGCCTCTGCTTCCGCAGCGATCACCCCGTTGGTGAGTTGGGCGAATGCGCGAGAGGTGTCGTCATGACCACCTTCCTGCAGACGGCCGGCTACGTTTCGGAGGGCCGAGTCCATGCCGCCAAGGGCTTGGCGGAGGGCTTGCGCGCTCCCGCGCATCTCGGTGACATTTGCCTGGCGCTCCCGTGCTTCTTGCATAGCCTGTTGTTGGCGGTAGACGTCGAGGTCTTGGGCGCCGGCCTCGTATGCGCCCGTCAGCGACGCAGCGGCAACGGCTGCCCCGGCAAGCTGCGTACGGATGGATTCCCAGCGGGAAGGCGGTCGGGTTTTTGACGATCTGTCTCCAGATGACGGGAGCTCGTTAGGGCCGGTCCGGCGAGCCTGTTCCTCGAAAGAGCGAAAAGCGGGCATAGATACGCGCAGTATACCAGTCGCGGGGGGCTTGACAAAACGATTCCTTTTGGTAATCTCCCTCTCCCGAATCGGTTCGGGAGATGGGAGCCATCATGCGATTGCGTTTCAGATGCCTCGTTCTCGCCCTGCTCGCGTTCCTCGGCTGCTACGGCGCGGACACGGGTGACGTCGCCAACGTCGACCCGCCCGCCCAGCAGGCCCAGGCCGGCGGCAGCGGCCCCTGCATCGGCCCGTGCGCCCCGACCTACACCGGCACCTTCGTGGTCGACGGCTCGCCAGCCTGGTTCGATGCCGAAGGCCTCGACCTGATCGTGTCCGGGGTGCGGTGCATCAACGCGGCCGCCTACCCGTCCTGGGTCCCCGTGGGTACCGCCTGTGAGAGCGTCTGGGGCCGTACGAGCTCTCCGCAGACGGACGTCTCGACGCCCGGAAACTGGGCCGCGCGCGTGCACGTTCAGGGGAGTGCCATCCCCGTCAACAGCCCGGCCATCAACCTCTGGTTCGGCGAGGAGCTGTGGAGCGGCGGGGTGCAGACCCGGTTCCGCTGGAAGCTCGTGCAGGTGCGCCGGCGCGCCGAGGGCGTCATGTTCCGCCTCGCGACCTACGGCGGCACGCCTCTCGAGCAGCTCCCGTTCACCCGGACGGACGGCAGCTGCGGCGGGCTCTTCACCTACTTCCCCTCTTCCTGGCCGGCGGACTACCAGCGTCTCCAGACGGCGGGCTACCAGCTCGACATCATCGGGATCGCCGCGTTCCGTCCTGCTGCGAGCCTGTCCGCCATGAGGCGCGTCGGTCGCGTGCAGGCCTTGCCCGCGAGCCTCCTGCCCTCCAGCGGGCAGCCCTTCTCGCCGCAGGCCGTCTACCGCCCGTCGGACGGCTGCTGGTTCGCCGTCAACTACAGCGACAGCGACGTCTTCCCCATCAGCCTGGCCACCGCCGACGAGTACCTGCGCTACTCGTTCAACATCTGGGGCCCCTGAACGCTCCCCTCCCATCTCGGGAGGGTTTTTCATGCTTGCCAGGCGGATTGGGGTCCGTTAGCCTAGCGCCATATGGCCCGCCATTCCCATTGGCATAACATCCAGATCACCAAAGGCAAGGCCGACGCCAAGCGCGCCGCCTCGTTTACGAAGCTCGCCCGCGAGATCACGGTCTCCGCCCGCGAAAAAGGGGCCGACCCCGAGATGAATGCCCGCCTCCGCGTCGCCATCGACCGGGCCCGCGAAGCCTCGATGCCGAAAGATAACATCGATCGCGCCATCCAGCGTGGCACCGGAGGAGGTGATGGGGGAGCGCTCGAAACGCTCACCTACGAAGGATATGGCCCAGGCGGGACCGCGCTCGTGATCGAATGCGTGACCGATAACCGCAACCGCAGCGCGAACGAGGTCAAACATCTTCTCTCGAAGCACGGCGGCACGATCGCCGCGGCCGGTGCCGTCACCTACCAGTTCGACCGGGTCGCCCTCTTTCATGCCACCGCCCTCCCTGCGGAACGGTGTGATGCGCTTGAGTTGTCCCTGATAGAGGCGGGTGCGACGCAGATTGAGGAAGTCGCGCAAGGGATCGAGGTCCTCGCCGATCCCAGCGCTTATGCCGCCATCGCGGAAGCGTTCCGTGCGGCGGGGATCGTCCCGACCAGCGCCGAGTTCGCCTGGATCCCGAGGACGACGATGGAAGCGAATGACGCCACGGCCCAGGCGCTGTTCGACCTGATCGAGGTCCTCGAGGCGGACGATGACGTGAGCCGCGTGTTTCATAACTTGGCGTAGGTTTGGCGGTTGAGGAATAAAAAGACACGTCTTCGGACATGTTTTTGCAAAAAAAGATCGCCTTCACGGGACGTGTCCCATGAAGGCGAAGGGGAAGGTCAGCGGAACCAGCCGTCCATGGCCTGGATCAGGCCGTTCCGCAGCGGGACGATCTGCTGGCGCAGGGTTCCCACGCGGGTGCCGACCGGCCGAAGTCGCGAGGAGTAGTACGCGATCAGCTCGATGGTGTGCGCCTGGGTGATCTCCGGGATGAAGACCGTCAGCTCCTGCGTCTGGCCCGGGCGCGCCGGCACGATGCAGGTGACCCTGCGGTTCCGGGTCAGGATCCGTGTCGTGGTGCGCCCGTCCATCGTGGGGCACACGGTCCGGCCATCGATGAGGATCTGCACGTCGTACGAGACGCCGTGCAGCACGATCGCCACCCGGCTGTTGGTTTCGCCCCGGAGCTCGTCCGGGAGCGGGCCCATCCAGGCCATGTTCCCGAGGGCTCCGATCTCCGGCGCCGACATGATGTCGGGCATCTGGGTCGGCGCGGAGCCGAGCGGTAGCCCGCCGAAGCCGGACATGTCCGGCACGGGTGCGGGGGGCGGGGGAGGGGCGGGCGCCGCTTGGGGCGGGGCCGCCGGTCGCGCGACGGGGCGCTCGACCGGCGGGACCACGCGCGGTGCCGCGGGCGGGGGCAGCTGCGCCGCCTCCGCGCTGACGTCGTTCCCGGCGTTGCGGCGGACGAGCAGGCCGTAGGCCTGGTCGTACCGCTCCTGGCTGGCGCGGACCTGCTGCCGCGCCTCGGCCAGCTCGCGCGAGAGGCGGGCGGGCTCGGACTCCGACGGGGAGGCCGCGCCGCCCGTGGCGCAGGCGTTGAGGGCGAGGGCCGCGAGGAGGAGGTTGATGCGCATCATCTGAAGCTTTCTGGCGAAGACCTCTCGATCCCCGCCTGGTTGGGTGGGGGTCAGAGGGGGCGAGGCGCAGAAGGAAGCGGAAGAAGGCGTAAGGAAGCGACCGAAGACGCTCACGGATCGTCCGGGTAGACGACCGTTCCCGCGAGCATCGGGGGCGCGTCTGCGCTCGGTTGGGCGGGAGGAGCGGCGGCCTCCGCCGTCGGGACGGCGGGCGGGGGATCCGCGCGCCGGTGCCGGTGAGGGTGCCGCTCGCGGGCGAGCTGCCCGAGGGCGACGCCCTGGCTGCGCAGGATCTCGCCGTGCTCGCGTTGCGTGCGAGCCATCTGGCTCACCGTGACGGAGAGGTGCTGGACCTGCTCCGCCGAGGCGGCCCGGGCGTGCCGCGTGTCCGCCGGGGGGCTGCCCGCAACCGCGGGCCCGTCGCCGCCCATCGGCAGGGTCGTGCCTCGCCGTGCGGTCTCGTACCGCATGATCGCCAGGTGCTCGGCGCTGTCGTAGCGCGTCCCGGCGTACTCGTTCCTTCCCGCTTCCGGGGCGAGGACGCGCGTGGTCGGGCCGCCCACGAGCCGGTTGGCGACCCGTCCCACCGGACCGCCGCCGCGCGGAAGCCCCTGCTGGGGGTATCCGCGCTGGGCGTACGGCGGGTACGCGTACGGGTTCGCTCCGCCGACCACGCACCCGTTGAGGGCGAGCGTCGCGGCGAAGCCGACGATGATGAGGATGAGGCTCGACAGGAGCCCCGACACGCGTTCTTCGTTGAACATGTTCTGGCCTCCTCTCACCAAGTGGGGCTACCGAGGCCGCCTGCGCCGATGCCCATGCCCATCCCGGTCGCCCCGGTCGACATCGGCGTGCCGTAGGTGGCGTAGTCGATGCAGCGGTCCGGAACCGACGTGAGCTGCATCATCCGCCACCAGTTCACCCAGCCCGCCTGGGTGTTGACCATCCCCGACGACCGGAGGTAGTCGTTCCAGCGCTGCTGGATGGCGATGCACGCATCGACCATCGCGCGCCCGTCCGGGCTGCGCGCCGACGTGATGTCGACGGCTCCGCCCGCGGCCGTGTGGCGGCCCACCTCACCGTTGCCGGCGATGGTGGGGACCGCGTAGGTCTGGGCCCCGTAGATGGCGGGCCCGTTCGCGCCGCAGCTCGACAGCGCGAGGCTGGCGAGCAGGGCGAGCGCGCACGGCCCCAGCAGGCAGGTGGCGACCGCGACCGGGCTCTTGCCCGGGCAGCTGTAGGTGGTGATGCCCATGATCAGGGCTCCTTCGCGGCCGTGGGGCCGCCGTTGTGGGGGTTGGCGATCTTGTCGGTGAGCTGCTTGGGGGGGCATGGTCCCTCCTTCTCTCCCGCGAGGGAGCGTTCTGCAAAAAGGCCGATCCTTCGCTTGTGAGGCGAGGAATGTCTCATTGTACCCGAAAATCATGCCTTTGTCAAGGGTTACAGGCCATCTTTTTTGGCTAATGATAAGCAAAAATACGTTACCTTAGCCTAAACTTGACGCGTTTCGGCGGCTCTGGCACGGAGTAGAGGCAGGGGATTGACAAAATCCCGAAAAGCTGCCATACTGAGCCATTCTTCCGTTCCCCGGTGGGGATGGGAGAGATTCGTCGACAAAGGCCGCAGGGAGACCTGCGGGAACAGTAAGGAGGAGATCATGGCAGAGGACGACAAGGGCAGGGAAAAGGGAAAGGGTGGCGGAGACAGGGGCGGCAACGCCCCCGACACCCCGTTCGAGGTCGCGCTCAGCATGCTGCTCGAGCGCCTCGGGCGGGTGTTCGGCTCGCGCGTCATGGAGATCCTTCCGGATTCCATCCGCAACGAGGCCAAGCGGCTCGCGCGTGGTCGAAATCTCGCGACGGCGATCCGCACCATCGGACGCGTCGCCGAGATCTTCGGCGACGACGAGGAGATCCGCGGGGCGATCCGCGGCTTCACGGACGGCATTTCGGGAGGCTTTGTCACTATCGAAGGTGACGGCAAGGAAGTCCCCAAGAAGATGCAGGAAGCCCTCGACGCGAACCCCGACCTCAAGCGCCTCGAGGCGCTCAAGGCCGCGGGACGCTTCGACGGCCCGCGTCCCATGCCGTTCAGCGAGGCGCTCACATACATCAGCCGGGACTACGATCCCGAGCGCCACCAGGCGCTCATGGGTATCATCCCGCTTCTCGGTGATGGGGGCCTCTTCCTCGACGCCAAGCTCTCCGCGCGCGACCTGCAGGGCCTGGCCGACCTCATCATCGGGATGGGCGGCCCGTCGCCCGAGGTTGCCGCGATCGTGAAGCGTCGCCTCAATCCCGCCTCGACCGTCAAGAAGGCTGTCACGGTCTTCGAAGAGGGGCGAGCCGTGGTGAAGAAGCAGCTCGACCTCCTGAACGAGGGGGGCAACGGCGTCCCGTTCGTCCCGCGCGTGCGGGCCGAGACCAACCGTCAGGGGACGGGCTACGCCAACTACGAGGCCGCGATGGAGCGCGTCCGGGCGAACCGGTCAACCGGTGGAGCCGTACGTGCCTTCTTTCGCCGTCAGTGGGACAAGCTCAAGCGGTGGTACCAGAGCCGCAACCAGCCGCCCGTCCCCGCTCCCGGCCCCGCTGCTGGCGGTCCTCCGCCGTCGCCCTGAGCCGTTCTGAGGTCGGGCGGAGCGCGGCATGCAGGCGTTCCGTCCGACCTCCCCCGATTTCACGCTTCCCATCTTCCCCAACGTCAACCAGCTCAAAAGGAATTCCAGAAAGATGAATGACAAAGACATGAAGAAGGCGTTCGATGCCTTCGATGTGCTCCTGCCGATCCTGTCGGCCCTGCTCATCGGTTCCAACGAGTGGAGCGCCCAGGGACAGCAGATCATGGAGCGGCTGCGGCTCTTCCGCACCGTCTTCGTGAGCCGCGCCCGCGCCTTCGTGAGCCACGACCTCACGGCCCTGGCCCGCGACATGCGCGCGGCGTTCCAGAAGTTGCTCGCGATCACGATCTGCCTCGCGGGTCTGGGGATGCTCGCGCTGTTCGGCGCCTGCGGGCCCGTCGAGTTGCCGGTCTCGGTCCAGCTCTTCCCGCTGCTCGGCGTGTTCATCCTCATCCCGGGCCGGTGGCGGATCTATCGCGACGCGAGGATCCGCGCCATGCCCTGGTCGCTGAGCGTTGGGAGGTCTTCGACCCCGAAGCGGTTCCGCGATTTCACGCCGGACGAACAGAGGGCCGAGAAGGACTCGCTCGGTCTGCGCCCCGACCCGGAGATCGACAACGACCCCAAGTACAACACGGCGGCGTCCGAGCCGGATCCGGTCCTCAAGGCCGAGAAGCAGCGCGCCGACGATGCGGCCAAGGCGGCGGAGAAGGAGAACAACCATCGCATCCTGGCTGAACTCGAGGGCCGGTCGCCCTTCTGCCCCCTCCTGTCGCCGGCGGACCTCGACCAGCAGCTCCTCGACGTGGGGGCAGACGTGGCCGTCGATGCCTCGCCCGTGCCGCACCTCGTCGGCATGGTCGTCGAGGCGTTCCTGCTGACGCTCCTGCTCCTCGTGTGCGGCTGGAAGGTGTCCGAGTACAGCTACACGATGAGCGGCGTCAGCCCCGTCGCCCTGTACCTCATCTGGTTCCCGGCCCTGCTTGCGGCGCTCCTCTGCGTCCTCGCGATGGGCCTGGTGTTCAGCGGGGGTACCGAAGTGGTCCGGCTCGTCGCCACGGTCCCCGCGAAGCCCGTGAACGCGCTATACCACGCGATCGCGTCCATCCCCTGGGGGATCACCTTCGCGAACGCGGGCGAGTTCGTGGGCAGCTACACCGGCCAGCTTGCGACCGCCCTCAACGTCCTCACGAAGGAGGGGGTCCACCGCTTCCGCGTGTCGTTCCTCGTCTTCGTCCTGATCTCGGGCATGCCGGTGCACTGGTACTCCGGGTTCGTCGCGCTCCTCGTGGGGGCGACGGTCGGGATCCTGCACCAGAACCTCGAGGCGGCGGGCATCTCGACGGTCGAGCGCCGCAAGAAGGGCGCTGAGAACCTGGAGAAGGTCGTCCTCGCCATCCTCGCGTTCATGCTGGTGGTGCCGGGGACCGCGCTCTTCGCCCGCAACTGGCTCACCCGGGCCCTGGTGTTCGTGGTGACCCAGGTCAACGTCGTGATCCACTTCGGCCACGTCGACGAGTACAAGGGGTGGACCGACGTGGCGAAGCGGGTCTTCGCCTGCGCGATCGCCCTGGCCGTGCTGGGGATCGCGGTCGCGGCCATGCGCGACAAGAACGCCACCTGGATGGGGCGTTGGGGCGGCCGGGTCGCGGCGGTGTTCGCGGCCACCTTCTTCCTCAACACCTTCTTCGATCCGCCGACGGTCTCCGCGCAGAACCTGGGCATCCAGGGCTGGCTCGCCTGCCCCGTCGACCTGGCGGCAGAGCCCAACGTCAGCGCCTCCAAGGCGTACGACCCGTTCCGTCCGGTTCCGGGAGCGCCCGTTCCCGGTTCGGCGCCGCCGCCCACCCCCGCCCCTCCGCCCAGCGTCAGCGCGCCGGTCGCGGTCGGGTACGGGTCTCCCTCGGCGGCCCGCCTCGCGCGCCGCTCGCACCGCCGCCGTCGCCACGACGGCGAGACGGCCCTCGCCGCCGACGTCGACACCGGCTCCGACCCGTACCCCGGGACGGTCGCCTGCGACGAGGTCGCGCCCAACCTGCGTGTCAGCCTGCGCGCCGCGCGCGCCTGCCACGACTGACCCTCTCCCTGTGGAGCCTACGCTTCACGGGGAGTTTTTCTTTTTTTGTGCGCGTTCGTCTTTTGAATGCGCGACCTCTTTGCCTGCCGACTTATCCACTCCCACCGCTTGGACAAACCGTATCTGTGTGTTAGAACAGGACTGCTTGTCGTGGATCCTGGAGTTGGTGATGCTTCGGCTCGCGTGAAAAACCTCTTGGCCGCAAGGCGCTTCGGCGCCCGACGGCCCCGGATGTTTGTCACGCGAGCGGGAGGAACGTCGACCGTCGAAAGATGGCCGATTTTCATCACTGACCGTTCGCGCCAAAAAACAACGGGTCAACCCGTTGTTTTTTGTTCGTTGGGACCGTCGTCACGCAACAGGTCCTCGAGCCGTGGCTCGCCCCAGAGGTGCAGCTCGCGCAGGTACTTGTCGACGAAGTTCTCGGCCTCGTCGATGTCCATCAGCTCGTCGAGGATGAGCGTGTTGATCATGGCCGCGCGGCAATGCTCCTTGGGTTTGAGGCCGCCGTTGGGCTCGTAGCAGAGCTTTTGCAGTTCGTCTTTGTTTGGCATAGGCTGAGGGGCAGTATGAAGCTTCGACCGGCCGCTGAACAGGCCTTGCGTTGGTTGTGTCTCGCCCTGCCTTGGGCGGTGTTGGGGTATGGTGTGCGGTTTCCGTTGTTCGGGATCCCAACGACTGGTCTAGAGCTGTATCTTCTGGGCTTGTTTACGGTCTTTTCCGTTGCCCGTGGGTGGTCCGCATGGGTGCGGGCGTGGAAGGTGCTCCCGGCCCGTTGGTTGTTGCTGGCATGGGTCCTCATCGGAGCCGCGGCCGTTTTATGGACTCCCGTCTTTTGGAAGGCGTTCCATCTGTGGCGTCCCTATTTTTTGGAACCGGTTCTCGCCCTGATGCTCGTGAACGTCGTCCTCACGCAGAAAAAAGACCGTGACGACCTGCGGACCAGCGCCTGGACCGTGGTGATCTTCGTGAGTGTGTGGGCGATCGTCGAGTTTGTCACGGGGAAGGGGATTCCGCACCCCTGGAACGTCCCCATTGCCGACGGGCGACGGGCGACGGGGCCGTATGGATACCCGAACGCGGTCGCGCTCTTCACTGCGCCGCTCGTCGCGTATGCGGGGGCTCGGGCCTGGCTCTTGCGTGAGCGCTTGGCGGGTGCCGCCGCGATCGTTGGCTTGCTTGGCATCCTCGTCGTGCGTAGCGATGGGGGGATGCTGGCCGTTTTGGTCGCGTGGGCCCTGGCGATGCTCTTTTCGCGCTGGGGACGCCGGCTCCTGCTGGCGGGTGTCATCGCCGGCGTGATGGGCGCCTTCCTTTTTCCGGAGCTCGCGCAGTCCGCCTGGAAAGGCCTCACCTTCCAAGGCTGGTCCGGCATCGTCCGCCTGTATATTTGGCGCGAGACGTGGGACATGTTGCGGACGCACTGGTTCCTGGGGGCGGGGTTCCAGGGCTATCCCGTCGTTTTCGACGCGTTCCATCGGGCGCGGGCCATCGAGATCTTCCAATACCCGCACCAGTTCGTCCTGTCGGCGTGGTCGGAGGTGGGGTTGCCGGGCCTGCTGCTGTTCCTGGGGCTGTTGGGGACGTGGGCGCGGCGGGCGTGGGCCTCTTCGCGCGCATGGGCGTCCCGTGCCATCGGCTTCGCTCCGCTTATCGCAGTCGTCGTGCATGGGCTGGTGGACGTGCCGTATTGGAAAAACGATCTGGCCGTGATGTTTTTCCTGCTGTGGTGGATGGTCGCGTGGGTGGATGCGGGCTCAGCCCACGCTTCCGAGCCCTCCCGTTGACGGCCTTGGGGCCGTTTGCTATCGTCCCAGCGCGTTGTGGGTACGGTTTAGCCCTCAACCAAGCCAAAAAAACTGGAGAGGTGGCTGAGTGGTCGAAAGCGCCACACTCGAAATGTGGTGTACCGGTAACGGTACCGCGAGTTCGAATCTCGCCCTCTCCGCCATGACAATTTAGTATCGTGCATCTCGAGTGCCTCAAAACGTTTGAGATGTGTGCGAGAAAAAAAACCGCCCGAAAGGGCGGTTTCGTTGTGCGCTAGACTTTCCTACGCTAGAGTTGAGCTAATTAAAGGGTACTTAACAGGAAGAGGCTACTTTCTATGCTTAATGAGATCGAAGAGTCCTTATCGGATAAGGTTAAACGTCTACAAGATATCCTAATTGCGCGCGCAACTGGTGGAGGAGCTGATGATGAAGAGTATCGGTCTTTGAGGCAAGAGTTATTAACTAACTCTATTGTGGGAAAAATTATTCCAAGTTTTGTACGTAGCTGTAGAGATCTGGGTCAATTTTGGTCTCATGTAAAACCGATGTTTCCGACCTATGCTGATCGCCGAAGCTATCTTTGGAGTGAGTTTCAACAAGTATCTGAAGCAGCAGAGAAGAAGGCGGTGATCGTTGAAGATGTCGACGGCACCTTATCTAAACTTTCATCGGAAAATGTACAAGAGCTTTGGAAGCGTGCCCTTGAACGTCGTATGACCGATCCAGCCAGCGCGATTACTTTAGCAAGAACACTAATCGAAAGCGTGCTCAAGCACGTATTAGATGATGCCCATGTTATTTACAATGATGATGAAAAGTTGCCAAAGTTATACGGCTTAGTTGCAGCAAAACTGAATCTTGCACCCAGTCAGCATACGGAAGAGGCCTTTAAACAAATTCTTGGCGGTTGCGCATCTGTAATTCAAGGGCTGGGGGTAATCAGGAGCCGAATTGGTGATTCGCATGGACAAGGCCGTAAACAATTCCGTCCTGCCCAACGTCATGCCGGGCTCGCTGTTAATCTAGCCGGATCGATGGCTCTATCTTCATAATTGATACATGGGAAACAAAAATTAACCAAGGTACTCAAAATCTATAGATACAAGAATCATATATACATCAATAGAATAAATGTTCCAAAAGCTCGAATAAAGTTTAAGTGCTTTTTAAACAAACAACATACAATGTCTCATCTCGGTCCCGTGTCATGTGCCCCGATAGTATTCGGATTTTGACCCCTGAAAAAGCCCCTGGATTACACGCTTCCACGCGTGCTTACCTCCACTGGCCCGCCATATAAAATCGACCCACATGGGTCGATTTTATATGTTTTTTGACGCCCCTTCATCTACACCAGTACAGTGACCAACAAACCCTATGCCCACTCTCAACCCCCACGTCAACTTCAACGGCAACGCCGAAGAGGCGTTCACGTTCTACCAATCCGTCTTCGGTGGCTCTTTCACGAGCGTCGTGCGCTTCAAGGACCTCGCGAGCGCCGATTTTCCCATCCCTGAGGCCGAAGCGAACAAGGTCATGCGCATCGTGTTGCCGATCGGCGGCGCCTCCCTCATCGGGAATGACGTCCCGGCGCAGTTGGGGCCGGTGAACGAGCAGGAGAACCGCTCGAAGATCGCCGTGCAGGCGGAGAGCCGCGAAGAGGCGGAACGGCTGTTCAATGTCCTTTCGGACGGCGGAACCGTAGAGTTCCCAATGGGAGATGCCCCGTGGGGATCGTATTTTGGCGCCTTCCGGGACAAGTTCGGTATCGAGTGGACCGTGGAATGCGTGAGCTGATAGGCACCTTCCGTCGCTCCAGGTAATCGCTCTAAAGGTCTAACGGATTTTGGGGTAAGCCGGGGCTGGAGGGGCTCGATCCGCTAAGACGGAACGAGCCCTCTTTTATTGCTGCGCGCGCGATCGCGCTCGAAATGGGAATAAAAAATCCCACGATGTGGGTCAGGTTCAGCTCCCGCAGTCCGGGTCGCCGCAGGCGCTGGCGCGGCGGGCGATCGGGACCAGGTCCTCGTTCGCCTCCGTGCTGGACGCGGCGAATCCACGCGGCGGCTCCGGAAGAGGGACGGAGCGGTCCGCGAGGTGCCGCTTGATCGCCAGCAGCTTCCGGAAGGCTTCGCGCACGGCCTCATGCGTCTGGGCGGCGTTCGGGTGCGGAGGGTGCTCGTCCAGCTCGTGGGCGAGGGTCTGGAGGAGCCGTTCGGTATGTCCCCGCCAGGCGCCCGCAAGGACGGCCACGTCGGGATAGGACGGGTGATGCGGTTGCGTGCGGCCGATCTCGCTCATGACCTCGTCGATCGCCGTCTGGACGTCCGTCGCCATCAGTTCTCCCGACGACTGCCGGAGCGAGCGCCGGATGCGTTGTTGCGCGTCCGGATCGAACTCGAGGTGCGTTGCTCGCCCACGCAGAGAACGTATGGCCGTATAGTACAAAGCCAGAAGCAGCACGGTCGATGCAGCGAATCCCCATTCTGTCACCCGGAGAAGCCAGGTGGCTGCGGTCAGATAGGTGACGACGATCAGTGGGGTGGGGGCCTTGTTCAGCGCGTTCATCCATGAGCGCGGGAGGCGACGGCTCAGGTCGGCCCGGTGTGCCTCGACGGCCGCGTACGGGTCTCCCGACAGGAGGCTGGGGAGGGGATCTTCCTCGCCGACGCGCACGAAGGTGCGGAAGGGGGTCTGCGCCCCGTCGGGAACGGGAGGCCGCGTGTGTTCTTTTGTCATCGATTTTTTCCCTTTCCTCGCAAACAGTAGCAAAAAAGGCGCTTCTGTCAACCCTTGACAGGAAGCCCATTCCCTGGTTCAATGGCGGCGCTTTTCGCGCATTCAGGCGCGATCGTTCTTGTCAGCCCTTTGCGCGAGTCCATGCTGGCCGCGCGCTTGCAGATCCTGTCCCCGAAAGGTGTGCCCTCATGAGCCACGACAGACTCTCGCTCCCGACCCTCTTCCGCGGCGCCGGCTTCGCCCTCTTGCTCCTGATCATGCTCGGCCTCGGCGCGGCGTCCTGCAAGCGCGTGGACGTGGGCCACGTCGGCATCCAGGTCAGCCTCGCGGGCAGCTCGCGCGGCGTCCAGAACGCCCCGATCGTCACGGGCTGGGTGATGTACAATCCGGTCACGGAGGACGTGATCGAGTTCCCGACGTCGATCCAGAACCAGGTCTGGGCCGCCACCCGCACCGAAGGCGGGCCGCGCGACGAGTCGATCACCTTCGCCAGCCGCGAGGGCGTGTCGGTCAACGCCGACGTCGCCATCGCCTACCACATCGAGGGCAGCAAGGCCCCGCGCCTCTACGCCCGCTTCCGCCAAGCCGACATTACGGTGCTCACCGACGGCTACGTCCGCAACCTCACGCGCGACATGCTGAACGAGGTCGCCTCGACCATGACGGTCCAGGACATCTACGGCCCCGGCAAGACGACCCTGCTGCACAGCGCGCAGCAGCGCCTCAACGAACGCCTCAACGGCGACGGCTTCATGGTCGACCAGCTGTCGTTCACGGCCGCGCTGCGCCTGCCGCCCAACGTCGTGGCCGCCATCAACGCCTCGATCGGCGCCAGCCAGGAGGCCGTGCAGGCCCAGAACCGCGTCGCCCAAGTCGAGGCCGAGGCGCGCCAGAGCATGGCCCGCGCCGAAGGGGCCGCCAACGCCGCCCGCGCCCAGGCGCAGGGCGACGCCGACGCGCAGCTCATCCGCGCCCGTGCCGAGGCCCAGGTGCGCCAGCTCACGGCCGACTCGCAGGCCAACGCCTACCGCACCCTCCAGCCCCACCTCACGCCGGAGATCCTCCGCCTGCGGCAGATCGACCGCTGGGACGGGCAGCTCCCCACCTACTCCGGCACCGGCGCGAGCGTGATGCTCCCGCCCGTGCCCGCCGCCCGCTGATCCTCCCTGTCCGGGAGGTCTTTTTTATTCGAATGCTTCTCGAGGTTGCGGGTTGCATGCCCCTGCCTCACGATGGGGCGTGAGCGGGTTGCGGGTTGCGCGTTTCGCCTATCCCGTAACATCGACCAGCTGATTCGAGAGGGGTATGGGATACGCGTTCCGTCAATACCTGTCGATCGATCGCGCATCGACCGGAGAGCGTCCCGTTCGCCCGCCTTATTTCTTTGCCAAGCATAGATTCTCGCCCCATATGGCCACCCAACGCGCGACCGTCGATTTCATTCTGAAGAAATTAGGTGATCCAACCACGTTTACGGTTCGCGCGATGTTCGGAGAATACGCTTTATATGCGAGCGGCAAGGTCGTCGCGTTGATCTGCGATGACCTGTTGTACGTAAAGATCGTGCCCCAAAGCGCCGAACTCGCGGACGCATGCGAGCAGGGTCCGCCGTATCCGGGCGCGAAGCCGCACTACATCGTGGCCGAGGACCAGCTGTCCGACCTGAACCGGCTTGGGGAGATCCTGAGGGAGGTGGCACGGGCATTGCCGGCGAAAAAGGCCGGGCGGACCAAAAAATCCTAAAACGCGTCGAATAGTGGCCTCACGCATGACGCCCGATGGTCGGCGTGTCTCCTCCGTTCGTTGCTTGACCGTTTGCCCCGTGCTAGGGTCATTCCAATCCATATGAAGGTCTTGCTCCTCAGCCCCGATGGTCACGACCTCCTCGACCCTGCCGCGCCCGCGGCCCGCCGGCTCGTGCGATATGGGGCCCTGGTCGAGCGTTTTGACGTCCTGTTGCCCGATCCGCAAGGGAAAACGACCCGGTTGTCGGAACGTGTCACCCTGTATGGCCTGTCGACGGTGAAAAAGGGACGATATCTGCTGCGCCTCCCCTTGGCGGTCTGTCGGCGGGTTCGTGCCGAGCGGTATGACGTCCTTTCGACGCGCGATACCTATTTCCTGGGGGCGCTTGCGGTCATTCTGGCGCGCCTGTTCGGCATCGGGCTGGAGATCCAGGTCCACGGCTTCGAGAAATTGCATGGCCTGCGGCGCTGGATGGCGCGATTCGCCTTACCTCGGGCGGATAGCGTACGGGCGGTGAGCGGGCGGCTGCGGCAAAAGCTGGTCACGGACTTCGGCGTTCGGCCGGAGCGCATCACCGTCTGCCCGATCTATGTCGATTACGCTACCTTTCTCAAGCTCGACCGGCCCGCACGTCCGCATGCCCCGTTCACCTTCCTGACCGTCGGACGCCTGGTCCCCATCAAAAACATCGCCATGCAGCTCCACGCGCTGGCAGAAGTGCGACAGACGACGGATGCGCGCCTCATCGTGGTCGGCGACGGACCGCTGCGTGAAGATCTGCAACGCCTCGTAAAGGGGCTTGGCTTGCAGGGGGCGGTCGAATTCGCGGGCGCGACGAAAGACGTGGTGCCGTTTTTCGCCCGTGCCGACGTCTTCATGATCACCTCGCACGAAGAAGGGTACGGGTTAGCGCCGATCGAAGCGGCCTGTGCCGGCCTGCCCATCCTTATGACGGACGTGGGGTGTGCGGGTGAGGTGATCCGTGATGGGGAGCAGGGGATCGTCCTTCCCGTGAATGATCGGGCGGCGCTGGTCGGGGCGATGCGGCGGGTGATGGGGGATGAGGGGCTACGCGCCACCATCACGGCCCAGCGCGGCCGCATCCGCGAGCGGATCCCGTCCCTGGATGCGACGCTTGTCGCCTATCGCGCTTCTTGGGAACGCGCGGCGCATTCGTCGCGTAACGGGCGTGCGCTCCGGACGGGCCTTCAGGAAAGCCGATAGCCCGTGCGTAGGGAGCGTCGCGCTTCGCGATAGCCCGGACAGGTCCGTGCGACCAACGCCCAAAATCGTGCCGAATGGTTCAATTCCCGCAGGTGACAGGCCTCGTGGATCACCAGGTATTCAGCTAATTCCTTGGGTAGGTTGATGATGTTGACGTTGAAATTGAGATTACCTCGACGTGAGCAGCTGCCCCAACGGGTCTTTTGCCGTTTGATGCGGATGGCCTGATAGGTGAATCCGTATGTGGGAAGGATGCGCTGCAGGATCTCTTCGACGAGTCGCCGTGCCTCGAGCTGTTTCCGTGGCAATTCGTCTTTCGCGATGGGTGGGAGCCGGATCGCCGTTCCGTGCGCGAACCGGTTTCGTGCCCGTTCGATCCAGTCGAGGTGCGCCTCTACGAACAGGCGCATCGTCCCTTCCGAGCAGCGGAGGGGCGCACGCACGCGGATGCGACCGTCCTGATGGACGGAGACACCGAGCCGTTTCGTGCTGGACCGACGGGCCCACTCTATCGAAAAGCGCCCGTTGATCACGAACGTCCCCTGTTCCGGAGGGGGCGGTTTTCGTGGTGAAGACCAGGTTCCCATGCGATCATCATAGGGAAGCGGCCTCATTCGCGCGAATCGGTCTGCCTTTGGAAAATGCTTCCGCGGCGAGTGCGTGCGGACGTGGCTCCGGCACGTGGCCGTACGGCTGCGCCTCATGCGGAATGCGAAACGGGTGTCTTGGTGCCATTTCTAAAACGCCAATCTTTTCAAGGGATTTGACAACGAAAACGAGGAGGGTAGAGTGGAAGTATCAGGGTCTCATCCGGTCGACATGGCACGTGTTCGTTCTAACCCACGACAACCAAAGAGCTGCAAGCAAGGTCGGGCAATGTGTTTACCCCAATGGATTCTCCTCAACGTTGAGAAGAGGCTGGGGGAGCGGCAGGTCACCCCTTTCTTCTTCTGAGCGCTGAATCGAGAGCGGCGCGTTTTCGTCTCGACGCGTAGGGACGAGGACCGACGTTCTTGGGCAGGGCTCTTCTCATCCATCTAGCACTCCTCATATGTACAACCAGAACGACGAGCGTAACCGCGACACGGCACAGCAGGGTGCGGGCGGCCAGTCTCAATCGGGTATGCAGCAGGGCCAGCGTGGCAACACGTCACCTGAAAAGGGGAAAGGGCAGGATGACCGCTCCCGCGGGAGCGAATCCTCCGAGCAACGGGATGAGCGCTAACCGAGCAACATGAACGTCAGCAGGGAGGGGGCGGGGAGCGATCCCCGCCCCCGCTCCGGTTAGGCCCCGCCACGAGCGGGCTTGATCGTAAGGGCCGAAGCTGCCATCACCGCTTGGGTCCTTGCAAGCGAGAAAAGGCGCAGGGCCGCTACCCTGCGCAAGAACGCATCTTTCACAGAAGGGGCCATTGGCACAGTCTTACTCTTGGATATCTGCGTTTATGCCAATCACTTATTTCACCACGTGGGCCGAAGCGTTGTCTGCGTCCTTTCAACTGATTTGGTTCCGATTTGCGTCTTTCGTCCCGCAATTGGTGGCGGCGATCGTGATCTTGCTCCTTGGATTCATCCTAGCCTCCGTTGTTTCGGTACTGGTCCGCAAGGTCGTTCAGTTCACGAACATCGACCAGTCGCTCCAGCGCCTTGAGGTCACCCATACTCTCGAGCGGCGCGGCCTCCGCCTGCGTCTTGCGGACACGCTTGCCTGGATGGTGAAATGGTTTATTCTGATCCTCGTCCTCATTACCGTAAGCGATAGCCTAGGCTTGTCTCAGGTGACGCTTTTCCTACAGGATGTTGTCCGATATATCCCACAGGTCATTACGGCGGTCATCATGTTGACGATTGGGTTCGTGGCGGCCGGGTTCGTGCAGCGTCTCGTCGTGGATGGCGTCACGGCCTCGCGCTTCCCAACCTCCTCCGCGAATTTTCTGGGGGCGATCGCGAAGTGGTCGATCACCGTCTTCGCATTCATGGCGGCCCTTATCCAATTGGGCGTGGCCGCGAATCTCCTCCAGATCTTCTTCACTGGTTTTATCGCGATGGTCGCGCTCGCGGGTGGTCTTGCCTTCGGCTTGGGTGGCCGTGAGCAGGCCGCCGACCTTCTTGCGAGCTGGTCGAAGGAGATGGGTGGCCGTCCTAACCGAGAAAGCGTGTAGGTTCTCTTTCCGGCGTTCGTACGAGAAATCCCCATATTGGGGATTTTTCCATGCTCAGATGGGTCCTTTCGGAATCTGCTTTTAGGTTTGCACGCTTGACGCACGGAAGGGTTTTTGATAGCTTCCCCCGGCAACGGAAGCAGAAGGACATGCGACATCGTCACGCCTCTGCCTCTGCCTGGTTCCTGCTCATCTGCGCGGCCCTCATGGCCGCCTGCGTAGGGCAGCCGCCGGATCCGCCCGCCCGAACCGCCAGCGCCATCGTCGGCGATCCGGCCGACACGGACGTGTTCTGCACCGCCGCCCGCTTCGAGGCGGGGATGTGCGACATCATCGTCGAGTACGACGACCACGCGGGAGGCTTCGACCTGTACCTGCCTCATCGCGTCGTGCAGTGGGGAGTCGGGGAGCTCACGTCGGAGACGCCCCCGACGGTCTGGGAGCGCGGCCTGCTGCCGTCGGAACATGGCGGCGGTACCGACTGGACCCACCGCGTCTGGCTGTATGATTTCGTGCAGATCTGGAACCGCCTGTGTGCGGGAACGACCGGCACCTGCGGGTTCCATGCGGAGTACAAGTCCGCCTCCAACCCCGGGCAGCGCCTGACGTTCTACTATGGGCGCCTGGGGAGCGGTCCACGCCGTTTCCAGACGATCCAGCTCACCGGGTTCACCGGGCCTGGAGACGAGGCTCACTAATACCCCTACCCCGTGCGGACCTATGCCGTTGCGTACGACTTCCTCACTGGGCACTACGGCATCACGCCGCGGGCCCATCTCCTGGACAGCTTTGGTGGGCCCGCCGAAGCGACGGCTCCACCCGAGTACACGACAACGTCCTCTCTGGGTGGGTCGTACGATGGGCACGCCTACCCCTTCACGGCCCCCAATCCGATCTGGGTCTTCTCGACCATGATCGCGCCGAGCGTCCGGCTCAACAGGGATTGGGTGGCGTACTAGGAGCCTGGCGCCGACGTCCGTCGGCGCTTTTTTCATGTGCGAAAAAAGGAGCGCTTGCTCCTTTTCTCTTACACCGCTTCCTTCTTTCCAAGTGACCAGCGGTCCTCGCCGGCGAGGGCGACCCCGAAGGCGGCGAACGAGAGGGCGAAATCACGCGCACCGGTCGCCGAAGGCCCGAACCCGTGCGTGATCACGAGCAGGTGCAGGCCGATCAGGGCTGCGATCGGACGGACGAAGAGGCCGATGGCGAGCAGGAGGCTTGCGATCACCTCGAACAGGCCGTTCAGGAAGATGATCGTGCTTGCGCTCGGGCCGATGGCCGTGGCCCAGGCCGGCACGACGCCGAGCCACATGCTGGGATTGGTGAGCTGAGAGACGCCGAACCACATCACGACCGCGCTGACGGCCAGGCGAACCGTGACGGGCGCGTAGCTCGCGTACGGAAACGGTTTCATAGCTTATTTGAGGGTTCCGATGGCAAGGTTCGCGAGCGCCTGCATCGGTTGGCCTTGGCCGCCATGCTGGCCATTGAAGGCGGCGGAACCGTCTTTCCCGCACAACCGGATGATCCCGCGTTCGCCACCCGGGTGCTGGGCGATCCAGTCCGTGAGGGTATAGACCTTGCCGTTGATCGAGCTCCAGCAGTCGCTCTCGTTGTTGTGCTTGGCGACGTCGGCAGAAGTATAGGACGCGACGGTGGGGGCGTCGGGCGCGGCGGGTTTCGGGGAGGTTGCCTGGCCCGGTGTCGGTTCGGCGACGGTCGTCGTCGTGCTTGAGGGAACCGGGGCCATCGGCATGGCGCGACTGTTCATCTGTGCATTCGGCTGCGCTGGGCGCGGGCGCGATGCGGGCTTCATGAATGCGGAGACGCCAGCGGCGGCGGCGACCACGAGAAGGCCGACCACGAGACCAAGGGTACGTTGGGTGTTCATCATAAGGAAAACAAGGATAACGCGTTTGCGGAAGGACGTCCCCACCGACATCGGGTTCCACGGGGAATAGTATGGGGCAGGGGGCGTCTAGACGTAAAGAGGATGAGAGATTTTCTCGCATTTTAGCCAAAAAAGCCCCCGATGGGGCTTTTTGGTTTAGCGGTACAGGTCGTTGGGCGTCAGGGCGGGGCGAGGATTGAAGCTGCTCGGCGTCGAGATGGGCCGTCCGGCGGTATAATTGGTGAAGAAGGCGTCCGGGACGTCCACGATTAGGTTCTGCCAGTGCGGGCCAAACATGGCGACGGCAACGGGCTCAGACTCGATCCAGCGGATGGTGCTGGTCGCTTCGACGATGTAGACCTTGGGGTCCGTGGTGATCTTGAGGAGTCGGGTCGCGGGGCGGATCGTGACATTGCCGCCGATGGGGAGGGCTGCCATTTCCGCGTCCGTAACGGTGTTCACGCGATAGAGGTCATACGGCGAGTACCAGCTGTAGAACGTTTCCATGTTCGGGAAGACATGGCGGCGTCCGGTGGTGTTGCTGAACCAGAAGACGGCCGGATTGCTCAGGGTCTTGATGAGCGTTCCCGGCTGAGGGGCCGTTTGTGCGAACGCGGGCTGGATGGACGGGGCGAGCAAGCTGAAGGAAAGCAAGAGCGCAATGAAAGGAAGTTTCATACGAGGGGCAGTATAGCACACGCGGGTTGAGTGCGTTCGCGGTGACTGTGGTATACTCCTGCTGTTTACTTCTTCTCGCCTCTTTTCCCACGCGTATGGCCATGTCCGTCCTTACCCAATCCGCAACCGCGACCGCCTCCAAGGTTGCCATCGGCATCGCGCTCGGCGCCTCTGCGGCGTTTGCGGCCGTCAGCCTGAATGACCTGTTCAATAAGGATCCGCAGCGTTCGGGCGCGATGATGCCGCTCGAGGGTGGGGCCATCCTGACCCGCGAAGCCTGTTGGCAGACATGTGAGGAGACGCGCCAGGCGTGTACCGAGTCCGGCGGCGACCCGACCGCCTGTCGGACGGCCTTCAACGCCTGCGCGGAAAACTGTCTTGCCTATCCGCCAGCAGATACGTTGCCGGGCTATGTGCCGCCTGGCTATGTCCCACCCGCGTTCGACGTTCCCGGCTACGCCATGCCAGGATACATCGTGCCGGGATATGACGTTCCGGGGTATATGGCGCCGGGCTATATCCCGCCCGCCGTGCGTCCGCGTGCGGGATTCTGCCTGGATCGATGCACCGGTATCCGCTCCGCCTGTCTCGAGGCGGGCCGTCCGCAGGCCTTGTGTGACCAGCGTGGCGCGGTCTGTGGCGATACCTGCCCGTTCCAAGACGAATTGCCGCCAGGATACATTCCGCCGCCACCGGCTTCCGCTTGCCAGAACCTGTGCGTCCAACGCTACGAGGTCTGTGTCGACGGGGCGCTTACCGACGCCCAAAACCAGGCTTGCTACGACACGTATTCCGCATGTAACAGCATCTGCTTAGGCATTCCACCTGAAGCGAAGCAACCGCCGGGAGGGGTGAAGGTGGACCCGATGGACCCGATTCTTAAACCCCCCATCAACACGCGCCCGCCGGAATACGTCAACGATAACCCGCCGGACCCGATCGTCCCGAGCATCGACACGACCTACAAGCCGCAAGAGGGCATCAAACCGCAAGATGAAGTGAAGCCGCAGGAAACGTTCTACCAAGAGCAGTACCTGCAGCAAGAACCGCCAAAGGTCGAAGAAGGGTTCTTCGACAAGGTGTGGGACTTCTTCGCGGGAGGCAAGAAAGAGTAGAATAGGGCGGTGGCTACGGCCGCCGCTTTTCATATGCGCTTGCCGAACGTTTTTGGCGGGTGGGGGATGGGGGCCCTCCTCGCGGGCCTGCTGTTGAGTCTCGCGGTCCTGCTTGACCGGTTCTTCGTTTGGGTCCCTTGGGTGGCACTCGCGGTCGGTGTCGCCGTCGGTGCAGCGTGCGCGTCCCTTCGGAAGCGGGTGACGCCGCCGGCATCGGTCGAGCTCGCTTCTGCGGCGGATCGGTGGGCGAAGGTTGGGGCGTTTGGCGTCTTCACGCTCCAAGTCCTCCAGGTCGCCACTCTCTGGCTGTCGCGCACCGATCGTGCGATCGCGTCGCCATGGGAAGTCCTTCCGGTTTCTATTTTTCCCTTATTCTGGCTCAGTTTATCGTTGCTTCTCTTGCTCGCTGATCGCCTGTCAGCATCCCTTAGGCGTGCCCTTTGGGTGGTGCAGTCGGGCATCGCGTTCGGCACGTCGCTGGTGGTGTATCGGTTGGGCTTTGGGTTTGACCCGTTCATCCATCAGGCGGCCGTGCGGGCCTTGGTCGAGCATGGAAGGATTGAGCTCACCTCGATCTTGTATGTCGGCCAATATGCGGTTGAAGCGGGGTTGACGCGCGTGACAGGTGTCCCCTCTGCCTGGATCGACCGCCTCCTCGTCCCCCTGCTCTCCGTCGGGCTTGTGGGCGTGTTGATCCCGCGCCTGCGACGGGCGTGGGATGGAGGGCGTTCGTCGGTTTCGACGTGGGCAATGTTCCTGCTCCCCTTCCAGCCGTTCACGTTCAGCGTCCCCTATCACCTCACCTATCTCGGTCTTCTGTTCGTTGTCTTTGCGCTTCCGTCGCTCGTCCTGGGCTCGGGTTGGCCGCTCGCGGGGTTGCTGCTCGCGTGGATGGCGCTCGTGCATCCGCTCTTGGCGATCCCGGCGGGCGTCCTCGTCCTCTTCGGCTGGATGGCCCGACGGTTCCCGCGCGTGGCAGGGATCGGGGCGTTCGTCTGCGTGCTTGGCTTGCTGATCGCCGCGTTCTCGGTCTATGTGTCACGTTTGGGCGGCGCGATGGTGTGGCCATCCGTCGCCTTGTGGGGGATGGCCTGGCAGGCCCTGACCGGATTCCCGTACCGGCTGGATGCGGCCCCATGGTTCGTCGAAGCCTTCTATCGGTTTTTCCATCTCTGGTCGTTTCTGTTTGCGGCCATCGGATGTGTAGGACTGCGGTTCGTGCCGGAGCGGCTGCGTCCGCTACGCCTTGTCTATGTGGGGACGGCCTTCGGCGTGTTGTTCGCCGCGTTTTTCCTTGCCGCCTCGACCCAGATCAAGGGCATCATTTCCACCGAGCAATTCGAGTTCGCCTTGCGCTTGCGGGGCGCGTTCCCGATCTTCTTCTTTCCGGGCGTCGTCGCTTTGCTCGAGCGTGCCGAGGCGCGGCTTTCTGCTTCTCTGCGGCTCGCAGCGTGTTTCGTGGTCGCGCTGTTCTGCACGGCGGTCTGGTTCGTCTCCTATCCGCAGGCGAACCGCTACCTACGGGTCTCCTCCGCCGGCGTCAGCGCCACCGATGTCCGCGTCGTGCAGCAGATCGAGCGGTTCGCGGCCGGTCGACCGTATGCCGCCCTCACGCCGCAAATGGTGTCCGCCGCCGCGCTGACCCAATTCGGGTTCTCGCGTGAGCTGCAGACGCCCTACGGACGCCGCTATGCCTACGCGATTCCCACGGGCGGCGAGCTGTACCAGCAGTACCAGCGCCTGTGGTACGAACCGGACGTGACGAAGGTGTTCGAGACGGTCCGCGCCCTGTCCGGCGTGCCTGTCATCGCGATCGCGGTGCCGACGTCGTGGGATCCGTATGGGACCCTTGGCCGCAGGCTTCTCCCGCACGCGCGTTGGCACATGCGCATCGACGAGGCGGTGGATGCCTACATCATTGAAAAGTGACCAGGCGCGCCGATGTTCATGGCGGCGAAGGGAGGATGACGGCCATTTCCCCCTTTTTCTTCCCTCTGTTAAGCTCTTTTCATGCCAAATTTTGACTACGACGTCGTCATCGTCGGCGGCAGTTTCGCGGGCCTGACGCTGGCCCGCCACCTTCCGGCCGACCTCCGCGTGCTTCTCGTCGAGGCCAAGCCCGTTTGCGGGGCGACCGTAGAATCCACGGGCCTCATCACCGAGCGCACCCGCCAAGAGCTGGCGACCTTTTTCGAGATTGACCGCTACATCACCAACCCGATGCGTTCGATCTGCGTGCTGGCCCCCGATTTCCAGACCCACTTTTTCGCGCACACGGAGACGCCCTGGATCTACCAGACCGACACCCGCGCCTTCGTCCAGGCCCTCGCGAAGGGTGTCGGTCCGCACGTCCAAATCCGCACCGGTACGGTGTTCCATGGCGTTGAGCAAGAGGATGCCGCAGGCGTGACGCTCACGATCCAGGCCTCTGGCCAGGCGAAGGAGACGGTCCGTGCCCGTGTGTTGGTCAGCGCCGACGGCGGCCGTTCCCGCGTCGCGCAGGCCGTTCCGGACCTGTCGCGGAACGAGACCTTCCTGTTCGCGTTCGAGGCCGTCATTTTTGGCGAGGTGCTGCTTGGCGAGCATCCCGAAGAGACGATCTATCACGTCTGGTTCGGCGAATTCTCCCTTGGGTACGGCGGTTGGCTTTCGCCGACCATCCAGGACGGCCGTCCGGCGATCCGCATCGGCCTCGCCAAGGAGATGCGCGACAAGGCAGAAGTGCGCGGCCTGCTGGATCGGTTCATCGAGGAATTGGAGCGCCGCGGCCATCTTAAGCGGACCCCCGATCGGCAACCCGCCTACGTTTTCGGCAGCATGATCCCGATTGATGGTGCCCTTGAGCGTGTTTCCAAGGGCAACGTCCTCCTCATCGGCGATGCGGCGGGTTTCTGTGGCGCGTTCGCCGCCGACGGCATCAAGGGCTCCGTCGTTTCCGGAAAAGAGGCGGCGACGCTCATCGTCCGGCAATTGAAGGGGGAACCTGCCTTTGGAGAGCTGAAATCCCGCATGGAAACCCACGATGGCCTGATCGGCTATTACCGTCGCCAGCGCCGCTACCGTCTCATCTGGGACCTCATGCGTTCCGACCGTTCGTTTTGGGCCATGTTCCGCGTCATCGAAACAGAGAAGACGCATTTTCTGGAGCAGTTTTGTGACAGCAAGGACAAGCGACGCAGCTTGGCGTGGGTCGTGTTGAAGTGGCGGCACCTGCCGGCGTTGGCGTGGTACGGGATCTGTCTGCTGATCGACCTGCCCAAGTGGGTGCAGGCGCGGGTGGGGAGGTAGGGGAGCGGCGCGTGTGGTATGATGGATGGGTATGCTCTCCCGTCCCTTTTCCCGTTTTGAGCCGAGCGCTGATGACCGGCCCGACAAGCGAGATCCTCGCCTTGAATCCGCGAGCCCCGCTTCGCTCGGATATCGGGCGTATATCGAGGATGAGCTTTTCCCTCCGAGGCGATCGGCTGAGGACGACGCCTGGATGCGTGAAGAGGATCCGGTTTTCGAGCCATGGAAACCTGTTCCGCGGTTCCCGTCGCTTGATCGGGACGACTGGGAAGAGACGCAAGACAAGTGGACGCGTGCCGTCCAGCATAAGCTGGACCGTGAGTCTTCTTGGGAGTTGCCTATTTCGCGCAGCTCATTTTCCCATGCGACCCCTGACGCATTGCGCTGGCAGCGTGAACATCTGCGGAACGATGAGCGCTCGTTGGAGCGGCGCGCGTCGGAACTCCATTCCCTTTCGCATGCGCAAGAGCGAAGGTCCGCCCATTCTTCGGAGTGGGTCCGTCCGCCGGCGTTGCCCGCGCACGAGCGCGTCTTGCGCGGATTGCCGGAGCGCGCCGCAGAACGCGCGCGCGAAGCGTTCGCCGATGACGACGCGCGCCTCCACTTTGATCCCGGTCATGCGCCGATCAAACTTGATCTACAACGATACTCCGGAGAAGGGGACTGGGAGAAGGGCGTCATCTTACCGCCGAGCGAGCGGCTGAGCGACCTGGCTCGTGATTTGGATGAAATGCGGTCCAGAATCTCATCACGCCGTGCCGCTTCACGGGAAGGCGCCCTAAATCCCGGGCATCGCCAAGATGCGAAGCTGTCGAAGGCCCTCCGATATGATTGGGATAAGCGAAAATGGGAACGGGACGATGCCGACTTCTTCCCGTTAGATCAAGCCTGGGAAGCGGCCCAGAGTGGGCGAAAACAACCAGATTTCGACGCGTACTACCATTTGGAAGATCGTTTCTATAGGTCCCGCGGGTATCTCCGGTCTCCGAAAGACGTGCGGACGTTGCAGGAAGATGACCTCTGGGTGCTCCCCGAAAATCGACCGGGCCAAGACCGCCCGCACGGCCCTCGCCCCGCCCAAAAACCCATCCGCCTTCAAGACCAGGCCCGCCGCGCCGCGGAAGCGCGTCGTGAACGCTTGCTGGGTGACCTACGCGATGAAGAGAACTCCTAACGGAGTTCTTTTTTGTTGAGCGCGATTCGGCGTTGACGTATACTGGCTTCATCTATGCACGTTCGTCCACCGTCGCGCGCCGCGTTCGCACCGGAGCCATTGGGCAAAAAGCTAGCGACCCGTTCGTCGTCGCGTTTCCCGATAGCCGACCCCGCTTCTTCCCACGCCTCCCAAAATAAAGATCGCCCTTCAGGCCGAGCATTTCATGCGGCGCCGGAGGAAATTGAGCGCCACCTTTCCAGCCGTCCGCGCTCTCTCACGGAGTATGCGTCACGTCAGCGCCACCTGGCGCCGAGAGAAAGCGCCGACCGAGTCGAAGACGGCTGGCTGACGGAGCGTTACGCAAAGCACCTCGATCTTCCTTCCGCGGATGAGCTGATCGACCTCCGTCGCGAACAGGCCGAAGCCCTCGACCAATCAGATCAGCGTTATTTGGAAATGGGACGAGACCTGGAGAGATTAGATGACCTTGCACGCAGCGTTTCGGGTCGCCGGGCAGCGTATGGACAAGGCGACTCCAGCCGGTCTGTTCGCCTGCGCAATGCGGAACGGGAGCGTGACCGTCGTGCGCCCATCGATGTTCCGCGGGCTGATTTCTTGCAGGACAGACAGCGTCTCGAGAGGTCCTACCAGGAAGAGCTTGCTGATCTGTCTGGCATTCCGGATGAAGGATCCATGTTGACCGACCCCGAGAATCGGTGGTTGGGCGTTCAGCGAGACGCGATCGAGGCTCGTTATCGGGATCGACTTGATGAATTGGCCAAAAATTTTCCTTCGTGGGCCTCCTCCGACGCGTCCGACCCCGTCCGTGCGTACCGTGAGGTGGGCGGTCAGGCTCGCGTGAAGGGCCGTTACCCCGCCCAAAAGCCTTTCGAGCCACACCGTGAGGCCCGAGCCGCACACGAGCAGCTGCGCGAACGGTCTCTCGATGGAACGTTCATGGATGAAGCGGCGTTTCATGAGGGTGCCGGCGCACAAAGCCTTGAAACGGCCTCGAGCCGCCGCGATATTCCAGGTCTCCTTGTTCCCAGGCCAAGACGCGCAGAGGCCACCAGATTCGACCCAAGTGATTACGAAGACGAGGTCTAGAAAAAGAAGCACCCGCTTCTTTTTCGCTAACCCTTGCGTTTTTTATTCCTAGTGTTAAACTAGGATTCATGTCCGGCCTCTTCACCATTTCCGAACGCCTGCACGCGGGCCTCATCCTGCTTTCCGAGCTCGCCGCCTCGCCGGATCGCCTCCATTCGCTGCGCCAAATCGCCGAAGGGATGGAGATTTCCGAGGGGTATTTGGAAGAGGTCGCCGCCTTGCTCCGTCGCGCGGCCCTCATCGAAGGCAAGCGGGGGAGCGCGGGCGGATATCGCCTCGCCCGACCGATCGATGGGATCACGCTCCTCGACGTCGTGACGGCGATCGAGGGGCCGGTCGCCCTCGTGCCCTGCCAAGCCATGCATGCCCAAGCCTGCCAAGTGTCCGAACGCTGCCGCACGAAGCGCCTCTGGTCGTCCGTCCAGGGGCATCTGCTCGATTCCCTCCGCCAAAAGACCCTCCGAGACGTCCTCACCGTATGAAGCCCCTCATCTATCTCGACCATGCGGCCGCCGCGCCGCTCGATCCCCGCGTCCTGACGGCCATGCTGCCGTATTTTTCGGACGTCGCCGGCAACCCGTCGTCGTTCCACACCGCTGGCATGCGGGCGAAGGAGGCCGTCACCGAAGCGCGCCAAACGATCGCCAAGCTCCTTTCGGCCCACGAGGACGAAATCCTGTTCACCTCCGGAGGTACCGAGTCGGATAACCTCGCGGTCGTCGGCATCCCGCGCGCCGCCCTCCGTGTCTTGCGGGAAACGCTTGGGCCCGACGCCAAGCCCCACGTCATCACCACGACGATCGAGCACCACGCCGTCCTTGAGCCGTTGCTGCACCTCGAAAAGCGCGGGGAGATCACCCTCACCCAATTGCCGGTCGACGCGTTCGGGATGGTGGACCCGGATGCCGTGAAGCGGGCCTTGCGCGCGGAGACGGTGCTCGTGAGCGTGATGTGGGCGAATAACGAGATCGGGACCATCGAACCGATCGCCGAGATCGGTCGGATGCTCCTCGCCTGGCGCAAGGAGCAGAAGACCGCGTTTCCGTTTTTCCATTCTGACGCCTGCCAAGCGGCGGGCGCGTGCCCCCTCAATGTCGAAAAGAGCCATGTGGACGCGCTGACGATCAACGGCTCCAAGATCTATGGCCCGAAAGGCGTCGGCGCCCTGTTCCTGCGCCGCGGCGTGAAGCTTGATGCGCTGATCCGTGGTGGCGGACAGGAGCGCAACCTCCGTTCCGGGACCGAGAATGTCCCCGGGATCGTGGGCTTGGCGACCGCCTTCGAGCTTGTTCAGGCTGAATACACCCAGGAAAATGCGCGTTTGTTGGCCCTCCGTGACCGGCTCGTCCAAGGCCTCCTCGCCATCCCCAAGTCCCGCCTCAACGGCCATCCGACCGAGCGCTTGCCGAACAACGTGAACATTTCCTTCCTAGATATCGAGGGCGAAGCCGCGGCGCTCTATCTCGATGCCGAGGGGGTCCAGGTCTCGACCGGCTCCGCTTGTGCCTCAAGCTCGCTTGATCCCTCGCATGTGATCTTGGCGACCGGCCTCTCCTATGAGGCGGCGCATGGGTCCCTCCGCTTCACCCTCGGCCATGCCACGACCGATGCCGACATCGACCTTGTCTTGCGTGTCATGCCCGGCATCGTCGAGCGGTTGCGCAAGATGAGCCCCGTGAATCTCGACATGAAATATTTTTCCGCAGAACCCTATGTCTGACGCCTCTTCCACGCCCATCACCGCCGCCCAACCGGACGCCCGCCAAGGCGACGTCGTGGCCCCCAGCAAGAAAGCGGGTTGGTTCTACACGGACACGGTCAAGGAGCATTTTTTCTCGCCCAAGAATTTCCTCGATGAGGAGACGGGCCCCGCCGGCGCGTACCTCGGCATGGTCGGCTCGCCCGCGTGTGGCGACGCCATGAAGGTCTGGCTCACGATCGAACGGGATCCCGATGGGGTCGAGCGCATCAAGAGCTTCAAATGGAAGACGTTCGGATGCGCCTCGGCGATCGCTTCGACTTCGATGCTGTCCGTCATGGTGACGGAAAACGGCGGCGTGCCGGTCGAAGAGGCCCTCAAGCTGCGCCCGCAAGACATCATGGCCCGCCTCGGCGGCCTGCCGGCCCGCAAGGTGCATTGCTCGGTCCTGGGCGACAAGGCCCTCCGCGCCGCGATCAACGATTTCTATCGCCAGACCGGCCAAACCGAGAAGATCATCGTCGAGCACGGCCGGATCATCGACAAGGTCCTCAAGATCACCGACCATGACATCGAGGAAGCGGTGCTCGAAGGGGCCGACACCCTCGAAAAGCTGCAGCAGAAAACGAAGGTCGGCACCGGCGACCCGACCTGCATCCCTGAAGTCGAGCAATTGCTCCGCTTCTACAAGGAAAAATATTTCGGCGCAGAAAAAGCCTCCGCGTAGGGAGGCTAGGGACCGCGCAGGGTCGAGCTGGGCGGATCACCGTCGTTCGCGTACAGGCTGAGCAGCAGGCTCACGATGCCCAACGTCGCGAAGGATGCGAGATGGGCGGCGACGGGCGGCTTGAAGAGGGAGAAGGCGAGCAGGCTCCCGATGGCGAGCGTCCCGAGGGCTAGCCCACGCTTCAGCCGCTCGCCCCACGGTCCTTGCGTCTGCATCGTCACGCCCATGCCGATCGCGAAGGCGAGATAGGTGCCGGCGATCGCCTCCTGGCCGCCGCGCGTGTCGAGGATCTCGTGCCGAACCTGCAAGGCGATGCAGAGCCCGACCAGGCCGACATTGGAGAGGCGAAAGACCCACATTTTCCCGTCCGGCATGTCCGCTCCTTTCTCCTTTCTGTCCGTATCGGCGTTTAGGGTAGCATCCTGCGTGTTCCTGTCAATGCTTGCCGTTCGCCGCGTGCCCGTTTCTTTGTTACATTCTTCACCGAATATGTCCCTCCCCGCCGCACACCCCCCAAAAAAGACGCTTAAGATCGGCAAGATCACGGTCGACCGTGACCTGTGCATCGGCGCCGCCCCGTGCGTCACCGTCGCTCCCGGCGTCTTCCAGCTGGATGAGCAGAACATCGCGTACGTCGTCGATCCGAAGGCTGCCGACGACGAGACGATCCTCCTCGCCGCACAATCCTGTCCCGTGCAAGCGATCATCCTGCATGACGAGGAGGGGAACCAGATCTATCCCTAACGCCACCGCAAGAAAAAAGAGACACGGGTCTCTTTTTTGCTTCGGGGCATCTTTCACGGCGCGCGCGTTCGGCTGCCGCTATCTCCGCCGCAGTTTCACGATCCTTCGCCGCACCGACTGCTCTGGGCGGGCGTAGAGCAGCTCATCACGCGTCTCTCCGCCGGCAAGCTGGAATGGTACACGTTCGAATCCGCATCGGGCCAACGTCTCTTGGTCAATGTCGACGCGTACCTGCGCGGTCGTCGTCTTGTAGTCGGGCCAGATGGCGATGACGATCCCATTCGGGGCGAGGATCTCCGTCCATCGGACCAAGCTGCGTTTCCACAGGTCTTCCACCGTCACACGCTCTTCCTCCAGGAAGGCGCGAGGCTCATTGCCTTGCAAGGGTGTGCCGAGATATCCCTCGGTCACGATCGTGTCGATCGACCCGTGCTCCAAGCCCGTCGGTTCCGTCGCGTCGGCTACGCGGAGCTGGATATCCGCCGCCTCGGGAACGAGCCGCTCCGCTTGCGCCCAGGCGATGTTCTGTTTGGCATCATCGATGATGCGGGGGGAGAGGTCGGAGCCGTAGATCGTCGGGATCCCGCCCCGCGCCGCCGCTTCCAGGAGGGTGCCGCTGCCGCAGAAAGGGTCAAAGAAGGTCGCGTGTCCCGGTCCTGCCAAGTGGACCAGCATGTCCGCGAGCTTTGGAGGGAGCATGCCGTTCTTCGCGTTGCGGCGCGGGCGCTCAATGTCGATTTTCGTCCAGAGATCGGGGTCCTGGACCTCGGTCGTGACGAACACGAGCGCCTGGCCCTGGTGCCCAACGATCGTCACGTCGTATCCCTCGTTGATCAGGTCCAGCTTGTGCACGGCGGCCGGGGACGTGTGCCCATCCGGATCGGCGAACCAGCGGATCGAGCGCTCCGTCGACGCCTTGAGGAGGCGTTTCGTCTCGAGGGGGAAGCGGTGTTTATCGGGAATCCCGTCGCCAAAAAAACTGACGGCAAACGTGAGCTTGCCTTCGCCGCGGGGCGTCTCCGCCATCCAGTCCACCAGCCGCTCCGCCTTCAGCTCTTTCGTGGGGCAGGAAAACGCCAGCGCTGCCACCTTCGTGCAGCCCGTGAGGCGAGTAAGGGTCGGGGCCGCTTCTTGTTCGAGTAACACGATCCCACCCACGAGCGTCGCCGCCCCATCGGGATACTGACTCGCGATCTCGGCACGCGACAGCTCGGCATGAATCCCTAAAAACACGGCATAGGTCATACGGACGTTATACGCGGTCTGGGGAGGATTGACAAAAGGCCCGAAATCTGGTATTTTCCGCATTGGAGGCTTCGATGCTGAAAGAGCCATTTTCTGACGACAACCACACGCGTCGCTTCGCCATCCGACGCGTCGAGCGCCTGATCCGGGCGCTCATCACGATCCCGTGTTGGCTCGCGTTCCTGGCCGTCCTCGTTGAGGCCATGTTCGCCCTCGCCGGCCAGGTTCCGGGAGGCAAGGAGCGACTCGAGCAGCACATCCTCTGGATTACGCTGTTCCCCTCCCTGCTCGGCTCTTTCTTCCTGATGACGTTCTCCTCGTGGCGAAGGTTGCAGACGTGGACCCTCGGCCGCGCGACTCGCCTCGTCGATGCGCGCAACCGGGCACGAGTCGAGCGGCTGCAGGCCGCGGGCGTGACCGTCATCCATCCGGAGACGGTTTGGGTCAGCGACGGTGCCACCGTTGCCCCCGGCGCGCACATCACGGGCCCCGCCCTGATCTCCTCGAGGGTCGAGCTCTCGGCGCAGACCCGCCTCGGCCGCGGCACCTTCCTCGAGGAAGGCGCCGTCCTGAGCGGGGCCTGTACCGTGGGGGACGACGTCTACATCGGGTCGTCCGCCTCCATCGCCAACTGCACCATCGGCGACGAGGTGCGCGTGATCACGGACGAGGCCCTCGAAAACTGCGTGATCGGCTCGAACGCCCGCATCCTGACCGCGGCGCGGCTCTCCGGCCAGACCGTCGCCCCGGGGCAGGTCATCAGGGACGGTTCGATGCCTGTCCGCATCATCCCTGACCAGCCTGCGTCGCCCCCAGAGGTGGAGGTCGAAGGGGTGGCTGCCGACGTCTCTCCCGACCCTGCTCGCCGTAAGGCCTGAAACGGACGGCCCGTGCCCAACGCGGCCTGTCCCAACCGACTCCTTCGCGGGGTCGTTTTTCTTTTCTACGGGTCTACCGTCAGAATTGACAGCTCCGCAAAACCGTGGGACCCTCGCTGCTACGGAGGGTTCCCATGGATCCGTTCACCTCAGAAAACACCGATCGCGAAGAGGCCATCCTGCGGGCCCAAGCCTTTCTCGTGCTGCTGCAGTCGCTCGCGGGGGCCGGTGCCGTCGCCTGCCTCGTCGCGCTCCTGTCCTGGGGGCTTGTCCGCTCCGGCGCTGTTTCGGTCCAGCCTATCTCAGGTCTCGTCATCTGGTCGTCCCTTTGCCTTTCGGGCGGGTTCATCCTCGCGCGCTCGGTCAAGCGGAAGTGGCCGCTCAAACGCTTCCGACCGTTGGCGGTGCGGATGGTGGATGCCCTGCTGTGGCAGCGGATCATCGAGTCCCGCGCCTTTCACGGCGCGATCATCGTCGCCCCCGACCGGGTCTGGATCGGGGAGGACGTCACCCTCGCGCCTGGCGGTACCCTCATCGCGGGTTCTGCCGTCATCGAGCAAGGCGCGTCGCTCTCGGCGGAGACGTCGGTGGGGGATGGGGTCTGGGTCGGCCAGCGAGCCCGTCTCGAGGCCTTCTGCGAGCTTGGTCCGCGTTCGAGGATCGCGCCGCATGCCCGTATCGCCAACTCTCGTGTCGGTGCCGACGTCACGATCGGGGAGGGGGCCGACATTCGCGGCTGCACCATCGGCGCCGGGGCGACCATCGAGCCGAACGCTTGCTTGGATGGCGTCACGATCACTGCGGTCGCCGTAGCCCCTTCATCCGCGCCCACGGGACGCCGACCGTCATGACGATCGTCATCGGTCCCGAGGCCGCCGGCCCGCTCGTCGCGTTGGTGGCCGTTTTCGTCCTTCTGCTGCTGCTCGTCCTCGGGGTCTTCCTCGAGCTTCGTCGTCTTTCCCGCGCGATCGGCGTCTTCACGGTCTTCCTCGAGGAGGGGGAACCGGTCGAGATCGCCTTCCGCCGGCCGGCCAAGGCCCCTTCGGCCAAGCCCACGGCCTCCACGCCGACGCCAAAGCCGGGCAAGCCAACCCTGCCCAACTGACTCCCTACAGGGAGTTTTTTTCTTGAAAAAATCCAGCATATTCGCAAAAATTCGGCTCTTCCCTTGACAAGGCTAGTCGGATAGGCTAGAATCGCGTGCTGTCGGTCCCGCCATTTCGGTCCGGGATTTCGTTTGCAGCTAGCAGAAAGGCCAGTGCCATGGTGCTGCTCGTCACCCTCGTGTTCGTCGTCGCCATCATGATGGGGGCCGTCACCGCCCTCACCGACGCCCAGGCCGCCAACGCCGCCTCCGATCGGCAGATCGCGCAGATGATGGGCATCATCGGCCAGCCGCCCACCAAGATCGCCATCCGCCCCGGCGACCGCGCGCGCGACCCCGGCGACCCCGCGGTCGAGGCCTGGTACCAGGCCTACGAGCGCCAGTTCCCGAAGGCCGACCCGTACCCGCCCGGGGCCATGCAGGCCCCCGTGCCCATCCCCTACACCGCCTAGCCCGCACCGGGCCCTAGGCGGATCTTTTTTTGCCTATTCTTGGGTATTTCCGCCCATCCCTCCGTTCCTTGACGAAACCCGGTTTTTCTGGTCTACTTTGCCCACTTATCCTAACCGACCGGCCACATCCCTGCGGGGATAGCCCCAAATAGGGGCCCGTGTCATCTTCTATGGAGAACCGTTACGAGCTCCTCTACATCATCCCCACCTCCTTCACCGATGAGGAGGTCGGGACCGTGGAGACCAAGATTTCCGCCCTCATCACCAAGTGGGGCGCCACCGTCGAAAGCACCAAGCGCCTCGGCAAGCTCCGCCTCGCCTACGCCATCAAGGACCAGCGCCATGGCCACTACGTCATGACCCTCTTCAAGGCCGACGGCGCCTCGCTCGCGAAGATGGAAGACAACCTTCGCATCAACAACGACATCCTGCGCCACCTCATTTTGCGCGCGGATGAGGCCGGTTCCGACCAGAAGTTCGAGCTCGTGGCCTTCACCGAGGTCGTCGTTGAAGGCGGCCGCGGCGACCGCCGCCGCGAGAAGCCGGAGAACAAGGAGGCCAAGGAAGGCGACAAGCCGGCCGAAGCCAAGGAGGGCGACGCCAAGACCGAGGCCAAACCGGCCTTGACCACCGAGGAGAAGACGGCATAATGGCCGTATATGGACCTCAACCGCGCCCAGCTCATCGGCAACGTGACCCGTGACCCGGAATCACGCACCACCCCGACCGGACAGAACGTGTGCTCGTTCAGCATCGCGACCAACTCGCAATGGACGGACGCCCAGGGCCAAAAGCAGACCCGCGCCGAGTTCCACAACATCGTCGCCTGGGGCAAGCTCGCCGACATCTGCTCGCAATATCTCGCCAAGGGACGGCGCGTCTTCTTGGAGGGCCGCCTGCAGACCCGCGAATACACCACCCAGGACGGCCAAAAGCGCAGCCGCACCGAGATCACGGCCGATAACATGATCATCCTGGACCGTGCCCCGGCCGGTGGGGCCGCCGCCATGCGCTCCGCCAGCCCGGCGTCGGAAGCCTCCACGGAGCCGTCCGTCGTGCCGATCGGCCCGGACAACGTCGTCGACAAGGGCCTCGGGGCCCCCGAGCAGGAGATCCGCATCGAAGACATCCCGTTCTAACCTTAAATCAACCCGGAAGGCCCCGCCTTCCGCCTCATCCCGAGCGAAGTCCGAGAGATTCCAGCCTTTCGCTCACCGCCTATGAAAAAACACATCGACCGCCAATGCTTCTTCTGCCAGATGAACATCAAGGAGATCAACTACAAGGACACGAACACGCTCCGCCGCTACCTCTCGTCCTTCGGGAAGATCGTCCCGCGCAAGCGCTCCGGCGTCTGCGGCTGGCACCAACGCAAGCTCTCCAACGCGATCAAGCGCGCCCGGTTCATGGCCTTGCTGCCGTACCTGGTCCGCTAAGCGTTCCGAAAAAACCGCCCTTCTGGGGCGGTTTTTTGGCGGAATGGAGAGGGGCGGGAGCCTGTTCTCCGGCGCCTTCGTCCCTTGACGGAATCGGTGTTCCTGATAGGATCCGGTCTGGCCGTTTTCTCAGGAGGTCGCACGCATGCTGAGTCCGAATCCGTTGGTCGCGTGTCTGGAAGTCATCTTCGCCTTCATCTTCTCCCTCGTGCTGCTCGCCCATGCCGTGGGGCGGCTCAAGGACTGGCAGCGGCACCGGCTCGAGGCGTTGCGCGGCGAGCAGCGCCGCAACGAGCTCGCCGCCCTCAACGCCGTCGTCGTCTCGTACATGTCCGTCACGGGCAGGGAAGACGATGGCGAGCTGGCCGAACACCTGCGCAACGCCTTCGGGCTGGTGTCGGTGCCGTCGCCGAAGGGGTTCGATCCGGCCGCGCTCGAACAGGCGGCACGCCGCACGGAGCAGGCCGTCGAGCACGCCGCGCGCCGGATGGAGCGCGCCGTCGAGCGGTACGCCCAAACCATGCCGCCCGAGGAGGAGGCGCGGCAAGAGCGGACGAAGCAGGTCATCGCGATGATCAACAAGCGCCAACGGGACGGCAAGCCGTTCACGGCGCCAGAGGTCGCGCAGATGCTCGAGATCGCCGCCCGTCCGACCGTCGTCTACCTGCCGGCGGCCGAGGCGGCCCTGCGGGTCCGTGTCGAGGCCGAGGCGGTGACCTCAGAGACCGAGGTCCCGGCCGCCTCCGCTCCCGCCTCGCGTGCGGGCCAGGCGGGATAGGTCCTGCTCCGGGCGATCCTGGAGCGTTTTTCTTTTCAGGCTTGACGTTCCTGCGAAAAATGGGTAATAAAAGGGGTTTATGTGGGAACAAAAAAAGGAGTGAACATGGGGATGAATGAACATGCTCGCAAGCTGATCGTCGTCCACCCGCCGGGCGGCCAAAACGAGACCATCCTGCATGCCGCCCTCGCCCGTTCGTTCGAGGCGGCGGCGGAGCGGATCGGCGGGTGTGCCCTGCTGGGGGCGCCGCGCCATACGCGGCAAGCCTCCTTCGGCCAGCGGCTCGGGCATACGCAGGCCGTCCTGCTCCCGGGTATCGGCGAGGCCGAGATGCGCTGGGTCGAGTCGGTGTCGGAAGCGTGTCTCCCGGCTCCCGGCAAGCGCGAGACGGCCCTGTACACCCTCGGCCACCGCCACGATGGGGTCGGAGACCTCCTCAAGGCGTACGTCTTTGCGGCGTCGGTGGCGGAAGCCATTGCCGGTTGGAGGGCAAACGCCGTCACCTACGAGAACCAGCTTCCGTTTCACGGGGCGGTCTGCGCCAAGCTGCATTTCCCGCCCGCCCTGTTCCGCGAGCCCGACGCCACGGATCGTGCGCTCGCGGGCGTCATCCCGGTCGAGCTGGTCTACGACGGCCCGCTCGGCCTCTGGATCACGCGCAGCAACGCCGAGGGCCTGTTCCTCTACCTGCGTCGCTACGACCTGCTGACCTGATGCCTTCGGGCTTTTTTTTCTTGCTTGGGATCTCGCCAAGCGGGAAGGCGTTTGCTACCGTGCCCCCATGCGACGGATCCTCGCGCCCCCATTTTTTCTCATCCTAGGTATTTTTTAACCCTTTTTTCGTTTTCTTATGTCGCCAGAAATAATCCGCCTGCGCTCGCGGGTGGTGCGTGAGGTGCGCGCGTGTTTCGACGGGCAGGGGTTCTTGGAAGTGCAGACGCCGCGTTTGGTGGGATTGCCGGGACAGGAGCCGTATCTCGAGCCGTTTTGGACGGAAGTGGTGGAAGCGACGGGCGCCAAGCATCCTGCCGCGCTGATCACGTCGCCGGAATATGCGATGAAGCGCCTGCTCGCGGCCGGCTTCGACAAGATCTATGACCTCGGCCCGTGCTTCCGCAACCATGAGCCGTGGGATGGGTCGCATGATCCCGAGTTCCTGATGATCGAATGGTATCGTCGCGAGGCGGGGCTGGAAGAGCTGTTGGGGGATACGGAGGGGATGATCCGTACCGTCGTCACGAATCTCGGGGTGGGGGAGCGCGAAGATTGGCGGCAGGCTCTCGGGGAGCCGTTCCGACGCCTCACGGTGACGGAGGCCATGCGGCAGTACGCGAACATCGAGCTCGAACCATTACTTGGAGACCGTGACGCCATGGCGCAAGCCTGTATCCAGCATGGGCAAAGCGTGTCGGCAGGCGATACATGGGATGATCTCTTCTTCAAGATCTTCCTTTCCGAGGTCGAACCGAAACTTGGCTGGAACCGGGATCGGACCGCTTGGCGGCCGACCTTCCTGACCCACTACCCGGCCTCGATGGCGGCTCTCGCACGCAAGGACGCGGTCGATCCCCGGTTCGCGTTGCGGACCGAGCTCTACATCGGTGACCTCGAGCTGGCGAATGGGTTCGCCGAACTCGCCGATGAGGCCGAGCAGCGGGCGCGCTTCGAAGAGGAACGGGCCTTGCGCGCGAGCCTCGGGAAGCCGACCTGGCCGCTCGATGAGGCGTTCCTGCGCGCCTTGCCGGCGATGGGGGAGGCGGCGGGCATCGCGTTCGGGGTCGAGCGCCTGGTGATGCTGGTCGCGGGTGTGGGCTCGATCACGGAAATCCTGCCGCTGTCGGCACGGGAACGGTTCGCGCCAGAGGCGGCGACCCGCGCCATTTATTGACAAAATCCCCCCATTCCGGCACCCTCCGGACATACTCTTTGGCTTTCCCTATGGCTTCCCCCTCCGACATCAAGAAAGGCGTCATCGTCAAGAACGAGCAGGGCCTCTGGCTCGTCGTCGAATTCCAGCACATCAACCCCGGTAAGGGCGCGGCCTTCGTGCGCTCGCGCCAAAAGAACCTGCAGACCGGCAAGGTGCTCGAGGTCACCAACAAGACCTCCGAATCGATCGAGATCGTCGAGGTCGAGCATCGCAACATGCAGTACCTCTTCCATGATGCGACCGGCTACACGTTCATGGACAACGGCACCTATGAGCAGGTGACGATGGCCGACGATGAGGTGGGTGACCAGGGCAAGTTCCTCCGTGAAGGGCTCGAGGTCCACATCTCGACCTATGAGGGCCGCCCGGTCTCGCTCGAGATCCCGCGCAAGATGACCTTTAAGATCATCGAGGCGATGGATGCGGTCGCGGGCAATACGGTGAGCGGCGGCAACATGTTCAAGGAAGCCGTCGTCGAAGGCGGCATCCGCGTGATGGTCCCGCTGTTCATCAAGAACGGCGAACAGATCATCGTGAACACGGAGACGGGGGAATACGTGGAACGGGCGTAAGAACGAGAAATACCGGCATGGTCCGGTATTTTTTCATCTCGTACGGAGGCTCGCCCTATCTGGCCTTGACAGGATAGGGGATTTGGCCTTAGATGACGGCGCATTAAGGAGAGAATATGCAAGGAAAAGGGGCGATGCGTTCGGTGCTCGCGGATCTCTTCGAGGACGAAGGTCAGGCCCGCCAGACGCTGGCTGCGGCGGAATCCCTGTGTGCGCAGTACGAGACGCTCGTCCTGCCCAATCTCGAGCGCGTCCAGGCCGACGCGCTGCGGCGGCTGCTCGACTCGGGCGGAGGGGTCTCCCTGCCGCGCGGTTCCGGGCCCGCCCTTCAGCGGGTGGCGGTACGGGTCGGCGTCACCTACGACCTCCTCGGTTGGGCGGTGGCACTCCGTTCGCGCCTCGATGCGAAGCTGCATGGCAAGCCCGACATCCGTGACAGGGAGGCGTTCATCGAGTCCTTTCGGGCCTGGTGCGGGGCTTCGACGGCGCGTGCGGCCGCATTGCTCGGCACGGCGGTCTGGGACCCGGCGGAACGGACACCGTTCCTGATGGACGCCCGGAGCGGACGGACGTCCGCCGCCAGGGCAGCGGCGTTCCGCCTGCTTTCGTCCACGCACGAGCAGTTACGTCCAGCTTGCGCGTCACGCCGATGCGGGTGGGACGCTCAAGGAGCTCGACTGGTGGCTCGAGAATCGGACGCTCCTCGTTGGGGGAGAGCGCTTCTTCCTTGTCTGGAACCTGTCCGTTCGGGGCATCCTGCGCCCGGCGGATCCGCATGGTCGCCTGTCGTTGATTGGGGAATGGCGGCTCCATCGGCAAGCGCTTGCGACGACGGGTCCCGATCGGTGCGTGCTGCTGCCGGATGCGTGGGAACTGGTGGATGGGTTGAATTCCTGAGCGGCCTGGCCGCTTTTTTGATTTTATGAGCGGAGCTCGCGGAATGCCTGATCGATTTGGCATCGATTCCCGCCGATCACCGGGAAGAGGCGGATAGAAAAGGTACCCGTGTGTGCTGTGCCCGTGCTATTCTGAGGGGGCTATGTCTGAGATGCGAAACCCGCGAGAGGTACTGAAACTCGAGCCGCATGCGTCTTCTGTCGAGCGTAAAGCGCCGTCACCTGAGATCATGCGCATTACCGAGCAGATGACGCAAGCGTGCACGTTCGCCGTTCTTGAGGAGGATGATCAGCGGCGGTCGGTCGATGCCGAGCGGCCATCGTACGGATCTTCGGAACCCGTTCCTGACCGCTCTGAAGATCGCGCAAAAGAGCTGATGGCGACGCCTGAATTCGCCGCCTGTGCCAAAGCGTTTCAGGAGGGCGCGACGCAAGGGCTCGCGGACGGACGTCAGAAATATCCCCTCACCCCGCATTCATTCGGCGAGGCGGCCTTGGCGATGGAGGGTCTTCCGGGCGCCGACACCTTCTTCAAGCGGGCGCTGATGGTCGCCTCCATGCCGAAGATCGTTGAACTCACCCGCGCATGGCAGCAACGTCAAAATTCAGGGGTCTTGCACGGGGCGTCGGATGAGATGCCGCGGGATATCCAAGTTGAGCTACATCGCGCGGCCCGGGAAGCGGCGGAAGATTGCCATACCCGTGGTCCCCACCTGCCGGCGGCACGGTTCGTAGTTGGTGTCATGCGTGCGGCTGAGCGACGCGAAGCGACCCCTGTCGGAGCCCTGGAGGAAGTCGTGAGCGAGTATCTCGCTGACCGTGCGCAAGATGTTGGCGGCCGGCGGCTATCCCTTGCGAATTTAGAGATGCATGATCCGAAGCGGGCAAATCAACTTTTGAAGTTAGCGGCTTCCCTTATCCACGAGGCGCGCGGATATGTCGGGGCGCAACCGCCTTTTATCGATGCGCGCAGCCGTCAGCAGGTTGCGATGTTATTGGAGCGGCATGGGTTGACGGAGCACGATCTGCTTCCTGGGGAGGCATACGGGGCTGGCTTGAATAAAGCCGAGAAGGACGGAATGCGTATCCGTCGCAGCCTGGCGGAAAACAAGGCGCAAGAGCAAGAAGTGAAAGCGCTTGAAGCTCGTCGCCAGAAACTGCAGGGAGCCTTCAACGAGTTGAGCGCCTCTCTTTCCGAAACGGAAAAACGGGGCCAGCGTGCCCAGAGGGACGTGCTAGATCGGTACGCGGCACAGGCGCGTATCGATCATTCGGGTTCCGCAGAGACGCGGCCTGAATTGACGAACCAGCGAAACATCGAGAGCTTGACTCGCGAGTTGGACGAGGCCCGCGCATGGCTCAAGCAGGCGACCCGTGAGGCGCGGCCACGCGTTGAGGCGCGGATCAAGGGGTTGGAAGAGGAGCTGATCAGGCTATATGACGCCTCGAACCGCGAATTCAATCAGGCATACTACGACGCATATCGAGGTGATCTCCAGGCCCGGCGCCGCAAAGACGTGTCGAGGGGGCTCGCTTCCGCCATCGATGCGGCACGGCAACAGCAACAGGCCGCCGAAGCCCGGACACATCGCTCGACGCATGCGCACCGCCAGGACCAGCTTCGAGAGCGATGGCTGGGGTCGTTTCCATCCGAAACGAGGATGTGAAGGCCTTCATCGCACCACCTTTATCAAAAAACGTAAGGGTTTTTTGCCATTGCTGATAAAAAAACCGGGGAGCGGAAGCCGTGTGGCGTTCCGCATCCCCGTTCAGCCCGCGACCGTCTCGATCGTGGCCATGTCGTCGGCGCGCTTCTCGTCGAAGTCGCGGGCGATGGCCGCGAACAGCTCCTTGAGGCGTTCCAGCTCGCGCTTCTGCCGCGCCTCGTCCTTGGCCCCGTGCCAGGTGCTCCCGGCGTACGAGAGCGACGCGTGGGTGAGGCGCAGGTCGTTGACGATGCCCTTCCAGGCGCGCCGCAGCCCCCGCTTGTAGCAGCGGTAGACGTGCAGCGACAGCGGCGCGATCACCGCCACGATGGGGAGGAGGGCCGTCACCAGCGCCAGCGCGAGGAGGAAGCAGATGCTGGCGAAGATCCGCACGACGAGCCCCGCGAGGGTCCAGGGGCTCACGTCGCCCTCGAAGAGCCCGTCCTCCTTGCCGCTCCAGATGAACCGGAACGAGCGCCAGATCAGGAACGGGGCGTGCAGGAGGCAGAGCGCGAGCTCCGCCGGCCCCTCGATGGCCGTCCCGACGAAGCCCGAGACCACCGACTTGATCGCGGGCACCAGCGGGATCTCGTAGGGCGTCTCGCCGTCCTCGAGGTTCGGCGGGAGGTAGTGGCCGAACTTGGGCATGGCCGCGCTGAGCAGCGCGCTGGCATCCGAGACCCCCTTCCAGGCCTTCTCGATGCCCTTCAAGGGGTTTCCGTCGGTGGTGAAGGTCGTGATGAAGGCCGCCCCCGCCCCGTAGGCGGTGCCGGCCACGACCACGAGTGCCGGGGCGGCCGCGATCGCGATCGGCATCGTGGCCAGGCAGACGCCCTTGAGGTTCGGGCCGAGGCGCGGGGTCCGGACCGTCACGCGGACCGTGTTGTACGCGGCCTTCGGCCAGTGCCGGAGGGCCGGCACCGACCGGGCGAGCCCGACGGCCGCGCCCACGGGAATGGAGGCGGTGGCCAGGCAGAGGTTGGCGAGGAGACGGATCGGATTCATGGGGGGCTCCTTGGCTGGCTTCGCGGGGAGGGTGGATGGGTCCTACGAAGCGCGTTAGCCTAGCACGGAACGCGGCCTTTTGTCAAGGCTTTGGCTGTGAAGTGATTTTAAGCGAAGGTATTGCCGGCCATTCAATTCGCCCTGAACAAGCGCGAGCCCGGTAAGGAGCACATGCTTCACGGGTACAAAAAACTCGCCTTTAGGAGCGAGTCTTTCCCTGGTGGGCGGAGAGAGACTTGAACTCTCATGCCTTGCGGCGCCAGCTCCTAAGGCTGGTGTGTCTGCCAATTTCACCATCCGCCCGTGGCCGCATCCTAGCATGGAAGCGTGGTTTCGCAAGCGATATCCTTTTTCTAGGCGGTTTCTCTTTGGGATGAAAAAACTCGCGGTTCAGCGAGAGGGGGGATCGGGCGGTGGGGGGAGCGCGCCGCACGGGCGATCCACGATCGCCGGGGGTACGTAGAGATGCCCGCAGGCCGCGAGCTGCGCGAACAGGCGCTTCTTGGCCGCTTCCAGGTCTTCGACCTTCCAGCGCCCCGGCAGTCCCGCGATGAAATGCGCCGGATTCGCATCCAGCAGGTCGCAGAGCCGCGTCGCGGTCGCCGTCGCCCGCGGCACCCGCATCACGAGCGCGAAGAGTCCGGGCGGGATGCGGAGCCCGAGATCGCTCGTGACCGTCCCGAAGTCACCGGGAACCGGGACGAGCTGCCCGTCCGGAATGAGCGTCAGTTCCATGCGCGTCATCCTCCTTCTTGGGGAGAGAATCCCATATTTTCCCCATTTTGTCAAGCAAAAAGACCCGATTTTTATGGCTAAAAAAGAAAAAAGCCTCGTCTTGCGAGGCCAGCCTCACGCGTCCGGCAGCTCGTGGCACCCGAAACACCGCGGTTCGTAGGTGTACTTCGGCGCTTCCTTCCCCTCGCCCAGCTTCTCGACCAGTAGCGCCGGCTCCGTGCGCGGGACGGGCTTGCCTTCGCAGAGCCGCTGCGTCAGCGTCGCGCCCTCCCGCCGGCAGCGGCTACAGATCGCCGTCAGCTGCTTCCGTCGCACGCGCGGATCGATCAGGAGCCGTGCCACCAGCGGGAAGGGGTTGAGCGCGAAGTCCGCGTCGAGCCCCGCGAGGAACAGGGCGCTTCCTTTTTCCGCCAGGCGCAGCAGCGTGTGGTGTATCCAGATCGCCTCGTCGACGCTCGGCTGCCGCGGGTCTTCACCCGCCTCACCGACTCCGAGGAAGTGGATCTCGTCGATCCCGATGATCGCCGGTGTGCCGATGTACCGCTCCAGCGCTGCCACCACGCCCGGCACGTTCCCCGGCAGGACCAGCGCTTCCACCCCGCCGTTACCCACGCGCGAACGCACTCCCTTGTCGCGCACGTCCCACGGCGGCTTGAGGAAGATCAGCGGCTGTCCCCGATCCTCGCGCGCGTGCCAGCGCCGATTCGCCGCCGCGAGCAGCTGGTTGCTCTTCTCCGAGCACATCGGTCCGCAGTGCAGAATCACCGGATCCAGACACCTTCGGTTCCCATTCGTCATGCGTGTTCCCTCCGCGCCGCATGGTACGGAACGCGTTCGCGTCTCGGCAAGCGGCCGCTGTGGACGACGAAAAAGAAAAGACCGCCACCCAGTCCGGGTCGCGGTCCCGTTCAGCCGTCCCGCAGCGCCGCCTCCGCCTCCCGCATGCCGGCACGGAGGTCGTCGTCCGCATCCGGATGCGCCTCGATCGGGTCGATCGCCACGCGCACGCGCGTCGCCTCGTCGGCCAGCCCGAGCGCCTTGAAGATCCCTTCCCCCAGCTCCCGGCGCGCTTCCGATGCCTGCGTACGCCGCATCAGCTCGATGACCTCGGCGCCGCGCTCCAGCCGCGCCCGCACCGCTCGGAGCTTCGTGAGGATCTCCGCCCGGTTCGCCAGCGGCGCCCGCATTCCCAGTTCCGTCGCCTTGTCGCGTTGCTCGAGCAGCTCCACGAGCTCGTTGAACCCTACGACCAGGAGCAGCAGCCGGTACGCGTACGCTTCTCCGCCCGTTTCCTTCACGAGCGACTCCGGCATCTCCCCGCGCCTGACCAGGTCTTGCCGTCGCGTCAGTTGCCGCTTCCATCGGATGAAGAGTCCCATGCCGATGACGCCGGCGAAGAAGACCGCGATCAGCAGCCCCAACTCTGAGGCGCGGTGCAGGCACGCGATCCCTTTCTCGATCTCCTCGCGATGATCCCGATACGCCAGCGTCAGGGCGATCGCCGGGACCGCTATCGATGCGGCACCCAAGGGGCCCGCCATGGACGCACGCCCTTCACGTCTCTGTCCCGTGGGGTCAAACCACGTTCTCAGTGCGTAGTCATTGGTCCAGGGCCCATCCGTACGAAGACGCTCGATCTGTTTTTCGTTCCCCATAGCCTTCCTCCGGTTTTGAAGCGATGGATAAGCATAGCGCTTTCATCGTGATTTGTCAACTGGAATGACCTCTTTCCCGTGCAAAATGCCTAGCGATGGTACGCCTTCCCCCGCAAGATCGCCTGTGCCCGATACAGCTGCTCCAACAGCACGATCCGAGCCAAGATGTGCGGCATCGTGTGTTTTCCCAGGGAAATAACCGCATCCGCCTCCCGTCGCAGGTCCGGATCCAACCCGTTCGCCCCACCCAGCAAAAACGTCACCGGCGCCCCACGTCCACCGACTTTTTCTAAGAAACCTGCCCATTCCTGCGAATCCAGTGCCCGTCCGCCTTCGTCCAGGGCCACCAAAACGCACGGTTTCTTGAACCTTTTTCGCATCTGTTCGGCTTCCCGCGCCCGTATCCGCTCGACCGGGACCGTCGGCGACTCCCGTTCGTCGGGGATTTCGCTCAATTCGACCCGTGCGAACGGCCGGATCCGTTCCAGATATTGGGAAATCGCCGCTTTTTGCCAAGCTTCCTGGGCCCCGCCCGCGGCAATGACATGGATCATCTGCATATCCTGTGTATAACCCATTTCACCCTTTATTTAAAGCCCTTGACAAGCCTTTGGGGGTTCTATACAATCTCACCACCTTAGAAAAAGCCAGAGCCCAGAGAGAAAGCCACAGGCCGCATCCGATCGCCTCGATCGAGTCCCGCCTGTGTCTGTCTCCGCCACCCCCGAGGAACCGCGTAGGCGACCCTTGGTATGGCCGGTAGCATGGACCGCCGCTTCACAACTGAAGAAAGTAACATATCAGTAATAGATATGTGCAAGGCATCGGTATGGTGCGCGCAATCGCGCCATACTCGATTTGCAATGCAGTACACCAAGGTAAATTCCCCGTCCGCTGATCTTGATGATCAGAGTCCGGATGGGAAAAACACGTAAGGGCGTACGGTGGATGGCTAGGCATGAAGAGCCGATGAAGGGCGTAGCAGCCTGCGATAAGCTTCGGGGAGGTGGCAAGCAACCGTTGATCCGAAGATGCCCGAATGGGGAAACCCCACAAGATGAAGTCTTGTGACCCGCGTCTGAATCCATAGGACGTGTGGAGGGAACCTGGGGAAGTGAAACATCTCAGTACCCAGAGGAAAAGAAAAAAACAAAGCATACCTCTTGTCTCGCAAGATCATTCGTGGTCTCGCTGAGACAAGAAGTTTGCAATATTCCCTGAGTAGCGGCGAGCGAAATGGGAACAGTCAAAACCGTTTTGTATGACCGTTTGCACCGAGTTAGACGCAAGTTTAGCCGCGGGCGAGCGCGAGGGCGTGGGCCGCCTTCAAAACGGGGTTGTTGGGACGGAGCATGCGTTCCCCATGAAACGCACGAAGATGCAGAGATCATTAGCCGAATCCACTGGAAAGTGGAACCAAAGACGGTGATAGTCCGGTACGCGAAAATGATTCTCTCCTTCGGCTTCTGATCCATAGTACGACGAGGACCGAGAAACCTCGTCGGAAGCAGGCACGACGATGTGCCAAGACTAAATACTCTTCATGACCGATAGTGAACTAGTACCGTGAGGGAAAGCTTAAAAGCACCCCGAGAGGGGAGTGAAACAATATCTGAAACCGTACGCTTACATGGAGTTGGAGCGGGCGCAAGTCCGTTACAGCGTTCCTATTGAAGAATGAGCCAACGAGTGTGCTATACGTCGCTTGCTTAAGTTCCTGCGGGAGCGGAGGCACAGTGAAAGCGAGCCTTAATAGGGCGTTTTGGTGGCGTATACACGACCCGAAACCCGGCGAGCTAGCCATGACCAGGATGAAGGTTGTCGAAAGACAACTGGAGGTCCGAACCCACGAGCCGTGCAACACTCGGGGATGAGTTGTGGCTAGAGGTGAAATTCCAATCGAGCTGGGTGATAGCTGGTTCTCCTTGAAATAGATTTTGGTCTAGCGCTGGTTCATAACTTAACGGAGGTAGAGCACTGAATGGGGCTGGGGGCGCAAGCCTACCACTCCCAACCAAACTCCGAATGCCGTTAAGTGTTCCCAGCAGTCAGTCCGTGGGGGCTAAGCTCCACAGGACAAAAGGGAAACAGCCCTGATCGCAGGCTAAGGTCCCAAAGTCGATGCTAAGTGTAAAAGGACGTTGAGTGGCTTATACAACCAGGAGGTTGGCTTAGAAGCAGCCATCCTTTAAAGAAAGCGTAACAGCTCACTGGTCAAGCTGCTCAGCACCGAAAACTTATCGGGGCTAAGCATCGCACCGAAGCCGCGGGATCCGCGCCAGTTTACTGGCGGGATCGGTAAAGGAGCATTCCAAGCAGCGCCGAAGCGGAAGGGGTGACCCACCGTGGAGCGCTTGGAAGTGAGAATGTTGGCATAAGTAGCAAAAAGGCGGGTGAGAATCCCGCCCACCGTAAACTCAAGGTTTCCAGGGCAACGCGAATCGTCCCTGGGTTAGTCGGGCCTAAGACGAGGCCGAAAGGCGTAGTCGATGGACAGCAGGTTAATATTCCTGCACTTCTGTAAGATTTCGATGGAGTGACGCATGGTTTTAACTGGTCGAGTCTCTTGGAATGAGGCTCTGGGCGTTGCGGGGTGGCCGATAGGCAAATCCGTCGGTCATAAGCCCCGTGGCGAGCGCAAGTTCCACGTAAGTGGAGCAAGGATCGGGTACGCTGTGCCTAGAAAACCTTCTAGAGCTAATCTTATAGAAACCGTACCGGAAACCGACACAGGTGAGTGGGCATACGTGTGCCAAGGTGTACGAGAGAACCCATGTTTAGGAACTCGGCAATACAACGGCCGTAACTTCGGGATAAGGCCTGGCTATAGCAATATAGCCTTCAACAAAAGACGCTTTCCGACTGTTTACCAAAAACACAGCTTCCTGCTAAACCGCAAGGTGATGTATAGGAAGTGATGCCTGGCCAGTGTCAGAACGTCAAGCGGAGAAGTCATGATCTTCGGATCGGCAGCTTTGAAGCTAAGCGCTGATGAACGCCGGCGATAACTATAATCGTCCTAAGGTAGCGAAATTC
>CAZXZS010000004.1:0-7300 GCA_964645655.1 uncultured Gammaproteobacteria bacterium
GGCTAATGGTAGCAATGTCTTAAACAAAGGTGTCTAGGTTTTTAGATACGATGCAAATAGCTTCCCAAAGTTGAACGACTTCCCTAAAATCGTTTTCAAATTTACCGTGGTCTATTTCAGTAAGCTTCCTTACAATTTCCATTGTGCATTCGTAACTATCTTCTAATTGAATAGCTTTAAATGGTTCAAATGCATTGTCTAAAACTTTTGGGAATGTTTTTACTAAGCTTTCAATATCTTCAAATTCGCCGATATCTTCGGGGTCATAATTAAGAGCTTCTTTGTAGTTTTGAAAAACTCCAACATAATCAATAATTCGACCAAATTCCTTTGAAAGTTTGCTTACTTTGTCATCATAAGGGCGATTCGTCCGTGCAACGGCTTGTAATAGATTGTGGTCACGCAACGGACTATCCAAATACATGGTTTGCTCAATGGGTGCATCAAAGCCAGTCAACAACATATTACAAACGATTAGAACTTTTAGGTTGTTGCCCATTTTCTGTTCTTCTTCTGTAATACGGCGTTTAAACTGTTTTATCAGTTTTTTGCGTTCCGCATCCTCTTTGTAATGGTCTTTGTAAAGTTCATATTTCTCTCCTTCTTCGTAATTACCTGTTGAGAATATAATGGCAATTTCCGAGCGGTCGAAATAGTTTAAAAGTTCTTTGTAATACAGAACACAAGCCTCTTTATCACAAGCTACAATTTGTGCTTTATAACCTTGCGGTTCGAGCATCTCCCTAAAATCGGTTGCAATATCTTTGGCAAGCGTTTCAATTCGTTCAGGATGCTTTAAAAAGGTTTTCCACGGTTGTACCCTTCGCTCAACCAAACGCCTTTCATCTTCGTTTAGTTCTGCTGTAATTTCTTCGTAACCTGCTTTTAGTTTTTCTTTATCGAGAAACCATTCAATAGGTCCAAAAGTGTAACGAATGGGTTTAGTTGCTCCGTCATCAATGGCATTTTGAATACTGTAACGGTCTAAATAATATTCGTGTTTACCTTTTTCTTGGTCAACAATTCCAAACTCCTGATGTGTTTTTGGTATGGGTGTTCCTGTAAATGCAAAACGTTTAGCATTTGGCAGCACTGTCCGCAATTCCATTTGATAATCGCCGTATTGGGTTCGGTGGGCTTCATCTATCAATACAATTACATTATCCCGCAAATCTTTGCGGTCGCCAAGTTCATCAAATTTCTGTACTGTTGTGATAAATACGCCTGATGGTGCTGTTTTGATAATGTGTTTTAAATCGCCAATATTATTGACTGCTCTTGCATTTGGAAATTCGCAATCGTCAAAAGTTCCACCAATTTGTTCCCGCAAATCTTTGCGGTCAACAACAATATAAATAGTCGGATCTTTTAACTCCTTACTTTGGCGAAGTTTGTAAGCGGTATAAAGCATTGTTAAACTTTTCCCAGAACCTTGTGTATGCCAAATTACTCCTTGGTTTAAATCGCCATTAATAACCCTGTCGGCAATTTTATTGGCTGCTCGCAATTGTTGGTAACGAGCTACTTTTTTTATGATTTTACCTTCTGTACGTTCAAAAACTATAAAGTGTTGAAGTATATCCAATACCCTTGCTGGTTGAAGCAAGCCAATGATTCCGAGTTTCATCCGTTCTAAAACTTCACCGTTTGGCAGACGGGCAACATCAAAATTCCAAAGTCCGTCTTTTTTATCTTGATAAGTTGGGCAAAGGTCATTTGTGGGTTCAAGAATTGGATTGGGTTGCGAAACATCAAGCAGCGTGTTTTTCCATTCGTTAAAATAAGAAGATGATGTGCCTGGTATTCCGTATTTGGTAATTCTTCCATTACAAGCAACACCAAAAGTATGACACATAAATAGTTTGTCGGCTCTCTGGTCGTAGGTTGAAAACTGACGAACGCCTTCGATCCAGTTTGTACCTTTTCTGGCTCTTTGTTTGGCTTCGACGGGTACCAATGGAATACCATTAACCAATAGGACAATATCGGTTTTTACCATTTTGTAACCTTGTACCCAATATTGATTGGTTACAGTAAAATCATTTTCCCAAATGTTTTCAAAGTCGATAAAATGAACATCGATATCATTGTTTTTTATAGAAATGGTAACGCCCGAAACCAGTTTGTCTAAAAATGCTTCGTTACCTAAAATTGGAATAGGATTATTCAGGTTTTGCAATAGTAATTCAACTGCATGGCGGGCAATATCTTCAGATATGGCATTGATTTTAGATGTTTTTTCGATTAAAATTTGCTCAATAATTGGTTTAGAAAAAGCACGTTCGTATTTTTTCAGATCGTCGTTGCTCTTAAATGTCCAGCCCATTTTACTTAACCATTCGGTTACTGGTTTTTCAACGCCTTTTAGTTCTGATAGATGCCCCATATTATTCCTCTGTTTCTAATTCTATTTGCAAAAGTGTTTTTTTGCTATTTTCATCGCCTAAATTGATATCCCATCGAGTTTCCATAAACTTTAACAGGTCTATTCCTCTATTCATAATTTCCTTTTTTGTCCATGTATCTTTATATCTTAAGGAGACTTCGATTTCTGAGTGCGAGCCATCTTTATAACCCTTTCGCAATGTTTCACTATTAAAATCAAATTTTGGCTCTAACTTTTCGGGGTATGAATCATTTTGTAATGATGAGTTTATTGAGGATGATAGTAGTAATAGATTACCTAAAGCTCCACTATAAATATGCCATTTGTCTTTTGGTACATCATTAAAAGCAGTCTCCCAATATGGAGTAGGAGTTTGAGGAAATATATGCTCAATTGAAATTTTATCCTTTTCATTTTTAACAAACAGTTGCCAATCAACTTTTGCTTGCCCAGAAATTTTCATTTTTTCGAGTTCATACTCATAAAGAAAATATCTTAAGCCATGCCAATGATAATACCCAGCTCTTGCACCAATATTGAATTTCTTATACATGTAATCAGAGAAGTATTTAATTTTGAAGCTTTTGTCCTCGTTAAAAGAGTATGATTCTTTATTCGAAAGTTTCTTAATGATACCTTGTAAATTCAGTGTTTTTTGGTCTAATTCACGAGCTGCATTATAAAACTCACTATCGCCATAATTTCGTCTTGCCTGACTTAGTTGAAAACAAATAAAAATAAACCGTTCTATTCGTTTAAATACTTCAAGACGTTCATTATTTTTTGATTGGTTTTTTAAAATTGACATTACCAAAGGGCGGAAATATCCCAATCCAATGCGGTTTAGTTTGTCAAGCCACATTCGTTCATCATTTGACAACTCATTATCAGTTGCAAGAAATGGATGATGTGAGTTAAACCAGTGAACAGCAGATGCTTTTAAACTATGTACATAGTCTCTGATTCTTGTTGGCTCTAAAGCCGAGATACTTATTACTTTTGTTAATTCTTCTTCTCCATTTTCATCTGAATCATCCACAAAATCAAAATCAGTTTGTATTTCTTCTGGTTGTTCAATAAAAACTTCGCGCTCTATTTTTATGTGGATATTTTTAGGCGTAAAAAAATCGTTGAGTAAGAAATTAATGTAATCATCGCCTTTTTTACGAGAATACATAAATGTCATTACCAAATGTGCTTTTAAAAAGTCATCATCGTTTAATGGTCGTTTTTCATTACGCCCCAGTTGATAATAAACTTGTTTCCAAGCATCGTTTATATCATCACGCAGACTTTTTCGAGAAGCGGCATCTAATTCATTGTCGGGATATAATGTAGTTAAATAAATTAAACGGTTTTTTAAGAGCTCCAGTTTTGATAAATTTTTACCTCTGTTGTTCATGGTTTCAAAAGCCACAAATACATCAAATTCATCTTTAATATCATACTCATTAAAAAGAAAGCTCTTGGTTAACTTTTTATAGATTTCCTGAATGCCTTCCATACCTTCATCTTCATGCAAGGCTGATAATTGACCGATAAAATAGGCTTTCGCATTTTTTAGGTTTAAAGTATAAAATGTTTCTTCTATTTTGCCTGCGTTGGATTCATTAAATATGCGATAACGCATATAGTCGTAACTTGGGTTATCGACCGTATAACCAAATTTATAAGTTAAGAATTTATCACCCGATGGTTTTTGTTTATAAATGAATTTTTCGATAATTGCATTTAAAGTAAGACTATCGGTTATATAGATCTCATCATCATTTTTACCTTCATTATCAGGAAGTTTTCTTAGAAACTCAACCAAACTTTGTAAAAAAATAATGCATGTTGTTAACCGTTGCTGACCATCAACAATATGGTAAACCTTGTATGAATGGTCATCAACAAGCCAGTACTCTTTACTATCTTCATTAATCTTGCTTGCTGGGATTTCGGTCAAAGTGATAACACCTGTATAGTGTGATTTCTTTGGTTGAAGATTAATTAAATCCTCCCAAAAATCTTTATACTGCGATTTTTGCCATGCATAACCACGTTGATAATCTGGAATACGAAAAATTTTCTCTTTAAAAAGGCTATCTAAACCAACAGGGCTATTCATAAGGCTTGCTCGCTTAATAATTTATTCACTTTTTCTACATCAAGCCGTAATTTTCCGGTTAGCAAATTTTGCATTAAGGATTTTTTTAGGCGTTGCAGTGTGTGGATTTTGCTTTGTTTTGTGATATTTTCTTCATCAAATGAATTAAGTTGCGATACAATTTCTTCTTGTTCAGATTTTTCCTTTGGTCGAAGAAGTTTGTATTTATTAAATCCACTTTTGTTTATTTGAGGTGTTGCATTTATTCCTGCAATTTCTTTAAAATGAGGTTTTCTATACTCCATCATATAAAAAAAGAATTCGCCTGAATTATTCTCATTTGCAATGAGAGCATTTATTTGTTGATTTGTGCAAGCCTCAGTTTTTGTGATACCAATTTTACCTATTGTTGAACCAATACAAACTATACAAATAGAATTAATAGGAAGTTTGTAGCTATATCTAATTCCTTTCTCTGTAACAAATCTTTCAGAAGTAGAAACAAATTTGGATTCACCCAAATCACCTGGTGTTATAAAAGGATAGCGAGATTCATTTTCAATTTCTGAAAAAACATTTGATTCAGCTGTTGGTGGGGTTTTACCAGTTTGAACAAAACCATAGTCCTTTACTCTTGCAACCTCCCAGCCAACAGGAACTTTTCCAAACTTTTCATCCACATAAAACTCATCATCGGTACGCCAAGTGCCATCAGGTTTTAGTTTGCCTGTTAGCAGGTTTTGCATCATGGCTTTTTTTAATTTTTCGGCTGCCTTTATACTGTTTTGAGTGGCTTCTATGGCTTCATCTACTTTGGATAGAATGGTGACAATGGCGGTTTGTTCAGGTTTGGGTGGTTTGGGAAGTAGTACTCTTTTAAGCGCACTCTTAGAAACACTATAAACCTTTATTCCCGTTGCACTTCGTAGAATATGGAGCCTTACTTTATTATGATTTAGAAGATATCCCGGAAAACCTATAATGAATTCACCTTCTTTTGGTCGAAGGTGTAATGTGTGCAATCCTGATATAATACTTTTGTTCTTAGCGTTTAATACTTCAACACTTTTTCCAACACCTTCATAATCTTCTGATGCATCTGAGATAATTAGGTCTCCTTCTTTTAGCTTTGTGAACCTATTTGCCATTTCACTTGATACATATGGTACTTTACATTTATCCAAGTCTAAAAACCGATGAAATTTTGTATGTATGTCTCCATAATGGATATAACCACATTCTCCATTTTCTGTCAAAACGGCACGAGAAAAGGATGCTGTCGGGAAGAAGTCAAAACATTTATCGATGCTTTTTACCTCCCATCCTAGAGGAACTTCACCAAACTTTTCGTGGAAATAAAATTCATTCATTAATTTCGAAATTCTTTCCATACTATCCCAACACCTTTAATAATTTATAATTCACAACTAAAAAACCATCTTTAAAAGTTCATCAATAGACTTATCCAAAGCCGTTTCTTTACCCAAAGTTGCTTTAAACTCGGCAATGGCTTGTTTCAGGTCAATTTCTTCTTCGGGCTCAAAGGTGTCTACATAGCGAGGTATGTTTAGGTTAAACTCATTTTCCTCCAGTTCTTTCATATCGGCAATAGCAAAATAGCGTTTTCGTAGTTCGTGGTTTTGTAACATTGCAATAAGCTCTTGTTCAACCGAATCAATTGCGTGGCGTTCCTTTTCGGCATGCTCGTGGGCTGTGGATATTTTACTTTCTTTTTCATTGGTGGATTTATCTAATGCCTTTTGTGCTGTTTCAACTGCCTTTTTTTGGCTTGCTGTTGGTTTTTCGCCCTTGGCTTTTTTGTCGTCAACTACTTTTTGGGCTTTTTCTAATTTTTCAGTTTGAAGTTCAATATCTTCTGCATAGTATTCTTCAATCTCCAAAAGCTTAAAATCTAAATCCTCTTGTATCAGCGTTTTCAATCGAACTTTTTGAGAATCAATCCACGTTTGGGCTATTTCCAATTCGCCCCAACTTTCCAAAATGGTAGAAATACGCAACATATCATGAGGCTGCAAAGTGTTCATGTTGGCTTCTTCTTTATACCAGCCTTCTTTGGCGGCATATACCATTAAAACTTTGTCTTTTCGAGCTTCGGGTTTGTTTTTGTTTATAAAAAGAATAGCACCTGGAATAGTGGTTCCATAAAATAAATTGCCCGGCAAAACTACAATGGCATCAATAATATTGTGCATTTCGGTAAACTGGCCGTTGTGGTCAACGTTACCTTGCAAAAATCCTCTGCGGATTAAATACTCATCATCGGCTTTACGGTTTTGTCCGTATTCTTCTTCGGTCTTTTCGGGTTGCCCACGAAACAATACACCTTGCGGACAAACTACACCAGCTTTGCCATCGTCTTTTAGCGATGCAACAATGTGCTGTAAAAAGGCAAAATCACCATTTGAGAATGGTGGTTGTCCGTAAACCAAACGTTCATAGGGGTCTGTCATTCCGTCTTTTGGATATTCCAATTGAGGTGAGCCGTCTTTTTTATTTACAACCTTTCCTTTTTTATCTCTTTTAGGTTCGCCATTTTTCCACCAGTTTTCTTGCGAAAATGGGAAATTAGCCATTACCAAGTCAAAAGTCCGAATGGAAAGTTCATTATCTTCTTCTTTAAATTTTGGGTCTAATAAAGTATCGCCTTTTTCAATACGGGCATCCAAACCATGCAAAATCATATTGATATTTGCAATCGCCCAGGTATTCCATACATCTTCCTGTCCAAATAAGCGAACAGCTTTTTGATTATAATGCGCCCCAAAAGCTGTACCAGTAATTAGGAAACAAATTGGCCAAATTTG
>CAZXZS010000005.1:0-2636 GCA_964645655.1 uncultured Gammaproteobacteria bacterium
CACATTCTCAAGACTACATCTTAACACGAACTGATAAGCATCTTTCCGATTAGTAATCCCATAGAGATAACATGCCTAGAACAGTGCTTAACGCCTATCAAACCAAATAATTGCAGTATGGATAAGCTAATGCTCTAACTGTATAATATGGTAAAATAAGATATTATTATCTATTTGAAAACCCCAAGATGACTATACTATTTCAGCCGCTATTATCAACCTACCGCGACAATCCAGAAACCCAACGCGAAAAAGGCACATATTTTGAAAAACTAGCAATGTTATTTTGCAAAACGATGTTTACTCTCACCATTGCTCCTAAAACATGAAAATACTCAACACTTCACCTAGGCTTCTTGCCATATGACTACAGACAATATAATTTCATCGTCAAATGCTAAGTCAATTTATGAAAAGCATGTAAAAGATATAGAAAGTAATACAATTACTTCTATTCAAGGTGAATTTGGAGTAGGCAAATCTACAACAAAAAAATATCTCATTGAGCGTATAAAAAGCAATATAAATAAAAGCATATGCATTGAGTATAATGCACTCCAATATGAAGAAGCTGGGCAAATAACATCTCAATTTTATACTGAAATTGGAACAAAATTAACATATTGTAATAGATTAAAATTATATGCTTGTGCAATTCTAAAAAAAGAGAATCCTAATGCTTCTTATATAACAGGTAACTTAGGTGTAATTGGAATTTTATCGGCAACTATTGCTCTAATCTGGCATTATATGGATGAAAGTATTATTGAGAAATTTAATACAAATTGCATATTGCTTGTTTTACTACTTTTTGCTTTATTAATTTTTGGCTTTAGAAATGAATTAGTTGAAATATTTTCCAGCTTATTACCAAGAAAATCTCATGTACAAATATTAAAAAATCTAGACACCTCGGAATTTAAGGACGCTCCATTATTCATTTTTGTGGATGAGCTTGACCGGATAGATGCAAAGTCACTTCAACTATTACTTAATGAAGTTCTAATTTTGCATGTAATTTTAGATTCAATAAAAATACAGCATAAATTTTTTCTATTTTACAACCTCAATTCAGTACGTAATATATTAAGTAAATCAGATATTGCCGACGTAGATTTTTATCTTCAAAAATATATCCATAATGGATATAAAATATATAAACCTGATTTCTTGCATGCGCTACACTCCAAGATTTATAATTGCAGGAGAAAGGAAAAGATAGTAACCACTGGTGAAGGGCTAACTAACTCAAATATTTTTTCAAACCCATTCTTACCAGATAAGAAACTGATCCCAAGCTCAGAAATACTCATAGTAATCAATGAAAACTTGCTTTCATTTAGAGACTTGGAGCGGTTCATCTCTTTCTTATCGACTAGCGAATATGGTATATCTAATGCTTTAATATCAGATTTTAATATAGTTAAACAAGATTACCAATTTAAAGTTGACATTACTACAATCATAGTGTTTTTTGATTATAGATATCAGGTTAACTTAATAGACCTTCCTTTAGATATCGAGTCAATACAACAAAATAGGATAATATATAGCTTATTGCTTGATTTTGAGAAAGCTATTCAAGCGTTGTATGGATGCTCTTTATTCGGTGATACTAAATTAAAAACTCAAATAATCTCTGAAGCAAATAAAAATATATTTACTTCAGAGCTTGATCATATTTCATTGCGCTATTATGATGACTCACGTGTATATCCCAGTACAATTGAAAACGGCGAAGTAGATTTTAATATTGACTACGAAGATAAATTAGAACACATATTTTCTGAATACAACTACCGAGTAAATAATGGCTCTTCTTTAATTGACTATATTGAAGCAAATTTAGGTGAATTTAATACATCAAGACAAGCATATAATCCTCATTTAAAGGAACTTAGTAGTACAGGCTTATTATTAAACGAAACAAATTTTGATGATTTTATGAGATTTATTTTAGATCTAGAAAAAAGGCTTGCTTTATTTTTACAGCAAAAATATGAAACTTTTATATTCTCAACAGAACATGCAGCTAATTTATATGACGCAGCAATTAATTCTGTCATTTATTGCCTTGCAAAGCTGCTACCAAGCGATCCAGAGCAATTCAGTAGATTAATTAATGCTTTTATAAATTATAACAATAATAAAGAGTTTTCTACCTCTTTATTATTTTATTTAGGGTTATCAAGACTTGATTCCCCATACTATCCTATTTTTGGAACCAATCACAATAACATCTTGAAATTACTACATGAAATTGAAATATTAGATATTAATTTCTCTGATAATGAATTTAATTTTCTCTTTCTTTATGAATATTTTGATACCATCAGAAAAAGAAATAACTACCGAACCAACCATGATCTTACTATCGACAGCCACGGAAATTTAAGATTAGATAAATCAGGCTTTACGTGGGATTATAGCGTTGGTGGTATAGTAGACAAATTAACATGTGTATTAAAATCTATAAACATTGAAAATCCAATTGATACATCATATTACGGATTATTTTTTGTTATTGGTTCACTACTGTATAGTAAAAATCAAAATATATCACTTAAAAAAGATGACTTGATAATTGGCGGAATAAAAAACATTATAAGATCATGGACTGAACCTATTTTGACACG
>CAZXZS010000006.1:0-1487 GCA_964645655.1 uncultured Gammaproteobacteria bacterium
GTGAACAAGGAAATCCATTTCCTAATGATTTTAAACCTAAAGACTATTCCGCTTTGCTTCATCAAAAATATGATAGTTTTAGCAAAGAGGAATTAGCAACAATGGATACCAGTGCGGTAGTTGCTGGACGTATGATGTTAAAACGCGTAATGGGTAAAGCATCTTTTGCAACCATTGCCGATGCCAAAGGTCGTATCCAAGCCTATATTAGTAAAGAAAATATTGGTGAAGAAGCTTATGAAGCGTTTAAACATTCTGATAGTGGCGACATTCTTGGCATTAGCGGTAGTTTGATGAAAACTAAAACCGGTGAACTAAGTATTGATGCCAAAGAAGTTCGCTTGATTAGTAAAAATATCCGTCCACTGCCAGAAAAATTTCATGGTTTAAGCGATCAGGAACAACGTTATCGTCAACGTTATTTGGATTTATTCATGAACGATGAATCTAAAAATGTATTTATTAAACGTTCGGCAATTATTCAAACTATTCGCGAAACTTTGGTTCGTCAAGACTACTTAGAGGTTGAAACGCCGATGATGCACCCAATTCCAGGTGGTGCAACTGCTAAACCATTCGTAACTCATCATAATGCTTTGGATATGGCATTATTTTTGCGAGTTGCTCCCGAACTTTACCTAAAACGTCTTATCGTTGGTGGTATGAATCGGGTGTTTGAAATTAATCGCAATTTCCGGAATGAAGGCTTATCAGCGCGTCACAATCCAGAATTCACTATGATTGAACTCTATGAAAGCTATGCGGATTATAAACGCATGATGGAAATTACTGAGCAAATCGTGCGTGAAACTGCGATGGTATCGGTGGGTAAATTGGTATTTGATTACCAAGGTAAAACTGTTGATTTGGAACAGCCATTTGATCGCTTAACTATCGTTGAGGCAATCTTAAAATATAATCCACAAATTACCAGTGAGCAAGTTAACGATGTTAAATTCTTAATTGATGAGATAAAAAAACTAACTCGTAAAGCACCGCAAACTGACTCATTGGCTGTATTACAACTATTGCTATTCGAAGAGAATACTGAGCATCTGCTTTGGAATCCAACTTTCATCATGGATCATCCAATTGAAACTTCGCCATTAGCACGTCAATCTGACACTAACCCTGGAATTACAGAGCGTTTTGAATTATTTGTGGTTGGTCGTGAATTAGCCAATGGCTATTCGGAGTTGAACGATCCAGAAGATCAGGCTGCACGCTTTAAGCAACAAGTGGAGCAAAAAGACGCTGGTGATGAAGAAGCAATGCATTATGATTCAGATTATATTCGTGCGCTGGAATATGCAATGCCACCAACTGGCGGACTTGGAATTGGTATTGATCGCTTGGTAATGTTGCTGACTGATTCGGCATCAATCCGTGATGTGATATTTTTCCCACATATGCGTCCTGAGTAAATCAACTCCCAAAAATAATTTAGCCTCTTTGTATTTTTACAACAGAGGCTTTTTTTATCGCTA
>CAZXZS010000007.1:0-1292 GCA_964645655.1 uncultured Gammaproteobacteria bacterium
TAAATTCAACGGAGGTAATTGATAAGAGGCTTAATAACATTAACTCCCCAGTAAAACATTTATCTGCAGAGTATTTTAGTCTAAATGCGAAAGTGTTAAGTGGTGAGGTTCCTGAGGCTAATTACTCAACTTATATTAAATCAGGGGATAAACTAATAATCGCTAAGAATAAAGTAAAACCTATTGTTATAAATAATGAAATTTCTGGATTACTCCTTGACACAACTCTTAGCGATACTGTTCTTAACTTTGACTTTAGCGTATTCTCTAATAAATTAGAAAATGCATCTGCAGTGCTTGTTGACGAAACTAAATCTAGTGAGCTTATCTTTTCAGAGTTGGAGGAGTTGGTTCTATTTTTGATTGTAATTGGTAAAGTTGATAAAGAAATTTCAGAAATCTTACAATTAGTCGGTGTATTTTTATCACGTGCTGGAATATCCAAATTTATTACCCGAAAGCTTTTTCCTAAAGTAGATGCGGATTCAAGGAATAAGCTCATTTCACAAGTATTTTATTTAGGTTTAATTAATAGAGTACCTAAACTGATTCTTAATAATCAGCAATTATTCAAGGTGACATTTAATTAGCACTTTGTTGATCATCATCTTTAAAGATTTTTTCAATAAACGTGGCTAGTAAATCAATGCTCTTGTCCTGACGATAAGGGTGTTTTAATAGGTATAGGTAGACTGGTTCCACTTCATATTCTGCAAGTACCTGCACAAAATTGCTTTCATTGGGTAAAGAAGTTTTTTCCCAAACCGCGGCAATCATTTCATTTGATTTAATTAGCTCAACATTGTTCATTAGATTGTTAGTTGTTATATTATTAGGCATCTCAGCATTGATAATTTCACCTGTTGTCTGGTGAGTAAATGTTATTGCTTTTCTTACGATTAGATTGTCAGTTAATCGTCCTACGCATTGATGATTAATTAAATCATTTGGCGTTTGTGGTATACCGTATTTTTGTACATAGGTTGTTGTGCAGCAAAGCTTTACTTTAAATGCGGCAATTTTTTTGATTTTTTGATTGACATGTTTCTCTGATGGGTAAAAAATCAGTGCCACATCGATGTTGTCCTTGACTAGCTCTGGCTCTTTGCTTTGGTAGCTAATATTAAGTTGGATATTAGGGTTCGCGCGGGTAAATCTATGGATATGCTTGGATACGTGATTAATTCCAACCCCAGGAGGAAGGGAAAAAAATATTGTTCCCGGACTTGAGTCATTGTAAACTGCATTTTTCACTATTTGTTGTAGTTGATCAAGACTAAAATCAGCTTTCT
>CAZXZS010000008.1:0-1231 GCA_964645655.1 uncultured Gammaproteobacteria bacterium
TCGATATTGTAAATCTCTCTACTTATCAATAGCACTTTTTTTAGGGGGTATTACCCTATATTTCTGCAGAGTATCAATAATGTGTTTCAGCGCATCTTGATTGAGTAGACTATGGTTTACATTTTTAACCTTAGGTAGTTCACTTACTTTACTAGTTTGAACATCAATAGGTATATTCATCAAAACAGGCATTGATTTGTGTTTGAGATTAAACATTGAGTTACTGTAGTGATTCATATGGTCGCTAGTATTCATCAGGCATGAATATGAAGTGAGAGCAGATGAAATATTATGATTATTTAACTGGTGAACACTACTGTCTTGAAAAATATTCCTACCACCATGAAAAATCTCAGCGGTACCAACTATAAATAATACTTTTGTATTATCATAGTAAGCATTGGTTATTGATGGGAAGATATTACTAAAGCCTACACCAGCAACTATTATTGCCACTCCGTATTTATTGCTTGCTTTAGCATACCCTTCTGCCATGAAACCAGCGCCAGTCTCACTTGCACAAATTATATCTTGTAGTGGCGATTGACTTACGCTTCTGAGGAATGGAAAAACTGTTCGACCTGGTACGGAAAAAATATGTCCTACGTCACGAGCTAAGGAGTTTATTAATTGATCTGCAAAAGTCATGATTATTCCTAGAAATTATAAGTTAGCATATTAAGTTGATTTTTTTCTATAACATCAAGGTGTGATTTACTAAAAGAGCTGGGATAGTTTAATTTTAAGATAGAATTAAGATAATTAATTTCTCTCGTGCTGTTTATGTCTATGACGTGTTGCCTACGGGAGAGAATACGATCTTTTAAATAGCTTAGAAAATGATTAGAGAACTTTGTATTACGTGAAACTGTCCATTGGATAGCTAGTTTAGGTATTTGTAATGACGCATGAGTCTGCTCTCGGCTTTTGTGCCATATTCGACTGTCCCATAAAACTAAACTACCAGCCTTTGATGCCATCATCTGTGAAGATAAAAAGTTAATTTCATCCTTAGGCTTATTGTGATGACTACCCAAAATTACATCTAGCCCACCACCGTTATCTAAGGTGTTATCTTGTAAATAAACGGATGCTTGTACCATATTTGCTTCCGTTGACTCAAGTCTTTCATTATCAGTAAGGTATGGAGTATCATTATGCCATGGTATATACAAATTTTTACGAAGAGTAAAGTCTGGATATAGACAAAAATTCTTACCTATAATTTCAG
>CAZXZS010000009.1:0-1117 GCA_964645655.1 uncultured Gammaproteobacteria bacterium
TAAGTTTAGCTATTGAACAATCTATCGCTCAGCTATTTATAGGATAACTATATACCATATTTCTCCTGCAATAAATCTTGTAATTGGTAGCCCGTGATATAACCACCTTCTTTAGCTTCGCTTAAACTTTGTATTGTTTCCGACAACCACTTTTCTGCAGACCAGTTATTTTCTTTGCTGCTCCACAACGTGGTGCATCGTCAACACTTGAAAGACCTAGTTTACGAAATTTACTGAGCCAAACTTGCACAGTTTTGCAATGTACACCAACTATTTCTGCTACATCTACTAGTGATTTACCTAATTGTAAATGGTGCATTGCTAACAAACGAATGCTTTTACGTCCATTTGATTCTCTGCTTATCATTGACAAAAAATCATATGTTTTAAAATCTTCTGGTAAATGTAATGCTCTTGCCATGGAGCTATCCTAGTTCATAATATTTTACTTAGGACATTTATTATAGTTAACCCTTAAATATATTTCAATTGGTATTATATGATCTTTGAGAGTCTCTAATTCAATGATTTTAATGTTTATAGTCAATTATAGTTAAAGAGCTAGACAATTACTTTGATAATGAGAGTAAAAAAGTATGTTGTAGCGGTAATAACTTTATGATTTAATTTACAAATAATTAATAGAGCGTGCTGCACTAATTGAAAATTATTGGCTAGGTGAGTTCTGTTTAGGTTACCTGCATACATCCAAAAAAATAAATTGATGGTTTATCAACGCTGTGGGGAATGTTGCAAAAAAGCAGACCTGCTTTTAAGACAATTAATACATCTTAAATTACAGATTTTGGATTAATGTACTGTAATAATTAATTTTATTAAGAGGAATGATGCTTGTTTGCAAAAATGGGAAGTGATTTTGCAAAAATGGGAAGTGATTTTGCAAAAATGGGAAACCAAAAGTGTTTTCTATTTGTTACAATTCAATTTGTGAGATATACATTTTATTTTTACCTTGAAGGAGCTCTTAAAATGAACAACAAACTTAAATTAATCAGCTTTGCTGTTATAAGTACATTCATACTTGCTGCCTGTAATGGTGGTGGTAATTCAAGTGGGGATGGACAACAAATTGATGCCGATGCTGTTCCACCTGTGG
>CAZXZS010000010.1:0-1047 GCA_964645655.1 uncultured Gammaproteobacteria bacterium
AGAATATAATGCAAAGAGGAAATCATCTCATTACCTTAGATTTTGCTGAGCGCTTAATCAATAGCTTTAATGGTTCTGCGCATTTAAAAGAGTTAAGTTCAGGCAAATACTTCTTTAGTAATCAAACTAATGCTACAAATATAGGCGTTTCGAATGTTCAAGAATTAATCGGCTTGACAGTTCTGGATATTGACCAACACATGCGTCTAAACTGGGGAAGCTTAGCTAGTAAAATAGTGATGTTTGATGAGCAGCTTAAATTTCAACAAGCTGAAATTATTAATGATCGGCAAATATCTTTGCTGCCTAATGGCTTTGTGGCAATTCATAATATGAAAAAATTACCATTACGTAATGCCTTAAATAAAGTAACATGGATATTAACGATGAGTGAGCAGGTTACTAACCGGCTTAACTTAATTGAATTATATCGCTTATATCAGCATTTATATAAACACAGCAAATTATCAATTCAGAAATTCATTAGCTATGTTAAAGCGGAAGATTTATTTTATGAATTACCAACCGATGCAGAAATAAAAACTTTGCTATACAGGCAGCGCTATCATACGGTAAAAGCAGTTGCGGAACAGATGTTAGTTGCACCAAAGACGGTATCGTCTCATTTAGCAAGTCTTAGAGCTAAAGTTATTGGGGATTTTTCAGAGTTATATTTAGATCATTAAAAAATTAAGGTTTAGTCAGGTGATGGTAGTATCTGCTAAATGTTAATTTTACGATTAAACATGTGATATATTTGCATATGAAGCTGACAGTTTCAAGAGCTTATTAAAAACTGTCAGTCAAGTTGCGGAGCTTAAATAAAGTTTAGATTGTTACAATTTATAGCCAGTATTTCTCAATTCCATTTTGCAGTGATGATTTGTGATTCGGCAAGTTCAGCACGTGAATGGCAGCCTGATATAGCTACACCTTTGGCGCTGCTAATCGGTGTATTGTCAGGTAGTATGATTGCTGTCCAAGTAATATAGCATTTAAAAAAACCATTATTAAAATAAGTACCAATAAGCCCAGAGCCTGCGGGAA
>CAZXZS010000011.1:0-1031 GCA_964645655.1 uncultured Gammaproteobacteria bacterium
CTCCCTCGTTTCAATTTAATTCCCTCTATATTTAAAATTTAAGTATACTCTTTTGTTCCGTTCGGCATGGAGAGTGAAGTTAATACGTTATTATACTGGATAAACTTTGGGTTGGTTAGCATGGGTTTTTATTTTGTAATGAAAACCACGATTAGTCTTGAGTAAGTATGAAGAATTAAGATGGAGTAATATATAAATTCTGCGTATGGTAATATTCAGTATAGGTATGGTACACGCTTAATTGTTATAGATTTTAGAAAATAGCCAAAACAGTCGTATTAATGATAAATTGAAAGTGATAGTCATGGAGTATCAAATCAAAACAGCGGATTTAGATGAAATTCGTATTATGCTTGAATGGGCGAGAATTGAAGGGTGGAATCCTGGTCTGGATGATGCTTCAACTTTCCAGAAAGCTGACCCTAGTGGCTTTTTTATCGGATATTTAAATGGCGCTCCTGTGGCAGCTATTTCCAATGTTAGATATAGTTCTGAGTTTAGTTTTCTTGGTTTGTATATCGTGAAGCCTGAATTTCGTGGCTTAGGTTTGGGGTACAAAATTTGGCAGCATGCTCTAAATTATTCTGCAGGCGCAGCATGTGGACTGGATGGGGTAGTGGAGCAGCAAGCTAATTATGTAAAATCAGGTTTTAAACTGGAACAGCGTAATATTCGCTATTCATTAACCAAAAATGCTATTCGCAATTATAATGATACCAATCTTAAAATGGTAGGTTTGCTTAATTTACAAATGATTTTGACTTATGATGCAGATTTTTTTCCAGCGAAACGTGATAAATTTTTAACGGCTTGGCTACTGGCTCCACATGCGAAGTCTTTTGCTTATCTGGTGAATAATGAGATACAAGGCTATGGCGTAATTCGTAAATGCTCTAATGGGTATAAAATAGGTCCGCTTTTTGCTGACAAGCAAGAAGTGGCGATGGCGCTTTTTCAGGGCTTATGCAGTAGTGTTGCGCAAAATCAAAGTATATTTTTAGATATTCCAGAATCCAATCTAAAAGCTAAAG
>CAZXZS010000012.1:0-1005 GCA_964645655.1 uncultured Gammaproteobacteria bacterium
TCGCGCTATTTGTTCGCGCGATTTGCAGGCAAAAGCACGTAATTGCAGCGAAAAGTATGGGAGTGCTTTTCGCGCGGACTAATTCGCGCCGATGTCCGCGCTATTAGTTCGCGCGGCGTTTTCATGTAGCGCGCGCCAAACTCATCACCTGGCGCGCGCGTAGCGCACACGGCAACTGTAAGAATGGACAGTTTGCCTGAATGCACGCATCACCCCCTACCGTGATGGTCCCGGCGGCTCAAGTTTCCGTCGCTGCCCCTGCTTGTCGATGATCCACGTTCCGACGGGCACGACTCGCTCTAGATCGCCCCACGTTTCTTCGTCTGGCGCATAGATGGGGTCTTCGAACGTGCCGCCGTTGGGCGACATCATTTTCGCAAGCGTGCGGTACTCGCCTTTGGCGTTCTGAGAAAGAATCATCAGAGCGTTGCCGTGCGGAGTGGTGGCAATACTTTTCCCGTGAACCTTGGCGGTGATAATCGGTGTCGTTTTCCCGTCTTGCGACGGAACATGCTTTTCGACAGGAAGCTCGTGTCCGTCGAATTTGTATTTCAACGGCAGCACGTCCGCCTTGTCGTTGGGATTGTGGTTTGGAATCGGAACGGGCCCGTCGTCTTCGCCTGGTCGATGATTGGGGAGCGGTGTTACGCCTTCAGCGGCAATTGGATTTTGAAACGGCTTCTTACCCTTGCCGGCCATGTCGGCACCTTGGCCGTTCAATCCTCGAGCGGCTGCGGCGGCTGGAATTCTCATCGACTCAATCAGCGTGTTATCGCCTTTGCCGGAATCTTGGAGAATCGAATACGAACCGTCGTCGTTCTTTACGCCGTGCGCCTCGAACGGAACGCCGGGAATACGAACAACCGGCCGCTCTTGGCCGTTGAACTTTACCGTGCCAAGATTCGGCGATACTTCGGTCGACTTGAACGGATTAGGGCCGGAAACTTTCGGCGGTGCTGGCCCGCCAATGGCATCCGGGCCTTCGCCGCTCCCCTGAATCGTGTC